>CAXXSB010000001.1:0-149429 GCA_963664885.2 Sulfurimonadaceae bacterium
AAAAAGTAGCTATATGCTAAACTGGATGATAAACCATATAGGTCATGAAACAAGTGATGATCCTGAGTTTAAAAATGTGCTTATCGATATGCGTGAGCACTACAATACCACTTATAATGCAAACAAAATCGGCAAAGAGATCATAGAGCCACAAGAAGATGAAACCGACTATGCACTCGAACAATTCAAAGCATCTCTGCGAACAAAAGGTGCCTTAAAATTTTTAATGGATTTCAATCTTGAAAAGATAGAGGAAAAAGTAAAAGAGTATAAAGAAAAACTTCTCAAAGAGATGGGTGATTCGCCAGAGAATCTAGCTGAGATCGAAAAAATGGTGGAAAATTATCGAAAAAAACTCTTCGAAGAGATGCAAGAAAAAACAGCCAAAGAGAAAGAAGAAAAAGGGGATAGTCTTGTTTTTAGTATGCAATCTTTAGCAAGAACACTCTTAGAGCAAAACACTCCAAAAAATGACTCAGCTTTACATAAAATGCTTCAGAGGGAATAAAAAATCAGTCTATTTCTATGTCTAAATCTTTCCTCATTCCGTCTCTCTTGAGATGGAATGCATATCATAACTCCAATTGCTGAAACAATCTTTTTGCTGAGAATTGAAACTTGAGTATTCGGTCCGCTTCGGAAAAATCGAAACAATAAAAACATCTTCAAAGTAGATTTCATTTGACATAAAGCACTAAATAAAGTATGATTTTAGATACTTAAAAAGGATTTATTTATGCAACCTATTTTAGCAAACTATACCGCAAGCATTACAGAGTTAAAAAAATCTCCGAGTCATTTACTCAAAGAAGCGGGGAATGAGGCGGTGGCAATACTTAATCATAACGTTCCCAGCGCCTATTTGGTACCGAGTGCGCTTTATGAACAGATGATGGATATCATTGATGAATACTATTTGGCAAAAGAGGTCGAAAAAAGACTCCGCGATGATCAAAAACCTGTGAGAGTCGAGCTAAATGAACTACTCTCTTGATTTTCATCCCAAAGCTCTAAAAGAGTGGAAAAGCCTTGATGAATCTATAAAATTGCAGTTTTACAAAAAATTAAAAGAGAGGCTTCAAAATCCAAAAGTACCCAAAGACAAACTAAGTGGATATGAAAACGTTTATAAAATAAAACTGCGAAATGCCGGCTACCGTCTTGCCTATGAAGTCAAAGAGAAAGAGATCGTAGTCTACGTCATCAGCGTAGGTAAAAGAGAAAACGACAAAGTTTACCGTTCTCTCCAAGAAAGAGCCTAATTCCCTTTAGCTAAGCAGCTGCGTAATACTCACAATAAAGGTACTTCCCGCAGGGGAGCTTTGCACCTCGATAGAGCCGTTAAACTGCTTCTCTATAATCATCTGCGACATATAAAGCCCAAGCCCCGTTCCGTTGCGCCCTTTGGTACTAAAATAGGGTTCAAAAAGCCTCTCTATATTCTCTTGCGGGATGCCGCAGGCGTTGTCTTCTATATAGATTTTTACCTTATTCCCCTCGTGTTCGACGTAGAGCGAAATCTCTTTGTGTTCGCGCTCTACGGTGCTAAACGCATCGATGGCATTGTTGAGCATGTTTAAAATCACCTGCACGAGTTCGTTGATATATATCTCGGCATAGATATCCGCCGAGCGCTTCACGTTGAGGGTGATATTTTCGCTTTTTATGCGCGGCAAAGCAAACGTAAGCGCTTTTTGCAGTACCTCGTGCACCTCCATGTGGATCGCCTCTTTGTCGGGGCAAAAATAGGTTTGAAAGTCATCGATAGTCTCAGAGAGGTAGATGATGGTTTCACTTATATAGGAGAGGGTTTTTTGCGCCTGTTCCTCGTCGATATGTTTGCCTAGCATCTGATTGATCTGGAGGTTGGAGATTTGCAGCGTGATCGTAGAGAGGGGCTGGCGCCATTGGTGCGCGATCATCTGGATCATCTCCCCCATCACCGCCTGCTTTGACTGTGCGGTAAGGAGTTTGTCTTTTTGCACGAGTTCTTGTACTTTCTCTTTGACGGTGAGTTCCAAGAAAAGGTTGAGCTTGTGAAGCTCTTTGGTTTTTTCCTGAAGCAATGACGTAAGCTCGTGGTTGGAAGATTTAAGACGTCTGAGATAGTAGTACATCAGCACCACGATGAGCAGCGAAGCGAGAAAAATCTCCAAAACGAGAGAATAATCTTTTTTGGGTTCGTAGCGCTTTAAAAGCCAGTTTTGAAAAATATTTTGCATCGCTCTTTCGGGGATGTTATGCAGTGCTTTATTGAGGATCGAATACAAAATTGGATCGCTTTGCACCACCCCTATACTGAGTCCGATCGGGTCGTTTTTTGCCAAGAAACCGTTGATTTTTAGTTTTCCGTAGCCGACTTGGTTGATAAGATAATCCGCTTTCTCATCAAGCGTCACACACCCGAACGCCTCGTTGGAGAGCACCTTTTGCATCATCGCATCGATATCCTCCTCCACCTCGATACGCAAAAACGGGTAGATGCGCAACAAATGCTCTTTGTACGTCTCAAACTCGACAAAAAGGGTGCGATCTTTGAGCTGCGAAGCGTTTTGCACAAACGACTTGTCAAGCTTGGTTATAAGCACGAAAGGGCTTGCGGTAAAAGGCTCGCTAGCCCTCATATTTTCAAAATGTTTTGAGGTTTCAGGCATGAACGAAAGCAGTGAACAGCTCTTGTTTCGGAGTTTTCGAGAGAGCTCGTTATGATTTTGCGAAGCCAGCGGCATAAATTCCACCCCCAAATCTTTGGAAAGGAGCGCGAAAATATCTGCCGTGATCCCTATATGGGTTTTATTTTCATACCCGTCGAAGGGAAATTGGTCATGCTGCAAACAAAGCGGGATCGAGGTGTGAAATTTGAGGTACTCTTTCTCCTCTTGGGTGAACTCTTTTTTGGGTTTTTTATACAAAAATTCATCGATCGTTTTGTTCGCGACAAGGTTGTAATCTTGTTTAAAAAGTTCAAGCTGCCTCTCTAAAAAATTTTTGTCGATCGAACCTATGTTGTAGGTGTAGGGGAGGATCAGTTTAAGCACCTCCGCCGCTTCGTTTCTTAAAAAATCTTTCGTTTTTGCCTGAGAATATTTTGTATAGATGATGTCGATAATCTCCTCTTGGTTGGCAAGTGCATACTCCCACCCCTTGATCGTTGCGTCGCGAAAGTTTTTTACCCGTTGAGGATGTGCAAGAAGTTCCGCTTTGGAGGTAAAGAGCTCGAGTTGCAGGTTAAAGGTTCCAAAATCGCTCGGATTGATGATGTTGTAGGGAATTTTGAGCGCATCGAGCGAATAGGGCTGATCGGAGATAAATGCCGTCATCGCATCGACTTTAGGGTCTAAAAAATCATCGATCTTATAGCTATGTTCTACGAAAGTAAACGCATCGGTCTCTATACCATGGCGTTTAAAAAAAGGTTTGAAATTGATATCGAAATCCTTTTTTCCGTTTGCCATGATCGTCTTGCCGATGAGATCCTGAGGTTTTTTGATAGAGGGTTTTGTCAGAAGCACCAAAGCGGAGCGTTTAAAATAAGAGGAGAGCAAAACGATCGGTTTGTCGTTTAAAAAATCGAGCAGAATATTGGAGTTGTACACGCCGAAATTTGCCCTGCCATCGAGCACCTCCCCTACGATGTCGGTTTGATGTTCGTACTCTTTGAGCGTTACGTCAAGCCCCGCTGCTTCATAAAACCCTTTCTCTTTTGCGGCGATAAACCCCGCAAACTCGAACTGGTATTTCCAATGCAGCTGCACCGAAACACTCTCAAGCCGATTTTGGGTTTGTGCAAAAAGAGCCGTTGTGCCGATGATGATGACAATAAAAAGATTTTTTACTACGTTCATGGGATGTTTATCGACCTTCTAAAAGAGTGTTTGATTTTTGGCACATGGTACCATCTCTTACGTAACGCTTTACTTATACTAGTAAAGTTTTAAGATAAACTCCACTACAATATACGCTATTTCGTTCACCAAAGGAAGCACATGCCAACATCTCTCATTGTTTTAGCCGTTATTGTCGTTGTCCTCGTCTTTATGTACAACTCGCTTGTTTCAAAGAAAAACCAAGTCGAAAATATTTTCGCCGGCGTCGACGCGGTGCTTAAAAAGCGCTACGATCTCATCCCCAACCTCGTTGCAAGCGTAAGCAAATATATGGAGCATGAAAAGTCGCTCCTAGAACAGGTCACCAAATTGCGCGCCGAAGCGAACAAACCAAACGTCTCAGAACACCAAAAGATAGAACTCGACGCCAAGGTCACCTCCGCTTTGGGTTCGATTATGATCGCGGTGGAAAACTACCCCGAGCTCAAAGCCAACGAGAACGTGATCCATCTGCAACACTCCCTAAGCGAGATAGAGGAGCAAATAGCCGCCGCGCGCCGCGCCTACAACCAAGCGGTCACCGACTACAACAACGCTATCGAGATGATCCCGACCAACATCATGGCAAGTGCGATGCGCTATACCCGCAAAGAGGTGTTTGAGATCCCTGAATCACAGCGCCAAAACGTCGACGTCAAGGAGCTTTTCAAATAGATGAAGAGCGTCAGCGAACTCACCGATTTTTACTACAAAACGCTCTATCCCAAACTGCAAACGCTTGAAAAGGAGCGTGCGCAGGTTCGCTTTCGCGTACTCCTTAGCAGCGCTTTTATAGCGCTTCTTGCCCTGTTTATCTTTGGCATGTTGCTCAAAAACGACGTCGTTTCGTTCGATGCGGTCGTTTTTTTGTCGTTTGTTTCGTTCGGGATCATCTCGTTTGTAGCAAAACTGCTTTTGCAAGACTATACCAAAGCGTTCAAACAAGAGATCATCAAACCTCTTATACATGCCATAGACCCGCAGCTTCACTACCTCGAAAACAACCATCTCGAGCAAAGAAAATTTGAAGCGAGCACCCTTTTTGGCACACCCGACCGTCTGAGCGGCAACGACCATATCAGCGGCAATATCGAGGGGGTTCCCATCGAATTTTCCGATATTCATGCCGAAAAAAAAGCACAAAGACTCCAAAGGGCGCACAAGCTGGAGCACCCTCTTTCGCGGGCTTTATATCATCACCGAGTTTCCAAAAACCTTCCACGGCACCACCGTCGTTCTTCCCGACACGGCACAAAAAACGTTCGGCGATCTTCTAGGGGGCTGGTTCCAATCAAAGAACATAGCCAGAGGAGAGCTTGTCAAGATGGACGATCCCGCCTTTGAAAAAGAGTTCGTGGTGTACGCAAGCGACCAAATAGAAGCGCGCTACATCCTCAGCCATACCCTGATGGAAAAGATTTTGCAGCTGCGCAACAAATCAGCTCATAACGTTTATCTCTCTTTTAAAGAAAACCGTCTCTATATCGCGATCTACTACGGCAAAGACCTTTTTGAACCTACCCTCTTTAGCTCCCTTCTCGATTACAAGGTCGCCATGGAGTACATCAAAACCCTCTCTATGACCCTAGGACTTGTAGAGGAACTCAAACTCAACCAAAAACTATGGAGCAAACGCTGATGCAGCCTCTCACCCTCCTTACCCAAAGCATCAAAGATTTTCTCACCCCGCAGATGCTCAAATACGCCCTTGTCCCTTTTATCCTAACCCTTGTTTTGCTCTATGCGATTTTCTTTTTCGTAGCGGGAATGGGGGTAGAAGCGCTGGGAGAGTTGCAGATAGAATCACAAAGCACCGCGATCCAAAACGGCATCCCCCATACCGAGAGTTTCTCGGCAACCTTGGAGGGAACGCAGATTATTCAGTTTTTAATGAGTTACACCCTTACCTCGTGGATAGCAACCTTTTTGATCTACGCACTCGGCGGTATCATCACCCTGTATCTCTCTATTTTTTTGGCTTTGCTGGTGATCGGTTTTTTGACCCCCTTCGTGCTCAAAGAGCTTCAAAAACGCCACTACGGCGATGTCGCGATGATCGGGCACTCCAACCCGATTGAAGCGCTTTGGTACGTTGTGAAGTGGGCGGCGGTAATGGTTTTGCTCTTTTTTCTTTTCGTGCCGCTCTACCTTATCCCTTTTGTCAATATCGTAGCGTTCAACTTGCCGCTCTACTACTTTTTTCACAAAATGCTCACCTACGACGTTGCCTCTAGCATCGCGACAAAAGAGGAGTTTAGAGAGATAAAAACGATGCGCGCAAGCGAGTTTCGCCTCAAAACCCTCGGGCTTTATCTCCTCTCGCTCATCCCTTTTGCGATCTTTTTTTCGGCAATCTTTTTCGTGATCTATTTGGGACATGCCTACTTTTTAGAGGTAAGACGGCTTCGCACATCGCATTAATGCACAGGCACGTAGGCAAACCCCTCGTTTTGGGCATCTATAAGCCCTATGGTGGTATTTGGAATAAACTCTACAAACTCATAAACATCCTCGCGGGTAAGATTTTTGCTTGTCGCTCCCGCTTGGCACATCAAGAATTTCACGTCGTAATTCTCCCCTAACCCCCTCAAACGCGCACGAAGATTTTTATCCGCTTTTGCAAGCTCTTTATCCCCTTGAAAAACGGTCTTGTCGGGGTCTTTTACGAAAAACTTGTATGCGCCGCCGTGGATAATCACCCGCACTTCAAGCTCTTGGAGTTTGTTCTCGTAGTGGTTTTTGTTTGCTACCACCCCTTTGATAAAGCGGTTTTCTATCGTTTCGAGTTTGGAGGTAGAGAGATCGTAAACAGCCTTGTACCCTTCTTGCGCATAGAGGCACATGCCAAGGAAAAAAGCCAAAAGCAGATGTTTCATGATGGATCCTTTATCGTAATAAAGGGGAGTATAAAAAAAGAGTGTAAAGCGAACGTAAAATTATACAAACTCCACAAAAGCATAGCGGTTTTTCCCGCTCTCTTTGGCTTCATAAAGCGCATCGTCGGCGGCTTCTAGCAGCGCTTCTTTGGAGAGAGAAGCACCCACATCTTTGTATGCTACGCCCACGCTGATGGTAACATACTCGCTTGCCTGAGAGTAAGCGTGGGGGAGTTTAAGCGCTTCGACGGCAGATACGAGGGTTTGCGCTATGTTTTGCGCCCCCTCTTTGGTGGTATCTTTTAAAACCACGACAAACTCTTCGCCCCCATAGCGCGCTACCATATCGCTAGGGCGTTTGAGGCTCTCTTTGAGCACGTTTGCCACACGCAGCAGTGCATCATCCCCCTTGCCGTGTCCGTAGTTGTCGTTGTAGTGCTTAAACGAATCTATATCGATCATCATCACCGCAAGCGATTTTTTCTCCCGCAAAGCCTCTTTGTATTCGCTCTCGTAGCGCTCGTTAAAATAGCGTCTGTTGGGGATGTGGGTGAGTCCGTCATACATCGAAAGCTCTTCGAGCATATCGCTTTTGAGTTTGAGGTTGATATGGTTGCGCACGCGGATCTTGACGATCATGGGGTGAAACGGCTTTTTGATGTAATCGACCGCACCGAGATTGAGCCCGTACTCTTCGTTTTCCAAAGTATCGTTGCTTGTTACGAAAATCACGGGGATGTTTTGGGTCGCGGGGTCGTTTTTAAGGATTTTACACACCTCGTAGCCGTCCATCTCGGGCATCACGACATCCAAAAGGATCAGGTCGATGCCGTCCGATTCCCTGAGTATCTCCAACGCTTTTGCACCGCTTTTGGCGACCTTTATACGGTAATCCTCTTTAAGCAAATCGGAGAGCATCTGGATGTTGATCGCCATATCATCGACGATAAGCAGCGTCGGTTTTTTGTTTTTTAAAGCTTCCATCTCTTCATCATCTCCAATGCTTTGTCGTACTCAAACTCTTCAAGATATTCCTCAAAACTCTGCAATTCATGCCCCTTCACTTTTTCACGAAGGTTTTGAAGCAATTTTTTTTGTAACGTGGAGTCTAACATATTTTTCTTTTGAAGTTCCTCTTGCACCTTATGCAAAAGGGCTCTAAACTCCTGCGGATCGAGTAGTTTTGGATCACTATCATCCGTTTTTGCAAGACCGTATGCATCAAGTTTGGCATGGAGCCTCTCTATTGCGCGGGTGAGCTGGGCAACATCGTCGCTGAGTATCTCTTGGGATGCTTTATATTTGGCATCTATTTTTTTACACACCTCATACAGTTCGTTGGCGCCGAGATTGCCGCTGACTCCTTTGAGGGCATGTATGAGATCGGGTGCTTGCTCCTCTTGTTTGAGCACCGCCGAGGCGATATCTGCAAACTCCCCCTCTAACTGACGCAACAGTTTTTTGAGCAGTCTCTCCACCAACGCTTCGGAGCTGAGCGATCTTTGCAAATATTCCCTGTCCAAAACAACCGCTTTGGCATGTTCGGTTTGAGGCACATAATCATAATGCAGATCAACCCGACAGCAATGGGCGATCGTTTTATACAGCTGTGCCGAGTCGATCGGTTTGCCGAGATGATCGTCCATCCCCGCTTCAAGCGCTTTTTGGCGATCTTCTACCATAGCCGCGGCGGTAAGCGCGACGATCGGGATATGGGGATCCTCTTGGCGTATGATTTTGCTTGCTTCGTAGCCGCTCATGATCGGCATCTGCAAATCCATCAAAATAGCGCAGTATTTTCCCTTGTGGGTTCTGTATTTCTCGACACCCTCTTTGCCGTTATACGCCACGTCCACTTCGATTCCCGCACGTTGGAGCATCAGCACCGCAACCTCTCGGTTGATCTCGTTATCCTCCACCAAAAGCACTTTTAAACCGCTCAGATCGGGAATTTGCGCCGCTTCGACCTCTTTTGGTTTTTGCGCAAGATTATTTTTGCTTAGCACCATCGCATCAAAAAGCGAGGAGCTTGTGATCGGCTTGGTGATAAAATGCTCTATCTCCACCTCGCCGTTACCCAGCACATCCTCTTTGGCATAGGCGCTTACCATGAGAACCGAAGGGACTTTGGTGCGTACCTGCCCCTCTTGCACCAAAAGGTTCAGCCGTTTGAGGGTCTCTACGCCGTTAAGGTTTGGCATGTTCCAATCGAGGATCACAAAATCGTACCCCATTCCCCCCTCTTCGGCGTTGTGTATCATCTCTAATGCCTCTTCGCCGTCCGATGCTTCATCGTGCTCGCACCCGAAGCCTTGTACCATATCTTTGAGTATCTCGCGCGAAATCTCCTGATCGTCCACGATGAGTACGCGGCAGCGCTCGTTCTCTATGACGGGGTGGGTTTGTTCCCAAGAAACAACCTCGCATACGATCTCAAACCAAAAACACGACCCCTTCTCGATTTCGCTCTCGACGTGAAGCTCCCCGCCCATCGCTTCGACGATCTTTTTGGCGATCACGAGTCCAAGCCCCGTACCGCCGTATTTACGGGTCGTAGATGTATCTGCCTGCGTAAAAGGGGTAAAGAGTTTTGCTATTTGCTCCTCACTCATCCCTATCCCCGTATCGCAGACGCTAAAGCGCACCTTGGCATGTGTATCGTCTACTCTCTCTACAAGCTCCATGCGCAGCGTCACGTTGCCCCGATGGGTAAATTTGATCGCATTGCTAAGCAGATTGCCCAAAACCTGCTCCAGCCTCAGTTCATCCGCTTTAACTACCCCCGGCACGTCGTTTTTCATAGAAAAATAAAGTTCCAAACGTTTTTTGGCGGCGACGGAGCTAAAGATCACGCGCAATTGGGCAAAGACGCTTTCTAGATCCAAGGTTTCATAAGAGAGTTCAAGCTTTTTCGCTTCGATTTTGGAGTAATCCAAAATATCGTTGATGATCCCTAAAAGCATCTTTGAAGCCCCTTTGATTTTGGCAATCATATCTTTCTCTTTAGGGGGAAGCCGCGCTTCGTATACCAATTCGCCAAGCCCTATAATCGCATTCATAGGGGTGCGTATCTCATGCGACATATTTGCCAAAAATTCGCTTTTTGCCCTGTTGGCATCTTCGGCTTTCTCTTTGGCATGTCGCAACTCTTCGTTTAAGCGCACATACTCGGTGATATCCTGCACCGTTCCACGTGAGATGATCGGCACCCCCTCGGCATCATACTCGGTATCTCCCGCTTCTTTGACCCATTTAATCCGCCCGTCTTCCATCAGCAAACGGTGTTCTAGGGCATATTTCTCTTTTCTAGCAAGCGATGTTTTATACGCTTTATCCAAAAGCTCCCTGTCTTGCGGGTGTATGGCATGTACGAATGCATCGTACGTGGGAGAAAAGGTTTCTTTATCGAGTTCAAGGATAGCGAACACCTCATCCGACCACTCCAACCTGCCGCTGCGCAAATCGAGTTCCCAGCTTCCCAAATGCGCTATCTGCTGCGCTTTTTTCAAGCGATCTTCGCTTTTTGAAAGTGCCTCTTGGGCACGTTGTTTTTCGGTAATATCGACGATGATCGAAAATAGGATCGGCTTCTCTTGGTAGGTAAAAGGGGAGGAGTGTACCTCCACCGTTTTGATCTCGCCGTTTTTGAGCTTGTGCTCGAAAACAAAAAAGTTACGATCCTCCCGCAGTGCGCGGTCGCGCTCTTGATTGATCTCTTCGATACTCATCATATTAATCTCATCAATCCGCATAGAACGAAGTTCCTCGACGCCGTAGCCGTAAAATTTCTCCGCCGAAAGGTTCGCATCGACGATCATCCCGCTTTGGGGTTCTATAAGCAGCATCGGGGCGTTGTGTTTAGCGAACATATTGCGAAACTTCTCTTCACTCCTTCGCAGCTCCTCTTCGATCTTTTTACGCGCAGTTATATCTTGGTGGATCCCAAACATCACCAAAGGGTTCCCCTCTGCATCGCGCGAAAAAACTTTCCCACGATCGAGCACCCACACCCACGAGCCGTTTTTATGTTTCATGCGACTTTCACACTCGTAATAGGGCAGCTCCCCGCTAAAATGTTTCTCCAAAAGACGTGCGCTCTTTTGCAGATCCTCAGGATGTGCGAATTTTTCCCACGTTTTGATAGAGATAGGTTCAAGTTCCTCCAAAGTGTACCCCAAAAACCGCGCCCACCGTTCGTTAAACACCGTTTCACCTGTTTGGACGTTCCACTCCCACGTGGCTATTTCGGTGGCATCTATGATCGCATTCAGCTTTTCCTGCTGTGCCTTGAGCTCTTGTTTGTCCCTTTCAGTTTGGGTGACATTTTGCATCGAAACCACCACCTCTTGCGAAGTGCTCTGTAAATAGGAGGCATAAAGCCTAAAGATGAATTCCTCCTCCCCTTTTTTTACCTTTACCAGATTGTTTTGGGGGTTTTGGAACAGTTTTTCGACACACACGGTATCTTCCTCTTTGTATAAAAGCCCCTCTTCCTTCTCGAAAAATTCCCATACACACCGATGCTTTTGTACAAACGCTTCAAGAGTATCGAAGCCGAAAAAATCGAGAAATATTTTGTTTGCCTGCATGATACGTTCGCCGTTTGTAACAAAAACGATCTCGTTTTGATTGTTCAGTATCGATTCGGTTCTTTGCTGCAATGCAGTGATCTTGTTTCCGTAGAGATTAAAGACAAAACGCAACACCCAATAGAGCAATGCCAAAGCAGTGAAAAACGACCCCATCATCTTCCATATAGCGCCGCTATACTGCAGATGCAACTGCGTTAGATCTTCAAAAAAGATGAATTCGCCGATGGGTCTGTCGCCGTAGGAGAAGATTTTAAACGTATAGATACCGTAATATTTTTCTTCAAAAGAGAGATTTTTGTACGAGGGTAAATCTTTTTGAGAGAGCAGATAGTTTTTAAGAGCGTTATTTTCGATCTTCTCATACTGCACCCGCTGCTCTTTATCTTCAAACCGTATAAGCCCTTCGACGCTGTTAAAATAGGTGACGTTATCCAAAAGCTTTTTGGGGGAAACACCGATCTCCGCCGCACCTACATAAACACCTTCCAAAAACAACGGCACGAAAATTCTGTAAGAAAATCCGGCATTCCCGAGTTCAAAACCGCTTAGAACCGTTTGCTTTGTGTGTACCTGCGATGCCATTAAGCGGTTTTTGGCAATATCGTCCCCGTAAAGACCGATATTATGCACCCTCAAAAGGGTTACGCCGTCGCTTAGGTGAAAATGCAAAAGGGTAAGGTAGGGATCGTCTTTGAGCATTTGCATATACGAAGGGTACACGAGTTCAAGGAGTTTTTCGCGCTCTTTTGCCGCCACCGCACGCACCATATCGTCACTAATGAGCGCCTGCAATTTGGCGGTGTAAAAATCTTTAACATGCAGCTGAAGGTTTTTGTGAAACGAATTGTAGACCTTGGCATGGGAACGTGCTTTAAGGGTTTGAAGACGATCGTTTTGAAACTGGTAAAAAATAGTAAAGAACACCCCAAACGAGAGCGCCACGATAAAAAAAATAAGAAAAAAAGTTCTCTTTTTGAGCTGTTTTATGTCCATGCAAATCCCCCGCACCTAGGTAAATAAACCCATTATATGCTAGAAACTTTGCAGTTTTACTTAATCTTCCTCTTTTGTTCCCTCTTCTTTGAGCACCATGGCGCGGTAGTTCTCATCTTTGGCGACCATCCCCGCCTCATAAAGAAACTGCGAGGCGACGAAATCGGTTTTTTTGATCTTGTCGTATTTGGCGTAACTCAGATATAAAATATCTTTTGCACGCGTCACCGCCACGTAAAAAAGGCGCCGCTCCTCATCGAGCGAACCGCCCCGCTGCATCAGTTTGCGGTTTGGAAAACGCCCGTCCATCAAATCGACCACGTACACCTCTTTGTACTCTAATCCTTTGGAGGCATGAACGCTCAAAAGATTCACCCCCTCCCCTTGCGTAAGGTCGGAAGAGCCGAGTATCATCGCGTTTAAAAACCTCTCGTGTTCGCTGTAGGGTTTAGAGAGGTCTTCAAGCAGAATGCTTTTGCGCATAATCCGCTCAAGCGCGTCGGTTTTTTGTTTTTCGTCGATACTGCCGTCTTTTAAAGTCGCGCGTTTGGTCGCCAAAATGTCGGCGATATTTTTAAAAAGCGCCGAAGCGGCGATTTTTCGCACGATGGTTTGGGGCTGTTTCACCCCTTTAAGGTCACGATAAAGCAAGTAAAAATCGTGTAAGAATATCGCCCCTTCCCGTGCGAGTTTTGGGTGCTTTAAGATAGGGTTTTTCATAAACTTCTCTTCAAACCCCAGCTTGGCGAATTTCCCCACCGCACCGAGTTCCAAAAAGTCGTCGAAAAGCCCGAGCTGGTGGTTGAGCTTGCGTTTTTCAAACGGGTTGTTGATGGTTATATCGGGCGCATAAAGTCCGTAAAATATACTTCCGTGCCCCAGAGTTTTAAGCCCCAGATAAAGCTCTTTTGCCATCGCACTCCCGATCCCGCGGGCAAACTCGAAAAGGTGGATAAACGCCATCATGTCAAACTCGTTGACAAGCAGAGTGTAGAGGTCTAAGACCGCTTTGACCTCTTGGGCATCGAAAAAGCTCGTGCCCCCTTTGCGCTTGCAGGGGATATCAAGCTCGCGAAGCCCCACCTCGATCCCGTCTGCCGAGGAGTTGTTGCGAAAAATCACCGCTATCTCTTCGCGCGGCGTCATCGTATCGCGGATCATCGCCGCCACGCCGTGGTACTGATCGAAAAGCTCATCATACGCCAAAAGCTTAGGCGGCTGCGCGTCGTAAGTACGGGTCACTTCGAGGTTTTTAGGGTAGATACGCTCGTTGTGTTCGATCACCCGTGTCGCAAGCGAAAGAATAGGCATACTGGAGCGGTAGTTTTTCGTGAGGGTATGCACCTTGGCATGGGGGTATTTTTGGGTAAAAGAACCAATGATCGAGATATCGGCACCGTTAAATGCGTAGATACTCTGATCGTAATCCCCCACGCAAAAAAGAGAGGGTGGCTGCATCGCATCTATGAGCGTTCCCTGAAGCGCATTGGTATCTTGGTACTCATCGACAAGCACCTCTTTGTATCCCAGTTCCACCTCGGCGCACATCTTGCGAAAATGCAGCAGTAAGTCGTTAAAATTTAAAAATCCGTACTCTTTTTTAAGCTCCTCAAACTCATCAACAATATCGGCGTAGATCATGGCAAAAAGCTCGTGTTCTGGGTATTTCTCTTTTACCCATGCCTCAAAGTCAAGGCTTAGTTCGGTGTTTTGATACAGAGAATAAAGGTCGTAAAGGTAGTTGCCTCCATAAGGGCTCACTTCCGCACTTATGTGCATAAAAGAGCGCTTTTCAAATACGCTGCGAAAGAGGGTTTTTAGCTCGCGCTGCTGTTTTAAAACCACTTTTTTATCTTGCTTTTTCAGCCACCTATAACTCACCGCGTGAAACGTCCCCGCGTCGATTTTAGAAGCGACCTCTTTGCCGAAAAACGCCGCGACCCGCTCGATCATCTCGGCGGCGGCTTTATTGGTAAAAGTAAGCAGGAGTATCTCGCTGGGTTTGATCCCCTGCCCCAGCAAAAACGCGATCCGCCCTACGATAGTCGAGGTTTTCCCCGTCCCCGCAGAAGCGATGATAAGGTTTTGGCAGTCGGTCGATGTAGCGGCAAGATACTGTTCTTCGTTAAGACGTGAGAGCGGCAAAAAAATTCCTTTAAAAATGAAGAGCGTAATTATACAAAAAGAAGCTTTGGAGGGACTTTTTTTGCTCTTGGGCAGCAGGGGAAAGTTTATGGCATGGAGAGTTTTTTTGGATGCGTAAAATTCTTACAGAAACCTTCAAAACATGACACTTCAAGACACACGATATACAACCGAACAAACGACTGCATCACATCTGAAGGAAACAACACAAACAAGCATAAAATTTCATCGACATGCCAAGAATATTTCGCTAGTATAAAAAACATTTTTACACATGACAAGATTGTTTAAACACAAGTAGGCAAACGAGGAAAGTATCTTTTGTTTAATTATATTTTATTTTAAATTTGAGTAATATTTATTTTTATGATAAAAAATGATGTAAAGGAGGATAGATGATGCGATACGATGCAAATATATTAACGTATTATCTGTGATATGTTTCAAAGCTACACAAATACCAAATCTAAAGAGCCACAGAGTAAACCTCCTTCCCCAACTCAAAGGCACAGGCTTAGTCTACGACAGCCTTATCACTTACAACCTCGACCCTGAGTTTAAAGCACTAGCACAAGAGATGAGTACCAACATGCCAAGAGTAGCAACAGAGTTTGCTACCTTCTTAGAACACTACTCAGGCTATACAGCTTATGTCAATGAACTCCAAGAAAAATACAGTATAGAAAACTTCCAGATGCAAGAAGCCGATAAACAAGCATGGATAGTAGAGAGATTTGAAGCAACGGATAAATATACAACTACCATTAACAACTACTACACCAAAAACTCAGACGGTTCTATCGCCAAAAGCGGTTATCAAGCCCTCAGCTACTACGACATATACTGCCACTAAAATATCAGACAGCAATTTGAGAGGAGATCTTCCTAAATGGTACAATTAAACAGACATTTAGGAGAGCGGATTATGAGTAAAAAGCGTAAGCAATATTCTGCGGAGTACAAGACGAAAGTGGTGCTTGAACTTTTGCAGGGAGATTTAACAGTGGCACAGGTGGCAAGCAAATATGAGATCACAGCCAAGAGTCTGACCGACTGGAAGAAGCAGTTTTTAGAGAATGCATCGTTGGCGTTCGATTTGAGCGGAGCGACCAAATCATACAAAGATGAGATCGAAACCCTTAAAGAAGAGAACGATGCATTAGCAAAAAAACTTGGCAAGACGACCATTGAACGCGATTGGGCAGTGGGAAAGCTAAAGAGCTTGGACTTATCAAATAAAAAAGATCTTGTCGATTCCAAGCTCAGTGACATTCCAGTGGCAAGACAATGCGAGATGATCGAGCTGAACCGATCAACACTCTATTACGAAGCAAAGCCGATTCGTCAGTACGATTTGAAGATCATGCGGCGAATTGATGAAATCTACACTGATATATCCTCGACCTACGGCTATCGTTTCATGCACCGCCAGCTGCTCGAAGACGGCTTTTCAATCGGGGTCAATAAGGTAAACCGGCTGATGAATGTGATGGGGATACAGGCAATCTTTCCGAAAAAGCGCAAGCTCACGTCCATCAAGAACCACGAGCACAAGATTTATCCCTATCTTCTCAAAGAGCTGCAAATTACCAAACCCAATCAGGTCTGGAGCGGCGACATCACCTACATTCGAACCCATGGCGGGTTTATGTACCTGGCGGCGATCATCGACTGGCATAGCAGATCCATTCTCGCTTGGAAACTATCCAATACAATGGATACGCTTCTCGCAACCGATGTACTCAAAGAAGCCATCGACAAATACGGAACACCGGAGATTTTTAACTCCGATCAAGGGTCACAATATACGAGCTTTGAACATACGAAAATACTCAAGGATCACGGCATAAGAATTTCCATGAACGGTAAAGGCAGATCGATCAATAATATCGCCATCGAACGTTTCTTTAGAACGCTAAAATACGATGAAATCTACATTAACGATTACCAAAGTATCAGCCATCTTCGCAATAGCATTGCAAAGTATATGAACTTTTACAATTTCAATAGGTTTCATTCGGCACTTGGCTATAAAAAACCGATGAACGTATATCTGGAAGGAGTTAAAAAAGTTGGTTAGGCATTTAGCAGGCGGTGGGAAGATGAACTCTCAAAATCCTGTCTTGACATTTGGTGGCAGTATAACACCAACAACGACGGAGTAGTAGACAGCACCGATACCCGCTTCAACGAACTCTCCCTCTAGATAGACTCTAACCAAGACGGAGTAACCGACACGGGAGAACTAAAAACACTCTCTGAAATGGGAGTCACTTCACTCACCCTCAACAGTACCACTCCCTACATCCCAAGCTCTGAAAACACAAATACCATTATAGAAGAGACAACTTTTACCGATGCCAACGGAGAAGGGATCATGCGTGACATACTCTTCAGATACGAGAATACCTCCAAACCTACAGAAGGTGTTTACTTCGATATGGACGGTAATGGTATACAAGAGAAGATGACTAGATGGACAGACCCAAACCAATGGATGATAGTCAAAGATATAAACAATGATGGACAAATCACTAGCGGTAAAGAAGGTGGAAAAAACTTGGATGTACTTTGTGCTACATTGTCACTAGAATATACATTTTTATTATTTACTAACTCTTTTAAACAAAAATACATGTAGTTTTATCACAAAACAAGATAACATATATAATTATTTTAAAATATCAAATAGTTTAGATTTTAATAAAGAAGAGGTGGCGTAGATGAAAAATATAGTATTAGGAATTAAAATATGCATACACTAACAGCTATAGCAATGGCATTATTATTTATCGTACTTGTTTATATACTGATTATATCTTTATATATAGTTCTAAGATTTTTATATAAATTTACCTTTGGTTCTATTATAAACAAAGTCTCTCAAAAAGATTCAGAAAAATATCTTTTTACAGGTTACTTCACAAATATAAAACTTTTAAAATTTTTTACAATCTTCTTTTTTATGGTGCATTTAATCGCATATTCATCTGAACGCATTAGGCTTGTGAATGATGATAGAGCCTACTTGGATGCAAAAGAGTACTTTGCAGCCTCTGGTGTAGTAACACTTTACAGAAAGATATTAAATAATTATTTTGAAATAGACAGTCCTGTGATGACACCTTTAAATAATGCTCACATGATGTTTTATGAAAAAGGTATAGAACTTATTCCTGAAACTGATGGAGAGTATGACTATTGGAACTACCGTTTTAATCTTTACTACTATGTACGTAAACATTATGTTCCATTTGATGATGAAAAAAGTGGTTATATGTTTGGAGTAAGAGTTTATAAGTTTTATAAACCAGTTATTCGAGAACTTATGGATGATAGTTTTAAAACTATAAAAGCAATGATGCAAAAACCGTTTAAAGATAAGGTTTTACTCAATGATGAAAGATACAGATTGTTGACTAGACTGGCTGTTTATTATGAGATGCATGCACTTGAGACATATCAACTTCATTGCAATCATTTGACAAAATGTATGTTTTTATACACTCAGGACACAATACTCCCGAAAAGAGATGAATTGATTCTTGAGTATATGAAAGAGGCAGTTGAGTTTTTTGAAAAAAATAAGCTTGAAGATAGAGCTGGTCATATTGCTGATGCTTTATTCGTTCGGGAAGACATTACTACAAGACACCTGCATGAAGTGATAGGAAAAGAGTTGTTTAACTGTGATAATCGTTATTTAAAAGAATATATAGAAGTACATCAACGTTTCGAACGATTGACTCAATGTAGTGAATATAAAACTACAAAAACTTTATGGAAGAGGTTTTATGAAGAAAGATTTTTTTCATCAGGAATGACACGCATAATGAAGTATTTTCTTCAAAAGGAATGTGACATCAAATTGACATATAAAAGCTTGTATCCATCAAACTTCAGTGAAGAAAAATTAATAAAAAATATAAAGGATGATTACAATGAGTAACAATATAGAACAAATAGCACAGCAAAACCAAGAAGATTTTAACTTCGTAAAATCAGTATATGAAGGAAATGCTAACGGAAATAGGAAATAGGAAATAGGGGTCAGGTGATACTTATACTATGTAAGAAATAGCAAAATAAAAATACTAAAAGGAGCGAACATGCCAAGACGACCGAGAATTGATATGGCTGGATACTATCATATTGTTAACAGAGGAGTGGAACAACGCATTGTCTATAAAGATAAAGAAGACTTTACAATGTTTTTAAAATTCCTCTGTAGCGGATGTTTAGTTTATGATGTAGCGCTGCACGGGTATGTACAGATGAGTAACCATTACCATCTACTCATAGAGACAAAAAAAGAAAATCTTTCAAAATTTATGAAACATTTAAATGCTTCTTACGCCATCTATTTCAATAAAAAATATCAACGTTCAGGACATCTCTGGCAAGGACGTTTTAAGTCTTGGTATGTGACAGATGAGGCTTATTTGTACACTTTGATAAATTATATAGAAAACAACCCTCTTAAGGCGAAAATGGTAAAAGTACTGGGAGAGTATGAACATAGTTCATACTTATCATTTGTCGGGCAGAAAGAGCCTATTGAGTGTTTAAAAAAATCCTTTATGTTTGAAAAGTTTACACATCAAAAAGAGCGAATCGAGTTTTTTGAATGGAGCGTTGATGAGAGAGTATTAGAAGAGATTCAAAAAGCTTCCAAGCTTGTTGTTACATCTATAAAAAAGGAAAAACTTGATGCTATGAGCTTACGACAGAGCTTTTTAGAGGTAAAAAATCAAGCAGACAGAGACAAAAAAATTTTTCAAGCGTATGAAGAAGGGTACTCTCAACATGCTATAGCCGAGTGCCTGCAATTGTCTCAAGCACAAATAAATAGAGTAATAAAAAAAGTGAGAGGTATAAGTATCACCTGACCCCTTTGAAGTGCCTTTGAAGTGCAAAGCGAGTTCCCTCCCGCTCAAAGCGAGGGGGAAAAAGGTCTTAGCTCAATATCTCTTCAAGCGTAATATAATCGCCGACGCGACCCGTCATTTGCTCTACGTCTGTGTTTACGGGTAATGTTTTTTTGCCCGGTCTCCAACCTGCAGGGCACACCTCGCCTGTTTTTGTGGCATGTTGCCATGCTTGTACCTGACGTAAGAACTCATTGACGTTACGCCCTACCGAATCTGCTTGCACCTCTTGTGCGACACAAATTCCATCGGGGTTAAAAAGGAAACGCCCGCGTAATGCAACACCCTCCTCTTCAATAAGCACGCCAAACGCACGGCTTACCTCTTGATTGCCGTCAGCCCCCATCATAAGTTTAAGCCCTTTTAAGATCGGCTCCGTTTCGACAAAACGTTTATGAGAAAATTTCGTATCGACCGATACCGCCAAAATCTCTACGCCCAGCGCCTGAAACTCATCATACTTTGCATTCATTGCCGCGATCTCCGTAGGGCATACGAACGTAAAATCCGCGGGATAAAAGCAGATAACCGCCCATTTTCCTTTATAATCGCTTGATTTGACACTTGTGTAGTGACCCGTTGCTGCATTATATGCATCCATTTCAAATTCTGGCATCTGTTGGCGAACCATTGTTGAACTCATTTTTTTCTCCTCTTGTATAATAATATTTTGCTCGCTATCGTTCATAGCAACTTGTTTTGTTTTACGTGGTTTAACACCTGTAGCACATCCCATAATCTAACTCCTTATGTTTTAGGATGGCACCATTGTACATGAGAATGATTACAAGCCAAATGAAGTTTGTACACTAAATCTTATAATTTAGATAATTATTAGCTATTGATAATTTTTTTCCTTTAGGAGGTATTATCAATTAAATACATGCCATGATAGTAACTACCGTGCAGGGTATCAAGAACATGCGCTTGGCATGTAGCTTGCAAAAAATGGAAACGCTAAGAAATAAACGAAGGAAAGAAACCGAAGATCGGGAGCGGTGCACCGTTAAAAAGGGGATTACCCCTTGCACTCAAAAAGTGCTTTTTCGACGCGGTTGCGTCCGTTTGCTTTTGCGGCATAAAGCGCTTTATCCGCCTTATGAAAAAGGGTCGATTTATCGTCGTGGTTATCGAGCTGTGCAACGCCGAAACTCGCCGTGATAGTATCTTTGTAGCTAAAAATATGTTCCGCTATGGTTTCGCGAAGCTTTTTAGCAAAAGTGTACGCGCCCTCAAGCGGCGTATTTGGAAGCAAGATCACAAACTCTTCTCCGCCCCAGCGTGCAAAGATATCGCTTGCTTTAATGTTTTGCGCTATGAGCGAAGCGATCTCTATGAGAATATTGTCCCCCGCCTGATGCCCGAACGTGTCGTTGATCTCTTTAAAGAAGTCGATATCAAAAAGCATAAGGCTCAGCGGCAAACGGTTGCTTTTTGCGTATTTGATCTCTTCGCTAAACATATTCTCGAAACTGTCTCGATTATGGATCCCCGTCAGGTTGTCGCGGTTGGCTTTTTCCTCGAGAGAATGGGTCATGGAGTAGAGTTCGTCCACTTTGTTTTTCATCGCTTTATTGATGTTGCGCAGCTGCTCTTTGGTCTCTTCGAGTTCGGTGATGTCGTGGCGGATCGCTATATATTCGGTCACGTCGCCGTCTACGTCGAGGATGGGAATAACGGTGGTATCGACAATGTACTGCCCCCCGTCTTTTTTCATGTTTTTTACCACCCCATGCCAGCTTTTTTTGGTTTTGATGGTATCCCAAAGCTCTTTAAACGCTTCGCGGCTCATATCGGGGTGGCGGATGATATTATGGGGCTTGCCTATAAGTTCGTCTTTGGTATAGCCCGAAATCTCGCAAAATTTCTCATTGACGTAGGTGATGATCCCTTTTGGGTTGGTTTTTGAGACGATGTTGCTTAGATCGACCGCTTTTTTATACTCGTTGAGAAGATTGGTATTTTCGCTTTTATAATCCGTTTGCCCCTCGCGCATCGCTTCAAAAGTTCCTATAAGGTCGTTTGCCATCTCTAAAGTGAGGGTCTCGATCTCCTCTTGAAGCGCGAACGAGAGGTTGCCGTTTTCAAAAATAATACGCTCTATGGCGGTTTTTAATCGTGCAAGAAGTGTATAAAGCTCGTGCGTAGCGATGTTGTAATTGCGCAGAAGTTCCAAAAACTGGAGCTTTACGTGGCATTCGGAGATGGTCGAACCCCACTGTATAACACTGATGTAGCAGTCGCAAAACTCATAAAGTATATGGCTGTTTTTATCGATCACGGGCAAAGAGTGTTTATGTAAAATATGTTGCACTTCGTTTTTGTTGAGCCATCGTTTGATGATCTCGTTTCTGTGTACGCGTAAAAAATGGGAAAACTCTTTGGTATCTAAAATGCGTATCATTCAAACTCTTTTTTCGTTAAATTCAAAAATATAATTTTTAGCGAAACTAGTTTTGCTAAAAAGTCGTCTTGCTTCGTTGAGAAGCAAGCTTTAGTCGCCGCAGCGGCGCAAGCGTAGCTAAAGGGACTTGTTCCTTTAGCGTGTAAATAAATAGACCATATAATACTCTTTTTTGGATTAAACTATCATGATGCAAAGAGGCTAAACCCCTCTAAGCAAACCATCACCGCAGTTTGGATATAATCGCGAAATTTTAAACTCCACACTATCAAGGGTACCTATGTCAAACAGCTACGAACCGCAGCAAGTAGAGAACAACTTTTATAAAATTTGGGAAGAGCGAGGCTATTTCGAGATCGAAGGAAATAAAGCGATCCAAGAGGAGGGGAAAAACTTTGCTATCATGATGCCCCCGCCAAACGTCACGGGAAGCCTGCATATAGGGCATGCGCTCACTTTCACGCTCCAAGATATCATCACCCGCTACAAACGTATGGACGGCTACAAAACCCTCTGGCAGCCCGGAACCGACCACGCGGGGATAGCAACCCAAAACGTCGTCGAAAAACAGCTTCTAGCCGAGGGGACGACCAAAGAGGAGCTAGGACGCGAAAAATTTTTAGAACGTGCATGGAAATGGAAAGAGCTCTCCGCAGGCACCATGACGAACCAGCTTCGCAAAATGGGGGTTTCTCCCGCATGGAAGCGTGAACGTTTTACGATGGATGAGGGGCTCCAAAAATCGGTCAAAGAGGCGTTCGTGCATCTGTATAACCAAGGGCTTATCGTACGCGGCAACTATATGGTCAACTGGTGTACGCACGACGGCGCCCTCAGTGATATCGAGGTTGAGCACGAAGAGCACGACGGAAAGTTCTACCATATCCGCTACCCTTTTGCCGAGGGTAACGGGCACATTGAGGTAGCAACGACGAGACCCGAAACCTATTTCGGCGATACCGCGGTGATGGTACACCCCGAAGATACACGTTACAAACACCTCATCGGCAAAAAAGTAAAACTTCCCCTTACCGATCGCGAAGTTACCATCATTGCCGATGAGCATGTAGATATGGAGTTTGGAACGGGTGTGGTAAAGGTAACCCCCGCACACGATACCAACGACTACGAAGTGGGCAAACGCCACGATTTGGAATTTATCACGGTGTTTGACGAAAAAGGGATATTGAACGACTATGCAGGGGAGTTTAAAGGGCTAGAGCGCCTCCAAGCGCGCGACGTGATCGTAAAACGCCTCGAAGAGGAAGGGTTTATCGTCAAGATCGAGGAGCACAAACACCAAGTAGGACACTGCTACCGTTGTAAAAACATCGTCGAGCCTTACATCTCCAAACAATGGTTCGTCAGAAGCGAAGTCGCAAAAAAATCGATCGAAAAAACAAATGCGGGGGAAGCGAAATTCTTTCCTCCTCACTGGATCAACTCCTACAACTCATGGATGGGCGATCTGCGCGACTGGTGTATCTCGCGCCAGCTTTGGTGGGGGCATCAGATCCCCGTATTTTACTGCGGCGACTGCGATCACGAGTGGGCAAGTCTCAAAGATGCGGAGCATGAATGTCCAAAATGTGCTTCCAAAAATATCTCGCAAGACCCCGACGTGCTCGACACATGGTTCTCTTCGGCTCTTTGGCCGTTTTCGACTTTGGGATGGGGCAACGGCGACGCAGCTATGGATCAGCTTTACAAATCGGACGATCTCAAAGAGTTTTATCCCAACTCCCTTCTCATTACGGGGTTTGATATCCTTTTCTTCTGGGTTGCGCGTATGATGATGATGGGGGAAAGTTTTATGGGGCAGCTTCCGTTTAACCATATCTACCTCCATGCTCTCGTTCGCGACGAACACGGCAATAAAATGTCCAAATCACGCGGCAACGTCATCGATCCTCTTGATATGATCGAAAAATACAGCGCCGATATTTTGCGTTTTACCCTTGCCATCTCCGCGGCACAGGGGCGCGATATCCGCATGAGCCAAGAGAAACTCGAACTCAACCGCAACTTCACCAACAAACTCTACAATGCGGCGAAATTCTTGCAGATGAACGTGGCTACATTCCCTGACCTAAGCGGTTTCTGCGTCGAAACGGAACTTGGACGCTACATGATGTCGCGCCTCAACCTCGCTACCAAAGAGGTACGCGCTTATATGGACGAATACCGCTTCAACGATGCGGCGACGGTGCTTTATCGCTTCTTATGGAACGAATTCTGCGACTGGGGGATCGAGCTGAGCAAAGCGGACAAAACGGCGATCGTAGAGCTGGGTGCAGTGTTTAAAGAGGCTATGAAGTTGCTGCATCCGTTTATGCCGTTTATCACCGAGTATCTCTACCACGAACTAAGTGGCACCAAGCTTGAAGAGAGCGAATCGATCATGGTAAAAAAATACCCTTTTAAAACCAAAAAGCGGGAGAAAGAGGAGCAAAAATTCGAGATCATCATGGATGCGATCGTCTCTATCCGCCGCGCGAAAGTGCTTGTCGATCTGGCAAACCAAAAGATAGAAAAAGCGTTTGTCAAGGTAGAGGGTCTTAGCGACGCAGACAAAGCGATGATGATCCCCTTCATCGCAAAACTCGCTAAAGTAGATGAAGTACTCTTCACAGACGAAAAAATCGCCAATGCGGTAAGCGATATCTCCGATAAATGCGAAACGTTTATCCCCACCGAGAGCATCGATCTTGCACCTATCATCGGGCGTTTGAACAAACAAGCGGAAAAACTCGACAAAGAGATCGCCAAAATCGGCGGGATGCTGGGCAACGAAAAATTCGTAGCCAATGCACCGGAAGATGTTTTGGCTAAAAACCGCGAGCTTCTAGCCGACGCACAAGAGAAAAAAGCAAAAGTTCTCGAACAGCTTGAATCGCTGCAATAGCGCTTCTATGCGCTCCATGCCATGGCATGGAGCAATTAATCGTGCAACTCTTTTTTGGGTTGCGAGATAAAATACCCCTGCGAATAATCTATCCCCAAAGCCCTCACAGCTTCGTGCACCTCTTGCGAATGCACATACTCCGCAATCACTTTGATGTTGCTTTTATGAGAGATAAACACGATCGCTTCGGTGATAATACGGCTTTTCTCATCCTCTATAATATCTTTGATAAACGCGCCGTCGATTTTAAGATAATCGGGGCTAAATTCCAATAGACGGGAGAAGTTGGAACTTTGGCTTCCAAAATCGTCAATCGCAATTTTAAATCCGTGTTTGCGCAGTCCGTAGAGCTGCTCTAGTATATTATGTTCGCTAAGGGTAGTGATATCCTCTAAAATCTCCAAAACAACCTGTTCGGGCTTGATATTGTGGCGCGTGATATTACGCATCAAGAACTCTTCGAGATAATCCATATACAAGTCTTCGCTAGTGATATTGATCGCAAATTCAAAATCGGAATTTGCAAACTTCTCGCAGCTTTGCTGGATCATCGTGCGGGTTATAATAGGAAGCATCCCCGTCACCCGCGCCGCTTCCATAAAGCGGATGGGGGCAATGAGGTCGTCGTCGTCTTCGATGCGCACCAAACACTCGTACTTGTCGATTTTATTTGTCTTATTGTTGAAAATCGGCTGAAAATAGGGGAAAAGTTTCCCTTCCGAAATCGATTCTTTGATTTTATGGATCCAGTAAATATTATTTTTTTGTTTTAAAAGATAGGTCGAATCGGTATCGAAAAATTTATACCCGCCCCTGTTATGCTCGCGAAGTTCCAAAAGCGCGATCTTCGCTTCGTGCAGCAGTTTTACCCCCTGCCCCAAAGAGATACCGATACTAAAAGAGATGCGCACCTCGATCCCCTCCTCCAAGGCGATCTCGCTTTCGTTGAAAAAATATTCGATCGAATCAAGAAGTTCGGTAAGTTTCTCTTTGCTTATCTGCTCCTCTATGACGATAACAAATTCGTCCGAATTAAGCCGAAAAAGCTTGGCATGTGAGGGAACGACCATCTTTAAAAGGCGTGCCGCTTCACGCAGAACGTTGTCCCCCAATTCAAAGCCGTACGCATCGTTAATGTTGCGAAAATGATCGATATTAAGCAGCACTACATACGCATGAGGCGCTTTTGCCAAGAGATCGCTCAATGCAAAGTGGTTACACAGATCGGTGAGTTTATCGTGGTAGCTGTCGTAAAGAAACTGCTTTGATTTTTCTTCTATGATCCTATTGAGTTCGGCATCGTTTTTCTCAAGCTGTTCTTGAATCTTGTTGTGTTTGCACACCTCAAAGAGAGTATTGATAATATTCTGACGGATAAAAGGGAGAAAAATATACCCGTTGATCCCCATCTTGATGGAGTTTTTAAGCTGTCTTGCATCATCTTCGTCGACAATGACGATAAGAGACTGATCTTTATGAAGAAAACGGATCTCTTTTATGATGTCAAAACCGTTTGTGACGCTCACCAGATTGACGATCACGATATCGTACGTGCTCTCCTTGTAGACCTTAAAAACCTCTTGCAGGTTTGACGCTACATCGGTTTGCGCATGCAATTCTCTGAGTAGAAAATAGATATCATCCTTCGTTTTTTCTTCATTTTCCACATATAACACGCGTACGTCCTGAAGCCCGGAGCTATTTTCATACATACTTTGCATATTTTTCTCTTATTGTTAATTTTTCACGCTTATAAAACTTTCCGGTTTTAAAGGCTTGTATTTTGGCATGCTCTGCCCGATATTGGCATTGATATAGGTCGGATCGGCAACAACGTACTCTCTCGCTCCGTATTTGACTTTATCTCCATCTAGCGGAATATAGAGTGCCGTTGCCATATGGTCTTTGTATTTCACCCCTACCACGTTTACCCCGAAAAGCTCTTTCATAAGGTAAGCAAAAAGCACCGAACGGTCTTCGCAGTCGGATTTGTCAAAGTAAAGTGTTTCTTGTGCAAACATCACTTTTTCTCTTCCGAATTGCTCGTCGTCACGCTGGTAATCGAACGATTTTTGCACAAAACTCAAAACGATATTCATCGCTTCGCTCGCTTTTTTGCCGTCTACGATCTTTTTGAGCTCTTTGGCAATACTCTCATACGTTCTTTGTTCAAGCGGTGCATTAAAAAACGTATCGTAATCGGCTTGCGGGTAGGTCGCCATAAAATCTACGATGTTTTTATTGTAAGCAAAAGGGATCGTGTATTTTCCCGCTCCGTATTCAAAACGAAGCGTCTTGCTTTGCTCCAGCTCAGGAAAAAGCGGCAGTTTCTGCATCGCAAGATCCAAAGGTTTGTCCGCACCCGGATAGTTTTGCTCATACGAATAAAGCTGCCCTACACTCCCTTTGTTGTAGTTTGCTACGACATAGAATTTCTTTTTGTTGATCGTGTAATTAGGGGTTGCGTAGATGATCTTTTTGGAGTAATGCATCAACACGATACGGTCTTTGGCAAGCCCCACTTTTACCGCGTATCCCAGTTTGTTAAACAAAAACCAGCTTAAGAGGTCGGCTTCGTTTTGGTTGGCAAAAACTTTTTGACTAAGCTGCGTCACCAAAAGATACACGCCCCAGTCGTTGAGTTCCAGAGAGTTCTGAACTTTTTTTATCTCCTCCAAAAGCGGTGCATAATCGCTCGAAGCGGCAACATCGAAAAAGCTTGCGATCCCCGTTTTGTTCTTAGGTGCAAACCTTGCTCCGGGCAACCCTCTTGGCATGTCGAATCCTACCTGCGTTCCGAAGAAATCAAACTCTATATCGTTTCGAACCGCTTGTGGTTTTGGCTTTTCTATCACGACGATTTTGGGCTCTTGTGTTACTTTTGGCTTCTCGACGACGACCGCCTTGGGCTCTTCGGCCACTTTTGGCTGCACGATGCTCTTAGGCTCTTCTACCACCTTTGGCTTTTGCGTCACTTCAGGCTTCGGCTCGATTTTCGGCGCCTCGATAACCTTGGGTTTTTCTACTGCCTTAGGTTCCTCTTTAACCTTAATGTACACCGTCGGTCCCACTTTGGCGATCGGCTCTTTGGGAGCGGGTGCTATTTTTACGGGTTTTGGCTCCTCATAAAGAGGTGTTCCCTTGTAGGCGTTGTAGGCTTTCCATTGCTCTTTGAGGTATTTGTTAAACTGATTGTCGCGCTCGTCTTTGTATTGTTTAAAAGACTCTTGCTGCGATTTTTTAAAATCTTCAAAACTCGTCGCATGAAGCGAACCGAGCGCTAGTAGAACTACTATACTAAAACGGCCACACAGCCTTGATAATTTTGGTTCCCCAACCTTGTTTTGTTGCACGGTCAATTTCCCCCTCTGTTTTATAAAGGATCTTGGCTTCACTCATCTGCGCCGAATCGATCTTGTTATGCTGATCGATATCGTAGGGACGGATCACGCCGCTGATCTGAATGATCTGCTTTTCATCATCCACAAGTATCTCGCGTTTTCCCGAGATAAAGTAGTTTCCGTTTTGAAGCACTTTTACAATTCTAGCAGAAACCGTGGTCGTAAAGGAAGCATCTTTCGTTGCACTTCCGTTTCCCTGAAAACTGCTCGTCGAACCGCTTGTAAATCCTATGTTTGCAAGCCCGTTTAGTTTGTTGACGTAAGAATTAACCGCCGAATTCATACCGCCCGAAGTAAATGCTCCGCCGCCCAAAGCCGAAGAGTCTGCTTCGCTTAGGCTTTTTGAACCCGTGTTGGAACTTTTGGCGGTCTCGGAGATCACGACCGTCACTATATCGTTGACATGCATCGCTTTGTGATCGGAAAACAAAGGGTTTTCCCCCTGTCCGAAAATGCTTCCCGCAGAGACGAAATCCATATCGTTCTCTTTGGCGGGCATCTCTTCGACATATACAGGCGGCTCGAAATCGATCTCCGGATCTGTTAAATTTGCGGTACATCCCGTGAAAAAAAGTATACCATACAATGGAAATAAAAATAGCAATATGTTTTTCATGGGGAAAATCTCTTTCTTTGTTTATGGTTTCATTAGCTATAATCCTAGCAACAATAGTTCCATAAATAAAGGATTTTCATGCAATTACGAGAACAAATAAACCAAGACCTCAAAGAGGCGATGAAAGCAAAAGATGCAAAAAAAAGAGACGCATTGCGCCTTTTAACGAGCGCGTTTAAACAAATAGAGGTGGATGAGCGCAGAGAACTAAGCGATGAGGACGTCATAAAGATCATCCAAAACCAAGTCAAAAGACGCGAAGAAGCCGCAAAGCAGTACAAAGACGCAGACCGCACCGATCTTATGCAGATAGAACTCGACGAAATTGAGTGCTACATGCCATACCTCCCCGCACAGCTAAGTGATGAGGAACTCAAAGCCGCGCTCCAAGCTATCATTTCCCAAACGGGTGCTACTTCGCTCAAAGATATGGGCAAAATTATGGGAGCCGCATCCAAAGAGCTCGCAGGCAAAGCCGACGGCAAACGTATCAACGAGTGTGTCAAAGCCCTTTTGCAGTAGCCTCGTCACCCTGAACTAGATTCAGGGTCTAGGTTTTCCTCCTTTTTCTCTCTAGTATTTGTTACTTTTTTACGTAAAAACCTCTTTTTTTCCCATTTTCAATTAAAATTTAAGATTCCAACCAATACAATACGCTTCAATGTATCCAAAAAGATATAACGAAAATGTAACCCGACGTAACTCTTAAAACAAATTTGTTTAAATCGCCTAAATAAAGAGAGTACAAAAATTGCATCTGCTTCATTATCGCTATATTAAAATAAATACAAAGGAAAGAAAATGGTAGTACAATCGTTGCGAGCAAACAGATACAAAGCGTTTTATGCATCGCTTTTGATCCATACGGCACTTTTGAGCGCCGCTTTGTATTTCGGCGCAGTTTATAAAAAAACTCCGCAGATACAAGAGAATAAAATCATCATGCAGCTAAGCAGTTTCGTGCCGCACACAACCCCTAAGCAAGAGGTTCTCCCCCAAAAAGCGGTGCAAACTCCGCAGCCAAAAGCACAACCGCAACCAAAAAAAGCAGCGCAAAAAACGCTTCGCAAGATCCCGCAAAAACAACCAAAAACTCTGCAACCTACACCTGTTAAAGAGGAGCCTATCGCGCAAGAGGTTGTACAAAATGAGGCGGTATCTTCCGAGGCGTTTACGCCTCCTTTGTCCGAGGAAGTTGCACAAGAGGTAACTTTACACGAAGAAACACCCTTGTATTCTCCTGCTTTGCAACCATCCGTGCAAAACACAACGACACCCAAAGAACATACACAAAAAGAGTCGCTCGATCACACTACACTCAGCCTCATTCGTAGCATGATCCAAGAGGCACTTATCTACCCGCCCCTTGCAAAAAGACTCAAACTTGAAGGTGTCGTCGTCGTTTCTTTCACCCTCACGCGAGACGGACGCGTTGAGGATGCGCTTATATTGAATCCCTCTAAAAGCACTTCATTGGACAAAAGAGCCCTTCAAACAGTCACGAGTTTGAGCGGCTCTTATCCGGAACTACCGAGCAAAACAACACTTGAAATACCCATAGCGTTTACGCTGAAAAAATCTTAAGGAACCCACCATGCCAACTATGCAAAAGCTCTTTTTTTTACTATTTTTGAGCGTTTCTCTTCACTCACAAATCGTAAGTGAAAAAGTAGAAAAAGTGTTCGGTTCATCCCCGCCGATGAACTATCTCATCTATGCGCTTAACCCCGAGAAGATGATCGGGCTCAACTTTAAAGCGAAAAACCCAAACAACTACGCCGATGCGGCGTTGTTAAATAAAAAATTTCTTCACTTGCCTCTCATCGGCTCGTTTCACGGTGGGGGTGCGGGGATCAATCTTGAAAACATCATCAAGCACAAACCCGATCTCATTTTGCTTTGGGAAGATGATCTGCTTGTTTCGCGCGTACAAAGCGAAATAGCAAAAACAAAAATCCCGACCCTCACCCTCCCTTTTAGGAAAATAACCGACATGCCAAGCTCCATAAAAAAAGCGGGGGCGGCGATCGGGGAAAAAGAGCGGGGAGAAATACTCGGCGACTACGCCCAAAAGATCATTGAGGAGGTAAAAAATGCAGCTCTTAAAGCTCCTAAAAAAGTGCGCTACTACTATGCGGAGGGGATTGACGGACTTTCCACCGAATGCAGCGATTCGTTCCACGTCGAAGCGCACAACTTCGCGGGGGGAGAGAACGTGCACAAATGCACCCAAAGCGGTGTTTTGGGCTTAGAGAAGATCACCTTTGAAACCATCCTTCGCTACGACCCCGACGTGATCGTGGTGCAAAACGCCCTTGTTTACAACGAGATCGTAGAGAGTCCCCTTTGGAAACATCTGCGCGCACTTCAAAACAACCGTGTCTATCTCGTACCGAACAACCCTTTTAACTGGGTTGACAGACCGCCCTCGTTTATGCGCGTTTTGGGGATTCAGTGGCTCGCACATAGCTTTTATCCAAAAGAGTATCCCATCGACATAAAAGAGCGTACAAAAGAGTTTTACGACCTTTTTTTACACGTAACACCCAATGAAAACCAACTCAATTCAATACTAGGAACAACCAAATGAAAACCCGTACCATAGCCATCTCACTCGCTTTAAGCACGGCGCTTTGTGCCAGTCCCATCAGCATCGAAAAGATCGTCGTCAACGACGATGCCGACGCAAGTGAAAGCCTTTTTTTAGCCGATGAGAACCTCTCAAAAAGCGAAAACAGCCTGCGTTTTAGCCCTAAAAGCATTACGACCCTCTCCACCCATGCCAAGATGAACCCTTACACGGTGATCGCGTACTCCCCTTCGGTGCATTTTACTCCCGTTGACAGTGCAGGAAGCAATGAGCCCTCTTACCACGACCCCATACGCATCCGAGGCAAAAGCCAGTCGGGTCCCGGAGGGGTTTTTATGATCAACTCGATGCCCCTCTCCTCTAACCCCGGCGGCGGCAAACAGATGCTTGATATGGAAAACGTCGCCTCGATCGACCTGCTAAAAGGCTACCTCAGCGTCGATAAAAACCTCGGTTTCTCAAGCCTCATCGGCAAGGTGGACATGCACGTACTAGCACCCAAAAAAGAGGCGGGCGCTACGGTGTCGCAGTCGTTTGGAAAAGATGATTTTAAACGTACTTTCGTGCGTTTTGATACGGGCAAAATCGGCGACGTAGCGGCGTTTGGCTCTTTTTCACTTCTTACCAACGAAAAATATAAAGGCGAAGGCGACCTCGAACGCATCAACGGCATGGTGGGACTCTCCTACATGCCAAGCGAGAGCTTCAAAGCCGATCTTTACGCCATTCGCAACAGCGACGAACACCACAATTACGGTTCCCTCTCTTATGCTCAGGCAAAAAATTTAGATACCTATTTCTCCAAAGACTACGCGACCATTAAGCCATCAAATGCCAACGACGTCAACTACTACGACTATAACAAGCAGGATTTTCTTACCACGAATGTTTTTGCCGACATTCTCTACATGCCAAGCGCAAACGACACGATCAAGATAAAACCCTACTATAAAGAGGATAAAGGGGAATATTGGTTCTCTAAAACCAATGCCGATGCCGCAAAACAGCGTGTGATGAACTGGCAGATGGATCACGATCTTTACGGCGTCGTCGCGTCGTACGAGCACGCCTTTAGTCAAGAGCTCAAAAGCAAGATCGGCTACTGGTACCATAAACAGCTCCCTCCAGGACCCCCGAGCGACCAACGCAAATACAAGGTCGATGCAAGCGGCAACCTCGTTTTTGACGGCTACGGTATCTTAAGCGACAACGACTACCACGTCTTGCAAGCGCCTTTTATGGAACTTAGCGGCGAGATTGGGAACTTCGTCTATGCGGCGGGCGTGCAGTATCAAAACTTTAAACTCGGCTCCATCACCGCACGCACGGGCACCAATGCCGCCACAAGCACCGACTACGACACCGCTTTAGCCACAAGCACCGTCGATACATGGGCAAGCGTGGATGCAAAAACATTTAAAACATGGATGCCATCGCTTTATGCGGCGTACAAGCTTGACGACACAAGCGCCGTTTATGCCGATTATTCGCGCTCGTACGGCTTTGACGTGAACCTCTTTCCGACCTATGTAAGCAACCGTGCCGCTTTCGTCGCCAAAGGGGTGAGGCTGCAACAGTTGTGGGACAAACTCAACCTTGAAACCTCCGACAATATCGACGTGGGCTACAAAACCACGGTGGGCGGCGTGAGCCTGCACCCGAGCGTGTTCGTGAGTTTCGTGCGCAATAAACAAGCCAATATTTATGACCCTACCTACGGCGTAAACTACCCTGCCAATCTGGGTGATGCTTTAGGGTACGGTGCGGAGCTTAGTGCGAGCGGCGCACTAAGCGAAACGCTTGAGTTCATGGCTGGGTTCTCCTATAACCGCTACTCTTTTAGCGAAGATTTCCAAACGAGTGCCGCGGGAACAAGCGCCATCAAAGGCAACCAGCTCCCAGACGCGCCTAAAATCATGGCAAAAGGGGCGCTTTCGTACTATCTTGATCGATGGACGTTTACACCGAGTCTGCGCTACACCTCAAGCCGTTTCGGCGACGTGGCAAATACGGAGAAGATCGACGCATACACGCTTGTAGACCTTGACGTCTCCTACAAAGCACCGAACTTTTTAGGCTCCAAAAATACTGTGTTTCGTGCGACGGCAACAAACCTTACAAACGAAAAATATATCGCCACGATCACCACGCCCGACAACGTTTTGGCGGCAAGCACCACCTCAAGCACCTACCAAACAGGCGCGCCGTTCGGGCTTTATTTTAGCGCGAGTCTTGCATACTAATGAACACGCTACACCCCTCTAAACAACGCGCGCTTTTAGTCGGTGCGACGCTTTTGCTCATGGCAACGGCGCTTTTTATGCTCCTTTGGGGGCAGTACCCTATCGACATGCCAACTTTTAGCGCGTATTTACAGATGAAGTTTACAAGCGCGCAGACGCTCGATAGCGCCACTTTTTCGCTGATCGATAACATCATCATGGAGATACGCCTGCCGCGTGTGCTTTTGGCGATACTCATAGGTGCAAGCCTCGCCATAAGCGGCGCGGTGTTTCAAGCGATGTTTGTCAACCCTTTGGTCTCTCCGGGTATCTTGGGGGTTTTGGCGGGAGCGTCGTTTGGCGCGGCGTGCGGGATGCTTGTAAGCGAAAACTGGTTTATCGTACAGACAATGGCATTTGCCTTCGGGTTTATCGCCGTCGGTTTTGCCGTGCTTGTGGGTTCGATGGTCTCCTCGACGCGCTCTAGCGTGATGCTTGTCCTTGGCGGCGTCATCAGCGGGTCGCTTTTTACCTCGCTTTTGTCGGTAGTTAAATATGTCGCCGATCCTTACAGTACCCTGCCGGCAATAGTTTACTGGCTTATGGGGTCGCTCTCCATGGCGCAGCTTAGCGAGGTTTTAGGGGTGGCGGTGCCGATAGTATTGAGCATTGCGGGGATGATCTTTATGAGTAAATATTTCGATCTTTTAAGTCTAGGCGATGAGGAGGCAAAGGCGCTGGGCGTCAACGTCAAACGCATTCGCATTATCGCGATTGTACTTGCCACGCTTGCAAGCTCTTTGGCGGTCGTGATGGCGGGGATCATCGGGTGGGTGGGGCTTATTATCCCCCATATTATCCGTATGGCGGTGGGTCCTTCGCACCGTCTGCTTTTGCCGCTCTCCGCTATTATCGGCGGTGCGTTTTTGCTTTTAGCCGACGCGGTGTCGCGACTCGCTTTGAGCGTGGAGATCCCCATCGGGATTTTGACCTCGCTTATCGGCATCCCTATCTTTATTATCGTACTTAAAAACGCGAGGGCAGCATGGAACTAAAACCGATTTTAGAGGTAGGCGACCTCCACTTTTCGTATAAAAAAACGCCCGTGCTAGGGGGGATAGACTTTGCCCTTTACAAGGGGGAAGTGGTGTCGCTTTTGGGACCCAACGGATGCGGTAAAAGCACGCTGATGCGCCTGATGCTCAAACTTTTGGATTCTAAAAGAGCTATCAAACTCCACGGCGCTTTTTTAGAGAGTTACTCCCATAAAGAGGTGGCGTCGCATATCGCCTACATTCCGCAGTACCACAACGTGCCCTTTAACTATTCGGTTTTAGAGATGGTGCTGATGGGGCGTATCTCCAAGCTCGGATTTTTTGGCATGCCAACCCAAAACGACCGCGACAAAGCCCATGAAGCGCTCGAAAAAGCGGGGATCTCACACTTGGCGGGGCGCCCCTTCGGGCAACTCAGCGGCGGGCAAAAACAGCTTGTGCTTTTAGCGCGCGCCCTCGCTCAAGAGGTCAACCTCTTTTTCATGGATGAGCCCGTAAACGGTCTGGATTACGGCAATCAAATCCGTCTTTTGGAGCTCATCGACTCCCTTGCAAAAGAGGGGTACACCTTTTTAAAAACCACCCACTACCCAGACCACGCGCTTTTAGTCTCAAGCCGCGTGGCGGTGATGAACGGCGGAAAGATCATCGCCGACGGCGCGCCCGACGAGGTGATCCGCTCATCGATGATCGAGGAGGTGTACGGCATCAAAGCCGACATCATCACACACGGCGCGCACGCAAGGTGTGTACCTGTGTTTCATAACAAACACTGAAATGCTACCCGTATCTTTCCGATACGAGAGAGATTTAGATAGCGTTATATAAAAAAAGATACAACAAAAAGGAGAACTTATGAGAACCGTTTTATTCTTTATGCTTCTTGGCATGTCGCTTTTCGTACATGCCAAGCAGATCACCGACGATTACGGGCGCGTCGTCACCGTACCCGATAGCGTGAGCAAAATCTACGCCGCTTCACCGCCTTTGACGATGAGCCTTTTGGCGTTTAACCCGAATCTCATCGCAGCACTTAACACCCCCTATAGACCGGAGCAAAAACCCTATGCAGGCTCCTCCTATACAAAACCCGTCGCAGGCGGATTTTTCGGGCAGGGCAATACGCCGAATTTTGAGGTCTTAGCCGCGTCCAAGCCCGATGTTATCATCATGTGGGCACGTATGAACGGATATGAAAAAGCGCTTGCAAAGTTTGAAAAGCTGGGGATTCCCGTTTTGTTGGTGCGCAACGACTCGATTAAGGATTTGGTAAGTCAGTTTCGACTCTATGGCATGTTAAGCGGTGATAAAGGGCGCGCCGATGCGCTCATCGCCTATACGCAAGAGACCCTCTCCCTCATCGACTCACTCCAGCCCAAAATCGCAAAACTAAAGCCCACACGCTACTACTTCGCCCAAGGAGTCGACGGACTTTTCAGCGAGTGCGAAGGGTCGTTTCATCTTGAACCCTTTAGCTACAGCGGAGGGGTCAATGCGCTTGATTGCAAGATGAGCTCCAACTACGGCATGGAGAAGATGAGCATGGAGAGCGTTTTGCTTGCTAATCCTGATGTCGTTATCGCTATGGAGAGTAGTTTTGCAAAGGGCGTTATGCAAGATCTACGTTGGAAAAACCTTCAAGCGGTTCAAGAAAAGAGAGTCTACCTCGTCCCCTCTACCCCTTTTAACTTTATCACACGCCCCCCGTCGTTTATGCGCCTTATGGGAATCCGCTGGCTCATTCACACCTTCTATCCGGGAGTTTTACAAGGCTCGCTAGAGGATGAACAAAAAAAATTCGATGCGCTTTTTTTTAAAGCCTCCAACTTAAAATAAAGGAAATACAAAGTGAAAAAAATAGGAATTCTTAGTGCCTTGGCATGTTCGGTTTTACTCGCCCAAGCGGATGAAGTTAAAGTTTTAGAAGCCGTCAACGTCAATAGCGAAAACAGTTATGTTTCGCGTGACGATATCGATCTGAGTTCGCCTACGAACCTTTATAAACTTGAACAAAGCGCTCACGCAAGTACGGAAATCTTTACCCAAAAAGAGATCGAAGCGTATAAAGCAAAAGATCTGTTTGATCTTTTAAACAAGGCCACGGGAGTGGATCTCACCTATCACGGACGCAGAAGCCCGTTTAACGTCAGTATGCGCGGCAGCGGCAATATCACCTACATCATCGACGGAGCGATTCTGCCCCCTACGGTAAGCCGCATTTTGTACAAAATTCCGATGATCGCCATCGAAGAGATTCAGATTATCCGTAGCGCCACTTCGCTCTCTCTTGCACCTTCTATCGGCATCGGCGCATCCAACAGCGGTTCGGGAGTCAATATCGGCTTCGTCGTCATCCGCACGAAACAGCCCAAAAAGACCCAAGGGATCCTTTCTGCTTTTTACGAAAAAGCGGTGAGTCAAGAGGGGGCAAATGGGCAAAGCCTCTATGCGGGAACAACGTTTGGCGATACGACTGGACTTTACGGCTCCATCGGCGGTGCCATCTCTCGCTTTGATCGTCCAAGTAACGATACATGGTTTGACGGAAGCGACGCCGAGACGGGGATGGTCAACGGGAGTTTAAAATACGGCGGATTTGCGCTCAACCTCATGGGCTACAAAGACAGCGGGCGCTTTGAGATGCAGCGCGGCGTTACCAAGACGGGGGCACTTGATAAATCCAAATGGTACTACGACCCGCTTAAGACCACGATACTCTCGCTTGATGCAAGCATGGCATGGAGCGAAAACCATGTCACCCTTTTTTCCGTGGGACACACCGACTACAAGCAATACGAACACAACGAATATTTTGATGCAACACCCCCTTCAGCACGCGATTACGAAGAAAAAACCGCCGCATACAGCTTGCGTCACAATGCGCGTTTTGGAGATACTTCATTGCAACTAGGAACCCAATACACAAAAAGCGAAGGGGAAGGCGCTAACCAATCAACCCCGTTTAATACCTACGAAACGTCCGTCTTAGGTTTTTCCGCAGGCGTTGAACAACGATTTTTAGACGGGGACGGAGTTGTCGATTTAGGCTACAGACGCGACCAAAAACATATCAATAACTCCGTAGCGGCTAAAACTCAAATCCAATACACCAACAATCTCGATGCCAACAACGATGTCGATTTGGCACCCGCATCGATCTACGCACTCGGCGGGCTCTATCGTTTAAGCCCGAACTATACGATCAGCGCGCGTTACTTTTACGGCGATCAAGGCACTTCTGGCGATTTTGATCTCAAAACACAAGACGGTTCACAGCTTGACGATGAGAAACAAAAACGTTTTGAGACCACCTTTGATGCCTCCTTTGCCAAAGCGTTCGGTGCCGTACTTACCTATTTCGATACACGTATCGATAACGAAAAAGTCGCCACTTCTACGACATACGTCGTCGATGGCGCCGAATACTACTACTACACCCAACAAAATTCACGCACCAAGGGGGTAGAACTCACCCTCAAAGGCAATATAGCGACAAACACGAACTATCGCTTCTCTTATACCCGTACGCTCGAGCAAAAAGTAACCCCGAGCAGTTTTTCCGATAACGTAGGCATCACGATCCCAAGAGACAACATCAGCGCGCTTGTAAGCCACGTATGGGATGCAACGACGTTCAACGCAATCCTTAAAAAAGTAAGCGGCTACACAAGTTCCCAAAGTCCGATGGGGTGGTCAAACGCCGACTTGGGCGATTACCTGCGCGTCGATGCGAACATCATGCACACGCTTGATTTAGGCAGCTATAAAGCGGATCTCAAACTCTACGGCAGAAACCTCACACACGATCAGTATGCGACGAAATACACCACGGGCTATTACTACGACCGCGGACGCACCATCGGCGTCGAAGCGACATTGAACTTTTAACAAGGCAGATCCATGAATGCACAAAGAAAAGAAGCACACCCGACCAAAGCCCAAAGTTTCGACCGTATCGTTCGTGAGGTGTTTGCCCCGATCTACCCGACCATTGCCGAACAGATCATCGCCAAAACGGGACTGTTTCACGGCATATGTCTCGACGCGGGGTGCGGCACGGGAGCGCTTGGGCGCGCGCTTGGAAAGCTCACGCAGATGGAGATGATCTTTTTCGACAAATCGCACGAGATGATCGAGCTTGCAAAACAATATGCACACGAAGAGGCCTTGGCATGTCGAAGTTCATTTATCGTCGGCGATATCCATGCCATGGCATGTTGCGACGGGACGATCGATCTCGTCATCAGCCGCGGTTCTTCGCCGTTTTGGGAGGATTGGCACAAAGCCTACGAAGAGATTTTACGTGTCCTAAAGATAGGGGGACATGCCTACATCGGCGGCGGTTTCGGCACGGCACAACTGCGCGATGAGATCGTCGCTACGATGCACGCGCGCAATCCCGAGTGGCGCAAAAGTTTTCAAGAGAAGCTTAAACCCGAAAGAGAGGCACTCCCTTCGATCATGCAACGCTTAAACCCTAGCGCGTTCGAGATTATCGACGACGACAGCGGTTTTTGGATCCACATCATCAAATAAAGGATAAAAGATGCAACACAACCCACAAAACAACAGTTGCCAAAGCGGCAGAATCAACTCTTTTACACAAGTCTCACAGATGCAAGAGCGTCCTAACCAACCCCGTTTCGGAGGCGATGAAGTACGTGTCGTGGAGCCGATGATCGACATCATCTTCCCTGCCGTAGTGTTTCCCTCAAACAAGATTTTCAAAGCTTTAGGCGAAGAAAAGATACGTGCGATGGTGTGGCACCACCACGAACTGCTTCTCAAAACAAAGGTCGGCAAACTTTTCCCCGCCAACGAAGAGGCGTTTAAAATGGCGGTCGATAAAAGTGCCGACTTTTTCGTCGAAGCCCTCGGCGGCGGCGACGTGTTTACCTCCGTGCACGGGGAACCGCACCTAAGAATGCGCCACTTTAAAATCCCAATCGACGAAAACGACCGCGAAATTTGGCTTGGCATGTACAAAAAAACACTCAAAGAGGTAGCCTTTCCAAGAGAGCTTCTTGAGGAGTTCTGGAACTGGATCGAGCCGCTCTCTATCCGTATGATAAACCGCCGCACAAACATGGAAAACATCAAGCGCCACTTCTGGAGCGACGTTAAAAAAGAGTTTAGTTTATAAAGGAAAAAACAATGGATAAAAATCAGATCATACTTTCGTCATTTGCTTCGCTGCTTTTCGCGCAACAATGCCTCTATGCAAACGAAGAGTCACTTACCCTTGAAAAAGCAAGTGTAGAAACCCAAGTGATCGAGGAATCAAGCATCGGCGCCAAATCGGTGGTGAGTGCCAAAGAGATCGAGATCAAAAGCAGTGCGGAACTTCTCAACCCCTATAAAAGCATCTCGCTTGAAGCGGGGGTGGATATCCGAACCAACGACCCTTTCGGGATGGATATCACCCATAAAATCCGCGGTAAAGCGGACAGAAACATCGGTGAAACGCTTGAGGGGCTTCCTCTAAAAGGGATCGGTCCCGGAGGCGGGCTTGCGACGATGATGGATATAGAAAACGTCTCAAGCGTGAGCGTCGAAAAAGGTGCCATCAAAGCAGACAGCGGCTTTGGATACGGAAGCGACAACGGGATGGTCGATATGAAGATGCAAAAGCCCTCCAAAACATTTACAACAGAGATAAAACAAGCACTCGGAAGTTATGATTTCACAAAAACTTATCTTCGCGTCGATAGCGGCGAAATAGCGGACACGGCGAAGTTCTTTGTCTCAGGTTCTCTTACCAAAGCGGATAAGTTTAAAGGGGAAGGTGCATCGCCCAACCGAAAGAACTTTGCCCTAGGCATTGCAAGTACTTCAAATCAAGAAGTTGAGTGGGAAGTGTACGGCATCTACAACGATGAGCAAAAACACAACTACAAAGGGCTTACCTACGAACAAAGCAAGGATCTCTCTCGCTATAAAGATTATGATTATAATACACAACTCACGGGTGATGCGGCGACCGATAGCAGCTACTACGACCGCAATAAACAAGATTTTCAAACCTATACGATTATCGCAAAACTCAAAATTCCTCTTTCAGCGGAGGACACACTTAGTTTCCGCCCTTACTTCTTAAACGACAAAGGCTACAGCTACAGCGGAAGCGGCACCAACGTGATCGACTGGCTGGTGGATCACGACACCTACGGAGCGGTTTTAGAGTATGCGCATACGTTTGAAAGCGCAAAAGTAAAAGCGGGCTACTGGTACCAAGAGGATGAACCTCCCGGACCTCCGACAAGCAGAAAACTGCGCAATGCGGCGACGATGGATTTTGTCAAATGGGAGCGCATCGTCAAGGTAGAGAAGAACCATACTTTTAATGCGCCTTTTTTAACCTACGAACAGACGTTTGACAATACTATCGTCGAGGCGGGGCTTAAATATTTGTGGCTGAGTTCTCCCAATCTCATCAGCTACAACACGACGGGTATCGGTGATGTGAGTTACGAGACGGCGCTTTCTCAAGTTTCTGTCGTAGATTTTGAACTCCCTTCAAACACCTATGAGGTGTTTTTGCCAAACATAGGCATCACGCACTATCTCACCGATACTTCGTACGTTAAAACCAGCTACGGACGCAACTACAACACCCCTAGCTACGGTTTCGGCGGCAGTATGATTAGCTATTTTAACAATCCTAAAATCAACAAAAACGAAGCGCTTTTACGTCAGATGTGGGCAGATTTAAAACCTGAAGAGTCGGATAATATCGATATAGGTTATACGTACGAGGGGGAACGTTTTTCTGCCGCATCAACGCTTTTTTACTCAAAACTAAAAAATGTCGGCGGAACATTTTACGATCCCGCACTTGACTACAACTACCAACAAAACAGCGCAAAAGCAGAATCTTACGGAGTTGAGTTAAGCGCAGGCTACGGCGTATCGCAAAACCTCTCGATCAAGGGCGCGGCGACCTATAACCACTCCGCTTTTACGAGTGATATCCAATCGGCGGCGGGTTCGTTCATAAAAACCAAAGGGAACCAACTCCCCGACGTACCTCTCTTTTTTGCAAACGTTTCCGCCGAATATGATCTCTACGGCTATACCCTTGCTCCTATCGTGCGTTATTTAGGCAAACGCTATGTCGATGTCGAACATAAATACGAGGTTGACGCACACTATCTTGTTGATTTGAGTGTCAGTAAAGATTTCAAAATCGATGCCCATACGTTAGCCTTCTCTTTGGCATGTACAAACCTTCTTGATGAAGAGTATATCTCTACGTTTGGAGCCTCTGAAATCAACGTCAAACAAGATATCACCTATACGGTAGGCGCGCCTCGAACCGTGTTTGCCTCTTTGAGTTATAAGTACTAGTCATGAGATTTTTTCTTCGTTGGCTTTTATTTTTCCTTTTGGCATGTACTTCGAGCTTACATGCCAAAGATTTTTTAGGCAAAGAGATCGCCAAACCCAAAAAAGCAGAGCGCATTATCGTGACATGCTACGGCGGCGCTGTTCAAGAATTGGCGATTTTTGCGCCCCAAAACATCATCGCCCATCCTGGGGCGCAGAGGTTTGTGTTTTTTGAAAAACTCTTCCCCGATTTGGCGCGCAAAGAGAGCGTAGGCACCTTTAACAACGTCAATCTTGAAACGCTTTTTAAGCTCAAACCCGACGTGGTTTTTGCAGGAGTTACATCACTTGCAACGAACGAGCGTATCCAAGAGAGCGGCATAAAGGTATTTACTTTGGGGATCGGCAAACATACGCTCTCTACGCTCTTAGCGGAGTTTGAAGCGGTGGGAAGCTATGTAGATCAAGAGGCAAAAGCTGCACGGCTTGTCGCGTTTTGGACGCAGACACTTGCTCTTGTTCAAAGCAAACTGCCGCATGAGGGCACAAGAGTCAAAGTGCTTTACGCAAACGGTTCCAACCAAATCTCAAGCGAAGGCAAAGGATGGTGGGGCGATGCGTTTATCACCCACGCGGGAGGGATCAACGTCGCCCAAGCGCTTGAGCTAAAAGGTGCGCTCAACGCCGAAACCCTTTTGGAGTTCGACCCCGATATCGTGATCCTCTCCAACAACAAAAACTTTCAAACATCACGCGAATCGGTCCAAAAAAACCCGCTCTATAAAAACCTCAGAGCGGTTCAAAACGACCGTGTTTTTGTCGCACCCGTCGGCGGTTTTTGGTGGGATCGACCCTCGCCTGAAGCGATTTTGGGGATTGTGTGGCTTGCCAAAGTGCTCTATCCCCAGGCGATGCAAGAGCTTAATCTCTATGAGCTAACGGCGAAGTTTTACAAAGATTTTTACGGCTACGACCTCAAAAAAGAGGAGTATGCGACTTTTTTCGCAACCACAAAGGAGCAAAGATGAAAACGGGGATTTTTTTACTCACGGAAAACTACGGCGCGTCCGCACATACCACCATTGCCAACGATATCGAGCTTGGCATCTACGCCGAGGAGCTTGGGTTTGATAGCGTATGGTTTGCGGAGCACCATTTCAACGCGTTTAGCTGTATCCCAAACCCCACTTTGATGATGGCGACCTTGGCGGCAAAGACACGCAAGATCACCGTCGCGAGTGCGGCGTTTTTGGCGCCTTTTTACCATCCGATGCGCCTTGCCGAAGAGATAGCGACGCTTGATAACCTCAGCTTCGGTCGGATCGAAGTTGGGTTTGCCAAAGGGGGATTTGCCTACGACGTAGAACATTTTGAAAAAAGCCCCCAAAACCTGCGTGATGAGATGTTTGAAAAGGTCGCGCTCATAGATACTTTCTTGGCATGTAACCAAAACATGCAGCCGCGTCCATTGCAGCAAAAAATCCCTTTTTATATAGCGACCTTCGGCACGCGCGAAAGTATAGAGTTCGCCGCGCTCCAAGGCTACGGGCTGATGTTTTCGCAAGGAGCAACGATTGAGGAGTGCAAACAAGCGCAAGAGACCTACAAAGAACTCGCGGGCGTGTATCCGCAAACGATTCTTATGCGGGTCTTTTATACGGATGAAGAGGGGTATGCAGCGGCACATAAAAAAGCCCTTCCCGCCACGGATCACTTCGTAAAATCGATGCGTGCGGTGCAGGCAAAGCAGACACAGCCGCTTTACAACGAGCGAAACTACGATCTGCTTCTGCGCCAAAGATACCAGTTTTTCGACGGAAAAAAATTTTTGGACAACGCCATCTTAGGCGATGAAAAGGAGTGCATAGAACAGATAAACACACTAGACAAAGAGATAAAAAATCTTCATTTGGTCCTTAAGCCGGCATCTTCGAATGCCCTACACACAAGATCGATGTTAAAGGTCTTTAATCAAAAAATAAAACCATACGTAAATACAGGAGAAACAATATGTTAACAAGCGCAAGAAACGAATTAAGCGGAAATATTATCGAGATAAAAAGCGGCGGCGTCATGAGCGAAGTAGTGGTCAAAGTAAGCGACGAGGTGATGATCTCGGCGAACATCACCAACGATTCTAAAGAGAATTTGGGGTTAAAAATAGGTGAAGAGGTTGTGCTTCTCATCAAATCATCTTTCGTGATTTTGAGTAAAGAGAAGCTTCGTGCGACAGCTAGAAACAACATCCAAGCAACAGTAAGTGAAGTAATCAAAGGTGCGGTAAACGGTGAAGTAAAACTCTCACTAGGAGAGAAAACACTTTGCTCGATTATCACTAACGATGCTATAGAAGAACTCAAGCTTCAAAAAGGGGACACGGTACATGCCATGTTCAAAGCCTCAAGTGTCATTTTAGTAGCGAAATAAAAGAGAAGTAAAAGGGAAAAGGTATGAAAAAAAGTGTATTTGGTTTATCTCTCATAGCGTCTTTGGCGCTTGGAGATACATATAGTTTAGGGCAGGTAAGCGTGCAAACGTCAACGGCGGATGATATCAACGTGATCGAAGAGAGCATCTCTTCAGAGACGATTAGCAGAGACAACGCACTCATCGTCTCCGAAGCGCTTGACAATATGAGCGGTGTTAATCAAGACCTTCAAGGTGGACGCGGTGAGGGAACGCTTTATATTCGCGGGTTTGATGCTAAACGCATTGGTGTTTATATAGATGGTATCCCGATTTATGTGCCTTATGATGGTAACTTTGATTATGCCCGTTTTCTTACTTCTGATGTTGCGCAAATCGACGTTTCAAAAGGCTTCTCTTCGGTTGTGTATGGTGCCAATACTATGGGCGGAGTCGTGAATATCGTCTCAAAAAAACCGACAAAAGTTTTAGAGGGAAATATCAAAACGACACTTGTTTTAGACAGTGATAGCAAAATGGCGCGCCATATCGAAAATCTCAATGTAGGAACGATGTCAAATGGTTTTTATGCACAACTCGGCGCATCTTACAGTAAACAAGACCATTTTAGAATCAGTGACGAGTACGAGGGAAGTGCGACACAACCCGAAGGTGAACGTCTAAGAAGCCAAAACGAAGATAAAAAAGTGAGCCTCAAAGCGGGATACGTCGCCGAGGACGCAAGCGAGATTGCCATCAACTACGCCAACCAAAAAGGGAAAAAACAGCAGCCGCCCGTTGCCGATACCGCTTTTGCAAAAAACAAAGATTGGGATTGGCCTTACTGGAACAAAGAGACCATATCGCTTGCCGCACAAAAAAATTTTGAGAGCAGCTACATAAAAGCACTCGCCTACTACGACAAAAGCGAAAACTCGCTCTACTCGTATGATGACAATACTTTCACGAGTTTTACGAAAAAATGGGCATTTAAAAGCCGCTACGACGACTACAGCTACGGCGCGCGTTTGGAGTACGGCTTAGAGACGGGAGAGAACTTTTTAAAACTCGCCGCCAACTACAAAAAAGACGTGCACCGCGGCTACGATATCTCTAAAACAGACAACTCCGAGCTGATGAACGAGCGTTATAAAGACCATACCATCTCACTCGGTATCGAAGATAATTATAAAATCACGCCCGATTTAGAACTTATCGCAGGTGTAAGCTACGACCGTAGAAAAGGGGATGAGATATTTGATACCAACACGGCAAATCTCGACATGCTCGCCCTTGCTTCAGAAGATGCCATCAGCCCGCAAGCAGCACTCATCTACACGCTTGATACTACCTCTAAAGTGCGTGCAAGTATCTCGCAAAAAACTTACATGCCAAGCATGAAAGACAGATACTCGCGCAAACTAGGCACAGCAGTACCAAATGTAGACTTAGAAAACGAGGTAGCGACGCACTACGAACTCAGCTATAAAAAAGCTCAAGGCAACTTTAGCGGCGCTCTTAACCTCTACTTCACACGCGTGAAAGATGCTATCCAAAACGACCCGTGGGATCAAAACACATCGCTCAACCAAAACCAAAACATAGGAACGTTTGATCACCGCGGTGGAGAGCTTGAACTCGCTTACACACAAGACGCGACGCAAATCGGCGGAAACTACAGCTATGTGAACATCAAAAACACCAAAGATACAGGTACGAAAATCGTCGATGTGCCAAAACACCAAATCTTTCTTTTTGCACGCCAAGAACTCGGAGCGGGTCTTAGCATCTACGGCAATATGAAGCTTAGAAAAGGGGCGTATGAGAATAAAATGGACGGCACTTACGTGATAAACCCGACCTTTACGACCTTTGATTTGAAAGTTTCGTATGAGCCTTTTGAAGCGCTTTGTGCGGAGATAGGTGTGAAAAACATCACCGACGAACTTGTTCGCTACGATATGGCGTACCCGATGGCAGGGCGTGAGTTTTTCGCCTCTTTGGAGTATAGATTTTGAAAACGTTTTGGCTGAGGGCGATTTTTTTATTGCTTTTTGCAACGGAGTTTGTAGATGCCAAAGAGCCGCCGCTTAAAGTCGCCGTGATTGGCGGCATGGTTACAAGCGGCATGTGGGAGAGGGTCGAAGCGGCGTTTGAAACGCGCTACGGTATCGAGGTAGAGGTCGTGATAAGCGGCAACAAACAAGAGCTTGATAGTTACGTGCGAGAACATCAGGTCGATTGTATCACGATGCACTCTAGCGACACCCTAAGCGACTTAGTCGCCGACGGACTTTTTGAGCACCTCACACCGTGGACGCGCAACGCGCAGATGCTCGTGGGTGTAGGCTCAAACCCTGCAAAGATAGCGCCAAGCGACACTTTGCCCCAAGCACTTATGAAAATAGAAACTACCAAAACACCTTTTTTAGTCCATCCAAGCGGCGGTACGTTTGAGGTGGTAAGCGCGCTTAAAGAGCATTATAATTTCCATCCTGCTACAATCTTTTTAGAATCTAAACGAGGGTTTTTTAAAGAGGTCGTACACCAAAACGGCTACACACTTTTTGGGGTGATTCCGTTTTTGCTCCAAAAAGAGCATCATGCCAAGATAGCAGGCTACTACATAGAAGATAAAAGGCTCATGCGCCCCTACCTCGCAGCTATCGCTCACCCGAGCAAAGTGACAAAAGAGGTACATGCTAAGGCGCAAAAGCTTTTGGACTTTTTGACCTCCAAAGAAGCGCAGGAACTCGTGGCATCGTACCGCATGGAAGGGTTTGAAGCCACCCCGATATTTTTTTCAATACACCACTAAAGGATAAACAATGTTTTTACACCCGCTCGATTTTTCAAATATGTACAAAGAACACAAAGAAAAAACGGTCTTCAAAGGCAAAAGCGCCGAGGATTGGAACGCCAAGTCAAAAGATATGGCACCGCGCGTACAAAAGTCTGCGTATGTGGATGATTTTATCTCCCGTATGGAGCTTGCAGGCGATGAGACGGTGCTTGACATCGGATGCGGACCGGGCACCCTCGCCATACCGCTCGCCAAAAAAGTCAAACAGGTCATCGCCATCGACTTTTCACGCAACATGCTCGACGAACTCGAAGCCTACGCCGCGCGTGAGGGTGTAAACAACATCACCACCTACCACATCGGCTGGGAAGACGACTGGAGCGCTTTGCCTAGCATCGACATCGCCGTAGCCTCACGAAGCATGGAAGTCGCCGACATGAATCACGCGCTTGAAAAGATGAGCCAAACCGCCAAAAAAGCCTGCTACCTCACCTACAAAGTCGGCGGTAGCTACGTCGATATGGAGATCATCGACTACATCGGCAAAAAGATTATCACCAAACCCGACTACTGGTACATCCCCCTCATCCTCTACACACAAGGGCACCTCGCCAAAGTGGACTACATAGAGACCCAAGGAAGCATCAAAAGCCAAAACGAAGAGGACTTCATCGGCACGATCGCATGGAGTCTTAATGGCTTAAGTGCGGAAGAAGAGGCAAAAGCACGCGAATACTACCACACCCACGTAGTAGGGCAAAACCTCCACCCTAAGCCTTTTAACTGGGCATTTATATCATGGCATGTAAGATAATTTACATGCTATGATTTTTAGAATGTAGCACTCTTTCTAGAGGTAGCTAAAAATCTAAAGGGCTTATCACTTTAGATTTGTTCATCTCTGCTACAACGTGAGTGTACATCATCGTTGTCTCGACGGATTTGTGTCCTAAAAGCTCTTGAATCGAGCGTAAATCTATTCCTACTTGAAGTAGATGCGTGGCGTAGCTATGTCTAAAAATGTGTGAAGTTACTCTTTTATCTATATTTGACTTTGCAACTGCACTCTTGATATTTCTACTCAAAGTAGCATCTAAAATATGGTGCCGTCTTCGTTCACCGTTTCTTGGGTCTGTTGCAATCGTATTCATAGGAAAAACATACTGCCATGTGGTTTCAAACTTGGCTTTTGGAAACTTTCGCTCAAACGCATAAGGAATATAAACACTTCCGTAACCCTCTTTTAAATCTTTTTGATGCAACTCTTTGACTTTTTCAACTTGAATTCTAAGCTCATCTTTTATTTTCATAGGAAGCGGTACAGTTCTATCTTTTAACGATTTGCTATCCCAGATGTAAATCTTATTGAAACCGAAATCTATATCTTTTATTCGTATGTTCTGAACTTCACTCATTCGCAAACCACATCCATACATAAGCTTTACCATAAGCTGATAAATACCATTCATATTTACAATAATACTGTGCACTTCATCTTTGGTCAAAACCACTGGAATATGTTTACGCTGTTGTGCTCGGAGTGCCTGAATATTTTGATCTTTTAGCGATATCTCTAAAACTTGTTCATAAAGAAATAAAAGAGCATTAAAAGCTTGGTTCTGTGTTGTAGGACTAACTTTTAAATTTGTTGCTAGATGTGTAAGAAACTGTTCGATTTCAATTTTACCCATCTCATTAGGATGTCTTTTGTTATGAAAAAATATATACCTTTTAGCCCAACCTATATAACTTTGTTCTGTTTTTATACTGTAGTGTTTAAATCTGATTTTGTCTCTCATAATATCAAGTAATTTCTTTGCCATAATATACTCCTGATATATTTATCATTTTGCTAAACTATTACGATTTCCGCTTGATATCTTGACATTTTGATAAGATATTACAGATATATGTTAATAGTTATACATAAAAACAATACAAAAATCTTTAAAAAATATTATAAAATATTGCAATTTGTCATATTTTTATATCATAATCCCTTAGTTTAGGCCTTTAACACAACTTAATAGTATTACACTTTTAATGATAGGATATTAAGTAATCTTATAGCTAAGTTGTATATAATGCAATACTAATAAATAGTTATGCATTCAAATAACAGTCAACAAGGAATTACAATGATAAGGTATCTATATTTGGTTGTAGTAATAAGCTCATTGCTTTTTTCATCAGATTATTTGGCAGAGAAAAAAAAGTATTTTGACGTAGCAATAGAAATGCAAAAAACTGCTCAAGAGTTCTTTAATAAAAAAGAATACAAAAAAGCGTCTCAATATTTTGGGATAGAAGCTGATTATGCAAGTGCATGTAGAGACAAAGATTTAATTGTAGATGGACTAAACGGTAAGGCTCAATCCTCTTTTGAAATGGGAAATTTTTATGAGGCTATTTTTTGGGCAAACAACTCTCTATATTTTCGACCTGACAACAATACTTCTAAATCGCTAAGAAATAAATCGCAGCAACAACTACGCACATTAAAAAAACCTGTATCGCTTGGAGAATATGGTAGGTGGGAAGGAATCAGCACGGTTTCTGTATTGCGCTTAAATGAAGAAAAAAATGGAGACTTTTTTTTCAAACTCAATGGTCTTCGAAAAGGTTCATCTCCAATTGATAAATATGGGCCAGCAGCCTATGGAAGTCTTACTGGAAAGTTTATCAAGGAAGAACAAGGGTATAAAGCAAAATTTGACGATTATCATGAAGAATTTTGTGACTTACATCTTCATTTTGATCACAACTTTTCAACTGTCACACTAAAAGGGCACTGTTCATATGGTGGGATGGGCCTTAAGGCTGAAGGAGAATATTTTTTGTTGAGAGTTTTGGATTAAATGCATAACAAATCAGAGGAGCCAATCAAAAACCCGCGGGCGGCTTTTTTATTGCTCATTTTAAACGTTATGAGGTATGAATGAAAACTTTTGGATATACAATCAAAAATGAATCTGATCCACAAGAATTGACAGAAATTACATTGCAGGTATCCCCTGCAAAACTTCGAACAATTGCAAACTTCTTTAACAAAGCTGCAAATGACATGGAAGCAATGGGAAAGGAGTTTGAACATGAACATATTCAAGATTATATGGAGGGTTGGTCCAATGACAATACTGACATCATTATCGTTCAAGACTCAAACTCATAACAAATTAGAGGAGCCAATCAGTGACCCGCGCACGGATCACTGATTGCTCATTTTAAACGTTAGCAGAAGGATAAACATATATGAAATTTACAAATGAAGTTATAAGTGAAATTAAATCTTATGTTTATATCTATACTAATCCAAATACAAAAAAAGTATTTTATATTGGTAAAGGTCAAGGCAATAGATGCTTTGAACACTTGGAAGAAAATAGTGAATCAAAAAAAGTTAAAGAGATTAATGATTTAAAAAATAATGGGCAAATGCCCATTATTGAATTATTGAGATATGGATTAACAGATAATGAAGCTTCATTAATTGAATCATCTTTAATTGATTTTGTTGGTTTAGATAAATTAACAAATAAAGTTAGAGGTTTACATAGTAAATCATTTGGTAGAACATCTATTGATGATATAAATATAAAATACACAGCAGATGAAGTTACTGTAACAGATAATGTTATTGCTATTACAATTAACAAATTATTTTACAGTAATATAACAGAAGAAGAATTATATGAAGCAACAAGAGGTATTTGGAAATTAGGAGAAAGAAGAGCAAAAGCAAAATTTGCTTTTGCTGTTTTTCAAGGTGTAGTTAGGGAAGTATTTGAAATAAACCAATGGTATAAATCTGGAACATTAAAATATAATACAAGAGATTCATCAGAATTTGCAGAAATGAAAAGATGGGAATTTGATGGAACAATTGCAAATGATAATATAAGAAACAAATATATTAAAAAATCAATAAAAAGTTATATTACACAAGGTAGTCAAAACCCTATCAAATACATAAACTGCTAACAAATCAGTGGAGCCAATAAATTACCCTGCGGGCAATTTATTAGCTCATTTTAAACGTTATCTCGGACGCTACGCATCCGAGATAACGGTGGCGCGGGCTGAACACCCGCTAGTCATCTGCTGCTACGCACCAGATAACAAGCGGCTGCATTGAGCAGCACAACAAAAAATTAAAATTTTTCGTTGGCGTGTCAATAACCCGCGCCACCGTTAGACTAAAACAAAGGAAACTAATATAAAAAAGATAGTCTTGATTACTGGAGCAAGTTCAGGCATAGGCAAAGCTTGTGCATATTTTTTAGCTCAAAATGGATTTATAGTTTATGCAGGTACTAGAACTCCTGAGAAAGTTAATATTATACACAAGAACTTATATCCTATAAAACTAGATTTAACAAATTTAGAACAATTAAATAATGCTATATCTAAGATATATAAAAAGCATAATAACAAAAAAAAAACAGAAAAACAGGGGTCAGGTGATACCTATACTCCGATCCCCTCTTTTAAAATATAAACTCAGTGATCTCGATAACTTTGCTACATGGCATGTAGCACCATCTTTTTTTCGAGATTGACAAAGATTTCTCTATTTCGCTAAAATGACAATATATTGTCAAAAGGAGTTTTTATGCAAGCGGTCTTTTACTCACAAGCACGAAACAATCTTAGAGAAATTATCAATAAAGTATGCGACGACTTTGATGAGTACGTCATTACTACCAAAGACGATAAATCGGTGGTGATACTCTCGTACGAAGAGTACAGCGCGATGAAAGAAACGATGTATCTGCTCTCCTCAAAAAATAATCGCGATAGACTCAACGATGCTATCGAGCAGATAGAAAATCTGCAATTTACCAAAAGAGAGATCGAGGTATGATCGTCGGCTTTGCCGATAAGGGTTGGGAGGATTATCAGTACTGGGTACAGCATGACAAAAAAATCCTCAAAAGAATCAACCTTATCTTGCAAGATATAAAACGCAATCCTGACGACTCCGATGGACTGGGCAAACCTGAGCGCCTCAAAGAAAACTACCACGGCTACTTTTCAAGAAGAATCACGGCGGAACATAGACTTGTGTATAAAATTATCGAAGATATTATCGTCGTCGCTCAGTGTCGGTTTCACTATTAGCAAAACCTCCCATCACAGGACATTTCTATCATGGCATGTAAGATAATTTACATGCCATGATAGAAAACAGGTGATTCCTATACCCAAATCCTCTCACCTAAAATATAAACTCAAATGATATTCATTTGAGTTTTGCTACAATTAAAGCTATAAAACCAACAAGGATGTAGATTATGCAAACATTATCAGTACAAGTGCAAGATGATTACATGCAACAGTTTATGAACTTTGTTAGAAATAGTCATTCTAATGTAATCATTGCAAAAGATAAAAATCTTGAGCTTGATCCTTATTTTTACGACAGGCAAAAAGAGCTTCAACAAATCAGAGATGATATTAAGAGTGGTAAAATGGAAATGCTATCTGAGGAACAATATGCTAGAGAAATAGAAGAATTTTTTTCTCAATTAAACCAATGATATGCAGATAATTCGTTCAAGAAAATTTCAAATCAATCTACTCATTATTTTAAAATATATAGCAAAAGATAAAGTAAGTGCCAGTAAAAACTTTCAAAAAGAGCTAGATAAACTTATCAAAGATATTCCAAACTTTCCATATAAACACAAACAATCGATTTATTTTAACGACAAAAATATTAGAGATTTAATATACAAGAAACACACTATAAACTATGAAGTCAATTTAGAAGAAAATACAATCGAAATTTTAAACATTTTTAACCAAAACAAACCATTAGAAAATTAAATATAACAAAATTTTGGAGGAAACAGGGTCAGTCGCCACCTATACCCAGTGTCGATTTCCCTATTAGCAAAACCTCCATTACAGGACATTTATTTCGTGGCATGTAAAATATTCCCATGCGCCAAGCTTGGTCAATACATACAAAAAGCTGAGATAGATTTGGATATAACGATATGACAATACTGCTATACACTCCCAACGAGGACGTTGGGAGCGAGTAAAAAACTTTCAAAAGTTCAAGGTTCTTACGAGTAAATTTCCTTCAGCCTTGGCATGTAAGCTACATGCCAACGGTTTTGCGCCCCTTAATTCGTGCCGTATTTGAGCTTTCTTAGCGCTTCCTCTTCGTTTTCTTGACGCATAAGAGATTCGCCTACCAAAAAGGCGTCTACGCCCGCTTTGCTCAGATCCTCAAGCTGTCCGTGCTCGTAGATGCCGCTCTCGGCTACGATTATCTTGCCGTTTGGCATGAGGGGGATGAGCTTGTAGGAGAGTTCCATATCCATCTCGAACGTTTGAAGGTTTCTGTGGTTGATCCCGATGATGTCGGCACCCGCGTAGATCGCTTTAACGAGGTCGGTTTTGTCGTGCACCTCTACAAGCGCTTCCATCCCCACGTGGCGCGTGTAGGCAAGAAGCTCCTTAAGTTCCCCTTTGGAGAGTGCGGCGGCGATAAGCAAGATAAAGTCGGCTCCGTGTACGAGCGCTTCAAGTATCTGGTACTTTGTGACGATAAAATCTTTTCTCAAAAGAGGGATCGAAACATAGCGGCGGATCGCGCTGAGATAATCAAGATGCCCTTGAAAAAAGTGGGGTTCGGTTAGAATAGAGATCGCACTCGCCCCTCCCCTCTCATAGCTTTGCGCTATGGCAAGCGGGTCGAAATTCTCGCGGATCACCCCTTTGGAGGGGGAAGCTTTTTTCACTTCGGCGATGATGCGGTAGGGGTTCTCCTCTGTTGCGCGCAAATAAGGGAACACGTCGCGCGGCGCACGTGCGTTAAATGCGAGCGAACGCCCCAGCCAATCAAACGAAAACTCTTTCTCCCTCTGTGCTACGTCCTCTCTTGTTTTTTTGATAATCTCGTCTAGAATCATTTTTTCTTTGTATCCTTTTTGGTTTTTTTAAGACATGTCTCAACTTTTTGAATATGCGAAAGCACCTCGGGGTCGTCGCCCCCTTCGAGTTTTTTCACCTCATCGAGGATCGCTTTGGCTTTTTTGCAGTTGCCGAGTTTGTAGTACCCCCATGCCAACGAATCGAGATAATACGCCGATTTAGGCTCCTCTTTGAGAGCTTTGCGCACGTACTCCATCCCTTTTTTCACGTCTATGGCATGATCGATCAGCAAATACCCAAGATAGTTGTAATAGGTCGCGCTCTCCTCTTTGGCAAGCGCATCTTTGAGGGTTTTGACCACTTTTGCAAGCATCTTTTTATCGTTTTTGTTTTTCGCGGCTTCATACTCGAAGATGGCACTTTGCGCCAAATACCCCACGTCGTAGGTTTTTTCGTAAATCTTCAAAGCAAGCGCGGATGCCTGTGCATATTTTTTAAACCTCACGTACATCTGCAGCAGCAGTTCGTCGTCTTGGGCATATTCCTCTAAAAAGTTTGAGAGTTTGGCATACTCTTTTTGGTAGGCATATATCTGAATGATATTTTTTGCCGCTTCGTCGCTTTTAAACGTATGATAAAGCCTCAAATAGGTCTGTAAAAGCCCCTCTATATTGTTTTCGTTGCTGTAAAGTCCTATCAGGCGGGCACAAATCATCTCCGAACACCCGTGAAGCCTCGTATGGGTTTCAAGCTGTGCGATCGCCTCTTTGGGGCGTTGCAAATTCATATAAAGGATGATCGAAATCTTATCGAGCACCTCTTCGCTGTAGTTTTTCGCATACGCGCTCTCAAGGTATTTAATCGCCGTATCGAACTTTTTTTGTTTGGCGTAGATATCGCTGACCAAAACATAATCATTCTCTTCGTTGCTGGCTTCGATGAGCTTGAGTCCGAGCTCTTTTGCCTCTTCGAGTTTCTCCTGCGCGCTGAGTGCAACGATCTTTAGGCGGATGAGCGTAAGATCGTCAAACCTGCCCTCCAATGCGGCATCGATCCTCTCGATCACGTAGGCGAGTTCTTTGCCCACCAGCGCATTTTGCAAAGAGCGGTAGAGGTACTCTTTTTTCTCCGATTTTTCGTACAATGTTTCAAACATCCCCGCCGCGGCTTTATACTCTTGAAGCTGTTCGGCGCGGAGTGCGAACATGATGTAAGTGTCCTCTTCCTCAAACACTTTTTGAGAAGGGTGCGACGCTTGGGGTGTTGTGACGTAAGAGCATCCCACAAACGCCAAAGAGATACATGCCATAGAAAATATCTTAAACATCGACGATCCCCGGGCACTCTTGTTTGAGCTCTGCTACGTGTGTTTTAAAATAATCCCAAAACGGAAAGGTGCGGCACTGCGTCGGACGCGCTTGGTAGATGATGCAGCCGTTTGATTCGCTATCGTAAAAGATACACTCGTGGCTGCCGTTGATAAGCAGCTCTTTTATGGAGTATTTGTACCCAACTTTGCGCAGATAGTTGGCTATGAAATCCTCCACCGAAAACCCGATAAGCGCGGCGATCGCTTCGATCTCCTCTTTGTTGACGAAGATATTGCCGCTCTCTCCCGTGCAGCAGCGCCCTTGGCATGTGGCACAAGCGGAGGGATCAAAACCGTAGGGAAACCCCTCTTTTTCTATTATAAACTGCATTTTATACTCTGTGTCGAAGCTTTTTTATAGATAACAACCGCTTCTTGGGAAAATTCCGACCCCTCAAACGGGATAAGCGGCGGATGGATATTCATAAGAGATTTAGAACCGTTGCGTGCATGGATCATCACCAAAGAAGCCTTTTTATCTATTTTCGGATGCACGAAACGTACATCGACGACGCGCATTTTCACCCTATCGAGTGCGGCGCAAATGAGTCCGAACTGCGAGGGATCGTAACAAAAAATAAAATGTGCATTGGGTTTTAAAAGACGCGAAACCTTTTTAAAAAAAGCGTCCAAAGGCAAATGCACATTGTATCTGGCATAAAACAGCATCTCGTTTTCGCTTTTGGAAGCCCCTTCATGGTAAAACGGAGGGTTTGAGACGATGTAGTCGTATTTTTTATCCTCTTGCAGCTCTAAAAAATCTGTTTTATGAATTGTATACTCTATTTTATTTACTCTTGCGTTGATCGAGGCATATTCTACGAACACCTCTTGTTTCTCTACCGCTTCTAGCCGCACTTTTGGATTGTCGCGTGCGACCAAAAGCCCTACCACGCCGCATCCGGCGCCCACGTCGAGCATCGCGCCTTTGGGACTAAACGAAGAGATAAAATCGTACAAAAAGATAGAGTCGCTGTTGTAGCAGTACCCGCTTTGGGGCTGATAAAGAAGCATCAAACACCTTTTAGAGTATAATTCGCGTAATTATATCTTAAAGGGTTTAAATGATAATTATTCCTGCACGCCTCGCCTCTACAAGGTTTCCCCAAAAAGTTTTAGCCGATATCGGCGGTTTGCCGATGGTGGTTCGCACCGCACAGCGCGTAGCGCATCTTGATCGCGTCGTGGTCGCCGCGGATGATGAGCAGATTATCGCTACATGCCAAGCCCACGGCATCGAAGCGATGCTCACCTCAACCACCCATAAAAGCGGTACCGACCGTATCAACGAATGTGCCAACATTTTGGGTGTGGGCGACGACGAACTTATCATCAACGTCCAAGCGGACGAGCCTTTCATCGAGCCCGAAGTGGTTAAAGCGCTTTTGGTGCGTCTTGGCGAGCTCCAAAAAGCAAACGCCCCGTTTATTATGGGAAGCTGTTACAATGCCATCAACGACGAAGCGGCGCAAGATCCCAACCTCGTTAAAGTTATTATGGACGACACCCACAACGCCATCTATTTCTCCCGCTCCCCGATTCCCTACAACAGAAGCGGCGATGCTTCCTATTTCGGGCATATCGGTATCTACGGATTTAGCAAAAAATCTCTCAACGAGTTTTGTGCGCTTGATGATGCACCGCTGGAAGATATAGAAAAACTCGAACAGCTTCGCGCGATCTACCACCAAAAGAAAATAAGCATGGTAAAAGTAGCAAGCACGGGATTTGGAATCGATACGAAAGAGGATTTGCAAAGAGCGATAGAGATATTTCTGAAGTAAAAATGAAAAAGGGGTCGAGGAGCATTCGCTCCCGACCCCTTAAAAAACACAACTTAGAAAATGAATTAGATGTTGTCGCGAATATCTAAGTCAGAAACAAGTTTAAGATACGCATCTTTTTGAGTTCTTTTGAAGTATCTCATAAGACGGCGGCGTTGTCCAACCAATTTCAATAGACCTAGTCTTGAAGCGTGGTCTTTTTGAACGTTTTAAGGTGTTCCGTTAATTGCGAAATTCTTTCTGTTAAAAGTGCAATTTGTACTTCACTTGAACCCGTGTCACCTGATTTGCGAGCATATTTCGCAATAATCTCTTGTTTTTTAGCCTGATCTAAAGCCATAACAGCCTCCTGATTGGTATAATAATCTAACGTTCATGTTTTTATCCACAAAGTCGAAGCGCGATTATACTCAAAGTTTTCTTTATTTTATTTGATTTTTACAAAATAGCTTCGGGTGAAGCGATGCTATTTTAATCTCTTTGAGGTATAATATTTTTTCGTTACAAATTTTCAATAGTAAAGACTTCCAACCATGTTAATTACCCGTGCAAGCGAATACGCAATTATGTCTTTGATCGTCCTCTCCAAAGCCTCCGCGCCGATGGACAGCGACACCCTTTCACGCGAACTCTCTATCTCAAAAAGTTTCTTGGCAAAAATTCTTCAGTCGTTGGCAAAAAGCGAGATTCTCAACTCTTTTAAAGGGGTCAACGGCGGTTTCGTACTCGCCAAACCCCCAAAAGATATCACGATGCTTGAGGTGATGTCCTCGGTGGAGGGCAAAGCCCCCGCCGTGTTTGACTGCTCCCCTTCGATGGATAGCTGCCCCTCCGAGAGAGCCGAGGCATGTACCATCTGGCCGTTTCTCAATCGTCTTCAAGGGAAGATCGACACCTTTTTGGCAGCACTTACCCTTGCCGACATTCTCGATGAAGAGTAAGGTATAACCGTTTGGCACGCAAACTGACTCTTAAACAGCAGATAGGAACGACCCTTAATTTCCTTTTAGGGCAAAGAGACCTAAGCGTCGTCCTATTTGTGATGGCGATCCTAGCGATCATCATCGTCCCTCTTCCCTCAAGTCTTTTGGACGTGATGCTAACCGTCTCGATGGCGATTGCGGTTTTAATTTTGCTTATCTCCCTTTATGTGCCAAAACCTACCGATCTCACGACGTTTCCGACCCTTATTCTTATCATTACCCTCTTTCGTCTCGCACTCAATATCGCAACGACGAGGATGATTTTAAGCAACGGGCACCAAGGACCCGAAGAGGTGAGCGACATCATCACCAGTTTCGGGAACTTCGTCGTAGGGGGGAACTACGTTATCGGTATCATCGTTTTCTCGATCTTGGTGCTTATCAACTTTATGGTTATCACCAAAGGTTCTACAAGGGTTGCAGAGGTTGCAGCGCGCTTCGTACTCGATTCTATGCCCGGAAAACAGATGGCGGTCGATGCCGACCTCAACGCGGGTCTTATCGACGATGCCGAGGCAAAACGCCGCCGTGCCGAGATTTTGCAAGACGCCAACTTCTACGGGGCGATGGACGGGTCGAGTAAATTCGTCAAAGGGGATGCGGTTGCGGGGATCATTATCACCCTTATCAATATCATCGGCGGCTTTTTAATCGGGGTTTTTCAGCACGATATGAGTGTCGCCGACAGCGCCTCGACGTTTACCCTTTTAACGATCGGTGACGGGCTTGTCGGGCAGATTCCCGCACTCATCGTCTCCACCGCGACGGGTATCATCATCACCCGCTCCTCAAGCGACGGCGACAACTTCGCCGAAGGAACGATCAATCAGATCATGGGCAATGCGAAGATCATGATGATCGTAGGTTTCATTATGCTCCTTTTTGCTCTCGTACCGGGTCTTCCTACCGCTTCTATGGGGCTTGTGGGGATCATCTTTGCGCTTCTTGGCTGGATGCTTTACAAATACGAGAGAGGGGAACTCGATATCCTTAAAACCGAAAATATTTTAAGCCCCAAAGCAAAAGAGCAGCAGGAAAAAGAGAAAGCCGCCGCCGCAAAACCGGTCAAATCGCAGGCGGAGATCCACAAAGAGGAGGAAGCCGCACTCGAAGATATCCTCAAAGTAGAGATGCTCGAGCTTACTCTAGGCTACCAGCTTATCCGTCTTGCCGACCGTGACAAAGGGGGCGATCTGCTCGAACGTATCCGCTCCATGCGACGCAAAATCGCAAGCGATTTCGGCTTTTTGATGCCGCAGGTGCGTATTCGCGACAACCTCCACCTTAAACCGCAGCAGTACCAGATTCTCCTCAAAGGGATCGTTATCGGCGACGGCGAAATTATGCCAGATAAGTTTTTGGCGATGGACAGCGGTATGGCAACGGGCGATCTACGAGGCGAAAAGACGAAAGAGCCCGCTTTTGGGCTTGATGCGCTTTGGATCGCACCCGAACAAAAAGAGGATGCGATCATCAACGGCTATACCGTGGTCGATCCTGCGACCGTTATCTCTACCCACATGAGCGAACTCGTCAAACGCAATGCCGAAGATCTTCTCACCCGTCAAGAGGTGCAGGCGCTTATCAACAAGATCAAAAACGACTTCCCCGTTATTATCGACGATCTTCTCAAAGTCGCCAATATCGGGCTTGTACAGCGCGTACTCAAAGCTCTTTTACACGAGAAGATACCGCTTAAAGATATGCTCACTATTTTAGAGACCATCGCGGATGTCGCCGAGTTTACCAAAAACGTGACCATTATTACCGAACAGGTGCGCGCGCGCCTCTCCCGCATCATCACGCAGATGTATTCGGGAGACGACGGCGTGATCCGACTTCTTACCTTCGATACCAAATCGGAGCAGCTGATGCTGGAGAAATCGCATGAACAAGACGGCGTGCGCAACCTTATGCTCAACGTCGGCGAGATCAACAAACTGATCCAAGCGACCAGCCAAAAAGCGGCAGACTTGCTCCAAAAAGGGGTTTCGCCCGTCGTCATTATCGTCGATCCTTCGCTCAGACGCGCCGTTGCGGAGATATTCGAGAGATTTTCCCTTGATGTCGTTACCCTCTCCCACGCCGAAATCGACTCGAACGCAAAATTTGAAGTTATGGGCTCCATAGCGATAGACTAACCATTTTACCCAAAGGAAACAGATGCTAGACAGAACACTCCACCACCTCTCACATACCGACCTTGACGGCTACAGCTGCCAACTCGTTTTGAGTTTCACCCCCTATAAAAAATGCAACTACAACGCTAATTACGGTGCGGAGGTCAAACAAAAACTCGAACAGATTTTAGACGCCATCAAGCAAAGCGACGACAAAGCGTATATCCTTGTTACCGACCTCAACCTCTCTGCGGATGAATCGCGATGGATCAACGAAGAGGTAACACTGCGCAACCAAAACGGATCAGACATAAAGCTCCAACTTCTCGATCACCACGGAAGCGGCGAAGAGAGTGCCAAAAAATACGCGTGGTATATGCTCGACACCGCAAGAAGCGCGACGAAAATCACCTACGACTTTGCCAAAGAGAACTTTGAACTAGACGCTCCCTCATGGCTTTGCTCTTTTGTCAACGTGGTCAATGCGGTCGATCTATGGAAGCAAGAGGAGGCGCAAAATTTTGAATACGGCAAAGTGTGTATGCGCTTGGTAAGCGAAACAAGAGAACTCAACAAGATCATGTTCCCCGCCGAAGACAACCTTTATAAACTCTCACTTCTTACTAAAGCGGCGCAATATATCGACATGCCAAGCGCGCCTATCGTGCTTGATGAAAAGATCCACCTGCTCAAAAAAGAGTTCTTCAGACGCGAAAACAACGATACGCTAGACAACTTGGCAACAAAATACATCGTCGATCTTTTGGGGGAGAAAAAAGGGGAGATGACCATCTACTACAAAGGGTATAAAGGGTTTTTAAGCTATGCACTCGGCAATACGTCGATCATCGGCAACGGCTTTTTAACCGCACACCCAGAATACGATTTTATCGTTGACGTCAGCTACAAAGGAACGCTCAGCCTGCGTGCGAACAATAAAGTCAGCGTCGCACTCATCGCCAAAGAGTGGGTCAACGGCGGCGGGCATCCAAACGCTTCGGGCGGACGTATTTTAGGGTTTAAAGAGCAATTCGTCTATGCAAAAGTAAAACAGCAGATTGAAGCGCTTTTGGCAGAGAAAGAGGCGACTGCCAAGGAGCTTGAACCTAAAAAAGAGGGATAATCCCTTTTTTACATGCCAAGAAAGTTGCTTACATGCCGTAATTTTCTTGGCATGTAAGCGGTTTTAATGACCGTTATTGTAAAAGTAGCGCTCGATTCCGTTTGCCATCCCCATAGCAAGAGCATTTTGGTAGTTCTCTTTTACGAGCCGTTTTGCCTCTTTTGGGTTGCTCACAAAACCTACTTCTACCAAAACCGAAGGCATGATTGCCCCCACCAAAACCCAAAACGGCCCCTCACGCACACCGGCATCACGCACGTCTTTGTAAAGTTTTCTACTCTCTAAAAGCATCCCCTGCTGCAAGTCGATCGCCAGCTTATTGGATGCTACGATGTTATGGCTGTTGATCGTATTTAAAAGGCTTTGCTTGCCGTAAAAATTCATATCGCTCATATCCGCCGAGTTCTCTTTTGCCGCCACGTTTTTGGCACGCTCGGAGCGGGACGGGGAGAGGAAGTAGGTTTCTATGCCGCTTGCGCTTTCGCCGTCTATGGCGTTGACATGGATAGAGAGAAACAGGTCGGCATTTTTATCGTTTGCAAATTTGGTACGGTGGCTGAGTTTCACGAACTTATCGCTGTCGCGCGTCATATACACCTTGTAGCCGCGTGCCTTGAGGATTTTTTTGAGCTTTTGGGCAACCTGAAGCACGATCACCTTTTCGCGGTAGTTTTTGTACCCCACCGCTCCGGGGTCTTTGCCCCCGTGCCCCGCATCTATCACGATCACCTTCCCTTTGCTCACCTGTTTGGTAGCAGCTTTTTTAACGGGAAGCGGTGTTTGTATCTGCATCGGGGCTTTGTGGGAATCGAGTTTATTGTTGATATAGATAATAAGCTCGTTCTTCTCTTTTTTAAATCGCACCTCGACTTTGTTGTTGTCTTCGATCACTAATCGGAGCGTATTGGGGTTAAACTGGGCAAGCTTGATCCTTGAGAGCCCCTCTTTTCTAAGATTTTGCGACTCGGTGAGCATCGAAGCGTGAATATCGAAAATATATCTAAACACCTCTTTGGCGGGTTCTTCAAGCGCAAAATAGTTGACGTGGTTGTTTTTGATGTTTTTGTCAAACACCAAAACAAGCCTTTCATCACGCCATTTGACCGCTTTGAGTTTGTTGCTGGAGGTAAGTTTGATCTCTTTGGAGGGATCGCTTTTAAAGGATTCTTGTTGCGAAGGGGTTTCTTGGATCGGTGCGGGGGTTTTGTCAAGCTCTATAAGCTCTTCGGAATACTGCACTACGTCGATATGAAGTTTCTGTCCGCTTTTGACGATCCCGCGGAGTGCTTGGATTTTAAGCTCCTCATCTTCTGCCATGATAGCGCGAAGATAGAGGTTTTTATAATCGTTGTAAGCTCGAAAATAATCGCTTTTGTTTTCGCTTTTCATATACTCGGCCGCACGCTCAAGTATCTCTTGGTCGTTCGTCGAAGCCGACAAACTGAGCAAAGTAGCAAAAAACAAAGCGAAAAGAAAACGAACCATACCCAGATTATTCACCCTGCATCAATTTATCCATCAACTCTTTCACCGAGATGATCTCGGTGATTCTGTAGCCGTTGGTTCCAGAGAAGAAAAGCCCGAGCTGTGTATCTCCGAAATAGGCATCGCTTAACCTGTCGGCGATACAAAACCCGACCTCTTTTGCTTCTTCCCCTCTATTACACGGTGCAACACAGTTGGAGATACACTTAATAGCAGGTCCCTCGCGTCTCTCGATAAGCCCCGTAAGGTTGGTTTTCACCCCGCGTGCAGGATACCCTACCGGAGATGCCATCAGCTGGATATCCTCCTCTTTTGCATCAAGGAGCACTTTTTTAAAGTTCTCGTGCGCATCGCATTCGTGGGTTCCGATAAAACGGGTTCCCATCTGCACGCCGCGCGCACCGAGTGCCATCATGGCGTCGATATCGTTTTTATCCCAAATACCGCCTGCGGCGATCACGGGAATATCACCCCATTTAGCCGCTTCCTCTACCACGGGGCGCACGAGGTTTTCAAGCTGGTTCTCCTCTAGGGCACACTGTTCGTAGGTAAATCCTTGGTGTCCGCCGCTTTTTGGTCCTTCCAACACGACCGCATCGGGGAGTCTGTTGTAACGTTTTTGCCAACGTTTGCAGATAATCATAAGCGCCTTTGCCGAAGAGACGATAGGCACAAGTGCAACGTCGGGATAATCTGCCGTAAATTCCGGCATGTTCGTAGGCAAACCCGCACCCGTGATGATGATGTCGATCCCCGCTTCGCACGCATCTGTTACTACGCGCCCGTAATCGTTGATCGCATAGAGGATATTTGCCGCAAGAGGTTTGTCGCCGCAGATTTTTCGCGCATTTGTAATAATAGCCGCCAACCCCTCTTTAGAGTAAAAATTCGCCGCATCCAAAGGGCGATCAGCTACAAGCTTCTTGGCATGTATCTTATTTTCGTAATAACCTGTTCCTACGGCACTGATAACGCCGAGCCCTCCCTCTTTCGAGACGCTTCCCGCCAGTTTGTCCCAGCTGATCCCTACACCCATACCGCCTTGAACGATAGGTTTTTCGATCACGTGTTTTCCGATTTTTAATGGTTCAAAACTCATTTATATTACCCTTAATTTTGCGAACTTTCTTTTTCCTACCTGCAAGATATATTCACCTTGCGTCAGTTGCAGCTGTTCGTCGCTTACTTTTTCTTGATTTATTCTAACAGCACCTTGCTTAATATCTCTTCTAGCCTGCGAAGTTGAGGGGCAAATGTTACAATCTACCAACGCTTTTGCAACCCAAACCTCTCCCTCTACACTAAACTCGTCGATATCCGTCGGAATTTCACTTTTGGCATGGACTCTTTCAAACTCCTCTTTGGCTTCTTGTGCCTCTTTTGCACCGTGAAAACGCTCCACGATCTCCAAAGCCAGATCCTCTTTTACTTTTTTTGGATGCAGAGTTCCGTTGGCTACGCCCTCTTTGATCGCCTCTATGTCGCTCAAAGATTTTGCACTTAAAAGTTCGTAGTAGCGCCACATAAGCTCATCGGAGATGCTCAGAACCTTGCCGAACATATCGTTTGGATGATCGGTAACGCCGATGTAGTTGTTAAGCGATTTACTCATCTTTTGTACGCCGTCAAGCCCCTCTAAAATAGGCATCATAAGCACCGACTGCTCTTTTCCGATCTCGTAGGCTCTCTGCATATGGCGCCCCATAAGAAGGTTGAACTTCTGATCAGTCCCCCCGATCTCTATATCGCTTTGCAGATGTACGCTGTCATACCCCTGCAAAAGCGGGTAGATAAACTCGCTGATAGAGATGGAAGTACCGCTTTTGTAACGTTTGTCGAAATCGTCGCGCTCAAGCATACGCGCTACGTTAAACGTCGTCGTAAGCGAGAGCATCCCCGAAGCACCGAGGTTGTTGATCCACTCGGAGTTAAACACCACCTCGGTATTTTTTGGATCGAGTATTTTAAATACCTGCTCTTTATAGCTTTTGGCATTTTCCAAAACATCCGCCTGCGTCAATGTCTTGCGCGTGACGCTCTTACCCGTCGGGTCACCGATCTGTGCGGTAAAATCCCCGATAAGAAACTGTATCTTGGCGCCGTACTTCTGAAACGTCGCAAGTTTTTGCAAAAGTACCGTATGCCCTAAATGCAAATCGGGTGCGGTGGGGTCGAATCCCGCTTTGACGGTATAGTTTTTCCCCTCATTGAAATAGGCTTTTAAAAGTTTTTCAATCCCTTCTAAATCAATAATTTCGGCGGTGCCTCTTTGTATTTCGCGTAAAGCTTCTTCTAACATTGTTGTCGTATTCCTTCTGTCAAATTAATTTTTATAAGCATCGTCGGTGCGTATAAGATGGATCACTTTGATTTTTTGTTCAAGTTTTGCACGCAGTTTGTTAATGTCGGACTCTTTGGAATCAAACCCGAGTTCACAGTATTTGACGTATGCGTTGTGTTCTTTTCCGAGCTCTATAAGGTTGATATCGATATTGAGCTTGACCAAAAAGGTTAAAAAGTTTGCCAATGCCCCCGTTTCGTTGTGTGAGCGAGGCAATGAGTCTGTAATGGAAAATATTTTGTTTCTCCCACCGTACAAACACCATAGGTTCATGTGCTTCAAGTTTTTTAATCCCGTTTTGACACATTTTGTGATGCACGTGCACCTTCCCTTTGTCGAAAAAGCCCATAATCTCATCACCGTGTTTTGGGTGGCAGCAGTAGTCAAAAACGACGTCGCTCACCGCCCATGACGCTGAATATCTCCAAACCGTTTATGCTGTACGATTTAAGCTTGAAGCGGTGGCGGGAAAGGAAACTGCGAAAGCGCCCGTTCTCACTGATCTCTTTGGTGTATTTGTGCACGATATTGCGAAAGAGCTCTATGTCGGCGGGGAGTTGTGCGATATTTTCGCAGCTGTGTCTCTCTAGCCACTCCTCGACTCTGGATCTGTTAAGACGCATCGCCGTTGCCAAAATATTCACGCCCGTTTTAGCATTGATCTCTTTTAGGCGCATGTTGCAGTTGAGTCTGATATTGCTTTTTGCTTTGGAGGTTTTCACCGCATCAAGCCAAGTGCAGCGCGTCACCAAATCCGATCCTAGCTCTATTTTAACGATATCGCCGTTGTTGAGTTCATTAAGCAGCGGCGCTTTTGTTTTATTGATCAAGCACCCGATCGCCTTGTTGCCTATCTCCGTATGCACCGCGTACGCATAATCGAGCGCCAATGCGCCTCTAGGGAGGGTAAACGCCTGCCCCGTCGGTGAAAAAACAACGATATCTTCGCTGTAGAGATCGTTTTTTATAAGTGAATAAAAATCTTCGACCGATTCGTTTTGGTAGCCGAGGTTATTGAGCCAGTCGAGTTTGATCTCCTCTTTTTCGCCGCTTTTGTATTTCCAATGTGCCGCAACGCCGAGCTCTGCGGTTTTATGCATCTCATAGGTACGGATCTGCACCTCAAAAATCGCCGTATTGTAAAACACCGATGTATGGATCGTTTTATAGCCGTTGTCTTTGGGTACGGCGATATAATCTTTAAAACGCGACGAAAGCGGTTGAAAATGAAGATGGATAAGCCCCAAAATCGTATAACATTTCACGGCATCTTTGGTAAGTATCCTTACCGCCAAAAGGTCGAGTACCTCATCAATACCGATCCCTTTTCGCTGCATCTTCAAATAGATCGAATAGCGGTGCTTGATACGGGAGAGTATCTCAAAATCCTCTTCGCAAAAGCCGTTTTTTATCAAAAGCATCTGGATCGACTTTTTAAACTCGTCGAGCTTCATCTCTATGGCATGGTAATTGGTATCGAGATAGTTGTCGATATGGTGTTTCTCTTCGGGGAACAGGTAGGAAAAACTCAGATCTTCAAGGGTGTTTTTAAGGTACGAGATCCCCAAACGGTGGGCAATAGGTGCATATACGACGAGTGTTTCTTCCGATATCCGTTTTTGCTTATGTTGCGGCAGAGGATCAAGCGTGAGCATATTGTGAAGGCGGTCGCACAGCTTAATCACCAAAACCCGTACGTCTTTGATGCTTGCCAAAAGCATTTTTCTAAACGAGAGCGCAGAAACGACGAGCTTGTCGTTTGAACTTGAGGAGACAAGTTCCGCATCGCGAATCGTGTCTATTTTCGTCAGACCATCAACCAAGAGGGCGACGTCCTCTCCGAACATTTGGGCAACGTTTTCGATAGATATATGGGTATCTTCGACGATATCGTGCAGTAATGCGGCAACCGCCATCGATTCGCATCCCGTAAACGACGCCACAATAGCAGCGACCAAAATGGGGTGTACTATGTAAGGCTCACCGCTTTTACGGCGTTGGTTCTCATGCGCTTTGCTTGCATAATCCAAGGCATGTTGCAACGTCGGCGAATGGGGTATCTGCGAAAAGAGATACTTCGTCGCTGAGTCAACATCGTGGATATGTTTGACTTTTTCTATATCAAATTGACTCAGTGACAAACCGTGCTTCCTACTCTGTAAAACCGTCTACTACGACCAAGCCCTCGGCAAGTTCCATAAGTGCCAAATCGGCAGGTTTGATATTTTTGGCATGTACGCTCAATTTGCTTTTAGCACCGTTTAAAAGTTCATCCGCTCTTTTTGCTACGGCAAGTGCGAGTTGGTAACGATCCATATTCGGGTTGTTTTCTAAGATTTTTGCGGTTAGTTGTTCTACTTTCATCATTATTCCTTCAAATTTATTTTACGATCGAGCAGTTTTGCATATTGCCCTGAAGTATATCCAAAAGGTTCCCTTTTTTAGACATATCACAGACGATAATAGGGAGTTTGTTGTCTTTTGCCAATGCAATAGCGGTATCGTCCATCACTTTGATATGATCGTGCAGCGCTTGTTCGTAGGTAAGTTCGGAGAGTTTTACCGCATCGCTGTACTTATGGGGGTCTTTATCGTAAACGCCGTCTACTTTCGTCGCTTTGATAATCACTTCCGCGCCGATCTCTACCGCACGAAGCGTTGCTGCCGTATCGGTGGTGAAAAACGGATTTCCCGTTCCCGCGGAAAAGATCACGACACGTTTTTTTTCTAAATGGCGGATCGCCCTTCTGTTGATATAAGGTTCGGCAATCTGCTCCATTTTAATAGCCGCCTGCATACGCACTTCAAGCCCTGCATGTTCACATGCCTCTTGCATCGCAACACCGTTGATAACCGTTGCGAGCATCCCCATGTAATCGGCAGAAGTACGTTTGATGATTCCGTCTTTGGCAGCCGTTACGCCGCGAATGATATTTCCTCCGCCGATCACGATCCCCACTTCTATCCCTGCATCTACGAGAGATTTGATCTCTCCTGAGATATATTTCAAGATTTGAGTGTCGATTCCATGACCCGCTTCACCGGCAAGAGCTTCACCTGAAAACTTAACTAAAACGCGCTTTTTAGCCATGATACACCTTATATATAAAATCCGCGAATTATACTTTAATATCTCTTTAAAAATGCTTTGGAAAACATGAGAGCCTTGGCATGTGCCTTTTGTTCGGCCATTCACTTTGTATAAAGCCGATTTTTACTATAATCGCTCTTTATTTTAGACAAAGGCGGTTAGACAACACGTGAGCTGGTTTACTTTTTTTGAAAACAAAACACGCTACAAACACCCCTTCGGTCGCGGCATCAACGCTTCGATTCCAAAAGACGAAGAGGATCTCTTTACAAAATCGTACGAAGCTTTTAGAGAGAAAAAAACGCTCCAGGCTTACGAGTATTTTTTCCTTTCGCAGCAAAACTTTAGCGACGACATGCCAAACGAAAATATCGTGCTTGAAAAAGAGAATGAGAGATTGCTTTTTACGATCTACCAAGGCACCTCCATCATCACGGGTTACGTGACCCCAAAACATCTTTATGCCGAAACCATCCTTGCAAAATGCGTACATGCCAACGTTTCGCTCAAACGCCACATACTCGAACGCAATTACAATTTAACCTACTGCAGCTATTTCAGCGACAAAGAGTATATCAAGCTCAAGCTCTACCAAGACAATATAACCATGACACCCCAAAAGGTGTTTTTTCCTCTGCGCGAACTAGCCCTTAACGGCGATTTCGACAAAGAGTACATACGCAGCGAATTTAGCGATATCCCTTTGGAAGATATCGATCATCTTCTGCCGCTGGATCCCAAAGAGCTTGAAACAAAATACGCCTTTTTGCAAAAATGGATCGAAACCTTCGAATTTGAGGTCGCAAGTTTCCCCACCACCGACAATGCAGGGATGCAGGCATTTGCCGCACTCACTCTCTTGTTTAAAATCGATTATCTGCTTGTACCCAAATACGATATGTTTCACAATCTCAACCGTAAAATTCAGGAATATTTCAGCGACGAGAACTCCGCGATAGAAACAAAAAACGAAGAGCTCAAAGAGTTTATATTTGAACTAAAAGAGCTTGATTTTGAAAAATTCTCTACAAAATTTTTCAATGCCAAATACACGTTTAACCCGCTTGATCGAACCTCACAGGAGGAGATGAACACCTTCATCGGCGAGTCGCTCTTAAAAATACGTTGGTATAAAAATAACCGCCATACGCAAATTATCCCCACCATATACCAATATATCGCACTCTATATGCTCTATAACTACGGTTTGCACCCCGTGATCCGCTCTTTGCTCCATATGTTTGTTTCTATCTACAACAGAGAGTTTTTTAGCGCCCTAGAGTACCCCGCCCTCTATAACGGCGGCGACAATTCGTTTGCAAAACGTGCCATCGTCTCTCGCATAGAAGAGATTATCACCCCTTATCAAAGCCGTTTTAAATCGCTCAAACCCTTTGGAGGGGAACTTAATTTTACCTCCCTCAACGAATTTAGCAACAGCTTTTATCTGCAACTCAAAAACCTCAACTTTGAAGAGATATAATCTATGAATACCCAACTTATTCTCAATCGCTATATCGATAATATTATCCAGATCATGACCCCCTACGGGAGCGGTACGGGGTTTATCATCGACGATCTCATCATCACGAACTCCCACGTCGTCGGGGGACTCAGCGAAGTGGTGATCAGTGCAAAGAAAATCAAACGCTGTATCGCAAGGGTGGTTTATGATGATCCTTACTACGATCTCGCTTTTATACGGCATGAAAATTTAACAAAAGCGCAAAATCCGCTCCGCCTCAGCGAGGACGCCATCGAAGACGGAGACGTCGCCATCGCCGTGGGACACCCTTACGGTCTTAATTATACCTCCACCGAGGGGATCGTCTCCAAAGCGGCACGTTTGCAAGGAGATCTCGAATATATCCAGATCGATGCCGCCATCAACCCCGGCAACAGCGGCGGTCCCCTTTTAAACGTTAAAGGGGACGTGATAGGGATCAACACCTTCATTATCCAAAATTCCAACAATCTAGGCTTTGCGCTCCCCTACTATTATGTCCAAGAAGCGCTCAATGAATTTAACCTTTTAGAAAAAGAAAATATCATTAAATGCCCCTCGTGCAAAAATCTGATAGAGGAAAAGAATATCCTCAACGATTACTGCCCCGCATGCGGCAGCAAGCTCGAACTTGCCAAAAAACGAAGAAAAGGGTACAAACCCACCGCAACGACGAAACTCCTTGAAGAGATTCTCGAATCGCTTCAGGTCAACGTTACCCTAGCCCGCCGTTCCCAATCCTCATGGCGCATTGAGAGGGGTTCGGCACGCATCGACATCAATTACTACGAAAACGGGATCATTATCGGAGATTCGAGGCTTTGTTCTATCCCAAAAGACAATATAGACGCTCTTTATGACTACCTTTTAGAGGAGAACGAAAAACTCACCTATCTCCAGTTTTCCATCAGCGAGAACACCGTCTACCTTTCCTACCTTATCATCGACACCTCCCTAAGCGCAAAAGAGGGTAAAATTGCGCTCGAGAGACTTTTGGGCTATTCCGATAAGTACGACGATATTTTAATCCACCGTTTCAAAGCACTGCCGCTCAAACGCGACGAAGATGAATAATTGAACAATCAAGGAGAAACTATGCACACATTTTTACCGTTTCAAGTCGATCTTGAACATTTTATAGAAAAACTGCAAAACCATATAAACGCCAACACCAAACATGTAGAGGAGCTTTTGGCAATTGAAGAGAAAAACTATGCAAATTTCGTCAGACCCCTTGGCATGTTGGGGGAGAGACTCGAAGAGTTTTTCACTCCCCTTTCGCACATAAACGCCGTTTGCAACAGCGAAAAAACGCAAGAGATTTATGCGCAGGCATTACCGATCATTACCGAATACTCGACACAACTTTCGCAAAATCTTGCGGTGTACGAGGCATTTAAAGCAATACAAGCCAAAGAGAGCGAGCATCTCAATCAAGAACAAAAAAGGGTACTAGAACTAAATATTCTCCATTTCGAACTTAGCGGCGCCCATTTAGACGCCCAGACAAAAGAGCGTCTTCAAGAGATTAACTTAAGAAAAAGCGAACTCTCCAACGACTTCTCTCAGAATCTGCTCGATGCAACCAATGCCTACGAGTATATTATCACCGATCCAAAAGATGTAGAGGGGCTGCCCCAAAGCGACAAAGAAAATGCAGCATTCGAGGATGAGGGGGTAACGAAATACCGTTTCACCCTTCAGATGCCCTCCTATATCGCCTATATGACCTACGGCAAAAACGAAACGATCCGTGAAGAGCTTTACAAAGCCTACGTGACCCGCGCACCCCAAAACGAAGCGATCGTCGAAGAGATACTTGCCCTAAGAGCCGAAATGTCCAAACTCTTGGGATACGAAAACTACGCCGCCTACTCTTTGGCAAGCAAAATGGCACCCGATACCCAAAGCGTTTTGAGCTTTCTACAAACCCTCGCCGCAAAATCGAAAAAACAAGCGCAAAACGAACTTGCACAGATGCAAAAACTCTCCCAAAAACCGCTGAGAAGCTTCGATACGGCGTATTACGGCGAACTGCTCAAAAAAGAGCAATACGAGCTTGATGAGGAGCTTTACCGCCCCTATTTTGAACAACAAAACGTATTGCGTGGCATGTTCGAATTTTTGGACAAACTTTTTGGTATCAGTTTCGAAAAAGTTGAAGAGCCTCTTTGGGATCCTAAAGCATCCGCCTATTATCTTTATGTTCAAGGCACGCTCAAAGCAAAAATCTATTTTGACCTAGAAGCCAGAAAAAGCAAACGCGGCGGCGCATGGATGCACAACTGGCAAAGCCATTGCAAAGACGAAACAGACAAAGAGCATCTTGCAAGCGCCTTTGTCGTCTGTAATTTTCCCCCTTCAAGCGCCAATACGAAATCGCTTTTACGCCACGACGACGTCGTCACCCTCTTTCACGAAATGGGGCACACCCTTCACCATCTTCTAAGCGACGTAAACGAAAACGAAGTGAGCGGCGTGAACGGGGTCGAATGGGATGCGGTGGAGTTCCCTTCCCAATTTTTAGAAAACTTCGCCTACGAGCGAAGCGTACTGCAGATGTTTGCAAAACATTATAAAACAGGTGAAGTGCTCCCCGATGCAATGATCCAAAAACTCATAGATGCAAAAAATTTCCTCTCGGCTCTTGGCATGTTACGCCAACTTGAGTTTTCCCTTTTTGATTTTCTTCTTCACACCAAGCCCCACACGGCGCAAGAGATGCAGGAACTTCTCGATACGATCCGCAAAGAAACATCCCTTATCTCTCCGCCGAGTTATAACAAATTTCAAAACGGCTTTTCCCATATCTTTGCAGGGGGATATGCAGCAGGATACTATAGCTACAAATGGGCAGAGGTTTTAAGTGCCGATGCCTACTACAATATAATCGATGAAGGGGTTTTCGAATCTCCCACCGCCAAACGCTACCGCGATATTATCCTCAGCAAAGGGGGCTCGCAAAGCATGCAGGAGCTCTTTTTCGAACTGATGCAAAGAGAGGTAAATCCGCAAAATCTTCTTCGTCTCAACGGAATTGAGGGATGAGAGTTTTTCTGCTTCTGGCAGTGGTATATTCATTTTTGTTGGGAGAGAAAATTGTGACCATTGCAACCTATAACGTCGAAAACCTTTTTGATCTCGTACATGAGGGGGGAGAGTACGAAGAGTATATCCCCCATGCCAAATCACAATGGAATCAAAAAAACTACTCAAGCAAACTTGCCAATCTCTCCAAAGTGATCGTAGATATCGATGCGGATATTTTGGCGCTTCAAGAGGTAGAATCGCTTCAAGCACTCAAAGATCTGCGCTTTGAGCTTAAAAGAAGAGGTCTCTACTACCAATATTTTGCAATAGCCGATCAAAAAAACACGACCGTCAAAGTAGCACTATTGAGCAAGTATCCTTTCCTGTACGCTAAAGAGCTTCGCGTTACCTCCTCTTTGAGCCAGCGCAATATACTAGAAGCGAAATTTTCCATAGAGGGCGTGGCATTTTATCTTTTTGTCAATCACTGGAAAGCAAAGAGCGGAGCGGAGAGCAAAAGGATCGTCTCGGCGCGTGAACTGATGCAGAGAATCAAACAGATCGGCAGAGATAAGAACATTATCCTCGTAGGAGATTTTAATTCCGATTACGAAGAGAACGTCAAATTTATCAAAAATAGAAAACTCAACGATACCGACGGCAAAACGGGGATAAACCACGTGCTCAAAACAATCTACCAAAAAGGCAAGGCCAAAGATATCCCTTATGTAGATGAGGCCCTCTACAACCTTTGGTACGATACGCAAGAGCACAAAAGATACACCTATATCTATAAAGGGAAAAAAGAGGCACTTGATAATATCATCGTTTCCCAGTCACTTTTAGACCCAAAAGAGATGGCATACAAGCACGATTCAATCTCAAAACTCGAAAAACCCTACCTTTTTTATAAAAAAACGATCAACAGATGGCAGATGAAAAAGGGAAAACCGCCGATACACTTAGGTAAAGGCTACTCCGATCATCTGCCGCTGCGCGCACAGTTTATTATCGCGCCTTAAGACACCACTCAATCGGTTTCTTGGCATGTGCCTGAAGATATTTGTTGGCATGTGAAAAAGGTTTTGAACCGAAAAAGCCTCTGTACGCCGAAAGAGGCGAAGGGTGTGCCGATGTGATAATCAGATGTTTTGATGCGTCGATAAGTTTCGCTTTTTTTTGCGATGGCGCTCCCCAGAGAATAAAAACAATACCCTTAAAATCCGCAGATAATTTAGCAAGAACCTTATCGGTAAATCGTTCCCACCCTCTATTTTTATGAGAATATGCTTCACCGTGTCTAACGGTAAGAATGGTATTAATAAGCAGTACCCCCTCCTCGGCCCATTGCGTCAAATCACCCGAACGAGCAACGCTGCATCCAAGATCGTCAAAGAGCTCCTTAAATATGTTTTTCAACGAGGGGGGAAGAGGACAATCCCTACATACGGAAAATGCCAATCCGTTAGCTTGATTGATGCCGTGATAAGGATCTTGCCCGACTATAACCACTTTTACCTCTTCGGGCTTTACAAGGTTAAAGGCACGAAAGATATTCTCATAAGGGGGATATATGGCATGTTGTTTATATTCATCTTCTACAAATGCTTGGAGTTCTAAAAAATATTCTTTAGAAAACTCCTCTTGTAAAAATTTATTCCAAGAAGGGATCAATTGCATAGCTTTTTCTCATCAATTATTTATAGCGTAAGGATACATAATAGAGGTATAAAAAGAGGTAAATTAGGATCAAAACTAGAAGTTTATCGATTGTTTTAAAAAAATGTGATTAAAAAGTGGAGTTTAAAGTGGATGGAAGTAAATTGATCAACTAGGCGGCGACCTACGTTCCCACATCTGAAAGACGCAGTATTATCAGCGATGAGAGGCTTAGCTTCCGGGTTCGGAATGGGGCCGGGCGTTTCCCTCTCTCTATAGCTACCTAGACGATCAAAGGTAAATGCATTGTGAAGAATGGATTTAACTTTAATCGTATGGATCAACGAGTAAGTATTATTGGTAAAGTCAACAAGTAAACTAAATAACTTTGTATACACTAAGTAAGGTAGTGAACAAGAAAAAAAAGACGAACGTACTATTAGTACCGGTCAGCTAAACAGATTGCTCTGCGTACACATCCGGCCTATCAAGCTTGTAGTCTTCAAGCGTACTTCAGGGATTGTTCATCTTGGAGTTGGCTTCCCGCTTAGATGCTTTCAGCGGTTATCACATCCGTGCGTAGCTACCCGGCGATGCTCTTGGCAGAACAACCGGTGCACCAGTGGCACGTCCAACCCGGTCCTCTCGTACTAGGGTCAGCTCTCCTCAACAATCCTACGCCCACGGAAGATAGGGACCGAACTGTCTCACGACGTTCTGAACCCAGCTCGCGTACCGCTTTAAATGGCGAACAGCCATACCCTTGGGACCTGCTCCAGCCCCAGGATGCGATGAGCCGACATCGAGGTGCCAAACCTCCCCGTCGATGTGAGCTCTTGGGGGAGATCAGCCTGTTATCCCCGGCGTACCTTTTATCCTTTGAGCGATGGCCCTTCCACACAGAACCACCGGATCACTATGACCGACTTTCGTCTCTGCTCGAGTTGTTTCTCTCACAGTCAGGCTCGTTTATGCCATTATACTCTACGAGGGATTTCCAACCCCTCTGAACGAACCTTTGTAAGCCTCCGTTACTTTTTAGGAGGCGACCGCCCCAGTCAAACTACCCACCAGACATTGTCCTCGCACGAGATAATCGTACGGAGTTAGCTATCAGAATATTCAAGGGTGGTATCTCAAGGATGCCTCCGTAGTTACTTGCGTCCCTACATCAATGGCTCCCACCTATCCTGCACATGAATATCCCAATAGCAATGTCAAGCTATAGTAAAGGTGCACGGGGTCTTTCCGTCTTTCCGCGGGTAGGAGGAATTTTCACCTCCACTACAATTTCACTGGATCCCTGGTTGAGACAGCTCCCATCTCGTTACGCCATTCATGCAGGTCGGTATTTAACCGACAAGGAATTTCGCTACCTTAGGACCGTTATAGTTACGGCCGCCGTTTACTCGGGCTTCAATTCAATGCTTCGCTTGCGCTGACAAATCCTTTTAACCTTCGAGCACCGGGCAGGCGTCACACCCTATACATCCTCTTACGAGTTAGCAGAGTGCTGTGTTTTTGGTAAACAGTCGGGAGGGACTCTTTGCTGCGACCCTTCGACGCTTTGTGGAGCAAGTCCACTAACGTCTAGGGCACACCTTATACCGAAGATACGGTGCTAGTTTGCAGAGTTCCTTAACCAGGGTTCTTCCACGCGCCTTAGAATACTCATCTCACCCACCTGTGTCGGTTTACGGTACGGGCAACGGCTGTTCTCGCTTAGAGGCTTTTCTCGGCACGACAGTATCATCGATTCAACTCGCTCTCCGAAGAGATTGAATTGCCTGTCAGGTCTCGGTCGAATGTAACGCGGATTTGCCTACGTTACAACCTACACCCTTCGACCCACTATTCCATCAGTGAGCTCGATTAACTCTATGCGTCCCCCCATCACTCAAACGAACAACCGTCGGTATCGGAATATTAACCGATTTGCCATCGTCTACCCCTTTCGGACTCGACTTAGGTCCCGACTAACCCTACGATGACGAGCATCGCGTAGGAAACCTTGGGTTTACGGCGAAGGGAATTCTCATCCCTTTTATCGCTACTCATGCCTGCATGCTCACTTCTAGCCGCTCCACCACTCCTTACCGGTATGGCTTCTACGCTGACTAGAACGCTCTCCTACCACTCATCTAAAGATGAATCTAAAGCTTCGGTGTTTATCTTAGCCCCGTTATATTTTCGGCGCAGAATCGCTAGACCAGTGAGCTGTTACGCTTTCTTTAAAGGATGGCTGCTTCTAAGCCAACCTCCTGGTTGTCACAGCAACTCCACATCCTTTTCCACTCAGATAAAACTTTGGGACCTTAGCTGTTAGTCTGGGTTGTTCCCCTCTTGACGATTGATTTTATCACCCACCGCCTGACTCCCGAGGTTACACATGAAGTATTCGGAGTTTGATAGGGTTTGGTACCGCGGGAAGCAGCCCTAGCCCTGTCAGTGCTCTACCCCTTCATGCTAATGCTCGAGGCTATACCTAAATATATTTCGGAGAGAACCAGCTATCACTGAGTTTGATTGGCCTTTCACCCCTATCCACAAGTCATCCCAAGCCGTTTCAATGGCCACGGGTTCGGTCCTCCACTGGCTCTTACACCAGCTTCAACCTGCTCATGGATAGATCACTCAGTTTCGGGTCTGCAGCATCTGACTATGTCGCCCTATTAAGACTCGCTTTCGCTACGGCTTCGCGTTCGCTTAACCTTGCCAGATACCACAACTCGCAGGCTCATTATGCAAAAGGCAGTCCGTCACACTTATATATAATAGTGCTCCGAATGATTGTAAGCCATAGGTTTCAGGTTCTATTTCACTCTGCTCACCGCAGTTCTTTTCACCTTTCCCTCACGGTACTTGTTCGCTATCGGTCTAGTAGTAGTATTTAGGGTTGGAGGGTGGTCCCCCCATATTCAGTCAAGATAACACGTGTCCCGACCTACTCTTTCCTTAGTCTAGTACCACATACCGATTTTCGCTTACGGGAGTATCACCCTCTATGCTGAGTCTTTCCAAACTCTTCTGCTAACCGATATGCTATCACTAAGCGCCCTAATCCCATTTCGCTCGCCACTACTCTGGGAATCTCGTTTGATTTCTTTTCCTCTAGGTACTGAGATGTTTCACTTCCCTAGGTTCGCTCTCCCGTAGGAGTGACACGACTCGCGCCGTGCCGGGTTGCCCCATTCGGATATCCCCGGATCAAAGCTCTTTGGCAGCTCCCCGAGGCTTTTCGCAGCCTAATACGTCCTTCTTCGCCTCTACTAGCCAAGGCATCCACCTATGGCCCTTAATATCTTTTTTTCTAATTTGCGTTCACTACCTTACTTAATGTATCGCTACACCAAACAAAGTAGATCCTGTGTTTGTAGTTATTTAGTAATAATATTAATACTTTCAACTATCTCTAGTTTTTAGTATCTTTACTATCTGTTGACTTTAACAATATTAATTTAATGAACTTTAGACTTTAGAAGTCTAATAAAAAAGTTAAACCTAACTCTTTTATTAAACTTTCAAGCTTTAAGATGGTGGAGAATAGCGGGATCGAACCGCTGACCTCCTGCGTGCAAGGCAGGCGCTCTCCCAGCTGAGCTAATTCCCCATCATAATTGTAATTTCAAATGATCATAGATCACTGAAAACTAAGCAAGCAAGAGACTAATAACTAAAACGACGAATCGTGAGATTCTTTTGTATTGAGATAGTCAACCGAATGACTTCTCTTACTCTGAAAGGAGGTGATCCAACCGCAGGTTCTCCTACGGTTACCTTGTTACGACTTCACCCCAGTCGCTAATTCCACCGTAAGCGGTAGCCCCCCGAAGGTTAGCTTCCCGATTTCGGGTGAAATCAACTCCCATGGTGTGACGGGCGGTGAGTACAAGACCCGGGAACGTATTCACCGTAGCAATGCTGATCTACGATTACTAGTGATTCCAGCTTCATGCTCTCGAGTTGCAGAGAACAATCCGAACTGAGAGACGCTTTATGAGATTGGCTCCACCTCGCGGTATCGCAACTCTCTGTACGTCCCATTGTAGCACGTGTGTAGCCCTGGCCATAAGGGCCATGATGACTTGACGTCGTCCTCACCTTCCTCCTCCTTGCGAAGGCAGTCTCCTTAGAGTGCCCAGCCAAACTGCTGGCAACTAAGGACGAGGGTTGCGCTCGTTGCGGGACTTAACCCAACATCTCACGACACGAGCTGACGACAGCCGTGCAGCACCTGTTTTCAAGCTCCCCGAAGGGCACTCTCTCATCTCTGAAAGATTCTATCAATGTCAAGGCCAGGTAAGGTTTTTCGCGTATCTTCGAATTAAACCACATGCTCCACCACTTGTGCGGGTCCCCGTCTATTCCTTTGAGTTTTAATCTTGCGACCGTACTCCCCAGGCGGTTCACTTAATCTGTTAAGTGCATCACCGAGATGACAAGCATCCCGACGACTAGTGAACATCGTTTAGGGCGTGGACTACCAGGGTATCTAATCCTGTTTGCTCCCCACGCTTTCACGCCTTAGCGTCAGTAATGTTCCAGGAGATCGCCTTCGCTTTAGATATTCCTAGTGATATCTACGGATTTTACCCCTACACCACTAATTCCATCTCCCCCTCCCATACTCTAGTCTAGCAGTTTCAAGTGCAGTTCTATGGTTGAGCCATAGGATTTCACACCTGACTTGCTAAACAGCCTACGCGTCCTTTACGCCCAGTGATTCCGAGTAACGCTTGCACCCTCCGTATTACCGCGGCTGCTGGCACGGAGTTAGCCGGTGCTTATTCATGAGCTACCGTCATTTTCTTGACTCATAAAAGGAGTTTACACACCGAAATGCGTCATCCTCCACGCGGCGTTGCTGCATCAGGGTTTCCCCCATTGTGCAATATTCCTCACTGCTGCCTCCCGTAGGAGTCTGGTCCGTGTCTCAGTACCAGTGTGGCGGATCATCCTCTCAGACCCGCTACCCGTCATCGCCTTGGTGAGCCGTTACCTCACCAACTAACTGATAGGATATAGACCGATCCCTTAGCGAAAAAACTTTCCCAACTTACCTTGTGATAAGAAGGAGTATCTAGTATTAATCACCGTTTCCAGTGGCTATCCCAGACTAAGGGGCACATTATCTATAGTATACTCACCCGTGCGCCACTAATCCATCCCGAAGGACTTCATCGTTCGACTTGCATGTGTTAAGCACGCCGCCAGCGTTCACTCTGAGCCAGGATCAAACTCTCCGTAATTGAATTGTTTGACCATTAGCCCAAGATCTAAAATCATTGGCTTATGTTAAAGTTATCTACTAACTTTTAAAAAGTTAATAGACGGTTATGTTTATTTAGTTATTATTAAGTAGTAATAACTTAATCGCTTTAAGCTCTTAAGTCTCTCTACTTGCTTAGATTTCAATGATCTCAAACTTCATAAAAGGCTTCAACTCGAAGTCTCTCTCTAAGACTTTTTAAGGTCTCTTTGTTTGTGGACGGGAATTATAGGGGAACTTTTCTTAAAGTATCTTTAAAAATAAAAGAATTTTTCACTTTTTTTAAAACTTTTCCCTCTCTTACCCTTTTGATCCTATATCTATGATCCATCCACCCCCTAAAAGCTTCGTATCGTCGTAAAAAACTGCCGCTTGCCCTTTTGCTACACCGTATACGGGTTCGCTTAATTCTATAGTAGCTCTTTCATTCTCGATTTTTACATGGCATGGTACAGCTTTGGTTCTATAGCGCAGCTTCACGCTTGTATCAAACTCTTTTTCGTTTGTAAACATATTAAGGTTATCTATCACTACATAGGTACATGCCAGCTCCTCTTTTTTACCGACTTTGATTCTATTATGTAAAGGATCAATATCTAATACATAATGAGGATCATGTGCACCTTTGACGCTAAAGCCTTTTCGTTTTCCTATAGTGTAATGCATATACCCTTTATGCTCCCCCACTACTTTTCCCTCCGTGTCTACGACCTCCCCTTTTTTGTCCACCTCGATATATTCTCTTAAAAGGTCGGTATAGGTGTTTTCGACAAAACATATTTCGCTCGATTCGCTTTGCGATGCAAAAGATTCTAACCCCTCTATAGAAGCAGCCAACTCTTTAATATCCGATTTTTTTCTCATCCCCAAAGGAAAAAGAAGCCGCGGCAATATATTTTTATCTACATAAAAAAGAAAATAGCTTTGATCTTTCGTATCATCCTGTGCTGCATAAAAATATTTTCCATCGGTTTGAATATAATGTCCCGTAGCAATAAAATTCGCACCTATCTTATCTGCAAACTTCACCATTTCACCGAATTTCAGATTTCTATTGCACAATGCACAAGGGTTTGGGGTGAAGCCGGCTTTGTAAGTTTCTATAAAAGGCTGGAAAACTTTTTCGTTGAAAATATCTTGGAGGTCTAAAAGATGGAGTGGAATTCCGACAAAGTCGGCAGCTTTTTGCGCTCTGGCAAAGTGGATCTCGTGGTAACCGGGCTTGGCATGGAGTTTCATATAAACCCCCTCAACCTCATACCCTTCTTGTTTTAATAGAAGAGCCGTCACGGTCGAATCGACGCCGCCGCTCATCCCTACCAATACTTTTTTGTTTTTTTGCATAGTGAACCTTCATTTAAAAGAAAGAAATATATCGCACTTTCTTTTAAATTCGGTTCAATAATACGCTTTAGCTTAACGCTCGATGTTTTTCTCTTTGGAAAAATCTAAAAGCGACTTGTAATACTGGGTATCGTCAAGTCCGACATGTTTAAGCGCATCGATTTGATTTAATAAAGAAACTTCGATTTCGTTTACGACCGCTTCAAGGTCGTCCGTCATCTTGATCATCTCCAAATCTTCTTTATCTATCATTCCGTTGACGACCAGTTTCGTATCTATAAACTCTAAAAGCGGCTTATAAAAATCCTCACCGACGATAAAAATTTTCACCCCGGTCACTTTTCTCGTTTGTACCAGCGTCAATGCTTCAAAAAGTTCATCGAGTGTTCCGTAGCCCCCGGGAAAAATTACGTACGCCATAGAGTATTTAACAAGCATAACTTTACGCGAGAAGAAATAATCAAAACGCAGCTCTTTTGTCGTATACTTATTCGCTATCTGCTCAAACGGCAAATCGATATTAAGCCCGATAGATTCCACCTCTTCATGTTCTTTCGCACCGCGATTTGCGGCTTCCATAATACCCGGACCGCCGCCCGTCATAATGTTAAAACCGCGTTCACCCAGCATTGAGGCAAGCTGCTGTGCTTTTTGGTAGTAGAAGTTATCCTCTTTAAGTCTCGCACTCCCAAAAATTGTAACCGTCGGTCCGAGTTCCCCTAAATCGTCAAACCCTTTAACGAAATCCGCCAAAATTCTAAAAACGCTCCAAACATCGGTTGATTTTATCTCGCGAACATATTTTTTTGTTAATTCATTCTTTTTTCTTTTCAAACTAGCCCTTTAATTGCGTCAATCTCTCTTTTTTCGTTCCGATGGTAGTTATCTGTACCCCGAAGTTTCCATCAACTATTACCACTTCCCCTTGTGCGATCACATGATTGTCTACCAATATATCTAAGGGATCGTTAGCGAGTTGATTAAGCTCGATTACCGAACCTATGTCCATATTGAGTACATCTTTTAAGAGCATTTTTTTCTGCCCTATTCTCACCCGTACGGGGAGTTTTACATCCATAATCAGCGAAATATTTTGCATCTCTTCGGCCGAGAGGTGTGCATTTTTAGAGATCAAGTCGTTTGTGGCACCGTTTGTTTGTTTTGACTCCATCGGTTTTTCCTCTTTCGCCCCGTATAAAGTGTTATAGAGATTTTCATCTATTATCAGCATCAGCAGCGATTCGATCGTATTGAGCGAAAACTGATACACATACATTTTGTAAAATTTTTCCAAGCTGATTTCAGGTTCATCCTGTTTAAGCTTAATGCTGTCGATCTTGAAAGAGAGAGCAGGCATCTCTTTTTGCGCCGAAAGAGTATTGGATATCGCACCCAGAATATTCGATACGATCTCTTTTGTCGCATCCAAGTCATCGTCGGTGACCTCTTCGCGATCACTTGCTTCCTCCCCCATCATCATATCCGAGAGAGCCGCCGCCAAATTCGGAGGCACTGCGACCATGGCATGTGCATCCGCAGCACCAGAAACGCTGACTTCCAAAAGGACGATAGGGGGGATGATATTTGAAATAATACTGAGATTTTGTTCCTCTTTGAGAGAAAGCTTAGGCGCTTCTCCGACGAGTGCCTCTATGGTACCGACCGTCTCATCTTCAAACAGTTTAATAAAATCGCTCATCTTTTAATCCTCAAATTCATCTTCCGTGTCATCCACGTTTTCTTCCTCTTGCGAAATAATATCTTTTACACCCGATATTTTTTCGTGACGCAGTTTCTCAAAGTTTTCCAATGCGCGTTTAACCGCATCTTTTTCGGTATCGACGATCTCGGTAATTTGGATCGATTTTCTAAATCTTCGTAATCCTATCTCCCCTTTAAAACGCTCTTTGCCGTCGATATAGACCGTTACGATATCGTCTGCGGCGGAAGAGAGGCGGATCACGTCATCCACTTTCAACTCCAATACATCTCTGAGTGTAAGCTCCGAAGTTCCCAAATTTGCTTCCACGTTTACTTTTGCGCCCCCCAAGAGCACTTGAAGTTCCGTATTTCTACTTTTTTTCGAACTTGTTTCGTTGAGCATCAAATCTCTTGAAGCCAACTTTGGAAGTACGGGTTCGAGCGAAATAACGGGGTAACAGATATTCATCATCCCCGAACTGTGCCCGATAATAATCTCCATAACGACCATGACGACGATCTCGTTTTGTGCAACGATCTGCACGACGTTGGGGCTTGACTCTTTCGATTCGACGCTGGGATAGACATCCATAACCGGTCCCCATGCCTCTTTAAGCGTGCTCATCATAACCCGCAAAATGGTTTCAAAAAGGGAGAGTTCTATATCGGAAAACTCCCTGTTCGCATCAAAAGGTTCCCCTTTTCCCCCAAGAAGCCGATCAAGCATCGGGAACGCTATCGAAGGGTTGATCTCGATAACCCCGCTCCCCTCCAATGGCTTCATCGAAAAAACGTTAAACGACGTCGGGTTTGGAAGCGACATCAAAAACTCCCCGTAGGTCATCTGATCGACCGAATGCAGCTGTATCTCAACGATAGAGCGCATAATAGAAGATATCTGCGACGCGAGTGAACGCGCCATCTTATCGTGTACGCCGCGAAATGCGCGCAACTGTTCTTTAGAAACCCTGTTGGGTCGTTTAAAATCGTAAAGGGTTACCTGTCTTTGAGGTAAGAGAGTCGTTTCGCCCGAACTCTCAAGAACGTCATCTCCTTCGTCTTCGACAACGTCCAAGAGAGCATCGATCTCTTCTTGTGAAAGTATATCCGCCATACTATGCTCCTATACTTTCTCGTATTTTATGCAATACCGACTTATGAATCTGTGAAATTCTCGACTCGGTGATATGTAACAATTCACTGATCTCCTTAAGAGTCAACTCTTCAAAATAATAAAACTGTATTATCAACTGCTCCCGCTCATCGTAATGGGAAAGGACATCTTTTATCACCTCGATAAGCTCCTCGCGCTCTATCGTCGCGAGTGCGGCGCCCTCATCGCCTATATGCAGCTGATCCGAGAGGGGCATAACGGTGTAGATGGAGGAAGCCACCCTTGCATCGCGTATCTTTTCGACATCTTCCTGCAGCATTTTGGCAAGCTCTTCATCGTCTGGTTCTTCATCGTGCAGAGTTCTGTACTCTTCTATGGCATGTTCGATCGACTTGATCAGTTTCCTGTTTGAGCGGCTCACGACGTCAAGACTTCGCAAATAATCAAGCATCGCCCCGTAAACCCTTTTTTTTGCATAGCCCCAAAAAGAGTCGTTTAGCGTCTCGTTGTATCTTCTGGCAAGTTTTATTAGCTCTTCCGTGCCGATTGCCGCCAAATCCATAAAATCGACGGAACTAGGCAACCTCTCTTTAAGCCGAAACGCCATCGCTTTCACCGCAGGAAGGTATTGGATGGCAAGTTCGTCCTCTTGGTGTTTAATATCCTCTAGGTAACCGTTTTTCATGCGTTTGCCCTTGAAGCATCTTCGGAATTCATCTTGATCGCTATATCGGTGATTTTACTCGCGGCGTCTATAATCTTTTCGCGCTTATTGATCTCTTTGACGAACATATCCAACTCTTTTTCATGGATCTCTTTTGGAAAATTATATGTTTTTGCGGCTATCGTACGGAAATAAAGCGCAATGATAATATGGGAAAACAGATAAAAAAACGTCGTGATAAAAAAAGTATATAAAAGCAGACCTTCGGCATCGAAAGATTTTAAGATACCGAATATTATCCCTACGAAAAAACCTTGAACAGTAAAAAAATAGACAAAGTTCTCACCCAGCATCTCACTACCCTAAAAAAATTTAAAAGTGGTCGATCAGGCGTCTAAACAAACCGCTTAAGCCACTTTCGTTTGAACCAACTAGCACGTTACGTTCCAACTTAGAGGCTATTTTATTCGCTATAGCCACGATATCTCTGCTTGGCTGCGACGTCGGATGGGCAACGCTAAAGAGTGCTCTTTGCTTGACCGAAGAGGAAACTTTGACATCCTCATTGATCTTTCCTAAAAGGTGCAGTTGTAAATCGTGCTTTATATTTACGTCGGCAACCTTTTTGATTTTATTAAAAACTCCGTGCGCCTCTTTCTCGTTTTTGACTTGATTCATAATCATTCCGATATCGTTGCGCAAAACCGCTACCGTTTTGATGGTGGCATATGCATCGGTAATGGCTGCCGGATCGGGAACCGTAACCACGATGACGTCGTCGGCGGCTTTTAAAAACATCTGAATATGCTCCCCAATCCCCGCTCCCGTATCGATAATCATCACGTCAAGTTTGTCCAGAACCTGCGCTTCTTCCATAAAACGCTCAAAAAGCGCCATGTTGGAAAACTTCAATATCTCATCGCCGCTCTCGCCCGGGATCAGTATCAAATTTCTCGTAATAGGGATAAGAATCTCGCCGACCGTCGCTTCCCCGCGCAAGACATGAAGAATATTTTTTTTCACTTTCACGTTAAACATCACGTCCAAATTCGCCAGACCGATATCCGCATCGAAAATACCGACATTCAGCCCGCTTTGGGAAAGCACGTAGGCTAGGTTTGAACTGATAGTGCTTTTTCCTACGCCCCCTTTACCGCTGGTGATAGCGACAAATCTTGTTTTTTTCGATCTTTTTGGGGCGGATTCCGCTACAAGTTTCTCTAATTTTTCCGCTTGATGCCCGTTCATGCTTTGCTCCGATTAAAACCGTTTAATAAACACTCGACTAAAAAGTCACTGCTTGCGCACACTAAATCCTCGGGCACCTCCTGCCCCACCGAAAAATAGCTGATCGGCTTTCTCGTTTGGAACACTAACGAAAAAATATTACCGAATCCTCTTGTCTCGTCAAGCTTGGTAAACATCATCGTATCGATGTTTAAAGCTTCAAAATTCTCATACGTCGCCTTGAGATCCTCATACTTGATCGAACTCGGCATCACCAATACGACGTCGATGCTAAACTCCGTATCGTTGGCATGGAGACATTCGTATATCTTTTCGATCTTTACCTTGTCGTAGGGGCTTGAACCCATCGTATCGATCAAAATATAGTCGCAATAGCGCAAAGAGTTCAAAGCACTCGAAAATTCAGGCGGTCCGACAACCGTCTCGATCCCCAATTTCATCATCCGCGCATACTGCATCAGCTGCTCCACCGCACCGATACGGTAGGTATCGAGCACCACAAGCCCCACTTTGTATTTTTTCTGCATCAAAAAGGAGTAGCGCGCTGCAAGTTTGGCGATCGAAGTGGTTTTTCCCACACCCGTAGGTCCCACAAGCATAATCACCTTTTTCGTGCCGTGTTCGGGCGGCGTTTCCAAGCGGATCGGAATCATCTTGCGCAAAAGTGTTTGAAAATAACGCTTTACCGTTGCCGAATTTTCACGCATCTTAAAAGGCATGTGCTCGAGCGTCATCTGCATAATCGCATCAAGATGTTCCTGATTCATCCCGCTCTCTTTGGCAAGTTTGTATATCTCGGCAAATTCGGGCGGTATCGCATTTTGAAGTGCGGGTGCTTTCTCTTCCCAAAACATATTTTGGATCAATTTGACTTTGTCGCTGAGTTTATGCAGTTCCGACTTAATCTCTTTGAGCTCTTTGGGCTCTTGATAAGGCTGCTGTTTGGGTATGCCGTATTCGTAAAGTGGGTCGGTCACGTCTGCAATTTTAGAGATCTGCTGTGCCGCGCTCGAAATATCGAACAAGATATCTTCGCTCTCTTTAAGAAGAGGCTTTTGTTTCTCAAGCGGCTTATGTTGTACTCTCGGCGGCGTTTTTTGAGATTTTTGGGAGTTTTTAGCCAAAACCTCTTCATCGATTCCGATCACCATCTCATACAAAGCCTCTTTCCCCAGCGCTTTTTTCTGGATCTCTCTGGTTTCGATTACGACCCCTTCGTCGCCGATCTGCTCTTTTGCGCGTTTAAGTGCTTCTGAAGGGGTTTTTCCTGTAAAGGTTACTATTTTCATTTTTTGAGTTCCGACAATGGTATCACCACACTTTCTCGCTCAGACCAATGGGGATGCGGAATAGTGAGATTATGTTTTTTTACGATTTCATCGTTAAAGAAGATTATATCCAAATCAAGCGTCCTTGGGGCATTGGCAAAACTTCTTTTGCGTCCAAAACGCTTCTCGACACCCATAAGATATCTCAAAAACGCCGCGGGTCTCATATCTACACCCAGCACCATCACGCAATTATAAAAATCTTCCTGTTGGCAAAATCCAAAGGGCGGATTTTTCAAAAGGGGGGAAACTTCCAAAAGTTCCACCCTTCTATCGTGTTTCAAAAAATGGATCAGGTGCGTTATACGTCGTTTGACGTCTCCGACGTTGCCGCCCACTCCCACGAGGGTTTTATATCTGCGGGGGCTTTGTTGTTCGTATCTGCAAAGCAAGTGTTCGTTTTTAAAAAGTATCAAACTCTCTGAGAGCTTACGTTGCAGGTACATCGGCTACTTTGCTTGGGCTGCCGCGTGAGCCTCTTGCGCCGCTTTGATTTCGTTGAGGATTTGGATCATACCGATCATTGCCAAATGGTACCCGAATGGTCCGAACCCTACGATAGAGGAAGAGCATACCGGTGCGATCATATTTGTTTTTCTAAACTCTTCGCGGCGGTGGATGTTGCTGATATGCACTTCGATAGTGGGAATAGCCACCGCTGCAATCGCATCGCGGATAGCGATAGAGGTATGGGTATATGCCGCAGGATTAATGATAATTCCGTGTGCCTCCCCGTAGCACTCTTGGATCTTATCGACAATCTCTCCCTCTAAATTTGTTTGGAAAAATTCGATCTCGACACCGTTTTGATCGGCAACATCTTTCATCTGCGCATGGATCTGTTCAAGTCGCATTGGACCGTAGATGTGTTGTTCGCGTACGCCGAGCATATTGAGATTTGGACCTTGAATCACTACTATTTTCATTAGAAAACCTTTATTAGAACTTATCTGAATTTTTTAAGCGCTTATTCTAGCAAAATTAAGCATAATCTATTTTAAATTTCTTAAATTCCCAAACTAAAGACAAAATATGCAGATACTTTCACCTAGTTATATCCTCACCCCCGACACCCTTTTAAAAGAACATGCCATAGCTTTTGAAGAAAAAATCGTAAAAATCGCACCTCTTGAAGAACTTCAAAACCAATTTCCGGATGCCGAGATAATTGCACTCAAAGAGCATTCTCTCGTAATGCCCGGGCTTATTAATGCCCATGTCCATATCGAGTTTAGCGCCAACAAAACAACACTCAGCTACGGAGATTTTATCAACTGGCTCTACAGCGTGATCGAAAACCGCGAAAAACTCATTAACGGCTGCGATGCAACCTGCATGGCGGATGCGATAGAGGCGATGCTAGAGAGCGGCATCACCACCTTCGGGGCGATCAGCTCCCATGCCATGGACTTAGAGGCTTGCGCACATGCCAAGCAAAACGTCGTTTTCTTCAATGAACTTATCGGTTCCCAAGCGGCGATGGCGGACGCACTATTTGGGGATTTCCTCTCTCGCCTTGAAGCCTCCAAGCAGGTAGCGCGCAAAGGTTTTCACCCTGCAATCGCCATCCATTCCCCCTATTCGGTGCACCCCGTGCTCATAAAAAAAGCGCTGGAGATAGTAAAGCGGGAAAATCTCCCCTTGAGTGCTCATTTTATGGAAAGCCAAGCGGAGAGGGAGTGGCTCGATGCAAGCAAAGGGGATTTTGAAGAGTTTTTTACCAAGCTCCTCAAACAAACCGCCAACGTGAGTGATGCCCAAGAGTTTTTACAACATTTTAAAAACACCCCCGCATTGCTGACACATGCCACAAAAACAACCCGCCAAGAGCTCGAAACGATCGCGCATGACGGTCACACGATCGTCCACTGCCCAATTTCGAACCGCCTTTTAGGCAACGGCGCGCTCGATCTGCAAGCTCTTATAGAAAAAAATATCCCTTTTGTATGTGCCACCGACGGGCTGAGTTCCAACTACAAACTCGATCTTTTTGAGGAGATGAAAGTGGCTCTTTTTATCCACACCGCCCTGCCGATTCTCGATCTTGCACGCCGCCTTTTGCGCAGCGTCACGCTTGATGCCGCCAAAGCTTTGGGACTTAATACGGGAGCCATAGAAGCGGGATACAACGCCGATATGCTCGTTATAGACCTCCAAGAGGAACCCACCGAACAATTAGCGCTTCATTTAATACTCCATCGCTATAATATCTCCAAAATTTTCATAAACGGACAACTCGTAAAGGAACAATGACATGGAACTACTCAAAAAAATCTTCTTCCCCCTTGGATGGAGCATACGCTACATCCAAAACCACTTCAAAGCGATGCTTTTTCTACTTTTGCTCGTATTGCTTTTTGCCCCATCTTCCGAAGAAAATCTTCACCCCAACAACCTTCAATCTATCGCATTGAGCGGCCCTATTTTTGAGGTTTCGGAGGTGCTTGCACAAATAGAGGAGGCAGAGAAAAACGACGCGATCAAAGGGGTGCTTTTTATCGTCGATTCACCCGGCGGAGCCGTAGCCCCATCGATCGAAATCGCCATGGCAATCAAACGTTTAAAAGAGAAAAAGCCCGTCGTGGTCTATGCAAGCGGCACCTTTGCCAGCGGCGGCTATTACGCTTCTATCTGGGCGGATGAGATTATCGCCAATCCGGGAGCGATGGTAGGAAGCATCGGGGTGATTATGCAAGGAGCGAACATGAGCGAGCTGATGCAAAAGATAGGGATCTCCACCCAAACGGTACAAGCGGGTAAATATAAACAGGTTGGTACCGCAGATCGCGCATGGACGGACGAAGAGATCAAAGAGCTCAATAAAGTGATCCAAGGCACCTACGATATGTTCACAAAAGATGTCGCCGATGCAAGAGGGCTTGATTATACCAAACGCGATTTTTATGCCAACGCTCATATATTTACAGCCGCGCAGGCCAAAGAGGTGGGACTTGTCGATACGATCGGTGTCATGTACGATGCACAAAAAAGGGTCGAAGAGCTCAGCGGCGTGATCGACCCTATTTGGAACGAGGAGGATCCGTTTGACAAATTCCTCAAAAAGATCGCCGCCCAAACCGCGATAACGCTTCATACCTATTTCCCGCAGATCACCCTGCGATAATAGGTATGGCATGTTAGGCACATGCCATACCTTTTTCTAGTCTTTTTTGACCCTCACGACTTCGTGGGGTCGCTGCAAAATTTTTGCGACCCTCTCTTGCCACAACATGCCAAACTCTCTCTTCTCATCTTGATTCGCTTGATTTTGCAGTATCTTTTGCATCAGCGGCTGCATTTTCGGCGAAGGCGGCACCAAAGAGGGGTCGTAAAAAAGCTCCACACTTTGCGCGGTATCAAGACGCTTTAAGCGCATTTGCCCTTCCATGGCAACATTAAAGTGCAAAAGAGAGCAGCGGGCAAACTTTTGGTTAAGCCCCTTAAAGCCCCCCTCATCCGCCGCACCGCTAATCATGGAGACAACGCTGGCGATCACCCCCGCAACCCCCTCCTCTTTTTTCTCGCGAAAACTTACCTCGACCATACCGCGCTGCGGCGTCGTGTCACAATAAAGCGCTTCTAGTCCGAGCTTTGCCATCAAAAATGCACCCGCCACACTAGGGCAAGAATGCCCGGCAAGCTTTACGGCATCTAGGTAAGAATAACGCACCAAACCCCCATCAAACGCGCCTAAAACCTCCGCAAGGGGATCATAGAGTCTAATAGGTTCATGTGTGTCGAAAAAATCGGGATAGTGCATTGTAACCTCTCTTAGAGAGCGGTTTTGGCAAGAACTTCGGCAGTAATTTTTACCTTATCGCTCATCGCATCAAAGGTGTCACCCGCCTCCAAACACTCCAAATCGATCACTTTGGCATCTTTGGATATCTGCGCAAAACCGCTTCTGTTTTTAAATTTTGGATGGTTCGATTCTAACATCTTTCGCAGATGCGCAACTTGATTTGCATTAAGATTAAGGATATTTTCTATGGCATGGGGAAAGCGCACACGAATATGTTCCGCCTCTTTGCGGGCATTTTGGAGTTTAAAAACGAACGCCTCCCTAAAGCGCTCACCCAAGCGCTTCGTCTCCTCCTGTTTTTGGAGCAGTTTCTTCTCTACCGAATGTTGCAAAAAAGAGCTTTTGAGATGCCCTATCTGCTGGGTGGCAAAAAGAAGTTTTCTTTGTATATTTTGCTCCAGCTGCGTTGCAAGGGTATCGAGATAGAGTAAAAGTTCGTTGCCATCGGGCAGCACCATCTCCATCGCAGCACTCGGGGTTGGTGCGCGCAGATCGGCGACAAAATCGCTTATAACAAAATCGATCTCGTGCCCCACCGCGGAGACGATAGGCGTCTTGGCATAAAAAATCGCATCGGCAACGATCTCTTCGTTAAATGCCCACAGATCCTCTATGCTGCCCCCGCCTCGCCCGATAACGATCATATCGTACCCTTTGGCATCGCTTACTTTCAGTGCATCGGCTATCGCCGCCGCCGCCTCTTTGCCTTGAACCAGTACGTCGTAAATATCTATCTCTAGGAGTCTATAACGGTTGTTTGCAACGCGCAGCATATCTTGGAGCGCCGCACCCGTAGCAGAGGTGATAAGCGCGATCTTTCGGGGAAAGCGGGGAAGGATTTTTTTTCTCGAGGCTTCAAAATAGCCCTGAGCGGCAAGTTTTTGTTTGAGCTGCTCGAATGCCAGTGCCAAAGCGCCGTGCCCCGAGGGTTGGATGCTAAAACAGTTGATCTGGTACTCCCCGCGCGGCGTATAGACGCTGAGTGCTCCGTCGATCAAAACCTTTAGCCCCTCTTTAAGCTCAAAACGAAGTTTTGAGGCGTTACCGCGAAACATCACCGCTTTTATGCTCGATGTTGCGTCTTTGAGGGTAAAGTAGATGTGACCGCTGCTATGGCATGTGATGCGCGAGAGTTCCCCCTCCACGTAAACATGGGAAAAACTGCTCTCCATGAGCGATTTTACCTGTTCGTTGAGTGCGCTCACGCTAAGGGTGCGCATGATCTGCTACTCTTTGTATTTTTTGGCGATGATAAGTGTAGAGATATCCATCGAAAAACTTTTGACGTACATCATCTCAAAACCTGCATCTTCAAGCTCTTTGACCATATTCTCAACCGTAGAAAAATCGCCGATGGAGTTTGGAAGATACTCGTAGGCTTCGAGGTTTTTCGAGATAAATCCTCCCACTTTAGGGAGGATTTTATTCATATAATAATCACGGAGTTTGCCTAAAAACGAAGGGTTTTCGTTTTTCATAAACTCCAAAATCACCACAAGCCCGCCTAGTTTTAAGACTCTGTGAAACTCTTTAAGTGCCGCTTGGCGCTCGACGACGTTGCGGATCCCGTAGGTGATGCTAAGAATATCCGCACTTGCATCTTGCAGCGGTATCTCGGTCGCTTTGGCAACATGGTAATTGAACTTCGGAAATTTTTCCCGCGCAACGTCAAGCATCCCCACCGAAGGATCGACGCCTATGATCTCTCCGATCGCAACACCCGATTTTTCGGCGCGACTTTTCCAATAATCCATCATATCACCCGTGCCGCATGCCACGTCTACGATACGATCGATCGTGTCTTTGCCGTTAAACTTGTAGGTAAGGTCACATGCCTTGCGTCTCCAACTGCGATCGACCCCCATACTCATAACGCGGTTTGCCGTATCGTAAGTGGGTGCGATATTGTCGAACATCGAGACGATCTTCTCTTGTTTTGCCTGTTTTTCTTCTTGCATCTATTGTTTCCTTTTCATCCACATGATTATATCTTGCGCATCTTTTTGGAGGTTTAAAATTTCAAAATTCTCTTTTTGCAAACCCAAACTTTGGCTCCCACCTATGCTAGGAGCTAGGTAGCAAAGATAATAATCGACAACCTCTTTTGTCGCTTCAAACATCTTCGCGCCCCCTTCGATCATCACGTTATGATACTCGTTGATTTTTTCAAGGGTGTTTTCTATGTACACCTTGCGCCCCTCCACGCCAAAAAGAGGGATTGTTCGATCGAAATCGCTGCTTCGGGAAAAAATCAGTACATCGGGAGCTTTACCTCCGACCAAGCGCGCATCGAGCGTGGGACGATCGGTGCGTACCGTATTGCCGCCGATTACAAGCAGATCGCAGCGATCCCTCATGGCATGTACGCTCTCTCTTGAACTTTGGGAGCTGATAACGCCTCCATCGACACTGCCATCAAGTCGCTGTGCCCATTTGAAAAAAACAAAGTGCCCCCTTTGGTTCCATGCCACGAACGGAGCCAAAAGTGCATCACACTCTTTTTGAAGCACCCCTTCAGTTACCTCGGCACCGCTTTTTCGTACGAGTTCGTTCCCATTTGCCGCGATTTCATTGGTATCGTTGGAGCCTACATAGATTTTTTTGATCCCCAAAGCACTTATCAAAGAGGCACAAGACGGGGTTTTTCCGATATGGGAGCATGGTTCAAGAGTAGTATAGAGACAGAGGTCTCTAAAAATACCGTTATGGTGTGCCAAAAGATAGGCATGTATGGCATGTGCGTCGTTCAGTGGCAGTACGGCGCTATCGCCGCTCAGCGCGAAATAGGCATCTTTAAGCGCCTCAACCTCCGCATGGGGGGCACCCGCTTTTTTGTGCGCGTTACATGCCAAGAGTTCGTTGTTTTTTCCTACAACGCAACAACCTACCGCTGGGTTAGGGTAGGTTAACCCTTGGTAGCGCCACGCTTCTTGGAGTGCGAGACGCATAAAAAACTCTGGATCGATCACCATTCAAAATAGGTTTTGGCTTTTGAAATAGTTCCGAATTCGATCTCTTTGAGTGCACCCTCTTGTTCTAAAAAGATTTTGGAGCCCTCGACTTTTTGAAGCACCCCTTTGAGTTTCTCTTTGCTAAGAAGCGTCAATGCCACATTCTCGCCTATTGAGAGGAGAAACTGCTCCAAAGTTGCGATCTTTCTCTCTATGCCCGCACTGCTTACCTCTAAACGGTAGTTGCCAGATACGGGAGGGGTTACGTCTAAAAGGGGCGAAATAAGGTTGGTAAGTTCGACGCATTGATCAAGCGTCACTCCCTCTTTTTTGCCATTAACTACATTGGGCGAAACTACGCTTACACGGTAGATCACATCGTCGTTTTCGTGTAAAACCGCCGTATCGTAAAGTCTTAATCCGACCGATTCGGTCATGGATGCAATATCACGCTCTAAACTCATTTACCTTCCTTGGCAATTTTTTTAAAAAGCTCTTCGATGTTTTGAGCTTTTTGGAACTGATCGTCAAAGATGAAAGCAAGTTTGGGGCATTTGTACCACCCCTGCTCTTTCAAACAATAATCTTCGATGATCGGACGCGCTTTGTTGAGTTGTTTTAAAAGGTGTTCTTGTTCTTGCGGCGAATAAAGACTCGGATCGAGATAAACTTTCGCATCGCTTTTACCACGCGAACATTTTACCTCTAAAACGTCGATCTCGTGAAGTCTCGCATCGTTAAGCTGGCTGATCGCTTCGGGGATAAGTTCCGCCAAAAGCGATTCCGTTCGTTTTAACTTAATTTCGGCAGGGGTCACAGTGTTACTTTTTGCTCAATTTTTTTGAATGTCTCGATCACGTCGCCTACGACCACGTCATCGTACCCTTTGATAATCACACCACACTCGTAGCCGTTTCCGATCTCTTCAACGTCGTCTTTGAAACGTTTAAGCGACGTAAGCTCACCCTCGTGAACCACGACCCCTTTACGGATAACGCGCACAAGCCCGCCGCGTACAAGTTTACCGTCAACCACGACACATCCCGCAACCATCCCTTTAGGCGATTTGAAGGTATCACGCACTTCTGCTTGACCCGTGTTCTCTTCTGTAAATTTAGGTGCCATCATACCCGTGAGCATTCCCGTAATATCATCGAGAAGCTGGTAGATGATAGAGTAGGTTCTGATATCGACGTTTCTTTGTTTCGCAAGCGCTTTGACACTTCCAGTAGGGCGTACGTTGAATCCTAAAAGAACACAATTCTCGCTTGCGCCCACAAGTTCGACGTCGTTTTCGGTGATTCCACCGACGCCTGCGGAGATAACGTTGACTTTAACCTCTTCATTTCTCATCTCGTTAAGCGACGTGCGGATAGCTTCGAGAGAACCGTGAACGTCTGCTTTTAAAACCACTTTAAGAGTTTTAAGGCGCCCCTCGGCAATCATCGCCGTCATATCTTCGAGCGTCGATTTCGTACTTAAAGAGAGCTCTTTATGACGATCGTACTCATGACGTTTTTGTGCATAAGCTTTTGCATCTTTATCGCTTTCCATCGCCATTAAAACCTCGCCTGAAGGTGGAACTTCGTTGAGTCCCACCACTACCGCGGTATGGCTCGGTCCGATCTTTTTAATCTGCTTCGCATTTTCATCGATAAGTGCTTTAACACGCCCGTACGAACTTCCGCACACCACGTAATCACCCACTTTTAATGTACCGTTTTGTACGATCACCGTAGCAACCGGTCCGCGCCCTTTTTCCAAAGAGGACTCAACGACCGTCGCTTTTGCCATAGCATTGATGTTTGCTTTTAGTTCAAGCACTTCGGCAGTGATCAAAATATTTTCTAAAAGATCATCGATCCCCATTCCCGTTTTTGCCGAGATAGGGATAAATTCGATATCCCCGCCCCAGTCTGCAGGGCTTATACCGCGCTCTGCCATCTGTGCTTTTACCATGTCGGGGTTTGCCGTCTCTTTATCCATCTTGTTAAGCGCTACGATAATCGGTGCACCCGACTCTTTTGCAAGCTTGATAACCTCTTCGGTTTGCGGTTTTACACCGTCGTCCGCTGCGACCACTATAATAATGATGTCGGTAATATCGGTACCGCGTTGGCGCATTGCACTAAATGCAGCATGCCCCGGAGTATCCAAGAACGTGATCGGCTTGCCGTGTTGTTCAATCGTGTATGCACCGATATGCTGGGTAATACCGCCTGCCTCACTTTGGGTTACTTTGGAGTTGCGGATCATATCTAACAACGACGTCTTTCCGTGATCGACGTGCCCCATAATAGTGATAACGGGAGGTCTCTCGGTCGCATTTTCATCGATCTCTTCGGCCAAATCCTCTTCGTAGTTGAATGCTTGTTTAGGATCCACTACCGTTACTTCTACACCGAACTCTTCGGAGAGAATTTCGATCTCGTCGCTTCCCAAGAAGTCGTTTTTGGTCATCATTAGCCCAAGTCCGAAAAGGATCTTGATTACATCTGCGATAGGTCTTTTGATTTTTTCTGCAAATTCGTAAACACGGATATCCTCAGGGATCTCTACATGTGTTACGATCTCATCTTCCTGTTTTGTTTTCGCATAGGTTTTTCTTTTTTCGCGCGCTACGTTTTTAGGTTTGGAGCTTGTTTTTTTGTTGGCATTTCTTCCGATAGGCTTTGGTACTTTCGGTTTTTTAGGCTCGTCTACCTCTATCTCTTTCATTTGGATATCATTGAGGTCGATAAGCGTAATTTGCTCATCGTCCATATCCATAGAGACCTCGTGTAACGAATCACCGAAAATATCGAGTTTGATCCCTTGGTCTTTTTTCTGTACGGGGGTAGCAGACTGTTTTGCTTTCTTCTTACGCGCAAGTTCTTCAAGCGCTTCTGCGCTCATTTTTCCGTATGAAGAGAGCGTTTGCTGTTTTTTCGGAGTTTCTTCGGCAAAAGATCTAGGTTCCTCTTTAAGAACTTTTTTCTTAACGATTTTCAGACCCGATTTTTTCACCTGTCCGATCACCGAAGTGTCTTCTTGCTGTGAAGGAGTTTCGTTTGCTTCCTCTTTAGGCTCTTCCTCTTTTGAAGCTTCTGCGACTGCCTTTGGTTTCTCTTTTACGGCAGACTCGGCTTTTGCCGCCTCTTTCTTTTTCTCTTCGATCGGAGCACTCTTTGTAGCCGGAGTATCTTTTGGACTCTGAGTATCACTGCTTGCTTTTTCGGTAGTTTTTTCTGCTTGTTTGGATGGGATCAACGGACTTTCACCGTTCATTATAAAATTCATTAGTTGGTCTGCTTCTTCCATGGAAACGGTACTTTGCGCAGATTTTGCATCTATACCTATCTCCGAAGCTTTTTTGATAACATCTTTTGAAGCTATTCCTAACTCTTTTGCAATTTCGTGTACTCTAACTTTATCTATCATCCGCGATGATCTCCTTTAGTTTATTACTCAGATTCTCTCTATCTCCGTTTTTGCATTGACGCATAAGCGATTTGATCACTTTTTTTTCATCGAGAAGACAATCTTTACATATATAAAAACTTCTGCCCCAACCGCCGAAGGGTTGGAGCCTTCCATCAACGCATCGCAATCTAACAAGTTCGTTTTGTGCTGATTTTATGCGACAAGAAACACACATTCTCGTGGGCTGATGAAATTTTTTCGCCATTATATCCAAATCTTGCTTTATTTATACAGAAGTTACTTCTCTATCATTAACCCGTTGTTGTCAAAATCGAGTACTTTGACGGCAAATTCGGGAAACTTTTGTTTAAACTTCGTAGCCAAGAGCTCTGCATCGTCATCGTACGCCATCGAAAAGAAAGTAGAACCGCTGCCCGAGAGAGTGCTCATCAACGCACCGTTGTCGTATGCCAATTTCTGTACCGCAAAAAGTTCGGGAAGAAGTTTCATACGCAGTTTTTGGTGGAACCTGTCTCCCGTAGAGAGCTTAAGCATCTCCCAGTCTTCATTAAAAAAAGCGGCTACCGTAAGCGCGGTATGGGAAAGGTTGTAGATAGCATTCTCTTTGGAATACGATTTAGGCAAAAGTGTTCTCGATTTTGACGTATTCATCTGTTTGTTTGGGATAACTACGACCGCTTTAAGGTATTCGGGCATATGTTTTTTTTGGGAAAATACTTTATTTTTTTCCACCATTGCGGCATTAAAGCCCCCCATCACCGCAGGGGTGATATTGTCTGGATGGGATTCATACACGAGCGCGTGATTTAAAATACGACGTTTTGAGACGCGAATCCCCGCGGCTTCATGCGCACTTGCGATCGCACTGACGATTACCGCAGAAGAGCTTCCAAGACCTCTTGACATAGGGATCTCGTTATAAAAAGTAAATTTAAAACTTTGCTTTTTTTGGGTCAAGCGGTTGTAATGCTCGTTAAAAATACTTACAAAAAGGTTATTCCCCTTGAGCTTGGGGTTGCTCTCCCCTTCCCCCTTGATGCTTACGCTAAAAAACCTCGAAGGGTGAAACTCAACGATATTCCTCAAATTGACTGCCAAACCTAAAGAATCGAATCCTGGTCCAAGGTTTGCACTTGTTGCCGGTACACTCACTGTCACTCAAACTATCCTATCCAACTGCGCCTATAGAGTAAAGGGGCGTTGCGTTTTTGCTAAAACTTGCAACTTCAAGAGTGTGTGGCAGCGCAAAAAACGCCTCGACATGCTCCTGAAATTTTTCTGTTTTTATTTCTGAGGCGATTTTAACGAAATATAGCTTTCCAATCGCTTTTATTGGCATGTTATCATTGAAATAAAATGCGTCGGTTCCATAAAGCGGAATCTTCTTTAAAACCGATAACGATTTTAAAAAAATATAGGCTACTTTTATCGCCATAAAACTTCCCGGACCGTTGGCATAAAAAATTCTTTTTAGCTCGTAGCATTCTAAAATATCTTTGAAAATTTCGGGAAGCACATCGGAACTTTTTAAGCTGCTCTCTCTTGTTTCGATCAGCTGCCCCTCTTCATATATCCCTACAAGGATAGGGGAGGTCAAAGCGATGACGCAGACATCTACCTCTTTACGCATACGCTTTTTCGTACTCCGCCGCTTTCTCTCCGACGAGTTCGAGCACCTCGTAATTTTGGGGGTCTTTTAAAAGTGCCAGGGTGAGTTTATGGTTGAGATCGTGGCTTCCCGCCATCGCTTCGTAGTTCCCTATAAAGTTCATCCCTATAAGCGACATATCACCGATTGCATCGAGAATTTTATGGCGCACAAACTCATCGGGATAGCGCAATCCCTCGGGGTTAAGCACCTTTTTCTCATCAAGCACGATCGCATTCTCCAGCGATCCTCCAAGAGCCAGCCCTTTGGAGCGCAGATACTGCACTTCGTGTAAAAAACCGAAGGTTCTCGCGCGCGCTATCTCGTTTTTATAGTTCTCTTTCGTAAAGGCAAGGCTATAAGCTTGGTCTTTAATCACGGGGTGGGGAAATTTGATGGTGAAATCGTATTTGAGATCGGGTGATGGGGAGAGTTTGACATATTTTTCCCCCTCTTGCACTACCACCTCTTTTTTGACCCGCATCACCTTTTTCGGTGTCTCCAATTCTGCTATCCCCGCTTCATCAAGCAGCATACAATAGCTCGCACTGCTTCCGTCCATGACGGGAACTTCGTCGGCATCGACGATAATTTTTAAGTTGTCTATTCCATACGCATACACGGCGGAGAGAAGATGCTCTATCGTCGAGATAACGTGCCCCTCTTTGCCGATCACTGTTGCCATGCGGGTATCGACGACGTTTGCAGGCACGAGAGGGATGGAGATGTCCACGTCGCTTCTGTAAAAAACGATCCCGCTGTTAGCTTCCATAGGTTCCAATCTTAATTTTACGGGGGAACCTTTATGAAGCCCTATCCCCACAAGCTCCGCGCTTTTTTTAATAGTCGTTTGGTACATCTTCCCTCTCCTTCTGCCTAATTTTTGTCTATCAAGGCTTTTGCATTTTGCATAACGTTATAGATATTTAGTTTAATCCAGTCCTCATCCATCCACTCTGCCGGATGCACTTCGATCCCTTGAACCAAAACGCCGAAATGGAGATGATCTCCCATAGCATACCCGCTTTTACCGCTGTTTGCAATAGTTTGCCCCGGCTCTATCGTATCGCCCGTGTTTACCGATAAACTTGAACAATGCCCATAGAGGGTATAAAGCCCCAGACCGTGGTAAACTATTGGCATGTGACCGTAGAGCCCGTTGTAGTTTGCATACACCACCTCTCCGCCATTTTGAGGTTTAATAGCCGCCATCGCATTGCTTGCCAAATCGAGCCCTAAATGGTACGACTCGCCCATATCTTTGCCGTTGTAGGAGTATTTTCTATGATCTCCGAAATGTGCAACCACCTGCGCATTTTTAAGAGGGTACATTTTGTTGATCGTAAAATCGCTTATCATGTTTTGGGGCACTTTCGAGGTGATCTCGTGGATCAAAATTTCGTTTCTTCTGCGCACATCTTCGTTTATAGTACGAAACTGTTTTTTCGGAATCTTCAACCCCTTGCGTCTCGACAAACTCCTCCGCCAGCTCGGCGATTTTGCCTTTTAAAAAACGCTCCGTGAGTTTAATATTGGAGACTTTGTAGTTTTTTTTGCTGCAAATATAACGGTATATACACCTTAGAGACGTTGGAAGCCTTGTCGCTCACGACGACCGTTGCTTTAAAATGGTTCTCTTGGATCGGCCATGCCAAAAGGGAGATATAGTATCCCTCTTTATAAAAAGGCTGCGGTTTGAATTTTTTGTCGAAACTGGTTTGGATATAAATATCTTCTATGTTCGCATCCTCCGCTTTAAAAACGACTAAGGCGACACCCCCTTTGGAGATTTTGTAAGAGTTGCTCAAAATAGCTACCGATGGCTTTTGTTTATCGGCTTTGATTTTGTATTCTTGGCGTACTTGATTCCCCTCAAGGAAATTCCACTTGCTCTCATCACCCGCTTCAACGACGATCGTGAGTTCGCTCTCATTTACGGCATACGCACTTCGAGGAGGTTTGATCTCCAAAAGAGCCGCTTTTTTAGGTTCAAGATATTTTTCGTAATGAAGCACCTCCTCCTCGCTTTTGGTCTTCATCGTGACCTTGACGTATTTAAGTCCGCTTTCATCGACAATATCTAATTTAAGTGCCTCTTTTAAATTCCAATAGCCGTTGGTATGCAGCTCTATTGCAGGGGCTTCCCTCTCAAACATCGATGAGTTATACACAAACAAAGCACCCGCTATTGTAAGCCCAAAACCGATAAGCACACCCAATGAGGAGTTTTTTCTTTTGTTTCTCAATTCTCTTCCTTTTGAAATATCGTAATTATTTTTTGTATGAGCTCTTCCTCTTGAAGATGCTCTTGCAACTGCCATGTTGCGCTGTAAGATCCCGCTTTGATCACCTTGGCATGTGACGGGAGGGGAAATTCCATCGCTTTTTTAGAACGCAGCACTACTTTGGCACATCTGCCCTCCTCGCAAAAAAGCAAAAAGCCCCCCTGCAAAGTGGCGCACCAAAGCACCTCTTCAAGCACCGCAAAACACTCTTTTTCATTTGCTCCGCTTTGAAGCAGGTCACGCTTTGAAACACCTAACCATGCCAAGGTTCCCTGATGCACAAAACGCATCTTTTGTAACAGCAAAGCTTTTAATCGAAGCGAAGCAAGCGTGCGAAAAAGCACCGTATTTTCGAGACATTTTCGATGCTCGGCACCGCTTTGTATCCATTGCGAAGCCAAAGCAAATGTTGTACCATCGACCCTCTCGTCGGTAAAGTTTTTCGAAGCCTCCAGCAGCCCTGCGTACAAAGCGGTCGCCATCTTTTGGTTGATCTTTACCCCCTGGAGAGTAAAAAAACCGAATACTACTTGAGTTATGCTAATACAATTTAAATCGATAAGATCCAAACTTGTAAAAGGGGGATCGTCGAAGCGATTAGAAACCCTTAGAACCCTTTGGCATGGCGGCAATTCTCTTTTCTGCGCGTCATTTGTGAAAGTAACAACGCAATCCGCAGAGGGGGGGAAACTTTTTTTTATTTTTTCGAACCAAGGAAGAAACGAAAGATTTTGCGGCAACTCTTTATGCGGCGCATAAAGGGTCGTTTTTTTATGAAGACGCATAAGGTAGGTATAAAAAGCACCCGCGGCACCTATCGAGTCTGCCGTATCGTCCACGAGTAAAACAATATGGGAAGATTCTCCGATTTTCTCTGCGAATTCCATCTGCTCTTTCTTTTTTTTCGCGATTATACCCTTTATTTTCTGTTCATTTTATAAACATATGCAAGTACTTCCGCTACCGCCGCAAAGAGAGATTCGGGTATCGACCTGTCCACCTCTACCTCCGCATAAAGGCTTCGTGCCAAAGGGGGATTTTGGACGATATGGACGTTATGTTCGCGCGCAATTTTTTTTATCTGCAAAGCTATATGATCCATCCCTTTTGCAACCACGATCGGCGCATGCGATTTTTCTGCATCGTATTTGAGCGCTACTGCATAATGGGTGGGGTTGGTGATCACCACGTCCGCCTGAGGTACAGCCGCCATCATCCTTTTTCTTGAAGCCTGCATCTGAATCTGACGGATTTTTGATTTGACGAGAGGATCCCCTTCCATATTTTTCATCTCGTCTTTGATCTCCTGTTTACTCATCTTGAGCCCGTCGAAATATTGTTTGCGTACGATAATGAGATCGATCATCGCAAATACGAAGATAACCAAAAGCATTACAAAAGCGATAATGATCGCCTTATCCCGCAGCCACTCTATCTGATCGCCCAAGCCAAAAAGTGCCACCGTGGGCAACTCCATCGTAAAGAAAAAGAAAAAGACGAATCCAATCCCCAAAGCGGTAAAAGATTTCAGCGTTACCTTAATCCCCTCGATAATTTTTTTAAGAGAAAAAAGATTTTTTATCCCTTTGATTGGATCGATTTTTTTTAGATCAGGCATGAGCGCTTTGGTGGTAAATAAAAATCCAAACTGTGCCAAAGAGGCTAAAATACCGGCTATGGCGACCGAGAGAGCAACGGGAAGCACTATAAGAAAGACCTCCCGCGCGGTAACGAGAGCGATATCGATCATAAAAAGCTTCTCAAGAGGGGTGCCGATAAGGGAAAAATAGTAGCGAGAAAGCGACATAACATGCTCGCTCATAAACGGGAAAAGCATCAAAAACGCCAAAATGGCGACAAAAAGAGTTATCACCCCCGAGGTATCTTGCGATTTGGGAACATTCCCCTCTTTACGGGCGTCTTCAATCTTCTTGGCGGTGGGTTCTTCTGTTTTTTCTAAATCGTCTGCCAATTGCTGCCCTTACTGCCCTGTGGCATGTACGAAAGAACATGCCATAAAAAACTTCTTAGTCCATCTTCATGGAAAGATCGATCCAGTTTGCCTGATGCACGATCGAGCCGCTGCTGATCGCATCGACCCCCGTTTTTGCAACCGATTCGATCGTCTCTAGTGTTATATTGCCGCTGGCTTCCAAGAGAATGTGGGGATAGTTTTCGTTACGGTATTGTACCACCGCAGCGATCTCGTTGGGTGTCATATTGTCGCACATCACGATATCGCACCCCGTAGACATCGCATACTGCGCCATCTCTACGGTTTCGGCTTCCACCTCGATCATCGTGGTAAAAGGGATAAGTCTCCTTGCTTTTTGGATATAGGCTTTGAGGTCTTTGATCGTTTTGAGGTGGGTGTCTTTGATCATCAATGCATCGTCAAGCCCCATACGGTGGTTTACCGCGCCCGCACATCGCGTGGCATATTTTTCAAAAACTCGCAGATTGGGTCGGGTTTTGCGCGTGTCCAAAAGACGCACGTCATACCCCTCTATAAGGTGCAAAAATTTTCTCGTATTGGTCGCTATGGAGCTGGCATGTAAAAGGATATTCAAAAAAGTACGCTCATTGCGCAAAAGAGTATGGGAATCGCCGCGTAATCTTGCAAGCACCTCCCCCTCTACAAAGCTCTCTCCGTCGTTTTTCTCCCATGTTACTTCAAACCCTTCCGCTTCCGCCAAAACATCCAGATACACGACCCCGGCGAGTACGCCGTCCATTTTTGCGATAATTTTTGCACTCGCAGGGATACTCGGCTCCACAAGAGCATACAAATCCCCCCGTCCGACATCTTCGGCTAAAACGGATTGGACAAAATCTTTTATCATACTTTTCATAGTGCCAACATTCTCTCTAATGCAATTTTTGCCCATTTTTGGGTTGTTTCGTCCACCTCGATCTCATTGATAGGGTTCCCCTCTTCGATCGATTTAAGTGCCGTGTAAAGATCCTCAAGCGTCGTCTCGTTCATTGTCGGGCACTCCGGTTTTGTGGAGGAGAGAACATAGGTATTTTTCGGACGCAAACGGTTTACCATATTGAATTCCGTCCCCACCGCTACCTTTTGATCCTCGGGAAGCTCTTGGATATATTTGATAAGCTGCGAGGTCGATCCGACGAAATCGGAAGCATCGCAAACGGCAGGATCGCACTCGGGATGGGTTGCTATCAAAATTCCCGGGTATTTGCTACGATAATACTCAATATCCTCGACACTAAAGAGCTGATGCACCGAACAAAACCCGTCGTAGCAGATAATATCCGCCTCTTTTGGATCACCCCCATGCCCTATCACCATCGATTTGAGACCCATTTGATTCGCGATATTTTGCCCTAAACATCTATCAGGAACGAAAAGGATCTTTTTCCCCTCTTTAAGGGCGTTTGTAATGATCTTTTTGGCATTGGAACTGGTACAAACAAGCCCCCCCATCTCGCCCACTTTTGCTTTGACGTCCGCATTGGAATTGATATAGGTTATAGGGAGTATGTTACTTTTTGAAACGCCGTTCGCTTCCAAAAAAGCGATCGACTGGTCGTAATAGATTCCATCGATCATTTTTGCCATCGCACAACATGCCAGCTTGGGCATCACCACCCTTTTTTGAGGGGAGAGCACTTTAACGCTTTGCCCCATAAAACCTACGCCGCAAAAGACGACAAACTCCGAATCGTCGTCTCTTGTTCTTTGTGCAAGTTCAAGTGAATCGCCCGTAATATCCGCCATTTCAAACACTTCGTCTCTTTGATAAAAATGCGCCACGACCGTTACGCTAAGCTTCTCTTTTAATTCGCTGATTTTTGCTTTTAGTTCTTCATTCGTTAATTGCAAAAAGAGTCCTTTTTTAAAATTGCGTAATTATAGCAAAAAATGATTTTTACACCTTGGCATGTGTCTATTTTCACCATTGGGTGTAACTTTTTTACAAGATTTATATGGTTATAAACATACCTCAAGTAGAATTGCACAGATATTTTTTTTAGGACAATAAATGGATTTTTTATTCAATACGAACGTTCAGTTTTTTATAGCCGCTTACCTTATAGGGGGGATCCCTTTCGGGCTCCTTTTGGCAAAGCAGTTTGCCGGCGTGAATATTAAAGAGAGCGGCTCTAAAAGCATAGGAGCAACGAATGTTTTACGCGTCGTCAAAGAAAACGATCCCAAACTCGCAAAAAAACTCGGTGCCGCAACCCTAGCACTAGATGCGTTAAAAGGGCTTTTAGTCTTAGTCGTAGCCTACTTCGCGGGGATGAGCGAAGCGACACTTTGGGGTATTGCCGTTTTAGCGGTCATCGGGCACTGCTTTTCCCCTTACTTGGGATTTGAAGGGGGCAAAGGCGTGGCAACGGGTATGGGAGTTATGATCTTTATGCTCCCTTTTGAGACCTTGATTGCTCTTGGCGTGTGGGCATTGGCGGCAAAAACGATCCGCATCTCCTCCCTCTCCTCCCTTATCGCACTTGCCTCACTTATGGTAGCAAGCTTTTTCATCCATCCCCAAATGGCACACGCGCCGGTACTTTTAATAGGTTTTATTTTATTTTACAAACATATCCCTAATATCGTCCGCCTCCTAAAAGGGGAAGAGAAGCGTGTCGTTTGATGCGGATCCACATAGAAAACCTGAAATTCCAATGCATCATTGGGGTTTTGGATTTTGAGAGAACCGCTCCTCAGGATGTGATTCTCAATCTTACCTTGGATTACACCTACCAAGGTAGCTACATCAACTACGCAGAGGTGGTTGCATTACTCAAAAATACGATGATTGAAAAAAAATATCTTTTAATAGAAGATGCTCTTATTGCACTTGTTCCCCTTTTACGATCCCGTTTTCCGCTGATCGAAAAATTGTTTCTCAAAATCACGAAACCCTCTATTTTAGCCGATTCTCAAGTGAGTGTCAGCACCTCCTTCCCAAGCGATTCTTAATTCTAAGTTAAACTTTTTTTAAAAAAAATTGAAAAAAACTTTAAACTTAGCTAAAAATATGTTATTATTCCGCGAAATAATCACTAGACAGGAAAAAATGAATGCGTATTCTCATTATAGAAGATGAAGTGACTCTCAACAAGATGCTTGCAGAAGGTCTTAAAGAGTTCGGCTACCAAAGCGATGTAGTCGAAACTCTCAAAGACGGCGAGTACTATCTTGATATAAGAAATTACGATTTAGTGTTGATGGATTGGATGCTTCCTGATGGAAACAGCGTCGATATTATCGGGGACATTAAATCAAAAACTCCTAAAACCGTCGTCGTCGTTCTTTCCGCAAGAGACGATAACGAAAGCGAAATCGAAGCCCTTCGCAGCGGCGCAGACGACTATATCCGCAAACCTTTCGACTTTGACGTTTTAATCGCACGCCTAGAAGCCCGTCTTCGTTTTGGAGGCAGCAATATCATCGAAATCGACGATTTGACGATCAATCCCGAAGAGGAAAAAATCATCTACAACAACCAAGAGATCGAGCTTAAAGGGAAACCTTTCGAAGTTTTGACACACCTTGCACGCCACCGCGATCAGATTGTTTCCAAAGAACAGCTTCTTGATGCTATCTGGGAAGAACCGGAACTCGTGACCCCTAACGTTATCGAAGTTGCCATCAACCAAATTCGCCAAAAAATGGACAAACCTTTAGGGATCACGACAATCGAAACTGTTCGCCGTCGCGGATACCGTTTTTGTTTCCCAAAAGACGCGAATTAATACACATACGCACTTTATGAGCCACGCCCATAAAGTGGCAGGGACAGATGTCCCTCTCCAATCTTTCAATATCTTTACGCCTTACTTTCATCTTTTTTAAAACTAAGTTATAATTCAGCCTATCTTTTATCGAGGTTATGGCATGTTTTCTAAAAGAAGTATACGAAGAGATTTTCTCGTTCAGCTTATTTTTGCTTCCTCTTCGCTTATTATAATTTTCTCTTCGTTTTTATTTCTTTATATAGAAAACTCTGTGTATGAAGAGAAACGCCAAGAACTTTTGCAATACGCAAAAAACATAGCAGGCAACAGATCGATTGCAGCGAACATCGAGTCAACCACCTCCGAGCCCTTTATCAATATCAGTGTAGAGATCATCTCGTTAAAAAAGCCCTACACCGATGTCGATACGTATGAAACCTCGCAAGAGGGCAACGTCTTTTTAACCCTTGTTTACCCTTACGATCTTCATGATTTAAGTTATATCAAAATAACCAAGGACGTCACTGCGACAAAAAAACTGCTGGAAAAAATTCTCAACTATATCTTTATTATCAATGTAGCAGGTTTCATTCTTGTTATCGTTTATGCTATTGCCTTATCTAAAATGTTGGTCTCCCCCGTCAAAACACTCTCCTCAAGACTCTCAAATATGAATGAGCATCTTATCCGCCCCATCGTGGTTAAAGAACTTCCCGAAGAGTTTGAGCCCCTCGGTCTTACGCTTAATCATCTTATAGCGCGCATACAAAACTTCGTAAAATACCAAAAGGAACTCTTTATCGGGACTGCACACGAACTTAAAACTCCCCTTGCGGTTATCAAACTTAAAAATCAGGTCACTCTGATAAAAAAAAGAACCCCCGAAGAATATATCGAAGCGCTTAAAATCACCAACAAAACAATCGATGAGATGAATGTCATAGTCTCAAATATCCTTAATATCGGGCGTCAAGAGGGAGCGCTCTTGGACAAACCCGTAGAGGTTGACGTTATCGCCCTCTTACGTGAAAAAGCAAACGATTTCCTGCTCCTTGCCGAAAATGAAGGGAAGAATCTGCATATCCATTTAGAACCCAACGGTTTTATGGCAATGCTGCAGGTGGGGCTTCTCAAACAAATCATCCAAAATTTTCTTCAAAACGCTCTGAAATTCACCCCAAAAGAGAAAAAAGTGATACTTAGAAGCTCCCAAGACGATGTAGGGCTGCTTATAGAGGTGATCGATGAGGGGTGCGGTATCGATGAGAGTGTCGATCTGTTTGCACCGTTTAAAAGACAAGGGAACAAATCGGGAGTGGGACTGGGTCTTTTTCTCGCAAAGAGCGCTGCGGATGCTCTTGGAGCACATATTTCGATCAAAAACAGAACCGACGGCATTGACGGTACGGTCGCATCGCTCCAGCTCAATTCCCAGCTCTCCTGCATCCTGCCAAAATATAAAAAATAATAATCTTTAAGTCCCCAAAATCCAGCCTCTCAAAGAAAGGAGGCTGTTTAAAATACAATAAAGCTTTAATTTGCTATAAATCGAACACATATAAAATTGCGTTGCAAAATATAGACTAAAATAAGAAGGTATTGTAGATGTCTTTAATCATAACAGATGAATGTATAGCATGTGATGCTTGTCGTGAAGAGTGCCCTATCGAGGCGATCGAAGAGGGTGACCCTATCTATTTTATCGATCCCGATCGTTGTACCGAATGTGTAGGCGTGTACGATGAGCCTGCATGTATTTCGGTTTGCCCCGTCGATTGTATCATCCCCGACAAAGACAACGTTGAAACTATTGCGGAATTACAATACAAATACAACAAAATTTTAGAAGAGGAGTAAGAACTCCTTTATGGCAAAAAGAGTAGCAGTTATCGACATAGGTTCTAACTCGATTAGAATGGTTGTATTTGAAAAAACTTCTCGTTTTGCCTTCCACCTTCTCCACGAAGCAAAAAGCAAAGTTAGAATTTCCCAAAATGCGTACCAAAACGGCGGTAATCTTCAGCCTGCCGCGATGGATCGTACATTTTATGCTCTGAGCGATTTTTTAACCGTCGCCGCTTCCTTTAAAGTCACGAAAACTCTCTGCGTCGCTACTTCGGCACTTCGAGATGCACCCAATAAGGCAGAGTTTATCCAGCGCGTTAAAAAAGAGCTGCATCTTAATATCAAAGTGATAGACGGTACAAAAGAAGCTATCTTCGGTGCCGTGGCATGTGCAAATCTTTTGCCCGAACAAGCCAACGCGTTAACTATCGACATAGGGGGAGGTTCTACCGAATTCGCCCTTATCAATCAAAAGAGTGTCTCCAATCCGATCTCCCTTGATTTGGGAACGGTGCGCCTCAAGGAGCTTTTTTTTGATACAGGCAAGATTGATGAAGCAGTTACCTATATCGATACGAAACTCGACCTGCTTGAGACGTTGCATCCGACAACGCTCATTGGGATCGGGGGAACTTTTCGGGCGATTGCCAACGCACTTATTCTCCATACGAAATACCCGCTCAATAAAATCCACGGGTATGAATGCGGTTATAAACTTTTTAACCAGTTTATCGAAGATATTTTAGCCGCAGACGAGATGAAACTCAAAAAGCTCCATATCAAAACCGATCGTTTCGACGTTATAAAACCCGGTGCTTTGATCCTGCAAAGAGTCCTTAAAAAGCTCTCTTCGGTTTCCAAACTACTCTCAAGCGGGGTAGGCGTTCGCGAGGGGGTGTATCTGAGTGATCTCTTGCGCAACTCTCAATGCAAGCTTCCGCAAAACTACAACACCTCGGTGCGCTATCTTCTTGATAGCTACGTCGTAGAGCACAACTATGCAAACAATCTCAATCGTCTTAGCAAAGAGCTCTTTGATCTCACACATCGGCATCTAGAGATCGATCCGATCTACCGCTCTGCTTTGGCAACCGCTGCAAAGCTCTCATGCATAGGAACATCGATCCATTTTTATTCAAAAAATAAACACAGTTATTATCTTATTCAAAGTGCTATGGAGTACGGTTTTACCCATAAAGATATCATTCTTATCGCAACGCTTACCCGCTATGCCAAAGGGAAGTTTCCACCCCCTGCCCATAGGGACAGGTACGCATCACTGCTGCCCGATGAAAAAACCCTCAAAGCTCTCTGCTATCTTCTCTCTTTGGCGGTAGCACTTTTATCCCATAAGCCGAGAAATCAAGATTTTGGGCTGCGCTTTAATGAGGGCGCCATCAATATTACGACGGCGAATAAACTCTACCTTGCCCAAGAAGCATTGGCAAAACTTCCTAAATTCAAACCTCTCAAAGTCACGATAGAGTCGTAAAATCAGTTACTAACGGCTTCTTAAAAAGATGCATCTTATCGGTCTCTCACGTATCGATAAGAGACGCTCGGCATCTCTTAGAATCTCTGCCCCATCGTAAACTCAAAGTTTGCGGTTCTGTCACCCTCTTGTTCGTTTAAGGCTTTTGCGAAGATCAATTGGATCGGTCCCACAGGGGAGAACCACTCTAATCCCGCACCGTACCCTCCGCGGGAATACTCTTTAAGATTATCCTCACCTATAAAACCCCAATCCACAAACGTAACCAAACGCATCTTGGCTTTAGGTACTAAAGGGAAGCTCAATTCCAGGTTATTAGAAAAGGTTTGGTACCCGCCTATTTCAACTTCAAGCCCGTCGTTTCTTATAGCTTTTGGACCTATAGAGTAGCTCTCATATCCGCGTACACTTGATATGCCTCCCATGTAAAAACGCTCTGCTATAGGAAGTAATCCCGTATCTGCCACATAATTAAAACGTGCTTTGTAGCGAAAGATTGCATCAAAACCTATATACTCCTCAAGCCCGTTGTATTTTCCAAACATTGTTCTTGCCTTGAAAAAATCGGCATCGGCACCAGCTCCCGCTTTTTCAAAACTTTGGCTAAGCACCATCCCCTCGCGAGGCAAATAGTAATCATCCGTATTGTCAAACGTCATACTTACAGTGATAGCACTTTTTGCATAATCTTCAAATGACGAAATCTGCCCGGGAATTTTATACCCGTCTATCGTCGTAGCATCTATAAATTCATACGTATTAGCAGAATACCCATACCCTAAGTAGCCGCTGATATGTCTTGAAAATCTGTGTCCTACACCGACTCTCGAACCGATGGTATTGATCGTATAATCGTTATATTCGTTCGAAGATGAAAAAATTTCAAAATTCCCGCTGAAATCGCTGTCATTTAAACGTGGGTTGGAGATACTAAAGGAGTAGTTTTCACTCATCTGCGAGCGCTCTGCGCGAACACCCACGCCTATCCCTGATCCCCAGATATTTCTATCGTCTACCGAGATACTCAATAAGATACCGCCGTAGCTTCCATACCCCCCGCCGATTTGGATATTCCCCGTCGGTGCCTCTTTCACCTTTACGATAAGATCCATCGTCTGGTTGTCGATGCGCTTCTCTTCGATCGTATTGCCGTCAAAAAAACCCAAACGTCCCAGTGCATTGCGGGAATCTTTAAGATCGGTCAAAGAGTACATATCTCCCGGCCCCAAATAGAGCTCGCGACGGATGATTCTATCAAGGGTTCTATTGTTACCCGAGATAAGAACGTTTCGCACCTTGACCTTATCGCCCGGAATAATTTTAAAGACAACTTCGACCGTCTTTGCTTCCTTATTTTTGATAAGATCGGGAACCACCTGCACGTAAGCGTAACTTAAATCGGCAATGATCGTTTTGATCTTTTCGGCGTCGTCGCGGAATGTTTTGATATTAAAAGGCTCATTAGCAACCATGCTGATCACTTCATAGACGGCGGCATCGTCGATCACCTTTTTCACCTGCTGCACCGAGACTTTACTTACGTTGTAAACATCCCCCTCCTCGATTTGGTAGCTCATCGAAGCGGTGTAGTGGTCGAAATTCACGCGAACGAAAGGCTGATCAACTTTTGAATCGAGGTAGCCGTGCTGCATATAAAGGTCTTTGATTCTCAGGTTGTCATACTCCAAATCCGCAAGCGACATCTTTCCGTCGTTGCGTCCCCAGAACCATCCCATAAACTCCCGCTCTTTATTGGCGATCACCTCATCGAACATATCGGTCTCAAGACCTTCGACACCGCTGTAGTCAAGCTTTTCGATGATGATCTTTTCCCCTTCGTTGACCAAAAACGTCAGCTTGATCCCTCCGTTATCGAGCACCTCTTTCTCTATCTCCACCACCGAGTCGATCTTCCCCTCTTGGCTTATAGCGTCGATAATCCTTTTTTTGGCGGCTTCAATCTTCTTTTCATCGTATTGCGAACCTTTTTTGATCTGCACGACGCTATCGCGCACCTCTTCGTCGTTCTCTTTCCACCCTTTGAGCTCTATTTTGGAGATGATCGGCTTCTCTTTACAATGAAAAGTCAGCACACCATCTTGCAGCGTGACGTAGATATCTTCAAAATACCCTTGTCTGAAATATTTTTTAACCGCTTTGTCGATGTCCTCTTGGCTCACATCATCCTCTATGGCAAAATCGAGCATCCGCAGTGCTACGGGCTCTGAGAGGTTAACCATCCCCTCGTATTGTATCGATTTGATCTGCATGGCATGTGAAGTTATCGCAAGAAGGGTAAAGAGTGTCGCTAAAAATATTTTCATTAGGTATCCGTGTTTCTAAAATAAGTTAGGATTTTACCTATTCGCAGGTTAATATTTCGTTATATGTTGCTTAAATTGAAAAACTTGGCTTTGTTTGGCATGTGTGTGCCCTTTTTGTAAACTTAGCTTTGTATAATTTTGTATACTTTATGTCGCCTATCACGGCGCCGACGCAGCTAAAGGGAGTTGTTCCTTATAGCGTATAAAATTAATAAAAACGGGTAATTTGAATGAACGTAGCAATTATTGGATTAGGACTTATGGGCGGCTCTTTAGCGCTGAGCCTTAAAAAATTGGATTTTATTACAAAAGTGGTCGGGTCGGATCACAACGAACAGCACCAAAAAGATGCCCTTGCACTAGGTTTGGTCGAAGAGATCGTCCCCTTTGCAGAGGTCAAAAAAGCGGACGTGATTTTTTTAGCTATTCCGGTAGATGGTATCATTAAAGTTTTAGGACAGCTTGAAGATGTTGCACCGCAAACCACGATTATCGATCTAGGAAGTACCAAAGAGCTTATCCTAGAGCGCGTATCGCAAAAAATCCGCAAAAATTTCGTAGCGGCTCACCCCATGACGGGAACAGAAAACTTCGGACCTTATGCCGCGATAGAAGGGCTTTACGAAGACAAAATTGTCGTTTTGTGCGACTTGGAAGAGAGCGGGGAGCACCAGCAAGAGGTTGCACGTAAAATATTTAAACATCTTGGGATGCGCAAACATTTTATGCGCGCAAAAGAACACGACCGCCATGCCGCATTTATCTCCCACATGCCACATGCCATATCCTATTCGTTGGCAAATACGGTGATGAACCAAGAGCAAAAAGAGAATATCCTCACTCTTGCGGCAGGGGGATTTCGCTCTATGAGCCGTTTGGCAAAAAGTTCTCCGAATATGTGGGAGGATATCTTTCGCCAAAACAAAACCAACCTGCTTGAGGCGATCGAACTTTTCGAACATGAGCTGACATCCCTCAAAGAAGCGATCAAAAACGACGCATGGCAAGAGGTACACGATACGATGGCGGAGGGGAAAAAGCTCCACGACATTTTAGATTAGCCTCTAAGAGAGGTTGTACCGCTTTAGGATCTCTTTAAGGAGTTTTTTCTCGATCTCTAGATTTTGTTTCTCGTAGATGTTTTTTTCCAGTTTTGCAATCATCTCGCCCACTTCGGAATCCTCTTTATAGGGCAAAAGCTTCATCAATAACGTTTTAGGCTCTTTTATGGAGCCCTTGGACTCATTTTTTAAAAAATGCAACCTGTCTCTTTTTGCAAAAAGATACCCGATACAGACTCCCGCAATAAGCGCACCCAAAAGTGCGATCCAAGAAAACGCACCCTTTGTCCCCTCCTCTGTTTCCTCAAAAGAGGTTTGCGTCTGTTTTACTACTCTCAGTTCTTTGGGCGTTTGAGCGTTTTTCACGCTAATAGAGATTGGCTGCGTTTGGAGTTTTTTAGCCGTTTTTGAAGCACTCTCAAAATACTCAAGCGCGAAAGGGGGAATCACGAAATCCCCGTCGGCGACAAAGGTGATCTTTTGGCTCCATTTCCCCTTTGCAATCAAAGGTTTTTCCTCAAAAACGCTCACCCCCTCTATAAACGGCTTAAACGGCTTAATATCCTCAAAATTCCCCTCCCCCTCTATGCGCACGGTGATAGAGAGCGCTTCATTGGCGTTAAGGGATGTTTTATCGCAATCGACCTCTAAAGTAAAATCTCCTATGAGCGTAAGGTTGGATGGGAGCTCTTTGGCATGGAGAATGAGATTATTGGAAACATAGGTTTTCCACTTGATATTTTGGATCCATCCGCCGAACATATCCCGTTTATGCACCCGCGTGGCGATCTTCATTTTTGCTCCCTCGACCCTATTCTCCCCCGGACGCTGGGCTGCCAATGTATAGAGCACTTTAGTGATCGCATACCCGTTTTCCTGCGTTCTTTGAGGCTGCGACTCGTTTTTGACCCAAAAACCTTTAAATACGGGAGGCTCAAATGTGGAATCGAGGGGGCTGGTGTCGAGTTTTTGTTTAAAAAAGAGCGTCACATCAAAGCTCTCTCCGACATACACCTCTTTTTTTTCGCTTACAAGCTCCAAAATAAAATCGCTGTTTTTTGTGTAAACGATCGGTTTTACCTCTATTTTTATCGGTTGGGTCTTCTCTTTTTTACCGTCGATCTCCACCTCTATGGGCTCGATCTCACAGCTTTTTGTGGGCGCAAACTGGTAGGTGAGCGTATAAGCGTTTTTATAAACCCCGTTATTGATCGTAATGCTCGAATGGCTCGCACTCGAGAGCACTTCCGTGCCGCACAAAGAGTGGATCACGGGTTTTTGCACCTTCTCGCCGCTGATACTCAGCACGAGCGTCACGACATCCCCCTCTTCGGGAGTTTGCGTATCTACTTTTGCTTCCACGGCGCCAAAAAGGGCATTGGGGAGAAAAAAGAGAAAAAAAGCTATCTTACCAAGGTTTTGCATTCGGATCCTCCTTTAGGGGTTTTGCATCGTTTAATCTGTACAAAAAAGTAGTTGATTTTTCGTTAAGCCTCTCAAGCCATTTGGCAAACTCCTCATCGCTCATCGGCATTGTTTTCTCTTGCACCGTACCCTCTTGCCCCGAGAGGGTGCGGTTATCGTCATCGCCCTCTTTGGCATGGGAGTCGTTTTTGTTTTTTTGTTCTTTATTCTTTTGTGCCTCTTCTTGCTTTTGTTCTTGAGCATTTTGCTGTGCATCATTTGGATCTTCTTTTGTTTCGTCGGCTTTATTTTGTTCTTTGGAGTTTTGCTGCTCTTTATCTTGCGTATTCTCCCCGTTATTTTGCGAATCGTTTTTTTGCTCGCTTTTGTTTTTATCTTGCTGCGTAGCGTTTTGATCCTCTTGGGATTGTTCCTCTTTTTTCTGCTCCTCTAACGCTTTTTTAACCGCTTCAAGATTCTCGGCGACCTCTTTATCCTGCACTAATTTAAGAGATTTTTCATAGTTTTCTTTTGCCTTTAAAAGTCCCTCTTGGGTACCTAGCTTGGCATGTGCATTGGCGAGATTGGCATAATTTTTCGCCTGAAGCTCTTTATCGTGAAAGTTGGCATGTTCGTAGTGACCTATCGCCTTTTGAAACTCCCCTTGTTTATAGTAGGCATTGGCTGCATTGTAATGGCTAGAGGGGTTCTGCGTTGCATCGGCATGTTTGGCATAAAGCTCTGCAGCTTGGGCATACTCCCCTGTTTCGTACGCTTTTTTCCCTTTTTCTAGCTCCAAAAAGTCTAAGACCAATGCCTCGGCGGAGGGGGTTGTAAACAACAATGCGCAAAACAAGACGAACGAAGGAACATGAACGCTCTCTCTCTTACTCATCGAACTCGTTGCAAACAATAGTAGCAAAAGTGCCAGCCCCAAAGGGAAATAAAAAAGAGGTATATAACGGTGGATCGTTTGGCTTTTAAGCTCTTTTGCATCGGCAACCTGCACCATCTCGCGATACATCGCGGCAATGTCGTCGTTTGATTTGACCGCTTCTATATAAACGCCCCCCGTCTGTGTTGCGAGCTTGGCAACCCTGTCGTTACGCTTGGTGATAAGGATATTTCCTTGTGCATCTTTAATAAAAAGAGCGTTTGTATCCTGCACGGGTGCGCCTTTAGACGTACCAAAACCTAGAACAAACACCCGTATACCGTGTTCTTTGGCATGTGCGATCTCCTGCGTAAAATCCTCTTGATCGCCTCCGTCGCTAAGGATCAGAAGATACTTCTCTCCCTCTTTTTCGAGTGTTTTATCCACCACGTCAAGCATCGAAAGGAAGTTTGTTCCTTTTTCGGTGATCGAACCTACGCTCAGTTTCTCAAGCAAAAATCTCACGACGTCGGTATCGAAACTCAGCGGAGAGACCAAGTAGGAGTTTTGGGCAAAAGCGATCATCCCAAAACGCTCTTTCTTTGCACCCAGCTTTAAAAACTCTTTGGCTTTGCGTTTTGCAAACTCGAGCCTGTTGGGGTAGATATCCTCTGCCAACATCGAATCGGAGATATCCAAAGCGATCATGATGTCGGCACTTTTGGCTTTGACCTCGATCGCACCCTCATCTATCACGGGCTGTGCAAGAGCAAATATAACCAAAAATCCGATCAGAAAGAAAAGCGCGTTTCTTGCTTTGAGCGTCAAAGTGTTTGAGCTTACGCGCAATTTTTGCAGCACCTCATCCGAAAAAAAATCAGCCTGAGCCTCTTTTTGACTCAAGAGCAGTCCGAATAAAATAAAGAGGGGCGGCAGCATAAAATAGAGAAATTCAGGATGCAAAAAACTCATAGATACCCTTTTTTATTGCGGAGATACACATACAGCATAAGAGAGAGAAGCCCCAAAAAGAGGGGATAGGTATAGTAGTATTTTAAATAGCTAAAACTCTCGTTTTTAATCTGCGATCTCTCAAGCCGGTCGATCTGTGCATAAACCTCTTGGAGTTTTCCTCCGTTTTCCGCACTAAAAGCAACGCCGCCCGTCTCTTTGGCGATGCGCTCCAAAACCCGTGCATTGTACTCATGCGGCAGTCCTATCCCGATGGGGTATACTTTTACCCCCTCCTTTTTTGCCATATCGATCGCCACGTCAAGAGGGATGGTATCCCGCTCTTTTGTGCTGTAACCGTCAGTCAAAAGGATGGCGATCTTTGATTTTGACTCGCTTGTCTGCAAAAGACTCACCCCTTGTGCAAGCGACTCGTACAAAGCGGTACTTTTGCCTGCGATGCCGATAGAAAGGCGTGAAAGGATTTTTTGCAAAATAGCGCTATCGTAGGTAAGAGGCGATGCGATAAACGAGAACTCGCCGAACACTACAAGCCCCATATTGTCGTTTTTGCGTTTTTCTATAAAATCTCCAACGATCGTTTTCACCGCTTCAAAACGGTTTCGCGTGGGATCAAGCGGATCAAACCCCCGTGCTTCCATCGATTGCGATGCATCGATAATCAAAGCGATCTCGTACCCCTCTTTGGGATCAAGTTCATAAGGCTCCTCTTTGACGGGGGACATAAGCGAGAGAATCATCATAACGATAGCGAGCCATTTTAAAAAAAAAGAGAAGCTTGGAGCTATGGAGTACCTCTTTGCTAAATTTGGCGGCATGGGGAAAATAGAATGAGGGAAGTTTCATAGGGCAAAGCGTATGGCATGCTATGAAAAAAAAGATCAAAAACAAAAGCTTTGGAAATTCGAAATAGATCCCCTCAAACATCGCACATCTCTTTATAAAGGTTGTAATACCCGATCGTCTCGGGGTCGAGAGCTGCAACCTCTTTTTTGTATTTATATGCTTCAAGCCGTGCAACGAGGTTTGTGTACATCTCTTTATGGCGCGGCGTATCGTTTTGAAAAAGTGCGCCGTAGCGGGTAATATCGTATGCCGCCGCTTTAGGGTTTTGCAAAGCAATATGTTCCAGAAGCTTTTTATACTCTTTACGGAGGTTAAAGCGTTTTTTTTCTTTTGATCCATCGAACCAAAAGATACAGTATAAAAAGCCCCAGTAAAGTTCCCACAACCACAAGCGCACTAAAATAGTAAAGAGAAAACTCCTGCACCTCTACGATAGGTTTTATATCGTGCAAAGGAATATCATAACTTTGCTGCTGCATTAGCGCCCCTCAAACACGCGGCGCAAACCGACGCCGACGTTGGCATGTGTATAGATTTTACTAAACCGTATCCTATCTTTTTTAAATGTATCGAAAAGTTTTGCATCGTGTACGCTCACCTTTTTCGTATATTCTTGTACGCTTTTTTCATTAAAATCCCCCTCTAAAACCGCTCCCGATTCGGGGTCGACCAAAGAGGAGAAGCCCATAACGGGAGGTTTTTCCTCGTAAAGATCGCGCACCACCAAAGCGACCACTTCGTGTTTTTTTGCCAAAAGACGAAAATCCGGGATCTCAAAAAAATCCCCCAAGACGAGAATAAGCGATTTTCGTTTCAGACGTTTGTAGAGGGTATCGCCGATGAGTTTAAAATCAACCTTTTGATTGAGCGGATCAAACGCCAAGATATCGCCCGTAATCTTTTGCACTTGGTGGATTTTTTTGCTGGGCTTGGCATGGGAGACGAGCTTGTCGGTAAAGATATACGAGCTTAGGATATCCCCGTTTTTAAGCGTTGAAAACCCTAAAAGCGCCGCCGCTTCGGCGATCACTTCATGCTTAAACCTTTGCGAACCGAAGTACACACTTCCGTTAAGAATACTCACCAAAACCACGTTAAGTTCCCGCTCTTCACGGAATATTTTGATAAAGGGTTTTTGCATCTTTGCAGTGATATTCCAGTCGATATGGCGGATGTCGTCTCCGGGCATATACTCGCGAAGCTCGATGAAATCGTACCCCTCCCCCTGAAAGATCGAGGGGTTGTTCCCTACCGTTTCGCTAAAAACCTGCCGACGTGCACGAACAAGGATTTTTTGTAGTTTTCCCATCAAAAAACCCTACGGAATCGCAACGGTTTCTAAAACTTTTTGGATAATTGCATCTGTCGTGATCCCTTCGGCTTCCGCTTCATAGGTAAGCACGATACGGTGACGCATCAGCTCTTTGGCGACATAAGCGACATCGACGGGGGTTACGAAATCTTTGCCGCGCAAAAACGCCATCGCTTTGACCGCTTTGAACATATCGATACTCACGCGCGGAGATGCCCCAAACTGGATATACCCCGCTATCTCCTCCATGCCATACTCTTTAGGATTTCTTGAAGCGTTGATAAGTTCGATCATGTAGGCTTCTACCTCGGCATCGACATGCACCTCTTTTACTTTTTGTTTGAGCTCCTGCAAATCCTCTGGGGTAATCACGCTATGGATCTCTTCACAAGTACCGCCGGAGATACGGCGCGCAATCTCGAGCTCCTCCTCTTTGGTGTTGTAACCCACGATCAGTTTAAGCATAAAACGATCAAGCTGCGCTTCTGGAAGCTGGTACACACCCTCTTGTTCGACGGGATTTTGCGTCGCCATTACAAAAAACGGCAGATCGATCTTAAACGTCGTATCTCCGAGCGTCACCTGCTTCTCCTGCATAACCTCCAAGAGTGCCGATTGCACCTTTGCGGGAGCACGGTTGATCTCATCGGCTAAAAGCAAGTTCGTAAAAATGGGACCTTTTTTGATTTTAAAACTATTGTTTTGCGGATCATAAATCTCCGCACCCAAGATATCGGAGGGGAGAAGATCGGGAGTAAACTGCGCACGTTTAAACCCAAGCCCCAAAGTTTTTGCCAAAGCATTTACCGTTGTCGTCTTCGCAAGCCCGGGGACACCCTCTATAAGGATATGCCCGTCGCACAAAAGCGCGATCAACATCGAATCGATCATTTTTTCTTGACCGACGACCACCTTTGCAATCTCTTTTTTAATTATCTCGATCTTAGAAACCATACTTGTAAAACCTTCTTTGTAAAGTGCGTTAGTATAGCAAAAGGGGATTAATACAAAATGAAAAAAAATGATTTTTTACGAAGAAAAAAAGTGCAGGAAGATGATTTCGCAGCGCGTGCGAAATCGTACGATCAATTCCCCGTAATAAAAGAGAAAATACCTATTTGTTTGATTTTTTGCTCATATTTTCCGGTTCTGGCAATCGCATCTTCAAACCCTGCGGAGGAGCCCTCTTTTGTTTTGTATTCGACGCTTGAGACGACGTTGCCACCTCTATCGGTTGCTTTAATAACCGTATTGCGCAATGCGAAAGTCAAATTGGCAAACTCTTTATTGGTAGAGGGGTACTTTTTCATCTTCGCTTTTGTCGTAATGTCGATATGCACGTTGTAGTTTCGATCGTTAAAAGTTACGTTTTGCGCACTCAGTTCCGATTTTACGAGCGAAGCGAGTGTTTGGGAGTTTGCATCCGAAGTGATCTTAAAGACAAGATCGTTTTTGGCTTGACGCATCTCTTTTGTGTACTCTTGGTAGCGCGACGTATACTTTGCGTCGTCGTAGTTGCTTTTGAGTGCATGCAAAAGAGGAAAAAAGCTATCGGTCTCTTTGAGATATTTGTTGATCGTACCCGAGAGTTTGATCTTCTCAAAAAAGCCCGCTTTCTTGTAAAAATCCCATTCGGTTTGTATTTTTGCATCGATCTGTGCGAGTTTTCTCTCATAGGTCGCAAACAAAACGTCGCGATCAACCTCTACAAGTACGATCCACTGTTTCCCGTCGTTGTAACTCTCTTCCACTTTGACGTCGGTATATTCGATGTTTTTGCTTTTACTCACCACTTCGTTTTTGGTTTCCGCCAAAACGTTCTCATCACCCCCTTGACGGGTAGCACTCACCGAAGAGCTAAAGCTTGAAGCTACGTTTACGGAAATTTTTGCACTAATGGTAGCAAGGGCATCACTCTTTGCATCTTTTTGGGTCGCACCGTACCCCACCGCGTAAAAATGCTTCGAGGTATCGGAGGGGGGATTGTTCATCCAAGCCTGTGTCGCTGCATCCGAAGATGCCGCACTTGCGCCGCACGCACTTAAAAAAGTGAACGTCAAAAATGCAAAAAGTGTTTTCAAAACCATCGATCTATCCTTTATTCTTTTGTATCTTTAGCGAGTTCCACCTGAGCTTCCTCGGCTTTTTCCTCTACGCTTTGTTCTCTAGCTTCCGCTTCTGCTTCCGCCGCCGCTTTCTCTTGTTCCATTTTCGTCTCGTATGCTACGATAATTTTGCTTGTAACATCCTCATATTTTTCTGCAAGTGAGGATTGTTTGTTCGCATAGTAGGTTCCCATCAATGCGTTAGGGAGTGCCGCAAGTGCATTTTTCACGAGTCTTGCTATCCTTGCATCGTAAAGCGATTGTTTATCCAAAGGTACATTTACTTTTGCAACGCCCAAAGATGCCAACTCCGTCGGGAATCTTAAAATTGCATTGTTGACAAGCAGGTTTGTCGTTGCAAGTCCGAATGCGGTATATGCTTCGGTTGCCGAAACTTGGATCTCGTCTGCTACGATATTGACGTTTTTGGCTAGTTTTACGTAGTTTTCATCGTCGACGTTCATTTCGCTCTCAAGCGCTACGACAACCTGATCGAGCAATTCAAAATAGATTTTCTCTTTTTCGTCGGCAATCGATTCCGCCTCTTTGATTTTTTCATCGAGCAGAGCAACCTCTTCGTTGATAGCCGCAATTCTCTCGTCACTTAAAGGCGTATACCCCTCGCTCATCTTCTCGGCTTGTTTTTCCCCCTCGTCGCGTTTGAGTTCTGCTTCTAGTTCCCCTTTTTGCGATTCGAGGCTTGCAACTTCGCCGAAAGATTCCGTCATCTCTTTGTTCGCCGCTTCAAGATCTTTTTGCATATTCACAGGTGCGAGCGCGATCACCGCTTCGCTGATAGTTGGATAAAAATCGCCCGACGTTGCTTCTATCTCTCGTAACTTGCCTTTTTTAAAATCTAAAAAATTCGCCGCAGACGCTTCAAAATCGAACATATCGGGCCAGTTTTTCGTTCTTGCTTTAATATATTCTTCATCTGTAGCATACTGCTCACGAGGTTTGAGCGTAGGGTTGGCAAAGAGGGTGTCGAGTTTATTGACCGCTCTATATGCCAACGGGGAGACCGTCTGATCGGCTATCATAGCAACTAGGTTTGCATTATCCCCTAAAAGTTGCGTCATCAAAGCTCCCGAACCGAGCATCTGCCTTTGAATAGGCTCGGAGTAGTGTTTCGTTGCATAATAAGGATCGTACATAAGCGCTTGGTTGATAAACTGTTTTTGCTCATCGGTGATATCGCCGTTTACAAGCGTAGGCCACTCTGCATCCGCCGAGATCGGCATCTTGTTTGCAATCACGTGGTTTTCACGCACGATCGCCATCCCCAAAGCGGCACGATTGACTTGATTCTCTACGCTAGGGATCTCCGTTTGCGACGCAAGGGTCTCTTGAAGTGCCGAACACCCGCTGTTAAACAATGCCAAAGTGCCTAATGCAACCGTACTTAATACTATTTTTCTCATTTTTATCATCTGATTTTTCCCTTTTTTTATTGGAGTTATTTCATAACTCAATTAAATACGCTTAACGAACACGTCCGTTAAGCTACGCTTGCGCCGCTTCTAGGCTAAAGCCTGATGCAGAAAAAAACTAAATTTTTTTCTGTAGGCGACTAAAGCTTGCTTTTTCAAAGCAAAACGACGTCTTTCAAAACCAAGTTATGAAAGACAACTATTCATATTCGCTATCAGAGCTTCCGCTCATAGCATTTCTGTCATCGATTAAGGCCTGATTCGATTTTCCTTGTTGTTTTGTTTTGTTTAACAAATCGTAAAAGGTATCAAAGCGCGCTTTTGCGCTCATCACTAATTCATCCGAGACACCGCCTAAAAGTTCTGCCTGCTCATAATGCTCTTGAGCGTAGTTGAGGAGTTTCAAGTTTTCCGTCGTGCTTGCTTCGGCTTCGAACAATACGGCAAGGTTGTAATGGTAATCCATATCCTTCTCCCCTTTGTAGTTGTTCATAATCTTGATCGCACCTTTGTAGTTTTTACGTTTTGCGTACTCTTCCACCGGAGCGAGTGCACCCGGAAACGATTTAAATTCACGTAATTGATTCGTTTTTAAAGGAGAGATATCAGAAATAAAATCTTTCACCACTTTCGCAACGGCATCGGAGGCAAGTTCGTTTTCGCTCGGCAATTTTGAAACATCTTTGGATTGACGGTTCTTACGATCTACGTAATTTTTAACCAAAAACTCGTCCACCCCGCGAGAGAGCCTAAAAACCACCTCTAAAGAGAGCGAAACTTTATTGCCCGCATTTGCATACTCGTAATTGAGTATTTTCATATCAAGAGCCACCCCCTCGCTTCCCCCCAGAGGATCGAGTGCGATAAAATTGGTCTCGGTCAGTTTCGCTTTGACGTTTTCGATCAGCATCGATTGGAGTTTCGGGTTTGTTTTTTTGGCATTCTCCACCGTGGGATTAAGCCACAACGCCAAATAAGCACCCTCGGAGATAAACTCGTCTTTGGTTTCAATCTTGCTTAATTTTGCAGCTTCTTTGGGTGCAGTATAAGAAGGGATCACAATTTTAGGTCCCCCCGCACATGCACTTAAAAGCAAACTTGCACCTAGTGCCAACGCTAGTGTTGTATTTTTTCTCATCGTCTCTCCTTGAGGGCACCTCTAAAAACCTTAGCCGGCTTCAGCTTTACAAAGAGGTTCGCAATCAAGGCGACCCTTTGAAGCCCTAGCCGAAGCTAAGGCAAAAAGGGGCAACGCCGAGTGTGAATATCTTTGTAAAGCCCTGCGGGAGGGTTTAAAAAAGCGACATGCCATAAAACTTTTTATCGCCTTAGCTTCGGCTAAGGCTCAAAAAAGGTTTTACGTCCTTTCATCTTTTTTAAATCCCTCTGAAGCAAGCTAGGATTTTTAAAGGTGCCCTGTAAAACTTAAAAGATTTTAGTTAGTTTATATTTAATCCTAAATTAATTTAGACAACTCTTTTTTCACACTTTTCAATGATAGGACCTCTTTTTTCTCTATTTTGTTTATCAATATTTTAAACTGTTCTTTTTCACTTAGTACAAGCACCGTCAGTAAACGGTCAAAATCTTTTGCTTCCTCTATTTTTTGCGCCAATTCGGAGTTTTGTGTTTTTTTGGGTACATATTTTTTCTGCATCAACTTTGCACTTGCATATCCCAAAAGAAAAAAGAGAAGATAATACGCATACTCTTTTTGCACTACCATCGGAGCTTCCTCTTCAAGCGGCGGATCCAAAAGCGCCTCTTTTGTATACCCGGGCACAACCTCCACCTCTATCGCTTCAAATACCAACGTACGGTACTTTTGCGTTTTTGGATCATACACATGCCATTCTTGTTTGGGGATCGTAAAGTTTTGATCCCGGACAAAAGCAAAAGAGTAGGTTTGCCTCCCCTTATACCCCTCTTTACTCAGAACAAGATCGCTTTTGGGTTTTTGGGTAAACACTTTGACGTTTGAAGTACGCCACAAAGGAGGCTCTACAAGATGCAAGCTCCCTGCCCCCTCAAACGTCGCTTCCAGATGAAAAGGCTCATACGCCTGCACTTTTGGGGTTTGGCTCTTGATTTGCAGCTCTATTTCCCCCACCAAAGGAGTTGTTACCTCATAAACCTCGACCTCTAGGCTCTTATGACGCTTGGCATGGAGGGTAAACTCCTCTTTTTGGGTATTGTCCCTGCCTATCGTGACGTTTTCGATCGATCGTTCATTGGTTTTTTTCATCGTATAATCAAAGGCAAAAACCACTCTGCCGCTCTTTTTTGCAAACGCTACAAACTCGTAACTCACCCTTCTACGCCCATCAACGATAGTGTCGCGCTGGCTTAAAAGTTCAAGCTTATAGGTTTCATTTTCCCCCGTAGGATTAAAATCGATCGTATAAAGTTCCCCGCGATCCTCAAAGGTACAAAGATAATGCAGGTAGATCGCTTCGTTCGTTGCCGCACGCGTTTTATGGCCCGAGACCTCCCATTCGTATCCGCTTGCCCAAATCGGCACATGCCATACGAAAAGCAAACATGCCAACGCCCTACCAAGGTTTTTTCTCATAGACTCCCCTTCGATTGATAAGCTCATACTGTTTTGAGCTGAGTTTTGCTTTGCTTTGTGAGGTGCTAAAACGCTCCTGCGTCTGTGTTTTTTCCTTCATATCGCTTGCGCCGCTTTGGGACGAGGCATCGCTTGGCATGTTGGAACTGCCCCCCTCTTTTTTATTTTTCGCGCTTGAACTTTCCTCTTGGGCGTTTTGTTTTTGCTCTTTGCTCTCTTGGCGCCCCGTGAGCATTTTTTTCTCTTCGCCTGCATCTTTTATAAAACGGTAGTTTTCATCCGCCTCTTTAAAATAGCCCAAAGTGAGCGCTTTGAGATACTCTTGCCGCGCTTTTTCAAACTCTTTTAAACGCACGTAGGTATTGGCTTTGTTATAAAAAACCTGCGATTTAAAAAGGGGATCGCTTGAGCGCACGCCAGTGTAGAGTTCCAAAGCTTTTTCGTACATGCCAAGCTTATAATAACAGTTTGCGGCGTTGAAATACCCCTGCGGCGTAGGGAGTTTTTCGTAAAAAAAGAGCGCTTGTTCATACGAGCCTTTTTTGTATGCCTCTTGTGCCAGCGCGCTATAAAGAGGTTCCAACACACCCCCTTGAAGCTGCATGCCAAAGAGAAGCGCTATCCAGACAAACGCTTTGCGTACTCTGTATTTGAGGGTCGTGACACTCACTAAAAAAACTACGATAGCCGCTGCAATAAAATAGTAAAACAGCTCTTTGTTTTGGGTTATCGTCGTTTTTGTTTTTTTATCCTCCTGCTCTTGCGCCGCCAAAGCACGGGCGATCTCGCCAAAATCTTTCGTGTATACGCCCCCCGTGGCATCTGCCAAAAGAGCTATTGCATCGTTTTGGCGCGTAATGACGATATGCCCCGCTTCATCTTGAAGCATCGAACCGTCTTGAAGTTCAAGGGTACCTCCGCTTGGAGTTGCGAGCATCATCACGTTTACGATCAGATCGTTCGCTTTTGCATAGCGGACCTCTTTTTCATAATTTACCTCATCACCTCCATCACTAAGGAGCACCACGCTTAGAGGTCTTGCCCCGGAGAGTTTGCGTGCGAGTTCAAGCACGGGCATCACCGCACTCGATTTGGTCAAAATCAGCGTCTCATCGAGCGATTGTACAAGATGCAAAAGCAAAGCCCCGTCTTGCGTCATCGGGGAGAGAATAATCGCGTTGGAGCTAAACCCCAAAACACCGAAACGTTTCCCTTGCTCATGTTTAACGTACGACTCTAAAACCTCTTTTGCCTTTGCAAGGCGCGAAGGGGCAACATCTTTGGCATGCATCGAATAGGAGAGATCGACCCCAAAAACCACGTCGTGCAGATACTGCTCGTTTTCGATCGGCTCCTGCTCGATAATGGGGCGCATAAGTGCCAAAACAAGTAAAACATAGGTAAGAGCGTAGCCCCAAAAAGCAAAGCTACCCCCCTTTATTCGCAACAAAAAAGGGAGAAGAAACACCAAAAGAAAAGCATATTCAAAAGCTATAAAATGCATCGCTGCCTCTCTTTATAAAGCAGATACCCCAACAACCCGCATGCCATAAGAAGCAAAAAGGGGTAGAGATACTCTTTTTGCAAAAGAGCACTCGAGCGGATAGCGGAAGATTCAAGGGCGTCTATGTTCTCATAGATGGCGGCAAGCTCCTTTGCCGAGGTCGCATAAAAAAAGAGCCCCTGCGTATCGGCGGCTATCTTTTCCAGTAAAGCGCTATCGGCTTCCCCCTCTTTACCGATTCCGATCGTATATATCTTTATCCCAGCCTCTTTGGCATGTGCTACCGCTTCTTTGGGCGCAATTGAGCCGCTGTTGTGTTCGCCGTCACTCAGGAGGATCAAAATTTTCTCTTTGGCATGGGAGTGTTTAAACGCGCGCACACCCATAAAGATCGCTTCGCCGATTGCCGTGTTTTGCCCCGCCATCCCTTGGGTAAGCAGATCGATCATCTGGGCGACCACCTCTTTTTCATAAGTGATAGGTGAAGCGATAAAAGCAAAATCTCCGAAAATTACGATCCCCACGTTGTCTCCCGTTCTTTGGAGCACGAAATTTTTGGCGATATATTTGGTGATCTCAAAACGGCTCAGTCTGCGCGCATTCTCCTCTTGGGGTGCAAGATCAAACGCATCTTCCTCTGCAAACCCCGACGAGTTCATCGATCCGCTCGCATCGATCGCCAAGACGATCTCCTTGCCGCTTCTATTAAAAGGGTTATCCCGATCAAAAACGACGGGGGAGCAAAGCGCCGCAACCGCTGCGACCAAAACCGCAATGTGCACGATCCACTCCAAGGGCAAGTAGCGTTTGTTCGCACGCAAGAGATGCAGATGCACAAAGTATTTTGTTTTGGCAACTTCCCGACATCGGTAAAGACAAAACAAAAGCGGCACAAGCAGCAAAATAAGGTAGGGGTATTCAAAACTATACATATTCATAACGAAAATTCTATCTCATTTAGCGTCAGTTTGTGAGTATTTTCATCAAATTTTTAAAAATCTTCCATTTTTTACACAAAAACTCTTGACATCGTTTTTATTTTTGCCTATAATTCCCGTCCACAAACACAGAGAACACAAAAATCTCGGTTTGTTTGTCTCGCTAGCTCAGTTGGTAGAGCACGTCACTTTTAATGATGTGGCCGATGGTTCGAGTCCATCGCGGGACACCACGTAATACTTTTTTTTAAAGATGGCCCCATCGTCTAGCGGTCAGGATCCCAGGTTTTCATCCTGGTTACCGGAGTTCGAGTCTCCGTGGGGTCACCATCTTTTTCTCTCCGAACAAAATAACCACACAACACCCATTCAATAATCAAGTGCAACAATATTATTTTTCTAGCTTTGAGTCGTCAATTCGTTGTGCAAAAAAACTACTCTTTCAATCGAAAGTCTATCGGTACGCTCAGTACGATCTCCTCTTGAGGTTTCGGAAATTTCCCCTCTAGTTCTTGGAGCGTTTTTACTGCGGCACGCGACAAAACCTCATGCTCCGATGCAACCACTTCGATATCGTGCACGCGTGCATCTTTGCCCAAACGAAACCGCACCGTGACCTCCCCTTGAATCATCCGTTTTCTAGCACTTCGCGGGTAATAGAGATGCTCCCTCAAAAGAGCTACAATCTCTTCTATATGCATCTGCATGTAGATGTCGCTTTGCGTTACTTTGGCATGTTGCACATTTTCTTGCTCTAAGAGCGCCTTATTTTCTATAGCCGCACTTTGATTTGTCTCTTGTATATTTTCCTCCCTCACAACCTCTTGAAAAACTTCATTTTGAGATAGAGGCTCGGATTCTTTTTGGATTGCCTGCGGTCGGGACGGCGCAGTTTGGGGCTCTTCTTTGAGGATCGGCAAAGCCTTTTTAGGGGTTGGGACACTTTTTTGGGGTAGCACTTTGGGAGGTTCTATCGGTTCGCTCTTTTGTATCTCTTGCTTTTTCGGTGTACTCTGCAGAGGCTTTTGTACTTTTATTTGCGCGAGCGAAATACGTATGGAGGGGCTCTCATGAGGCGGTTGCACTTTTTGTTCGGAAAACCCGAACAATAAGAGTGCCCCGATCAAAAGATGCACAAGCAAAGAAAAAGTGAACGAGGTCGTATGGCGAATCATAAAAGCAATACTAGCCGACTCTCGCTAAAAGAGGAGTAAAACTAGATAGCGCGTTTAAATTCCGGGTATGCTTCCACCCCGCACTCGCCGATGTCGATCCCCTCCACTTGGGCATCGTCGCTTGCACGAAAACGCACCCATTTATTGATAGCGTAAATAACCCCGTATGAGACGCTAAATGCAAATACGCCTACTATGACGACACCTTTGAGCTGCTCGATAAACGAAACCTTTTCTACAAACAGCGCTACCGCAAGCGTTCCCCATATACCGTTGACGAGATGCACCGAGAGGGCACCGACGGGATCGTCTATTTCAAATTTGTCAAAAAGAGGTACCGCCAACACCACAAGCGCACCCCCTATGCCGCCGACAAGCAAAGGCTCGTACATGCCATAGAGATCGGGTCCCGCCGTTACCGCTACAAGCCCGCCCAAAGCACCGTTTAGTATCATGGTAATATCAAAAAGTTTGTAGCGCACATACATTAAAATACCCGCGACAATCGCTCCCGCTAGCCCTGCTGTGTTGGTGTTCATAATCGTTTTGGCAACGGTATCGGCGTTCTCTACGCTCGATATGCTCCCCACGCTGCCGCCGTTGAAACCAAACCACCCTATCCAAAGCAAAAATGCCCCTAAAACCACAAGGGGGATATTGGATGCGGGGATCACCTTTATCATCCCGTTCATATAACGCCCTTTTCTGGCGCCCACGATCAAAATCGCCGCCAAAAGCGCCCATCCGCCCGTGGAGTGGATCACCGTAGAACCTGCTAGATCGTGCATATCTATGTCCAAAAAGGTTCCCGCCAAAAAGTCGCTTCCCCAGCTGACGTTGACCACCAAAGGGTAGATAACTCCCCCCATTATCAAAGCAAACAGGCTCAAGGGGATAATACGCACCCGTTCCCCGACCCCACCGCTCATAATGTTGATCGTTTTACCTACAAACGCCATCTGAAACAAAAACGCCGCCCAGATACTCATAGAACTATTTTCAAAGCCGCCAAAAGCGATACGGTAGCCGATAAGCAAAAATGCAAACGAGGCAACCGCATAGATCATCACGTTGATCGTCAAAACCGAGGTGACGTTCTTTGTTCGCACCAGCCCAGCTTCGAGCATCGCAAACCCGGGAACCATAAAAATAATCAGCACCATTGCAAAAAGTGCAAAAAACGTATCGAGAATATATTTAATATCTGCTTCTACCAAGAAAAACCCCTTTTTTGTATTTCAAAAGGAATTATAAAGAACAAAATTGTCGGAGTGTGTAGATTTGTGATTAATTTTTAAGCAGTAATGAGAGAAAAATGTAACATGCCAAAGGTTGGCATGTCGGAATAAGAGAGAAACATACGCGCCACATTTCAAAAATAAAAGTTGCCTGTTTTCTCCCGTATCGTGAGAGATACGGGGAGCGTTTGAAGAAACACCCCTACGGGAGCGCTTCTCTTATTTTTGGGCTGTAGGGAGAATCTGTCCCTGCCGCTTTATGGGCTTCGCTCATAAAGTGTATAAAATTATATAGCCTCGCTGTCGGTTTCACCCGTACGGATACGGATGATCTTGTCGATGTCGCTTACGAAGATTTTACCGTCTCCGATTTTACCCGTTCTTGCCGCTTCAACGATCGTGTTGGTCACTTGATCCACGCTTGCGTCCTCTACGATCATCTCTAATTTGATCTTGGGTAAAAAGTCGACCACGTACTCCGCACCGCGATAAAGTTCGCTATGCCCTTTTTGGCGTCCGTACCCTTTTACCTCGCTCACCGTCATCCCCGTGATGCCGATCTCTGCGAGTGCATCTTTTACATCTTCTAGTTTAAATGGTTTGATAACCGCTTCTACTTTTTTCATCGTAAATCTCCGTAAATTATTTTCAAATTGTATCTATATTTAGGGTGAAAATCAACTTTTACAAGTTGAGACCTTTTTCACCGTGTACCGCTTCATCAAGCCCTTTTGTTTCCGTCTCCTCATCGACTCTGCCGCCTTTTGTAAGAGCCGAAGCGATAAAGTATACGATCACCGTTCCTACCAAAGTAAAGAGCCCTACAACCGCTACCGATTCAAGTTGTACCAAGAATTGTCCCATTCTATCACCCGAAGCTTTAAGCGGACCATCCCATAAAAGATCTTGATCGTTGAGTGCAAACAATCCCGTTGCCAATGCACCCCAAAGACCTGCCAAGAAGTGGATCCCAAACGCATCCAAAGAATCGTCGTAACCGAGTTTTTTCTTCAACACCGCTACACCGAAGAACCCGATCACCGAACCTACCGAACCGATGATGATCGCACCGCTGACATCCACGAATCCCGCTGCCGGAGTGATCGCTACAAGACCAGCTACAACCCCTGAAGCCGCACCTAAGAGTGTCGGTTTTTTAAACACTACCCATTCGATTACTATCCAAGTTACCGCAGCTACCGCAGTTGCAAGCGTCGTCGTTAAGTATGCAAGACCCGCTATAGAGTTCGCACCGAATGCCGACCCGCCGTTAAATCCGTACCATCCGAACCATAAAAGTGCCGCACCCAAAGCCGTAAGCATTACGTTCATAGGTTTCATCGCCACCTTCGGGTATCCTGCACGTTTACCTACCAGATACGCCAACACCAAGCCTGCCAAACCACCGTTCATATGAACAACCGTTCCACCCGCGAAATCAAGAGCTCCCGCATCAAATAAAAGAGCACCTTCGCCGCCCCATACCATGTGTGTAATCGGTGCATAAACCACGATCGTCCAAAGAGCCACGAAAATCAGCCATGTGGAGAACTTGATTCTCTCGATCACCGACCCGCTTGCGATCGCTACAGTGATCGCCGCAAATGTCCCTTGGAATACCACAAACACGTACGTAGGATAAGAACCGCTTAGATCCGTCCACTTAATGTCGTTTAAAAACATATTGCCAAAACCGCCCATAAAGCTCTGTAATGCACCGCCGTTTCCGAACGCTACCGAATATCCTGCAACGATCCATGCCAAAAAGCCCACCGCAAACGCGCCTAAAACCATTGCATAAGTATTGAGTACGTTTTTAGAACGCGTCATCCCTGCATAAAAAAGCGCCAATCCCGCAGGAGTCATTAAAAACACCAGCGCCGCCGACATCATCATCCACGCTGTATCACCGCTATCGAGCGTATCTTCGGCACATGCCAAAGATGGCAAAAGCATTAAAGCCAACCAAAACCATTTTTTCATCGTGTATCCTTCATCGTCCCCGTCTTTCGAGGAAGTTATTTACGGCAAAAAGTATAACATCAACCAACCCAATACATAGGCAATATTGTGATTAATTTTTAATCAATACACAATCCCCTCTTTTTTAGCCCTCACAAAGAGAGCCTACTCTTTGCCTCCGCTCTAAATATACAAGAATATTGATTCAATTACGCAAAGCTTAAGAGAGTTTTCGATATTATCGGTAAATTTTATTTTTTAAAAACTAGGTGTACTATATGAGCGATTTGTTAAACAACGAAGATATCCAAACCATAAATATCGAAGAAACGCTTCAGAGCAGTTATCTTGACTACTCCATGAGCGTTATCGTAGGTCGTGCGCTTCCGGATGTGCGTGACGGGCTAAAACCCGTGCATAGAAGAATCCTCTATGCGATGGACAAACTCAGCCTCTCCTACGGCTCGAAATACAAAAAATCGGCACGTATCGTCGGTGACGTAATCGGGCAGTACCACCCCCACGGCGATACGGCGGTTTACGATGCACTCGTACGTATGGCGCAAGATTTCTCGATGCGTATGACGCTTGTAGACGGGCAAGGGAACTTCGGTTCCATCGACGGCGACAACGCTGCTGCGATGCGTTATACCGAAGCGAGAATGACAAAATACGCGGGGGAGCTTCTTAAAGACCTCGAAAAAAACACCGTAAATATGGTGGACAACTACGATGCGACGACAAAAGAACCCGACGTTATGCCTACACGCGTACCTAACCTTCTTATCAACGGATCAAGCGGGATCGCCGTAGGTATGGCAACCAATATTCCGCCCCACAACCCTACCGAAGTTTTAAGTGCGCTCAAAGCACTTTTGGCAAATCCCGACATCACTCTGGGTGAACTTATGGAGCATATTCCCGCACCCGATTTCCCGACAGGGGGAACCATTTTCGGTAAAAAAGGGATTATCGATGCGTATGAGAGCGGTCGCGGCCGTATCAAAGTTCGTGCAAAAACCCATATAGAGAAAAAAGCGAATAAAGAGATTATCGTCATTGACGAATTGCCTTACCAGGTAAACAAAGCACGCCTTATCGAAGCGATCGCGAACCTTGTCAAAGACAAAATGATCGAAGGGATCTCCGAGATCCGCGACGAATCTGACCGTGAGGGGATCCGCGTCGTCATCGAGCTCAAACGCGATGCAATGAGCGAAATCGTGCTCAACAACCTCTTTAAACAAACAAGCATGCAAACCACTTTCGGTATCATCATGCTATCTATATTAAATCAAGAACCGAGAATTTTCGGCATTATCGACATCTTAAAACATTTCATCAACCACCGAAAAACTATTATTATCCGCCGCACCATTTTCGATTTGGAAAAAGCAAAAGCACGCGCACACATTTTAGAGGGTCTCAAAAAAGCGCTTGATATTATCGATGAGATTATCCGTGTTATCAAATCGAGCAAAACAATCGAAGAAGCGCGCGATAATTTGGTCAGCGAATTCGACTTTACCGTTATTCAGGCACAAAGCATCGTCGATATGCGTCTTGGACGTTTAACGGGCTTAGAACGCGAAAAAATCGAAAACGAACTCTTGGAACTTATGAAACTGATCGCTTATTTGGAATCTATCCTCAAAAGCGAAGAGGTGTTGCATAAAATCATCGACGAAGAGTTTGACGAAATTTTGGCAACCTACCCCGAAAAAAGAAAAACCGACGTCGAAGACGATTACGACGATATAGACGTCGAAGATCTTATCCCTAACGAGCCGATGGTGGTTACGATCACCCATAGAGGCTATATCAAACGTGTACCTCTTGCCAACTACGAAAAACAACGCCGCGGCGGCAAAGGAAAAACTGCCGTAACGGTCTATGAAGACGACTTTATAGAACGTTTCTTTACGTGCAACACCCACGATACCCTCCTTTTCGTCACCGATCGCGGGCAGCTCCACTGGCTCAAAGTGTACAAGATCCCCGAGGGAAGCAGAACGGCAAAAGGGAAAGCGGTTGTGAACCTCTTAAATCTCGTGGCCGATGAGAAGATCCGCTCGATCATCCCGACGACCGACTTTAATGATGAAAAATCGCTTGTATTCTTTACCCAAAAAGGGATCGTCAAACGTACAAATCTCAGCGAGTACTCCAATATAAGAAGCAACGGGGTTCGCGCCATAGTTCTTGACGACGACGACACGCTCATCACCGCAAGAATCGCCGAAGTAGATACGAAATATCTCTTTATCGTTACCAAACTTGCGCAGTGTATCAAATTCGATATCGAAAAAACACGCGATCAAGGAAGAAGCACAAGAGGGGTTCGCGGTATTAAGTTCAAATACGACAACGATGAAGTGGTCGATGCCAACATCATCCGCGACGACGAACAAGAGATCCTCATCGTCAGCGAAAAAGGGATAGGAAAACGCACCTCCGCAGGGGAGTATCGTCTCACCAACCGCGGCGGTTCGGGCGTTATCGCTATGAAAATGACTGCAAAAACGGGACAATTCGTCGTAGGATGTTTAATGGTTGATGAAACTATGGATCTTATGGCTCTCACGAAAGCGGGCAAAATGATCCGCGTCGATATGCAAACGATCTCAAAATCGAGCCGTAACACGAGCGGCGTGTATATCGTCAAAGGGGACGACGTCGTTTCAATCTCGAGATGCCCTAAAGAGGAAGAGGGAGAAGATGATGAAGGGATAGAGGGAGAAGACAGCTCTCTTTTAGATTTGGAATAGTATTTGCTTTATCCCTTGCATAATACCATGTCAAGGGATAATACCATGAAACACTCACTGCTTTTGGCAGCGCTTTTAACTGCATCCACAATATATGCTCAAGAGAGCGAAACTGCAACAACGACACTCGTACCCACCCCAAGTCACATTGTTATAGAATGTAAATCGCAAGAGTGCGTACAACAAGCACAAGAAACACTTCAATCTGATTCTAAAACATCCCAAGAGGAGATTTTGGCACCCAATAAAGAGGTTCGTATCAGCGTTGTAGGGCAAGGTGTTGCACCCATGAATACGATCTCGCCGGCACAAGCATATGCGTTGGCAAAACGTGCAGCAGTTGCAGATGCCTATAGATTGATTGCGGAAAAAGTCAAAGGAGTAAGAGTTGATGGTCAAGACTTGATCCAAAACATGATGGTCAAACGCTCTTCTATCCGCACATCGGTCGATGCGATGATTAGAGATGCCAATATCGTAGAAACCATATTTAAAGAAGGGCTATGCGAAGTAGAAATGGAGATCGTCCTTTCATACGCTCAATTTGTGCAACAATAATCATAAGTTCCCTATCGCTTTTAAATGCACAAGAGTATCTTATCTCCTACCGTTATGTCGCGAAAAATGCTTTAAGCTATAACGAGTCGTTTTACGTTTCCCATGCCATGACACAGTGCGGTTCACACAGTTTTGAACCGCTCATTTTAGAAAATACAGAAGATAGCAATCTCAAAGCGATCCTGCTTAACAATTTCGATCTTTTCTTCGATTACATCCAAAAACTAGGGCTCCACGTTCAGCATCGCGAGCATTTTATCAATCATCAGAGCGCTTCCCTCACAAGTGTCACATTAAAAACAACATGTTTCAAAGTCGAATTTAATGATAGTTTCGTTATCATCCAAGCTCTAAAATAAAGGCAATATTGCCTAGAAAACGGGGTTTTCAAGTGAAGATAGCAATAGTCGAAGACGATATCAATATGCGAAAATCTCTTGAGATCGCGATGAGCGATTTTAATGAGTTTGAAATAAAAACATTCAAAAATGCCAAAGATGCCCTCAAACAACTCGATGAGAGTTTCGAGCTAGTAATTACCGACATCAACATGCCGGGGATGGACGGGATAGAGTTCGTCAAAACCCTCAACGGCCGCTACGAAGTGATTATAATGACCGGAAATGCCACATTGCAGCGTGCAATCGACTCTATCCATTTGGGCGTAAAAGATTTTTTGTTAAAACCTTTTGAGATCGATACGCTCGTAGATGCCATCAAACGGGAGAGCAAAATCCAAAAAGCAAAACAAAAACTCTCTCCCCAGCCTCAGAAAACAAGCTGCGACGAAGGTTTCTTAGGTACATCCAAAGCTTTGGAAGAGGTTTTAAGCATTGCGAAAAAAGCCTCCAAGACCGATGCGAGTGTTTTACTTCTGGGAGAGAGCGGCGTAGGCAAAGAGGTGTTTGCCAATTTTATACATGCCAACTCGCTGCGCTCGCAGAAACCTTTTATCGCCATCAATATGGCGGCAATCCCGGAAAACCTCATAGAGAGCGAACTTTTCGGATTTGAAAAAGGTGCTTTTACCGATGCTACCGAAGCAAAAGCGGGACAATTCGAACTTGCCAACGGAGGCACCCTTTTTCTTGATGAGATAGCCGAAATGCCCTACGCTTTGCAAGCAAAACTTTTGCGCGCGCTTCAAGAGAGGGAGATTCGCCGTCTAGGTTCCTCCAAACCTCTCAAAATAGATATCAGGGTCGTTGCTGCTACCAATGCAAATTTAGAAGAAAAAATCAAAAACGGGGAGTTTCGGGAAGACCTTTATTACCGTTTGAACACGATTCCGCTAAAAATTCCCCCTTTATGCGAAAGAAAAGATGAAATTTTGCAAATTGCAGATAAAATTCTGATTCAAAATTGTGCCAAATACGGATTTGAGCAAAAACATTTTTCCAAAGAAGCACAAGAGCAGCTTTTGGCATACAACTGGCCCGGAAATATCAGAGAGCTTCTCTCCGTAGTCGAGCGCGCCGTGATACTGAGTGAAACCGATACCATAACCCCCGAAGCTCTCTTTTTGGAATCAAGAGGATTGCGTAAGCCTAAAGATATCCATGCCATGGAAAAAGAGCTTATACAAGAGGTTTTGGCATCGCACGAAGGGGATCTCGTCCATGCGTCGCAAGCGCTTGGCATGAGCCAAGAGAATTTACAAACAAAAATAAATACGTACAATCTATAAGGAGCAAACTGTGTCAAAAAAATACAACGTAGCGGTAGTCGGAGCAAACGGAGCCGTAGGTGAAGAGATTTTAGCCATTTTAACGGAAGTCGATTTTCCTATCAACAAATTAGTACCCCTTGCAAGCTCAAGAAGCGCGGGTAAAACGGTAGAGTTTAACGGCAAAAACGTGGTTATTAAAGAACTTACCCACACGGTTTTCAAAGAGGAGGAGATCGAGATCGCCCTCTTTAGTGCAGGCGGCAGCGTGAGTGCGGAGTTTGCTCCTGCGGCGGTAGAAGCGGGTGCGGTGGTCATCGACAACACCTCCCACTTTAGAATGGACAAAAACGTTCCTCTTGTCGTTCCCGAGGTAAACCCCGAAGATATTGCAAAATGGACCGATACGGGGATCATTGCAAACCCTAACTGCTCCACCATCCAAATGGTGCAAGCACTCAAACCGCTTGACGTGGCCTACGACCTCAAACGTGTCGATATCGCAACCTACCAAGCCACTTCGGGTGCCGGAAAAACGGCAATGGAGGAGCTTGTGATGCAGATGCAAAGTTTCTTCGCGTTTAAACTCGACGAAGCAGAGCCCAAAGCGTTCCCGCACCAAATCGCGCTGAATGTTATCCCTCAAATCGACAAGTTTACCGATAACGGTTATACGAAAGAGGAGATGAAAATGGTCAACGAAACAAGCAAAATCATGCATAAGGAGCTTGAAGTAAGTGCGACGTGCGTACGCGTCCCTACCCTTCGCGGTCATGCCGAAGCGGTGACGCTTACCTTTGCACGCGACGTCGATGCCGCAGAAGCACGCAATATCCTCTCGCGTTCTGAAAACATAGTCGTACTCGATGAACCGTCTCAGAGCATCTACCCGATGCCTGCAACCTCGTTCGGACGCAACGAGACTTTTGTCGGACGTATCAGAAACGACAATTTTAGAAAAAATATGATCCATATGTTTATCGTAGCCGACAACCTCCGTGTCGGTGCTGCGACGAACGCGGTGCGTATCGCCCAAAAATGGGTAGCAATGCAAGGGGAATAAAATGTTGGAGAGAATTTTTGAAAACTCTCTTTGGAGTTCCCGTTTTATCATTATTTTGGCGGTCGTTTTCGGTCTTGTAGGGGCGGTGCTCCTTTTTGTCGTTGCGAGTTTCGATATTTATGAAACGGCGAAATACGTCATCAACACCTACATCACCCATGCACACCCTGAACATTTTCACGAAGAGGTGGTCGGCGGTATCATCGGCGCGGTCGATCTCTATCTTATCGGGGTCGTTATGCTGATCTTCTCGTTCGGACTTTATGAGCTTTTTATCTCCGATCTTGATCCTGCGAAGCAGTGTGACGTAAACGGAGAGAACGGTTCGGAGGATTGCGAAAACCAACTTTTGGCGGTACACTCTCTCGATCAGCTCAAAGACAAAATCTCAAAAGTGATCGTCATGGTGCTCGTGGTCGGTTTTTTCCAAAAAGTCGGACACACCAACTACGAAAGTGCTCTCGATATGCTCTATCTCGCGCTCTCTATCACTGCCGTTGCCGTTGGTCTTTACTTTCTAAGCAAAGTCGGCAAAGGACATCACTAAAACTATCTCCATGCCATAGCCTTGGCATGTAAAAAAACAAAAGGAAAAAAATGGGAAAAATATTCGTAGATGCATGTTTTGGAAAAGAAACACCTTACACACCGGTGTGGATGATGCGCCAAGCGGGGCGTTATTTGCCGGAGTATATGGAAGTAAGAAAACAGGCAGGAAACTTTTTAAATCTCTGCCATAACCCAAAACTTGCGGCGGAAGTTACGCTGCAACCTCTTGATATCGTGGGAGTCGATGCGGCGATCCTTTTTAGCGATATCCTTGTCGTGCCCAACGAGATGGGGATGAAACTCGATTTTATCAAAGGGGAAGGTCCCGTTTTTGAAAAGCCTATCACGACCGAAGCAGACGTTGATGCTCTTTTAGGGGGCGAAGCGGCGGCGGAGAAACTCACCTACGTTTATGAAACGATCAAGATACTGCGCCAAGAGCTTGATGCAAGAGGCGACGAAAAAGCACTTATCGGATTCACGGGTGCACCGTGGACACTTGCAACCTACATGATTGAAGGGCAAGGGACAAAAACATACAATATTTGTAAAAAAATGATCTACTCCAACCCTGCGCTGATGCACAAGATTCTTGCAAAAGTGACCGAAGTGGTGAAGCTTTATATGGAAAAACAGATCCAATCGGGCGTAGACGTCGTGCAAATCTTCGACAGCTGGGCAGCGGCGATCGAACCGGGCAAATACGATGAGTTCTCATGGAAATATATGGTTGAGATCGCCGAATATCTCAAGGCAAAATACCCGCATATCCCCGTGATCATGTTCCCAAAAGGGATCCCCGCATTTTTAGACAAAGTGTACGGAAACTTCGATGTTTTTGGCGTAGACTGGTCGACGCCGATGGCATTTGCAAAAGCAAGGCTGGGTGATCGCTACGTGCTTCAAGGAAACATGGAGCCATGCCGTCTTTACTCCAAAGAGGCGACCACGCAGTGTGTCGAAGTGATCCAAGAGACGATGCAGGGCAAACGCCACATCTTTAATCTCGGTCACGGGATTTTACCCGATGTGCCGGTAGAAAACGCCATCCACTTCGTCAACGAGTGCCACAGAGTCAGCAAAAAATAACCCGCATGCCAAGAACTCTTGGCATGTGCCACAAATCTTTCTATAAGGAAGTGCCATGCATACGATCTTTGGACCCATCAATTCACGCCGTTTCGGCGTCTCTTTAGGTATAGACCTCTCCCCGAGTAAAAAACAGTGCAATTTTGACTGCCTCTACTGCGAACTCGCCCCCATGAAGGCGATCGACGCACAAAGCGACGTAGTGAGCGTAGAGACGATTATCGAAGAACTTAAAACCCATCTGCACGATAAGATCGACGTCATCACGATCACCGCAAACGGGGAACCCACCCTCTACCCGCATCTTGCAGAGCTTATTGATGCAATCAACAAGATCAAAAACTCCACCCAAACCCTGATCCTTTCAAACAGTGCTTCGCTCAGCGATCCCAAAGTTTTCAACGCACTTTTAAAACTTGATCAGGTGAAGCTCTCTCTCGATGCCGTCTCAAGCGATGTTTTTAAAAAGATCGACCGCCCCCACCCCTCGATCCGCATCGAAGATATTATAAAAAACGTCATAGCTTTTAGCAAAGCCTTTAGCGGCAAGCTCTTTATCGAAGTGCTTTTTGTGAAAAACGTCAACGACTCTCACGAGGAGGTCGCAAAGATCAACGAGGTCTTACAACAGATCAAAGCCACCCGCATCGACATCGGCACGATCGACCGCCCCCCTGCGTACAACGTCCAGCCGCTCAGCCACAAAGAGCTTCATGAGATCGCCTTGTTGTTCGATCCCTCTTTGCACGTGCATATCGTCCAGAGAAAAAGCGAAAAACCGACCCATGCAAGCTACGACGAAGAGGAGATCATCAACACCCTTGATAAACGTGCCCTTACAAAAGAGGATATCGAGCTCCTCTTTGACGATGAGAGCAAAGCGCGCCTACAAGAGCTTGTAAACCAAGGAAAAATCCTCACGCGCACGGTATCAAACGTCACTTTTCTCGTGCCGCATGCCAATCTTCAAAGAAAAAAAGGAAAATAGCCAAAAAAGCTTGACTTTTTTGGCATGTTTACGTATAATTTCGACCTCAATAAACATTCCGGATTAGCTCAGCGGTAGAGTAGGTGACTGTTAATCACTTGGTCACTGGTTCGAATCCAGTATCCGGAGCCACTTTTTCAATCTCCCAAACAACTACTTTAGAAACCACCGTTTTGTTTGCAACCCTCCAATGCACTTTACACATAAACAATTTTTAAATTTTTAAGATTCTTTATTTAAAACAACTGCTATAATTTTTCATCATTTCGCAAGATGATTGCAACACAAAGGGATCCCATGCCAAAGAGTTCCGTTCCGACTTACTTTGATGCGATAGGCAGCCTTTTAGCGAGCAATAACATCATCGACAAGCATATCCTTCTTAGCTGCTCCGATCTGGCGGGCAATATCACCTACATCACGCAGGCGTACCTTGACTTTACGGGCTACACGCGCGAAGAGGTACTGGGCAAAAATCACAGTATCTTTAAACACCCCAATGTCGATCAAGAGCAGATTAAAACCCTTTGGAAAACCATTAAAGCGGACAAAACCTACGTCGGGGAGCTGCAAAACAAAAACAAAGCGGGGATCACCCACTGGATCAAAGTCACGATCGAACCCCTTTTTAACGCCGAGGGGAAAAAAATAGGCTACTGCGCAGTGCGCGAGGATATAAGCGACAGAAAATCGCTTGAGGCATGGAACAAAACCGACGTCGTCACCGAACTTTACAACAGACGCTATTTCAACGAAATTTTTGCGAACGTCTTTGCACATGCCAAAGAGCAGCACACGGCTCTTGGATTCGTTCTTTTTGACATAGATTATTTTGATGCATACAATCTTTTTTATACCTACCAAAGGGGCGATATTCTCCTTTTTAAAATTGCCCAAATGCTTCGCGAGATCCCATGCAGCAAGAAAAACTACCTGTTTCGCTTAGGGGGTGGAGAGTTTGGAATTCTCATAGAAAATATCACCCAAGAAGAACTTGAAGCCTATACGCAAAATTTGCAAAAACAGATAGCCGAGCTTAAAATCGAACATGCCACAAGCAAGATTTCGGAGTTTGTCACGGTCTCTATCGGTGCCACAAGCGTCTTGCTGCAAGAGGGTCGCTATAGCCTCCACGATATCTACAATATAGCCGATCAAAATCTCTTTTTGGCAAAACAAAGCGGACGCAACGCAGTCAAACTCAGCACCCATCTTACAAAATCTTCCGAACTCGCCGAGATAGACGTCACCACCCAGCTTCCAACCCGCGTAGTACTCAACAACGATCTTGCTTCTCTACAAGAGGATGCGATGCTGATTCTGCTCTTTATCAACGATTTTAGCCACTACCACGAGCACTACGGCAACGACTTTATCGACAATCTTCTCGTGCAAAAAGCAAAAATTCTCAGACAATTTTTTGCGCATGATAGTATCACGATCTACCGCCTAAACGTCAACGAATTTGCGATTTTGGTGCGAGATAAACTCAAATTCGATTTTTACTTCTCGATTCTTATACATTCGGTGCTCGCCTCAAGGGTCTGCTGCGACCTCGAAGAAAAAGAAAACGTCAACATAGCGATCTCCTACACCGCAGGGGTGGCTTATGGCAAGGATCAAATCCTACGCAAAGCCAACCATGCGCTTCAAAACGCTTTTTTAAGCACGAAAAACTATGCCGTGTATGAGGAGAGCCAAACGCAAAACAACCTTAAAATCGATAAAATAAAAAACCTCAACACCTATCAAAAAGCGCTTGAAAACGACAATATCATCCCCTATTTTCAGCCCCTTGTGGATGCACGAACCGAAAAAATCATCAAGTATGAAGCGCTTGCGCGCATCATCGACAATAAAGGCAATATCGTCCCCCCTTACCTCTTTTTGGACGTTGCCAGAGAGGATAAAACTTTTGAGAATTTCACGAGACAGCTTCTGCAAAAGATTTTTATCATCGCTTCCAAAAACCCTATGGAGTTCTCTATCAACCTCACCTACCAAAATATTATCTCCGAGGATCTCGTCTCTTACATTAAAAACAGACTCGAAAAATACGGCGGTTCCAACATCACTTTTGAGATAATCGAATCCGAAGAGATCCAAGACTACAAGCAGGTAAACCGCTTTATCTCAGAGGTTAAAACCTACGGGTGCAAAATAGCGATCGATGATTTCGGCAGCGGCTACTCCAACTTCACCAACCTTATCAAGCTCGATATCGACTACATTAAAATAGACGGTTCGATCATCGAAAAACTCCATCTCGATAAGAACGTAGAAACGATGGCAAAATCGCTTATAGGGTTTGCCAAAGAAACGGGTATTAAAACAATCGCGGAGTTTGTAAGCTCCAAAGAGATCGCACAAAAGGTCAAAGAGCTTGAGATCGATCTGTTGCAGGGGTATTATTTCGGAGAACCTTTACCGCCAGAGGGGTACTCTCTTATCGTCTAAAGTCTCGATGGCATGGAGCGGCATTCGGGCATATTTTTGATTTTTATGCTACACTATTTGCAAAATTATTGAGTAGGCAAGGGGTGTTCTATGGTGGAGAAGGTACTTCTGTCCATTGCGAAAACATCGATTTTACAATATTTCGACGAGAGCGTGAGAATAGAGGAAGGTGCTTTGTGTAAAGCCCATCCTTTTTTAGCCCAAGAGGGGGCATGTTTTGTCACTTTGCACAAAAATAAAGAGCTTCGCGGATGTATCGGCTCGCTTATCGCTCACCGCCCTTTGCTTGAAGATATCTTCCACAATGCCCAAGCCGCCGCATTTTCGGATCCCCGCTTTGCACCGCTCGAACCGAGTGAATTTCCTTTTTTAGAGTTGGAGGTTTCTGTTTTGACGCCGCCGCGTTTTCTTCGCTACGAAGATTACGACGATCTCGTACAAAAAATCCAACCGCACAAAGACGGGCTTATTCTGCGTTATGGGGCACATCAGGGAACTTTTTTGCCTCAGGTGTGGGAACAACTGCCTACGCCAAAAGAGTTTTTGGAACACCTTAGCTACAAAGCGGGGACCAACCCCACTATTTTTGCTTACCACCCCGAAATCTACACCTACAGGGTCGAAGCGATCGAGGAGAGATTCGATGCAATACAGCCGCTTTAAAGATGAACATGCCATAACCTGCCTTTTATGCCGCCACTACTGCACCCTCAAAGAGGGCAAACACGGTATCTGCGGTATCAACTTCAACGAGGGGGGCAAGTTTGTCAATAAAACCTACAACCACCCAAGCGCCGTGCATATCGACCCCATAGAGAAAAAACCGCTTTATCATTTCCTCCCCGGTTCCACCTCTCTCTCTTTAGGTACCGTCGGATGCAACTTCCGCTGTCCGTTTTGCCAAAACTACTCCATCAGTCAAACAAGCGCGATTGATACAAGCATCGTCTATACTCCGCAAGATCTCGTAGCTTTGGCACTCAAACACAAAACCAAAAGTATCAGTTACACCTACAACGAACCCACCATTTGGTATCCCTACGCCCGAGACATCGGAATGCTCGCAAAAGAGCACGGGCTTAAAAACGTTTTCGTCTCCAACGGATTTGAATCCCCCGAAGTGCTTGAAGATATGGTGCTTTGGGTCGATGCGGCAAATATAGACCTTAAAAGTTTTTCCCATGAATACTACAAAAAGGTGCTCAAAGCGGATTTGGACGGGGTTTTGGATACCCTTCGTTTCTTGGCGCGCAGCCCTATCCATCTTGAGGTGACCACCCTTTTGGTACCGGATAACAACGATTCGGACGAAGAGATAGAGAAGATGGCGCGCTTTATGGCAGAGGAGCTCGGATGCGATGTGCCGTGGCATTTAAGTGCGTTTCATCCCGACTATAAGATGCTGGGCACCCATGCCACAAAACTCTCCACCATGGAGCGTGCACGCGAGATAGCCAAAAGTTTTAATATAAAGCATGTCCATCTGGGCAATGTTTTTAGTGCAATCTAAGGAGCCACTATGAGAAGAGAGATGAGCGTAAACGGAACTTTTTACCCCGCAAGAGCGCTTGAGATTGAGCGTTATTTTGAACATTTCAATGCCGTTTTACTCGAAGAGAAAATTTCTTTGCCCGAGCTCCATGCCAAGGCGGTTATCGTTCCCCACGCAGGGTATATTTACTCAGGGTTTAGCGCCAATGCGGCGTACCGAGTACTTGCGCAAAGCGGCTTGAGCAACCTCCTTGTTATCGGACCTTCCCACCGTGTTGCGCTTGAGGGGGTAAGCCTTTGCGAAGCGCAAAGCTACGAAACCCCCCTTGGCGACATCGCCTTTGCACAAGAGCTGCACGAAGCCCTCGCCGCACGTTTTGGACTGAGCCGCACCATCATCCACGCCGAACACTCCACCGAGGTACAGTTTCCTTTTATAAAACACTACATGCCACATGCCAAGATCACCGAGATTATCTACGGGCGCACCGCCCCCGCTTTTTTGAGCGAGATTATCGACTTTGCCCTCTCTCTAAAAGATACGGGGGTAATCATCAGCACCGATCTCAGCCATTTCTACACCCAAGAGGAGGCAAATAAACTCGATAGTATTTGTTTGCATGCCATAGAATCGCTCGATATTTCCCTCCTCCATCGCGGATGCGAGGCATGCGGCATTTTGGGGGTCGAGGCGATGATCTCAAGTGCCAAAAAACACTCTCTCTCCCCGCATCTGCTCGATTACCGCACGAGTGCCGATGCCAGCGGCGACACCTCGCGGGTTGTCGGTTACGTGAGCGCGTGTTTCTCCCAAGAAAACGCTTGAAACATCTTTAAAAACGTCGCATCGTAAGGAGCGCGAAAAAGCAGCTCCTCCCCCGTGTAGGGGTGGGTTATTTGAAGCGTTATGGCATGTAGGAGCAGTCTTTCGCACCCGTACTCGCTGCGGATAAACTTGTTGTGTTCCCCCCTGCCGTATTTCGTATCCCCTAAAATATGGTGCGAAATATGTTTCATATGGCGACGCAGTTGGTGTTTGCGACCCGTTTTTGGCATGAGCTTTACAAGAGAATAGCGGGTCTGCTCGTAACGCCCGACCGCATAAGGCACTTCTACCGTAGCGAGCCTCATGTACTCTGTGAGCGCTTCTTGTGCCCCTTTGTTCTCTTTGGCATGTTTATCGGCGATCTTGTCGTGCTTCTCCTCCAAAGCATGATCGATCACCCCCGCCTCCTCCGTGTAGCCGCGCACGATAGCCGTGTAGGTTTTTTCTATGGCATGTGAGGCAAACTGCTCACCCAAAAGGCGTGCCGTCTCGCCATCAAGCGCAAACAAAAGCACTCCCGAGGTGGGCTTGTCTAGCCGATGGACGGGGTAAACATACTGCCCGATCTGGTCGCGAAGCATCTTCATCGCAAAGTATATCTCATGGCGGTCTATCATCGATTTATGCACCAAAAGTCCGCTTGGCTTATTGATCGCTACGATATACTCGTCTTGGTATAAAATCTCTAAGGTATAATCTTTAAACATGCCGCATTTTACTATAATACTCCCATGAAAACGACAAACATATACCAAAATATTCCTCCACATTCCGCCGAAGAGTTTTTTGAAACGCTTTTGCAAAATCCCGCTCTCAGAATAGAACGTATCGTCTCCCGCGGACACACCTCCCCAAAAGAGGGGTGGTACGACCAAGAGGAGAACGAATGGGTTCTGCTTGTGGAGGGGGAAGCGATTCTTGAATTTGACAACGGCGAAACATGCCGGCTCAAAAAAGGGGATTTTTTCTACATCCCTGCACACCGCAAACACAAAGTTGCGTGGACGACTCCAAAACAAGAGACAATCTGGCTCGCATGTTTTTTCTAAAATGGTATAATCGCGAACTTTTTTAAGATAGGTGCAGGTGTATGAAAACAGGAAAAGTTTTATGGTTTAATGCGGTAAAAGGGTACGGATTTATCGCTCAAGACGATAAATCGGAGGATATCTTTGTCCATTTTCGCTCCATCAACCTCGTCAATAACGAGCGTATAGAGCTCCAAAAATCGCAGCGCGTCTCTTATGAAGTCGCAGAGGGCGCCAAAGGGCAACATGCCATCAACGTAAGCGTGCTTTAGCCGCGCTTCGTCGTTTTACGTTTCTTTTGAGTCGGCGCTTTTTTGGTCGATTTTTTAAACCGCTTCTCTTCGGGCTTTTTGTGTTCGGATTTTAGTTTTACCTCTTCGCGATCCTCTCGTCGTATCGTCGGATCGGGTTCAAACCCCGCAACGGTCTCTTTTGGGATCTTCTTGCCGATAACCCGTTCGATATCCTTGATGTCGTATTTTTCATAAATATCTATGAGGGTGATCGCTTCCCCTTCGCGCCCCGCACGCCCCGTGCGCCCTACCCTGTGAACATAATCCTCTGGAACCGAGGGAAGTTCGTAGTTGATCACGTAAGGAAGCTCTTCGATATCAAGCCCACGTGAAGCGATGTCGGTCGCAACGAGTACGCGCAGTTTCCCCTCACGAAACTGATCGAGGGTCTTTAAGCGGTTTGCTTTGGTTTTATCCCCGTGGATCACCCCCGCTTTAAGCCCGTCTTTTAAGAGCTCCGCAACAAGCGCATCGGCACTTGTCTTGGTTCGCGTAAAAACGAGCACTTGAGGGAAGTTGCGCGAGCCGATCAGGTAGGAGGTGAGTACCGCTTTTTTGTCTTCGTCGACGCGGTAAGCGATCTGGTTGATCGTATCCACCGTAGAGTTTTTCTTTGCACTCTCTATAAAAGCGGGTTTTGTGAGGATAAGCTTGGAGAGCCTGCGCACCTTTTCGCTGTAGGTCGCACTAAAGAGGAGTGTTTGATGACGCTTAGGTAAGAGCGGATGGATTTTGCGAATCTCTTTGACAAACCCCATATCGAGCATCCTATCCGCTTCATCGAGAACGAAAATCTCTATTTCATTCAAAGACAAGCCGCTCTCGGCAAGTTCCAAAATACGCCCCGGAGTAGCGATCACGATATCGACGCCGCTTTTTAAGCGCTTTCTTTGTGCGTTGATATCTTTGCCGCTCACGATCAGGTCGATATGAAGCCCCATATATTTGCCGTACGTCGTAAAATCATCGTGAATCTGTACGCAAAGTTCGCGGGTAGGCGCAATAATGAGCCCGCGCAATTTGCGCGCCTCGGGAACGCTTTTGCGAAGACGTTGCAAAAGCGGAAGCGCAAATGCCGCCGTTTTACCCGTACCCGTCTGGGCGGTCGCGAAAATATCGTGTTTTTGCAACACGAGAGGGATAGCCCTGTTTTGGATGTTCGTGGGTTCGCTGTAGCCCGATTCTGTAATTGCATCGAGGAGCGGTTTTATCAACCCTAGTTTTTCAAATGACATTGTGCACCCTTATTTTATATGTGAAATTTTAGCATATTATCCCAAAAATAAGTTCTCTTTGCTATAATTCAGCAACTTTCAAATATGGTTCTATCAATGATTAGAAAAACCCTCAAAAAAACTAGTAAACATGAAAAAATCAAAGATTTTATAAAAAAATACAACATCCCGCCCGAATTTCTCTCGACAAACCGCAAAATGGTTTCTCGCGCCGTATTTTTGGGGATATTCATCGCTTTTATCCCGATGCCGTTTCAGATGCTTGCGGTGCTCGCTTTTATGCCGTTTTTTCGTTTTAACGTCCCCATCGGGCTTGCGATGTGCTGGATCACCAACCCTTTTACGATGCCTCCGATGTATTATATAGAGTATATTACGGGGTCATTTTTACTCGGCACGGAAGTAGCGCCCGTTGAGATGAGCATGGAGTGGTTTAGCAGCAATATAGATACTATTTTCGTACAGCTTTACGTGGGGGCTTCGTTTTATTCGGTTGTGGGTTCGCTCAGTGCCTACTGGGCGGTGAACCATTTTTGGAAACACTCGGTGCACAAAGATAAAAATCTTCACTACACCGAAAGAAAAAACTAAACTTTTCTTTTCTCTTTTTTATCGTAGTAAAACCACAATGCAAGTGCCAAAACACTCATGCCAAGACTCATCACCTGCCCTTGGGTGATCGCATCGCAGCAGATATACCCTATGTGGGCGTCGGGCGCGCGGTAAATCTCCGCCAAAAAGCGAAATATCCCGTAGCTAAAACCGTACACGAGTAGAAGCTCCCCGCTGAATCTTTGGTATTTGCGGTAAAGATACACAACCAAAAACACCCCTATTCCCTCCAAAACTGCCTCGTAAAGCTGTGAAGGGTGGCGCAGCACGCCATCGACGTAGATCCCCCATGCCACGTCTGTTTCGCGCCCGATAAGCTCTTGGTTGAGAAAATTACCGATCCGTCCAAAAACAAAGGCAAGCGGCACCGAGATAGCCACGAGATCCATCAGTTTGCCGAAACTCTCTTTGTGCTTTTTGCAAAACAGATAGGTTCCAAGCAAAAACCCCGCAACCGCCCCGTGGTAGCTCATCCCGCGGATACCGACAAATTCGCCGTTGACAAAAGGGTTAAATATCTGCCAGGGCTGTGTGAGGTAGTAGAGGGTATTGTCATCGTAAAAGAGGATATACCCTAGGCGCGCGCCCAAAATCACCCCCACCTCGACGTAGATAAAATAGATATCGAGAGTTCCCTCTTTAAAATCGAGTTTATCCCGTTTGATAAAGTACTTGCCTATGTAAAGCGCGCTTATAAGGGCTAAAACGTACATCATCCCGTACCAATGCACGGGAAAAGAGAAAATATGAAACGCTACGGG
>CAXXSB010000002.1:0-14624 GCA_963664885.2 Sulfurimonadaceae bacterium
TTTTGATGGGGGATGCGCTTACGATATCACGGCGATCCGCTGCCGCAAGAAACAATCACGACCGCTCTTAACAGCGATGCGGTGCTTTTTGGTGCTATCGGCGGTGAAAAATGGGATACCCTTCCGCGCGAAAACGCCCTGAAAGCGGACTTTTACGTTTTAGAAAAGAGCTAGGCGTGTATGCAAACCTTCGCCCTGCGGTTGTGTACGACGAGCTTGTGAACGCATCCTCGCTCAAACCTGAAGTGGTAAGCGGCGTCGATTTAATGGTAGTGCGCGAGCTTATCGGCGGTATCTATTTCGGCGAACCTAAAGGGCGCGACGAAAACAAAGGGTGGAATACGATGGTGTATACCCGTCCCGAGATCGAGCGTATCGCACACCAAGCATTCAAAATTGCAATGGAGCGCAACAAGCGCGTATGCTCCGTCGATAAGGCAAACGTACTCGATGTTTCTCAGCTTTGGAGAGAGGTAGTGATCGAAGTGGCAAAAGAGTACCCTGAAGTGGAACTCTTCCCATATGTACGTAGACAATGCCGCGATGCAGCTTATCCGTGATCCGAGACAGTTTGACGTTATTTTGACGGGGAATATTTTCGGCGATATCCTAAGCGATGAGGCAAGTATGCTCTCGGGCTCTATCGGGCTCTTGCCTTCGGCTTCCATCGGTGCAAAAATCGGCGTTTACGAGCCTATTCACGGTTCTGCGCCGGACATCGCAGGGCAGGGGATCGCCAACCCGATCGCAACGATCTCTTCAGCTTCTATGATGCTTCGTTATGCTCTTGGAGAGGTTGAAGCAGCAGATAAAATCGACAATGCGATCAAAAGAGCGCTTAAAGAGGGATACAGAACGAAAGATATCGCACAATACGATGCAAAAGAGATTTGTTCCACAAGCGAAATGGGTTCTATCATCGCTAACTATGCTGCAAAATGCAAACACTAACGCTTGCCAATATCTACGAACTTCAAGGGCTTAAAGAGGAAGCTCTTGAGATTTACAAAGAGATCCTAAAAAAGACCCTTCCAATAGCGATGCGAAAATCGCCATTAGAAGACTCTCGGGAATGAGAAAAAAGTTTTGGGTATCAACGCACAGATGAAAGATTTTTTTATCAAGATGGACACCGACGTTGAGTTAAAGAGTTTGAAAGGTGGTTGTTAAAATCATGGAATTAAAAGACGTAATACTCTCTACCCTTGCCGAAATGGAAGAGGATGAAAAACAACCTCCTATCAAAAGCGCGCCCATGCCATCGCAACAAAGAGCTCCTTTCGTAAAACAAGAGGAACCAAAAAAAGAGTTCCAAGAGGAGCTGCAACAGATCAAAGAGCAGCTCGAATCATCACAAAACCCCTCCGATAACGAAGTGATTTTTTTACAATCGGTACGGGAGAGACTTCTTGTTTGTTTGAAGGGTTCCAAGCCCTAACAACTCCAATATCGAGGCAAAAATAGATTTGACGCTCAATTTTTTGGAATATACCCTAGCCGTTATAGACGAACGTATGGAAAAAATACATAAAGGAAAACGACAGTGAGTCAATACAGAGTTCTTATCGATGCCAACGACGAGAAAGGTTTAGTTTATAAAGTTTCTTCGGTTTTTTTCGAGAACAACCTTAATATTTTAAGCAACAACGAATTTGTCGATAAAGAAAATAATAAATTTTTATGCGCAGCGTCGTAGACGGCGTGGTCGATTCCGGCGAACTTAAAAGGTCGATAGAAAACGTACTGCCAAAACACGCAAGCGTCGAAGTGATTAAGCCGCGTAAAAAAAAACATTATTATCATGGCGACAAAAGAGATGCACGCTTTGGGAGACATTCTTATCCGCCACGAAGCGGGGGAGCTTGAAGCGAACATCCTTTGCGTTATCTCCAACTATGATCTTTTGGAATCTTTGGTGACACGCTTTAACATCCCTTACAAAACCATCTCCCACGAGGGTTTAAGCAGAGCCGAGCATGAAGAGAAAGTGCTTGAGTACCTCGCAACGTATGAGGATATAGATTATATCGTTTTGGCAAAATATATGCGTATTCTAACGCCCCCGTTTCGTCGAAGCATATGAGAACAAAATCATCAATATCCACCACTCTTTTTTACCTGCATTTATAGGTGCAAACCCTTATAAACAAGCGTATGAGAGGGGTGTGAAAATCATCGGCGCAACAAGCCATTTCGTCAACAACAACCTCGATGAGGGACCGATCATATCCCAAGAGGTAATCCACGTCAACCACGCGTACGGCTGGCGCGATATGCAGCGTTCGGGTAAAGACGTCGAAAAAGTGGTGCTCTCTCGCGCACTTAAACTGGCACTCGAAGACCGTATCTTTGTTTATGCCAACAAAACAGTTATTTTTTAAGGATCTTTTTGTTTCATATCGTACTTGTCCATCCCCAAATCCCTAATAACACGGGTGCTATCGGCAGATTATGCGTCAACGCCGGAGCTTCGTTGCATCTTATTAAGCCGATCGGTTTCGATATTAGCGAAAAAGCGGTGCGCAGGGCAGGACTGGATTACTGGCACAAGCTTGATCTGCACGTATGGGAGAGTATCGAAGAGTTTTTTGCGGCGAATACGATTACGACAAATGCCTATTTTGCTACCACAAAAACCGACAAACCCTACTTTGAAGCGAAGTTTAACGAGGGGGATTATATATTTTCGGCAGCGAAACAGCCGGAATCCCATCTGAAATACTCCAAAAGTTCAAAGAACAAAATATTACGATACCGATGACAAAAGAGGGAAGAAGTCTCAATCTCGCCATAAGTACGGGGATCGTCCTGTATGAAGCGATGCGTCAAAATTATCCCCGTTTCTTGGAGAAAAATCTATGAATCCCGTAGTCGATACTATCGTATTGTTTTTATTGATCTTGTTTTTAGTGTTTATTTTTAGCGGCTACCATAAAAGCAAAGCTTCCCAAAGGGAAGAAGAAGAGAAAAAAGAGGAAAGAAAACAAGAGGAATAATCAAACCTCTTGGCATGGTAAGGGAAGTTCCTTAGAACTTCGCTCTTACACCTGCATACGCCATACGCCCGCGAAGCGGTCCCCAGATGTGACCCACGTCGTATTCTGGATTCCCTAAACCATCATCCGTAAAGAATAGCGGCGACTCTTTTTCCGTCTGCGTGTAATCGAAAAGGTTTTTCACCCCGACATAAAGATTGAAATTTTTCGTCACGTCTTTGGCAATTTTTAGATCCACCGTCGTAAAAGAGGGGCTTTCGTGTTCTTTGGACTCGTAAAACCATCATTGTTATAGCGATCCCCATAGCCATAAGGTGCCAAGTTTCTTGAAGCTACCCATGTTGCCTGTGCCGTAGCATTCCAACCGTTTGCATCGTAATCGATCATAAAACGAGCCTGTTTCTCCATGGCGGCGATATAGAGCAACTCTTTATATTTTTCATCATACCAGTATTGCTCATACCCCGCCCGAAACGGTGATGGCAGGGGTGATTAAGTAGCTTGCCACAACATCGGCATTTTTAACCGCTACTTTCCCTTTGTAGTTATAGAGCGTCGGTCTACCCGAGCCGTCTTCTCCCACGTAAGCGAGGTTCTTCACGTTTGTGTAGGAAGCACCTGCCGTAAGACTTACTCTTCCCTCATCGTAAGAGAGCGCATACGATACATTGTTGGAGCGTTCAATCTCGCTGATATCGACCCCAAAGCCATCAGGTCCGATGAGTCCGTGTTCCGATTCAAAAAACGTGAGCGGTGAGCGGTATCCTTGTCCTGCCGATAGACGGGAAACTATGGCATGTGTATGGTTATGGCGTAAATGCAAACGCGGCAAAACAATCGTTTCGTCAATTTCGTTTTCTTTTAAAAATTGCCCCGTAAAGTTCGTAAGTATCTTGGCACCCTCGCAAAGCTACGTTAAGTTCCGTATCGTGCGTCATTGTCCATGTATCTTGTAAATAGATGCCGTATGCATAGTAATCAAAATCATCCTTGCCGTTTGCCGTCGGCGTAGGGGCAAATCCCGTCGATTTTGCTTTCATAATTTCGCTTTTAAAATCGATTCCATAGGTTAAGAGATGCTCATCATTTAGCATCTGTACCACTTTAAAGTCTGCGAAATAAGTTTTGTCGTCGTTGACGTAATCGGTTCCCTCATACATCGAATCCTGCCCCGCATCGGCATATGCCAGTGTGGTTTGAAACGTTGTCGTATCTCCTACATGCGTCCATTTAAGCGTTGCTTCGTCGCGGATTGTCGTAATGCTCTCCAAGGTTCCCATCGGATCCCCGTTGTATTGATTGTTTACGTTGCCGCCTACAAAATTTGGATTCGCAGTACCCGTACTACCGAACGATGCCACGGCAAATTGCTCATCTACCATTGGCCCTCCGTACACTTCGAATCATAATGAGAGAGTTTAAGCTCTATCTCGTCTTGATCGGTAAGTTCGTGGTTTATTTTAAAAGAGAGCACCTGATTTTCTAGTCTTGGAGCTTCGTTAACGCCGTTTTTGTCCTGATCGTATTGGTCGTAGTTGGTGTAGCCGCCCGAAATCACGACGCCCGTTTTTTTATCCTCGCTCATCCCCTCGGCAAAAAACTCGCCCACTTTATACCCTTGTTCGCCGCCTGCTAGGTTAAACTCCATACCGTTCCCTTTTGCTTTGCGCGAGACGATGTTGATCGTTCCTCGATCGCTTCGGGAGCCGTTAAGGAAGCACCGCTGCCGCGTGCTACTTCGATCGTTTCAATATCGCTTACACCGATACCGTCCATCCCGTAATAGCTCGAAACCGTAGAGTGAAACGGTACGCCGTCGGCAAGAACTGTGGTGTGTTCCCCCTTCATACCGTTAAGCATAACACGTTTGATACCGCACATAGAACAATTTGTCGTCACGTCGATCCCGGGTGTTTGTTCAATTGCCTCAATAAGCGTTACGGCTTGCTGTTTCTTGATCTGCTCTTTAGAGATCACCTCTGTTTTCTCGATAATATCTTTTACCTTCCCTTGTTTGGCACTTTTTGTATCGGTGCCGCTTAGGCTGATCGCTTCGAGAACTTCATCGGCGATTGCTACATTATGAACCAATGCCGTAGCAGCTACGACTGAGAGTAGTTTTTTCATTTACATCCTTATTAATAATACATTGAAGATTAATGGAATGTTAATCGGTGCAAGCTTAATTTTGTATTAATATTGATAATACTTTTCAATATTGTCTAATCCGTTAAAGCAAAACCTTAGCAATCTCAAATAAATTTTTCTCAAATTTTTCAAATAGAGTGTTGATGTTTTTTACTAATTGCGACATAACTTTTCTCCTTTTTATTTCAAAATATAAATAATTTTTTCTATTGATCTTAAAAATATTGCAAATTGCAAAATAAATTTTGATTTATTGCAAAAAAAGAGTATTATTTTGTATATAACTTAGCAAAGGAAGATGGCATGAAAAGTTTTATCGATATTGTCGAAGAGATAAAAAACATCATCTCTTCGGAACACAACGGCAGAAAAGTATTTGATAAGGATGTAGCAGACCTTCTTGGAATCAGCCAGATGAATTTTGCGACAATGAAAAAAAGAAACAAGATACCTTTTACACGAGTTGCTTGATTTTTGCGCACTTAAATCGATATCGATCAATTGGCTCTTGTACGGACAGTCTCCCGAAAGTTTGGTAGAGGCAACGAATAGATTTTTTATGGTTCGCTATTACAGCGACATCCATGCATCTGCGGGGGGAGGGAGCGACATTCTCAGCGAAGCCAACGAGACAATCGAACTTGCTCCCGATTTTGTTGCTCTTTTGGGGGGAGAAAAAAGAGCTTAAGAACATCGAAGCGATTAACGTCAGCGGAGACTCGATGGAACCCACTTTTAGTTATAATGACATCGTATTTATCAATAGAACAAAAACCAATCTGCAAAGAGGGGGGATCTTTACCCTCCGTACCGAAGCCGGTCTTTTCATAAAAAGAGTACAGCAAAGAATGGACGGGAAAGTCGACATTATCTCCGACAATCCCGTCTATGCAACGCAAACGCTCGATCCAAGAGAGATCGAAGTGATCGGCAGAGTTATAAGCAGATTCGGAAACGTCGATTAAAGGGATGATTTGAGATATTTAGGATTTATTTGTATAGGTGCACTTTTCTTGGCATGTAGCCCCAAACAGGTCGAACCCCCTTTGGCGCCTCGGGAGATTCATGATCTTATGAATTTACCGCAAAATATAGAAGCATATGTGGGAAGCCTCAAAGAGGAAAACGGAGCCGATCTCCAAAAAAGGGAAGATCGCTATGCAAAATATTATTTTAGCGTTTGGAATCTCTCTAAGCCCAGAGAATCTCTCCAAGCTATCCAGTGGCCGTTTAAAGCGTACACCGCGCAAAACTCCTACGGGGAAAATTTGCAACCTATCGAAGAGGAGTTTTTCGCCTCGATGCGAGAAAACGCAAATTTTCAAGCTTACGGTTCGGAAAATAAAAACGCCATCACTTTAGGGTATTGTAATATACGGCTTTTCCCTACAAACCGCCCCGTCTTTAAAGACCCCGCATTGGCAGGGGAGGGTTTCCCGTTTGACTATCTTCAAAACAGCTCTATTGCACCCAATGAACCCCTTTTTGTCTCTCACTACTCAAAAGATAAAGAGTGGGTATACGTTTTAAGCAATTTTGCAAGCGGATGGGTACAAACGAAAGAGATAGTGTTTTTGGAGCAGCAATATACAAACGAGATCCAAAAAGCACAACAGATATTCATCACGCAAGAAGATGTTGCTTTGTACGATCAAGAGGGGCATTTTCTTTTTCGTTCAAGAATAGGCATGAGTCTTTCGCTTATCGGTGAAGATGCCGATTCTTATACGGTTTTGGCGATTCAAAGTTCTAAAAATGCGCAGCCGTTGTTCGTTCAAACAAAAATCTCTAAAGAGATTGCACACAAGAACATTCTTGCCTTTACAAAGCAAAACCTTACTCAAATCGTTAACGAAGTAGCGCAATCCAAATACGGATGGGGAGGCTTGTTTGAACAACGGGACTGCTCTTCGATGCTGCGGGATATTTTTGCACCCTTTGGCATGTGGCTCCCGCGCAACTCTTATCTGCAAAGCAAAGTCGGGGAAGTTCTTTCGCTTCAAGGGCTGACTCCCGAAGAAAAAATACAACGTATCAAAGAAAAAGCAGAGCCCTTTAAAACGCTCTTGTATAAAAAAGGGCACATCGTTTTGTATGCGGGGACTTACAACGACGAGATCATCGTTCTTCACAACACATGGGGGATTAAAACCAAAAAAGAGGAACAAGAGGGAAGGATCGTTATAGGAAAAACGATTTTTAGCACTCTTAGACTCGGAAAAGAGCAAGAGAACTACAACGAAGAAGAAGATATGCTACGAAACCTGACATCGATGAACACGCTCCCTCTTTAACAAGAGGGTCATGCCTTAATATCCAAAAGAGAACCCAACATCTCATCTTGTGTTTTGATTGCCGTAACATTGACCGAAGTTGCTCCACTTACCACAACCTGATCGGGCAACTCTTTTGCCAAATCGGTCTGACTTTTTTGTGAACCCGTATCAGTAGCCATTCTCGTGTTTGCAATAACAGACCCGCTACCCCCTTCAGACATTCGCGTATCACTCGGAATAAATCTATCAGTATTCACATTTGCCACATTGTTGGCGTTCGCATTCATCATCTGCTGATGTGCATTTATGGAAGAAAGATTACTAGAGATGTTCATAGATAACTCCTTATTAGTTGGATTATTATAATATCGTCATTATTAGAGAAAAGTTAGAGGTAAATACAAGGGTAAAAAGCTTACAAGCTTTTTACCTTAAAAAGATTTAATGGAGTTCGGCGTTAAGTTTTACTTCTCTTGTAGAACGTGATGCGCTGTATTCGCCCGTGAGGGAGTTTTGTCTAAAGTGGATACCGTTAAGAGAGGCAAGTTCTTTTGCTTTAAATACCTCACCTTGAAGGTTTACCCCTTCATTGACTTCGTTGATTTTTGCAAGTTCCGCAGGCGCTATTTTAATCTTTGTTCCTGCAAATAGCGCCAAACCGCCGTCTAAGATACATCCATCACCCAGCGGTATGCCGCATGTAGAGTTTGCACCTAAAAGGGTGTTTTTACCGATTGTGATCGGGTTGCCGTCGGTACCGCTGAGTACGCCCAAGATAGAAGCGCCTCCGCCGACGTCGCTTCCTGCTCCGACAACTGCAGAACTCGAGATACGCCCCTCAACCATAACCGGTCCCGTCGTTCCCGCATTAAAGTTGATATAAGAAGCTCCGGGCATAACCGTCGTACCCGCCGCAAGCTGTGCACCGAAACGAACTTTTGATGTATCTAAGATACGCGTATTGTCCGCAGGGATAATATGTTGTAAGAATCTCGGGAATTTATCGACGAAATCGATATGGGGATATTCGTTCGCAAATTTTAGTTCGATCTCAAACTCACGCAAATAATCAAGTTCGATAGGTTGGCCGTTCGACCATGCCACATTCGGTAATGCTCCGAAAGCTCCGTTAAGGTTGATACCCCTAAGAGCCGCTTTGCCCAAAGAGAGCGCATAAAGTTTAAGGTAGGTCGCTTCAACGCTTTTAAGCGGTGCATCGTTGAAAATAAATGTGACCCTATATTCCCCCTCTAAACTTCCGTTGTTGATAATGTGGTTGTAAAGAGCCGAAACCGCTTGAATATTTTTGTGTGCGCTTCCGTGTGCTTCGTCCGAATAAGGAGTAAATGCATTAAGACACTGCTTTAAAAACTCCAGGTTGATAGTACAGACAACTTCATCTTGACTAAAATCTACCGCCTTGCTTTGTTCTGCGAGTGCTTGGATAAAAATCGCAGCACTTCCGAAGTTTTCGTTCCAGTTGACGACGGGGTAGGTTGCCTGAAGCACTTTATCTACATTGAGCTGACCTAAATCAACACGACAAATACCGAATGCCAAAGGATCTTTGTACCCTTTCGTATTTGTTTTGATGTTTTCAATCAATGCTTTAAAAGCATCTGCTGTTTGTATTATTTCCATGAATTCTCGCTTATTTTTTTATCGACGAATTATACATAAAAACTCTATGAATAGCCATTTATCTATGCTAAAATTCTCAAATTAAGGATGGAAATTATGGATAAATGGATAGAAATTTTAAAGAAGAACGATTATTTAAATGCGAAAAAATATATCAAAGAGGGTGGTGACGTCAAAGCTTCCAACGATGCTGGCGAGTGTGTTCTTTCACATGCCATACGTTATGGATGCGACTTTGAACTTTTAATGCTTTTGGTTGAGAGCGGTGCAGATATTTTTGATTTTGACGAAGAGGGTGTGAGTGTTTTTGATATCGCTATCACCTATGCCAACGAAGAGATGGTTCGCTACATGATAGAACAGGGGGTAAACGTCAATAAAACCCAAAGAAGAAGCGGTTTTACCCCCTTAATGGCGGCGGCATGTTACGGAAGAGTAGGGATTGCGAAAATTTTGCTAGAAAACGGTGCCGACAAAGATGCTCTCGATTCCAAAGGGTTCAACGCAACCGATTTTGCAAGAAAAATGAATAAAAAAAGTATCTTAGAACTTTTGGATTACGATGAAAATGCTCCCAAAAACACCACCTATGCAAGGTAGCGTCTAGGAAGCATCGACGGCATTGAGAAGTGAGAGAAATTTTTTGTAGCTCTCGACAATTTCCTGATTTTTTTGATTTTGGATATAAAATTCGATCGCTTTTTTGCCTAAGCGCGGTATCTCGTTTTTGACCGCCCAACTGCTTACGGTTCCCTCGGGAATCTCCAGTATCTCCGCAAGCTGTTTTTGCGTAATACCCAATTCCCTGCAAACCTCTTTGACGACATTGGGCTTTTCCTCTTTTGATTTTTTTAAAGACGATGTGTGCGGTTTAGATTCTTGTGCGGGGGAGGAGAGCTCTTTTTCCTCTTCTTTGGTATGTTCCTTGATCCATTTGAGTACGTCAACGGCGCTCAAGACCCAGTCCCTTGCATTGAAATGTTTTACAACATCCGAAGCAAACTGCGAAGCGTGTGCTTTGGCAAACTCCTCGTTGCTGAGTTGGTATAACATAGAAAATGCGAGTTGTATCGCACCCGAGCCGTGGTATCCCCAATCGAAACCGCTTTTTGATTGCGCAAAAACATCGTATCGCAACGGGAGTTCCACTTCGCCGTAGGTTACGTAACGCGCGCCCAAAAGGGTTTTGTGCCCTTTAAAAACATGGTTATTTCTATTAACGATCATTTTCTCTCTTAAATTTTAAAAGTATAGTGCCGCTCATTTTTTGCACCATCACCTTTCTTCCCTGAAAGAGACAGCTTAAAAACAACATACGCAACACCGACTAGCAATAACAATACCAACAACCATACAAGTATATGCATACCACACCCCTTTACCGTTATCTACGACTAGATCGACCGATCGTATTATTATATTAACCTATACGCCACCTTTGTTTGATTCAATTCTTGTACAAAGAGATCAAAATAGCTTGCAACCTCATTTGCATCGATCCCGCTTAGAGAGATCTCAACCATGGGTTTGGAATCTTTAAACATGGGCAACGAAGACATCTCTATATGCTCGGGGATACGTTTCATAACATGAATAAGGTAGTTCTCGCTCGTATCGGCAAGCAGCGTCAATCTATGTTTTTGAATCGCATGAGAAAAATTCTCTTTTATTGCATTTTCAATCATAGGGTGTGCCATTTGAGGAAACCCCGGAACGAAAAAGTACCTTTTTTGCAAACTAAATCCCGACATATTGTTCACAGGATTAAAAAGAAGCTCGGCTTCAGGCGGTAAATCAGCCATATGTATACGATGAGGATAGGCTTGATCACCGAACCTCTCAATAATATCCTGTTCAAATTTTTTATGCCTCACAAGTGCAGAAGCGCTAAACACCTCTGCAGCTATCTCCCTTGTTAGGTCATCGGGTGTAGAACCGATCCCTCCAAAAGAAAACAGAACCGCTTGCGGATCTTGTTTAATGAGATTATAGATATTTTTCATCAATGTTCGATCGTCTTTTACAATAAAAGAAGCATACAACTCGTGCCCGTATTTTTCCAATTCCTTGCGAACAAATGCAAAGTGTTTATCTTCTCTTCTTCCGTTTAAGATTTCCGTACCTATAATCAATGCGTAAAAATGCATCTCCGTCCTCTTTAATTTTTATCTATTATGACTAAAAAACCATTTTTAGAGTATGATATCACAAATTATTGAAGGAAAAAAAATGTCTTACGTAAAACAATTGCAAGAACTTATAACCACAAGCGTTATCCCCGATATAGACGAACGCTTAGATGAGATTTTTCAAGAGATCTCCGATCAAAAAAATGCAAGCGAGGAAGTAAAAGAGGAAATAGAAGAGCTCCAAGAGTTTAAAGCAGACCTCAAAGACCTTCTTGAAGATATTATTCAAGGTGACGTAGAAGAGGATGAAGCAAAAGAGATTTTAGAGGATATACTAGAAGCCCAAAACGGGGATGAGGAAGAATAGATAATCAAGTCGCACATGCCATGGCATGTGCAAAGAGAGAACTCTACACTTTTTTGTATGAACCGGGAAGTTTTCCCAAATATGTCAAAATGCCCGCAAGAAAAAATGATACGATCATAACCGGAAAAGCAGCTGCCTCTCCTAGCTCTTGCCCTGCAGTTTCTGCATTTGTCGGGTTTGTGACCCCTACAAAAAAACCCAATAAAAACAATATAGCAAACCAAAAAAGTACGCTCCACCCCAATCCTACCATAAATAAAACTACCGTGTTTCTTTCCGTTGCAAACCCCTTGAGGTGCCCCGCAATGAGGACATGTCTGAGCCGTTTCATGAATCTCTTTTGCGCAGCCTCTGCAATATACCATTCCCCATAGTGTATCCTTAGTAAAAATTTAAACGATTATATATTTTTTAATCTTAAATAACAAAAAAACGTGTCCATAGGTGCTGTTTTTATTTTTGGTTACTTTTAACTACATTTTTATATAATTCGCCCAACAAAAAACAAAAATAGGATAAACATGAGACTTATACTACTCGGAGCTCCCGGTGCAGGCAAGGGCACTCAGGCTCAATTTTTAACCAAAATCTATAACATACCGCAAATCTCGACGGGTGATATGCTTCGCGCTGCTATCAAAGCGGGAACGGAACTCGGAAAAATGGCAAAAGCTGCTATGGATGCGGGGCAACTGGTAACGGATGAGATTATCATAGGTCTTGTAAAAGATAGAATTGCGCAAGAGGATTGTAAAAACGGGTACCTTTTAGACGGGTTTCCGCGCACCGTACCTCAAGCGGATGCTATTACAAATGCAGGGATAGAGATCGACGCGGTCATCGAAATCGACGTACCGGATTCGGAGATCGTAAATCGTATGTCGGGGCGCCGCGCGCATTTAGCATCGGGAAGAACCTACCATATCGTATACAATCCGCCGAAAGTGGAAGGCAAAGACGATATAACGGGTGAAGATTTAGTACAACGCGACGACGATAAAGAATCGGTTGTTTTAGACAGACTTAAAGTGTATCACGAACTCACGCAGCCCCTAATCGGATACTACAAAGAACAAGCAAGCAAAAATGCAAAAATTAAATATATCAGAGTAGACGGTACGGCACATATCGCCGATGTAGAAGCGGATATCGTCGCAAAACTCGCGCACTAAAGAAAGAAAAAATATCCGAAATCTTCGGATATTTTTTTAGATTTTAGAGAGTATAAAGCTCTCCATCTCTACAACAATCTCTTCAATCGTTCCCTCTCCCGAAATCACTTTCAAAAGATTTTTCTCTTTGTAGAAATTTTGTATTGCTTCCAAAGGTTCTTTATACACCTTCATACGGTTGTAAAAAACTTCGGTGTTATCGTCTGCACCGCGAGAGCGTCCTAAGACCCTCTCTTTGGCGGTTTCTTCACTTACGCGCACCTCGATTACGCTACTTAATTCCAACGAAGGATCAGTTTTCAAATACCCATCGAGCGCGCTTAGCTGTTCCATACTTCTGGGATATCCGTCGATTACGATCACGTCGGTCGGCGCGTTTTTTATGGCATGTACGATCGTCTCGATCGCGATGGCGATGGGAACGATAAGCCCTTTAGAGATATAACTCTCGATCTCTTTGCCTCTGGCACTCCCGCTCGCAACTTCTGTACGGAGCATATCACCCGTCGAATAATGGGTGATCGCAGCATTTTTTTCGGCGATCAACTCGGCATCGGTCGTTTTGCCCGAACCCGGAGCTCCGATAATGAGAAAGAGTTTCTTCATTATTTCGCTTGCTCGCGAAGACGGATATGAAGATCACGCAACTGATCTGCTTCTACAGGGCTTGGCGCTTGGGTGAGAAGACACGAAGCTTTTTGCGTTTTCGGGAATGCGATTACGTCACGGATACTCGATTTTTTAGAGATAAGCATCATAAGTCTATCGAATCCGATTGCAAAACCGCCGTGCGGAGGTGCCCCGAATTTAAGTGCATCAAGCAAGAAGCCGAATTTCTCTTTTGCTTCCTCTTCGCCGATTCCAAGAAGTTTAAATATCTCTTCTTGCATAGCTTCTTTATGGATACGGATCGATCCCCCTCCGAGCTCTACACCGTTGAGAACGATATCGTAAGCGATCGATTCGATATCTTCGACATTGTCTTTGTCAGTGTCTTTTGGCATGGTGAAAGGGTGGTGGAGCGCTTTGACTTTTCCGTCTTCGACTTCAAACATCGGGAAATCGACAACCCAAACAAACTCGAAACGGTCTTTGTCTATCAGATTCATTTTTTCATGTTCGGCAATGAAAATTCTAAAAACGTCCCATGTAGTCAAGAACCGTTTTTTTGTCACCCGCTCCGAAGAATACTACGTCGCCTACTTGAAGCTCGGTTCTCTCGATAATAAGCGCAATATCCTCTTCGCTGAAGAATTTAATAAGCGGACCTTTAAGCCCGTCCTCTTTCATTTGGAAGTACCCTAAACCGCCTGCACCGAATTTGCGTACGAAATCTTCAAACGTTTTCATCTCTCTTTTTGAGAAAACAAGATCCGCACCCGGAACCCTTAATGCTTTGATACGGTTTTTATGGGGTTGTTTTGCAATGTTTGAGAAGATCTCGTTATCGCATCTCTCGAAAATAACGATAACATCCACCATTTTAAGATCGTAGCGCAAAATCAGGCTTGTCCGAACCGTAAAACTCCATCGCTTCACGGTAAGTGATGCGGTTAAACGGAGGCTTGATATCTACGCCGCACGCACCGAACATGGCATGTAAAAGCTCCTCTGCGATCTTCATAACGTCTTCTTGATCACAAAAGCTCATCTCGACGTCTATCTGTGTAAATTCAGGTTGGCGGTCTGCACGCAAATCCTCATCCCTAAAACATTTTGCAATCTGGAAATATCTATCGAACCCTCCGACCATCAAAAGCTGTTTGAAAAGCTGCGGAGACTGCGGCAGAGCATAAAACTCTCCGTTGTGTACGCGTGAAGGCACCAAATAATCTCTCGCACCCTCGGGAGTCGATTTTGTAAGGATAGGCGTTTCCACCTCCAAGAAACCGTTT
>CAXXSB010000003.1:0-150289 GCA_963664885.2 Sulfurimonadaceae bacterium
TTTTCTCTATCCATAGCGACGTAGAGAAAGCAGTAGCCAGAGTTGATAAATTAGAAATTTTATTAGAAGATGCTCATAATAAAATTGAAGAAGCAGACCGCGATCTAGCTGAACTACTTGGAAATTGCGACTGTAAAAATGAGAATGAAGAATACCATTATGAATTTCAATACAAACTCAAAGAAATCCAGTGTCATCTAAGAGACAACAAAAAGAATGTTATTTGGGATGATCAATGGAAAGAAGAATGGGAGAAGGTTCCTGACATCATTGGTGGTCACCTTTATCTCAAAAAAAATTATGATGATTAAAACCAACAAATCAGAGGAGACCAATCAAAAACCCGTAGGCGGCTTGTTGATTGCTCATTTTAAACGTTAAAAATACAATCTATAGAGGAATACATCAATTAAAATGAAGCAGTATGACGAAAAAAATATAGAAGAAATTTTACAAAATCATTCAATCGAACTGTTCGATGCATTAACATATCATAATATAGATATGTATATTCCTATCATAGAAAAAAATTGTAAAAAAGATAAATATGACTATTTTGATTTAGCTCACCAAGCATTAGAAAGTGATGCTAATAGTTGGAATTTAAGCAATCTTTTAATAGATTTTATTCCATACTCAAAAATTGATATTGATAATATATTAAAATTTTATGAACTATTACATTCTAAAGAAAATGGGACATCAAGGCATTTTCAAATAACAAAATCATTAGTGTTGAATAATCATACTTTAGCCAAAGAGCTATTAGAAAAACTAATTACTATTGATGATGCTTTTATTATTCCTCATATCGCTGCTATATTGATTGAACTAAATAATTCAAGCAATGAATCACAATATAATACAATTATAGATTATTTAAAATCTAACAATATCATTCAACAGGAATGTGCTATTTCTTATATTCATTTGTTCGATTTTTCTGATGATGAGTTAAAAGAGATTTTTGAACTGTTCAAAGAAAAAGCAAAATTATCAAATAGCGCAATAGACAGAGCACTACTGTATAGTTCTTACGATTTAATTGAAAAAGGTTGTGAATATTTTTCAGAAATATTACTTTTGTATATTGATAATATTGATATAGAGATTAAATCGAATTTGTCCAAAATATTGATGTTTGCCCGTGAAAAGCACATTAATAAAGAATGGTTTAGAAAACTATTTAACTCAATCATTGATGTATATATAGACAAACAACATATTATTTTTAATATTGAATCTGTATTGACAAAGTTTCTAAAACTTGATGATTATGATTTTGTAAAAGACTTTTTATACAAATGGATAGAAAAAGGAAACTTATCTTCAATTTCGTCAAAAAACACATTAAATACTTTTAAGCATGAATTTAATGAGCATAAATTATTTAGTAAATTTGTTACAGAATCATTAGTTTATGAAAATAGTAAACTTCATAAAGTTTTATCAGATTTAATTGTTAGCGATGTTCCACTAGCTGCATCTGTAATGAAATCTTTTAGTTTTCAAGATTACTTATATATTTGTAGAAAAATATTGGGGCATTTCTATGAATTTAATACGATGAATACGATGATATTTTCTATATTATCTGTTGATAATTTAACAAAAGAAGTCAAACAATTAGTAATAGATATTTTACTTAATTATCTTGGTAAAAATTATTCATATGATACTTTAGAATATTACAAAAAACTAGAAGATTCAGAACTTAATGAAAATGAAAAGCAAGCCAAAGATATTGTCATAGAAGAATTAGAGAAAAGAAATCAACAAATTAAAAATTTGCCAATATTAAAAGAATTAACGCCACCATCTCAACAAAATAGAATAATTTCAAGAACTAATAGTATAGCCATGCAAAAAGCAATGGACAAATCAGGAGAAGATTCTTTTTCATCCTTATTGTTTTCTAAAATTCTTATTCGGTATGGGAGAGGTTCTTTCTCTGAAATCGATGGAAAATTTACTGATGTGTTTTACCTTCAAAGTTTTAGTCATTCAGTAACAATGCCTAATGCAACTAGAACGCATCCAGTTGACCATGAACTAGAAAGATTTAACTTTAGAATGGTTAAAAAAGGTCAGTAGATGAAATTAATTATAAAAGAATATTTGAGCTTATTAAAAGAGTCAAAAGAACTTGATAGTTTAATACCTGAATTGTTGTTAGCGATGGGGCATGAAGTTATTAGTAAACCCCAAATTGGTGTGAGACAATATGGTGTTGATGTAGCATCTGTTGGAATTGATAAAGATGGAATAAAAAAAGTTTTTTTATTTACTATAAAAGAAGGTGATTTTGGAAGAACTGATTGGGACAATGGAACCTTACAAGCAGTTAGACCATCTTTAAATGAAATAATTGATTCCTATATTCCTAAAAAACTATCTCCCGACAATAAATCGTTAGTTAAAAAAATTATTCTTGCTACAGGTGGTGATAAAAAGCAGGAGATAGATGAGAACTGGGATGGTTATATAGAAACAAACGCAAAAAAAAGATGAAATAGAATTTGAATTTTGGGGAGGAGATAAACTTGCTCTTTTAATAGAAGAATATATATTTAATGAATTTATTATTCCTAAAGAGCAAAGAAGTCTTTTCCGAAGAACATTAGCATTAATTGGTGATACAGATTATGGCTTAAGGGACTATTATGAGTTCTTAGATGAAGTGTTATATAATGTTCCAGAAAAATCCGACAGCGATTTAATAGTTTCTTATTCCTACACGATACAATTATTGGATGGAATAAGGGAGGAAACAGATGAGCAAACAACGACGCCAATTTTCAGCAGAGTTCAAGACGAAAGTTGTTTTGGAACTATTGGAGGGAGAGAAAACCCTCAATCAAATTGCCAGCAAATACGACATATTGCCAAAGAGCCTACAAGAGTGGAAAAAACAATTTTTGGAGAATGCTGCATTGGCATTTGAGCCTGCCAAAGCAGTGAAAGAGTACAAAGAGCAGATCAAAGCACAAGAGCAAGAGATCGAAGAGTTGCAAAAAGCATTGGGAAAAACCACCATCGAAAGGGATTGGGCGGTAAAAAAGCTAAAGAGCTTGGGCTCATCAAATAGACGAAGCCTTGTCGAACCCAAGCTCAATACCGTTTCTATGGCAAGGCAGTGCGAACTGATCGGTATTCACCGCTCAACGCTGTATTACAAACCCAAAGGCTTTTCACAAGAGTCGATCAGGATTATGCACCGTATCGACGAGATCTATACGGAGATGCCGTTTTACGGTCATCGGCGGATCTATCGTCAGCTATTGGATGAAGATGTTGTCATTGGCAGGCATCGTGTGGCCAAATATATGAAAGTACTGGCATAAAGGCACTTTACCCGACGAAGAAGCGCAATACGTCCATTCGCAACAACGAACATGCCATCTATCCGTATCTGCTTAAGCAAACGGAGATTACGCAGCCCAATCAGGTCTGGTGCGGCGACATCACTTATATTAGGCTGCAGGGAGGCTTTGCTTATCTTGCCGTCGTCATGGACTGGCACTCGAAAAAAGTGCTCTCATGGAAGCTTGGAACGACGATGGATGCATCACTTTCATCATCTGTATTGAAACAGGCAATCCAACAGTATGGCAAGCCTGATATCTTTAATTCCGATCAGGGCAGCCAGTATACGGCTTACGAACATATCTCGCTGCTTAAGCAACACGACATCAGCATCTCGATGAACGGCAAAGGCAGATCGATCGACAACATCGCAGTTGAACGCTTCTTCAGATCATTGAAATATGAAGATGTTTATCTCAAACGATACGAAACACTCAGGGAGGCAAGAACAGGAATTGAAAACTACATCAGGCTTTACAACACGAAGCGGCTGCATTCGACACTGGATTACAAAACACCTTTGAGTGTCTATATGAAAAAGATGGATCAAGCCGCTTGATGGTGGGAATAAGAAGTTGTCTAAAAACTGTCTTGACAAAGCGGGACATTATATTATTTCAAAGTAAACTAGAAAAAGAGTCTGACAAAAAAATATTAAAAGCGTTAAGATTAATATACTTGTCTTTAAATATTGTTGTCTATTGGTCTCAAAGTGAAAGTAATTTAAAGCATGGATTGTTAGCTACGGAAAGAACTCTTTTAAATATATATGAATTCCTCTATAAAAACAATTTTATGAAAAAAAGAAATTTCAAAACAATATTACAAAAAATTTATGAAAAAAACTTCCAAACAATAGAAAATTATTGTAAAAAAATTTATCCACTAATTGAAGTTGAAAATGGATTATCGTTTCGGGGACATGATTTCTTACAAGAGAGTTTAATATTATTTGAACAATTAGGTATATTGGCATTGTACGGGAACATATATTATTTATCGGCATATACAGATGAAGATAGTTTTGAGTATGCAAAATATGAAGGAATAAATACCCATTTAAAACTAATGATTAAAAATCATAAGGGTTTATACAATCCAGTTTATGATGAACATATTATTGATATATCTTTAGCCTTATATTTTTTAGAACTTTGGAATGAAGTTGAATTTATTGATGAATGGGTTTATAACTTAATATCTCATATAGAATTTGCATATTATAAAGGCAGTTATTTTCCAATAGATACAAATAATTTTGATGATTTAGTAGAATGTAATTTAGGAGATAAAAAAGACACAAAAGAGTATATAAAGACATCTACACTTATTCCAACACTTGCTTTTTGGTGTATTAAATTAGGATTGATTGAAAACTATAAATATTTATATAAAGTTTCTCAAGATATTTATAAAGAAACAACCTTACAAATTTGGTTTGCAGATAGTAAACTTGAAAATTATGTTTATAAGACTACTGCTTCAATTGAAAGTGGTTATGTATTTGCTCCAATGAGAATATATGAAAATATTTCTGAAATGGCTAATATTATGGACAAATTAAAAGAGAGTGAGCATTTAATAAATTTAGACAATAAAGAGATGCCAATTTTATACTTTATTTCAAATAGATATTTTAGGATGCCTATATTGCCACATGTTTTAGTTGATGGCAAAGATATATTATGAAATTTTTAACAAATCCTAGCACTGAACAGGTAAACCTGTCGGTGAAGTCAAACGTTAGACAATAAAGGAATATCTTGAAAACTACGGAAAATAAATTTAGCAATATCGGAGCGATTGTCGGACTGTTTGCATTTGCAATAGCAGTATTTCATTTTTTTCTAGGTCCGATTGAAAAGCAACCGAGCATAGAAGAGTATGTTGCCGAAAAAGCAATATCCATCAAATCTGCTATGGCATCGAAACTCAAAGGTGAAGAGGTTGTTAGTGTCTTGCAAGATAAAACAATCGATCCCGATAAAATAGTCGGTTACAGTGTAGTCATGCTCGGTTTTATCGCTATTTGTTTCGGTGTTGTCGGCTTTCTTAAAAAAGAGGAGTGGAGACACAGCAGTGTTGCTATTTCATTCGGTATGAGCGCTTTGGTTTTCAAATTTGCCATAGCTCTTGCGGGAGCAATCATCCTTTTGGCATTTATCGGAGCTTTTTTGGGAGGGATGTGATTTTTTTTACTTACTCTTTAATGCCAACATGCAAGCGTGAAACGGTACTACCGCACTTGTGATGTTCAAACGGTATAAGTTTTTTGTATAGATTTAACTAAGCAAGAGTTCAGGAGCAGGGGGGGGTCTTATGCTATAATACAAATAATTATTTTGTAAGGTGTAAATAATGCATACTATTAAGCTTCAGGTGCAAGATGCTGTTTATTCGCATATTATGTTTTTTTTAAAAAGTCTTAATTCTCAAGAGTTACGTATTTTAGAAGATAAAGAGATAAAAAATGAGAATGAAGCTAAAGAACTGCAAGCACTTTCAAACCATTCTGCAAATCTTATAGACGAGTGGAAAGACGATAGCGAAGATGCCCTGTGGAAATAAAGCAATCGGACGTCGTTTTATGCGCTTTTTATTTTAGTGACTTACAAAAATCAAAAAACAGACCCGTCTTGGTTTTTAAAGATAATTTACCTCACAATGATTTTGTAGCAATCCCCATCAGCAGTAAAATTGATAAAATGTGTGACGATGAAATTGTCATTAGCCATGAAGATTTTATCGACGGAACAATCCCAAAAACTTCAAAGCTAATGGTGAGAAAAACATTCGTAGTATCAAAAGATGCTGTTTTAAAAAAATACGGAACAATTAGCGAAGATAGCTTTAAAAAGTATCATCACTCGTTTTGTAACTATTTTCAGTGTCTTTTGGCTCGATAGCGTCTTTGTATTCTCTAATGCGTATTGGTAATATTCGAGGGAGTGTAATGCAAACTAGTGTATGCCATGCCAGACGTAACACAGGCTTTAGCCTGTATATGCAGCTTCTACGGGCTTAAAGCCCGTGTTCCCCACCAACCGCCAAACTACCCCTACCAAACACCATTGTTTCCTATTATGATAAAGCTTTACATGCCAATGCAGGGGAGAATCTATGAAACTCAATATCGAAGCGATCGCACCCAAATCGTTTTTTGAAGCGTTTGACGCATCGAATGAACCTATTGCGGTGACCGATGCGAATTTGGAAAAAGGGGTGTCGTTTATCTACGTCAACGAGGCGTTTTGCAAAGAGACGCTTTATACCAAAGAGGAGCTCATAGGGCAAAACCCTAAAATACTTCAAGGACCAAAGAGCAATCGCGTGCTTTTGCAAACGCTCAAAGAGTCGCTCCAAACCAAAGGGTTTTTCCAAGGGCAGACCACCAACTACAAAAAAGACGGTTCGGAGTATATCGTGAACTGGACGATCTCACCGTTAAAAGACAGGTATGGCAAGACGATCGCCTATATCTCTTTTCATAAAATCATCACCAAACAGGTACAAGCCGAGGTGAAAAACATGGTGTTTGAAGAGGTGCTCGAACACCTGCCGAGCATGATCCTCGTGACCGATCTCGAAGCCAATATCGTTTATGCGAACAAGACCTTTACAGATAATCTGCAATACTCCAAAGAGGAGCTTCTAGGCAAAAACGCGCGGATGCTCAAATCGGGCAAACAAAACGAAGCCTACTACAAAAAGATGTGGGAGAAACTCACCACGCAGGGGCGCTTTGACGGTATTTTCATCAGTGCGAAAAAAGACGGTTCACTCTTTTACGATAAAAAAACGATCACGCTGCTCAAAGACAATGATGGCAATCCGCAGTTTTACATAGGGGTGAGCCACGACATCACAAAGCTCAAAATCGCTTTGCAAAAAGCACATGCCAAGTAAGGTTTAGTTCTCTAATATCTCTTTGGTCTTGGCATGTCGGTAGGCAAACATAGCGGCAATATCGCGCTCAAATAAAGGCTCTATCAAGGCGTTGAAGATCCCAAAAGGGAGTTCGTATTCTATAACGTCGCGCAATTCGCACGAGCCGTATTTTTGGGTAAAAATATGTTGGTGGCGCCAGTATTTCAGCGGTGAACGCAGGGCGACGTCTATGAGAGTAGAGGGGCGCGCGAGTTTTTCTATGCGCACCTCCCAGTAGGTCGGTATAAAAAGCCGTGTCGTTTTAAGATGCACTATCTTCCCCTCAAAGGCGGTGGTGTCCTCATCAAGAAGGAGCACTTTTGTATTGGGAGGGGTGATCTTTGTGATATTGGCAGAATCGGTATGAAAATCAAAAAGCTTCTCTTGGGTGGATCGAATAAGGGTGGCGTAGGTGAGTTGCTTTTTCATTCTTGGATCGTCCAAACAAGTTTTGCCGCGTCAAACCCAAGATCGGTTATTTTGGCAAGCAGATGCTCTCGTGTCTCGATGTCGAGGGTTTTTGTTCTGCTTAGTATCCAAAGATACTCTCTGCTCGGCGCACCGACGAGGGCATAGCTATAATCATCCGCAAGTGCGATGATCCAGTAGTCGCCGTAAAAGGGGCGGAAAAAGCTCACCTTGAGTTTCGCGTTGGTAGTATCAGTGGCGTAGGCGACGCCGATTGCCTCTTTTTTGCGATCGTCCTCTATCATGGTGCATCGGTTGGTTACTTTGATATCGCCGTTCGTTTTGAGCGCGTAGGTAGCACTCACGTTTTTGCACCCCTCTTCAAAGAAATGCTCAAACCTCGCTATTTCGTACCAATCACCGATATATTTTTGCAACTCCACCTGTTTTACGGTAGGAAGCGGTGCGTGTTTTGGAGCGCACCCGACAAACAAAAAAAGACTTAAAAAGAAAAATAGAGCGTATGGCATGTGGCACCTTTTGTAAAAATTTACAAACAGTATAAACGATCCGTTTTGTTTTTGGTAGGTTTTTTATGACGATTTATTACACATGCCAAAGATTTTTAGGAGAGTTTTTTCAACCCCGCTTCTATCTGCTCCAATGCTAGGCTTTTTGCGTTTTCAACCCCTTTTGCACCCCACCAGTATTCGATGATCTGCTGCTCTATGGTGCCTAGAAGGTTCATGGGCATATTGGCAAACACCTCATAGGAGCTGATGCTCTCTTTTGGCATGGCGCGTTTTTTGGCAAGTTCGTCTATGAGCTCGCGCACGGCGATTTCAAGGTCGCTTGGCGGGGGTAGTTCATCATTTAAAGAGGGGGTGGTGCGGGCGTAATCGATCCATGTTTTTATCTCCTCTTCAAGGTCGTCGTAGCCATAAACGCTATAACATAAAACCTTCTCCCCTATATAAAGAATCTGTTCATTTTCTTCTAAAACTTGCGACGTTTTCACCTCCATCGCATCGAGATACACCTCGAGTCTTTCGCTCGGATAGAGCGTAGATGCTTGTTCAAACGCGTCTCTTGCGGCTTTTAAAAGTTCTTTTTTTATTTGTTCTACGTTTGGCATGTAAGATCCTTTTTAAAGAATTGGATGCATAAACGGTTCTAGAACGGCTTATGCATTTTGATCGCCAAAGAAAACAAGGAGAACCTTATGGATGCACAAAAAAAACCGCGCCCCATAACCCAAGCGGCAGAGGAGGGCGATGCAAACGCGCAATTTGAGCTTGGCATGTACTATAGAGAAAATCAAAAAACGTACGAGGCGATGCACTATCTCATCGCCGCGGCGCACGGAGGAAATCCAAAAGCGCAGGCGATGATAACCTATGCAAGCAATGCAGGGATTGATGCAGCTAAGAACCATAGTTTTCGTTCTCTTTCAAGCCAAATGCAACATGCCAAGGTTCAGGAGCTTGTAACAAATATGATAACCCCGCTTTTGGCGAGTGACGGCGGCGGGATACGTCTTGTGCATTTTGTCTCGGGCGAGGTGCCGCAGGTGTGGCTGAACTATACGGGTACGTGCGCGGGGTGCCATTTGGGTGCGACATCGACGGCAGAGATGATCTTGCGACACTTTGAAGCGTTTATCGACAAAAATGTCGTACTTTATCTGATGTAGCGCTTTTTTGATGCAGGAACGAAATATGCAAAAGAATCTTTAAAAAAACGAAGGAGATACAATGGCAGTAATGATTACACAGGAGTGCATTAATTGTGATGCATGTGCGCCTGAATGCCCCGTAGCGGCAATTTTAGGCGATGATAACGAGAAAAACCCGTACGAGGGGGAGAGATTTTACGTCAAGCCCGAGAGTTGCGTGGAGTGTGTAGGGCATGCAGACGTGCCTCGCTGTGCTGCGGCGTGTCCAACGGAGGGTTCCATCGTTTGGGACATGCCATACGCGGCGGAGTTTAGCGAGTATTTCAAAGAGGGGCACGAAGCCAAAACCTACGCGATCCGCGAGCATAAAACCAAAGGGCTGATGCTTCCCGAGGTGAAATCGCAAGAGTTTATCGCATCGATCCCGCTTAGCGTGCGCGAAGCACATGCCAACGTGATGGACTCGTTTTAGGAGTCGCAAATGAAGATTGCATTTGCATCCTCCGACGGTGAAACGATAGACCGACATTTCGGGTGGTCGGAGCATTTTTATCTGTACGAAATAGATAAAGAGCGCTTTGAGTGTGTCGCAAAGATCGACAGCTCGAAGAAGATAGAAGACGAACACGAAAAACTTTCTTATAAGATAGGTTCTATTTCCCAAGCGGATATCGTCTATTCGACACAGATAGGACCAACGGCATCGAAGATGGTGCAAAGCGAGGGGATCTACCCAGTTAAAACTACCGAAGGGGAGAGGATCGTCGATGCAATCTCTAAACTTCAAGAGGTGTTACGCACCTCTGCACCGCCGTGGCTTTTGAGAATCTACTATAAATCGACCCAAGGAGTATAAGATGGCGGTAATCATAGACGAGAGCTGTATCACGTGCGATGCGTGTTTGCAAAACTGCCCCGTAAATGCAATAGTAGATGATAGCGCCAATCCGCTTGGGTTTGCGCGTTATTATGTGCAACCCGATAAATGCGTCGAGTGTGCGGGGATTTACGAAGACCCTCAATGTGCCGCTATTTGCCCGAGTATCGGGTGTATCACGTGGGACATGCCATACACCAAGGAGTTTAGCGAACATTTTGCCGATAGTTCGGTGTATGCGATCAAATCACAAAAAGAGAAAAATTACCGTAAAGATATTCCGCTAGAGTGGCGCGGGGTGAAAAAAGAGGTGCAGGTCGCAGAGGTTGCGACCGCATAACAATTTACGGCTCATACGCCGAAACAGCTTGTTTTGGACGTGTGTTGAAATGTCTTTCTAAATCAGAGTTAAATAAAAGTACGGGAACGACGACGAGAGAGGCGATAACCGCCGCGATCGTTCCAAATATGAGCGCTACTCCAAGCCCTCCAAATACCGCATCGCCCGCCAAAAGGGTCGAAGCCAAAATAATCGCCGCCGCCGTTAAAAAGATCGGTTTTGCGCGCGTTGCCGTAGCAAAAGCGATAGCATCCGCTTTTTGCATCCCTTTTTCACACATAAGCGTTTTGGTAAAATCGATAAGCAGCAGAGAGTTTCTCGAACTGATCCCTATAAGCGCAATAAACCCGATAAGTGAAGTCGCCGTTAAAAAGAAAGTATCATGGGTAAAGATATCCATAATCCAGTGCCCCACGATCACCCCGATGATCGAGAGAAATGACCCTAGTAAAATGATCCCGCTGAGGGTGTAGCTTTTGTAATACACCACCATCAAAAGGAAGATAAGCACGAGTGCGGCAATAAACGCCGCGCCCAACTCTACGAAAGTATCGAGGGTGACCTCCATCTCGCCGTCCCAAAGGAGTTTATACACCTCTTTGGTTTGTTTGTCGGTGAGCTCAAGGTTAAAAAGCCCGATTTTTTCAATATCGTAACGGTTCGATAGCTTTTCCAAAATGGTATTGCGCGCATCCATAAGCGGGTACACCTGCGAAACCATATCGGTCTCCGCCATAACATTGGTCATCTGGTGGAGGTTTTTGCTCATAATCATCGGATTCGATTTTTTTGGAATGATATTTACAAGCTCCGTGACAGGGATCATCATCCCCTGTTTGTTCATCAGTTTAAGAGCCGAGAGTTTCATCTCTACCGCGCGCAGATCTTTGTTGGAAAACTTTTTGGACTCTTGGCTTAGAGAGAGAAAAATCGGAATCTGGTCGTTGTGGATATCGGAGTTTTTTACCGCTATCTGCATCCCTTCAAACGCGAGGTAGAGGATATCGTTGAGCTGTTTGACGTCCACGCCCGATTTTGCGATTTTTGTGCTGTTTGCCTGAATCTCGTAGGTATCATAAATTGCATCTTGCATAATGTCGACGTCCACAAGCCCCTGTGTCGTTTTAAAAATAGCGGCAACTTCCTCTGCCAAAGCACGAATACCCTCCGCATTGCTTCCGTAAATCTCGGCGACGATCGCGGCTAAAACGGGAGGACCCGCAGGGGGTTCGACGAACGAAACGACGGTACCCTCGTGAATCTTCTCACATGCCGTAGTAATGGCAGGGCGCATACGCTGTACCATAAAGTAAGAGGGCTCGGCTCTATCGTGTTTTTTAGTGAGGTTGACGACGATCTCGGCAACGTTTTCGGAGTTTTTAAAGTGCGAACCCTTGATAAGCCCCGCAAAATCGAGCGGGCTTCCCATCCCTAAAAACACCTCGGTATCGAGAATCTCTTTCTCTTTTTGGATAAACCCTGCCACACAGTCGGTGACCTCTTTGGTTTGTTCGATCGAACTTCCCTCTTTAAGGTTTACGTAGATCGTAAAGGTGTCGTTGTTTTTGCCCGGAAGCATCTTTGCAAGCACCATTTTCGTGGGTGCTATCATAAGAACCGAGAGGATAAACGCAACAAGCGTGCCGATGAGCACAAGCTTGCGCTTGGCGGAGTTTTGGATAATCCCTAAGAGAATAATTTCAAATTTTTTAAACATTAGTGACCCCCTTGATCGTTATGATCGGGTTTTTTGAGCATGCGAAGCGCCATATAGGGCGTAAAAATATACGCAACAAAGAGCGAAGCGATAAGTGCTACGGGAACGTTGGCGGGGATGGGCTTCATAAACTGCCCCATCATCTGCCCTACAAACGCCATCGGCACCATGGTGAGGATAATCGCGAGCGTCGCGATATTGGTCGGCGGCCCGATCTCATCGGTTGCTTTGACCATCAGATCCTCGGGCGTCTCGTGTTGCGATTCGAGCGAATGGTAGTGGCGGTGGATATTTTCTATCACGATAATCGCCGCATCGACCAAAAGCCCTAAAGAGAGCAAAAACGCAAAAAGGGTGATGCGGTTGATCGTCTGCCCCGTTAAGTAGGCTACAAAAAGGGTGATCGCCAAGATAGCGGGAACCGTGAAGGTAACGATCAGCGATTCTCTCCACCCCAAAACGAAAATCAGCAAAACAGCGATGATAACGATGGAGAGGATAAGGTGAAACACAAGCTCGTTCACCGCTTCGTTGGCACGCTCACCGTCGTTACGGGTGATAACGTAGTTGATCCCGTTTTGTGCCAAAAACTCTTTGTAGGTCTCAAGTTCCTCTTTGACCGCATCGGCGATCACCACGGCATTGGTGCCTTGAAGTTTGGAGATGGTAAGGGTGACCTGCTCTTGAAGCGGCGAGAAACTGCCGTCTTCTTGTTGGGTGCTGATGTGAGCCGATTTAAAATTTTGGATATCGTAAGAGTGGGTTACGTTGGCAACTTGGCGCAAATAGATGGGGGAGCCCATATACTGGGCGATGATGATGTCGCCTACGTCTTTTGCCGATTCGATGGCGTTTTTAACCCCAACCATAACGATTTCGTTCTCTTTTGTGCGGTTCTTTACCGAAGGTACGCTGTAGGCAAGGGCTTGCACCGCTTGGACGATCTGCCCCATAGAGATGTTGTAGCCCGAGAGTTTGTGCAGGTCGACTTCGATGTTGAATTGGTGTTTATAACCACCTTTGAGCTCCGTAACCGCAACGTTTTCTAGCCCGTTGATGTGGTGTTGGATTTTCTTGACTTTGTCGTAGAGTTCGGTTTGGCTCATCTGTTTGTCGTTAGAGTAAAAAGCGACCGAGACGATAGGGATGGCAACGTCGATATCGAGGGGTTTGATGATAGGCATCATCGCACCTTTTGGGAGGATATCGGCATTTTGCATAATCTTGTCGTAGATTTTAAGGTTGGAGTCCTCTTTTTTCTCCCCTATAAAAAATGCGGCATTGACGACGCCTACGTTGTCCATAGCCATACTTTGGATATTCTCAACCCCTTTAACCTCTTTGAGTTTGCGCTCTAAGGGCTGCACGATCACTTTTTGTATCTCCGCGGCACTCGCACCCGGAAGGGCTACGATCACGGTGGAACCGCTTACCACCATTTGGGGGTTTTCTTCGCGCGGCATCACCATAAGGGAGATATAGCCGATAGCAAGTAAGAATACCCCAAGCACTACGGTAAGGGGGTTTTTTAAAAAACCGCTTGCGAGTTTGCCTGCAATATCTTTGGGAATATAAGGTTTTACGTGGTTCATAAGAGCCGCCTTAGTCTATATTTACGGTTGCGTACATCCCTGGATAAACGCTTTTATTCGTATTTTTAAACGAAACCTTGATCTTGAACGTGTGGGTCATCGGATTGGAACTCGGAATGATGGCACTCACCGTTCCTATCTGTTTGAGTCCGAGCGAAGGGATCTCTACCGTTACTTTTTTGCCGTGCTTGATAAGGTGAAGGTTCCCCTCGGCTATCTCTGCGGCAATTTTAAGATCGCTTAGATCGGAGAGGACGATCGCGGGCATCCCCGGCATCGCCATCTCTCCCACTTTGATGTTGCATGCCACGACAACGCCGTCGTTGGGTGCTTCGATATTAAGGTAGCGGTATTGGTTCTTTACCTCTGCAAGCTGTGCTTTTGCCTGTTCTACCTGTTTTGTCGCGATGATAATCATATCGGCGAGATTTTTTTCTGCAAGCTCGAGGTTTTCTACTTCAAACTTTGAGACCATATCTTGCGCTAAAAGTCTTCGGTGGCGCTCTAGGTTGAGTTTGACGTTGGTGTATTGGTTTTGGTACATCTGTAAACTCAGCTCTGCTTGGGAGATTGCAAGCTGTACTTGCGTCAGAGCCGAATCGATCTCTTTGGAGTCGATGGTATAGAGCAGATCCCCTTTTTTGACATAATCGCCCTCAGACACCGTAACGGTGGTGACAAATCCCATAAAACGGCTGGTTATCATCTTTTGGTTATCGGAGATAACGCTTCCTGAAAGGGTAAGTGTTTCGGCAATAAGTGAAGCCCCAAGTGCTAAAGCAGCTAAAATTTTTCTCATAGTTGTTCTCCGTGTGCTAGTTTTTCAAGTGCAAATATGCGCTCGTTGCGTTTGTTTTTTACCTCTTGCAGTTGCAAGATTTTTTGTATCTGTTCGCTTTGTTTGATGATGACGTCGCTCATAGAGGAGAGTTTTTCGCGGTAGCGCCCCTCGTAGTTTTTATAAATTTCGTTTGCGAGTGCGAGCTCTTTTTGGAGCGAATCTATCTCGGCATCAAACGTTTTGATCTCGGTTCTGATTTTGGCGACTTGGAGGATGATCCCTTTTTTTGCAAGCTCCACCTGTGTTTTGGTTTTGAGTTTTTCCACGCGTGATTTCTCGAGTGCGGCAGAATCGCCCCCGCCGCTAAAGAGGTTCCACGAAAGGCGCGCTCCGAGGGTGTAAGATTTATGATCGCTTGCATCTCCTAAAAAAGTGTCATCGGCGGTAGAGATTTCGGCAAAAGCACCAAGAGTAGGGTAGTAAGAAGCCTGCGCTGCGTCCACCATAGAGGAACGCACCTCTAAGCCCGTATGCGCTTTTTGGATGTCGATATTGCGGCGTAAAATCTCTTCGTCGCTAAAATGGGGTTCGTTTACGTCCGAAGAGGGGGTCGTAATGGTGTCAACCTCTTGGTTGAGCAAAAAACTGATGTAATGATACAGCAGCTCTTGGTTTGATTGCATCTGACGCACAAGACGCTCGACGTTCCCTTTTTTGGCTTGAACCTCTAAGAGATCGACCTTTTTGGCATACCCCACCGCGATCATCTCTTGGGTCATATTCTCAAGTGTTTCGATGTTTTTGAGGATGATCTCAAGATTGCCGATAGCATCTTTAAGGAGTGCCATATCGTGAAAGCTTTTGCGGATCTCGTAGATTTTTTCGTTTAAAAGCTGCTCTTTTTCGAGCGTTTTCATTTTCGTCATCGCTTGGGCGATCTCGTTGTAGCTGGCGATTTTGAACCCCGTAAAAAGCGGTACTTCGTATTTGAGCTTGGTTTGGAAGAAGTTTCTTGCTTCTGGGTAGTTTAGGTCGTTTGGTTCGCGCGTAAGTATACTGCCGCAATATGCTGGATATGGAGGGGTTTGGCATGCCATAAAATCGCTAAAACCGAAATCGCCGAAGTTAGCTTCTCTTCCCGCAAGTTTAAACCCGAAAACATTCCCCGCATCGTTGGAACGGGCGACGTCTTGGGTCAGATCAAGCTTCCCAAAATGGGCTGCAAAGGCAGCGTTTTTGTCGGCTTGTGCCGCTTGGATATCGTAGGCGGCGCTTTTTAGTTCGAGATTTTCGGTTTTGATAATCTCGATCGCTTCATCGAGCGTCAGCGAGTTTTGTGCAAACGCATTGGATGATTGGAGTAAAAAAGCGGCGCAAAAAATACAAATCGATTTTTTCATCTGCTCTCCATTATTAATAAAATTCTTAAAAATTAAGCGGGGATTATAACACTTATTTTATTTTCCTATACTTTAACGAGCATCCCTTGGGCGTGCTTTAAGCTTTGACGTAGTTTTTTGTAACATGCTTGTAACGAACTCTCTTTAGAATATAAGAAAAATAAATAAAACTCTCTTTAAGAAAATGTGATTAAAATTTGATATTTAGTTTGAAAAAAAGGTTTTTTCGTGCCCTATACCTGCCCGCTCTCATTTACAAAAATAGATACCAATATCGCCAGACTCAACACCTTCTTGGCAAGTTCTTTGGTGGTTATGTACCTATTTTACGATTTTGTTTTAATCCTCTTTTTTTTGGCATACGATTTCGGGGTAAAACTTTTTGCACATAAGAAATATTCCTTGCTTTATAGAAGTGCACGGGGTTTGAAAAAAATCCTGCACCTCAAAACCGCTCTTGCCGATGGGGGTGCGAAACGTTTGGCAAATTACTTCGCTTTGCTTTTTATGATTTTGCTCGCATCCGCCCACTATTTGCAAAGCACCCAGCTTATCGTGGCGATCGCCTCGATCTACTTGGCATGTGCCTTTTTGGATATCGCTTTTAACTACTGCATCGGGTGTAAGGTGTACTACGTTATCAAAAAAATCTATCCCCCTTTTATGGAGAAAGATAAAGTATAGTTTTGCTACCATACGACTATCGTTAAAAACTTTACCAGAGGTGCCACATAGATATGCAGCTTGTCGTCGAATCTCTTTTGAAAAAGGGAAAAATCTATAAGAAGATGCAGGAGATCGCGCCTAAAGAGCTTGGGGTTCGCAATAAAATCAAAATTTACAAAGCCGTCGATACGCACGGCTATTTTTGGGCAATTTTTGCCGTCAGTCAAAAAAGCAGGCTTTTGATCAAAGATGTCAAAAAAATGGAAGAGATATACGCAAAACTCACCCTTTACTGCGATCATAACTTTAAACACAAACTTATTTTTATCGATGCGCCGCTTTGTTCCAAAGCGCAAAAGGCTTTCGGCGAACTCGGCTGGAAGATATACTGATGCTTCTTTGCGACATCGGCAACACCTCGTACCATTTTTACGACGGCGTCCATGAGAAAAAAGAGGATGCCGCTACGTTTAACCCCCGCGCCATCAAAGAGAAAATCTATTATATCTGCGTAAATCCCGCCGTTTTGCAAAAACTTTCTCCCCTTGGCAATTGGATCAATCTTGAAAAATATATAGATCGAACCCTCTACTACGAGACGATGGGGATCGATCGTATCGTGGCATGTGAAGCGATACAGAGCGGTATCATTATCGACGCGGGCAGTGCGATTACGGTCGATAAAGTGCAGGAGGGGAGATTTATGGGGGGATTTATCTACCCCGGCACGCGCGCGATGGAGCAAGCCTATAAAAATATCTCGAGTGCGCTTGATTACTCATTTAACTACAAGGTAGATTTGGATAAAATGCCGAAAAATTCCCAAGACGCCATAAGTTACGGATACCTCAAACCGCTCTATGCAGAGGTGATCTCCCATAATACGGAACTTATTTTGACGGGGGGAGACGCACGCAAGCTGGCATGTGTCTTTCCCCATGCCACAATAGAAGAACTCCTTTTGTTCGGCGGGATGCAAAAGATAATACAAAGGGCAAAATTATGCTAAACGTAGCACTTCCAAAAGGTCGTATCGCAAAAGAGACCTTAGAGATTTTCGAGACTATTTTCGGCGATAGTTTCAAGTTTGACGATCGAAAACTTATTTTAGAGACGCCGAAGTTCCGTTTTTTACTCGTGCGCAACCAAGACGTAGCGACCTATGTTTTCCACCAAGCAGCCGACATCGGCGTAGTGGGGCTTGATACCTTAGAGGAGCAGGGGCTTGACGTGATCCGTCTTTTAGACCTCAAACGCGGGCGTTGCAAGGTCTCGATAGGGATGAAAAAAGGGGAGAAATTCGATCTGGACAAACCCGAGATCAAAGTCGCTTCCAAAATGGTGAACATCACGAAGCGCTATTTTGAAGAACGCGCGGTGAGCGTAGATATCATCAAACTCTACGGTTCGATCGAACTCGCTCCCCTTATAGGGCTTGCGGATATGATCGTGGACGTAGTGGAAACGGGTGCTACGATGAAGCAAAACGGCTTGGAAGTGGTGCAGGACATCATGGAATCATCCACCTATCTCATAGCCAACAAAAACAGCTTTATCGCCAAAAAAGAGGAGATTCTCGATATTTACGAGAAGATCAACGACGTGATCAAAGCGGAGCAAAAATAGATGACGAACCTTGACCTTTACGCCAAAGCGGAACATCTTTTAGGGATCGAAGAGGCGACAGAGGCGCTGCATAATCTCTACCAAAGTGAGCTTGAGGGGTACGAGGTAAAAACTCTTTTAGACGTCGGATGTGGGCGCGGCGGGTTTATGCGCCGCATGATGGACGAGGGTGTGGCATGTAAAGGGATCGATTTAAGCGGCGTGATGGTTGCCGAGTGTAGAGAACAGGGGCTTGATGCGGAGTGTATCGACGTCTCACAAGTAGAGGGCACCTACGATGCCATCGTGAGTATTTTTGACGTGCTCAACTTTTTAAACCATGAGGATCTGCTTGCGTTTTTAGACGCCGTTGCCCAAAAACTGAGTGACAACGGGGTTTTTATCGCCGATATCAACACCCGCTACGGCTTTAGCGACGTAGCCGAGGGGAGCATGAGCAACGACACGGGCGAAGAGTTTTTAAGCGTCGATGCGGTGTTTGCAAACGACGAACTTCATACGAAATTCACCCTTTTTACAAAAGAGGATGATGGGCGTTACACCAAACACCAAGAGAGTATCGTGCAGTATTTTCACCCGCTCAAGACCTTCCAAAAGCTCGAAAAACTCAAGCTTGTCGACAAGCAAACCTTCTCTTTGTACGACACCAAAGATAAAACACTTTTGATTTTTAAAAAAAAGTGATTCTCCACGATTGCAGGGGTAAAGACCCTTTTTGGATTCTTTCCCTTTTTGAAAACACCTCTTTAGAAGCGGGTGAGAAACTTTCTCTTTTGTTTGAAGAGGAGGAGGTTTTGCGTTACGGTTACGCTTCGTTTGTCGACCTTGCACAACTCTATTTTTTTCGCTTTTGCACGCCGACATGCCAAGACTCCCTAGTAACCCTTTGTTTTGAAAAGCTCGATACCGATTCCTCGTTTCATAACGATGCAGATGCACAAGAGAAATACGGTGTTGCGTCGCAATTTTTTACGATCCATAAAAACGAGAAGTTTAGTTTTTTATACAACTACCAAAAGGCGCTCCTTTTTTGCGGCGTAAAACGTAAAAAACGGATCTTAAATCTGGGCGTGAACCGAGCCGATGAGTTTACGGTGATCCAAAAGATGCTGGGAGAGGCTTGCGAAAACATAGAGTTTGTGGGGATCGATTATGCCGCTTCGGCGATCGAGATTGCAAAAAAAACGTTTCCCGAGTCCAACTTCTCTTTTTATGCCCACGATATTAAAGAGCTTCACACACTGGGGCTTGGACGGTTTGACCTTATTATCTCCATAGGTACCTTGCAAAGTTCCAATCTCAACTTTAACGCAACCTTTATGGATATCTACCAAAACTACCTAGAGGAGGGGGGCGCCGTACTTTTGGGATTTCCAAACTGCCGCTGGGTGGATGGGGAGATGCTTTACGGTGCCAAAGCTCCCAACTACACCTTTAGCGAGATGGGACTTTTGCTCAAAGATATCCATTTTTGCAAAAAATACCTGCAACAAAAAAAATACCGCGTAGTGGTGAGCGGCAAGGATTATATTTTTTTATCGGCAAGAAAAGAGAGCACGACAAGCGTACCTTTGCCCAAATGACTCTCTATGGAAATATCTATGGCATGGAGCTCCAAAATATTTTTGACGATCGAGAGCCCAAGACCACTCCCTTTTTGGTTTTTCTCTATGCGGTAAAAACGGTCGAAAATCTTCCCTAGATGCTCCTCTTTGATACCGATGCCATGATCCTGAATCCGCAGTTCGGACTCGCTTAAACTAATCTCTATCGTCGTACCCTTCGGGGAGTATTTGATCGCATTTTCCAAAAGGTTTGAGAGGGCGAGATTGAGCAGAAGCGGGTTGCCTTCGACGGTGAGCGGTGTGTTTTGCAAAAGGCGCAGCGTGATTGCTTTGGGGGATGCGAGCGCTTTTTTCTGCTCAATCACCTCCTCTAAAATCTCCTCGATGTAGCACGGCTCAAAACGGCTTTTGATGTCGCTTTGGGCGTTGGTGGAGAGAAAAAGTATCTTCTCGATAATATCCTGCAAACGCTCGATCTCGGCTAAAGAGGATTTGAGAATAGTTTGGTACTCCTGCGTGTTCCGCTCTTTGCGCAGCCCTACCTCGATCTCGCCGCGCAAAATCGTAAGCGGGGTTTTAAGCTCGTGGGAGGCGTTTTGCCCGAATTCTTTGATCTTGATATAGGAGTTTTGCAGCTGTGCCAAAAGGGTGTTAAAGGTCTCTATGAGCTCATCAATCTCCGAGGCGATATGGGTTTTTCGGATCTTTGGCATGTGGGAATCTATATGGATGGTACGCACCTCCTCAAGCACTTTTTTGGTTTGTGCGAGGGAGTGTTTGATGATGGCGTAAAAGAGGAGCAAAAGCGTGAGCAACAACACCGAAAGCCCCGCAAAAAGGGTCTCTTTCGCATACTCTATCTGCGGGTTTTTACGCTCGTAGGGGATGGCGCACATAAGATAGACTCCCTCGTCTAAGAGGGTGTAGCCCACCTCGATGGGGTTGTTTGAGAGCGCTTTATATTCTTGCTTTTCAAAAAAGATGCTCTCTTTGGTGAGGTGGGGAAGCTTTTTTGGTACAAACGAGAGGTTGTGCGTTCCCAGATCGTTTGAACGAAATAAAAAGCGTGGTTCGCCTGCATCGAGAGTAAAGATTTGGATATAGAGGGTCGGGATATCAAACTCCTCTTTTATATGGTTGAAGTCGTAACTTTTTTGTGCCGTCTTGCTATATTCGTAAGAGATATCTTTGAGGGTGGTCTGCAAAAGCATCTCAAGCTCTTTGTTGTAGTGGGTGTTCAAAATCGAGATAATGAGCAGATAAAACAACGAAAACACGATGCTTAAAAAAAGAAACAGCCCGCTTAAAAGACGCAGCGGAAGGTTTTGAAAGAGGGCGCGCATCCTAATCGCCTATGGCAAACCCGAGATTTCGGTGGGTTTTTATCAATTTTTTTTCAAACTCTTTGTCGATCTTCGAGCGCAGGCGGTAGATATAAACGTTAATGACGTTGCTGCTGATGTCCGCGTCGAGTTTGAGGGTGTTTTCCAGAAGGGTTTGCTCATCGAGGATTGTCCCTTGGTTGCGCATCATATACTCTAAAATAGCGTACTCTTTGGCGGTTAGGTTGATCTTTGTGCCTGCACGGGTGAGGGTTTTTGTGTCGGTATTGAGGATCAGATCGTCGATGCACAGCAGATTGTCTTTTTGCTCTTTTTTGCGCAGCTGTACCCGTATGCGCGCCAAAAGTTCGTCAAAACTAAAGGGTTTGGTAAGGTAATCGTCCGCGCCGATGTTTAAAAAAGTCACCTTGTCTTCGATGGCGCTTTTAGCACTCAGGATAATGATGGGGGTGAGCACCTTGGCGGTGCGCAGCTTTTTGCACACCTCGTATCCGTCGCCCTCCAAAAGCATAATGTCAAGGATAATGATGTCGTAGGCGCGGGTGGTAGCGAGGTAGTAGGCTTCATCGCCGCTGGGCGTTGCATCGACGCAAAAATACTCCTCTTGGAGCCCTTTGGTTAAAAACGAGGTGATCTTTGCGTCGTCTTCAACGAGTAAAATTTTCATAATGCACTCCCGAATCGGTATCTATTTTAATGGTTTTATGTACACATGCCAAGGAGGCATCTATGTTGAGCGAGGTGGCGTACACGCCGCTCTCTAGCGCCGATGGGGCGAGTACGCTAAGCGAGGCAAACTCGCGCTGCATCGTTTGGCGGCTTAGAATATGGGAAAACTCTACCCCTTCGATGGTCACGTTTCTCTCATACCCCGCCGATGTTGCGATCGCCTCGTTGCAAAGCTCTACGAAACAGAGATGTTTTGCGGGGTTTTTGGGGTCTTTGATGCCGATAGTGAATTTTTCGCCGTTTGGTTTGTGCCCGAGTGCATAGATATCCCCGCCGAAGTTGATAAGGGCGGCTTCTATTTTTCTTTTGCGCAGGATCAGGGCGGCTTTATCGACGGCATACTCTTTGACAAACCCGCCAAGATCAAGCTTGGTAAAGGGGTTGTCAAAAACGAGTTTGTTTTTTTTGATACTAAAATGCTCACACCCGACAAAAGGGAGCAGTTGCTCCCTTTGTGTATAAAAAAGTTCAAGAGTCTGTGCGTTATAGAGGGGTTTGATGGTCGCTAGAGAAATGTCGAAAAGGGTTTGCGTTTGATCGTAAAAATGTTTAGCATGTACCAAAATATCTTTGGTTTGGGTGTCTAAAACGTTCTCTTTGCGTTCGTTTAAGAGATGCAAGAGGGAATCGTTCGCGTAATAGCTGTATTTTTTCTCAAGCGCTTTGGTTGCTAAGAGAATCTCTTTGGCAGCCTCGCGCGCTTTTTCTTTTGCTTTGGTGTAGATGTGCACCTCGCAAGGGGTGCTCATCGCTTCAAATCGGAAAATATTTTGCATTAAAACTTGTATTTTAGTCCCGTCGTAAAGAAAGTTGCCTGCAAGCCCGTGCTTTGATCGTAAAGGTTTGCTCCGAGATTATAGCTCAAATCGTCCGAAAATTTATACTCTAGCTCCGCTTTGTATGTAAGTGCATTAAAATCGCTCACCCTTTCATCGCTTGAGGCAAATTTTTCGGTAGTAAACGCTTTGGCGTAAAAATCGGCTTCGCTTTGCATGTAGTAGCGCACCCCGCCGCCGATGGTTAGATCGTCGTTTAATTCATAGAGGAGCTTCGTATCGATCGTATGTGAATCGATCCCCCAGTCGTCGCTGTAGTATTTGTAAGCCAGATGTGCAAAAAGAGTCTCGCTCAAAGCTTTTTTATATCCCAGTTTTACGCCGTAGTTATCGCGTGCATCGGGTTTAAGCTCGGCGTAGACCGTATTGGCGTTGCGTACGATGTTGTGGTAAGGGCTGCTGAGATACCCCGATTCGCTGCCGTAAAATACACCGATGTCGGCGACACTCGTGGTGTCGATCACTTGGGAGAACGAGAGTTGGAGTTGGTAGCCGTCATTGGTCATCTTTTGGCTTGCACCGCTGGATGCATCGCATGCCGCATTGTAGCTGCAATCTTTGATAAGCACTTCGTTGCTTTGGTACGAGGCGCCGAGCGAGACGCTTTGGTTGTGCGAATCATCGAGATAATGCATATACGAAGCACTCCCCTCGAAGGAGTAAAAATCGCTTTCGGCACTGTAACCGAGCCCCACTTTCAGCTCGTCACGGTTAGCAAAACGGGTGGTGAGATTGACATTCCCCGCCGCTCTTTGCTCATCAAAGTTGACGTTGCCGTAGCGGATATCGCCGCTTGGACCTTTGGCATGTGCCGAAGCACCGCTTGTTGCATCGTAGTAGGTGGGGCTGGCACCGCTGACGCTATCGAGTACGAACGAGGCGTTGAGGGTGTAGTCGGCGCCGAAATCTTTGTTGATTTCAAGAGACGGTGCGCTTACGCTTACGCGAGAATCGTTTTCGTTGTATTGAAGATACTCGATCGCTACATAATCCTCTGCATGTGCTCCCGCGACAAGCAAGGAAGCGATAAGGGAAAGTTTACTTAATTGCATCCGCAACCTCCTGCACCGATAGAACCGCCCCCTTTGGTGGCTTCTTTAGAGTAATAGATGTGCTCTTCGTATTTTTTGACAAGGTTGTTTGCACCCCCTTCTTTCATACTCTCTTTTGCAAGCGTAGCTTTTTCCCACGGCTGCACCTCGCTTACACAGCCGCTAAAGAGCAGTGCTGCGGCTAAGACGGTGATATATCTCATTGTTTCTCCTTACAGTTTTGTAACTCTTGTTCGAGTCTTTGTTCCAAGTGTTCTTCGGCGCCGAAAATGGTTGCGCATACCTCATTGTCCCGCACGATAAAAATCGCGGGCATCCCAAGCGGCTTGTAGTGAGCGACAATACTATTGGAGGTGTCGTTTATCACTTTAAAAGGGAGATGCTCTTTCATTTTCTCTTGAAATTTCATGGCATCTTCGAGCTTTTTATCGACGTCGATGCCGATAATCTCGATCCCCTGTTTTTGGTAGGCGGCATGGAGTTTGGCAAGTTGGGGCAGCTCTTTTTTGCATGAGGGGCACCACGAGGCGAAAAAAGAGAGGATGGTGGTTTTCTCTTTCTCTAAAGGGAGTATATCGTTTGCAAAAAGGGTTGATGCAAGGGCGATACACGCGAGGGTAAAACTTTTTTTCATAACGTAAAAACCTCCTAGTTTTTCCGTTATTATAAGAATGAAGATGAATCGAGGATGAACTTACGAAGGGGTAAGGGTAATATGGGTGATCTCGGCACTCGCACCCAGTCGCATCGGCGGTCCCCAAAAACCCGTACCTTTATTGACGTAGACTTGAAGTTTTGCATCGTGGCGGTAAAGCCCTGCAATGTAAGGCTGTTGGAGCTTGACAAGGGCGCGAAACGGGTATATTTGCCCGCCGTGGGTGTGCCCGCAAAGCATCAGATCGACGCTGCTGCCTGCAACCTCTTCGACGTAGCGTGGCTGGTGGGCAAGTAAGAGTGTCGGCGACTCTTGGCATGTATGCGCCAAAGCGTCGCGAATCTTTGGCATGTAGCTCCCCGTGCGGTATCCAAAAACATCATATACACCTGCAAGGTTCAACCCTTCTTTCTCTTTTCCCAGATAGACCGATTCGTTTTCCAAAACGCGAATACCGAGGCTTTTGAGGGTGTCGATAATCTCTTGGAGGTTGTGAAAATATTCGTGGTTTCCCGCGACGAAAAAGGTGCCGTAGGTACTTTTGAGGTTTTTAAGCTCCTCTAGTGCCGCCATGGCATGGGGGATTTTGATATCGACGAGATCCCCCGTAATAACCACCGCATCGACGTTTAGGAGATTGACCTTTGCCACGAGAGAGCGGATGAACGCCGCATCGATAATACCGCCGATATGGATATCACTTAGCTGGGCGATCGTAGTGGTTTTTTTAAGATTTTTAATAGGGATGCAAACATCCTCGACCTCGACGAAGCGCGCTTCGTAGATCGCTTTGGAGCTGAGTGCGAACGCAACGCCCAAAGAGGAGAGATCGAGAGATCGCTTAAAAAAACTGCGCCGTTTTGGCTGCATCGGGGTAAAACGCACCGCAAGCGAGGAGAGGTCGTACACAAGCGCGGTACAAAAAAGCAAAAAAACGATCCCGATAGGCAAAGAGAGTAAAAAATAGAGCCAGTTGGGTAAAAGAGGGTAGTAGCGCGCGAGCATATAAAAGAGAATGCCCAAAAAGTTAACGACCAAAAAAATATTCAGGCTTTGTTTGACCTTGGCATGGAGGTCGAGTTTACAAACAAGACGTCTGTAAATATAAAGGTGTAAAAGGATAAAGACCCCGATAAAAGCGAGTACGAAGAGTGACATTTTCATAAGAGAAATTATAACCAATAAAAATTGATAATTGACATCATTTACCGAAAAAGGGTTATAATCAACTCGGTCGGGCTTTGAGTTGTCTATCGTGAATAGACGTTGTTAAAGATTGGCAAATCTTTGAAAATAAATAAGGAAAGATTATGAAACTAAAACTACTCGTAGCAAGCTTGGTCGCTTCAAGCGCACTTATGGCAGGGGTTTATAACGTCGATACATACCATTCTGGGGTGAGCTTTAAAGTAAAACATTTAATGGTAAGCAACGTCAAAGGGAAATTTTCAAAATTCAACGGTTCGTTCGAACTTGACGATAAGACAAACGCACTCAAGGCGCTTCACGGTGTCGTAGAGGTAGCTTCGATCGATACGGGGATCGAAAAAAGGGACAACCATCTGCGTTCTGAGGAGATTTTCAATGCGGCAAAATACCCGCAAATCACTTTTAAACTTACAAAACTCGTAGGAGATAAAGCCCACGGTGAGTTCACGATGCACGGCGTGACAAAAAATGTAGTGTTTGATTATGAGTTCGGCGGCGTGATCGAAAACAACGGCGGCAAAAAAGCGGGACTTACTATAACGGGCACGATCAACCGCAAAGACTACGGAGTAAGCTGGAATAAAATCTTAGAGAGCGGCGGCGTTGCGGTCGGCGAAGAGGTAAAGATCGAGGTAGAACTCGAGGGAGACCTTCAAAAATAGGGGATGTTTTCCCTATTTTAGTATTTCAAGGGTGCTGTTTGGCTTGCCTATATAGAACCCTTGCATATAATCGATATCTATTTTTTTGATCTTCTCGTAAATCTCTTTGGAACTCACGAACTCTGCAACCGTTTTAATATTCTTCTTTTTGGCAAAGCTTACGATCGTTTTGACGATATCTTCGGAATCGATATTCTTGTCTATCTCTTTGATAAGGGAGCCATCGATCTTAATGTAATCGGCATCGAGGCGTAAAAGGTATTCGAAATTAGAATAGCCGCTCCCGAAATCATCAATTGAGATCTGCGCTCCGTAGCGTTTTATGGCATGTATAAACTCGTTGGCGATATTCATATTATGAAGCTTTTCCGATTCTACGATCTCTATAATCACTCTTTTTGCGATATCGGGTTTTTGGAGCTGTGTGTAGATATATTCTCTCATCTGGTCGTTTTCTATATCTTCGTAGGTGAGGTTGATCGAAAAAGTGTGGTGGGAGGTTTTGATGGTTTCAAAAACCTTTTTGAGCATACATAAAGAGAGGTCAAGGTAAAGATTGGATTTTTTGGCTATATCCAAAAAGTAGCACGGTCTGGCATACTCTTCTTCGTTTTTGATCCGAATGAGCGCTTCGTATTTTTTGATCTCTCCCGTTTTTGTCTCATAAATCGGTTGATAAAAGGGGATAACAAGATTCTCTTTGATCGCTTCTTGGATCCGCATCGTCCATTCGATATTGCTTTGATACTGCGCCGTTATTTGGGTGTCGTGGAGAAAAATTTTAAATTTTTGGCGGCTCTCTTTTGCTTGGTGCATCGCCATCGAACACGAGGTCATAAGATCTTGGATCGCTTCGTTGGAGAGTGCGACGGTGACGTTAAGGGGCATCTGTTTCGTGTTGATCTCTATGCGGTTTGCATTGATAAACTCTTGGATTTCGTACATTTTTTGCACGAAATCTTCAAACTCCATAGAGGTGTTGAGCACCGCAAACTCATCGACGTGGATATGAAAAAGTTCTAGCGAGGTTTCTTGGAGGGAGCTTTCGAGATATTCGGCAAGTTTTAAGATCACCCTGTCGCCTACGCCGTAGCCGTAGAGGTTGTTAAGATTGTTAAAACGGTTGATGTTGATAAGCGCCAAAGAGGCGTCGCTGTATTTTTGGATCGTTTCATTGAAAGCGGAGAGGTTTTTTGTTCCCGTAAGATGGGAAGTTTGGGAGAGCTCTTTGAGCTTTTGTTGTTGATGTATCATCGAAGTGATGTCGTAGCGGATCGACATAAACTCTTTGATGGAACCGTTGCTGTTTAATATGGGAACGATCGTGACGTTGACGTAGTAGGTACGGTTGTCCTTTGAGAGATTGGCTACGGTGCCTCTCCATATCTCTTTGGCGTTGATGGTCTGCCAAAGCTCCACAAAGGTTGCATCGGGGGTAAGGGGACTGCGCACGATGTTGTGGTTGGCTCCGAGAAGCTCCTTTTTGGAGTAGCCCGATATTTTGATAAAGTTGTCGTTGACGTGGGTAATGAACCCATCGGGATCGGTGATCGAGACGATATAGCTCTCATCGAGCGCGTGCTGGTATTGGTAGAGATTGTTGGATTGCTCTTTGATCTCAAGAAGGGAATGCTCGAGTTTATGCTCGTAGTCGATGAGCTCGGTGATGTTTGAGATATAGCCGTAGTAGTAATCTATCTCGCCGTTTTTATCGCGCGATATGCGGGTGATGTCGCTCACCCAGATGATCTCTCCGTTTGCTTTGTAGAGGCGGTAGGGTTCGTGTTTGAAACTCTCTTCCTTTTTTTTGGAACCCTCGAGTACCTCCTCTATCACTTTGGAGAGATCCTCTTTGTGGATTATTTGATCGTAAAAAAGTTTTTGGGTTAAAAAATCTTCCGCTTTGTACCCTAAAATCTCCTCGATATTTTGCGTAACATAAACGACGGGCCAGCCCGCTTTGTTTTTCCATTTAAAAAAGATCGAAGGGGATTGGTTGAGGTATCTCTCAAAGGTGTTCATGGTAGATTCTTTACGATAAATAAATTTTATAATTTAGAATATTTGATTCAAAACGGGGCTATTTTAACGGAAAAAGAAGATTTTGCGGTTACAAAAATGAAGAAGTGAGAAAAAAACAGAACTCCCGAAGGAATCCTGTTTCGATTTTACCTAGTTAAGGTCGGGTTTTGGAGTGTTTTGTGTCGAAGCAGGGAGCATCGGAAGTGTGATGTTCGGCATTTTACCGTCAAGCGTTTTTAGGAACGTCTCGATAGAAGCCGCTTCCGCATCGCTGATCTCTGCACCGAGTTGGATACGACCCATCTCGATAATCGCTTCTTTAAGCGTCCAGATTTGTCCGTTGTGGAAGTATGGAGCCGTCATCGTGATGTTTCTAAGTGTCGGAACTTTTACCATACCGTCTGCATTTCCTTTGAAATCACCTACGTTCATATGTTTGTACTCTGCGGTGATGTTGATCATGTTCATGCTTCCGCCCATACCTACGCCATTATGGCATGTAGCACACCCTTTGTCGATAAAGGTTTTAAGACCCTCTTGTTCTGCTTTGTTAAGCGCTTTTTTGTCGCCGTTTAAGAATGCATCGAAACGGGAAGGGGTTACGAGCGTTCTCTCGAACAAACCGATAGTGTCTGAAACTTTTTCAAACGTGATTTTTACGTCTTTGCCGTACGCTTTTTTAAACTCCTCGACATACGCAGGGATCGATGTAACCGTTGCTACGACGTGCTCTTTTGTAGCCGCCATTTCAGGTGCCGCTTGGATAGGACCTTGCGCTTGCGCTTCTAAGTGCGGATCGCGTCCGTCCCAAAACTGTGCATCGAAAAATACCGCATTGTACACCGTCGGCGAGTTTAAGTGGTGCGGGTTTGTCGCCCAGCCGTGACCTACCGCCGCAGGGATACCGTCGTCTCCCCCTTCACTGAGGTTGTGGCATGAGTTACAGCTGATAAAGCCGCTTTTTGATAATCTAGGATCGAAATATAACTTTTTCCCGAGTTCCACTTTTGCATCCGTAATAGGGTTGTTTTTGTTGTCGATAAGCTTCATGAGATCAGCTTTTTTAGCAGGGATCGGAGCCAAGCCGTTCTCTTTTGCTACTTGTGCCAAGTCGGCAGCCATGAGAGATGCACTGATAAGTGCGATTGAAAGAGCTATTTTCATTTGATGTCCTTATGGGTATTATCAGAGGAAAAAATTTTTCCGTTAATGAAATGATAACCCTTTCTCTCTTAAAGGAAAATAATTATTATTTACTAGTCTCTAAAGGGTAAAAATTTGTTCGTTTTTTTCACTTTTTTCTTGCGCTTTTTTTCTAAAATAGGAGTACAATTTTAAAAATCAAATACGGGAAAACAATGGTCAATTTCACAATCAAAGAACATGCCTTAAAGCCCTTCACGCTCGAGGCAAAACCGATCATAGAAAAGTATCTAGGCGAGATAGAGGTCGACTTGTGCGACTACACTTTTGCGGCGAATTATATCTGGCTTGCCAATGCAAGTGGATTTTACACCGTGATCAACAACTGTTTTTGTCTTTTTGCGATGTCGGGAGGGGAACTTACGATGCTCCTTCCCCCTATCGGAAAGAAAAAATTTATCAACGATGCCATTATTCAATGTTTTGAGATTATGAATGCCAACAATAGCTCGATCTATTATTCCCGCATCGATTACGTTCAAGAGTGGATGGTGGAGGAGTTCGTGCAAAGCGCGGATGAAGCCGAGAGTATGTTTACGATGCTCGAACACTTTCTCGTGGAGAAAAAACTGGTCGATTATATCTACGAGGTGGATGCTCTTATAGAGCTTCGCGGGAACAGTTACCATACCAAGCGCACCGAGATCAATAAGTTTAAAAAATCGTATCCCGACCACCGCGTGGAGATTTTAGACACCGCTAAACACAAAGATGAGATTTTGACCCTGTTTAACAAATGGGTTTCCGATCGCGTACGCTACATGCCAAAAGAGGAAGCGGAGGTGTTTTTAGAGGGGATCCACCAAGAGCGCCACGCCGTCAAGCGTATGATACGCGATTATGACGCGCTGGGGCTGATAGGGCTTGTGATCTACATCAACGACGAGCTTAAAGGGTTTACCGTCGGGGAGAAGATCAATCAAGATACCGCTTCGGTTATTATAGAAAAAACAGACTTTGAGGTGATGGGGTGTGCGCAGTTTATCTTCCGCGAATTCTCCAAGATGCTTAAAGAGCATTATGCGGTGAATTACATCAACGTGGGGGATGATATGGGATTTGAGAACCTTCGCAAAGTGAAGATGTCGTATCGCCCTTACAAACTCGTACCAAAATACACCATCTACCAAAAATGAATCTTCGCCAAGCGCAAAGACGCGACGCCAAAAAGCTTTTTCTCCTAGAGCAGGAGCTTTTTGAGCCGCAAAACTACCCCCTCTCTTACAGTTCGTTTTGCTACCACATCCAAAACAACCTCCTTTTTGCAGCAGAGGAGGAGGGTGAGATAGCCGGGTATATTCTTATACTCATCAAACGTAAAACTCCCAAAATCTACTCTTTGGGCATCTCGAAAAACCACCGTAAAAAAGGGATAGGTGCCCGACTTTTAGTACATGCCATAGAACAGCTTCGGGCAAAAGAGTTTAGCTCTTTGGTGCTTGAGGTGCGCACCGACAACACCCCCGCCCAAGAGCTTTATAAAAAGTTTGGATTTGTAACGAAAAGGATCGAAAAAGGGTTTTACAAAGACGGCTGCGACGCACTTATTATGGAAGTGAAGTTGTAGTGGCTCTCAATGCAAACTTACATGAGAGGCTTGATGCGTCCTGTTACATATTGATGGATCAACGAAGTAAGAATTGTTTGGTAGGGAATGCTTAATTCCGCACTTTTACGTTTAAGCTGAATAAGATCGTATTCAGGCAATCTGACATTAATGTTTTTAGTTTTATTGAGAAAATTTTTAGCAGCTTTTTGAGCCATGAGAATTTCTTCTTCGTAATTTTCTACACGCTCAAAGTGGGTAGCCGATTCGACAGCATCAAGCAGTTCTTGTTCGTAAGCATCAAATTTCATCTTTTATCCTTATATATCTTTTTCATCTTTCGACTCGGAATGATAGTTTTAAAGAAAATTTCTTTATCGTTTCGAACAAACGGAACCATATATATGTAGTCTAATATCTCTACTATATAAATCATTTGGTCAGGATACTTCTCTTTGTTGGGATGCCTAATAATGTCAACGACGGCACCTTCTAAAATGGCAGTGACAATATCCTCAAATCCAATACCTCGTTCCAATTTTAAGAGAGTATTTTTTTCTTCATTCCATTGATAATTCATCCCAAAATAGTATCACGTTTCATATGCAATGTCAATAATTGTATTTTATAAAAACGCAATCGCACTTTTTACGGCATTCTTATAACTCAAATTATTCGCCTTGCCTTGATACGCTATATCAAACGCCGTGCCGTGGTCGACCGAGGTGCGGATGATAGGGAGGTTGAGCGAGATGTTGACGCTTTCGTCAAAATAGAGCGCTTTGAGCGGAGCCAGCCCTTGGTCGTGGTACATCGCTATAAAGTAGGTGAAGTTTTCTCGAAAACGGGGAGTAAAGGCGACGTCGGGAACGATAGCGCCTATGAAAAGCTCTTTGCCGATATGTTTGTTTGCCCTCTCAATTGCTGCTTCGATGGTGCGCTCCTCATCGCCTAAAACGCCGTGATCGCCCGCGTGGGGATTCAGCCCCAAAACGGCAACTTTGTGCTCCCCCACCGAGGCGTGAAAATCAAGAAAAAAACGGGTGAGCTTTTCGATTTCTATCTGCGCGGGAACCTCTTTGAGGGGGATATGCTCGGTGTAGAGCGCTACAAACATCTTTTCGCACCCCAGCATCATAATTGCTTCTTTGTTAAAGTGCTTTCTTAGGTAGTCGGTGTGCCCTTTGTGCGCCAGACCTGCCATCATCCATGCCTCTTTGTGGATAGGCATCGTAACAAGAGCGTCGGCTTCGTTTTTTTCGCAAAGTTCTATGGCATGTACAAACGAATCGAACGAATATTTGCCGCTTTGTGCGCTTACCTTGCCCGCTTCTATGGCAAAATTTCCCGCAACTTCGGAGAGACGTAGATCTTTTGGAATCTCGCATGAGAGTTCTCTACATGCCAAGGTGAGCATCTCTTCGTTGATGCAATAAAGCGGGGTGCAAAAGCGGCTTATCTCCTCGTGGGAACGCAGGGCTATCTCGATCCCTACGCCGTTGAGATCGCCTACGCTGATCGCTAGGGTAGGTTTCATCGCGTGGTGAGCCTTTTCATTTCGGCTACGGCAGCAGAGAGTCCGCTAAAAACACTGCGCGCGATGATGCTTTGCCCGATGTTGAGTTCGGTGATCTCTTCTATCTCCATAATCATCGAGACGTTATGGTAATTAAGCCCATGCCCCGCGGCGACTTCGAGTCCGAGTTTCTTGGCATGTTTGGCGGCGCTTCGCAACTCTTCGAGCGATCTCTCAAGCATCATCTCCAGCTCGTGGCGTTGGCGTTTAAGCTCTTTGATCGCGTGGTTGGAGTGGGGGAGGTTGGAGTGGAGCATCGCGTAGATATTGGCAAAACTTCCCGTGTGCAGTTCCACCATCTCCGCGCCGAGTTCGCGCGATTTTTCTACCGCTTCAAGGGTTGGATCGATAAAGAGCGAAACGGGGATAAGTGCATCGTGAAGTCTCTCGATAGCATAGGCGATTTGCGATTCTTGACCCAAAACGTCAAGCCCCCCTTCGGTGGTGACCTCTTCCCGTTTTTCGGGTACCAAAGTGGCACGGTGAGGTTTGGCATGTGCGACGATCTCCAAAATAGTACGGTCGATGGAGCATTCCAGATTAACGGGAAGTTTGGAGTGGAGCATAATGTTTGTAAGGTCGGCATCTTGGATATGGCGGCGGTCTTCGCGAAGGTGGATGGTGATCTGATCCGCGCCGCTTTGGCATGCTACAAAAAGTGCTTGGAGGATATCGGGGTCGTTGACGCGGCGCGCTTCGCGAAGCACCGCTACGTGGTCTATGTTTACCCCTAGTGTCATTTTATGCATCTGTTTTTCCTTTGATATTTTCTATAAAAATTCTGTATTCCTCCTCCAAACGGGAAGGGTTGATCGGCTCTCCGATATAAACGTGCACCGTTTTGGTTTGCTTAAAAGGCGCTTCTTGAAAGACGCTCTCTAGGGTATCGTCTATAAAAACGGGGCGGGTTTCGAGGTTGTTTGTTTTGGCGATATTGGATGCGCCCGTTTGAAATTTTTTGATCCCCGCACTTTTATGGCGTTCCCCTTCGGGGAAGATGTAGATGTTGAGATCGTTCACTTTTGCGAGTTTGTATTTGATCTCTTTAAAAAATTTCATAAGCCCTTTTTTGTTCTCCACATCGACGCTGATACACCCGCTGTATTTAAAAAAATCGCCGTAAAACGCATCGAAAAGCTCCTGTTTGGCTATCCATACGCCGCTTTTGCGCGAGCGGGAGAAGATGTTTTCCATCACGATAATATCAAGCAGCGAGCGGTGGTTGATCGCATAGAGTACGTGGTCGTGTTTTGGAACTGAGCCGTGGAGTTCTACGGAGATATTGAGGTATTTTAAAACCGCGTTGGAGTACTCTTGTCTTTTTTTTGAGAGTTGTTTATGTGCCTCTTTCGGCGAGAGAAAAGGGTGGAAATAGGTTTTTTTATAGAGCTTGATATAGCGGTACCCAAGCCGTATCATATAGAGATATTTTCTGAGATCTTTAAACATAAAGCCCCTTTAGGTAGTCTTTTTTCAAAGTGGAAATTATAGCGAAGTTCATGGAATTATGGCATGTAGAAACCTACATGCCATGGGTTTCTTCCATAACCTAGTTTTTTTGCTTCAAGGAAGCAAACTTTAGTCGCCATAGCGGCGCAAGCGTAGGGTAACGGACGTGTTCGTTGCCCGTTTAAATAGTAGCTCTATTTTCTGTGAAGCGGATGTTGGTAGTCGTTTCTTTCGCACGCACTAAACGCCGAAGCGACACCCAAAGCCAGCAACACGGCGATGATGATCGATCTCATTTGCTCTCCTTTATAAGTTTAGGTTCTTTGATAAAGTTGTTCTCTATCCCTATTTTTTGGATCTCATCGTAGGTCGAGACGACGACCTCGGTGTCGATCTCGAGTTTTTTGTCTTTGATCTTTTCAGGGTATTCCATATGACTCAAAATATGTTTGATACAGTTGATACGCGCTTTTTTCTTGTTATCCGAGCGCACGATTGTCCACGGCGCATAATCGGTATGGGATGCTTGGAGCATCAGGTATTTGGCATGTGTATATTTATCCCACATCTTTTGCGATTTTTGATCGACGGGGGAGAGTTTGTACTGTTTAAGCGGGTCGTCCTTGCGTTTGGCGAACCTTTTTGCCTGCTCCTCTTTGGAGACCGAAAAATAAAACTTAAAGAGTTTTATGTCGGAGTTGACAAGCATCCTCTCGAAATTGGGCACGCTGTTTAGAAACTGCTTGTGCTCTTTATCGGTACAAAATCCCATAACGGGCTCTACGCCGGCGCGATTGTACCAGCTTCTATCAAAAAGCACGATCTCGCCGCCCGAGGGGAGATGGTTGATATAGCGTTGGAAATACCACTGGGTGCGTTCGGTGTCGCTTGGTTTGTTGAGTGCCACGATCCGAGCACCCCGCGGGTTTAAGTGCTCGGTGATACGTTTGATGGTACCCCCTTTGCCCGCCGCGTCGCGCCCTTCAAAGATGATGAGCACTTTTTGCCCTGTATCTTTGACATGGTTTTGAAGTTTTAAAAGCTCTATCTGCAACTCTTCAAGCTCTTTTTGGTAGGCAAGAACATCCTCTTTGACCCAAACGGGAACACGCTTTTTCTTTTTACCGCGGTTGCGGCGCTCTAACTCGGCGAGCTGTTCCTCTTTGCTTTTGCGTCTGTCTAAATGCTCCAAATCCTGCGCGGTGGAATCCTCTTTATGCTCTTCTTGGATAAGATCACGTTTATTTCCCATAGAAACCCTTTTTGGTTAAAGTCTCTGCATTGTAAACCATCAAAGATTAAAAAGAGGTTTGAATAAGATGCTCAAGCATACTCGGATCTTCGCTAAAACCGAAACAACTCTTCTCGCCGCATACCATAAACCCCGACTCGTCGCTGCGTTTGCACCATACGAACGGATATTGCAGCGAAGCGATTGTACGCGAGTGTTCGCGCAGCTCTTTATCGCTTGCTTTGATCGTGCGATCCCCTTTTAAATAGCGTAGCATTTGCTTGAGCATATAAGGGTAATAAATAGGGCGGCGACCTAACTCGTAGGAGTTGTATTCGAGTGTTTTAAACGCAAAACGGGTATATTTTTCATCTTCTAAAAGGGTGCCTAAAGCAAGAAGGTTCCCCACCGTAACACTTACCGAACTTGTATAGGTGCTATCGCTTAGCTCCGCTTTTGTTTCAAACTCCCCTATGCTAAAGCGCCAATTCCCTTTGTCGTAAAAATCCTCCAACGCTTTGTTGGCAAAACCTTGCGCGCGGATAAGGTAAAGCTCCTCGCCTGTGGCGTTATATCCCGCCAAGAGTGCCGATGTTAAAAAGGCGTAATCTTCCAAAAATGCCTTGATCTTGGGTGTTTTATGGATAAGGGTCGTGTGGTAGAGAGTGTCGTTTATGTACATACTCGCCAAAAGCGCATCGAGTGCCGCAACCGCTTTTTGGGTGTACTTGGCATCGATAGCGCCTAGAAAAAAGAGCGATTCGATCATCATCGCCGACCATGAGGTTTGGATTTTTTTATCCCTAAAAGGGTAGGCTCTGTTTTTGCGCAGATCGGCTAAAACTTTTTTCACCCCCGCAAAATCTTGCGGTATTTTTCCTTTCTCTAAGCGTATAATGTTTTTGCCTTCAAAATTGCCGTGGTGGCTTACCCCAAGCTCTCGGAGTATGGCATGTACGTTTTCATATCCCGCTTTGGCGAGCGCTTCAAAACACTCTTCGTAACCGTAAATAAAGTAGGTTCCCTCTTCCCCTTCGCTGTCGGCGTCGCTTGCGGAGTAAAAAAGGTTTGCTTCGCTCATAAAATTTTCCCAAAAATCGGCAATCTCTTTGGCTATCTCTAAGTGGCGCTCATTGGCGTAGGTGAGGTAGCTTTGGGCGTAGAGTCTGCACAGCAGGGCATTGTCGTAGAGCATCTTTTCAAAATGGGGCACCAAAAATTTCTCATCGACGCTGTAGCGGCAAAAACCTCCGTCTATGAGATCGTACATCCCCCCTTGTATCATCGAATCGAGGGTGGTTTGTACCATCGCGCGCGCGGCTTTGTCGTCGTAGAGTCTGTCGATGGTTAGAAGGGCATCAAGCGTCGCGGCATGCGGAAACTTCGGCGCGACCGAAAAACCGCCGTAGGTCGTCTCGTAGTTGTTTTTGGCTTGAAGCAAAAAGTTTTTTATAAAATCCTCTTTGAGGTGCGTTGCCTCTTTTGGGTGTTCTTTGTGGTTGAGAAACTTTTGGATCTCATCGGCGTTTTCAAAGAGCTTGGGGTCGTTTTCGTTGACCTTGGCGGCGATGAGGGTGGCAAGCTCACTAAACCCCATCCCCGAAAACGTGCCGTCTTGGGAGTGGGGCGGGATGTAAGTTCCCGCAAAAAAAGGCTTGTTTTGCGGGGTGCAAAAGATGGAGGTCGGCCAGCCGCCGCTGCGACGGTTTAAGAGCAGATGCACCTCTTGGTAGTGTTTGTCGATGTCGGGGCGCTCCTCGCGATCTACCTTGATAGAGATAAAGTGCTCGTTTAAGATGCGCGCACACTCTTCGTTTTCAAAAACCTGCTCTTCCATCACGTGGCACCAGTGGCATGAACTGTACCCTATGGAGATAAAAATCGCTTTATTCTCCTCTTTGGCCTTGGCAAACGCCTCGTCGCACCAAGGGTACCAATCGACGGGATTGTTTTTATGTTGCTGTAAATAGGGGGAATCTTCGTGTGCTAATCTGTTTGGCATGTGGTTTCTCTTGTTTGGTATTTTTCGTGTAGGGTATGAAAAAGAGGCTTCTTGTTTGCTTAAATTTAATTTTGATGAGGTTATAATCGCTTCACTTTAAACTTCTAAGAGAGCAGATGCATAGCGATTTTATAACTTTTTTGCGCGGCAGACGCGGCGTTTTTCTTTTTGTTTTTCTTCTTATATGTGCGCTTGGTGCAGGGGTGTTCGTCTATTTTACGATGCAGGTAAAAGAGGAGAAAGTAGAGAGGGTGTACGAGCAAACGGCGGTAGCGCTTGATGCAAAACTCAAAGCAGAAAAGATGAACGCGCTTGAGATGGCGCTTATTATCTCCAAAAACAGCGGGCTTATCGACGCGCTTGAACAAGAAGACGAGGAAAAGGGGTATAAAATCCTCTCCGATATTATGATGACCATCAAAACCAACACCTCCCGCTACATACGCGCGCAGGTGATTACGCACGATTATCTTATTTTTGCCAGAAGCTGGGACGATATTTATGCGGGGATGCCCATAGGGGATTACAGGAAAGATTTAGATGCCGTAAAAGCCGCCAAAGAGCCGCGAACATCCATAGAGATAGGGCGGCGTTTGGGGATTAAAGCGAGTGTTCCCGTGTATAGGGATGGTGTGCTTTTGGGGTTTGTCGAGGTGATCGATTTTTTTGAATCGCTCACAAACTATTTTCGCGCACTCGGAATCGATCTGTATGCGCTTTTGGATTATAAATACTACAACGATGCGGTGTTGATGCAAGAAAACGTCGTGGTGCAAAATCATATCGTCGCCAATATCAACCACAATTTCAGCCATCTTCAAACCCTCAACAAGATCGACTTTAAAACGCTTAAAACCAACCGAATCGTACGGGAGGACGGAAAATATATCTTCTATGAGACGATGCATGACGGTGCCCATGAGCCGATCGGAGCGTTCGTGTTTGTGTTGCCGCAGGAGTATTTGGAGTATTTCCGCGATCCCGAGGATGATATTTCGTTTTTGATCAACGTTACCCGAAGCAGTCTTTACGATGTCGTGCAAGAGAGTAATCTCAAAGGGAACGTGTTTGAGCGCTACAGCGGCGAGTCGCTTTTGTATATGAAAGATATCATTATGCAGGAGGATAGGGAGTTGTTTATGGACGAGGCGTATAAAAAACTCGATACTTACACCAAAGACGAGCTGATTCAGATGATGCTCGAACATAAAATAGTGAAAAAAATAGAGGGGAAGATACGATGAAACTTTTACTGTTAGAAGACGAGTATTCGCTGCGCATCAGCATCAAAGAGTTTTTAGAGGAGATCGGGCACGAAGTAGTATGTTTTAGCGACGGGCTTGAAGCGTACGATTCTATTTTTGAAAAAAGCTACGACGTACTTTTGCTCGATGTCAACGTTCCTTCGCTCTCTGGGTTTGATCTGCTGCAAAACATGCGTAAAGAGAACAAAAAAGTCCCCACTATCTTTTTAACCTCGATGGTGGATATAGAGTACCTTAAAGAGGGGTACAAACGGGGATGCTGCGACTATATCCGCAAACCTTTCGATCTTCAGGAGTTGGAGCTGCGTATAGAGCAGGCGTATGCGAGTTTTTATCTCGATGATACGAAAACGGTCTCTCTTGGGTGCGACATCAGCTACGACATGACACGGGGCAAACTCACCCATAAAGAGGAGGAGATCGTGCTGCGCAAGGTGGAAAAAGACCTCTTGGAGGTGCTTATAAAAAACAAAAACAGCGTCGTCTCGACCCAGATGTTTCAAGATGAGGTGTGGGGCGAGTATGTAGAGCCTGCGACGATCCGCGTGCAGCTTAATAACCTGCGCCAAAAGCTCCCCGATGGGGTGATTCAAAACAGAAGAGGGTTGGGCTACATCATTGAAAGATAAAAAATACGCGCTCACCTATGCGCTTATCTACTCCTCGCTCGTTGCGGTGATTTTGCTTGCACCTTTGTTTTTTTACACCGTGTATATGAAAAATATTCATGAGATCCAAAACGAACTGTTTTTAAAAGAGAAGTCGCTCCTTATCGTAAAAGCGATGGAGGAGTACAACCAAAACGAAGAGTATTTTGAATACCCCCGTTTTCACACCTTTACCTCGGGGCTTTACGATAAAAATTTTCAGCCAATATTTTCTTTGATCAAATTAGAGAACAAACAGTTTAAAAGGGGTTACCATATAGAAAAAGGGAACGCATTTTTAATGCTTGAACTTCCCAAAGAGCGCTATTTCGGCGCAAGTTATCTTATCGTCTCCAATGAAATCTCTTACGCGGTAGTATATGAGAAGGTGGTGGTGATCCTTTTTTCGATTTTTATTTTGGTGTTTGTGCTAAGCCTTTTGTTTTTAAGCCGTTTTGCCAAACCGTTTCAAGAGCTTAATAAAAAGCTCGATACGTTCATCAAAGATTCGATGCACGAGATCAATACGCCTCTTTCTATCATCAATGTCAATATAGACCTCTACAACCGCAAAAATCCCCCCAACAAATATATGCAGCGGGTTAAAGCTGCAAGCAAGGTGCTCTCGAATATCTATAACGATATGGATTATCTCATCAAAAATGACCGTATCGACTTTAAGCCCGAGTGGGTCAACCTTTCAAACTTTGTTTTGGAGCGGGTGGAGTATTTCTTTGAAGTCGCGATGATTAAAGATATCGCACTCTATCACGAGGTAGAAAAAGATATAGAAGCCTACATCAACCCCAAACAGCTTCAGCGTGTGATCGACAACAACATCTCCAACGCGATCAAATACTCTTACGAAAACTCCAAAGTGCTCGTGCGCCTACATGCCAAAGAGGATGGCGTGTATCTTTCGTTTATAGATAACGGAATGGGGATCGAGAACGTCGCAAAGATATTTGAACGCTACTACAGAGAAGACACACAAAAGGGTGGATTTGGTATAGGGCTTAACATCGTCTCTTCCATCATTAAAAAATACGGCATCGCTCTTTCAATCGAGTCAACCCCCAAAAAAGGGAGTGATTTTACCTATATCTTCCCACATGCCATGATCCGTTCTTCCTGAAAAACATATTACTTTTTTCGTTTCCAACGTCCTGAGACCGTGAAATAACTCACTTTACAGCCTTTAAAGATTCAGAATGAGAAAACAACTGTAAAATTTTATATACATGCCAAGAATATTTAGCTACTATAAAAAATATTTTTCAACACATAAAGATGCTTTATGACATGCAACGGTAAATAGTAGAGATTATTTTATTGAAAAAGGGGTGGTGTGATGAAAAGAAAATATAAAAATGTACAAACTCAATCACAGAAGTATAATCAAGTAGATTGTAAAAATGAAAAATCACCATATAATCAGTTTTTAGGTATTTCAATTCCATGGTCAAGTAAATTTATTTTATTACTTTTAGATTTTCATAACCTATATTCTCTTTCTAAAAATGGGGAAATGCACAAATTTTTAAAACGAGAAATAGCCACTTCTCCAAACTCTAATATTTCCTACAGCTTTCGCGGCGAGAAGTTTGGTATTGATGATTTATTGAGCGGTTACCTACACACCAAATACGCTAATCTGGTAAGTATCGGTGATGCCGTTCGACGTTTTAGTAATGTACTTAGTATTGCATCATACGGTTCTATGAATAGTGAAGAAGCCATAGGAATGGTCAGAATTTATCAATATTTAAAATCACGTGGAATAGGTTTTTCTCAATCTGATAGACAAGCATTAAGAGGTTTATTTCTTAATGCTGAACAAACAGTTATATCATTATATGGTGAAGGAGTAAACTTTAATTCTGCTGATGGATTAGAGCATATTATCATTGGAGATGATTTTGATCGTGTAATGGTTGATGGTAAAAATACATTAGGTAATGATCTTGTAGGCAATCAGGTGAAAAATGATGCCTTATTGGGTACCGATAATAACGACCTGATGTTTGGAGAAAGAGGCAACGACACCCTCCTAGGCAACAACGGAGACGATGTCATCTACGGCGGAGAGGGAGGAGATACTCTTTATGGTGAAATCGGAGATGATACTCTTATAGGCGGCGGAGGTTCCGATACGCTTTACGGAGGAAATAACAACGATACTCTCTACGGAGACAATAAAGACGGCTCAGGGTCACCGATACCGATGATGCTCAATAACGATACCCTTTACGGAAGTAATGGAAACGACACCCTCTACGGAGGCACAGGCAGCGACCGACTCGAAGGAGGAATCAACAACGACACCCTCATCGGCGGAGTAGACAAATACACCGACGACAACACCTACGACTATCTCATAGGCGGAGATGGCGACGACACCTACTACGCAGGCGATAGCGATGCTATTTATGATGCAGACGGTATAGGTACCATCTACTTCAAAGGAGTAAAAATCTCTGGAGAGAAAAAAGGGGTAAAAGATACAAACGGCTACGTGTATGAAGACAATGAGTACTACTACATCTTAAGAACTCTCCAAGACCGCACCCTCCTTACCATCAGCAGTAAAGCAAACGGGGATTATGTAACCGTAGATAATTTCGATACCACAAACCCACATTTAGGGATAAGCCTTTTACCGTATGAGATATTAGCCACATGCCAAGAAATTTCATGGCATGTAGCTCAAAACAATCAAAACTATAAATCCCACCCAAAGGTAGCTTAAATGAAAAAGTACCTAATCCTCATCCTCCTCACATCCCTCTCTCTCTTCGGAGCAAGTTTTGACTGCACTAAAGCCACAACCAAAGTAGAAAAGATGATATGTCAAGACACGGAACTCTCCCGACTCGATGAAAAGCTCTCTCAAATCTACTCAAGCTTTACTCTCCTAACCAAAGAGATAAAAACCGACCAAAGAGCATGGATGAAACAAAGAAACCAATGCCAAGATAGAAACTGCATCAAAGAATCCTACCAAACAAGAATCCAAGAGCTTAATATTTCGCTAGTTAACCAAAAAACCTTCCCGCAAGGCTTAATGCAAGCACAACAAGAGGCTCATATCATACATGCTAAAACAAAAGATGTTTACCGTCCCATAGAAATATTACGAAAAGCAGGTATTGATACTATTACGGAGAACATACCCGAAGAGCTAACGCAAAAACAATATGTTGCCCTCCTCTTTGATTATGCGACATACCTCTACGACACGGCAGATGATACACACAGGCACATCAACCAACAAACCGTCCAAAAAGTGCTCATCCAGGCACAAAAATACACCCCTGATGATACTGCCCTACAACTTCTTTTGGCACGAAGCTATTTGAGACATTTTAAGTTTTCAGTGAGGACAGAATTTGGGTGGGGAGTGGATAATTATCCTCATGATGAATCGTGGAGAAATATTCTTCCATTTCTACTCAAACAAGCCTATACGGACTATGTCACTCTATGCCAAACCAAAAACATCCAACCTAAACTCACCGATGAAGAGTGGCTCATCGTCAAACGGCAGCGTCTCTTTATCGAGTACTACAGTACCTTCACCAAGGAGCAGCCTAAATACGGCCCTGATCATAAGCGGTACAAACCAGAATTTGAGAATATCTGTAGCGAATATGTCGCACAACTTAATAAAATGCCTGACAATGGGTATTTGCAGTGTAGTCGGTATATGGCGGGGGTGAATGGTTTGTTTACTATTGAACCTCCAGTTGTTAGTAAAGATTGGAGGAAACATATATATGGGTATATCGTGAAGTTTAGAAATGAAGAATTTGTTGATAACTACATTTCATTATCTTTAAAAGAAAATGATGAGCACAGTTGCACATATCAATATGTAGATTTTAATTTGGAATGGCAAAAAAGAGGTAACGGAGAAAGTGAGTGTTATAAACAAGAAAAACACTTCTTTTTCAATCAAGACACAAACACATCAAATAAAAAGGATAACTAATGGCACTCGATAAAAATGCAATGTTTCTCTCGTTCCCACGCTCCGCGTGGGAATGCATAGAAACAAGAAGAAGCGATAATGACTAAAAAAATCTATCGGTTCCCACGCAGAGCATGGGAACAAGTAGGAGGGGCTGACAATGGGTAGAAGCAGATACAAAATATATGAACCGACCCATCCACATTTTATTACATGTACCGTGCTTCACTGGATACCTATTTTTACAAATCAAGAGAGCGTGCAAATCATACTAGATAGTTTAAAATACTTGCAAACTAATCATAACTTTAAACTCTACGCTTATGTGATATTAGAAAACCATTTGCACCTTGTAGCAAGCAGTGACGATACAGCAAAAGATATAGCACGGTTTAAAAGTTACACAGCTAGAGAGATTATAAATTTGCTGCAAAAAAGAGATATTAAAACCATTTTAGACCAACTAGAGTTTTATAAAAAAGCTCACAAAGTTGATAGAGAGTTTCAACTATGGCAAGAAGGATTTCAGCCCAAACTCATACAAAGTGAGCAGATGATGATAGAGAGAATAAACTATATTCACAACAACCCAGTAAAACGAGGCTATGTCGATGAGGCAAAGCATTGGCGTTATAGTAGTGCTAGGAATTACGAGGGTAGTGATGGACTCATTGAAATAGAGAAGGTTTTTTGATGGTTTGGATATATGCATTCCCACGCAGAGCGTGGGAACGAGAAAAAAACAGGGAATACACGATTACATGCCAAGAAATTTCATGGCATGTAGCTCAAAATAATATGGGTTTTAAATTTAAAAGAAAGGTAGCTTAGATGAAAAAGATAATAGTTTTAACAATAGTTTTAATTGTAAATATTTTAGCGAGTGATGTGAAGTTTTATAACCCTTCATTTGATTGTTCAAAAGTAAAAGAAGGAAGTATTGAGTATAAAATTTGTACAGATATAGACGCATCCCAACTAGATGCTCAAATGAATGACATATGGCATACTTTTGACCCTTTCCCCGAAGAGATTAGGAAATCACAACGAAGTTGGCTCAAAGAGCGTAATGCTTGTAAAACAATAGAGTGTATACGCAAATCATATGAAAAGCGTATAACTGTTCTTGGGAAAATATTAGGTGCTCAAGAAAAGTATATTCAAAAACATAAAATACCTGCTAGAACAGATAGATACATTATGATAGAAAATTATGACGATAGAGTATGTAAGCAAGTAAATGAGCTTTTAAATAATGGCATGATGAAAAATGGTGAAGTGCAAGTGGAAACATCTAAAGAGCTTAATTGGGTGAAATGGGAAAAGGTTGAAAAGATGTTTGATTCTTATGGACATAATTCGATTGGGAATACATGGCAAGTTAAAATGATGCCTTTTGATATAAATAATGATGGGAAAGAAGAGTTGGTTTTTCATGAGAAAATCCAAGATAGCAGTAATATGTTTTTTGATGCTATGGCATATTATCCAGCTAATATTGAAGAGAATGTACGACAAGGGTTTAGGTATCAAGATATAGTACCTCTTCAAATCGATAGGCTAAGTACAAATTATAAACTTTATATCAATGAAAAACGTGAGGTCCATATAGATTATAAAACTACAGCTACATATCAAGAATATCTTGAGTTTTTTGATATGTATCCACTGAAACTGAATGATACATATTATCTTTTTTTGTATGGAAGAAATAGCAAAAATTATCCAATTCCATATCCAAAAGGATTTGATCAAAGAGAGTTTCTTAGAAATGAATATGTGGTGATTCAAAAATATGATGAAGCAAATAAACTAAATAAAATTTGTGTATTAAAGGAAGATTATGGCACTAAGTAATTTACGAACAAACTGGAAATATGGAAGTTATATAGGTGATAGAAACTATCTTGTGCAAATTGGGAGCATTAGAAATTTCGTGTCAGTTCGATAGAATTTTAAATTCTAAAGGACGGACAAATGAACGAAGGGTTCAATTTTAACGAGGCAGTAAAAGAACTGCTTGCAGGAAAGAAGATCAGTGGAAAAGACGGGGTATTGGCTCCGCTGGTCAAACAGTTGGTAGAGGCTGCCTTAGAGGCAGAAGTGGAATCGCATATTGCCGATGAAGTTTTAAAAGGCAACACCAATCGCAGAAACGGTTATAACAAAAAACAGATAAAAAGCTCCGATGGAGAATTTGAACTCTCCACTCCCCGAGACAGAGAAGCTACCTTTGAACCCCAGATAATCAAGAAACATCAAACGACTATCAGCGATGAGATTGAAGAGAAAATTCTTTCTATGTATGGTCTTGGGATGAGCTACACCGACATAACCAAACATATCGAAGATATTTACCGTATATCGCTCTCAACAGCCACAATAAGCTCTATCACAGACAAGATCATCTCCAAAGTCAAAGAGTGGCAGCAGCGTCCGCTTGAAGCGATATACCCCTTCGTATGGCTCGATGCGATCCACTATAAAATCAAAGAGGATGGCAGATATCTCTCCAAGGCGGTTTACACCATTCTCGGCGTTGGGCTAGATGGAAGAAAAGAGGTGATGGGGTTGTATCTCTCAGAAAATGAGGGAGCCAACTTCTGGTTACAAGTGTTAACTGACTTGAACAACCGTGGGGTTGAAGATATCTTGATCGCATCGGTAGACGGGCTCAAAGGATTTCCTGAAGCGATCAATGCCATCTTCCCCAAAACCGAAGTGCAGCTGTGTGTCGTTCACCAGATCCGTAATTCGATTCGCTATGTAGCTTCAAAAAACCAAAAAGAGTTTCTTAAAGACCTCAAACTTGTTTATGGAGCTCTCTCAAAAGAAGCTGCCGAAACCGAGTTGGACAAATTGGAAGAAAAATGGGGCAGTAAATACCCTATCGTGATCCAGTCCTGGCGGAACAAGTGGTCAAACCTCTCGAATTACTTCAAATATCCTGCCGATATCAGACGGATCATCTACACCACCAATATCATTGAATCTGTGCACCGACAATTTCGGAAACTGACCAAAACCAAAGGAGGATTCCCTAATGAAAACAGCCTTTTAAAGCTGCTCTATATGGGAATTAAAAATGCTCAAATCAAGTGGACGATGCCAATTCAAAACTGGAGCCTTACACTTTCGCAGTTGGCTATCTTTTTTGAAGGCAGAATCGATAAGGCACTCAAACTATGATACAATCCCATCAACTATCGGAGGCTGACACGAAATTCTGAACGCTCTCTGCAAATTAAGGAAAATGAAAAATTATATGATGCATATGAAAACAGTCCAAGTAATCCAACAGCATATGCTCAGCATTTAAATGTTCATGCTGATGGTACAGGTAAGCTCATATTCTCGTTTGTAACGTCCTCGTTGGGAATACATATGAAAGCGTAAAAAAAGGAATGATTTTACCTATGTTTTCCCACATGCTATGATTCGAAACAAAGAATAATGGATTTCACTGATTAAATCATACACTAGATTCCGAATCAAGTTCGGAATGACGGCAATACGGTCATCCTGAACCCTCAAGAAACATTGCGTTGCGAGCGCTACGCTTGTTTTGATTCAAGATCCAACACACTGTTTATTCACAATGTTTTATTACTTTTTTTTATAAAAAAATCTTTTTTTCATTTTACATAGATTTTACACTTCACCGTTATACTACCCCTCGAAATAGAAACGAAAGGGGTAAAAATGAAGAGATCGTTCACGATTTCCTTACTGGCGAGTGTGACGCTTTTTGCAGCAGACTTGAGCAAAGTAGTGGAGAGTCCCGACGCATCCAAGATTATGAAAGCGGATATGCTCAAACCCGCAAAATCTTATACCATGCCAAAAGACTGTATCTCTACCGACGCAAAAGTGATCGCAAGAGGTGCTTACATATTCCATAATCTCAACGGAAAAGATGCAAAAGCAAATCCGCCCGAGGGACTTAGCAGAAAAAATCCCGACGGGAAAGAGAAACAATACGGCAACTGTGTGGCATGCCATAACATCGAAAAGGCGGTAGGGGGCGGCAACATCGGTCCCGACATGACTTCGTACAAAGAGGTTTTTATAGACAGCGGCGTGCGCGATTATGCGTTTGTGTTCCAAAAAATAGCGGATCCCCGCATCGACAACCCGCATACGAATATGACGGTAAACCTCACGACGGGGTTGTTTAACGAAAGAGAGATATGCGACATCGCGTCGTACGTCGTAGCACCAAAATAGAAATAAAGGAAATAGAATGCAAAGAAGAGATTTTTTTAAGAAATTAGGTTTTGTGGCGGCTGCTGCGGCAGTTGTACCGAGTGTAAGTTTTGCGGCGGAGGCGGCTGCTCCAAAAGGTCCGAACGAGTTTTCTTTTGAAGAGGCGCTTAAAGCGATTACGGGTTCAAAAGGTGCGGCTGCATCGGATAAGATAAAACTCAAAGTTCCAGAAATTGCCGAAAACGGTGCGGTTGTTCCCGTAACGGTTGAGGTGGATTCGCCGATGAGTGCAGAGGATTACGTAAAAACGATCCATATTTTTGCGACCAAAAACAATAACACACGTTGTATAGCGGCACATCTAACGCCTGCAAACGGCAAAGCGATGCTCTCCACTCGTATCAAACTCGGTACGACACAAGATGTTGCAACGGTAGTTGAACTTAGCAACGGAACCTTTTTGATGGCAAAACAAAACGTAAAAGTAACAATCGGCGGATGTGGTTGATTCTGCCTCTAAAACGTTAAAAATACAAATATAAAAATAGAAATTAAAGGAAAAAAAGATGTCAAAAGTAAAATCACTCGTAAAAATTAAACCAAAAACATACAAAAGCGGCGATATCGTAAAAGTGGACTTCGTGGCTATGCATCCGATGGAAACGGGGATGCGTAAAGATAAAACGACAAACCAGTTTGTCCCTGCGGATTACATTAACAGCGTAAAGTTTATCTATAACAACGAAACAATCACGACGATGAACGTTTGGGAATCTCTCTCGACAAACCCGGCTATCTCCATCTCTATGAAAATAGCGGATGCAGGTGACTTAAAAGTGGTGTTTACCGATAACGGCGGAAGCGTCAACGAGAAAAGCATCAAGATCACACCTAAAGGATAATCGATGAGATTAGCACTAAAAACAGCGATCCTTTTGGCACTTTGCGGCTCTCTTGCGATGGCGAGCGAGCAATTTTCCATGAGTGACGAAGATCGTGCGATGTACGAGGAGATGCTAGAAAATAACCCTGCAGAGATCATGATCGAGAGCGGCGGAGAGCTATTTGAAGAGTATTGCGGCGGCAACGCGGAGTTGGCAAAATTTTTAGGTGTCAAAGAGGATGCATTGGCGGAGTATTTGGCGGGTTTTCCCCGTTATATAGAATCTCTTGGCATGGTAGCGGGGATCGATCAGGTTCTGCAGGCTTTGATGCACCAAAGAGGGCACAAACCCTTTGCGCTTAAAAGTAGCGAGATGTTTGAGATCTCCTCTTATGTAAAATCGCTTGCAAACGACGTAGCGATCAATATCGACGTCAATGCAAACAAACATATGAAAGAGGCGTATGCCTTCGGAAAAGAGGTGTTTGAAGCCAAGCGCGGTAAACGCGGCCTTTCATGCCTGAGTTGTCACAGCAAAGAGGTTATCGGAAGTATTTTAAGAACGCAGCCGCTTCCCGATTTTAGAGCGAACAATACGGCGGGAACATGGCCGGCGTACCGTATGACCAAGTCGGAGCTGACAACCCTTCAAAAACGTTTTCAAGGGTGTATGCAAAACGCACTCTTAGAGGTGTTGCCTCTAGGTTCCAAAGAGATGAATGCACTCGAAGTGTATATCACCGAGCGATCAAACGGGCTGCCCATAGCGATCCCCGGATTAAAAAGATAAGGGTCTAATTATGGAAGTTTCAAGAAGAGATTTTATGCACATCGCGGCCATTTTCGGTTTGGGAGCGGCTGCGGGAGGGCTTAGCGGTTGTCTTGGCGGCGCTGCAAAAGCACCCCAAAAGATATCGTTAGAAGATATTTATAAATTTAACGCAAAAGGGAACTTCACCCTTTTGCATATGTGTGATTTACATGCGCATATCAAACCGCTTTATTGGAGAGAGCCTTCCACGCTTATCTCCGCACCCAACCTTGTAGGTACTCCGGGGTTTTTATGCGGTGAAGCGTTCGCAAAACACTACGGTTTGGAGCCGAGCAGTTTGGACGCGTATTTCGATACTCATATCGATTTTGAAGATTTGGCAAAGAAATTCGGAAAAATGGGGGGAATCTCCCACATGAAAACCTACCTTGAGCGTGTGCGCCAAGAAAGAGGAAGAGAAAACGTACTGTTTTTAGACTCGGGCGATACGTGGCAAGGTACGGGAGTAGCGCTAAAATCGGACGGTGAAGCGATTGTTAAAGCGCAAAACTACCTCGGCGTGGACGTTATGGTAGGGCACTGGGAATTTACCTACGGCAAAGAGCGCGTCAAAGAGCTTATAGAGATGCTCGATGCAAAATTTATCTCCCAAAATATCATCGGGGATGATCCTTTTGCAGATGAGTACGAAGAGCTGATCTTCGAGCCTTATACCATTGAAGAGCGCGGCGGAGCGAAGATCGGGATTATCGGGCAGTCGTTCCCTTTTACCTCTACGGCAAACCCAAAAGAGTTTACCGAGGGGTGGAGTTTTGGACTACGTTTGGAAACTCTGCAAGAGTATGTGTATGAGCTTCGCAACGAGCATAAGGTTGATTGTGTCGTGGTTCTTTCGCATGACGGTTTTAGTGTTGACCAAGAGGTGGCGCGAAGCGTGCACGGCATCGACTTTATCTTAAGCGGGCATACGCACGATCCTTCCCCAAAACCTATCACGATCAACGGATGTGTTATCGTGATTGCGGGGAGCCACGGAAAATATATCGGGCGTTTGGATATTGAAGCTAAAAACGGCAAAGTGATCGATTACGAGTACAAACTCGTGCCTATCGCATCCAACCTCATCCCTGCCGATCCTGCGGGTGAGAAACTCATAGAGGAGCTTTATGCGCCTTATGCTGAGGAACTTAACGAAGTGCTTGGAAAAACGAAAAATATACTTTATAAAAGAGATACGTTTTTCTCTACCTTCGATCAGCTCATAAACGATGCGATCATGGATGAGATGAAGTGCGATATCTCTTTCACTCCCGGGTACCGTTGGGGTACTACGGTGCTAGGCGGTGAGGATATTTTGATGGATAACGTCTATGAGATGTGCGGCATCACCTACCCGAATGTCTATACTTTTGAGCTAAAAGGCGATAAAATAGCAAAGCTTTTAGAAGATATTGCCGACAACGTGTTTAATGCAAATCCGCTCTACCAACAAGGGGGCGATATGAGCCGCTTAGGCGGAGCGACTTACGGTATCGCCGTAGGGAACAAAGCAGGGGAGCGCATCTCCAACCTGAAAATCGGCGGCAAACCGATCGATTTGGAAAAAACGTATATCGTCTCCTCGTGGGGCGGAAACCTGCAGAATGCGGGGCAAAATCTTCAAAAGGATAAAATCAGACCCGTCTATGACGTGGTACGCGATTATATCAAGCGCAAAAAAGTTGTCGACGTAAGTAACGAAGGTAATGTTACCTTGATCGACTATGATTGCGGGTGCCCCGTAAAAGGCTCTCGTAGTTGTTAGTAAAACGCTTTTGCACCGATTTAGCGGCACATGCCAAAGATCGTGTGCAGGGGTGTATAAAATTTGAAAAAAAAGAGGAACAAATGAAATTAGTAAAAATCAGCCTAGCCGCAGCTTTGGCATGTGCCGCTGCAGTGAGTGTGAGTGCAGACGATGCACAACCAAAAAGAACTCTCAAAGGGAATATGAACGAGGTGTACAATATTCTGCCTAAAAATGCGAACTCTTTTGCCGAAGTTTTTAGCGAAGGTATGTTCTATGGTCGTTTAAGAGCAAACGCATTTCGATATGAGTTTGAAAATGATACATTGGCTGATAATAAAGCGTTCGGTATCGGGGGTAGTTTAATTTATAAAACCGCTCCATTATATGGCATTAGTGCAACGGCGGGCTTTTATTATTCTCATAGCCCTATTTCTGACTGGCGTCAAGGCAGAGATAATGTTTCGGAAGTAAAATCGGGTAAAGATACGTTTAGCCGCTATGATGTTTACCATGACGGTGATTGGCAAATGGCAGTGCTTGCACAAGCATATTTGCAATATAACATCTCTAAAACGGACGTAAAATTCGGTCGTCAAATCTTCGAATCGGCACTCACTGCTTCAAACGATACAAAAATGATCCCTAATACTTTTGAGGGTGTTAGTATCGAATCAAAAGATATCCCAAAAACAAACCTTAAAGCGGCGTATTTTACGGCGCAAAAACTTCGCGACCATACGACGTTTCACGATGTTATTACATACGGAACCGAAATGAATAACAATAACAAGGGTGATTGGGACAACAATGACGATTCCGGTGCGCATAAAGGGATTAGCTTTAAAAATCTGACCAATGCAGGAAAAGATACCGACAACGAGCTTATCATAGCGGCTATCAGCAATCAGTCGATCCCCAATCTTAAAGTGGATGTGACCTATACGGCGGTACCGGATCTTTTCTCATCTCTTATCGGTGAGCTTAACTACGCTATCCCCGTAGGCGACGTTACAATCACTCCGGGTGTGCGCTATATGCAGCAGTTTGATGACGGTGCGGGAAAAATCGGCGGGGCAAGTATAAATGGAGACGTTACCGTAGCAAATGCTGCGTCTAAAGGATACAAACAAAGTGATTCATTGGATTCTACTCTTGTAATGGCACGTTTAGCGGTTGCTACAGGTGCTTTTAAAGGGCATGTTGGGTACTCTAAAGTGGAAGATGAAGCCGATATCGTAGCTCCTTGGAGAGGATTCCCGACAGGCGGTTATACACGTGCGATGGCACAGGTAAACTGGAAAGCCAATGCAGAGTCTATGATGGCGGAAGTGCAGTACGATTTTGGAAAAGCAAAAATCTTAGACGGCTTTAGCGCAATGGCACGCTATGCGATCCAAGATTCGGATGAAGCAAAACAAGCTTCGGGCGGGCAAGCGGATTTATCTATACTGCATGTCGATTTGGTAGAAAAGTTTACTCCTACTCTTGAAGCAAAATTCCGCTTAGGAATGGTCAGTGCGGACGATAGAGTAAGCGGCGGAGATAAAGACTCCTACAACGAATACCGCTTTGAAGTGAACTACCTCTTCTAACGAACACGGGGCATCCGCCCCGAATACAAATCAAACAAAATATTGCCAAAAGGTTGCGTGTATGAAATTTTTTCTTTTAAGTGCCTTAGCTTTTCATTCCCTTTTTTCCTTTGAATACACCCTAGAACCTCAAAAAATCAGTGGTGCGATCCACTGTTTTTTCGGCGCTCCCGAAATCATGGATACACGCAACAACGGCAATATGACAAACACCTGTTATGTAGATTTAGGGGAAAGTTATCTGGTGATAGATAGCGGTCCTAGCTACAACTACGCGCGCGATGCGCATAAAACGATGCGAAAAATCAAAGACCAAAAGGTCTCCCACGTACTCATCACCCATATCCACGACGACCATTGGCTGGGGAATGGCTACTATAAAGAGCAGGGTGCTTTGATTATCGGACCTAAAATATTTGCAAATACACCCCCGTCATCCCAAATACGGATGCAAAAATATATCTCCAAAGAGGCGTTTGAGGGGACGAGCGAAGTGTTTCCGACACAGTTTATCGACGGTGCGAAAACATTGGAAATAGCGGGCAAAAAAATAGAGCTTTTTGCGTACGACCATCCTATCCATTCCCAAAACGATATGACGATTTTTATCCCTTCGCTTGAGGTTGTATTTGCAGGTGATTTAGTGTTTAACGAACGTATCCTTTCCCTAAGAGGCGGGGATATCAACAACTGGCTGAGTGCTCTTGAGGATATCGAAGCCAAAGGGAGCAAGTATATCATCGGCGGGCACGGGTCGATGTTTTTGCGCCAAAGTACGCAGGGTGCCAAAGAGTATCTCCAAGAGGTCAAAAAGTTTGTGAGCGAAGCGATTGACGAGGGGCTTGATATCACCGATACTTTGGAGAGATCTCACATGCCAAGGTTTGAGCACCTCAAACTTTACGACACCGCACACAGACAAAACGTCGAGAGTGCTTATAGAACGTTGGAGTGGGCAGAATGAAAACGTTTCTTATGGCATGTGTGTTCGTTTTAAATCTCCATGCCATAGAGTGGAAAAGCTACGAAGAAGCCAAAGCGCTTCAAAAACAAAACAACAAACTCATCATGCTCGATGTCGTCCGTACCAATTGCCGCTACTGTGAAGATATGGAGCGCGACGTATTTAGCGACGGGGCGATGGGGGCGTGGATAGAGGAGCGTTTTATCCCCGTCAAACTCAATCTTGATCGTGACACCCTCCCGCTTGGGCTTAAAGTCTCTTTTACCCCCTCGTTCTTTTTTATAGACAAACATAACGTTATCAAGAAAAAAATCCCCGGCGCGTGGAATATCGAAGACTTTCAATCTATGACCAAGGAGCTCAAATGAGAGGTTATTTTACGTTGATTTTACTTTTATGTGCGACACTTATCGCCGAAACAAGATTTGCCGACCCTGTGCCTTCTATAGAGAATCAGCGCAAGATCGTGTTCTCTATCAAAAGCGATAAAGACGAAGAGATCCACCACGTCCTAAGCAGTGCCAACAACGTTTTAAAGTTCTACGGACCCGAAAACGTACAGATGCGTATCGTGGCGTATTACCACGGTATCCGCGCGCTGCTTAAAGCCGAAAAAGATATTGCGGTGCGTGTCGATGCGCTGATGCAGTACGATGTGGAGTTCGTGGCATGTGCCAATACGATGAACACGAAAAAGATTCAAGAAGATGAGCTTATCGAGGGGGTTGAGATCGTCACGGCGGGGATCGTCGAGATGGTAGAACGCGTCCAAGAGGGTTGGGTAAATATTGTTCCGTAAATTTTGTAAAAATCGAGGATCAACAAATGAAAAAAATAGTAGGGTTTTTCGTTGCACTGATGTGTACGATATCGTTACATGCCAAGGGTGATCTACACCTTTTTGAGATAGACAACAAAAGCGGCGCCATCACTCCCGAAGTGATCGAAAAGGCTTTTACAAACAACGGTTTTTCGCTGGGGATCAATTCGGAGATGAATTATCCGTTTCAAAAACAGTTCAATCAGACTGACTATAAAGTGTTCAATCTTTTAACGCTTTACCATACGAAGCTTGCAACCGCACTCGTCAACAAATACCCCCAAGCGGGCGTTTTTACACCGATGGGCGTAGGGATCTACCAAGCCAAAAACGAAGATACGATCCATATCTCTCTTTTAACCTCCGAAGCACATGCCAAGATTTTAGGGTTGCAAGACCCGATTTTAAAGCAGATAGAAGCGGATTTCTTGCAAGCTATCAAAAAAAGCTTTCCAAACGCGGTGCATACGAACACCCAAACGCCTCTTGAAGAGACTCGTGCGCTTGTAACGCAATACGAACTCGAAATCGACCCAAGTGATTGGGAGGGCGCCAAAGAGGATTTTGAGATGACGCTTGAGTCGGGGTTTGAACCTTTTGGATTCGTTATGCCCTCCTATATGGACTTCAACGACAAAATCACCCATAACGAAGAGGAGAGCGTGTACGATTTTTACGTAAACTACTCCATCTGCAAACTCGAAGTGATCTACACCGTGGCAAAAACACGCCCCGAAGCCGCCGCGTTTGCTCCGTGTACGACGATGGTGTACAAGAAAAAAGATGAAGATAAAATCGTCGTTGGATTCCCTGCGGTGTATAACTGGATGAGCAGTGCACTCGTGGAGGATAAAGAGGCGACGGCAGTGCTTTTAAAAGCGCAAAAAGATTTTGAGAGTATCTTAAAAAATATAACCGAGTAAAAGCTCGGTTATACCCGAAAATTCAAAGTCTAATTTCCAAAGTTAACTTTCACGTCATCAATTTTTATTATAATCACGTAAATTTATCCACAAAGAAGAGCTTGCTATGAAAAAACTTGTTTTTTTACTCCTTTGGACGGTCGCACTGTTTGGCGCGCCTCCTAAATTTTTGATGCCCGATGAGGCGTTTGTCCCACATGCCAAGATAAACGATGCGATGCAGATCGAAGCGGGTATTACTTTGGCAAAAGATATCTACGTGTATGAAGATAGGGTGGAGTTGCTCATTCAAGAGCCTCAAGGTATTACGATTGCCAAGGCGGAAAAACCCAAAGCGGTGGAACACCATGAAGAGACGGTGTATCTTACTTCACCTGCGTTTGTCGTGACTTTGGCAAAAGATGCAGCCCTTAGCGGCGTGCATAACGTTGTTTTTGAGATGCGCTACCAAGGGTGCTCGGAGCAGGGGCTTTGTTATGAGCCGCTTGAGAAAACATTTAGCTTTGAAATAGATACCGCAAAACTCTCTTTGGCAACGGCGGTTGCTGCACAGGAGCCAAAAACACTCGATATCCCCCTTGTCGGCGCGCAAAAAGAAGCATCACAAGAGCTTTCCGAAGTCGATTCTATCGCACAAAATTTGGCGACGCAAAGTATTTTTTGGAGCCTTTTAACCCTTTTTGGGATCGGAGTGCTTATCTCTTTGACGCCGTGCGTGTTTCCGATGATCCCCATCATCTCTGGGGTGATCGTATCGCAAGGGGAGGGGCTCACGACAAAAAGAGCGTTTTTTCTTTCGCTCGTGTACGTGTTTGCCATGGCGATCGCTTACACTATCGCAGGTGTTTTGGCGGGGTTGTTTGGTTCGAACCTCCAAGCTTCGCTGCAAAACCCTTATGTTATCTACGCATTTGCAGGGGTTTTTGTCGCACTTGCGCTGAGTATGTTCGGATTTTACGAACTTAAACTCCCCGATTCTATCGTTAGCCGCGTAAGCTCCTCAACCAACCGCGGCGGGGTCGCGGGCGTGGCGATTATGGGATTTTTGTCCGCACTTATCGTAGGACCTTGTGTTGCGGCACCTTTGGCGGGCGTTTTGGTCTACATTGGGCAGACGGGGGACGCGGTTTTTGGCGGTATGGCGCTTTTTGCCTTGAGTCTTGGGATGGGCGTACCGCTTATCGCCGTTGGTGTGGGCGCAGGAAAATTTATGCCAAAACCCGGGCACTGGATGACGATGGTTACGGCGATCTTTGGGGTGATGATGCTGGGTATCGCCGTTTGGATGCTTGAGCGTGTCGTAGAGCCGTATGTAACAATGCTGTTATGGTCGATGCTCGGGATAGGTTTTGCCATCTATCTGGGCGCATTTGAGAAAGAGACCCATATCTTCAAACGCAGTGTCGCGGTGATTACGCTTCTTTACTCTATAGCGCTTTTTATCGGAACGCTCGGCGGTTCACAAAGCATGATGCGCCCCTTGGAGTTTTTAAAACCCCAAGCGGTATATGCGGGGGAGGTCGCTCAGACCAAAAAACCGACCTTTACAAAGATCACCTCTATCGAGGAGCTTGACGCGCTTTTGGCAAAAAATAAAGGAAAAAAAATCCTTTTAGATTTTAGCGCGGAGTGGTGCGCGGTGTGTAAAGAGCTTGAAAAAGTTACCTTCAGCGATGCGAGCGTGCAATCAAAGATGGGCGAATTTGTCCTTATCAAAGCCGACGTAACCGACAATACCGAAAAAGAGAAAGCGCTTAGTAAAAAGTACGGCGTATTTGGACCCCCCGCCATCTTATTTTTCGGCGAGGACGGCAAACTTATCAAATCAAAAACGATCATCGGTTTTATAGAGCCGCAGCCCTTTATAGACCATCTCAATCAAATCTAGGAGAAAAAAATGAAAAAAATAGTAGCAGGACTGGGGCTTTTGGCATGTACGTTATTTGCGGATCTTAAATGGGTTACGTTCGATGCCGCTTTAGAAGAGGCGCAAAAAACGAACAAACTCGTTATGGTGATGCTCTCGCGTGAGGATTGCCCCGCATGTGAATATATGAAAGATATCGTGTTTGAAGATGCAAATATAGAAAAAGAGATAGCGCAAAACTTTATCCCCGTCTATCTTGATATCCACAACGATTTTATCCCCGACGGGCTCCCCTACATCGGAACCCCCACGTTTCATTTTATGAATGCCCACGAGATTAAAAAAGGGCGCATAGACGGCGGCATGAACGTAAAAGATTTTATGCAGGAACTCGAAAACGCAAAAGCGAACCATAAAAAATAGGGTATAATCACGCAAAAATTTTAAAAGGATGGCATGTGAGAACGCTTCGCGGTTTCGGTAAAAATTATTTCACCCTCTCTGCCATCCTTGCCTACAGCGTTGCGCCTAGATTAGAGAGCCAAGTTGCTTCGGCGCGCGAGTGCTTTTATGCGTCATGCTCTTTTGAAGAGGAGGCGGAGGAATCGCCTCCCGAGGATCTTTTAGCGACGACGCTTTTACAAAGCGACAAACCCTGCCATTGCAACTGTTTTTTTAAAATCCGCATACGCCTCATTCTGCTTTTAAACCATTTTATCCCACGCTGCCCTTACTACAGAACGCACTTTGCATTCCGTCGCAGCGGCGTACATCCTCCTTTGTTTTTTTAATTTATTTACGTTTTTACTAGTAGAGTTTTTTTCATGCCACATGCCATGATGCATGCCATGAAAATTCGTATTTGTTTTAAAAAAATAAGGATGCTATATGTCAAAAAATTACGTTATCGGTTTCCCTAGAATCGGGGAGCAAAGAGAGTTAAAAAGAGTTTTAGAGAAGTATTGGGCAAAAGAGGTCGCGTTTAGCGAAGTGGAGCGCGTGGCGCTAGAACTCAAACAACGCCATTGGGAGTACCAAAGCGACGCGGGGATCGACTGCATCAGTTGTAACGATTTTTCGCTTTATGACAATATGCTTGATACTTCGGTGATGTTGGGAGCGATTCCTGCACGCTTTAAGGGCTTGGAAAATGAGGCGCTTTACTTTGCAATGGCGCGCGGCGATAAAGAACGCACGGCGATGGAGATGACCAAATGGTTCAACACCAACTACCACTACATCGTGCCAGAACTCTCGCTTGAAGATAGTTACAAACTCGATGCAACTAAGATACTAAAAGAGTATAACGAGGCAAAGGCTTTTGGTATCACGCCAAAGATCAACATTATCGGACCACTTACGTATTTAGGACTTTCCAAGCGTATTGACGGCGGGGATGTTTATGGACTTTACGGAAAAATCATGCCGCTTTATGTGGAGCTTTTAGAGACCGTAAGTGCACTTGATAGCTCTGTTTTAGTGCAAATCGACGAACCGATATTCGTTAAAGATTTAGACGCAAAACTCCTAAGCCTCATCAAACCGACCTACGATACACTCGCAAGCACGGCGCAAAACATCGACATCGTGGTGAGTACCTACTTTGAACATGCCAAGGAGGCGACGGCGGTTTTAGTGCATACGCCTATCTTTGGTATCGGGTTAGATTTTCTTTATGGTAGGGCGAATCTTGACTCTTTAGAAATAATCGCACAAAGCGGTAAAACACTCGTAGCAGGTGTCGTAGATGGGCGTAATATCTGGAAAAATAGCATCGAAAATACGGTGGCACTTTTGGGTAAAATCGCTTCGGTCGTACCGAGTGAGCGCGTTTATGTTAGCTCCTCATGCTCACTGCTTCACACCCCTTTTACACTCAAGTATGAAGAGAAGATGGATAGCGAACTTAAAAACTGGCTCTCTTATGCGGTGGAAAAACTGGGTGAAATCGCGCTTGTGTCGCAGATATTTCACGAGGGCAAAGAGAGTCTGAACAGTTACGAGTTAGAGTTGTTACATGCCAACAAAGCTGCACAACTCTCACGTAAAACCTCTGCACGTATCCACGACAAAGCGGTGCAAGAGCGCGTACAAAACCTAAACGTATTTGCTCGTGAGGGTGCTTTTGAAGAGCGCATCAAAATCCAAAGAGAGGTTTTGGCGTATGAAGATTTAGCGACGACGACCATCGGTTCGTTCCCGCAAACGCCACAAATCCGCAAAGCCAGAGCCGACTATAAAGCACATGCCATAACTAAAGAGGCGTATGAAGAGGAGATGCGAAACTACATAGACGAGTGTGTGGCGTTTCAAGAGGCGTGCGGTTTGGAGGTACTTGTACACGGTGAACCAGAGCGTAACGACATGGTGGAGTATTTTGGCGAACAGTTTAAGGGGTACGGTTTTAGCCAAAACGGCTGGGTACAAAGCTACGGCAGCCGATGCGTTAAACCACCTTTTATCTACGGCGATATCAGCCGCCCAAAAGCGATGACGGTGGAGTGGATAGGCTATGCCCAAAGCAAAACCGACAAAATCATGAAAGGGATGCTAACAGGACCCGTGACGATTCTCAACTGGTCGTTCGTACGCGATGACATGCCAAGAAGCGAAGTCTCCAAACAGATCGCCGTAGCGCTGTGCGATGAAGTAGACGACCTGCAAAATGCGGGCATCAAGATGATACAAGTGGACGAAGCCGCGTTTAAAGAGGGGTATCCTCTGAGAAAAACAAAGATAGCTGAGTATGAAAACTGGGCGGTACGTGACTTTAAGATAAGCGTCTCAAGTGCCAAAAAAGAGACGCAAATCCACACCCACATGTGTTACAGCGAGTTTAACGACATCATCAAAACCATCGAAGTGATGGACGCGGATGTCATCTCGATAGAAACCGCAAGAAGCGGTAACGAACTCCTAAAAATCTTCAAAGATGTAGGCTACAAACAAGAGGTAGGACCGGGCGTTTACGACATCCACTCACCACGCGTTCCAAGTGTCGATGAGATGGTACGCCAAATCGAACTTCTCCTAGAAGTACTCCCAAAAGAGCAACTCTGGATCAACCCCGACTGCGGTCTCAAAACCCGTAAATGGGAAGAGGTGAAACCAAGCCTCATTAACATGGTAGAAGCCGTGAAAATCGTGAGAGAGAAGCTGAAGTAGGGCGATGCTTTCATGGCATGTAAGAGTTTTTACATGTCATGTGATTTGGAGTGTTACATGAACAAAAATCATATTGATTATGTTAATTAAGGTTTGTTTTTATAGAATGTGTTGGAGTGAAAAGTTATTTAGTATAAAGCATTAGATGACGAGCGGGTGTATTGAACAGCGCAACAAAAAATTGAAATTTTTCGTTGGCGTGTCAATGACCCGTGCCACCGTTATCACTAGGAGAATATAAAAATGAAATATTTCTTTATTACGTTATTTTTTTTAACTACATCAACAAATGTTTTTTCAGATGTATGTTCTGAAGTTGCAAAAAATCCAAGTTTATTTATAGAAAAGTATAATATCAAAGATGGACGCAATAAGTTTGATATAGATAATAATGGTGTTTTGAATGATATTAGTTGTGAATGGCGTGGGACTGCACAGATAGGAACGTGTTATTATTTATCAGAATATAACCAAAAAATTAGTTTTGGAGGGGATGATGAAGAAGGTAGGATTTGGGGGGATATATATTTTATAAAATTCGATAATAAATATTATATTTTAAATTCTAAAAATAAAAATGAACCTCTCTTTTTATCATTATCGAATTTTAAAATATGTAAATTTAAAACCAAAATAATTGAACACTTAATTCCAAATCCTGATATTGAATATTCAAATGAAATTTGTAGTTTAGTACAAGAAAATAATCTTTCAAAAATCTCATATATTGAGTTTTCAAAAGATCCAAGCAAAGATATCCAAAATTCATTTCAAACCAATAGAGATTTTCCTAAAAAAATTGCCCAATTTGATTACGATAATGATGAACACGATAATAATATATTAGAAATTAGCTACCAAAGTGGTGCGGGTAGAGGCTGTATTTATAACTATTTTATAGAATTAGATCAATATGGTAAAACTAAACAAAATAAAGTTCTTTCAGAAATTCAAAATTCAATGAATTGTGGAGGTGAACATAATAAATTTTTTAAATATAACAATTTGGTTTATTTTATATATAGAGAAAAACAGTATGATGTGTCTCAAAATAAGTACAAAGTATATTTATTTCAAAATAATAAGATTCAAACAATATGTAACTATAAACAAGAACTTAAAATAGAAGTTGAATAATACAGAAATGATAACAAAATAGCTAGTTCCCATCGTCTCGATGGGAATTCATATATCTACGGGTAATGGATGTAAATCTGCATTAAAAAGAAAAGATCGTACTAACCAAAGAACTCCAAGGGTACGGAAAAATGTATTTTGAGGGTGAACATAAAAAGTCTTAGCGAACGTGTTATTCTGTAAAGGAATCAAATGCAAAAATGGAAGTGGTTGTTTTTTAGTTTCTTGGGATTGTTCGTAGTTACGAACCTTTTTTGGGTTTTTACCGTGTTTGATATGAGCGTAACACAGGGGTATAGACAAGTGAGCCTCGATGCAAAAACAAAAGCGATTACAATGCTCGGTACATTGATCGTTCAAGAGAGCCGACGTTACTCTAAAAAAGATATGCTCCATATTTTGCGCCGAACATATAAAGACGCTTTTATAGTCGATGAGGGAAATGTTATCGACGTCGAAGGGGTGCGGTTTGTTTTTGTCGATGGCATGTTGTCGAGGATAGAGAGCCAATAGCGCCGCCGCATTTTAGGAGCGACGCAGGTTTCGTGTTATAATAAACCCTTGCTCATCGAAGGAGGGTGGTTATGCTCAAGAGACTTTTTATAATATCGAACAGATTACGAAGTGTTGCAGCAAGCTGTTTGTTTGCCGCGGTGGTAGTGTCGGGTGCTTCTTTAGAAGTACCTCAGAACATACAAAATATCTACGACGCAGTGCAACACAACGTCGCAGGAACTCCCGATCAGAGACTCTGGCTCAGTATCGATGAGGTAAAAGTGATCGATCACGGTACCTCGATGTCATGGTACGCTACGACCCTCAACCAAGGCGGGCGTATTGCCAAAGATCAGTTGGAAGTGCGCGCCTATCAGATGATCGGGGGGCGCATTTTGGGGGAAGCTGGCTCAGCCATCACCTCTACCCCTGCAAGCCAAAAGGGCGATATGCGTGTTTTTACGCGCCAAAACTGGGAGAGACTGGAAAATGCCTCTCAGCTGAAGGTGATCGTTTTCAATAAGAAAAACAACGCATCCGTTTCAAAAACGATCAATCTTCCCAAGTCTGCCGCAGAGGTGATCGCACAGGCAGACGGAGCATTTGCGCAGATAGAGGATCCTGCATCGTTCGAGGTAGAGGATGCCGAGCAAAAACTAAGCATAACCAAAGCCGAGTACCGCGGGCGCGGGGCATACAGCCTATGGGTTGCAAACAAAGGCAATCGCGTAGTGCCTGCAAATCGGTTGCAGGTGCGTCCTTTGTATTATGTCGCGAATCGCCCTGCGGTGGTGGGGGAAAATGCGACAAATACGACTCCCATCGCCATAAACGCTGCAGGTGTGATCTCAAGCGATGGAGGGGGCATCTATGCCTTTGGCATGGCGGAGTGTTCGTCGCTAACCAAGGTGGTGCTCGAGGTGAAAGACCCGCTAACTTCTGAGGTTTTAGAACACACGCTTCTTCCGAGCCGACCTTCGGGGGAGGTCGTAGACGTCGATATGTATTTTAGCGGGCTTACCTACACGGTGAAAAACACGGGGGCTTACACGGCAAAGTTTAAAATTCGTATGCTTCGGTTTGATCTTTTAAAAACAAAATACGAATCGCTTGCCACGCTTGAGGATATGTTTCATACGAGCATAACGCTTAGAGCGGGGGAGACAAAAAGCGTCTCTCTCCCCGCCGAGCAAGTAAATGCCGAGCTCAAAGCAAAAATACCCTCTTTGCAAAACAAGTTTTACGGTGCAGACCACTACATGGCGGAACTGTATACGGAGTATGAATCGGACTACTGTAAACACAACGCTCCGATAGTGGTCGATCAGTTTTCGGGCAGACGCCACAGTGTGGGCGCTATTGAGGAGATTCTTATCCGCTAAAGCGCGACGCTTATACCTCTCGTATGAGCTTTGCGACGTTTTTAGAGCTTCCGTGACCTAAATAGGCGCGGAGGGCTTTGGAGTCTTCTAAAAAGTTGTTGCGGTCGATCTCGCTAAAGGCTTTGAGAAGGTTCGGCGCGGTGACCGTGTCTTGAATAAACTCTTTATGGATGGCGCGGTCGTTAAACTGCGAAAACATGATGTTTCCAAGCCCCAAATAATCGAGTTTCACCAAACGGCTTGCGATGAAATAATCGAGCGGTTTGGCGATGTAGCACAGCACGAACGGTATCCCGATCAGCGAAGCTTCCAAAGTCGCCGTGCCACTGCAAATAAAACCGAAGTCCGCTTCAAGCAGGGTTGCATGGGGGTCGTGCGATATTTGAAACATCGAGACGTCGCCATAAAGGTTTGCAACCTCTTCGGGGGTAAAATGCGCGGGGATCACAAGCGTGGCATGTACGTCAAGCTGCGCGCGAACCTCTTTAAAAACGGGCATCAGTTTGGTGATCTCCCCTTTGCGGCTTCCGGGCATAAACACCACATGCCTTACCTCAGGGTTCAGCGTTTGTTTGAACTCTTTTAGTTGGTCAAGCAGCGGGTGCCCCACGTAGGTGATGGGGGCGTTTTTGGAGTAGTAGTTTTTCTCAAAAGGCAAAATCGACGCCAATTTGTCTATGGTTCGCTCTAAAACGGGGATGCGCTTTGGTTTCCACGCCCACGCTTGCGGGAGAATGTAGTAGATGATCTCTTTGCTCGGGTACTTTTTTTTGATTCTTTTTGCCAAAGGGAGGTTAAACCCCGAGGAGTCGATAAGTAGCACTTTGTCGGCATCCTCGGCGAGTGCGACCATGCGGTTGAGCAGCTTATAAAAAAACCACAATTTTTTTAGTGCGTCGACGAACCCCATGATGGCGAGTGAGCGCAGGTCGATGATGCTCTCTCCGAGTTCTTTGTCGAAAATGCCGACAAACTCTACATCATCCCCCAGCTCTTTTTTGAGCGATTTCAAGTGAACGTTCGCCGAGTGTTCGAGTGCGCTTACCAGTAGTTTCATGAACCTCCGTCTCCGTGGACTTTATAGCTGTCGTCGTAGCGCTCTTTGTTTTTCTCTTCGACGAATTCGTGCATAAATACCACGAGGTTTTCGATGTCGCCATCACTTAGCCCCAACGCGAAAGGGATCATCATCTCTTGCTGTTGGTTATCCGAGAGCCCTTTGCGAAAACGTTTGAGCTTGTACTCTAAAAAACCTTTGGCGCGGTTGGCCAGACGGGGGTAGTTGTGCATCCCCTCGGCGTTGTTGCCGTGGCAAGAAAAACACCCCTTTTGCATGTAAAGTTCTTTGCCCCTTTCGTAGGGGGTCTTGGCATGTGTGAGAGAAAAGAGAAAAAAAAGAGTAAGAAACAAACGCAACTCTAAGCCTTCTTTTTTTATAATTGCAACATTATAGCAAAGGTGGTTGAAATGGTAATAAAAAACGCAATCGTATGCGACGCTTACGGCGAGAAGCATGCCGATATCCGTATCGAAAAGGGAGTGATCGCCGAAATAGGGCAGGGGCTTCTCGGGGATGAGAGTTTTGATGCCAAAGGCGCGTATTTTTTGCCCCTTTTGGTCGATACCAACGTCACGTTAAATGATGCATCGCTCAATGCCAAAAACATCAAAGAGATCGCAAAAGAGGCACTCGGCGGCGGGATAGGGCATGTGGTGCTCAACCCGACGACAACTCCCGCCATCGACAACGAAGTGGTTTTGGAGTTTGCCCAAAACGCTCTGCACTCTCTTGAGGGTGCCAAAGTCGATATGATGCTCAATACCCTCAAAGAGGATATGAGCTTAAGCAACATCGCGATTTTGCTCAAAAAAGGCGCGGCGGCTCCTTATATGAGCACGATTGCCAAAAACAACCTTGCGATCAAGATTGCCGAATATGTGCAGATGTATGATGTGACCCTCTTTTGTAAAGCCGAAGACAACTCGCTTATCAACAACGGCGTGATGCTCGAGGGAGACGTAAGCTCGAAGCTAGGGCTCCCCGGGATCCCCGATTTGAGTGAGGTTTTACACGTGAGCCGCATGATCGAGATCGCGCGCCATTTTAAGATAAAAGTGCTCTTCAAATCGATCGCTTCGCCGCGCTCTATCGACCTTATAGACAAAGCCAAAAAAGAGGGCGTAGAGGTGCGCTGCGAGGTTTCTCTGCACCATCTCATCACCCCCGATACAGCATGTGAAAATTTTAACACCACTGCCAAACTCAACCCCCCTCTGGCATGTCAAAGCGACGTTGCCCTGTTGCAAGAAGCGCTTAAAAACAATCAGATCGACGTGCTTACCACGCTGCACCGCCCAAGTTCTCCCGTGAATAAAGAGGTTGCGTTTTACGACGCGGCATACGGATGCGAGGGGCTTGAAAATGCACTCGCACTTTACTATACGAAGCTTGTCAAAACAAATCTCCTTGGGATGCAAGAACTCTTGCGCCTAAGCGTGGTCAACCCCGCAAAAAGTTTGGGGCTTACGCGCGGCATTATCAAAGCGGGCGAAAAAGCAGACGCGGTGTTGTTTGATCCGAGTGTCAAAACATGCGTCAACAACCCCCACTCGCTCTACAACGGCGAGGAGCTAAGCGGCAAGATTCTTATGAGTTTTCAAGGGGGGAAAACAACCCGTTTTTAAGAGCGCATCAGCTCTTTGACAAAAGCGATATTCTTGGCATGTACGTGCTGTTTGATCGCTTCGTTGGAGGGCGGTTTTTCGTGCGCTTTGATCCACTCTTGCGGGCTGTAGGATGCAATAGCCTCAAACGTCCTCAAGATTCTCTCTTCATCCAAACTCTCTTTTGGCTCAAACGTTATGCGCCCTTCGTTGTCGGCACGGTAAAAGCGGAGCAGATCGACCAAAAGGGTGCGGTCTTTTTTAAAACTTTCAAAAAAACTCGCCACCTTGTTCGCGCTCATCTCGTCTAAGATCGCTATTTTGATATGGGAAGCGATCAGAAACAAAACCCTTTTTTTGATCTTGCTTGGCATGTCGATCTCGATGCGAGGTTCTACCAGCTCGACCTTTTCGTGGTTCGCGCCGTTGCCGTAGGTGCGGTAGCAGTGGGGTTTTGCTATGTCGTGGTAGAGTGCGGTAAGTTTGAGCGCGGGCGATTCGTCTGCTAGATGGCGCAAAACCGCCATCGTGTGTTCAAACACGCTCGCTTCCAAATGGAACACGCTTCCCTCTTTAAGGGTTGTAAGCGCATAGAGAGAAGGGAAGATGACGTCTAAAACACCCAGCTCGAAAAGGGTTTCAAAAAGATAGAGGTACCGCCAAGCACAAGCACTTTTTCGATCTCTTTGTACACCCGCTCTTTTTGGAGCGATCTAAGCTCGTTGCGCATCGAATAGATGAGCAGCTTGGTCGAAGCGTGGATTTTCCACTCGTAGCCGTATTTGGCGCGGAATCTTGCAATACGAAGCACCCGCAGGGGGTCTTCCACAAACGCCTCCGAGGTGTGGCGCAGTATTTTTTTGCGTAAATCCTCCGCACCCCCGAACGGGTCGATAAACTCTTGGCATGTAGCATCGTAGGCGATGCTGTTGATGGTGAGATCGCGCCGTTTGAGGTCGTCGGCAAGGGTGACGTTTTTAGTGTGCATCTCAAACCCGTTATACCCCGCACCTATCTTTTTTTCGGTGCGTGCAAGAGCCAGTTCGCTCCCATCTTGGAGTAAAAATACGGGGAAATCCTTTCCAACCTGCCGCAGATGGGCAAACTCCTCTGCACTATAGCCGACCGCAACGTAATCTTTGTCGCTCTGAGGCTCGCCGAGCAGCATATCGCGCACTGCACCGCCTACCAAATATATCTTTTTTTCCATGGCATGTATTATACACCGCACAGGCGCACTTTAACATGAAAAACACTTTGCAAAGAGAGGTTGTTTGTATGATTTTTGTTTTTGACGATTACACGGTATTTAGAAATTATTAAAAATATAAATATCTTTATTTTTATATTTAAATCCAAAATAATTGGATTATCTATATAATATAATTGATTTTATAGTATAATAATTTTTATGAAAACAATAGAATTACGAAATGCTTTACCATTGTCCATATTTTCACACGAGATGCTTTATTCATTGCTTGAAAAATCAGTAAGTAATGTCAATGATAAAATATCAAATCTAGTAAAAAGTGGTGAACTCGTAAGACTAAAAAAAGGTTTTTACACTTTTTCAAAAGCATATCTTACAAGACCGGTTGACTTGATAAGTGTTGCAAATACACTTTATACACCATCATATGTGTCTTTCGATTATGCACTTAGTTATTATGGAATGATACCTGAGAGGGTAAGTGAAATAACATCTGCAACAAGTAAAAACGCCAAGCTTTTTGAAACACCTGTTGGAAGATTTAGCTATAAAAAAGTACCCATTCAAGCTTATTCTATAGGGGTTGATTGGATTTATAATGATGTTGAAGGTGGAAGATTTATAGCAACGCCTGAAAAAGCTTTGTGCGACAAGATACGATACGATAGAGGTATTGGCACACTTACTCAAAGTGCAATGCTTGAATATCTAAAATATGATTTACGACTTGAAATTACAAAGCCATTGGATAGCCGCCTTATAGAAGAAATTGCAACCGTTTATAGATCTAAAAATTTAAAAACTCTCTCACAAGTAATTGAAAAAGGTAAATTATGACACATCCAGCACTTATGAAAATGTTAGAGAAATATGATCTGACAAACTCCAATAGTAGCTATGATGCTTTAAGAGAAATTTTACAAGAGATAGTATTACTTGGGTTATATGATGCAGGATTTTTTAAACATGCTGCTTTTTACGGTGGAACTGCTCTTAGAATACTTCACAATCTTCCAAGATTTTCGGAAGATTTGGACTTTTCACTTTTACAAAGTAATCCAGAATTTAATCTTAAGCCCTACGAAGAAGCAATCATCTCTAGCTTAAAAGCTTTTGGATTTGATGTAACAATAGAGATCAAAGAAAAAAACAACAGTAGTGCAATAGCCTCAGCTTTTGTAAAAGGCAACACGATTGAGCATCTCTTAAACATAAACGCACCAAAAGATATAACAACTAAGATTCATAGAGACAAGGCTGTAAAAATAAAACTAGAAGTGGATACAAACCCACCATTAGAGTTTGAAACAGCAAATGTTATACGACTAATTCCAAGACCATTTTCTATAAATGCTTTCACTTTGCCGTCTTTGTATGCAGGGAAAATGCATGCCATACTATGCCGTGCATGGAGTACAAGACCAAAAGGGAGAGATTGGTATGATTTAGTTTGGTATATAGCAAATGATGTTGCACTTGACTCTGTTCATTTAAAGTCAAGATTATCTCAAAGTTGTAAGTATTTAGAAGAGAATAATATACAAATACCGAGTGAACTCTCAAAACAAACCATTAAAAATTTGCTTTTACAAAGGATAGAGAGTCTCGATGTAGAAAAAGCGAAAAATGATATTCAACCTTTTATAAAAGATATGAGAGAGATTGAGCTTTGGTCGAAAGAGTTTTTTGTGTCAGTGATAGAAAATATAAACATTAAAGGAATGTGAAAATGAAAATTAGAGTTTATTATGAAGATACCGACACGGGCGGGGTTGTGTACCATTCCAATTATCTTAATTTTTGTGAAAGAGCCAGAAGCGAGGCGTTTTTTAGGCTTGGCATGTCGCCGGAGCTCTCGAGCGGGCATTTTGTTGCAAAGCGTATCGAAGCGGATTATATTGCAAGTGCGAAGCTTGGGGATTTGTTGGAGGTGCGTACGGAGCTTTTAGATATGAAAGGGGCTTCTTTTGTGCTAAAACAAACGATAACCAAAGAGGAAAAAAAGATTTTTGAGCTTGTTATTTCGCTTGTGTATATAGATTTTCAAGGCAGACCCAAAAGGATCGACCAAGAGGTAAAACAGCTGTTGCTTTCGTTATTTTGAAGTGGAAGTATATTGTAAAAAGCGTGTGAGAGAGGGGCGCAGCAACTCGATTTTATAAAGCATCTGATTCTCTTGGAGAGGGATGTCGTATTCTCTGTTTTCATTTGTGATGAGATTGTAGAAATAATCAAGCCCCACCGTCGTCGTGTAGTTGATCCAGTCGTAGATAATATCGTTGCCAAGAAGGGAATTGATCTCTATGAGAATGTTGTTGTGCTCGGTGATCGAGTTGGCGATAATCATACTTTTTCGATCCTCAAACTGCGTCATAGAAAGAAGCAGCGGGTCGTAGTTGATCTGCGTAGAGAGGATGTTGGTTGGCATCGTGTCATAAAGTGTGAGCTGCGACATAACCATACCGCTTTTGACGATCGGTGTGTTGAGAAAGAACGAAGCGGCTTTGATCTCTTCGTTTTCTTTGAGTCGGCTCTCTAGGTTGGTCGTGGTATTCGTTATGGCGAATTGGAACACTTTTTTGCTCGGATCTTCTACATAAACGGGTTGGGCATTCTCTTCTTCCTCTTCCTCTTCTATCGTGCCGGCAGGAGCGGGTTGCGTGAATTTAAACGTTTTCTCCTCGTACTGCGTGAGTTCGGTACCCAAAGCGGAGTTGTCATGGAAAATCACGAGCGGCGAAACCGCTTCTTGAAGCAGAAGATCGCTTTGTGCCCTGTAATCTATACCGCCGTAAAAAAGGAAAGGGGAGGTGCTTTTGGCACTTTTTTTATGGATGGTAGGGAAATAGATGTTGAGTTCGGGGCGAAGATCGGCGACGATGTCGGCACCCTCTTGGGTGAGCGGGGCGATGACGTAGTAAAAACCCTCCTCTTGTATCTGCTCTAGCGCCGCTTGGATATCTTCGGGGGTTTGCGCGTTGATCTGGTAGCTTTTGAGCTCAAAAGAGTGGTTGCGCGCCAAAAGATACGCAAAAGAAGCGTTGGTCGTCGATGCCGCGTAGCGTCCGATCACTTTGTGGGGGAGCAAAAGGGCGATTTTAAGCCGATCGCCGATAATGGTTGCCGAACCGAGATTAAAAAGTGCTATATGGGTCATGCGTACTTCATCGAGCACCGGGTTTTCAAGCTTGGATGTGGCATGTGCCAAAAACGAGAAGATCATCTCTTTATCGATATACTCTTGCATACATGCCTCATCGCAAGGGTAGGGATCGAGGTCTTGAATATAGGTTTTTGGTACGGGTATGCTTGAGATCAAAAAACTTTTTGCGAAAATCGTCGCAGGCAATAGCAAAGAGAGAAGAAACTGTTTTTTTCATAGGGAACTCTTTATGGTTTTAAGATCATTCATCGCGGTCTTCTTCGATTCGGGATTACGAAGAAGATATTGCGGATGAAAAATAGGGATAAGTTTGTATTTTTTACAATCGATCACGTGACCCCTTACGTTTTTAAAATTGTCGTATTCGCCGCTAAGATGTGCATAGGCATCTTCGCCGAGAGTAACGATCACTTTAGGTTTGACAAACTCTATCTGCGAGAAAAGGTAGTGCTTGCATGAATCCCATTCCGATTCGGAGGGTCGGTTGGCATTGAGCGGTTTACACTTTATGGCATGTGTGAAATAGATATCGCTCAGGCGAAGTTCCAAAACGTTTTCGATCATTTTTTTTAAAGTATCGCCGCTTCTGCCGCAGAAGTAACCGTTCGTTTCATCTTCGACCGCAGATACGGAGTAGTCGATAAACATCAAATCGGCATTGGGGTTGCCAAAACCGCTCATGCTTTGTTTGCGCGATTTGCTGAGATCGCACAGGTGGCATGTAGCGATGTTGTGGGTAAGCTGCCCCAGATTCATCGGCTCTTCAAACGAGCTGCTTGAAGCGGCATTGACGCTAAAGGAATCGATATATTCAAACCCCAGCGCTTTGATGCGGTAAAGATTTTGCAGCAACAAAAGATTTTGAAACGACTTCATCGGCGCAACCCTTCTCCTAAAATAAGCGTATTAGTATATTTAAAGAGTGGTTAAAATATACTTTACGAGTTTGTGTTAAAATATACCCTTTCAAGCAAGGACAAAAAAAGCATGGAACATCTTATACAAGAAAACGTAACGATCAATGATTTTATTTTAACCTCTTCAAGCGAAGTAGACGAGACCGTCCGAAGTGTTTGTGATATCGGCAGCACGACGGTTTTGATCCATATCTCTTCGTATATCCACAATACCGTTTTGGTGCAAAACTTAAAAACGCAGCTTGAAAAAAGGGTGCCCCATGCCAAGCTTGTCTTGCTAAAATCGGAAGATAAATCAAAAACCTACGTAAGCGTTTTTAGTTTAGACAAAAGTATGCCGCATGAAGAGGTGAGCGATGAAGTGCTTCAAAGACTCGAACTCGACTACAAAGCCCAAAAAGAAGTATTGCGCCGTTGCAAACACGATCTGCTTAGCAGATACTTCACCGACAACCTCACCCACCTTCCCAACATTTATCAGCTCCGCAAAGATTTGCAGGAAAACGAAGAAGCGGGGCTTGTTGTTCTCAATATAGACAATTTTAAAATGATCAATAACTTTTACGGCTTCAACGTCGGCGATTTCGTGATCGAAAACGTCGCTTTAATGCTTATGCGCCACCTGAAAGAGTGCCAAATCTATCGTCTTTCCGTGGATGAATTTGCTTTTGTTTTAGAAAAGACGATGAGTTTTTACGAGCTCAAAGATTTTTTGGCGCAGTTGTACCAAAAGATCAAAAATATGATGGTGGAGTACCAAGGGAGCAAGATTTTTATAGATTTCACCCTTGCATCCTCTTCGAGCGCTAAAAACGAAAATCTTTTCTCGAAGGTTGCCATGGCACTCAAATATGCCAAAGAGAGAAGTTTGCCGTTTTGGATCTATGAGGACAGGATGCATTTTGAAAACGAATACGAAAAAAATCTCAAACTCTCCAATACGGTGCGCCATGCCATAGAAACAATGAAAATCGTTCCCTATTTTCAGTCGATTATCGACAATAAAACGCTCAAAATTACGAAGTTTGAGTGTTTGGCGCGGCTTATCGACGAAAAGGATAACGTGATCTCCCCGCATCTTTTTCTCCCCGTTGCCAAAAGGATAAAAGCAGACACCTTCGTGACGAAAATCATCATAGACAAATCGTTTGAAGTGTTTGAGAGGAATACATTTGAATTTAGTATCAACCTCTCCATCGAAGATATTTTAAGCAGTGAAATTTTTGAATATATTATAAAAAAGCTGCAAAACTATCCCCAAGCGCATCGGATCACTTTTGAACTATTGGAGTCCGAAGCGGTTCAGGATTTTACGAAAGTAGAGAGTTTTATTAACGAGGTAAAACGCTACGGTGCCAAGATCGCCATCGACGATTTCGGAAGCGGCTATTCCAACTTCTCGTATCTAACCAAAATGAGCGTCGACTATATCAAAATAGACGGTTCGCTGATTACACAGATAGAGACCGATAAAAATGCTTTGTTGGTGGTTGAGACGATAGTAGAGTTTGCCAAAAAATTAGGGATAAAAACGATAGCCGAGTATGTTCACTCAAGCACGATAATGGATAAAGTAAAAGAGGTCGGGATCGATTATTCGCAAGGATTTTATATAGACGAACCGACGATCGATTTTGAAAAGATTGGAAAATAGGTAACGCAGTGATGGAGCCAATCGGTATAATCGTAATTTTACTCATAAGTATATTTGGGCTTACGGCTTATGTGTTATATCTAAGACAAAAAGAGTCTAAAACAATGCAAGATTCTAACGCTCTAAAGATAAAAGAATCAGAACTTTATACTGCCACCAAATGTCAAGACAGGATTTTGAGAGTTCATCTTCCCACCGCCTGCTAAATGCCTAACCAACTTTTTTAACTCCTTCCAGATATACGTTCATCGGTTTTTTATAGCCAAGTGCCGAATGAAACCTATTGAAATTGTAAAAGTTCATATACTTTGCAATGCTATTGCGAAGATGGCTGATACTTTGGTAATCGTTAATGTAGATTTCATCGTATTTTAGCGTTCTAAAGAAACGTTCGATGGCGATATTATTGATCGATCTGCCTTTACCGTTCATGGAAATTCTTATGCCGTGATCCTTGAGTATTTTCGTATGTTCAAAGCTCGTATATTGTGACCCTTGATCGGAGTTAAAAATCTCCGGTGTTCCGTATTTGTCGATGGCTTCTTTGAGTACATCGGTTGCGAGAAGCGTATCCATTGTATTGGATAGTTTCCAAGCGAGAATGGATCTGCTATGCCAGTCGATGATCGCCGCCAGGTACATAAACCCGCCATGGGTTCGAATGTAGGTGATGTCGCCGCTCCAGACCTGATTGGGTTTGGTAATTTGCAGCTCTTTGAGAAGATAGGGATAAATCTTGTGCTCGTGGTTCTTGATGGACGTGAGCTTGCGCTTTTTCGGAAAGATTGCCTGTATCCCCATCACATTCATCAGCCGGTTTACCTTATTGACCCCGATTGAAAAGCCGTCTTCGAGCAGCTGGCGGTGCATGAAACGATAGCCGTAGGTCGAGGATATACCAGTGTAGATTTCATCAATTCGCCGCATGATCTTCAAATCGTACTGACGAATCGGCTTTGCTTCGTAATAGAGTGCTGATCGGTTCAGCTCGATCATCTCGCATTGTCTTGCCACTGGAATGTCACTGAGCTTGGAATCGACAAGATCTTTTTTATTTGATAAGTCCAAGCTCTTTAGCTTTCCCACTGCCCAATCGCGTTCAATGGTCGTCTTGCCAAGTTTTTTTGCTAATGCATCGTTCTCTTCTTTAAGGGTTTCGATCTCATCTTTGTATGATTTGGTCGCTCCGCTCAAATCGAACGCCAACGATGCATTCTCTAAAAACTGCTTCTTCCAGTCGGTCAGACTCTTGGCTGTGATCTCATATTTGCTTGCCACCTGTGCCACTGTTAAATCTCCCTGCAAAAGTTCAAGCACCACTTTCGTCTTGTACTCCGCAGAATATTGCTTACGCTTTTTACTCATAATCCGCTCTCCTAAATGTCTGTTTAATTGTACCATTTAGGAAGATCTCCTCTCAAATTGCTGTCTGATATTTTAGTGGCAGTATACTTAGAGATGTCGCGATCATACTCCAAGACGGTACCCTTTATGAGTCGTATCAAGGGGTTTTGCTGACCCATTTTTCAGACAGAATCTACCATCTACATGCCATGAACAGTTCTAAAAAAGAGCTGGTCGCAAGGCTGCATTTGGGAGATGGGATGATGCTCAAAGTGATGCCAAGATGTACGTAAAAGATTTCACCCAAGAGCTTGAAGAAATAGCAAAGTGGAGCAGATGGAATATCATAAGACGCTTTTAGCTCTTTTTTTACTTTTAGGGCTTTTTTATGCTCTGTATTTACTCTTTTGTTATCTTTACGAAAGAAGCAATCTTCGCCGTATAGATAAGCTCCCTTTTCCTCCATCGTATGACGAGATAATTAAAAAAACACCCCATTATGAAAAACTCTCACAAGAGCAAAAAGAGCGGATAAAAAAGCTGATTTTACGCTTTATCCACACAAAAACCTTTTTGGGTGCACGGGGGTTTGTAATCACTCAAGAGGTCAAAGTACTTATCGCTTTTTATGCTTCACTTTTGGTGCTGAATTTGCCAAGGTTTGATAGTTACAGATCATTAAAACAGGTGATTGTCTATCCCCATACACTCATAAGCGAAGAGATTGCTGCACATGGCGGAATCTACACTCAAGAGCGATTTTTACTGGGTGGACTCAGTATAAATGACACAGTGATACTGAGTTGGCATGAGGCTAAAAAAAGTGCTTACCATTTGCATCACAGTAATCTCATGTTGCACGAATTTGCCCATGAGGTGGATTTCATGCAAGGGGACGCAAATGGGGTGCCACCTCTTCAAGAGGCTCAATATAAAGGGTTTATAGATATCCTTTCTAAAACCTATAAGCGTTTGTGTAAAAAAGCAAATACCAACCGTTTTTGGAAAGAATACAAACTCTTAGGACGCTACGCCGCAACCAATGAAGCGGAATTTTTTGCAGTAGCAACAGAGAGATTTTTGAAAAACCTGATGTTCTAAAAGAAAAATTTCCGGCACTCTATAAGCAGCTGAAAGATTTTTACGGGATAGAAACAGCCTCCGGTGTGTAATGGTGCATTTTTTTATAAGTTGAGAAAAAGTGTATTGCAATGCGAATGAAAGGAAATAGAAGCAACTCCTAGACAAAAATGATAAAAACTTCGCTAAGTTTGATGAGGCAGGGATCGCTTTAGCAGCAGTGAAGGTAGAAGTTACGTAAAAATTGATTGTTACAATGCGTCTGCAGAATATATTGAAAAGATAGAAAAATCTTTAATAATCAACGCTTTTTTGTCAAAAATTGTTTAAAAAAGCACTATAAAAACCCCTGAATCAGGGGCTTTTACTACTCAGCTACTTCCACTTCAACGGGTGTAGATTCCCACACACCGTGTTTTGTACAGTAACCGTGTGCTACGAGGTTGAGTTTTTTACCCATAGGGCGGATATTGAACGTTACTTCAGTATGAGATTTTTCGTTCCCTAAAGTTCCCGGGATAAATGTAGCCATAGCTAATTTTGTTTCACCGTTGAAAAGAGTGATGCTCTCAATGTAGTGATCGAAATCATCCGGATGAGAATACTCGTTCCCCATTTTTACTGTTACGGCAAACATCTCACCTTTTTTTGCACTGCTAGCACAGTGGATAAACGGCGAGTGACGATCGATGTAGTCTTTTTTAGCTTCTCTCTCTACGGTGTCGATATTTACGTATTTATTGATTGTTGGCATGTATGTTCCTTTTGTGATTTTGAATGTTTGGTATTGTAACGATAAAAACTTTGAGATAAACATAAATAAGAGTATATTTGTCTTATTTAAGCCTCGTTTTAGAGACGCGGGGCGCGCCTCTCTTTCATTTGACGGCGATCGCCTTGGCTTTTTTGGCGGCTTCTTTTTCGAAGGTGACATAGAGGCGTCCGTCTTCGTATTTTGCCTCTATTTTATCTCGGTCGATATTTTGTGGGAGAACAAAGCTGCGTGCAATCTGCCCGAAACTACTCTCGCACAGGTAATAATCCTCCCGTTTGACCTCGTTTTTGTAGTTTCTTACCGCCGTGATTGTGAGATAATTATCCTCAACCTCTATGGAGATATCCTCTTTTTTCACCCCAGGCAGATCGATCTCAAGATCGAACGTGTCGTTGGAGTGTTTTGCAAAGTTTGCAAAGGGGAGATGCCGTGCAACGTTTGAAAGCGCGTCTTTGGCACTCTCTATCCCTTTTTCGATCGTATCTTCCACTTTATTTGCAATATCTTTACCTGTTTTGACTAAATCCATAGCAAACTCCTTAGTAGTTATTTGATCTCGATCTTTTTCGATTTATTCTCAACGGTTTCGAGTTTAGGGATCACCACTTCAAGAACGCCGTCTTGGGTGTTGGCATGTATATTTTCGATGTCCACTTTTTCTGGAAGGGTAAAGCTTCTCGAAAAACTTCCGTAGCTGCTCTCTATCTTGTAATAATCCTCCTCTTTCACTTCGTTTTTAAACTTTCTCTCCCCCGAGATCGTTAAAACGTTATCCTCGACGTTGACCGTGATATCCTCTTTTTTTACCCCGGGCAGATCCACCTCTACATGGTAAGCACTTTTACCCTCGACGGTATTGACCTTTGGTTTAAAGTCAACTAAATTTTGTGTTGCCGAATTTGCTTCTAACGAATTAACGATCTCATTGACGAGATCGAAACCTCTTTTAAAACCTCTGAAATCTTTAAACGGATCGTATTTTGTGACTAACATTTGAAAACTCCTGTTTTGGTTTGAACTGGCAAAATTGTAAAATATTTTTAAAAAAGAGTTTTGCTACTTAGGTTGCATTTAATAGACTTTTGCAAAAAAAGTCGTCTTGCTTTAAAGAAGCAAGCTTTAGTCGCCTCAGCGGCGCAAGCGCAGCTAAAGGGACGTGTTCCTTTAGCGTATATTTAATCCAATAGTTTATTTTTGTCGGTGATGGAGATGTTTTTTTTGGAGGTGGAGACGATATTCTCCTCTTTGAGCTCTTTGAGATGGCGCTCGATGACGTGGCGTACGGTACCGGTGAGATTGGCGATCTCGGTGTTTGAGAGATTTTGCAGCAGGGAATAGGCAAAACGATTTTTCGGATTATCGTTTTCTAGGAGGAGCTTTTTCAAACGGGTTGCCGTATCATAAAGCGAAATGTCGGCGGCAAGCTCTTCGGTGTGGCGCATCTGGGTCGCCAAATAGGGGAAAAACTTCTCCTTAAAATGGGCATCGGTGTCGATCCATTCGCGCACTTTTTCTATGGGAAGCTGCAAGGCATGGGTGTTTTCAAGCGCTTTGTAAAGTACTTCGTGGGGTTTGGAGTCAAGCAAAATGATCGTATCGAGCATATCGCCGCGACGGTAGATAAAAAAGGTTTGCTCCTTGAGAGTTTGGAGGTTCATTTGGTACGATTTGAGCTTCCCCTCGACGATAAAATAAAAGTTCTCAAGCAGATCGTCATGAAAAAAAGGCAACTCCCCCTTTTTAAAATGCACCATCTTGGCATGGCGATCTATCTGCGATAAAAACGATTCGTCAAGCTCTTGAAATAGCCGTATATTGTAGTTGTTCTGCATGGTTTTGGATTATAGCATAAACGGCGTTAAAGCAAAAAAAAGCTAAAATCGCGACCTGCAATAATCTTAAAGAAAGAGTTCAAAATGTTACAACCACTACTCATAGAGATCGGCGTCGAGGAACTTCCGGCGGTTCCGCTTTTAAAAGAATTAAACAATATCGAAAAAAAATACGCCGCGATTTTAGAGAAACATTCCCTTTTGTGCGAATTCGAATTTTATTATACGCCGCGCCGTCTGGTGCTTTGGCACAGAGAGTTTAAAACACTCCAAGAGGACAGCGTCGAGGAGTTTTTCGGGGCGCCGCTCTCGGTTGCTTACAAAGACGGCGTAGCAACGCCCGCTGCACACGGTTTTGCAAAAAAATGCGGCGTGGGTATCGAAGAGGTAACGAGTGCGCTCAAAGAGGGCAAAGAGGTGCTCTACTACCAAAGAGAGATCAAAGGAAAACCCTCGGTAGCGCTGTTGCCGAGCATCATCGAAGAGTGGATCAAATCGCTTGATTTTGGTAAATCTATGCGCTGGGGGAGTTTGGAAGAGAGCTTTATCCGCCCGATCCGCTGGGTAAATGTTATGTTGGACGATACTCTTGTGGAGATGGAACTTTTCGGAAAAAAATCGGCAAAAGCAACCTACGTGCACCGCATCAGCAATTTCGACGCACTTGCTCTTGGCGGGATCAAAGAGTATTTCGATGTGCTCGCAAAGGGCGGGGTGACCCTTTTTGCACAGCAAAGACGCGAGGATATTTTAGAAGCGTTTGCATCTTTAGAGAGGGCACATGCCATAACAATCGAGGTAGATGAGGAGCTTTTGGAGGAGGTTGTGGCAATTACCGAACATCCGACGCCGCTTTTGGGCTCGTTCGACGAAGCGTTTTTAAAGCTCCCGCCTGAAGTTATCATCACCTCCATGAAAGAGCATCAGCGCTATTTTCCCGTGTTTAAAGATGGCAAACTTATCAACAAGTTCGTAGTGGTTTCCAACGCCTTGACGCAAGATTTTTCAAAAGTGATCGAGGGGAACGAACGTGTTTTACGCCCCCGTTTGGCGGATGCGCTTTTCTTTTACGAAAACGACGTGAAAAAAGGGCTTAGCACGGCAGGATTAGAGAAAGTTGCATTCTTTAAAGGGCTCGGAAGCGTGGCGGACAAGATCGTGCGCGAAGCCAAAATCGCATCGACGCTCTATGGCATGTACGCCATCGACGCCTCCAAAGCAGACCTAGACAAAGCTATGGCGCTTGCCAAAGCAGACCTTATGAGCGAGATGGTATACGAGTTTACCGAACTTCAAGGGCTTATGGGCGGTTACTACGCGCTAGCTCAAGGGGAGAGCGAAGCGGTTGCTTTGGCGATTAAAGAACAATACCTCCCATTAGGGGAAGAGAGCGCGCTCCCATCGACGCCGCTGAGTGCGATCGTGGCGATGAGTTTAAAACTCGATACCCTTATAGCGCTTTTTAGCATCAACCAGATCCCGACAGGCTCACGCGACCCGTTTGCGCTTCGTCGTGCGGTCAACGGAATTATTCGTATCGTAAATAAATACGGGTTTAGATTCGACATCGTTGCAACGATCAAAGAGCTTGCCGCCGAGTATGTCCCTTTTGAACTTGAAAAACTCGAAGCGTTTATTTTAGAGCGCGTCAAGCAGTTTTATAAAGTGAACCCTTCGATCATCGAAGCGGTTTTGGCATCGGGGGAGCGGGAGCTACTTGCAATGGGCAAAAAGATAGAAGCGCTTGCTACGATCGCTTCTAGCGAGAGTTTTAGCGAAGCATCCTCAACATTTAAGCGTGTCGCTAATATCACCAAAGATACCGATCTCACAACGCTCGGTGCGGTGCAAGAAACCCTTTTTGAAGCGGACGCGGAGCGCGAACTTTATGCGGCGTACAACCGAGTGAGCGCGGCTTCGTATGTTTCGTACGAAGAGGAACTCGATGCGCTTTTGGGGCTTAAACCGCAGCTTGATCGTTTCTTCGACGACGTGATGGTCAATGCCGAGGACGTGGCGGTGCGTACAAACAGAAAGACTCTCGTGGCGTATATCTATAGAAGCATCTTGAAAATCGCCGATATCAAAGAGGTAAGTATTTAATACTAAAAAATATGAAAAAGCTTTGCATCATACGACATGCCAAGTCCTCTTGGGACGAGGAGCATCTTTCGGATTTTGAACGACCTTTGAGTAAACGGGGAAAGAACGATGCTCCTTTTATGGGCAAAGTGCTCAAAGAGAAGGGGATACACCCCGACATAATCCTCTCTAGCCCTGCCAAACGCGCACGCAAAACCGCTTTGGCGATCGCCGCCGAAGTAAATTTTGAAAAAGCGATCACGTTTGAGCCGAGCATCTACGAAGCGGATGCCAAAACGCTTTTGGCGCTTTTAACTTCACTGCATAAAAAATACAACACCGTTTTTTTGGTCGGGCATAATCCCTCGCTGAACGACCTTGCCGCACATTTTTTGGAGTTTAACGAAAATATCGTCACCTGCGGGATCGTCGAGATCGACTTTACGTGTAAAAAATGGAGCGATATCAACCCCCTAAACGCCCGTCTTGTTTCGTTTATCTACCCTAAGCAGTTTAGGCATCCCCCTTGTTCGATGTAGCGATCATCGGCGCGGGGATCAACGGCGCTTGCGTTGCCCATGAGCTTACCCAAAAAGGCAAAAGGGTTGCGATTTTCGATATGGAGGGAGTCGCAGGCGGCGGCAGCGGTGCGGCGGGCGCGTTTATCTCTCCGAAATTTTCCAAAGATGGGGAACTGCGCGAACTTCTAAACGATGCGTTTGTGTATTCCCTTGCATTTTATACCGAAAATTTTTCCCGTTTTTTACGCAAAGCCCCCCTTTTGCATATCGCAAAAGACGAGGAGGAAGCAAACAATATTCGTTCGTATAAGCAAGATACGCCGCTTGCGCTTTGCACCCCGCCAAAAGAGCTTTTAGCACGCCTCACCCCACATGCCAAGACCCAAGAGAGCGTTTGCATAGAAGCAGGCGTAGCCGATGCACAGGGGATGTGCCGCGCTTTGTGCAAAAACGCGCAAATAGTTAGGCTTGAGGTGCGTAGTCTGGTGTATGATGATGGGATGTGGATCATCAACGAAACCTACGCGGCAAAAGAGGTTGTGCTTGCCACGGGGGCGTACGAGCCGCTTTTGCGTGAGCCTTACAATCCCATTCGCGGCATTTGGGGGCACCGTATCGACGTTGCCACGACGACGCCAAACGACTTTTCTCTCCATCAGTTTGTCTCGATCGCACCGAGCTTAGAGGGTACTTTGGCGATAGGTGCGACCCACAACGTTCATTACCATCCTCAAAAAAACAAAGAACCCTACGACATACAAGCGGGCAGGGAGGAGCTTTTAGAGAAAGCCTCCCGTACGATGCAATTAGAGAATGTAGCGGTGCTCAAAGATTACACGGGACTGCGTTCGGGTTCAAGCGATTACATGCCATTGGTTGGGCGCGTGGTGATGGCAGAGGAAACTTTGGCGGCAAAAGCGCAGCGGTTTGATACGAAAAATCCTGATTACGAGCTTTTTAGCTACTACCCGAATCTGACCATGATCAACGGAAACGGCGGCTACGGGTTTGTGCTCGCGCCCTATTTGGCAAAGATGCTCTCGGAATATATCGTAAGTGAAAAAGAGATCCCGCCGCGTTTGGTGCCTGCGCGTTTTTTCGCACGCTGGGCACGGCGAAGAAAGTAGTTAGAGTACCTTTTGGATCGTCGGAGGATTAGTTTTAAACGCCTCTTTAAAAGCGTTTGCGCGGATATCTTTGAATTTTCCCGTTGCCAGAGGCGCCAAAAAGTACGCACTCTCTTTGGCTTCGGTTTCGTCGCAGTTGTTGTCGTACATAAAAACCACCTCTTTGCCGAGTTTTTGGGCTTGCGCGCTTAGTCCTCTGGCATAGGCGATGATGTTTTTATGGTGGCGGTCGTGTTTATGCCCGCACGCAAAAAAGACAAACTTGCCGCTCAGGCGGATATTTGGCGTGTCTTGGTAGTTCATGTGGCGGTCGTAGCGGGTAAGAAGATTTGTCGGAAGTTTCTCTATATCCGCTTCAAACTCCTCTAAAATAGGGGTCGGTTCGATGTTTGGACGGTTGTAGTTAAAAAGGTACTTGATCTCGATAAGTTTGCCTTTGTAGGTATGTTTAAGTGCCGAAGCAAGAAGATAAAAGAGAGGGTTTTCGGCGAGTTCGACGAAATCATCCTCTATCTCGTACCCTTGAACGCTAAGGGCACTTTCGGTGTTGTACCCAAGGGGAGCTTGTACGGGGTTGTATAAAAAGAGGGTGCCCGCGATTGTTTTACGTCTGTTTTTTAAAAGTGCTTCAAGTTCTTTTGAAGAGATTTTCTCCTCCTCAAGCGGGGTGTAGACGTAGTGTTCAACGAGGTATTCGTGACCGAAATTTGTTGCGAATTTTCCGAATGATTGCATAATGAGGTTCCTTAAATGATTGCGTGATTGTACTATAATTCGGTTCAAGAAAATTTGAAAGAAGGTGCTTAGTTTGCTGATTTACATCGTTTTTACCGTTCTGACATTTGTTATTTTATTGTTTGCTTTTTACCAATGGCAGCATTTTATGGTGTTTACGCCGACCTATTATCGCGAAGAGATTTTAGACGAGCGCTTTGAATATTTAAGCGTAAAAACCGACGATAACAAAGAGCTTGAAGGGATCGTATATAACCACAGTGCGCCCCATGCCACGCTTTTGTTTTTCGGCGGCAGAAGCCACGATAGCGTCGGGCTTATCAAACGCCTAAGCCAAACCTACCCGCATGCCAGAATTATCACCTTCAACTACCGCTCCTATGGGCGCAGCGAAGGGATCGTAAGTGAGAAAAATATTTTGGCCGACGGGCTTAAAATCGCACAGCTGGTGCAAAAGCACTACGGGGATTTTTACCTTTTGGGATTTTCGATCGGCTCGGTGGTGAGTGCCTATATTGCAAGCAAAACGAAAGTCAAAGGGGTGTTTCTTATAGGTTCGTTCGATTCGATCGGCAATCTTGCAAAAAGCCGCTATGCGATCAATTTTCGATGGTTTTTGCGTTATAAATTCGACAATACGAAATATGTGCAACATATCGAGGCACCGACATATCTCTTTGTAAGCAAACACGATGAGATCACCTTTATTCAAAATTCTCAAAACCTCAAATCGTACGTAAAAAACCTAGCACTCTACAAAGAGCTTGAAAATCTTTCCCATAAAGAGCTTTTGTGGGATAAACAAGTGAGCGATCCCATCAACGAGGTGCTCAGTGCTTAAAAAACTTTTCACCCCGTTTTGGTTTCGTTTGGGACTCTTTAGCGCACTCGCGGTGATCGAATATTTGGCTACGACGACGCAAAGCATAGCAATTGTTGAGAATATGTGGGATAAATCGAACCACTTTGTGGCTTTTTTTGTGCTTTATCTTTTGCTTGCAAACGCCTATGCTAAGTTTTCAATACTAAAAAACACCCTTTTGCTTTTTATTTTTGCCGCGCAGATTGAAGTGGTGCAACATTTTATAGAGGGGCGTTACGCCTCTTTTGCAGATATTGTCGCCGATGGGATCGGGATCGCTTTGGGGATCATCGCCCATAAAATTCAAAAACGTTATCGTCTTCTCTCTTAGCTCCTGCATCCCGCAAATAAGGGGTGTAGATCACAAAATATCTCATTTTTATCTCAAAAAAACATAAATTAGCAAAAATAATTAAACTTCCTCTTAAGTAAAGTGCGTTAACGTAAAAAAGTTTTTTTTATTCGTCTACAACGTTTAAAGCCAAAAAAGGGGTGTGTCATGTGTAACTCTAACCATGAATGTAAAACCGTCCGAAATCATATTTGCTCTTTGCCGCTAGAGGAGCATCAAGCGCAAGTGGAAAGATGCTATTTTTGTCTTACCCACGATAATCGCAACGTCAACAGCGGCGTCGTGCATAAAACAGACCACCATGTTCGGATGTCCTACGTCGATAAATATTACGATTTTATGAGCGGTATAAGAAGATGCCAAGCAGGGGCAGCGCTTGGCATGTAAGAAGGTTAGAGGAGCTTTTTCATAAGCTCTATATGGTAGCTTTCTTGGAAGTTGATAAAATCGAAAAACTTTGAGAGTTCTTCATCTTTTATTGCGGCGCTGAGCTCGCGGCACATCTCTTTAGCCGCTTCCTCTTCGGCAATGCCGTCATGCACGAATTGATTGAGATCTTTTACATGATATGTGAGTTCGTGCAACTCTCTTGGAAGTGCCAAAATCCCCATTTTTGCCATCATGTTACCGAACGATTTAAGATGGAACTGCGATTCGGCGACAAGGTCTTCAAATACGTTGTAATGAAGTGCAATATCGGTGCGTGATTGCATGTAGGCGTAGATCAAAATCAGCTCATACTCTTTGTAAGATTCTTCAAACAAAAACATCGTCAGGGCGTCGATCTGCTCTTTATCGAGGTTTTTATCCCCCCATTTTCGTTGCATCCCAAAAGCGGTGATCTCTTTGTTATTGCCCGAATCTTTTAAGATTTGCGAGAGGTATTCCATGAGGTAGGCATCGTCGGTTCTTAGCCGTTCCCCAAGGGGCGTTTGGGGGTAGAGGGTTTGTGTTTTGGCTACGGCGTTTTTAAGTGCCTGAAGGAGTTCGAATACCGATTCGCGTTTATAAAGCATCATGGCGTCGCGGTCGTAATTGTAGTCGTTGCCGCATGCCAAGATTTCATTGCCGATCCACTTCATGTGGCGAAATGCAATAAGGGAAAACTCGTAAAGGCGCGATTTGATCGCTTCGTCGTTCACGGCAAACGAGGCAAAAAGCACCTCAAGCCAAAGGCGGTGTTTTGCTTTGTAAAGGCTATTTTGCATCTTCGTCCACCTCGCAGCTCTCTTTCATTTTCAGCACGTGCATCTCCTCTTTTTTCCCCTCTTGGAGGTTTTCGTAATTTATCATCGACGCGACAAAAGCGCTCAGCACCATGTCGGCGCAGATCTGCTGCTGGGGCGTCGCACCCCCTAGTTTTGCGTTCATTTTATGGATCGCTTCTTGGGCAAAAGAGGTGGAATTGTTTTTTATCATCTCGGTAAACATCGAACCCACCACGACCGTATCTTGGCAGCCGTTGGTCGCAAAACGTACATCTTCTATGGTGTCGCCCTCTTTAAGAAGGGTGTAAAAAATGACGTATTCACCCGTTTTTTCATCTACGGCGACCCCTACGCCGCTGGCATGTTCAAGTTTGCCGTAGTTTTGGGGGTTCATCAGGTGGCTTAAAACCTCCGGATTCATCCCCTCGGGGAGTTGTATGTTATCCATAATGCTTCTTTTCGTGTGGAGTTTTGGCTGTATTTTAGTGCGTTTTAGCCTAATACAAACTAAAATCGGGTTAAATATATTTATGAAAACAGAGGAAACAATTTGGGATACAATTTAGAAAATAAGCTCGTAGTCGCAGTGAGTTCGCGCGCACTTTTTGATCTTGAGAGGGAGAACAGCGTTTTTGAAGAGAAAGGGCTTGATGCGTACTACCAATACCAGCTTGAACACGAAAACGACGAAGTAGCCAAAGGAACGGGGTTTCGCTTGGTGGAGAACCTTTTGAAAATCAATCGGTTATTCCCAAAAGAGGAGCGTCAGGTGGAGGTGCTGATCCTCTCGCGCAACAATGCCGCGACAAGTCTGCGTATCACCAATGCCATCAACAAATACGACCTTGAGATCGTACGCTCGGGGTGGACAAGCGGGCAGGATATTTCCAAGTATCTTAAACCTTTCAAGGTCGATCTTTTTCTTTCTGCCAACGACGAAGACGTGCTTAACGCCCTCGAAAACGGGGTTGCCGCCGCCAAAATTCTCCCCGCGACTTCAAACGTGCACGCCTCGCAGGGGGATCAGGTGCGTATTGCTTTTGACGGGGATGCGGTGCTTTTTTCGGAGGAATCGGAACTTATTTATAAAGAAAAAGGGCTTGAAGCGTTTTTGGAGCATGAAAAGCAAAACCGCGACAACCCTCTGGGGCAGGGACCTTTTGCCAAATTTCTTTTGACTTTGGCGCGCCTGCAGGAAAAGTTTCCCGACAACCGTTCCCCCATACGCACCGCTTTGGTAACTGCCAGAAGCGCGCCGAGCCATGAGCGGGTGATAAAAACGCTCAACCTTTGGGGTGTGCGCATAGATGAAGCGTTTTTTTTAGGGGGCAGCGAAAAGTTCGAAGTGCTTCAGGCTTTTGGAGCGGATATATTTTTTGACGACCAAGACGCGCATCTAAGCCTCTCCTCCAATGTCGTTCCCAGTGCGAAGGTGATTTCGAAAAAAATAGAGAGTTTTACTAAAGGCGGATGATGCAAAGCCTCAAGCAGAGAATTGAACATGCCAAAGAGATCGTAGCGGATGCGGACGCGCTTTTGATTTGTGCGGGTGCGGGGATGGGGGTTGATAGCGGTTTGCCCGATTTTCGCGGTAACGAAGGTTTTTGGAAAGCTTACCCGCCTATTAAAGAGCTGGGGCTTAGTTTTAGCGAGATGGCAAATCCCCGCTGGTTCGAGGAAAATCCCAAGCTGGCATGGGCATTTTACGGGCACAGACTGGGACTTTATACCCGTACGATACCCCACGCGGGGTTTGGCATGCTGCTTGAACTCGCACGAAAGAAAAACGACAACTATTTCATCTTCACTTCCAACGTCGACGGACAGTTCCAAAAAGCGGGCTTTGCGGAGGAAAAAATATACGAAATCCACGGTTCGATTCACCGTTTTCAGTGTGCGCGCGCCGACGATCACGGTATTTGGCATGCGGAAGATGTAGAGGTTGACGAGAAGCGTTTTGAAGCTCTTACGTTACCTACATGCCAAAGATGTGGCTCTGTAGCACGCCCGAATATTTTGATGTTTAGCGACTGGGGATGGGATGCAAGCCGCGCCCAAATACAAGAAAGTGCTTACGAAGCCTGGCTTGCAAAAAACAAAAATAAAAAGATTGCGGTGATCGAAATAGGCGCAGGCATCGCCATCCCTTCGGTGCGCTTGCAAGGGGAGCGTCTGGCTTCCATCATGCCACGCACCAAGCTGATCCGCATAAATCCCAGAGATTATCAACTAGACCCAAGACTCGGCGTTTCATTAGAACTCGGCGGGTTGGAGGGGATACAAAAGATTACGTAAATAGCGATAATAAAAAAGACGCAACACGGATTTCATCCAATCATCGTAAAGCTTGCGTTAGGGGGTTTTATTAAAATCGACCTTGTTTTTATCTGCTTGCAAACTCTAAGAGAGTACAATAGCCCAAAAATTTACAAAAAAACTTTTTTAAAATAAGGAGAAACTATGGAGTGTGAATTCCCTACGGTAAATTCGAATATGGATGAAGTCAAAGAGATTTTCGGCATGGTTAAGACGATCGCGGTTTTGGGGCTTTCTCCCGAGCCTGAAAAAGATTCCCACAGAGTGGCGAGTTATTTGCAATCTAAGGGATTTAAAATTATCCCCGTTTACCCTAAAGAGGAGACGATTTTAGGGGAGAAAGTGTACCGCTCTTTGGCGGAGGTTCCTGAGCCGGTCGATATGGTGAACATCTTTAGAAAACCCGACGCACTCGGCGCGATCGCCGATGCGTGTATAGCGCGCGGAGACGTGAAAGTGTTTTGGGCGCAAAAAGGGATCGTCAATAACGAAGCGGCACAAAAAGCTAAAGATGCAGGGATGCGCGTAGTGCAAAACCAATGCTCTATGGTCGATCATAGAACCCTTTTTCAAGGCTAGACGTTGGTACCTTTACAAAAAATTTACGATGCCCAAGAGCGTATCAAAAATATTGCGGCAAAAACCCCCTTTTCGTATGCGCCTTATCTGAGCGAGCTTAGCGGCTGCGAGGTGTATCTTAAAAAAGAGAATCTTCAAGTAACGGGTGCGTTTAAAATTCGCGGCGCCTACAATAAAATAGCAACTCTTAGTGACGCCCAAAGAGGATGCGGGGTTATCGCCGCGAGTGCGGGGAACCATGCTCAGGGCGTAGCGATGTCGGCGCTGAAATTCGGTATTCGCGCAGTGATAGTGATGCCCGAAGCGACGCCTCTGACAAAGGTAAACGGTGTCAAACATTACGGCGCCGAGGTTATTTTGGCGGGGGGCAATTACGATGAAGCGTATGCCTATGCGAAGTTTTACGGAGAAAAAAACTCCCTGACTTTCGTACACCCTTTTGAAGATGAAGAGGTGATTGCGGGGCAGGGTACGGTGGCGCTCGAGATACTCGAAGCATGCCAAGAGATTGATGCCGTCGTGGTTCCCGCAGGGGGCGGCGGGCTTGTCTCGGGTATGGCATGTGCCATCAAAGCGCTCAACCCCAAGATCGAAGTGATCGCGGTAAGTGCAAAAGGCGCTCCTGCACTTAGGGAGTCGTATGAGCAGAAAAAGCCCATAGATACAAAAAGCGTACGCACCATTGCCGATGGGATAGCGGTGCGCGACACCTCCCCCGTGACGCTGGGGCATATGCTTGAGACGGTGGATCGTTTTATCAGCGTCGATGATGAGGAGATAGCAAGCGCCATCTTGTTTTTGCTCGAAAAACAAAAACTCGTGGTAGAGGGTGCGGGAGCCGTCGGCGTTGCGGCGCTTTTGCATGAAAAATTAGAACACCTCAAAAATAAAAAAGTTGCCATCGTTCTAAGCGGCGGCAATATGGACGTCACTCTTTTGTCGGTGATTATCGAAAAAGGGCTTTTAAAATCGGGACGCAAAATGAAGATCACGGTGACCTTGGTAGACAAACCGGGATCGCTTATGAAATTTACCGAACTGCTCAAAGAGCTTAATGCCAACATCGTCCATATCTCCTACGACCGCACCGCGATCTCGCTTGATTACGGCGATGCGAATGTTACGGTACATATGGAGACCAAAGGGGAGGAGCATCAAGCCAACATCCGCAAGGTACTCAAAGAAGAGGGATATTTAAGGGATTAAGCAGACATGGAGCCGATAGAGAACAAACATTTTAACGATCCCGTTATTGTTTTAGAGATACTCGAGGACGGGAGGTTGCTCGTAGTCGATTCCAAAACCAATATCCGCTATCTTAAACTCGAAACCATGGAGACCGAAGGCGGTTTTAAGACGGGTGTCCACCATGAACGCTACGCAAATCGGGTGGTCTCCTTTAGCAAAGACGGGGTGTTTTTTGCGCTGATCGCCAATGAGGGTAAGGAAGCACGCCTTTACAATGCTAGCACCAAAAAATTTGTTGCCAAGGTTGACCGCCATCACGGCAGCGTTTCGTGCGTGGGGGTCGATCCTCAGGGGCATTATATGTTTTCTTGCGGTGAAGACGGCAAAACTTTCGTCGTCGATATCCAAACCGCAAAGCTCGCTTTTACTCTCCCCGTGCACCGAGACACCATCGAAGATATCGCTTTTAGCCCAAATGCACAGTATGTCGCTACGGGAAGTTTCGATCGGCGCATCTTGCTTTTTAATCTCTCTCTCATGGCACCCAAAGCGCATCTAAAAGCCCATACCGCACCTATTGCAAAACTTCTTTTTATCGATACCCACCGCTTGGTAAGTATCGATAAGAAGAACACCGCGATCGTATGGGACGTGGCACATGCCAAGGTGTTGTGCCGTTTAGAGGGGATCCACGATGACGTGAGTTGTTTGGCATGCAGCACCGATAAGCGCTTTTTGTTTTTGGGAACTAAACTGGGGTATGTACTGGCTTACGATCTGGCAACCTATAAACTTTTGTCGCATAAATATATCAAACGCGACGCTTCTATAACGGCAATGGTGTTTGATGGCGATCGCGAACACCTTTACGTGGGAGGCGAGGACGGCACGCTGCTTTGTTACGACATTTTCGAGGGGCGCGAACAGATGCAGGAGGTGCTCCAAGAAAAACGCTACGCTTTGATTGAAAAACAGATCGAAGCGAACCCTTTGCTGGTATACACCAAACCCTTTTTGCTTTTTAGCGCTTTGTGGGAGAGAACCTTGCAAAAGGGGGTAGAGTATCTTCAGCAAGGGGACACTAAAGCCGCACAAAAGATGTTTGAACGTTTTAGGGAGATCCCCTCGCGTAACAAGATCATTCACAAAGTGTTTGCAGAGTACCAAGAGTATCCGAAATTTGTTGCTTTGGTAGAGCATAAAAAACTCCCTTTGGCGTACTCGTTGGCGGCAACCCACCCGATGTACAAAGAATCCCCTTTGTATCTTAAGCTCGAAGAGGAGTGGAAAAAAACATTTGCCGCGGCACAAAAACTCTCGCTTGATCCCAAAAACGGCGAGAAAGTCAAAGAGATGCTCGCTCCCTATCGTGGGATCCCCCAAAAATCGCAGCTTATACAGGAACTGCTTAGTAAAAGCAATATCTACATGCGCTTTCGCGTGGCTTTGGGGCAACAGGATTTTGTGGTGGTATTTGAACTTATCAAACAAAACTCGTTTTTAAAAGAGTTTCCCGAGTACGAAGCGCTGATGGCGTATGCCGATTCGCTCTATATCAAGGCGCAAAAACTCTTGGAAGCCGACGACACCCATGCGGCGGTGAAAATTTTCAGAACCCTGCGCAGTTTTCCCGATTTTGAACCCGAGGCGCTTGAAGCGATCAAAGAGATCGAATGCCGCCAGCGCTTTTTTACCGCACTTGATGATAAAGATACTGCCAAAGCATACAATCTTTTGGCGGTGTGCGAAACCCTCCAAAATACAAACGAGGGCAAGGCACTCCAAGAGGCGTGGAACGCCGATTTGGCACATGCCAACCGTTGTGCGGTGGAGGGGAACGTAGAGGGGATCAAAACCGCACTTGAGAGCTACATGCACATAAGTTCCAAATACCGCTCTTTGGCAACGGTGTTCGGGTGGTGCTATATGACGCAGCTCGAACATGCCATGAAGAAAAAAGCGGGGAAACTCCTCATAGAAAAAGGGATCAAAAACTATATCTTAAACTTCGGGCTCAACGATCAGATTATGAGTTTGGCGGCAATTTTTGAGCAGCATTATCCCGAATCGAAACTCAATTTTGAACTCCTTACCCAAGGTTCTATGGCGATGTGGCGCCCCGCCATGATCGTAAACAGTATCTTGGAATGAAAATTTATTTTACCTTTTAACCTCAAATATAGCTGTGCTTGTATATAATCAGCAGATTTTTTAAACAATTGTACAAATGAGGAGACTTTTCATGCAGATTAGCGGCGCACAGATGGTCATTGAAGCTTTGATCGCCGAGGGAGTCGATACCGTTTTCGGGTATCCCGGCGGAGCGATTATGAACGTCTATGACGAGATATATAAACAAAATAAATTTCACCATATCCTCACTCGCCATGAGCAAGCGGCGGTACATGCCGCAGAAGGATACGCCAAAGCAAGCGGAAAAGTCGGCGTCGCAATGATTACGAGCGGTCCGGGGTTTACCAATGCGGTTACGGGACTCGCCGATGCATACATGGATTCGATTCCCCTCGTGGTTATCAGCGGGCAGGTGCCTATGAGCCTTATCGGGACAGATGCGTTCCAAGAGATCGATGCGGTAGGGATTAGCCGCTCGTGTACAAAACACAACTACCTTGTTACCGATGCGAAAGATTTACCGCGTATCTTAAAAGAGGCATTCTATATCGCTTCTACGGGGCGACCCGGACCCGTCCACGTCGATATTCCAAAAGACGTAACGGCGCAGATCGAGACGTTTGACTACTCTATCCCCGTAGAGATAGAAACCTACAAACCCACCGTCAAAGGGAACCCGCGCCAGATCAAGAAAGCGATAGAAGCTATGGCATCGGCAAAACGCCCTCTTTTTTATTTGGGAGGGGGGATCATCAACTCCAATGCGGCGTATGAGGTGCGCGAACTCGTGAAGAAAACGGGGATTCCCGCAGTTGAGACCTTTATGGCACGCGGCACGCTTCGTCATGACGATCCGCTTCTTATTTCGATGCTCGGTATGCACGGAAGTTACGCGGCAAATATGGCGATGAGCGAGACCGACCTCGTGATCGCTTTGGGTGCAAGGTTTGACGACCGTGTTACGGGAAAACTCTCTGAGTTTGCCAAGAATGCGGGGGTTATCCATGTCGATATCGATCCTGCGAGTATCTCCAAGCTCGTGAACGCCGATTTCCCTATCGTAGGCGACGTTAAAAACGTAGTTACCGAGATGCTTGAGCTTTGCGCTGCGGTGAACCCCGAGAGTTACGAGTCGTGGAGAGAGACCATCACGAATTTTGATGAGTTACACCCGCTCACTTTCCATGAAGACACCGAACGTATCAAGCCGCAATGGGTCGTAAAACGTGTCGGCGAGCTTTTGGGGGATGATGCGAACATCTCTACCGACGTAGGGCAGCACCAGATGTGGACGGCGCAGTTTTATCCGTTTACACGCCCGCGTCAATGGATGAGTTCGGGAGGTCTTGGAACAATGGGATTCGGTTTTCCGGCGGCTCTGGGCGTCAAGGCGGCGGCTCCCGAGAAGATCAGTATCAATTTTACGGGGGACGGTTCTATTTTAATGAACATCCAAGAGCTTATGACGGCGGTGGAGAAGAAACTCCCCGTTATCAATATCATTCTTAACAACAATTATCTGGGGATGGTACGCCAGTGGCAAACGCTTTTTTACAATAAACGCCACAGTGAAACCGACCTTTCGATGCAGCCAGATTTCGTCAAACTTGCCGAAGCTTTCGGCGGCGTAGGGTACCGTGTCAGCACAAAAGAGGAGTTTGATGCAGCCCTCAAAGACGCGATCGAGAAAAATGTCGTCGCACTTATAGACGTCGTCGTAGAGCGTTTGGAAAACGTTATGCCGATGGTTCCTGCGGGAGGAAGTTTATTTAATATGATGTTGCTAGAGAAAAAGGGGAAAAAATGATGGAAAGAAACGAACGCAGAGTAATTTCGGTTATCGTCGTCAACGAGGCGAGCGTACTTTCCCGTATAACCGACCTTTTTTCGGCACGCGGCTATAACATCACCTCTTTAACGGTTGCGCCTATTCCCGAGAGTAAGTATTCACGACTCACCATCGTAACTTCGGGTTCTGTTCGCGTTGTAGAGCAGATTACAAAACAGTTGCACAAGCTTATCCCCGTTTTAAAAGTGTACGAACATGCGGATTTGGTCGAAAAAGAGATGGCGCTTGTGAAGTTCTCTATGAGCGAAAATATCAGCGACATCAATGCGGTGTGCGAAGCGTATAACGGCAAAATCGTCAATGTGGGCAACGACGTGATTATCGCGATGGTGGCGGATGATCCAAAAAGGGTCGATCACTACCTTGACGCCATTAAACGTTATAACCCCAAAGAGATCGTACGCAGCGGTACCGTTGCACTGGAGCGTTAATGGATATTGCAACGGTTGCTTCGATTATAGGGGCGGAGTTTAGCGGCGAGAACTTTGAAGTAAGTGGGATGAACACCCTAAAAAACGCTTCAAAATCGGAAGTCTCTTTTATCTCTAACGCAAAGTACGTCAAAGATATTCAAACTACGAGCGCGGGTGCGGTGATCGTTAGTGAAGCGACAAAAAGTGCGGTACCTGCGGGGTGTGTCGCTTTGGTCGTGGAAAACCCTTATTGGGAGATGGCGACTCTGAGCAAACATTTTGCTCCCCCCATTGAAGATGCGACACTTCCCGAACCGCTCGTAGGGGAGGGGACGCAAATCTCCCCTAAAGCGGAGATCGCCCGCGGCGCGGTAATAGGCAAAAACTGCATCATCATGGCAAACGTTTATGTGGGTGCCAATACGCTCATAGGGGACAATACGATCCTTTATCCGAGTGTCGTGGTATACCGCGACTGCAAAATCGGCAGTAACTGTATCGTACATGCCAACACCACCGTGGGGAGTGACGGATTCGGGTTCGCTACCAATAAAATGGGGGAACACAGAAAAATCTACCAAAACGGCAACGTGGTAATCGAAGACGATGTCGAGATCGGCAGTGCGACAACGATCGACCGTGCAGTGTTTGGCTCAACCTTGATCAAAAAAGGGGTGCGTATCGACAACCTCGTTCAAGTGGGGCACAACTGCGAAATCGGCGAATACTCGGTGATGGTTTCCCAAGCAGGGCTTGCGGGTTCGACGAAGCTCGGCAGAAACGTCGTGATGGGCGGACAAAGTGCGGCAGCGGGACATTTGAGCATTGCACCTTTTAGCACGTTTGCGGCGCGCAGCGGCATCACCAAAGATATCACCCAAAGCGGCGGCACCTATGCAGGTTTTCCTCTCATGGAGCATAAATTATGGCTGAAACTTCAGGGGAAAATTGCTAGACTACTCAAATAAAATCAATTAGGAGACTACATTATGGCAAAAGTTATACCTTTACACGGGACAAAAAGCGGTATTATCTCTATTACTAAGATCGAAGAGCCTTATGGAGCGGGAAGTGCTACGGTTGTGAGTGTAGGCGTTTCTTTAAGCGGAGACGAAATGACACCCGATTGGAAAGTGCATATCCCTTTGGAAAATCTTGAAGAGGTTATTGAGGCGTTAAGCGAGGTTAAATAACCTAAATGCGTTAAGGAAAGGTAGTGTTGCAAAAAAAGTTTTTTACGCTACTTTTCTTTTCGACGCTCCTTTTTGCGGAAAAACTCCCCCTTTTTTTTAGCGGCAACGAACACTTTAGCGAGCGCGAACTCTACGAAGCGCTCTATTTTCGCAAACCCTACTTTTACGAATTTTATCTTGACGATCCCGCAATCGATCCAAAAACCCTTATGCTCTTAAAGCAAACCCTTGAGGATTATTACAAATCCAAAGGTTTTTTCCATGCCAAAATAACCCCCGAACAAGATGCAAAGCGGATCGTTTTTGCCATCGAAGAGGGAGAGCCCGTTTTAGTCGCTTCGGTTTACAACGATTCAGAGCTGGCGACGGAGGAGCTGATCCCCTTTGAGACGGGTGCGCTGTTTGATGCGGAGAAATTTAGCAAAAGCAAAGAGGCTATCAAGTTTTTTTACGGCGAACAAAACTACTGCAACCCCGTGCTGGAAGCAAAAGCGTGGATAGATAGTGAACTCAATAAAGCGTTTCTTTTTTACAAATCGAGAAAAAACGGCTCGTGTATATTCGGAAACATCAAAGTTGCTCCGACGCAGAATATCGATGAGGCACTATTGCGCTCGCTTTTGTATCTTGAGCAGGGAGCACCGTTCTCGCTTAAAGATATAGATACAAGCTACCGATCGCTCTATAGTTACGAGGGGATCTCCAAAGCGACCATTCAAACGCAGGTGGACGCCAATAACAGCGTCGACGTCTCGGTCGTCGTAGAAGAGAACGAAAAGCCTATCCGCTTGGAGCTTGGGGTGGGGGCAAGCAGCGATGAGGGGCTGATGGCGTTAGCGGGGATCAAGCATAGAAATTTTATAAACAATCTCAAAACACTAGGATTAAGCGCGCGCCTTACGCAGGTGAAACAAACCCTTAAAACAACGTACGATATGCCGCTTTTGGATAAAAACTTTTTCGGTGCCGAAGCGGGTTACGAGAACGAAAAATTTGAAGGTTTTAAAGAGTACAGGGTTTTTGCGACGCTCTATTTCAAACAAAAGCTTCTGCCGCACACTTTTTTGGAGTCGTTGGTGTTTGACAGTTCCAAAACCTACGATGCCGATTTTGATGCGCTATTTGAACAAAAATACCTTTTTGTGGTTTCTCCTAAACTTGAATGGAACTACGACATGCGTGATAAGCTCTTGGAACCCACAAAAGGGTATTTTCTCAATGCCCAAGCGATGGGGTCGGTTAAAGGGGAAGTTTCCGATGCGACCTACTACAAATATATGCTTGAAGGTGGGTATATCGCCCCGTTTCTTGGTAGCACCTTGGCATGTAAGGCAACGTTGGGTTCTTTAAACGTTTACAGCGGCAATATCCCCGCATCGTACCGTTTTTTTGCGGGCGGGATGCAGAGTAACCGCGCTTACGGGTATAGAAAGCTAGGACCCACCGACGAAGCGAACAACCCGCTGGGTTCGGGTTCGATCCTTGAAGCAACGGCGGAATACCGTTTTGGGATCTACAAAGAGGTGCGTGGCGTAGTTTTTAGCGACAATACGTTTTTGGGCAACCACGAAATCCCCGATTACGATAACGGCTATTTTAGCGCGGGTGTGGGGCTGCGCTATAAAACCCCTATCGGTCCTTTGGCGATAGATGCGGGGTTTGATACCCAAAAACCCAAAGAGCATTATGCGTTTCATTTCCGTATCGGGGAGTCTTTTTGATGCGAAAGCTCTACCTTTTTTTGCGTTCTACTACGCTTCTTAGTATTTTCTTGGCATGTGCGACGCTGTTTGTTTTTTTTCAAAAAGACGTTATGCCCTACCTTGCACAAAAGTATCTCGGCGAATACGGAGTACGCTATGAATCGCTTGAGGGAACCCTCTTTAGTGGCGTGGTCGTGGAGGGGTTTGCGTATGAGAATATTACGATTAAGAAGCTGCGCATAAGCTATAATTTTTTCAGTTTATTACGCCCCACACCCCGCATAAGTCGGTTTTATGCCGAGGGGGTTTTTATCGACGCGGATCGCTTGCTGCAAGACTCCAAAGGGGATGATGGGTTTATGATCGGTTTGAACATATCTTCTCTTGCGATGCGTGACGTAGAGGCTGTGTACGAGGACAAAAGCTATTTTCTCGATCTTAAAGCAAAGGAGTTTACGCTGCACCGCCAAATTGCCGTAGATTCGCTTGAGGCTTCGGTACGCGGAGAGTATGGCATGTTGGAACTTCGCGGTTTGGTGCGCGGCAATGCTTTACATGCCAAGGGTTCCTTACGCCTTGCGGATGCTCTTAACGAGAAATATCTTGGTTTTGCATCGTACGAGCCGCGTACGCTCGAAGTGGCAATCGACGTCGATGCAAAGAGGGCAGAGGTGCAAACATTGCTTAAAAAAGTTTCGTTTGAGAGCCTGCAACCCCTTACACTTACCGATGCTCGCATAGCACTGACATACGATATGTTTCGCGGGGACGTGAGCTTTGCAGGTAGCTACGAGCTTAATTATCTCGAACATCTTTTGTCTCTTGAACAAGAAGCGCGTTACGATAGCAACGGTACTTGGCAGAGCCGTTTACACGCGCAGATACTCCGAAGCGATCTCCCGCTTCCTCTTAAAGAGTTCCGCGCAGAGATAGCGCACGATGCAAACACTACCCAAGCGGTGTTAGAGGCGGATGGAAGCCGATTGCACCTTAAAACGCCCGATTTTGAGGGGGTGGATTTTGTACTCCATACACCCTATGCAGATGCAAACGGAAGCGTGCAAAGTGGGGATACAACTGTTTTGGAAGCTTCAGTTACGCCCAACAAAGAGCTCCCTCTTTTGCAAAACGGCTATCTTCGCAAACTGATCCCTTTTTCCCTCCATGCGACTTTACAAGAGGGGCGCATAAATGCAAAGGCACATGCCAAAAAGGAGTATATCGAGGCGACGTACGAGAATGCCGTATTGCGCGGTTTTGCACAGCTTGCTTCGAGCGAGCTAAAGTTTGACGCGAATTTTGACGATGCGAACGCGTCGCTTGAGGGGAAGATCGAATCTTTGGGACGCTTTTTAAAACAAACCGAGCTGCACCCAAAACAGAGCAAACTCTCCATCGATGCAAGTGCGGCTTGGCACGGTGTGTTGGATTGGAGGGAGAAGTTTGTGATGGAGGGGGAGATTACACTGCCTTGGTACCGCATAGATGTGGATGAGCGAACAAGCTACTCGGGAGATGAGGCATCGTTGAGCGTGCGTTATAGCGATAACGAAGCGGTGCTGCAAAAGTATGCTTTTTCCGTGGGGGAGCATAAATTGTATTCTGAGAAACCGTCTAAAGTGCTATTGCGTCCTAACGGCGATATAGAACTGCAAGAGTTTTGGGTATACGACTCCGTTTTGGCGCGAGGGATTTTACGCACCTCCGATATGAGCGGCTCGTTGCAACTCCAAAGCGATGCGTTTAGCTATGTTTCGCAAGATGCCAACGTGACGCTCAAAGCAGACCTTGAAGCGACCCTTTTTGCAGACGGAAAACAAAAAATAGAGGGGGATATCGTTTTACTGGGAGGGGAGATCCGCTACGTTCTTAAAAAAGATTATGCAATCACCGACGAGGATATCATTATCATCCAAGAGAGTATCGCACAAGAGGAGAAGGCAAAAACAAACAGAGAGCTTGCGATCCGCATCGGCGCAGCATCCGAGATAGCTTACAGGGTCAAAGATATCGATCTCAAAGTGATTCCCGAACTGATGCTGTATCAAGAGGCACAAGAACAGATGCAGCTTTTGGGGATGGTGAAGATCGCAAGCGGTGCGGTATATGTCGGGGATAAAGAGTTCGAGCTTGATCCGAGCGAGATATATTTCGACGGTAAAACGCCGCTAAACCCTTTTGTAAACCTCAATCTGCACTACTATACCTACGATTATATAGATATAGAGGTGTATGTTACCAACACCATGAATGACCCCGTCGTCTTGTTTTCCTCCAAACCTGCGATGAGCCAAGAGGATATTTTGTCGTACCTATTATTCGGCGGCAGTGCTTCGAGTGTTTTTGATACCACCTCGGGTGAAAACAGAACCTCTCTCAATACGATTTTACTCGGGGCGGGTGTGAAAGAGCTCATAAATCGTTCCACCCCGATCAAGATCGACACGCTCAATATTTTGACCAATAAAGAGGGAACGCTGGGCTACGAGGTGGGAGCGCGCTTTAACAAAAACATCCGTATCGTTTACAAAAACGATGAAGTCTCCAACGTTATTTTGCAGTACAGTTTAAATAAAAATTTTAGATTCGACATAGACGTCAAAGAGACGGGGCAGGGGGTGAGTATAATTTATGTGAAAGATTTTGATCTCCACATGCCATGGCATGCAGAGAACAATGTGAGCAAATAATTACGCTTTAAGCTCTTTTACGAACTCTTCGATACGTTTGATACCTTGGCGGATACTCTCAATATCTGTTGCAAAGCTAAAACGGAAATACCCTTCGCTTCCAAACCCTACGCCAGGAACTACCGCAACCCCTTTTTTCTCCAAAAGAGCTTTACAAAACTCCATAGAGTCGTTGCTTACCTCTTTGATGTTGACAAAAAGGTAGAACGCACCGTCGGGTTTTACGACGCTTAAACCGTCAATGGCGTTAAAAAGATCGACCGCTTCGTCACGACGCTCTTTAAACGCTTTGCGCATCATCTCGATATCGGCATCGGCACTACCGTCAAGTCCGACGATAGCCGCTTTTTGCGTGATAGAGTTGATGTTTGAGGTGCTTTGGCTTTGGAGCTTTTTGGTTGCTTGGATAAGCTCGGTGTTGTGTGCCGCCATGTAGCCGAATCTCCATCCCGTCATTGCGACCGATTTGCTAAGCCCGTTGATCGTCACGGTACGTTTGTACATATCTTCGCTTACCGCCGCACTCGAAGTGAACTCTCCGTCGTACACGAGTTTCTCGTACATCTCATCGCTTGCAACGATTACGTCGGTTCCCTCAAGCACTTTACCTAGAGCGATGAGCTCATCTTTCGTATAGACAGAACCTGTCGGATTTGAAGGGGAGGTGAGAACAAGCATCTTCGTTTTTGGCGTAAGCGCATTTTTGAGCTGTTCGGGGGTGATTTTAAACGCCGTTGCATCGTCCGTTTGGATCTCTACGACCGTTCCGCCGCAATAAAGTACGAGTTCGGGGTAAGTAACCCAGTAAGGCGCAGGGATAATAACCTCGTCACCCTTTTGGATGGTTGCCGCAAAAAGGTTAAAAAGGGAGTGTTTTGCACCGTTGTTGGTGATGATCTGGTTTGGTGCATAGGTCAAGCCGTTTTCTCTTAAAAGTTTGTCGGCGATCGCTTTTTTAAGCGCGGGAATACCGTCTACGGCAGTGTATTTTGTAAAACCTTCGTTGATCGCCTTGATAGCCGCATCTTTGATAACTTGCGGTGTGTCGAAGTCAGGCTCACCTGCGGAAAAGCTGATGATGTCTTTCCCTTGTGCTTTTAGCTCGAGTGCCAAAGTAGTTATAGCTATCGTGATCGACTCAGATAGTGTGTTAATGCGGTCAGTTAGCATGGAAACCCTTTTTTTGAAAATATAACCGCAATTATACTCAAAATTTTTTTCCACAAGGCAGAAATAACGCCTAAGAAAAGAGCAATTTTTATGGCATGTTACAAAGTGGGTTGCAAAGCTATGTGTAAATTTTTCTATTTTTTTTAACATGGGTTTTTAGCTATGTTAAAAAAAATCAATAAATTTAACATAGCTGAAAAGTATGTTGCTTTATACACCTTTTTTTAACATAGCAAATAATTCAATATTGATGTAATATTTGCTGTTTTTGATTTGGATATTTTTTAATATACCTATATTCTCAAGCTCGATTAAATATTTTGATGCCGTTTGCCTTGTGATATGCAATCTATCCACCAAAAACTCAATCTTTGTATAAGGGTGCATAAAAAGTATCTCTACTAAATCCTTACTATAAATTTTTGGCAGTTCACGCGCGATTTTTTCCTGAGTTTTTATCATCAAATCACTAATGCTATTGATAAGTTCAATGGTCTCAAGCGAGGTTTGCTCCACCGCTTCAAGGATATACATAACCCACTCTTCCCATTTATCTTCCGTTCGCACCTCTTGCAAAAGTCTGTAGTAATCGGCTTTATGGGTGATGATATAGCGGCTTAGATAAAGCACGGGAATATCTAGCAAATCTTTAAGGATGAGATACAAAATATTGATAATCCTCCCAGTTCGCCCGTTCCCGTCGTAAAACGGGTGGATCGACTCAAACTGATGATGGATGATCGCCATATTCACAAGCGGGTCGAGTTCGTTTGGCTCATTGATATAGTTTTCAAGATTTGTTAAAAGCTCTTGAATCGTTTCATAATCTTGCGGCGGAGTATAGATCACTTCACCCGTTTGTGCATTTTTGAGGTTTGTTCCCGCTTGTCTGCGCACCCCTGCATCGTTCTTTTCCAAAACACCTTGAATCTCTACGATATGTTTTTTCAAAAGCAACTTGTGCTCTTTTACAAGTGCAAAACCTCTTAAAAGCGCCTCTTTATAGTTTTGCACCTCTTTGGCTTCATGTGTCACATTTTCGATGTCAAGATTCGCACGGTAAAGCTCATCGTGTGTAGTGATGATATTCTCAATAGCCGAACTATCTTTTGCCTCTTGAAGCACCAAAGAGTTCATCAAAATCGCACTATTTGGGATGATACGAGCCACCCCGTTTAAGTTCGCCAAAGCACGGTTTGCGGATATAGCTTTTTTTAGGACTTTTTGGGTTTCAATTTGGTAGGTTAGGGGTAGTAATAACATTTTAATTCATCTACTTTTTAAATGCCGTTATAATATCTGCAACCGTAACGCTGGATTCATCTTTGATTATGCCAATATTAGATGGTCTAAATAAAGAAGACAAAATGAGATTTTTATCATTTTCATCAATCTGTCCCTCATTTACAAAAGATAAATATGTTTGAATCATTACAACGCGTTCATGAGCATCTTCTGATAAATGTAAATTAGATAATGCAATTTTTACAGTAATTCGTATAATCCAAAAAACACTTGATGAAGCAAAAATCATCAAAATATACCACGCAAATTTTGAATAGTCAAAATTAAAGAAATTAGATTTTTCTTGCAATTCATTGCTGTTTTCATTTGTTCTTTGAACTATAGTTGTCGTATTTATATCTTTTACTATTTCAGTTTGTTTATTAATACTCGTTTGATTTTCATGACTTGGTAAAAGTAAACACAAACCTATAATAAGAGCTAAAATAAGGAGTATTGCACCAACACCAAACTGTTTAAATTTTTTAAAATGAATGTCTTGTTTTGTTTGCCAATATGATATAGAAGCATTTAATTTTGCCTTATCTTCTATTGCTTTAATTTTACTATCGAGATTTTCTGCTTTTTCAAAAATTTCATTAAACTGTTCTTTGGCTTTCGATAATTCTTCTTCATTTTTTTGAAGTTTTTCTATTTCATTTCTTAGAAGAAAAATATCTGTAGCTTGTCTTGATACTTTCTCTTTAAGTGCTTCCGCTAAATTTTCAGTTTGTTGTTTGGAATTATCATTGAGCGTTTGTATGATTGTGGCTTCATATTGATTCAATCTACGTTTAGTTTTATATATGGCGTCCATAAGACTTTCTTTTGAAATCCACATTGGCTTAATGGTTCTTTTTAGAGGTACGATATAAAGATTATTTTCTTTATTAAAAATTTGAAAAGGAATGTGGTTTGGAGATTCTAATACTAAATTTGATTCTTCACTTTCAAAATTCAAAGTTCCAATTAACTCATCATATCGTTTTGAAAACTCTTCTTCTGATATTTGAATTGTCTCTACTGTATTGTTTTCTTGATTTTTTTGTTCTTTTGGAGTGTTTAATATTAAAAAGTTTGCAGCATTTATAAATTGATGAGAATATCTTATAAAATTAGAATTATTACTGTGTGATATGAGTTCATTTATTTTTGTTTCTATAGTTTTTATCAAATCTTCATCGCTAATTTGATCAATATATCTATAATAATCTTTTAGAGAATTTTTTAATTTATCAAGTTCAAAATGATTATTTTGTAACACTCTAGTTACTGTATTATTTTCAAGATTACTTTCAAGTTCTCGAATTTTTATTTGTATTTGATTAATATTCATGTTTTATCCTCATCTGTTGTTGATAAGCTTAATGATGTTTGTTCTATGAACTCACAAGCATTAAATGTTAGATTTTATCCTTTTTTGATTGAGAGAGGATTGAAAAAGTAAAAAGTGGAGCAAAAGGTGAGGGGAGAATACACCTTTTGTGTGTGGGATGCTTTAGTTCTTCATCGCTTTGATGAAAGATTCGTAGATATTTTCAAGTTCCAAATCTTTTTCTAAGACGTGCTTGTTGTCTTCGACTAAGATGTGCTCTAAAATCGCGACCCGTTTTAAGAGGTACTCGAACATCTCTTTGTTGATGTCAGGGAGCATGTTGTGCATGAAAGGGTCTTTACAACGACCTTTTTCTATCACGTGGGCGGGGATGCCGATGGCGGTGGAACAGTCGGGGACGGGTTTGACGACGACCGAGTTTGCCCCTATCTTGGCGTATTCCCCTATGGTGATATTGCCGAGGATTTTTGCGCCCGCACCGATAACGCAGCCGCGTTTAATGGTCGGATGGCGCTTGCCCGGGTTGAGCGAAACACCGCCGAGAGTGACCCCTTGGTAGATGATGACGTCATCTTCGATAACCGCGGTCTGCCCGATCACAACGCCCGTTCCGTGGTCTATAAAAACACGTCTGCCTATCGTGGCACCGGGGTGGATGTCGATGTTGGTGAGTATCTGGTTGATCCCCATGAGCATACGCGCGAGGCTTTTAAAGTTGGCATTGTAGAGTTTGTTGGCTATACGGTACCACGCAACCGCCCAGACGCCCGGGTAGTTGAAAAGAAAATCGAGTCGTGAGTTAAGTGCCGGATCGGTTTTGTAAACATTTGCGAAATCTTCTTTAATATCTGCAAAAATTCCCATTGTAAACCTTTAGTTTGTGGTTCGTAAATACCCGTTTTGACTTACGAACTCTTGAAGTTTCGCAAGTGTATCATCTTTTTCTTGTTCTGTGCTAAAACTGCTTTTGAGCAGGTCTGTTTTAAGTTTGTCTAAAATTTCTTTTTTATCGTAACCGATGGAATCCAATATATCGAGAATATTTTTCGATTCCACTTCGTTTGTGATCGTGTACCCCGAGTCAGTTATATTGACCGTGTATTCGCTCGGATGGGTAAAGAGGTTGTGGTTCATCCCCAACGTCTCTTGGTACGCCCCGACGTTGAAGAACCCTAAGAAATAATCCTCTTCGTCGAGATTTACATCGTGCAAATAAAGCGGTTTATCCGGATCAAAGCCTATCTCCCCGTCGCTGTCGCACGTAATATCCCAAAGCGATGCGGCACGCAGAGGCGTGGAGTTTAAGTTATGCAGCGGCATAACGGGAAAATGCTGCCCCAAGCCCCAATAATCCGGCAAGCTTTGAAAAATCGACGCGTTGATAAGGTAGCGCTCTTGGAGTTTGACTTGCAAAAGCTCCAGCTCTATGGTCGGATCGGACGATTTTAGATAAAGCGCGCGTTTGATGATGTTGTGCACCAAAATCTCTGCGTTTGAACGGTCTTGAAGGTCGATATAACCAAGATCGAACAGGGTTAGAAGCGATTCCATGTGGTCGAGTGCGTCATGCAGATACTCGATACAGTTTTTGGTATTAAGAAGTTTATCCAGTTCTATAAGCTCCTCAACCAAAGGGGGATTCTCCTCTTTGAAATTAATAAGCTTTTCTTGGTAATCCTGCGTAAAAAGTTCCAGTACGGGGGTGATTAAAACCGCGTGGGAAGCGACGATAAAACGCCCCGATTCGGTGAAAATATCGGGATGCGGCACCCCTTTGGCATCCATGATGTCTTTAAGAGAGAAAACGACGCTGCTTGAGAACTCTTCAACCGAGTAGTTGCGCGACTTGGCATGTCGGTGTTGGTCGTATTCCACCGCCAAGCCCCCTCCGATGTTGATGCTGTTTAGGGATTCTGCCCCCATTTTACGAAGTTCGGCGTAGATATTCCCAGCCTCGCGAAGCGCTTTTTTAAGCGGTGCGATATCGGACATCTGCGAACCGATATGGAAGTGAACCATCGTGAGGTTTTCTAGCAGATTCGCTTCGCGAAGCAGGGCGATAGCCTCGATAATCTCGGTAGATGTAAGACCGAATTTGGCATCCATACCGCCGCTTTTTGCCCATGTACCGCTTCCGCCGCTGTGAAGTCTTACGCGTACGCCGATATTGGGGACTTTGATGTTACATTCGCCGGCGACCTCGATGATGGTCTCTAATTCCCCAAGACCCTCGATGGTGATGGTGATGTTATGCCCGCTTTGTGCGGCGATGAAGCCTAGCGTAATCATCTCTTTGTCTTTAAAGCCGTTTACGGTGATGTTCGCACCTGAAGGGGTTTTGCTCATCGCCAAGATAAGCTCCGCCTTACTTCCCGCTTCTAGCCCGTAGTTGAATTGTGCGCCTTGCGAAGTGATCGCTTCGACGGCATAAGGGAATTGGTTGACTTTCAAAGGGAAAACGGCGTTGAATTTCCCTTCGTAGCTGTTCTCTTCCATTGCACGGTCAAAATGGGCATACAAGCTGCGAATCTGTTTTTTTATAAGGTGGGGAAACCGAAGCAGAATGGGACCGCGTACATCGTTTTCACGGATCTCCTCGGCGATCTGCAAAAGGGAGGGCATAGATTTGTAGTTAAGTTTTACCTGCCCGTCCTCTATGATGAAGTTGTTGTTTGCCCAAATATCAAGACCGAAATTTTTCATGTTTGCAACCTGCGTTTGTGATTTTTGCTCTTTTTTTCTACTCTTTACGAGAGTTTTCCGCCGCTTTTTCGCTTTGTTTATTCAATGTGACATTATGCCGAATTTCAAATTTTTTCAAAAGGGTACGGCAAAAGATTTGTTATCGTAACGCACAAAGATTACCGTATCGTACGCAACTGCTTCTTTTTATGCTTTTCTCTTGAAAAATAGATTTTAAAAATAATTTCACTTGGAAAACCAAATGAAACTACTAGATTATTTTGCTTTTAAAGAAAACAAAATGGTTTTTAGAAATTTGCTATAGAAATAGTATCTTCCGTTTTATTTTCCAAATCTTTTACCCAAATAGTTTGGTTTTTCATCTCATTTTCACCGATTACGCAGCAAAAACGCGCATTGACCTTGTCGGCGGCTTTAAGATGGTTTTTGAGATTTTTCGCTTTGTAATCTATAGTGACTTTCGCATCTTTTCTCTTGGCATGTGCAAGATTCATAACAAGATCAACCGCCTCATCATCCATCGCACCTATGTAATAGCCCTCACGTACCGTTTGGGGCATCACGATAAGCTCCATTAAGCGCTCGATCCCCATAGCGAATCCTACCGCAGGGGTAGGGCGACCGTCCAAAAACTCTACGAGTCTGTCATAGCGTCCGCCGCCCGCGATGGCGCTTTGGCTTCCGATGTTGTCGCTTACAAATTCAAAAGCGGTTTTGGAGTAGTAGTCAAGCCCGCGAACGAGGTTTGTGTTGATCTCGTATGCGATGGAGTTCGCATCCAAAATAGATTTTAGTTTTTCAAAATCCTCTTGGCATGTACCGCAAAGGTTGTTGATGAGTTTGGGCGCGTCTTTATAAAGGATCTGGCATGTGTCGTTTTTACAATCAAGCACGCGGATAGGATTGGTTCCTAGTCTTCTTTGACAATCCTCGCATACTTTATCTTCGACGTTTTTGACGAATTTTACGAGGTTTTCGCGGTACTGGGGCATACAGTTGTTATCGCCCAAAGAGTTCAGCTGCAAACGGTACCCGATGCCGCACGCCTTTAAAATATCCGCCACCATCATGATCATCGTCGCATCTTCATAGACGCTCTCAACCCCGAAGCTCTCTACGCCGAACTGGTGAAATTGTCTTAGGCGCCCTTTTTGCGGACGCTCGTAGCGAAACATCGCCCCGTGGTAGAAAAAGCGGTGGATCCCTCCGGCTTTATCGAGTTTCTTTTGAATAAACGCACGCACCACGCCCGCGGTTCCCTCAGGGCGCAGACATACGTCATTTTCCCCTTTGTCGATAAACTGGTACATCTCTTTACCTACGATATCGCTTGATTCCCCCACGCTTCTTTTAAAAAGTGCCGTTTCTTCCAAAAGGGGCGTTTCTATAAAATGAAAACCGTAGTTTTGCGCTATTTTCGTAGCGGTGTTGATAAAGTAGGTAAAACGTTCGTAATCCTCGCTTAAAATGTCGTTCATCCCTCGTAGAGAACTTATCATTTTTATCCTTTGCAGCATTGAAATTTGGCTCGTAAATTAGTGGCGCAAGGATACCATTTTTTAACTTTTATTTTTTTAACGTCAAGCTATGGCATGTGATATGTTTTTCGCTTTTTTAAGTTCTTTTTCCATAAAATGAAACAATTTGAAATCAAAAGGGCAGATATGAGTACTTGGGATGCGATAAAACGGCAGCTTCGTTCGGTGATCGAGTGGAAAGATATGGAGGAGGATGCTCTTTTTTACCGATGGAGCGAAAACGGCGATGAGATCAAAAATGCCTCAAAGCTTATCGTAGGTCCGGGGCAGGGATGCATTTTCGTGTACGAGGGGTGCGTAGTTTCGGTGATAGAAGAGGAGGGGATGACCTCTTTGCTTAGTGACAATATCCCGTTTTGGACGACGATCAAGAAATTTATGCAGGCGTTTGAGAGTGAACACAAGGTGGGGATCTATTTTTTCAGACGCACCCATATCCTCAACCAAAAATGGGGCACCCGTTCGCTCATCAAATACGACGACCCCAAATACAACTTCCCCGTGGGACTTATGGCGTACGGTAACTACAGCTTTGCCATAGAAGACCCGCGCTTGTTTTTCACCTCGGTGGTGGGGCAAAAAGAGTACTACGGCGTGAGCGAATTTAAAGAGGTGATGGGTGCGAGAATCTTAGAACCTTTTGCCGATTTTATGGCGACCCACGGCTACTCCTACGCCGAGGTGGATAAAAACCTCGAAGAGATAGCACATGCCATGAAAACAAAACTCAACGAAACCTTTGTCGCACTCGGATTTTTCCTGAGTGATTTTCGTATCGAGGGGAGTGATTTTGATCTTGATACCAAAGAGCGGATCAAGAAAATCGCCGATATCACCGCCTACGCGCACGGGGCGAAAATCGCCGACGTAAGCTTTAGCGAACTCCAACGCCTCGAAGCGATGAAAGACGCGGCAAACAACCAAGTGGGCGCGGCGGGGCTGATGATGGGTATGGGTGTGGCGGGCGGACTCGCCAATACTCTCGTGCCCGAGAGTGCTCCAAAATCCACCTCTGCAAAAGAGCGCCTCGTGCAGCTTAAAGAGCTCTTTGATGAGGGGCTTATAAACGAGGCGGAATATGAAGCTAAAAAGAAAACCGTCCTAGCCGAGCTCTAAGGGATGGCACGTTGTACCCACTGCGGCGCGCCGCTACCCAAAAACAGCATGATATGCGACTATTGCGGCGTGCGCAACGATATCGAGCTCAAATCAAAAAATATCGGGGCGGAGCTTCCCCAAAGCAACCGCTTTTGCCCCGATTGTCTGGTAGAGCTTGAGAGTATCGACGTAGGGTCGAGGGGGCGTTTTATCATAGAAAAATGCCCCAAATGCTACGGGCTTTTTTTTGACCATGCGGAGCTTGAAAAACTCTTGCAAGAGAGCGTTGACGGCTCCTATAGAATCGACAAAATGAAACTCCATGCCCTTTTGCAGCACCCGCGCCACCAAGACAAAATCATCTATAGACGATGCCCCGTGTGCAACCAAACGATGCAGCGGCGCAACTACGCCCGCATAAGCGGCGTCATTATGGACGTATGTTTTGAACACGGTATCTGGCTTGATGCGGGGGAGTTTAAACAGCTTCAAGAGTGGACGAGGCTCGGCGGTGTGCAAAAAGCGTTGCAAGAGGCGCAACGCAAAGAAAACCTACAACCCTCGCTTAAAACGGTGCAAGACTCTAAAGAGAGCGACAAATGGTACGAGGTTCTCAACGATCTCTTTAGCTACGCTTGGCGTTAGATTCTTTGGCATGTTCGTTTTGCAAAAGCTTCTCAAGCGGCTTGACCTCTTTTTCCTGCATGCCAAGAACCGCTTGAATCATGGCATTTGCGTTGATAGGTGTCGTTTTTTCATCCGCATCCAAAGAGTTTTGCAGCTCTTCTAGGAGCTGTTTTTTATACGCCGCTACAAGGCTGTCTATCTCTTTTTTGGCTTCGGGTGAATCACCCATCTCTTTAAGAAGTTTTTGTTTATACTCTTCGACCATCTTCTCTATTTTTTCTTTGTTAAAGTCGGCTAAAAACTTCAATGCCCCTTTGGTGCGTAGTTTCTCCAAAAAATCCACGACGGCGGCATCTTCCTCTTGCGCCGATTCGGTGCTGTTTGCGGCGTTTGAGGCGTAAACATTTTCAAAAGCGCTCCAAAACTTTTGGATACTCTCTTTTGCCTCCTCGGAGGTGTAGCCGCCGTTTGTGGGGTGAAGCATGGCATCGACACGATTTTTGAGGTAGTCGTAGTCCATGAGCGTGGGAGTATAAGGCGTGCCGTTGATTTGGGAGGCGAGTTTAGCGGGATCAAGCGTCAATGAAAGTGCCATCAGCCTATCGCTATCACCTAGAGTGTTCATGGCAGAAAGAAACGCTTCTTTGACGTCGCTTGGCATGTTGAGTGCTTCAATGGCGTTTTGGAATGTTTTTTCCGAAGAGGTCTGCTGCGATGCATAAAGCTTTGCGGCATCGGCGGAAGAGTTTACTTGCATGGAATCTCCTTTTGTGTTGTAATATAACAAGCAATCATAGTTCCAAGTAAACACACAAAAAAGAATAAAGTGTAAAAATATGTGTTATTTGGCTAAAATAAGGGTTATTTTATTTATAAAAGGTTCGAGCATGAAACTTTATCATAGTGTCGTCATAGTATTAATTTTGTTTTTATCAGGATGCACGCAAACGCACAAACAGGTAGCCTCATTAGAGGATCTAAACGACTTTATCCTTGAGGGACAAAGCAAGGGTTACGTTCCCCAAACGATCTTTACAGGCTTGCCTACCTTTGCAAAGAAATTGCAGCCCGTTGATTTGGAACATCGAACCGTTATCACGTGGGATATGAACTCTCGATGTACGGACAGTGCAAGAAAAGTGGTTCTTGCCCTCGATCATGCGAAACACTCGATCGTGTGTGATGCCGGAGATGTGGCGTATATCGCAGGTGACGGCGATGATTGGGTAGAAGATGCCGTAGGCAATGATATTTTTTATATGGGTGGTGGAGACGATACGGTAAAAAACAGCTACGGAAGCGATATTTTTATTTTTGAAAAAAATTGGGGACATGATAGTATAGAAGTGAATTCAGAGCGCGCCGACACGAGTGCTATTGAAGGCTATGACGGCTCTTATCCTTGGAAATACACCTCGTTTATCATTTTCGGCAAAGGGATTGATCGAGCCGATATTCATTGGCAGGAAAATAAGTTGGTGCATGCAGAAACAGGCGATTCGATCACACTCAACACACGTGATGTCACGATTCTTTTTGCGGATGACGAAACGACAAAACCCATCGATAAAAACTTTATTCCGACCAAACGCGTACCTAAAAAAATCTCTCTCGATCAACTTAAAGGTCAATCGCTCACTCTCGTAAACGAGACGCTTTTTCTTGCCGATCGAGGCTTGGCTCTCATCGACGTGCACGATATAAAAAATCCTCTGTTGCTTTCAAAACTCGACAATTTTCCGGGTACGCCCACCTCGATCAAGGTCGTCAAAGAGATTGCGTATGTGACGCAAGCCGCGCCCTATTTTTCCGAGGGTGCGGGAGGATGGGTAAGCATAGTGGATATTAAAGAGCCTCAAAACCCCAAAATTTTAAGCACGCTCAATTTCGGCAATAATATTTTTAATGTGGCAATTCACGGCACATATCTTTACGTAGCGGATTCGCATTTTAGTTACGGCGATCAAAGACAACTCTCCATCTTCGACATCTCTTCACCCACCCATCCTAAACTTATAAGCACGCTCAAACTCAAATATCATGCGCGTTTTATGGCGTATGCCAATGAGATGCTGTTTCTTTCGACCTTTAAAAACAAAATGAGCGTCATAGATGTGAAACATCCGCAAGAGCCTAAAGTGTTGGCGTATGATTATCGTTTTGAGGACAAAGTTATGGGGATTAAAACAAGCCACAACACACTCATCGTGAATCAAAACGGCGGTACGGTAACCCTCTTTGAAACGACCCCAAGTCAAGAGATCCGCCATCGATGCGACATCGCGACAGACCCCGTTAATCGATACGCCAGTAACAGTGCAAGTTCACTGGCAATACAAGGCAACACGCTTTATCTCGCACAACATCAAGAGGGTGTGCGTATTATTAATCTGCAAACATGCACGCTTGAAAAAAGCGTCCCATTTGGCGGAACTTCGATCACATCCGTGGGTATTGTCGGTGACACTTTAATAGCCATGAATACTGAAAAGATCTTTTTATACGATTTAAACCGCGCGCATCTGCACGATAAAAAAACGGTACCCGTCGATCCTTATGCAAATCTTAGCAAAGACCAACTCCAAACACTTTTATACAAAGCGGCATTGTATGATAAAGAGGAAGACGCTGTCGTGCTGTGCAAGGCAGGTGCTAATCCGAATTTTGCAGGGCACGAGAGATACACGCCCGTGCAAATTAGCGCGCGCGTCGGAAGTGTACGCGCTTTGGAAGCGCTTTTAAAAAACGGCGGTGTTGCCGATGAGGAGAGCATGATGCTTGCCGCTCTAACGGAAAAAATCGAAGCGATGAAACTACTCGAAAAATATGGGGGAAATATTGCTCAAACCGATAAAAACGGTTGTAGCACACTGCACTATATCGCCCAGGACGGCACACAAGAGATGGTGCGTTATCTCCTAGAAAAAGGAGTCCCCATAAATGCCACATGTCGAGGAAAAGAGACACCTTTAACGTGGGCGAACTATGGCAAGAATATCGAAGTTATCCAATACTTACAAAGTCGAGGTGCTCGGTAAAATGGTCATAGCGGCTCCAATCCAAAGTGCTCTTTTAGAGCCTCTTCATAGACCACATCCAGTTTTTCCAACATGCCATGATGAATGAGTTTGAGTTCATCATCCACAAGGATCTTACGTCCGTGCGGCGTTTGCATAATAGCGATTTTTTTCTGCGTGAAAATAGTGTCCGGGTGGGTGGCGTTGAAGTAGTTCGCCAAACCAAACTCGATCCACTCTTGCGGCGTGAGAGCAAAACCATAGTGGCGTTGCCACTCATTTTGCACCAAAGCACTTAGCACATATTCCCCCTCGATAAACTCCATACGAAAGGTGTCTTCTTCCTGCACCGCTTCGCCCTCTTGGATGAGCATCGGCGCGCGCAATGCGTAGCCTCCAAACCCCGTATCGCACAGATACTCTTTCCCCTCGACATGCACGATAAGAACCATGTGTGTCTTAGGACGGCGCACGGCGTAGGTCATCGGACGCGCCCCTGCAAAGTACCATTCAAACCCTAGCGCCGTGAGTGCCATCGCGAAGATGCCGTTGACTTCGTAGCAGTAACCACCACGTCGATCGACGAGGATTTTCTCTACGATATCTTCGAGTACGAGAGAGGGGATTTTACCTGCTTGAACAAGTGTGTTTTCAAAGGGAATACTTTGAAGCTGTTTTTGCATCAGTTGCGTGAGGGTGGCAAGGTCGTTCGTCGCCTCACCCTCGTAACCGATGCGCGCAAAATAGTTCATAAGAGTAAAATTATCGGCTTTCATAAATGCTCCTTCATCTGTTGTATAGTTTCATCTTCACCGCGCGCTTGGAGCTTTTCGATCAAGGAAGCTTTGCGCTCTTTTGGCAGATTTTGCCCTGTTTTGACTTTAAATGTGATTGTCTCGGGCTTGATGGCGTAGACGGCTGTTTTTTCCAGCATCTTTGTGTAGATGGGATTTGCCATGTCAATTGCCTCATAGCCGCCTTCTGGTTGCATCTTTTGCATCAGGGCATTGAGCCCAAATGCTTTTTGCGCGCTCTCATCGATACGTACGACCGCACCGTTTGCAACTACCGAAGCGTAAAACTGTGTTGCGGGGCAGGCGGAACGGGTATCGCTGAGATAGGAGGGGATATACGCGTAGGGTTTTATCGCCGTGAACGAGCAGTTGGCATGTGTGCTAATTGCCTGCGCTTTTTTCCCCTCAAGCGCACCGTGAAAGTAGAACATGCCATCGCCAAATGCGAAGTTTACGGCTACGCCATAAGGTACGCCATCGCTGATGATCGAGAGCACCCCGTAGTCGCACTCGGCTAAAAATCTCTCAATCGCTTCAGGGTCGTTGACTTCAAATTCATTGCGTCTCATCTGTTACCTTTTATTTTTTTACGGTACTATAACGCTTATCTGTACTTTTTACAAGTGACAATTTTATGATAATTTATAAGGTCAGTTATGATAGTTTTAGACACCACTTCCAAAACCCCTCTGCATATACAGCTTTATGAAGCTCTTAAACATGCCATCACCCACGAGATGCAAACAGGCGATAAACTCCCATCCATTCGCAAAATTGCCCAAGAGTACGCCATCAGCAAAAACACCGTCGAATCCGCCTATGCACAGCTTTATGCTGAGGGGTACATCGAGAGCCGCCCCAAAAGCGGTTACTACGTCGCCGATGCCGATTACAAGCCTTTTGAACATGTACATGCCAAGGGAAAAGAGCCGCAAAACCAAGCAACCTACCGCTACAACTTCTACCCCGTGCGACTCGCAAATGAACTCTTCCCCATGAAAATCTACAAGCGTCTCTTTAACCGCGCGGTCGATGAGAGCCTCGACATGGGCGGTTACAGCGACCCGCAAGGCGAAGAGGGATTGCGCTATGAGATTGCCCGCTACCTCAGAGAGTCACGCGGTGTGCGGTGCGAAGCGCGCGACGTCGTGGTCACGGGAGCCTTTATCGACGCGATGGGGATGATCGCGGATATTTTGCACCCCACGCATGGGCATTTTGGCATGGAACATCCTGGCTACCACATCGCGCGTAAGGTTTTCGCGCATCACCACTACGACATCACATCCATCGGGGTCGATGAGAGCGGACTCATCATTGACGAGTTGGTCGCATCCCCTGCGCGGGTGGTTTACATCACCCCCTCGCATCAGTACCCAACGGGTGCTGCTATGCCCGTCTCAAACCGCCTGCAACTCCTTAAATGGGCACGCCAAAACGACGCCTACATCATCGAAGACGATTACGACAGCGAACTCACCTACCGCTCACGCCCCATCCCATCACTCCAAGGGCTTGACGATGCGGGGCGGGTCATCTACATAGGCACCTTTGCCAAAGCGCTCTCGCCCGCACTGCGCATCGGCTACGTGGTTTTGCCGCCTAGCCTCATCGAGCGTTACCGCGCCTTTCACGGCAGCTTCGCACGTGTAGGACTGATGAGCCAAAAAACTCTCGAACTCTTCATGCGCGAGGGGCATTGGGAACGCCATCTGCGCCGCGTACGCAACCTCAACCGCAAAAAACACGACCTCATGAAAGCCGCCCTCATCAAACACCTAGGCGACACCATCGAGATAGTCAGCGAGGGAGGAGGTCTGGCGATAAACATCCGCCCTACATGCCATATAGATATGGAACATTTGCGAGCCAAAGCCGAAGAAGCAGGGATAAAACTCTACTTCGCCCGCGACTACTCAGGCGGTGAATGGGATGCCATACGCATGGGTTTTGGCGGATTTAAAGTAGAAGAGATAGAGGAAGCAGTGGAGGTGTTTGCGGGGGTGTGGCGTGGGGTTTTGGATTGCAGCACGAAACATTATGCTTTTTAAAAATCAAGTGGATTTTTAACACTAGATAGGTTGAGCTATTTTACAACGTGGGTATAAATGATCGATGTTTCTACACTTTTGTGCCCCAACAACTCCCCCAAGCTCCTTGTAATTAAACGACACAATGTACATTTAACACTTTTTTCGACTATTTAAACGACAAAATGTCCAAATAACGCCAAAAATATTTTTAAATGCACATGGGAATTTTAAGTATTTAGCTACAAAGTGGTAAAAATACTGCATTTTGCATTGATTTTATCATTTAAATGAACATTTTTTGTGTTGTTTATCTGGCAAATATCAAGCTGTTTAGCATATAATGTTCGTTGAATAAATAGTTATCTCGGACGCTACGCATCCGAGATAACAAGCGGCTGCATTGAGCAGCACAACAAAAAATTAAAATTTTTCGTTGGTGTGTCAATGACCCGCGCCACCGTTATACATACAAAAGGCATATGAATGGCAGATATAATTGATTTAGAAGCAACACATAGTATTTCTTACAAAAAAAGTTATGTTGCATTTTTAGATGTGTTAGGATTTAAGAATTTAATCTATAGTAAAAAACAGACGGACATTAAAAAAGTTGAAAATTACTTTGGCATAGTAAATTCAGCAATCAAATATTTAGAAAATATTGATACTAAGCAGGATATTGGCTCCATAGTTATAAGTGATTCAATTATTTTATCTATCCCATTAAGTAGCTCAGTAACAGATAATATTGAAAAATTAAGGCAATTATCCCTTGCAATTGCGATAATTCAATTTGCATTAGCATTAAAAGATATATGGCTTAGAGGAGGTATCTCTTCTGGAAATGCATACTTTGATAAAAATACTAATCAAGTTGTAGGGGATGCGTACATTAATGCTTATTTATTAGAAGAAAAACTATCTATTAATCCAAGAGTTATTATTGACAATAAAATTGTAAGTGAACTAAAATGTAGAAGTGCAGCTGAATTGATTCAAAAAATTAATAGCAAAAAAGCTTCTAACTGGGGAGATGATATTTTGTATGATTGGGATACTAAAACAACTAATTTGAGTACATTAGAAAAAGATATTCCATTGTTTATCGATTATTTTGATTTTGCAACAAGCCGTATAGAAGATAGTCACATTCCAACTATAATTCAAAATATAGAAAACAATATGTATAATAATACAACATTATATAAAAAGTTTAAATGGCTTTCTGTATATTTATTGACTAAACTAAAATCTGATCATACTGATATAAAAAGGTTGACAGATTTATAAAAAGTATAACAAATCAGAGGAGCTAATAAATTACCCTGTGGCTAATTTATTAGCTCATTTCAAACGTTATGTGAAGGAAGCTAAATGGAAGAATATATTATAAAAATACTCTCTACTGCTGTAATTGCTGTTTTAGGTTGGATAGTAGCACATTACTTTACATCAAAACGTGAATTAAAAAACAAACAAAGAGAAATAAAAGTTGAGTATTTAATAGAAGCTTATCAAAAACTTGAAAATTGTATTCAAAGACATCCAAAAGAGGTCGGAAAAGATTTAGAAAGTGTTGTTGCAAATATTCAACTATTTGGTTCAGAAAAACAAATTGAATTAGCAAAAAAGATTGCCAATGATATTTCTAAAAATGGTTCAGCTGACTTAGAGAGTTTATTAAAAAGTTTGAGAACCGATTTAAGAAAAGAACTTCAGCTATCAGATAATGATAGCAATGTTCAATTTTTAAGAATGCAAACCACATAACAAAGCATTGGAGATAACGGTGGCGCGGGCTGAACACCCGCTAGTCATCTGCTGCTTCGCACTAGATAACAATCGGCTGCATTGAGCAGCACAACAAAAAATTAAAATTTTTCGTTGGCGTATCAATGACCCGCGCCACCGTTAAACACATGAGAACAGAATGCTCGAACACTTACAAATAATATTCTTACTTGACACATTAAATAAAATAACTCAAGACCTTGAAAAAGTTGTCACCAACTATGGTGATATTAAAACCACACAAGATGTTCGTACAGATGAGTCGGTGAGGCATGATTATTTATTTTTTTGTTTATCCAAGAGCCTTCGTAGCATCAAAGCATCTCATTTACTAATCAAAGAAAATTATTATGAAGATACTTTCACATTAGTTAGATCAGTATATGAAGTTTATCTCCATATGAGTTATGTTCAAAACTATCCAGACAAGATTCACAAAGTTGTAGCTTCAAAACTTGGCGTTTATTTTGATATATTTGAACACCCATTGCGTAAAGATGGAAAGCCATTAAAGCATAAAGCTGTTGATCAAACTACAGGGAAAGAATATTTAATTAATCTTAGTCTTTTGGAGTTATCACAAAACACTAGATTTAAGAGTGATGAAGATATTTATCCATTATTGTATTCATATTTATCAGAATATGCCCATGTCCATATGATATCTATTGGAAGTTATCAATCTCAACAGAAGAAAAAATTCACACTTGATTCTGACCCAGGAACAAAACTATTCCAAACTACATTAATGACACTATTTACTAGCTGGCTAATTTTAAATGAAGTATCACTATTTGAATTCTCGAAAAAAGACAAAAAACGTATTACCAAACAATTGTTTGATAGTGGAATCTTATTATTTAATTATATTGGAGGGTTGGAGTTTCAAGGTAAACTAACGGATTTACAAGAAAACATTCTTAAACGTATTAATGATGTTCTAGGACTAGACACAAATGTTTAACAAACCAAAGGAGACCAATCAAAAACCCGCGGGCGGCTTTTTGATTGCTCATTTCAATCGTTAAACAAAGGAACCTCATAAAAAAAACCTACCTCATCCTAGCCGTTTTAGGATTCATCTTACCGCTGTGGCACTTTGTCTCATGGCTTTTTGAGTTTGGTCTTGATGTGCCGCTTCTCTTTAAGAGCATCGCAGAGGACAAATTAAGCTTATTTGCTTGGCTAGACGTGATTATTTCGGCGGTGGTGCTTGTGATTTTTATCGTTTATGAAGGTCGCAAGCAGTCGATGTCGCGACTATGGATACCTATCGCAGGAACACTTTTCGTCGGGGTCTCTTTCGGGCTTCCGCTCTTTTTGTTTTTACGAGAGATACATTTAGGGAAGACAAGATATCGTATCCATCCCTAAAAAGCTTAATACAATGAAGCAGAATGGGTTTTGAGGTATAATATCTCATTGCGAAACAGGAGGAATCAAATGGTCGATATCGAACTCATCAAAGATGAAATCGTCGAACGTCTCAAACCGCTTGAGCCTGATAAAATTATCCTTTTTGGCTCCTACGCTTACGGCAACCCCACTGAAGAGAGTGATATTGATCTGTTTTTGGTCAAAAACGGTCTCAGTGACGATGCATACGACCAATATGAAATAGAAGCTAAAATGAACCTACTCGGTCTGATGCGTAAATATAAAACGAACGGTATCGATTTATTATCCGCTTCTAGCAGCTTTCTCAAGAGCAGAGAAGACTATTTTTATAAAGTTGATATTTTGCAAAATGGAAGGGTGTTGTATGAACGAAGTAGCAGCTAAAGACTTCCCTCCAGAGACGAAATCAAAAAGGTGTTAGAATTTGCCGATCACCTCTTAAATCGCGTCTGCATACTACTCAATATCTCTACAGACGAAATCAAATCAAAGCCGCACTAAACAAACAAGATCTCGAATCAATCCAGAACTGGAAAGCCAACATAGAACATCTTGAAGCTCAAAAACTGGGGCATGAGAAGTGGTACGCTTCTTTTAAAACACGTATTTCAAAAGTCGAGTGCGATTATGGAATGTTAATAGGTGACAACTGAGTATGTTATAATACAAAAAATTTAAAAAGGGTTTTTTATGCAAACTGTAACATTAAAAATTGACGATAACGTTAGTGAAAAGTTTTTTTGGCTCTTAAACCATTTTTCAAAAAATGAAGTGACAATTTTAGACCAAACAGAATTTAAAAATGATGATGAGTACTTGCGAAGCATTAAAGGTATGGAGCAAAGCATTATCGACGCGTCCCGCGAACCTGATGAGAATTTCGTAACAATTGATAAGCTAGATTGGTAGTTATGTACCAACTGCTTTTTTCTCCCCAAGCCAAGAAAGATGCGAAAAAACATCAATCAAGTGGCTTGAAACCAAAAGTTATGGAACTTTTGCAAATCATAGAAAAAGACCCTCTTCAATATCCTCCGGAATTTGAATATCTTACGCAAAACCTCAAGGGTAAAATATCGAGAAGAATCAATAAACAACATAGACTTGTTTATGAAGTATTTGAAGAAGCAAAAGTTATTAAAGTTTTGAGAATGTGGACACACTACGACTAAAAGCCGGTTGAAACCCATTTTCTCTTCACCGCTTTAACTCACAACCTTACATAATCAACATGCCAACCGTTGTTTGCATCAAATAATATTGGCTTCACAATCGACCTAACTTCTTCTTTGAATATAGCGAACTCTTCACGGCTTAAATGGGCGGTTACACCGTTGGCGAAAAGATCAAGCCAATTCGCTATATCATCCACAGGAGTCGGTCGCGGGATTAACTCACAGTATTCTACGCTAAATCCGCATGATTTTAAAACGCTACTGTACTCTTCAACACTCGGAAAATACCACGGGTCTTCAAACGCTCCAAATTCAGGGTGGTTTGTAAACACCTTTTTCATCGCATCGACTACCGTTTTTGCATTACCGTATCCCCCGAACTCTGCGACAAATCTTCCATTGGGCTTTAAAGATTCATAGATGTTTATAGCGGCAGTTTCACTCTCTTTGACCCAATGAAGCACGGCATTGGAAAAGACCGCATCAAATCGGTTTTTAAATTCCAACTTTGTCGCACTCATGACCATAGCGTCGATTCCTTTGGCTCGTGCACTCTTCACCATCTCATGACTCAAATCCACCCCCGTTACCTTCGCACCGCTCTTTTGGATTTCAAGTGCCAACGTCCCCTCACCGCATCCCAAATCCAAGATTTCCTCCCTCTCTATCGGAGCAAGCAAATCGACGACGGGCAATGCCAAGTCTGAGACGAATGACGCATGCTTGGTGTACTCTGAGGCATTCCAACTGTTTTCATTACGTCTTATCATCCCCTCATAAAGTTCGCGCACTTCATCGTGTGTGAGCTCTTTGCCTCTCTCTTGCGAAAGACGTTTGACCTCTTGGGTGAGGCGCGGCAAGAGTGCGGCATCTACGTCGATACCGTAAAAGGTTTTGAGTACATACGCTACGCCCCCTTTGCCCGACTGCGAATTAAGCCGAACGGCATCTTTGTAATCTCTGCCTATATCATGCGGGTCAATTGCCAAATAGGGCACTTCCCATGTGTGCATGCCATGGTTTTGGCGGTGTTCGATCCCTTTTTTGATGGCGTCTTGATGGGTGCCTGAAAATGCCGTGTAGATCATAGAACCCACGTAGGGATGGCGTTCGCCGACTTTTGCGCCCGTGATGGCGGTGATGCGTTTGAGAATTGTATCGACCTTTTCGATGCGCACGCGCGGGTCTATTCCTTGCGAAAAGTAATTAAACGCCAAGGTTATCAAATCGACATTGCCTGCGCGTTCGCCGTTGCCAAGGATTGTCCCCTCGACTCTTTGCGCACCTGCAAGTACGGCAAGCTCGGCACTTGCTACGGCACACCCTCGGTCGTTGTGCGGATGCACGCTTACGATGACGCTTTCACGGTTTTTAAGGTGTGCGCACATCCACTCGATGCGGTCGGCGTAGATGTTGGGCGAGCATGCCTCCAAGGTGTTGGGAAGATTCAAAATCATCGGCTTCTCTTTGGTAGGCGCCCATGCCTCGATCACGGCATTGGATATCTCAAGCGCGAACTCCAATTCGGTTTGCGAAAAGCTCTCAGGCGAGTACTCAAAAACCACTTCGCCTTGGTAGGTTTGCGCCTCGCGCTTGACCCACGCTACACCTTGTAACGCCAAAGCGATAATCTCCTCACGGCTACGGCGAAACACGACGTCACGCTGGTTGGATGCCGTAGGGTTGTAAAGATGCATGATGATTTTTTTTGCACCGCGCAACGCCTCGAAACTACGTACGATATGGCGCTCTATCGAGGGGACAAGCACCCCGATAGTGACGTCATCGGGGATAGCGTTCCCCTCGATCAAGCGGCGACAAAAATCAAACTCGGTTTGCGATGCGCTTGGGTATGCCACCTCGATCTCCTTGATGCCAAACTCTAGCAACGCCTGAAAATAATCGATTTTTTCCTCGATAGACATCGGAGATGCCAAAGCCTGATTGCCGTCGCGCAAATCGCTGCTTGCCCACATCGGGGCGACTGTGAGGGCACGATCCGCCCACGTTCGTTTATCCAATTTGACCGTTGGATACGGTTTGTATTTTGTATGCATAGAATGCTCCTAACTAAACAATAAAAACGATACATGCCAAACAAGAAGCGTAGAACGCCCTAAAAGGCACAACTAAAAATGAAAAAATAGAGGTAAAAAAAGGGAAATTACAGCAGGTGCAGCAGAAGGAGAGAGAGGCTTGCGAATGAGAACTTCGCTACGGGTATAAAAATGGACGTTGTCTGATATTTCATGGTCTCTCCTTTAAATGTTTGGCGAAAGTATAGCATAAATAAGATGAGGGTATCATCCGTATCTATGTTTGCACGGTAGGAGTGATGTATGAATTTTATGGAATTAGACGCCTATTTGCTCTCAAAAAAAGGGGCGACGTTCGATTATCCGTTTGACGAAAAGGTACGGGTGTATCGCGTGGCTGGCAAGATGTTCGCGCTCTGCACAGACGAGATGCCTCTGTGCGTGAACCTCAAATGCGACCCCATCTACGCCCTTGAGCTTCGCTCTATCTACGCCTCGATAGAAGCGGGCTACCACATGAACAAAAAACACTGGAACACTCTCACGATCGGCGGCGATGCTGATGATACTTTGGTTAAAGAGCTGATCGATCATTCCTACGCCTTGGTGGTTGCGGGGCTTACGAAAAAGCAAAGAGCAGATTTGGGTATACAATGAGCTTTGAAGGTCTTAGCAGATGATCGTACGTCACAAACTGCTTGCATCGTATCCGCTGCAAGGGAGAAGAATATTGCTATTGGGTACTTTTAACCCCGATGTCCCTTGCAACAAAGCAGATTTCTTTTACGGAAGGGCAAAGAACTTTTTTTGGACGTTGCTACCAAAAATGTTCGGCGAAAAAAGCCTCAAAGGGGACATCGAGGCGCAAAAAGCTTTTTTACAGAGACACTCCATAGAGTTGAGCGATCTTATCGTATCGGTACGGATGCACGAAACGGATATTTGCAATTACGGCGACGACAAACTAAGCGACGTACAGGAGTGGAACACCCAAAATATTTTGAACGTTTTGGCATGGGGCACGACGCGCGAGGTCTATTTCACCCGCAAATCGTTCGATAAAAAGGTGGAAAATATCCGCATAGAGATATACAAGATCAAAAACTACTGCGACGAGCACGGCATTAAGTTTCGTTTTTTGCCGACCCCCTCGCGGTTTTACAATGAACAAAAACGTAACGAGTGGCGCGAATGTTTTCGATGATCGAGGCGTTTCTTCTTGACAATCGTATACGATGGGAGTATCATAAAAAATATTTATCTTTCATCTCTTAAAAAAAGGGGAGGGTGATGATCCGTTTGGCGTTCTTTGTTCTCTTGGCATGTATTTCCCTTTTCGCATCGCAGCCAAAGGTGCTTGAGGTGCAGATACAAGGGGCGATCTCCCCTGCGAGTGCGCACCATCTTCAAAGTGCACATGCCAAAGCCCGAGAGATAGATGCCCAGGCGCTTCTTGTCAAACTTGATACTCCCGGAGGGCTTGTAAGCTCGATGCGGGAGATGATCCAAACCATCACCAACAGTTCTCTTCCCGTTATCGTCTATGTTTATCCAAAAGGTGCGCATGCCGCGAGTGCAGGTACCTATCTCTTGTACGCTTCGCATGTAGCGGCAATGGCGCAGGGGACGAACCTCGGCGCGGCGACCCCTGTTTCTTTGATGCCCCAAAACGAAACCAACACGAGTGCTTCCGGTACCTTGGAGAAAAAAGCGTTGAGCGATGCCGCGGCGTATATCCGCTCTTTGGCGCAGATGCGAGACCGTAATATCTCGTGGGCGGAGGAGGCGGTTCAAGAGGCAAAAAGCCTCTCTGCCCAAGAGGCATTACGCGCGGGCGTTATCGAGTTTGTTGCCGAGGATGTGGAAGATTTGCTTGCACAGCTTGATGGCAAAAGGATCAAAGTGCTCTCCAAAGAGGTGGTGCTACGTACCGAAAATGCAGAGCGCATCACCTACGAGGCGGACTGGAAAACAAAGTTTTTATCGGTAATTACCAACCCAAACATAGCCTACCTTTTTATCTTGGTAGCGATATACGGTATCTTTTTTGAGCTGATGAACCCGGGCGGTATTTTTCCCGGGGTTTTGGGTGCCATAAGCGGTGTTGTGGCGATGTATGCGCTCAATATGCTCCCTTTTAATTATGCGGGGCTTTTGCTCATATTTTTTGGGATCGCTTTTATGGTTTTGGAGATGTTTGTTGCGGGGTTCGGGGTGCTTGGTATCGGCGGGGCGGTCGCATTTGCTTTGGGATCGGTGCTGCTTTTTGATGCACACACGCTAGGAACGGGGATATCCTTGCCGCTTATTATCGCTTTCTCGCTGGTGAGTTTAGGTTTTTTTATCTTCGTGCTGCGTCTTTTTCTTCGCTCCCGCTCCGCTTTAATCATCAGCGGCGCGGAGCAGATGGTAGGTGCGCAGGCGGAGGTGGTAGCTTTGCTTAAAGATGGGTACCGCGTGCGTTGCCACGGGGAGATGTGGCATGCCTCATGCCAAGAAAAACTCGATGTAGGCGAGAAAGCGGAGGTGGTCTCTTTGGAAGGACTCGTGTTGATCTTAAAACCGAAAAAGGAGTAAAAGATGTATACGGAAGTTTCAAGCGTAGTGATCTACGGGGTTGTGTTTATTGTGACGCTATTGGCGATGTCGATCCGCATTTTGCGGGAGTATGAGCGGGGCGTGGTGTTTACGCTTGGGCGTTTTAGCGGCATCAAAGGACCGGGGCTCATCATCTTGATCCCCGCAATTCAGCAGATGGTCAAGGTCGATCTGCGCACCATCGTGCTTGATGTGCCGACTCAGGACGTGATCTCTCACGACAATGTTTCGGTGCATGTCAATGCGGTGGTCTATTTTCGCGTGATTGATCCCGAAAAAGCGATCATTCAGGTGGAAGATTTTTACGATGCCACAAGCCAGCTTGCGCAAACCACGCTGCGTTCGGTTTTAGGCGGGCATGAGCTTGATGAGATGCTTGCCGAGCGCGAACGGCTTAATGCCGATATTCAAGAGATCCTTGATAAACAGACCGACGCATGGGGGATCAAAATCTCCAATGTCGAGATAAAACACATCGACCTCGATGAGAGCATGGTGCGAGCCATCGCCAAACAAGCCGAAGCGGAGCGTGAACGCCGTGCGAAAGTGATCAACGCAAAAGGGGAGCTAGAAGCGAGTGAAAATATCCTTAAAGCGGCGGAAGTTTTAAGTAAGAATTCACTCGGTATCCAGCTTCGCTATTTGCAAACCATGAGCGATATTTCAAGCGACAAAACCAACACCGTCGTGTTTCCTTTTCCCGTGGAGATAGGAGATTTTTTAAAAAAGTTTCAAAATAAACCCCAAGGATAGCCGATGCTTATAGATTTTGCCGCGCTCAAAACAACCAAAAAATACTCCATAATGAGCAACACTATTTTCCCGCGCCCCATTGCGTGGATAAGCACGGAAGATAGCGGTGTAGTGAATCTTGCTCCTTTTAGCTATTTCGCACCCATCAGCTCCGAGCCGCCCTGCGTCATCGTCTCGATCGCCAAAAAAGAGGACGGCGAGCCAAAGGATACATTTGCCAATATTTTAAAGCATAAAAAATGCACCATAAACCTAGCGCACAAAGAGCTTTTGGCAGACTTGCAAAACAGCGCCGAGGAGCTTCCAAAAGAGGTGGGAGAACCTGAAAAATTCGGCATAGAGATGAAATACGTGCTTGAAGGCTATCCGCCGATGGTAGCACATGCCAAGTGCGCGCTTTTTTGCACCTACGTACAAAGCGTGAACATGAACAACGAGTACGAACCGCTGATTTTAGAGATAAAACATCTTTACGTGGAGGACGGGTGTGCGGATGAAAAACTTCATATAAAACTCGAAAACATAGGGCGCGTCGGGATGGACTTTTTGGTGGATGCGACGAGAACGAGGTAGTTTTTAGAGAAGTTTATGTATAATTATTCATACGATTATATGAATAAGGGGTTGGCATGCACAAGATTAGAAGTACATTTACCGTTTCGGATTTTGTTATAGAGGAACTAGAGAGTGTTTCTAAAGAGCTCAATGAGAAAAAATCACATATTGTTGAGAAAGCTTTGAGTATGTATTTTGACCATTTAGATACGAAACTAGCCGACAAAAGGCTCAAAGATTTAGAATCGGGCAAAGAAAAAACAATACCTGCAAGCGAAGTTTTTAAAGAGTTAGGCTTGTAGAGTTATGTACGAACTCCATTTTTTAACAAGCGCAAAAAAAGAGTTCGCAAAACTCGATACTCCCGCACAAAAACTCATCAAAGAAAAATTGCTTCTCCTTGCTACAAACCCAGAGCTGCTCAAAAACAACATCAAACCGCTCAAAGGGGAATACAAAGGCAATTTTCGGCTGCGTATTCATGAGTACAGAGTGATTTTTCAGGTGAAAGATGAAGAGCTGATTATTTTGATTGTACGGGTCGGGCATAGGAAAGAGGTGTATTAGATGGTAAATAAAGAATTTTGTATTGTATGGCGTTAAAGTAAGATTAAAAACAATCAAGTAAGATTGCGAAAAAATTAAGGAATTAGCATGGTTTCGATCAAATACCTCCACCAAGTACAGGCGTTTTTGCTCTCAGGTCTTATGAGTTTTATTATGTCGGGGGCGATTTCGTTTATCAACCTCGGGTTGGTTGGCGGATTTGTGGGGATTTGGCTTCATGCGTGGGTCGTGGCATGGATGATCGCTTTCCCTACGATTTTGCTCGTGTTTCCCTTTGCTCGCAAATTGGCGATGAAGATCGCTTCAAAGTAGGGCGATGGAGCTTTTTGAGCTTTACGAGAAGCTTTTGGCGCATTACGGCGCGCAGGGGTGGTGGCCGCTTCGCGGACGCGGCGGGTATCACCCACGCGAGTATCTGCACACACTCTCAAAAGATGAGATTTTCGAGGTGGCACTCGGCTCTATCCTCACCCAAAATACCACTTTTGCCTCGGTGGAAAAATCGCTTGACAACCTGCAAAACTTAGGCACACTCACCCCGCATGCCATACAAAACCTTCCTCTTGAAACGCTTAAAAATGCGATCCGCCCCTCGGGGTACTTTAACCAAAAGTCGGCGTATATTTTGGATTTTATTGCGTTTTTTGAAAGCTTAAACGGAAGAACCCCGACGCGCGAAGAGCTCTTGGCATGTAGGGGTATCGGGGAGGAAACGGCGGACTCCATCTTGCTTTTTGGGTATGGCATGTCGGAGTTTAAAGTGGATGCCTACACGAAGCGGATATTTTCTCATCTGGGATTTGTCGGCGAGGCGGCGAAATACGGCGAGATAAAAAGTTTGGTAGAGAAAACGTTTGAGAAAAAGATCACGGATAGCTCTCGACGGGTTGAAGCATACCAGGAGTTTCATGCTCTTTTGGTAGCACATGCCAAGAGATATTATTCGAAAAAACCTTATGGAGCAGGGTGCTTTTTAAAAACCTAGTTTCAAATCGTTATAATGAAATGAAAAAGTACTAAAAAGATGCACATCTAAGAAGAGGAAGAGAGGAGATGTGCTACAATTGCGAAAAAATTTAAAGGATACAAAAATGTTACACGAATACCGCGATATTATCACGCACATGAAAGAGAACGAAGCGGCAAACGCACACTTTTTAAAAATCTTCCACCGTCACAATGAGCTTGACGACAAGATCGTAAAAGCGGAAAAAGGGGAGTTACATTTAACGGATATGGAAGTGGAAGTGCTTAAAAAAGAGAAACTTTTACTCAAAGATGAAGCACATGCCATCATTTTAGACTACAAAAAAGCGAACAACCTTTAATTTTGACTAAACTGTCGACTCTTCTCCCGTATCGTGGAGATACGGGTAGCTTTAGGGGGTTGTAGGGACATTTGTCCCTGCCACTTTATGGGCTTTGCTCATAAAGTGCATCACATTCATTAGTATATCTCTTTTACCCTTCCCACTTCACCGCTCATAAGGCGTACTTTTATGCCGTGGGGATGGGTCGAAGATTTTGTCAAAATATCCCTCACTATTCCATCGGTTAAATACCCCGTATCTTGGTTTTGTTTTAAAACGATCGCGACGCTTTGTCCGTGCTTGATATCTTTTCTGTGTTGCGGGTTTGGCATGTGGTTCCTAATTAATATTATTTAGTATATCGGCTGTTATAGCCTCTATAGATTGTGTAGCATCGATGGTTATGAGCTCAATGCCTAGAAGCTCTGCCGCTTCTATTATGGCATCTTGGATACGCAAAAGGTAGGCGCTGCCGCGGAGTTCGATGCCGTCAAGCTCTTTTTGGGAGAGGCGGTACTCGAGCTCCTCTTGTGTGAGGCGGAGTAAAAACACCTTTTGCGGGTAGATCTTTTCGGTTGCAAAATGGTTGAGCGCGACCAAATCCTCTTTGGCAATCTCCCCTTGAACGAGTGCATACGCCACGCCGCTCACCGCACTGCGATCGGAGATGATCTGCTTGGAGATGTTCGGCTTTACCACCTCTTGTATATGTTCGGCACGGTCGGCGAGAAAAAGCAAAAACTCCGCTTTTTTACTTTGCGCTTTAGCACCAAGCACCATCTCTCTAATCTCTTTGCCGATGGCGGTAGCTCCTGGTTCTTTGGTGATGATCGCATCTTTAAAATGCTCTTTGAGACATGCTATTTGGGTGCTTTTACCCGCGGTGTCGATCCCCTCTATTGCAATATACATGATTTTTTACTCTCTAGGATTTTTTGCACCTCATAGGGCACGAGATGTTCGGTGCGGGCGTTGAATTTTAAAAGGTTGCGCACGATGGAGGAGCTGATAAAGGCATGTTTGAGCTTTGGCATGAGATAGACCGTTTCGATGCTCTCATCAAGCGAGTTGTTTAGGTAGCCAAGCTGCAACTCGTACTCAAAGTCGCTTACCGCGCGAAGCCCGCGGATAAGTACGCCAGCGTTCATGGAGTTTGCAAGCTCTACGGTGAGGTTGTCAAACCCTACGACGCGAACGTTTTCTAGGTGAAGTACCGCTTTTTTAACCATCTCTATGCGCTCATCGAGGCTAAAGAGAGGCTTTTTTTCGGTAGAGATGGCAACGGCTACGATCACTTCGTCAAAGAGGTTTAAAGCTCTCTCTATGATGTCGTAATGTCCGTTGGTGATGGGGTCAAACGTCCCCGGATAGAGTGCTATTTTTTTCAAAGTTATTCCCATCTTTTATAAAGGTTGTTCTCAATCCCAAGCAGATCGAACCACTTGCCGATGATGAAATTTTCCATCTCCTCTAAGCTTTGTTGTTCGGAGTAGTAAGCCATCACCGGCGGGGCGATAATCACCCCGAGGCGGGAGAGTTTAAGCATATTTTCAAGCGCTATGGCAGAAAAGGGCATCTCTCTCGGGGCGATGATAAGTTTTTTTTGCTCTTTGAGCATAACGCTCGCACAGCGGGTGATAAGGTTGTCGCTGATACCGCAGGCGATTTTGGCAAGGGTGTTCATGCTGCAAGGAGCGATAAGCATCGCATCGACGCCAAACGAGCCCGAGGCGACGCTTGCGGCGATATTGTCGTTGGCATGGCATGTAACACCCATCTCTTTTGCCAAAACGGTATGGGAGTTTTGCGACATAATGAGGTGTTTTTCGATGTGCGCAGGGAGAAGCTCTAAGGCTTTTAGCCCCAGGTTCACACCGCTTGCACCGCTTGTTGCTACTACTATTTTCATCGCATCTCCACTTGATTTTTCCCCACGACTTTCACGCGAATCTTTTTGTTGTTGGAATTTAAAACCGTAATTATATCGTTTAGTTTCCCATCTTGTAAGGCTTCGGCGCTAAATTGGATATCCATCGTTTGGCTTGGCATCTTTACGCTTACTTTTGTCCCTTTTTGCACAAGGGTAAGCGCCTCTACGTCGCGCATGGTGACGATGACGCCTTGCTTGAGGGTAAATTTGGCTTGGGCGGGTTGATCGGGCTGCAAGAAGAAAGGTTTGTCGCGAAAATCTTCCAAAAACACGGTTTGTTTGGTAAGGTTAAGCGCACTGAGCGGCGTGTCCCTTGAGAGGGTGGTTTTTGTTTTGTAAACGGTTGTGAGTGCCGTGATGGCGTAATCGAAAAATATTTTTTTTGCGATCAAGGGTATCAATGTGCAAAATCCCTTCGTTAGAGAGGCTGTTTTTTGGATCGATGGTGACGTTGTAGTTTGCAGGGAGAGATTCTATGAAACCGCGCGGAAAAACGTCGATGCGGCGTATTTCGATCTCGGGGTAGTGGAGACGGTAGAATGCCTCGATTTTCTCTTCGATCGCAGAGGTGTCGATGGGGCTTTTTTTGACGAAGCGGATATATCTGCTTTGTGCTTTGTAGTTTGTGTAGCCCTGACGCTTTAGCATTGCCAAAAGGTCGCTTGCTTTGATTTTGTAGGTATATTTATTCTCTTGAATCGAAGCGATTTTGCGATCTTGGGCTACACCCTCGACCACGTGGGAGAGGTTGATATCGTTTGTCGTGACGTAGATGAGGGGTTCGATCGGTTTTTGGGCAAAAAGGGGAGTTAAAATAAGAAAAACAAATAAAAAGAATTTCATAACAACCTTGGCATGTAAAAGTGAAAGGTCGATTATAACATAGTTCAAGAGAGAGACAAAGCAGGATAAAGGTTACTTTTAGAATCGTTTAATATCGCTAGTGCTACACTTGTGGTAACTTTGAAAAAGGGGTAACGATGGCGAAAGAGCAACACGGCAGCAAACTTTTGCGTGAGCTTGAGAGCATGACGATGTCACACAAACAAAACATCATGCAGATAGCGGCGTTTCAGACGGTCGGGGATGTGGTGTACGGGATCAATATCGCAAAAATTAAAGAGTTTGCGATGATCAAAGATGCACAGATAACAAGGGGGCTTAGCGAAAACCCTTACCAGATAGGGATCGCCGTTTTGCGCGGTGAATCTTTTCCGATTATCAATCTTACAAAATGGCTTGGGGGCAAAGAAGCAAACAACGGGGACGATCTCGATCAGTATGAGATATTCGTGGTCTCGGAGTTTAACCAAAGCCTTATCGCTTTTCCCGTGAAGAAGATTTTGATGATCGCTTCCAAACAGGCGGAGGAGCTAGAACGCCCCTCTACGACCGATACGAAGATCACCTACGTTACTCGTATAGAACTTAATCAAGAGCGGCGCGTGAGCCGTAGAAGACGGCGTAAAATGGGTGCGAAAAAGCTTGAAACCTCCAAAGAGGTGAAGCTCGCACGCGACGATCTTGGCAAAAACGAAAAAATTTGTTTCGTGCTTGACGTGGAGCAGATGCTCGAAGATATCTTTCCGGGGATTACGCAGCATAAAATACACGAACTCGAAGAGTTTGAAAATATCGAAAAGATCGCAACCGACAAGATCCTTATCGTATGCGAAGACTCCCCAGTGGCAACCTCGATTATCCACAAAACGCTTGATAAAACGGGGATCGAGGCGCACTATTTCGCCAACGGTATGGAATTTCAAAAATGGGGCGATCAAAAACAGCGGCTTAGCACATCGTATAGGGTGCGTGATCACCGATATAGAGATGCCGTTGATGGACGGTTTCCAAGTGGTCGAGTACGTTAAAAACGAGATCGACAAAAAAATTCCCGTCATCGTCAATACCTCCATGAGCAATATCGGCGTGGTGAAAAAAACTCGAAGATATGGGTGTGGAGACCTTTATCCCCAAAACGGAACCTCTGCGTATCTATAGAGCGGTAAAAGAATTTATGGAGAGAAAAGATGTTTAATTACAACAGATACGACAGGACAACTCGGGATTTAGGGAATTAAAACTCAATCGCAGCGACTTGATCGTTTCAAAGACCGATCTTAAAGGGGTGATCACCTATGCCAACCCTTCGTTTTTACATATATCGGGCTATGCGACCGATGAACTTGTAGGGCAAAACCACAACATCGTGCGCCATCCCGACATGCCAAGGAGCGTTTTCGGGCATATGTGGGGGCAAACTTGCCAAAGGGGAGCCTACCTATTGCTACATAAAAAATCTTGCCAAAGACGGTTCTTTCTATTGGCTGTTTGCTTATGTCGTAACCGATTTTGACGCCAAAGGAAACGTGATCGGCTACCACTCCGAACGCCGAGCTCCAAACCCCAAAGCGATCGATGAGATAGCAAATCTCTATGAGAAGATCAAAAAGGTAGAGATTGCCGAGGGTCTTGAGGCGGGGATGAAACGCCTCGATGAGATCGGCAACGCAAGAGCGGACAGCTGCGAAAGCTATATATTCAACTTACAAAAATCAAGATTAATGAAGGAATGAAAAATGGGAATGTTTGACGGGATTTTCAGAGGGACACAAAGAGTTGTTTGAACAGATCATAGCGCTTGCAAAGGATCTTGAAAACGGAGTTTTGAGCACGCGTATTACCAAGGTGAACGACAGCGATCCCCTTTCGGTGATTGCCCATTCTCTCAACAGCGCGGCAGATCAAATGGAGTCGTTCGTAAAAAATACGGGAAATGTAATATCGGAGCTTTCTATGGGGAACCGCCATGTTAAAATCTACACCGAAGGGATGAAGGGGGATTTTATGAAAATGGCGCTTGCCGTCGATAAAGTGGGCAATACACTTATCGACGGAGTAGAAGCGACCAACAACTTTTCTCTCAAAGAGGGGATCGATGAAGTGGATGAGGGGTGGCTTTCCAAAAACCTTGCCTATATCCAAAAAAGGGTTTTGGAAAATACCGAACTATTAAAGCAAGTGGTGGAAAACGCCAACTTTACCGCGACCGAGTCGAAGTCCATGACGACGAATATCTTGGAGATGGACGGCTCTATGAACAAGCTTAACGACTCGATGGAGGAGACGGTCAAAGAGATAGAACAGCTCTCCGAAAATGCCGAAGAGATCAACGAAACGATGGCGCTTATCAAAGAGATCGCCGAAAGAACCAATTTGCTTGCACTCAATGCGGCGATCGAAGCGGCACGCGCAGGAGAATACGGAAAAGGGTTTGCGGTCGTAGCCGACGAGGTGCGCAAACTTGCCGAATCGACGCAAGATTCCGCCGAAGATATTACCGAGATTATCGTACAGCTCAATGCAAGCGTCGCAGAGATCAAAAACAAGGCGCTCCAGTCGAAAAATCTCACAAAGGCTTCCAAAGAGAAAACCGATCTTTTACAGCAAACGACAAAATCGCTCGATACCAAAGCGCATGAAACGAGCGACGTGGTCAAACACGCTTCGGAAAGACTTTTCGTTTCCCTCGTCGAGATCGACCACGTGCTGTTTAAAGTCTCCAATTATGCAAGAATCTTTAAAACGGTGCAAGGCGAAGAGATCAAGATCGACGACCATCACGCATGCCGCCTAGGAAAATGGTACGAAGAGTACGGCAAAGAGCATTTTGGGGAGCTCAAAGAGTATAAAGAGCTTGTAGAACCGCATAGAATCGTCCATGCCAAAGTGACCGCGATTTTAGAAAATATTGCAAAAACAGGCAAAATCGACCGTAACAGTATTCTCAAAAATATTGCCGAAGTGGAGGATGCGACCAAAGCACTCTTTAATATGCTCGAAGATATGGTAAGTGCAAAATTTGAAGACTAGCGAGAAGCAATGCTCAGAGAACTGCTAAGGGAAAATCTGGAGTCTCTGATGCTCACGGTGGAAAAAATAGGGTACGCCTTTGAGCTTTTAAGCGACAAAGAGGTTGCCAAAGAGGATCTTTTGGAGGTGAAACGTTTGGTTCATTCGCTCAAAGGAAATCTGATGCTTATCGGGCTTGAGGATGATGCGGCTTTGGCGATAGAACTCGAAGAGCTGATCTTCTCCCACGCCGAGCTTTCAAAGGAAGGGGAGATATTCATATCTAAAACCACGATCAATGAGTGGTATAAACTTTTAAACGAGATCGCTTTTAGTTTGAAGGGGTATATGTTTTTAAAGGGTGCAAGGGAAGTTTCCCTTGCAAAAAAAGATTAGTCGAGGTTTTGCATAAACGAACACATAAGCCTTACGCCCGCGCCCGTAGCTCCGTACACGTTACAATCCCATGCCGCTTCGGTATAAGCACTTCCCGCAATGTCAAAGTGAAGCCATTTCTCTTTGTTTTCCTCTTTAATGAACTTATCCAAGAAAAGCCCCGCAGTGATCGCCCCGCCGTAAGGTTTGGAGGATACGTTGGAGATATCGGCTATCTCGCTTTTGAGAAGTTTTTTAAGATGGTTGTTAAAAGGCAAGCTTCCGATAAGCTCTCCCGAACTGTTTGCCGCATCGAAAAAGCGGTGTTTCAGTGCGTTTGAATGCCCCATAACACCCGTGGTGTATTGCCCAAGCGCCACCATACAAGCGCCCGTAAGCGTTGCAAAATCAAAAATATAATCCGCCTGAACCTTTTCCTGTGCATAATCGAGCACATCCGCAAGCACCAAGCGCCCCTCGGCGTCGGTATTGCGCACCTCGATAGTGGTTTTGCTTCTGGAAACCAGCACGTCGTCGGGTTTGTACGCATTGCCGCCCACCATATTCTCCACCGCGCCGATAAATACGTGCACTTCGATATCGAGTTTGAGCTCGCTGATCGCTTTGATAATTCCTAGAGTCGCACACGCTCCCGCTTTATCCATCTTCATCGTTACCATCGACGTAGGCGCTTTAAGGCTGAGCCCGCCGCTGTCATAAGTTAAACCTTTTCCCACAAGGGTGATAATTTTTTTAGGATTTGCGGGTTTGTAGCTGAGATGGATCAGCTGACTTTGGTGCACCGAAGCGCGACCTACGGCAAGCATAGCGTTCATATTCTCTTTTTTGAGACCCTCTTCGTCCAAAATAGTACACTCAAGGTTGTTCTCAAACGCAAGTTTTTTTGCCAAAAGCGCAAGAGTTTCTGGGTTGATCTCTTGGGGCGCTTTGTTGACAATATCGCGGGTAAAGCAGGTTGCTTGTGCTACTACCATCGCTTCGTTAAATGCCGCTTCAAACTCGGCGAAGTTCGCACCCTCACATGCCAAGAAGAGAGTTTCCAGGGCAACTTGTTTTGGTTCGGAGCGGTAAAAATTAAAATCGTATCCACCAAGTACGAACCCTTCAACGAGAGCGTTAACGAAACGCATATCGCTTAGTTGCGTTTTTGCGCTTGTATAGTTGGAACCTTTAAGAGCTTTTACCGCTGCCGCTGCCGCGCTGCGGATCGAAGCCGCATCGAGTTTTTCGATGCCGCATGCCAAAAGAGCTTTTTCATGCAAAAAGCAAAGGGTGTCTTGTTCTGCTTTGAAACCTGCTTGGCTGAGGAGCTTTGCCTCTTTGTTTGTTTGGATATCCTCTTTCGTTATAAAACTAACGAGGATATCCGCTTTTGTTTTGTCGGTAGATTTATTGATAAGTTCTAATTGCATATTTGTCTCTTTATTTTAGTCAAATTTTAAAATAGATTTTGCTTGGATCATATCTTTATCGCCGCGCCCCGAGAGGTTGACGATCACGAGTTTGTCTTTGATAAGCGGCATCTTTTTAAGATACGCTATGGCATGGGAAGATTCAAACGCGGGGATGATCCCCTCTTTGCGCGAAAGCCATACGAACGCTTCCATCGCCTCATCGTCGGTAACGTTGTCGTAGATCACGGTGCCGTTGTCTTTGTGAAAAGCATGTTCGGGTCCGATCCCCGGATAATCAAGCCCTGCCGAGATGGAGTGGGCTTCAAGCACCTGACCGTCTTCATCTTGTAAGAGATAGCTCATCTGCCCGTGTAAAATCCCCGGGCGACCCTTTTCGAGCGAACAGCCGTGTTTGTTGGTTTCTATCCCCAAACCGCCTGCTTCGATTCCGATACACTGCACCTCTTGATCCTCCAAAAAGTGTTGGAAGGTTCCGATGGCGTTGCTTCCCCCGCCGATACATGCCAAGACGTAATCGGGCAAGCGTCCCTCTTTTTCCAAGATTTGCGCGCGCGCTTCGTAGCCGATGATCGACTGAAAATCGCGCACCATCAGAGGGTAAGGGTGGGGACCCGCTACCGTTCCGATGATATAGAAAGTATCGCGCGCATTGGTGACCCAGTGGCGTATCGCATCATTCATCGCATCTTTGAGGGTTTTACTGCCGCTCTCGACCGCATGCACTTTGGCACCCAAAAGCTTCATACGAAACACGTTAAGCTCTTGACGGGCTACGTCTTTTGCTCCCATAAATATCTCGCACTCCAGCCCTAAAAGTGCCGCAATGGTAGCGGTTGCCACGCCGTGTTGCCCCGCACCCGTTTCGGCGATCACTTTTTTATAACCCAGTCGTTTTGCCATAAGCCCTTGGGCGATCACGTTGTTTACCTTATGCGCGCCCGTGTGGTTTAGGTCTTCGCGCTTGAGATACACCTTTGCGCCCACCTCTTCGGAGATGTTTTTTGCATAGTAAAGCGGGGAAGGACGCCCGACGTAGTCTTTGAGGTAGTAATCCACCTCTTTCCAGAAATCTTTGTCAAAGCGGATAGATCGGTACTCCTCTTCGAGTTTTAAAAGAGCCGGCATAAGCGTTTCGGGAACGTAGCGTCCGCCGAACATGCCAAAGTGCCCGTTTTTGTCCGGATCGAATTTTGAAGGTTTTGGGATATACATTTAGTTGACCTCGATTAAAGAGTAGACGTTCGTGAGTTCTTGGAGTTTTTTATGCCCATCCAAAAACACCAAATTCATGACAAAACACGCTTCGATACACTCCGCGCCCGCTTGGTGGATCAGCCTTGCCGCCGCACATGCCGTACCCCCCGTAGCGATAAGATCGTCTATTAAAAGCACTCTGGCATGGGGAACTTTGCTAAATGCGTCAAGATGCACTTCGATCTCGTCTACGCCGTATTCCAAAGCGTATTTTTCGCTTATGGTGGTGTAGGGGAGTTTCCCTTTTTTACGGATAGGCACGAAACCAATGCCCAGCATCTGTGCGAGTGCCGCTCCGAAGATAAAGCCGCGCGCGTCGATCCCCGCGATAAAATCGAATTTTTGGTCTTTATATCTATGGTAGAGATGGTTCATTAATACGCCGAATGCGTTGGCATCGTTTAAAAGGGTCGTTATATCTTTAAAGACGATCCCCGGTTTTGGAAAGTCGACGATATCGCGGATAGCGCCTTCGATGATTTTTCTCTCTGTTGCACTGAGTTGCATATATTCTCCTTTTTAGAGTAGAGCGTCGATACGACCCTCTAGGGCTTTAATTTTACTGTTGAGACGGTCTGTCTCTTGTCTGTGTTTGGTGTTTCTTTGTTTGAGCACTTTAAGCTCGTTACGAAGCTTTGTAAGCTCTTCGCTTAAAATATCTACGTTTCCGAGTGCACGTTGGAGCTGGATCTGGTATTTGCGTATAAGAATCTCCGCCTCTTGGAGGGTGAGCTTCATAAGATCGTTGCTTCTTTGCTCTTTGTTGGTGATACTCTTAAAGTAGTACATCTTTACAAAAAGATAGATACAAAGTATCGAAAGTATCGTTAAGAGTGACCATTCCCAAAACATGCCATGTCCTTTAGTTGAATTACTTAATCGCCTCTATTTTTTCGACTCTGCCGCAGTGTCTGCCACCTTCAAAGCTTCCCGCAAGCCATGCATCGAGGATAGACTCGGCAACCCCTTTGCCTACGATGCGCTCACCGAAGCAAAGCACGTTGGCATCGTTGTGTCCGCGTGCAACGGTAGCGGTATAAGCATCGTGGCAAAGTGCCGCACGGATACCGCTGTGGCGGTTTGCCGCCATACTCATGCCGATCCCCGAACCGCAGATGAGGATCCCCTGCGAGCCTTTGTCGGCTAAAACGCTTTCGCACACTTTTACAGCGTAATCGGGGTAGTCGACGCGCTCTTTGTCAAAGGGTCCGAGATCGACAACCTCGTGCCCCTTTTGTTTGAGTAACTCTACCGTATAATCTTTAAGATCGACGCCTGCGTGATCGGTTGCAATGTAAAATTTCATCTTTTCTCCTAGTTAAGTAATAAACCCAGTATAACCTGTACGGGTAAAATCAGCAGATAATCCTTCAGCGGCGTCATTAATAAAACGAGCACGAAAAGGATACCGTAGTTTTCGTATTTGTAAAAAAATTCCGCAACCCCTCGAACATTATATTTGAGCGAGAGATTTGCCAAAAAGTGTGCACCGTCGAACTGCGGAATGGGAAGGAGGTTAAACACCCCCAAGACCACGTTGATAATGAGCAGCTGCATCACGAAGATGTAGGCAAATATATAGGTCAAGCTATCTGCCGCAGTGGGTGCTGCCATCGACACCAAAACGATCGAGGCAAAAGCCGCGAGGGTAAAATTGTACACGATTCCCGCCAAATCAACCTGCATCGCGGCGTTGTAGCCCCCTCTGGCATGTACGGTGGACATATTGATCGGCACCGGTTTTGCCCAGCCGAATAAAAAGCCGCTCTCTCCCCCAAAAAGCATAGGAAGAAAATAGAGCGTCGCAGGGACAATGATCGTCCCTACCAGATCGATATGCAGCAGCGGATTGATAGAGAGGCGCCCCGCATTTTTTGCAGTGGTGTCGCCGTACATATACGCCACCCAACCATGCATAATCTCATGCCCTATAATGGCGATTGCAAGGGCTAAAACGGCGGCGAGTATCTTTAAAAGATCAATAGATTCCATGATCTACTTTGTCGCTTGCAAGGCGCTCGGCGCGTGCACGTTCAAGATATTCGCTCCCCTCCAGATCGGTTGGGGTTTTCCCTACGCGATCCCAGCGGATCTCCCAGTTCTCATCAATTGAGAAATAGATAAACCACGGTGTCCCTTCGATGTTTTCATACGGGACCGAACCCCAAAAACGGCTGTCGTTTGAGTGGTCGCGGTTGTCTCCCATCATAAAGTAGTGATCCTCTTCAATTTTGATAGGCGCAAAATTAAAAAGGGGTTGGGGGAACCTGCCGTCGTTGATCACGTTGTCGTCGTGGTGAATCCCCGGATGTGCTTTGGAGTAGGGGTTTTTTACCCATAATTGATCGGCAAAAACGACGATATCCTCCTCGGCGAAGTTGTTCTTGATCCACTCATCCCCTTCGCGGTGGTGCAGATAAAGGTTTTTATCCAAAACAAACAGCTCATCCCCCGGAAGTGCCACGCAGCGTTTAACAAAATGCTGTTTGGTGTTATGGGGCGGACGGAAAATAACGATATCGCCGCGTTTTGGGGTGTCACCGTCGGCTAAACGCAAACGGTCACTCCATGGCATGATGCTGATCTCTAAAAACGGAATATGGGGCATGGCGATCCCGTAGGCAAATTTTTTGGCAAAAAGATGATCGCCGATAAGGAGCGAATCTTTCATGGAACCGCTGGGGATACGAAACGCCTGTGCGATAAAAAATATAACGAATAAAACGATAATGATCGTTCCCGTCCAAGAGTTGGAGAATCTATAGGTTTTGTGTAAAAACTCTTTCATTTAGCCTCTTTTGGCATGGTTGATTTTTGCGGCTTTGAGGGTGTTGCTAAGGAGCATCGCGATGGTCATGGGACCCACGCCTCCAGGAACGGGAGTGATAGCAGAGCATTTGCTTGCGACGTTTTCATAATCCACGTCCCCTACGAGCTTGCCGTTTGGTGCGCGGTTGATCCCTATATCTACGATCACCGCTCCCTCTTTGACCATATCTTCTTTGATAAGGTTTATAACACCCGCACCCACGAAAATCATGTCGGCATTGAGGGTGTGGCGTTTAAGATCATCGGTAAAGATATGGCAGATTTCCACCGTTGCGTTGGCGTTGAGCAAGAGTGCCGCCATCGGTTTGCCCACAATATTCGAAGCACCTACGACGACGCAGTTTTTCCCTTTAGGGTCGATGTTATACTCTGCCAAAAGTTCCATTACGCCTAGCGGGGTACACGGAACAAAACCGTCCAATCCCGTCGTTAAGCGCCCGACGTTGTAGGGGTGAAAACCGTCGACGTCTTTGCTAGGATTGACAAGCTCTAAGAGTTTTGTGGTGTCTATTTGTTTTGGAAGGGGGAGTTGGATAAGGATACCGTCGATATTGGGGTTGTCGTTCATCATCGTGATGGTTTTCTCGATCGCCTCTTGGGAGATATCTTCGGGCATTTCGTGCGTTACCGAGTAAAAACCGACACGGTCGCACGCTTTTTTCTTCATATTTACATAGGCAGCACTTGCCGGGTCCTGCCCCACTAAAATCACCGCCAGACCGGGAACGTTCCCCGATTTTGCTTTTAACTCTTTGACCTCGTTTTTGATCTTTTCTTCAATTTTTAGTGAAAGCGATTTTCCGTCAAGTAATTGCATTTAAACCTCATAAATAAAATTTTTGTTAATATATCGTTTTTATAATAAAAGGTCGCTTACCGAATGCAATATCTCCTGTTATTCTTCACCCCCGTTATTGTTTTTGCTCAGGCAAGTTTTATCACCCCTATGGAGTACGCTTCGCAGCTGTATAAAAACCCCCGAGGGATAGGATGCAACAAATGCCACGGAGAGAGGGGAGAGGGGAAAATCATAGCGAATTACGTCCATAAAAAGCAGCAAAAAAGCTTTACCGCCCCCTCAATCAACACGCTTGATTTTAAAAGCTTTTCGGAGGCTCTCAACAAACGTTTAAACGGTATGCCGCGCTACTTTTTAACCGAAAAAGAGATCAAATCGCTCTATTTTTATCTGCAAGAACAAAAATCGCAACCTGTAGCAAAAAAGGGAAAAAATGGAAAATGATTTTTTAGCGTATCTGCAAAAACTTTGCGACACCAAAGAGCTTGCCGCGCTCGATGATTTGGCAAAGCCTCTTTTTCGTCAGGTGAACAAAAAAGAGGACTACCGCTCGGTTTTAATGCTCTCGTGCAACAACATCAAACACCTCTCCAAAATAGAATCGCTCGATGCCGACTGCATTATGCTCAATCTCGAAGACGGGGTAAGCCAGGAGCAAAAACCTTACGCACTGGTGCTTTGCGCCATCTTTTTATCCCGTTTGCAAAAGTGTGAAAAAAAACTTGTAGTACGGGTCAATGCGCTGGATAACGGAGGGTATGACGAGATAGCGTATCTCAATCAGTTTATGCCCGATGCGATCCGCGTACCCAAAATAAGAACCGCCCGAGAGGTGAAAAGCGTGCTCGATCTGCTAGATGAGAATATCGAACTGCATCTTTCCATAGAGACTGCTCACGCATGGAACAACCTCTCGCAGTTGCGCCTCGATCGGCGGGTCAAAACTTTTTATCTGGGAATATTAGACCTTTTTGCCGACATGAAACTGCCCCAGTCGCTCATTAATCTAGAGAACCCTACGATGTTCTACATGCTAAGCCATTTTCTTATCACCTCCAAAGCCCTAGGGGTCAAACCCGTTTCGTTCGTGTACCAGGATTTTAAAAACTTAGAGGTCTTTAGGGAGTGGGTTGCACTCGAAAAACGTCTGGGGTATGATGCCAAAGGGTGCATTGCCCCCGCGCAGTGCGAAATTGTGAATGCAATGTTCGTCAACGAAGAGGAGCAACTCAAGCGCGCGCAGGTGATCGTAAAACTTTTTGAGATGCATCGCGACGAGGGGATTACGGGGTTTGTGGATGAGGAGTACGGCTTTATCGACGAGCCGATCGTACAAAGGGGGCTTTGGCGCTTTTGGGGCGCTAAAAGTATGGCATGTAAGGGTCTTAGTAGCGTGCCAAGTTGTAAAAAACGTTATAACGGATCAAAATCTTCTCTTTTGGGCGGCGGGGTAGCGGCTGTACGCGTACTCGATCGTCTCTTTCGTCGTTTCATCCAATACATAATAGCCGCTTTGTTTTAAAAATTTAAAATCGCTCATATCGCCGTTTGGATGGAGATAAAACTCGATCACATTGGTGCGGTTGACGTTGAGATCCCCCTTTTATATTCACGCTTGCGACGCGGTTGAGCACCTCTTGGGTGATACGGCGCATAACCTCTTGGTTGTCCAAAATATATTGCTGCTGCCCTTTGGTGAGCTTGCCGAATTCGTCGCCGTAAAGCTCTTTGATGTTTTGGTTGATATTGCTGCCGCGTCGGGTTTGTTTGGCTTCCTCTTTTGCCTCTTGGGCGCTTCTATCCTGCGAGAGCATCGCATAGAGAGGGTTTGAAGCCTCTTTGGGTTTTGGCTTTGTCTCTTTGGTGAGATTTTCCTCTTTGTCGGGGGTAAAAAGAAGGTGTTTCTCTTTTGGAGGCAAAAGTTCGACGATCGGCTTTTGTACCTGCTCCTCTACCTTTGGCATGGGGCGGGGTGTTGAGCCGAGGTTCTGTTGGCTGCTCTTTGGGTTTATAGCGCACAACCTCTTGCTTGGTAAGCTCTTGAAGCTGTTTCCCTTTTGGCATGGGGGGCGCGATGGGGCTTGGTTCTTGTTTTTGCGGGAGAGATTCCGCCTCTTTTTTCTTTGGCATGTACTCTTTAAGGGAGACCTTCATCCTCTCCTCTTGGGGTTTTTGCTCCTCTTGCTTTGGCATGTGGGTAGTAAAAAATCCACAACAAAAGAAAAAGTAAAAGGTGGATAAGCAAAGCAACGAAGAGAGCAAAAGTCGAACGGTTCATGTTTTCCAAGATTCATTTATTTTCTGGGATTATACCCAATATAGTTTTAGGGCACCTCTAAAAACCCTAGCCAACTTCAGCTTTACAAAGAGGTTCACAATCAAGGCGACCCTTTGAAGCCCTAGCCGAAGCTAAGGCGAAAAGGGGCAACGCCGAATGTGGATCTCTTTGTAAAGCCCTGCGGGAGGGTTTAAAAAAGCGACATGCCATAAAACTTTTTATCGCCTTAGCTTCGGCTAAGACTCAAAAAAGGTTTTACGTCCTTTCATCTTTTTTAAATCCCTCTGAAGCAAGCTAGGATTTTTAGAGGTGCCCTTAATACTACTTTGTTATAATTAGTCAAAAAATTTAAGGGATATATATGAGTATAGAGGGATCTTTAAAAGCTTTTGAAGAAGCACAAACGTTAATTCCCGGAGGGGTAAACTCTCCGGTTCGCGCCTTTAGAAGCGTGGGCGGCACACCTTTGTTTATCAGCGAAGGGGAGGGCGGCTACCTCAAAGATATCGACGGAAACCGTTATGTCGATTATGTGCAAAGTTGGGGGCCGCTTATTTTCGGACACAGAGACGAGAGCATCGAAGCGGCGGTGATCGAAGCGGTCAAACACGGGACTAAGTTTTGGTGCGCCTACGCAGGCCGAGAGCGAATTAGCCAAGCTTGTGATCTCTTTTTTTGATTCTATCGAAAAGGTGCGTTTTGTAAGCAGCGGTACCGAGGCGGTTATGAGCGCTATCCGTCTTGCTCGCGGCTTTAGCGGGCGCGACGATATCGTCAAGTTCAAAGGGTGTTACCACGGGCACAGCGACTCTTTGCTGGTGCAAGCGGGAAGCGGCGCAGCGACGTTTGGCAACCCAAGCTCTCCGGGAGTTCCCGCCGATTTTACGAAACACACCCTTTTGGCGGAATACAACAATATAGAGAGCGTCAAAAAATGTTTTGCCGATTCAAAAGATATAGCATGTGTTATTATCGAGCCGATTGCGGGAAATATGGGGCTTGTACCTGCGGATAAAGAGTTTTTGCATGAACTAAGAGCCTTATGTGATGCACACGGCGCGCTTTTGATCTTCGATGAAGTTATGAGCGGATTTCGCGCGAGTATCCACGGTGCAGAGTCGATTACGGGGGTAAAACCCGACCTTGTAACCCTAGGCAAAGTGATCGGCGGCGGGATGCCCGTGGGAGCTTTCGGCGGGCGTGCGGATATTATGGCTAAACTCTCCCCCGAGGGTCCGGTGTATCAAGCAGGAACGCTCAGCGGCAACCCCGTAGCGATGGCGGCGGGGTTAGCGGCATTGCGCAAGCTCAAAGCAAATGCGCCAGTGATGCAGGTGCTAGAGTCGCGCGCAAAAAGACTTGTCGAGGGGATGCAAAAAGAAGCCTTGGCATGTGGCATACCGATGCAGATCGATGTACGCGGCAGTATGTTCGGATTTTTCTTTAACGAAAATCCCGTGAAAAATTTTGCCGACGCGTGCAAAAGCGATGAGCCTCTTTTTGCGAAGTTCCATGCCAAAATGCTTGCGGAGGGGTTCTATTTTGCATGTTCGTTGTATGAAACGGGCTTTATATCTACCGCAACCACCGATGCGATGATAGAAGACACCATCAAAGCGAGTGCAAAAGTGTTCAGGGAGATCACCAATGGCTGAGGAACAAAAAGAGCACCATGCCAACGAAGAGGAAACTCCCAAATATAAAGCGATCATAGAGGGAGCCGACAGCCTTTCTCTTGGAATCTCGATGGTCGTTGCGGTTGCAATGGGCGTTGGGATCGGGTATCTGCTTCGCAAATGGACGGGGATCGGCTGGCTTTTTTGGATCGGGGTGTTTATCGGTATCGCCGCGGCAATACTCAACGTCTATAAAGCCTATTCCAAACAGTACAAAGAGTTTGAAGAGCTTTCCAAACAACCCAGATACAAGGTCAAACAGCAGATGCAAGAGGATGATGAGGAGGACGAGGATTACGGTGAGAAAAAGTATTAAGATCCTTTTGGTGCTTGAGGGGCTGATCCTTCTTGCATCGCTTATTTCGTTTTCTTTTTTTATTAACCTCCAAATCGCCTTTTTAAGCAGCTTTTTCATTGTACTCGGTTCGATGTACGGCTATAAAAAAATGGTACAAAACAAAATAGATTCGGGGGAGTATGAGGAGAAACGCGATTTTCTCGACACTATCGAGGATCCGCACGAACTCTACGACGACACGCCTCCAAACGAAACTCCTGTAGAAGAGCTTGATCTTAAAGCGATTGTCAAAGAGGAGAAGAAAAAGATAAAAACGTTTAGTTTAGAGAGTATGAAGCACGGCACGAAAGGGAGTTTTTCGCTTTTTAGAGTTGCGGGGTATATCTTTTTATTTTTAGGGTTTATTGCTTTAAAAAACAACGGAGTGCTTGAACTTGCAATCTACATGCCATCCCTGCTTCTAGGGATGGTTGCCGCATATTTTGTAGGAAAAAATATTTTTCTTAGCGAGTAATCATCGGTATATTGATCGTAATAGATTTTTGTATATCGATATAAAAACTACTGTTGAGCGAGAAAAGCTTTAATTCGTTTATCGCTTTTTCGTTGCTCTTCTCTGCGCTGATTTCGATCGAGAAGATCGGATACTTTTGATTTTCGAAGATGATATGTTCCCCGACCCTAAAAAACACCCTTGTTTTTATAGTGCTGTTTTGCAAATAACATGCGTAGCTTTTGTTGAGTATTTTGATGATATTGTTGGAGTTGGTAATGATTTCGGGGATGGCAGGGTCGAAATCTTTGATGAAATCGATCTTGGTGTTGATGGAGTTGGTTGAGATACAAAGATCGATAAGGGTATAGATGTTGATAAGCTGCCCGTTTGGTTTGGGGTTTTCAAGCTTGAGAGAGGGCATGCGGTAAAGCTTGATCCCTATCTCCTCTTCATTTTCGTACCCGACGGTAAGACCGAAAAATTTGTAGCGACCGAACTCAAGCTCTAAAAACGTGGTTTTAAAACCGAACGTTACGTTTGCATAGCTCGTAGCAAGCTCAAAAATCTCCGAAGCGGAGGTGGAGCCGAGTAAAAACTGCGCTTCGGTGTTTAGAGAGAGTATCTTGCCGCTTGAACTAAAGAGTAAAAACGGGTTGTAGTCGTACTCGAGCCATTGTTGTTCGAAACTGATCTTCACGCGCTTTTAATCTTCGATATAATTTTTAAGCTTACGCCCCACTTTAGGGTGCTTAAGTTTTTTGATCGCACTCGACTCGATCTGACGTACCCTTTCACGGGTAACGTTAAGCTCTTTACCGATCTCCTCGAGGGTTCTGTCGCTCTCGTCTTCCATAATACCGAAGCGAAGTTTGATAACCGCTTTTTCCCTTTCGTTGAGCTGTTCCAAGACCTGCTCGATCTGAACGCGAAGGTCGTCTTTCATAATAGCATCGGAAGGGGAAAGCGATGCTTTGTCTTCGATAAAGTCTCCAAAACGTCCGTCGTCCTCGTTACCGATAGGTGCTTCAAGACTGATCGGCTCTTTGGTGATTTTGATAACGTTTTTAACCTTCTCGACCGAGAGTCCCACTTCCTCTGCGATCGTTTCTACGTCAGGCTCTTTGCCGTGTTCTTGAAGATGTTTACGCATAATCTTATTGATACGGTTGATCGTCTCGATCATATGGATCGGAATACGGATCGTTCTTGCTTGGTCGGCGATCGCACGGCTGATAGCTTGGCGGATCCACCATGTTGCGTAGGTGGAGAATTTGTACCCTTTTTGGTATTCAAATTTATCAACCGCTTTCATAAGCCCGATATTTCCCTCTTGGATAAGATCCAAAAACGGCAAGCCGCGGTTCGTATAGCGTTTTGCTATCGAAACCACAAGACGGAGATTTGATTTTGCCATTCTTGTTTTGGAAATTTCGGAGATGTTTTTCCCGCGTTTGATCTGCTCTAGAATATCGGAAAGTTTTTCGGGTTCCATATCAAAACTGTTTTTGGAAGCCTCTTTGGTTTGAACGAGCTTTTTGATCTCCATATAGGTGCTTACCATCGTAGCTTCGGGAACCATCGCCGCGATATCCTCTTTGGTAAGATCGCAAATTTTGCTTAAAAGCACTTTATGGTTTGCTTTGAGCGTATGCATTGAAGAGGGGAAGTTTGTACTCAAGGCGTTTTAAGCTCTTTTTCGTACCCCTTCATCGCTTTTGAGCGCGTTTTCCATTGCACGCACAAGCTCGTTGATAAGTTTTGAGGTCGGTCCGAGGTCTAAAAGCTTTCTCTTTGAGGATCGATTTTTTAAACGTAACGTTGAGATAGTAGGTTACGATTCTCTTCATCAAGCTCTCCGTCAAGATTTTCGGGTGCTTTTTCTGCAACCTTTTACCCACTCTTTTTTCGCTTTTTCAAGCGCTTTAAAGCTTGTCGTTACTTTTTCGATACGGTTTTTGTCTTTTGCCGAAAGGGTTTTTTCCTCATCGTCCAAATCCTCGTTATCGTCGTCGCTGTCGTTATCGTCGTCGCCGTCGTCCTCTTTTTCGTCTTCAAAACTTTTAAAAAGCTCTTTGACTCTTCTTTCGCGGGTTAATAAGCGGCTCTTTGTAATCCAAAATGAAATCGATCAAGTAGGGAACCGAACAGATAGCATCAATTATGATACTTTCGCCGATCTCGATTTTTTTTGGAGATTTCGATCTCCTCCTCTTTGGAAAGAAGAGGGATCTGCCCCATCTCGCGAAGATACATTCTCACGGTGAGAATCGGAGCGCGACCACTCTAGTAGTTCATGCTCTTTAAGGATGTCGAAATTTTCGGCATCGCTGTCTTCGAGCATCTTTCTTTGTGCATCTTTGCGCGCTTCGGCCTCTTTAAAGTTAAGTTTCTTGGCATGTTCGGATGCCGTATAGATACAAACCTTGTTTTTTTGAATAAGCTTAAAAATCGTTTTGGCATGTGCCGCAGTCGGTTGCTTGTCAAAAAGGTTGATAAGTGCTTCGTATGTCACACAATCTTTCGATTTGATATCTGCGAAAAAGTTTTCTATGGCTTGGTTGAGTTCTTTTGCAGTCATATTGCAGGTGCCTTGTCGGGGGATGAATTTTAAGGAAAATTAAAGAGTGGATTATACCGAAACTATCTTAAATATAACTTTTTTTTAAAATACTTTTTGGATCAAAAGAGACGATTCGATTTTGGAACACGGTTTGCTTAACCACATTTAATTGATGCTAGAAAAAGGGATTTTATGCAGACAGGATACTACAGCGCAGCAGCGGGGATGGTGGCACAGTTTAACCGCCTCGATACGATTCGCGAACAATTTGGCAAACGTCAATACGACAGGTTTCAAGGAAGACAACCTTGTCGTAGGAGATTTTATGCGTCTCTATAAAGAAGCCAGAGACGAGCTTCCCAACCAAAACCATACGTTTGAAGCGGCACAGTTTTATAATCGGGCTATGACCAAAGCGCCTCAGATCGTAGACGCCTACACCGACCATTCGGTAGGGGTGATGCAAAAAACAAACAATACGCTTGATTTTGCACTTGCAAGGGAGAACCTCTTCTTTGTCGTCAAAACACCGCAGGGGCTGCGACTTACCCGTGATGGTTCTTTTACCACCGATGATGAGGGGCGCCTTATCACCAAACAAGGGTACGAGGTTTTGCCGAGGCGATTATTTTACGAGCAATCAAACGATAGCTTTTACCGAGCAAGACAGCATTATCGCATCTGATAAAAACGGGCAGCTCTCGGTCAACGTTCCAAACACTTTCGGCATGGCACAAAATGCCAAACTCTTTGTAGCGCAGCCTCAAAACACGGCGATGCTCAAAAAAGAGGGGGATAACTTATATCGTTACGACGATATGCAATCGCTTGAAAACATCGAAGAGAGCGGGGCGGTACTGCAAGGTTTTGTAGAAAAAAGCAACGTTAACGCCGTTAAGATGATGACACAGATGATAGAAACAAACCGTTTGGTCGGAAATGTACCAAAAAGCTATGGACACCCAAATGAACGACATGAACCGCGACGCTATAGAAAAACTGGCTAAAAAAGCTTAATTTAAAGGATAGACCATGATGCAATCACTTTATACCGCTTCAACAGGGATGTTGGGGATGCAAACACAAATCGACACCACTGCGAATAATATCGCCAACGTCAATACGATAGGATTCAAAAAATCTCGCGCGGAGTTTGCCGATTTGATGTACCACGTTATGCAGTATGCAGGTACCTCTACAAGCGACGTTACAAAAAGCCCTACGGGAATAGAGGTGGGTCTTGGGGTGCGTCCTACGGCGATCAATAAAATATTTTCCGAAGGAAGTTTAAAGCAAACCGACAACGAACTCGATATGGCAATCACGGGCAAAGGGTTTTTTCGCCTAGAGTTGCCCGATGGAACAGAAGTCTACTCAAGAAACGGTGCATTTAAAGTGGATGAAAACGGTACCATCGTTAACAGCGACGGCTACAGACTCGTACCCGAAGTGGTGGTGCCGCCCGATGCGACCTATGTCAGCATTGGAACCGACGGAACCGTTACCGTAGTGCAACCTGGACAGGCACAGGCAACCACAAATCGGGCAAGTTACCCTGACAAACTTCATTAACCCTGCGGGATTACACTCCATGGGGGGACAACCTCTTTGTCGAAACCGACAGTTCGGGACAGCCCGTAGAGGGGGTTCCGGGGCTTGACGGTTTTGGGCGTGTTGCGCCAAGGGTTCGTCGAACTTAGTAACGTCGAACTTGTCGTAGAACTTACCGACCTTATTACGGGACAGCGTGCGTACGATTCTAACTCGAAAGTGATTACGACGAGTGATGAGATGCTCCAAACCGTGAACGGCCTCAAACGTTAATAACCCCCTCTTAAAACGGCTTGATACTTTTTAATATCAAACCGTTTCCTCCTCTTTTCTTTTTGGCATGTTGTTTTAATTAAGTTGCTTTCGGTTATTATCTGCTCTTTAAAATTCAATTAAAGAGAAAAAAATGATCACGATCTACGATCTCAAACCTCGTTTTCAAAACCTTTTGCGCCCTCTGGTTCAAGCTATGGCAAAGGCAGGCGTCAGTGCAAATGCGGTTACCCTTTTTGCCGTGTTTGTAAGTATTGCGGCAGGGGCGGCACTATTCTTGAGCAAAGGGGCGGTATGGGCACTCTTTTGTATACCCGTCGTTTTATTTTTGCGCATGGCGCTTAATGCGATTGATGGGATGCTTGCCAAAGAACATGCCATGAAAAGCGACTTGGGAGCACTTTTAAACGAGATGGGGGGATGTCGTTTCCGATGCGGCTTTATACCTTCCGTTTGCGCTTATCGGCGGTATCGATCCTCTTTGGGTGGTTTTATTCGTAGTGGTTGCCATTTTTACCGAGATGATCGGCGTGCTTGCGGTAACGCTTCAAAGGGAGAGGGCGTATGATGGTCCTATGGGAAAAAGCGACCGTGCATTTGTGATGGGAGCCCTCTCGTTGGCTATGGCATGCGGCTTTGATCATTTTACGGCAATCAACCTTATTATTATTGCGGCGACATCTCTTGGCATGTGGACGGTTGTGCGCCGCGGGAAAAAGGCCTTGGCATGTTAGAAGCGTTATTTGGGCTCTTTAGCGGGAAAACGGGAATTTTTCTTGGCGTAATCTTCGCTCTTCTTAGTTTTGCGAGCGTCGCAGTTCACGTCATTTTACGTCATAAAAGCTCCAAAGAGCTTAAAGACCGCGTCAACTCGTGGTGGATTATCGTTTTGGCTTTTGTCATGGGTGCAATGCTCAATACGACCGTAGCCATGTTTTTCTTCGGGCTTATCAGTTATCTTGCCCTTAAAGAGTATTTTTCACTTATCCCTACGCGTCTCACCGACCGACGCATCATTTTTTACGCTTATATCGCTATCATTTTTCAGTACTACTTTGCGGCGATCGAATGGTACGGGATGTTTATTATCTGGATCCCGTATTTCTTTTCCTCTTTCTTCCCTTTCGTCAAGTGCTCATCGGGGATACGCAAGGTTTTTTAGAAAATACGAGCCGCGTACAATGGGGACTGATGATGTTTGTTTTCGGTCTGAGCCATCTTGCCTACATGATAACGCTCACCCCCGTAAAAGAGAACGGTTCAGGGGGCGTGGAGTTTGTTTTGTATCTTATTGTATTAACCCAGCTTAACGACGTGTTGCAGTATCTTTGGGGCAAGTCGATCGGCAAAAGAAAAATCATCCCCAAAGTAAGCCCCAACAAGACCGTTGAAGGGTTTGTAGGCGCTTTTGCGACTATCTCTCTTTTAGCGATCGCTTTCTCGTCGCTTACCCCCTTTACATGCTATGAGGCGCTTTTTGCGGGGATGCTTATCAGCGGAGCGGGTTTTGTAGGTGACGTAGTGATCTCGATGGTCAAGCGCGACATCGGGGTGAAAGATTCGGGCAATCTGCTTCCGGGACACGGCGGTATTTTAGATCGGATCGATAGTTTAACCTATACCGCACCCCTCTTTTTCCACTATCTTAACTATCTTTATTACTAGGAGAGACGATGTTTAAAAAAATCTTTTTTCTTCTTTTCGTGCGTCCTTTTGTACTTCTTGTATGCGGCGTTTACGTTCGCAACAAAGAGTATCTCCCTCTGCAGGGTCCCTGCATTATCGTTGCCAACCACAACAGCCATCTCGATACCCTTGTGCTTTTAAGCCTATTCCCCTTAAAATCGTCAATAAAGTGCGCCCCGTTGCTGCCGTGGATTATTTCATGCAAAACCCTTGGATGCGATGGTTTTCCCAAAACTGCATAGGGATCATCCCCCTAGATCGCAAACCCGACAAAAAAAACGGGCACCC
>CAXXSB010000004.1:0-226223 GCA_963664885.2 Sulfurimonadaceae bacterium
CATACGGGGCATTTCTCGGGTGGCGTTCCCACTTCGATGTAGCCGCAGGTAGGGCAGAGGTAGATGTTCACTTCGTCGATATCTTTGCCGTTTTTAACCGCTTCGAGCGCTTTTTTGTAAAGTTCGGCATGTACCTTTTCCGCTTCGAGCGCGTAGCCGAACATCCTTTTTGCCTTATGGTTTTCCGCTGCGGCTTGTTCGTACATCGGCGGGTACATATCGGCGTATTCGTGCGTTTCGCCGCTGATTGCCGCTTCGAGGTTTTCTGCCGTGGAGCCCACTTTTTCCATCGCGTTTAAATGCCCCTCTGCATGGATACGCTCCGCTGCGGCAGTGGTCTCAAAAAGTTTTGCTACGTTCGCAAATCCGTCTTTTTTGCTTTTTTGGCAAATGCCATATACTTCTGATACGCTTCGCTCTCACCGCAAAATGCCGCTTCCAAGTTCTCTTTTGTCGTTGCCATTGTTCACTCCTGTTTTTTTGTAATGCAACTATTGTAACGACTCTTTCTGAAAATTCTCTTATCGCCTCTTTTTTCATCAGTTTCTTGGCATGGAAAGGTTTTTGGGGGTTTATAATGTGCGCATTGTTATCTCAAGGAGTTTTACGATGAAAGAATATATAGAGATATACGCCCTCAACCAACCTAAAATAGAGAGTTTTATAGGGATACGCTGGAGAACTTGGGGATTCTCTGCGACGATGAAAATTTTAAAAAGCTTTTTAAAACCTTCCCTTCGCTTGAGCTTGTTTACGTGGTCAACGGCGCTACGAAAAAACAGGTCTCTCCCAATATCTACCGCTACAGCAGCGACGAAAAAGAGCGGGGGCAAGATAGGGAGTACCTCACCTCCAAGCTCAACGTCAAAGAGAACGGCTACGCCTTTACCCAACCCTACCAAAGCTCCGCTACCCGCAACGTTTGCGTGAGCGTGGCGAAAAAAGAGGATGAGAACATCGTTTTTATGGATCTAAGCGTCGAGGTGCTTTTGGAGCGCTTGGGGCTAATTGAGAAGCACAAGTTTTTTAGCGGCATCACCAAGATGTTTTATCTCCTTGCGGGGTATTTGATGATGCTTCTCTCGGGTGCGGCGCTTTTTTATGCGGGTGCCGATTTCCTCTCGAACCTCATAGACTCGAACCTTACCGTCGATACGATCTTTAAACCTATTATCGCGGTGACTTTGGGGGTGGCGATTTTTGACCTCTCAAAAACCATTCTTGAACAAGAGGTGTACTTTAAAAGCTACGTCAAAGACCCGAAAATAGAGATTAAGACCCTTACGAAGTTTCTGGTCTCTATCTTGATCGCTCTCTCCATCGAGACGCTGATGGTGGTGTTTAAGATCGCCATCGAGAACTACGACAAGATGCTTCACGCCCTCTATTTGATGGCGGGAACCTCGTTTTTTATCTTCGCGCTTTCGTTTTTGATTTTTATCACCAAAAAAAGAAAATAAGGAGATTCTCTTACAACCTTTTGGCTACAATTAGCGCATGGGAAAGAAAAATAAAAAACTAACGAAAATCAATCAAAAAATCAGAGATTTCTTTGACGGCGACCCGTTTGACGTGGGCGTGGAGCGCGTAAGCTCCCAAAAGCTCAGCGAGCTTGTACATGCCCTAGGCGTTTACGACGTCGACCACGGTAAAAAGTCTTTGGTGCGCACCTTGCGGCAGTTGTGGTCCGATGGAGACGTTGCGCTGCGTCAGGATATTTACCATTTTTTTAAAAACGACGGCGCTTTTTATAAGTCGGGCGCGCCCAAAGAGATCAACGTCGACAAAGAGCATAAAATCCAAGAGATGATCGACGAACTCGGTGCAACCCACCAAGAGAGCGTGTTGCTTCACGAGGCGTTTGCCGACGTGCGTTCCAAAAAGATCACTATCGAGAAGGTGGAATCCAAACTCGCACATATCCGTTTCGATCTGAAGAAAAAAGAGATAGAGCGTCTCCTTAGCGGTTCGTTCGACCTTGACGATCGGTTCGAGTTTAACGCTTCGTTTCGCTACACCCTCTACGGCGAATCGTTCCATAAAATCCTTACGCTCACCACAAAGAGCTACGAGTACGACTTTTTGCAGATCACCCCGCTTGATCAGCTCAAAGGGATCGTGGAGGACGATATCGCCATCGAGATCGCGCGCAAACAAAAGGAGATCGACGCCTTTATCGCCGCGCTTAAAGATCCACACCCCTATTTGGAGCACAAAGATATTACCCATGCGCTCCGTGCCTCGCCCCCCAAAACAAAGCTCAAATACCCTCTTTTAAAGGGCGCATGCCTTGAGCGCATTATCGCCAAAGAGCTTGATATCCGAGGGTTTGAGATGCACGAAGAGGAGCTTTTGCTGAGCATAGACGATCGCCTCAAACTTCCCCACTCCAATAAAGAGATTGATTATATTTTAGAGCTTCACGTCGAACTTAACTCCCTTTTGGATGCTATCTGGAAAGGGGAGGAGCTTGATTTCACCGATGTGATCTATGCGGCGAAAGAGGAGCATACCGACACCTTTTTAACCGACCTCGATGCGCTGGTAAGCCAGTGCGGCGAGTATGCGACGCTGCTGCATTTTAAAGAGGAGGAGCTTTATGGAAAGGTGTACGATATTTTGCTTGGCATGTTGCCCGAGAATCTTCATATCTCTTCAAAACTCTCTCGCAAGATTCTTAAAACCTTTATCCATACGGTGCATGAACAGCTTATAAAAAAACAACGAGAAGCGCTTTTGGCGCGCACTATCCGCGATTTTAAAAACCTCTTCCCTCTTGCGCGCAATCTGCGCCGTAAACTGATTTTGCATATCGGTCCCACCAACAGCGGAAAGACCTACCAAGCGATGCAAAAACTCCAAAACGCCGATACGGGCTACTACCTAGCTCCCCTGCGTCTTTTGGCGCTGGAGGGGTATGAGACGCTCCGCGAAAACGGCATCGCCGCCTCGTTGATAACGGGGGAGGAGCAGCTTCTCGATGAGGAAGCGACCCATATCAGCTCCACCATCGAGATGCTCAATTTCGACGTGGACGTGGATGTGTGCGTTATAGACGAAGTGCAGATGATCGATGACCGCGATCGCGGCTGGGCGTGGGCAAACGCCATCATAGGCGCCCCCGCAAAAGAGATCATAATGACGGGCTCTTCCAATGCAAAAGACGCCATCGTGGCACTCGCGGAGTATCTGGGCGAAGAGCTTGAGATCGTGGAGTTTGAACGTAAAAACCCCCTTACGCTTTTAGAGAGCTACACACATGCCAAAGATGTAGAGCCGGGAACGGCGATCATCGCCTTTAGCCGTAAAGAGGTGCTTAAACTCAAACAAAATTTCGCGCGCTTTTTCGACGTGAGCGTTGTGTACGGCAACCTCTCCCCCGAGGTGCGCCGCGAAGAGGCACGCCGTTTCCGTGCCAAAGAGACCCAGATCCTCGTCGCGACCGATGCGATCGCCATGGGGATGAACCTGCCGATCAAGACGATCTTGTTCTCCAAAGCGGACAAGTTCGACGGGATCACCGAACGCAACCTTTTCCCCTCAGAAGTGCACCAGATTTCGGGGCGCGCGGGGCGGTATGGGCTTAATGAGGAGGGGTTCGTGGGCGCTCTCTCGGCGGAGGTGCTCGATAGGATCAAAAAAATTTACGAAAAGCCCGATCGGATGATCGCGGTACCTTTTAAAGTGATGGCAAACCTAGAGCATATCAAGCTTGTCAGCGGCATTTTAGAGGAGAACTCTCTGAGCGTGATTTTGAAATTCTTTGTCGAGAATATGGAGTTTAGCGGACCTTTCCGCGCGACCAATCTTGACGATATGAGCGAAGCCGCCCTGATCGTGGATAATTACGATCTGGACATCGCTACGAAATACCACTTGGCATGTGCCCCGCTGACGCTAAAATCGCCCTACCTTTTAGGGGCGTTTGAAGGCTACGTGGCAACGCTGGAGAAAAAACAGCCCGTTCTTTACGTGCCGCCGCAGCTGATGGGGGAACATGCCCAAACATCCGACGAACTTTTGCGCTCGGAGGATATGGTTAAAGAGATTTCGCTCTATTTGTGGCTGAGCTACCGTTTTAAAGAGTATTTTTTGGACGTAGAACGCGCAAGGCAGTACCGCGGAATTCTCAACAAATATATCGAAAACTCCCTGCAGCAAAGCCACTTCGTGCCCCGCTGCCGCATCTGCGACGCACCCCTGCCGCTTAATTCCAAATACACCATCTGCCAAAGCTGTTTTAAAAAACACTACACGGGGAAAAACGGCAGGAGGTTCGTCAAACATTGATGTTATGCTGCGGTAATTTCCTTAGGGCAAACTTGCTTCTTAAAATGAAAATTAAACCGCTAAGTTTGAATGAAGAGAAAATCGTGTATTGTAACGACTCTAAAAGATGTGATATTTATTAGAGTTTTACAATGTTTTAAAAAATAGCAAAACACTCTCAAACGTTAAAAAAAAATGAAAAGGGATGCGTCTATATGGATAAGATCAAATTATTGATAGTCGACGATGTCGAAGATAACCGGTTAGTTTTAAAAGCCGCCTGCAGAAGACTCGAAGGGTTTGAGATTCAAGAAGCAGTAGACGGGGAAGAAGCCGTTGCAATTACGAAAAACTGGAATCCCGATATTATTTTGATGGATGTTTTGATGCCGAAAATGGACGGTTTTGAAGCATCGAGAATCATTAAAAAGCTTTACCCCAAGACCGTAATTTTGGTGATCACCGCCGTCGTAGACGGTGCGATGCAGAAAAATATGAGCGACATCGGGATCGATACCTATATCAACAAACCTATCGACAAAGATCTGATCCGCTTCAAACTCCAAACGATAGGGTTGGCTCTGCGACTTAAAAAGAGAGAACATCAAACTCTCTCCGCCAAAGAAGCGCTGAACCCTTTTAATGCCGATATCCGCTCCTTCCGCACCATTTTTACGATCGTCGATTCGGAATCTATGATGGATTTCGGGATGTGGCTGTATGAGCAGTGCAATTCAAAAGAAACCTTGGCATGTAACAAATTCGATACGATCATAGAGCTTTTTTACAAGCTGATGAACAAGGCGATGAAAAAGCGCGAAACGGTTTCGATCATTATCGAAGAGAGTTACGAAGAGCTTTATCTTACGATGAAGTTTAGCGAATCGGTCGTACTTGAAGCGGATATCGTCTCGATCCTCGAGAAATACTATATCGAGTATATCTTGCAAGATACGATCTTTTGCGTACGCTTAGAGAAGGCTCTGCAAGAGGAGCCGCAAGAGCAGGAGATCTATATATTCGAGGAGAAGGTTACTCAAACCGTAGAAAAAATCCAAGAACAAACACAAGAGAGAGAGCAGATAGAAGAGGTAGCGGTGAAAGAGGTACGCATCATAGAGAGCAAAGAGAAAGATATGCTGCGTCAAAGTTTTGTCAATAAAACGAGTGCCGCCGATTATGTTGATGAGATAGGGGGCGACGTACTCGATGAGATACTCGATCTAGCGAGTTTGGATGAGCAGTGGCTTGAAAAACTTTCTCTCATAGAGCAACATGCCACAAAAGAGAGCCTCATCGATTTTGCCAACAACGTTTTAAACGTTTATGTCAGGGCTTTGAACAATCTGTTCGAGTTTACGGCATTGGCATATGCGCTCTCCTCTTTAAGCGCGTTTATCAAAGACAGCGCCGAGGTGCTAAGCCAAGACACCGCCAAGATAAGAACATTGGCGATGCTTTTGGAACATTTGGGAACCGATCTTAGCTCATGGCGCGAGCATATCTTCGTGTTGCAGGATACGGCGGATATCCACTATTTGGATAGTTCGTTTTTTAGTTCTTGTATGCAGATCGAGGGTATTATCAGCGACAAAAAGCTTGACGTAGAAGACGAGAACGATCTCGAATTTTTTTAAATCATACTAACAAAGGAGTAAATATATGGGTAAAAGAGTAATTTTAGTGGATGATTCAAGGGCTATTATAGCAACGGCGGAGCTGGCATTAGAGGGGATTATTTCCAGCGGGGATATTGAGTTTAAGAGTTATTTGAACCCTATGGAGCTTTTAGGGGCACTGCAAAACGGAACTGAGAATTTCGATCTGCTTATCAGCGACGTGAACATGCCGCAGTTAAACGGGCTTGATTTGGCGCGTCAGATCAAAGCGGATCCGCGTTATGCGACGAAACCTATCATTATCCTCACGACGGAGAGTTCCAACGAGATGAAAATGACGGGTAAAGAGATAGGGGTTACGGGTTGGATGGTCAAACCCTTTAGCGATGATAAGCTCGTAAAATCTATCAAGATGATTTTAGGAGTTTAATTATGAGCAAAGAGAGTCTCCAAACAAGAAGGGAGAGATATCTGACGTTTTATCTCGGCGATGAGCAGTACGGCATCGCAATCGATAAGATCAAAGAGATTATCGCGATGATGAAGGTCACGAATGTCCCTAAAACACCCTTTTTTATGAGAGGGGTGATTAACCTGCGCGGTTCGATTATTCCCATCGTAGATACAAGGCTGCGTTTTGGCATGCAAACACGCGAGGAGGATATGCACACGACGATCATTATCGTCGAGGTCGAGAAAGTCAATATCGGATTTATCGTCGACAGGGTGGAAGAGGTATGCTCCATCGATGCGGCGCATCTTAGCGAGCCTCCGAGATTCGGCAGCCAGATCGATACCGACTTTATCTGTGCGATGGCGCAGGTGGAAGAGAACGTCGTAATGATTTTGGACGTGATGAAGTTATTTGAAGCGGACGAGCTTGTCGCACTCGAACAGATACAACAAAAGCAAAACTAAACAGGAGAGTAAAAGATGAATTGGTTGGACAATATGGTATTACAGACGAAGTTGACTTTGTTGACGGGTGTCTTGGTTGTGGCTTTGGCTATCCTCGGTTGGATGGGTTTTAATGCGACTGCAAATTGGCAGAGCGATATCGAAGAGATCGGGGACGTCCGCGTACCTTCGTTGATTAGCGTGGGTCGTGTAAGAGGGGGAATCCAAGGGGTTATCGTGCAACAAAACAGGGTGCGCGGACTTAAAGGGGATGCCGAATATAAAGCAAAATTGAAAAACGCTTCGGATATTATCGCGCAAGAGTATGCAAGAATCGAAGACGGGATCAAAATCTATATGCCTTTGCCGCAAACGCCCGAAGAAGCCGTGGAGTGGAAAAAATTTGAAAAATACTATGCAGAGTGGAAACGCGATGCGGACGCATACAAAGCAAATGTTATCGATGAGCTTTCCCATACGGATGATATAGAAAAAGTTGAAGCGCTTTTCGGTCAGATGACTACCTATGTCGAAACAAGCAGAGCAACACGCTCTTTGATGACCGATGCGTTGCAAAATGTTTACAACATCAACAAAGACGTGGTCGATCAGACAAATATCACCGCAAAAGAGAAATCAAGTTCTTATAAAAACATGTTTATGATGATCGCACTTGCGTCGATCATTTTTTCGATCATTTTTGCATGGGCGCTTATCCGCTCTATTACGCGTGCTATCACCCATAGCGTTGCTTCGATCCGCGACGGTGCTATGCAGATCACTTCCGCTTCCGATCAGGTTGCTTCCTCTTCCGCTTCTTTGGCGCAGGGTGCAAGCGAGCAGGCTTCAAGCGTTGAAGAGGTAAGTGCGACGCTAGAGGAATCCACGGCGATCAACACCCAAAATACCGACAATGCACTTCAAGCCGATATTTTGGCGAAAAATGCAAACGACTCGGCAAGAGCGGGATACCAAAAAGGGGAGCAGCTCTCCAACTCTATGCATGCCATCACAGAATCGGCGGCAAAAATTTCGGGTATTATCAAAGCGATCGATCAGATCGCATTCCAAACCAATCTTTTGGCACTTAACGCGGCGGTTGAAGCGGCACGTGCAGGGGAGCACGGTTTAGGATTCGCGGTTGTTGCGGATGAGGTGCGTAATTTGGCACAACGTGCGGCAGCGGCGGCAAAAGAGACATCCGATATTATCGAAGAGGTAGTAGAACAGATTAAAGAAGGGAACGAGATCGCTCTTGCGACCCATACGGCATTCCAAGAGATCGTAGAGCAAAGTAAAAAAGTTTCCGACCTTATCGGAGAGATTTCGATAGCAGGTAAAGAGCAAAGCGAAGGTATGGCGCAGATCAACCAAGCTATGGGGCAGGTGGATCAAGTGACGCAGCAAGTTGCGGCAAACTCCGAAGAAGCGGCAGCGGCAGCCGAAGAGCTTAACGCGCAGGCGACGACGATGATGGAAGTGGTCAATGCACTTGCAAGCATGGTGGGGATGCAGGCAGATACCGCCGCGGCTCCCGTAGCAAAAAAACACCTCCACAAATTGGAATTACCCGCAAAAAAGGCGGTGATTACCCAAGCAAAAGCGGCAAAAAAACCGACGCCACAAAGTAAATCTTCATCCAACAAAGCGGAAGAGATTTTTCCTTTGAGCGAAGATGATTTAAAAGAATTCTAAGATGGAGTTCGACGGAGACGTACTCACCATAGACCTTGGCATGTCTATGGAAGAGATCAAGGGGTTTGAAGAGTTCATTCGTCCTAGAATCGAGTATATCGAAACGATTGAAATAGCAGAGGGGGGAGCACTCCGATCGAGTGCTTTGCTTGCTCTTTTGGTAAGCATCAAACGAACGCGCCCGGAAATTGCGATTAGATTCGTAGATAAAGCGCAGCATGCCTCACCCGATTATGGAACGATACATTGGATATGCCATGACTAAACAAGAACAAGTAAAAGCTATTTTTATAGAAGAAGCCGGTGAGATCATCGAGAAACTCGACGTCGATATTATCCGTTTTGAAGAGAATTCGGCCGATTTCGCTTTGCTTAACGAAATATTTCGCGGGGTTCATACCCTCAAAGGAAACGCAAACGCTTTCGGTTTTACCAGACTCGGAGAGTTTGTACACCATTTTGAAGATTTGCTTGATTACTACCGCAGTACGCAGGAGTTTATCGAGGAGTATAATCTTGAACTTTTCGTGAACAGCGTCGACGTTATCAAAGAGGTGATGGGGTGCGAACTCGATGCTATCGCCGATTTGCCGCAGAGTTACGAAGAGTGCTTGGCGGGGATTAAACAACTGTTGGCGATGAAAAAAAACGGTGGCGTTGTTGCAGACGATACGACACAAGAACAACCTCTCAACGATTTGGCGGCGGAGTTCGGTTTAAGCTGCGGCGAACAGCTTGCAAGCGGCGTCGATAAAGCGATTGAAGTGTTCCAAACGATGCAGCGCGAGGGGCTTTATCTTTATAAAATAGAGCTAAAACTCGATGAGGATTGCTACACCCGCGGATTTGATCACGTGAATTTTCTCAAAGCGTTGGGAGAGGGTGCCGAGGGGCTTGAGAGCTTTTTCGATATGCAAAGCATCCCTGCTTTAGAGCATTTTCAAAGCGATACCAACAAGATCACTTACGTACTTATAGCGGTTTTGACCACGAAAATAAAAAGCGAGGTCGAGGAGATATTCGAATTCTTGTTCGATAACGAATACTCTTTGACGCAGATAGAGAAACAGCCTATCCAAAAGGAAGAGGAGACCCCTCTTCAAAACGTAGAGAGCAAAATCGTGCAGCAGAGTTCTTCACCGCAAAGTGCGCCGCAGCAAAGTACCCCGCAGCAAGGTGCGGCGGAATCAAACGTGAGCGCGCCAAAATCGACCATCAGAATCGACACGATGAAACTCGACGAACTATTTGATTCGGTAGGGGAGCTTGTTATTGCACAGAACTTTATCGCACAAAACGAAAAGATCCGTATGATCGACGACGAATCGATAGGCAGGACGATAGAAACGCTCTCGAAAATCACCAAACGTATCCAAGATCGGGTGATGAGTTTGCGGATGGTTGCTATCAAAGACACCTTTGACAAGATGAAAAGGGTGGTTCGCGATACCTCCAAAAAAACCAATAAAGAGATCCATCTCTTGGTGCAAGGGGAGGAGACGGAGATCGACAAAACGATGATCGATAGTCTCTCCGATCCCCTTATTCACATTATCCGTAATGCCATAGACCACGGGCTTGAAGCAAATGCACAAGAACGCATCGCAGCGGGCAAACCTACCGAGGGAGCCGTGACGCTCAAGGCTTTCCATAAAAGCGGAAGCATCGTTATCAGCGTAAGCGACGACGGGCGCGGCATCAATAAAGAGAGGGTGCTTCAAAAGGCGATCGAGCGCGGTGTTATCGGCGGAGATGAAAACCTTAGCGATTCTCAAATCTACTCTTTGATTATGCAGCCGGGCTTTTCTACGGCGGCGACAATCAGCGATCTTTCGGGTCGCGGTGTGGGGCTTGACGTGGTGAAAACTTCCATCGAGAAGTTACGCGGCAAGATAGAGATAGAATCAAAAGAGGGGGAGGGAACGACTTTTTCTATGATTCTTCCGCTGACGCTTGCGATTATCGACGGAATGCTCGTGCGTGCTTGTGACGAGATATATATTATTCCTACACTCAGCGTCGTCGAATCGTTCCGTCCCGAAAAAGATATCGTCCATATGCTTAAAGGCAAAGGGGAGTTCGTGAGTCTGCGCGGGCAGCATATCCCCGTCGTGCGTTTAAGCGACGTATTCTCGTTGCACACGCATGAGCGTTTAGAACCGTGGGAAGGGATACTCGTATGTGTCGAAACGGAAGCGGGACGTATCGCCGTCATGGTGGACGAACTCGTAGGGCGCCAACAGGTGGTTATTAAAACACTGGGCAAATCGCTTGCAAAACTCAAAGAGATATCGGGAGGGGCTATTTTGGGCAACGGGGATATCGCTTTGATCTTAAACGTAGACGAACTGCGCCCTACCCTAGAGACGGCAAATGGTTGATATCCCCTTACATAAAGAGGAGTTCGATCTTTTCCGCAGTTATATCTACGAAAAGGTGGGTATTTCGCTCTCCGAACAAAAAACGACCTTGGTCAAGGGGCGGCTCAATAAAAGGCTGAACCAACTTGGCTTGGGATCGTTTCGGGAGTATTACGAGTATCTTCATGCCGATGTTAGCGGCGAGGAGACACTTTTTTTCGTAAGCGCCATTTCCACGAACGTCACCTCTTTTTTTCGGGAATCTGCACAATGGAGATGGCTCGAGGGGTATCTGCCCCGTTTTGTGAACGCCAAAAAAGAGAAAAAGATACGCATCTGGTCGGCGGGGTGTTCCAGCGGTGAAGAGCCCTACACCATTTTAATGTTTTTGCAAAAACACCTGAGCGATTTTGAGAGCTGGGATATTAAGATATTGGCGACCGATATCTCCCCCAAAGTGCTCTCACATGCCATGGAGGGCGCTTATAGCGAAAGGGCGCTTACGGGGCTTTCTAAAGAGATCGTTTTTAAAGCGTTCGATAAAAAGCAAGTGCAAAACGAGGTGCGCTATGTCGTAAAACCTTTTTTACGCCAGAAGGTGCTGTTTCGTTTGTACAACCTTATAACCGATCCTTTTTTCTTTAAAAACAAGTTCGATATGATTTTTTGCAGAAACGTCATGATCTACTTTGACGAAACAAATAGAGATAAGGTGGTGGGGCGGTTTGCAAAGCTTTTGCCGCAAGGCGCTCCTTTATTTTTGGGCAGTTCGGAGTCGCTGACTACCCATCGCGATAGTTTAAAACTTTTGGGGTCTTCGATTTATCAGAAGATATAGGGTGTATAGATGCAAGAGATACAACATAACCTCGTAGCGCAAGAAGCAAAGTTCGATCTGGACGAATTGTTCTTTTCGATTACCGATTTAGAGAGCCGCATCCTTTCGGGGAACGATACCTTTGTGCGCATCAGCGGCTACTCCCGGCAAGAGTTGATCGGAACCTATCATAACATCGTGCGCCATTTCGATATGCCGCGCGCGGTATTTAAACTTTTTTGGAACTATATTCAAAACGGCAAGCCGGTGGTCGCCTACGTAAAAAACAAAACAAAAAACGGGGATTACTACTGGGTAATGGCGGCGGTTTTTCCTATGGGGGAGAGGTATGTTTCTATCCGCATCAAACCCCAAAGCAAGATTTTCGATGCCGCGCGGGAGCTTTATGCACGCTTGATTATGGCGGAGGCGAAGTTTAGTACGGAGGAGTGCGACGCTCACTTCAACGAACTTTTGCGCAATAGCGGGTTTGAGAGTTACGATCATTTTATGCACGAAGCGTTGGTTACGGAGCTTATAGAGAGAAAAAAAGGGCTTCAAAACAAAAAGTATGAACCGGTTCTTGATACGGACGATTCGTGCTTTGCAAAGATTATAGCCGCTATTTATAAAACGACCGATGCCCTTTTGGATCACTACAACAAGCGTTTTGAAACGGTTGAGGTGTTTCACGGGATTAAAACGATGTTCGAGGAGAAGAGCCTCTCTTTGAGCGCTTTGGCACGCGATATAGTTTTACTCTCTTTAAATGCCTCGGTTGCCTCGTACAAGCTAGAGGAAAACGGCGAAACCTTTGCGGTTTTGGCAAGCGATATACGTACCAATGCCAAAGAGAACGATACGCTGATTGCAAGTATCGACGCCGATGCACAAAACCTTGCGGTACAACTTAATTCGATCATTATTTTCGTCTCCTCGATCAGTCTTCAGATCGAGATGGTGAATTATTTTATAAAAGAGCTGATAATCAATAAAACAAAGGTGTGCGACGAGGAGCTTCAGCTCAATTTGGACACCCTTTTTGCCTTGGTCAACGGCTATAACGAAAAACTCGAAAAGATCCCTTTGGAAGTGGAAAAGCTGCTGCATAAAACTGTTTTACTGCTTGATGCGCTGGAGCAGCAGATTATGTATTTGGGGTATGTGCAAATCTACGGCATTATCGAATCTTCGCGCAATACGGAGGATGCTTTGGGCTTTACCAATATTTTTTCGCAGCTCAAAGAGCTTATACGAAAGACCGAATCGGAGATTACGATGATGCGCAAGGTTACCGAGGAGTTTTCAAAAGATAATGCCAAAATGGCAAGAGAATCGCAAAACGTCAAAACGGGGCTCAAGTATCTCAGCGATAAAATTCATGAACTAGAAGCGATGGAGTGTTAAATGAAACAAGAGTGCGTAGAGGAAGAGATAGCTTTTTTAAGCAAAAAGATACTTGAACTCAATAAACAGCTTGCCGAGAGCGAAAATGCAAAATCAAAGTTTCTCTCTCTCGTAGCAAACGAGCTTAACAACCCTATAACGGTGATTTTGGGGATGATACGCCATCTCAAAATCGTAGAGAACGAGGAGAATAAAAGAAACTTTGAACTTATCTGCGAAGAGGTGCTCAATCTCGATTTTCGGATTCAGAATCTGATGAGCGCGGCGGAGATAGAGAGCGGTGCTATGAGCGCTTCGCATGAGCTTGTCGATATCGGGGAGTTGCTTGAGGAGGTTTTGGAAACTTTGAGATACCTTATCGCACATAAAGAATCTCAGGTTGTTTTTACGAACCGTATAAGCAAGAAGATAGTCGTCGATTCGAAAAAGATTTTTATCATATTGCGCAATCTCCTTTGTAACGCGGCACTCTATGGCAACCAAAACGGCAAGATAGAGATCGAGACGAAGCTTGAAGAGGGGTTTCTCGTCATTCGCGTGCGCAACGAGGGGGAAGGTCCCGATATCGAGTATAAACCGCAGATATTTACCCGTTTTGCAAAAGCACCCAAAGCGGAGACGGGGCTTGGGATCGGGCTGAGTATCGTACGTGAGCTTTCTCTCTTTTTCGGCGGCAATATCGATTACGAGGTGCACAAAGGCGCCGTGGTTTTTACGGTGAAGATTTTGCTCGATGAAGCGGCAGAAGATTCCGTGGCATGTGGATCAAACGAGTTTTTCTTTGATTCGTTCGACGATGCTATCGAAGTGTAGATGATCCTCTCTAGCGCTACGTTCATCCACGTCGGACAGATTCACGTAGATCGTGCACCGGGTGCGATCTCGACCGTTTTGGGTTCGTGTGTCGCCGTGTGTCTTTACGATCCGCGCCTGCGGCTTGGGGCGATGAACCACTATCTGCTCCCTTTTTGGAACGGAAACGGCTTGCAGTCCCCAAAATTCGGAAATATCGCTATTCCAAAACTGGTTGAAGCGATGCTCGAACACGGCTCTTCTCTTCGTACGATGGAAGCAAAGATATTCGGAGGCGCATCTATGCATATGATGGCATCCCAATCGATGATGATCGGAGAAAAAAACGTTTTGGTCGCACGCGAGATACTTGAGGAGTACAACATTCAAATCGTTGCCGAAGATACCGGAGGGCAAAACGGTAGAAAAATTCAGATGGATTTAGAAAGGGGAAAAGTGCTTTTAAAATATACCTCTTCGGCTACAACGAAAGGATAAAAATGGCAATACGCGTATTGATTGTTGACGATAGCGCTACGGCAAGGGTTGTGTTAAGCGAAATTCTTGTGCAGGATAGCTCTATCGAGGTGGTAGGAACCGCTTCGGATGCTTATATAGCCAGAGATATGATTGTCGAGCTTAAACCCGACGTAGTGTGTCTGGATGTCGAGATGCCTCGGATGGACGGGATCACGTTTTTGCGTAAACTGATGCACTACATGCCTGTTCCCGTGGTGATGGTGTCCTCTCTGACCCAAAGCGGGGCAAAAACCACTTTGGACGCGTTGGAGGCGGGAGCCGTTGATTTTGTACCCAAACCCCACTCCCATATTTACGATGGAATTGATGAGATGCGGGATGAGCTTATCACCAAAATAAAAATCGCATCCAAGGCAAAAGTGATCAAACGCGCATTGCTGCCTACAAGCAAAGCAAATATCACATCGCTCGCAGAAACGACCAATAAAATCGTTGCGATAGGGGCTTCTACGGGAGGCACCGAAGCGCTCAAAGATGTTTTGGCGGCATTGCCGAGAAATGCTCCCGGAACCGTCGTGGTGCAGCATATGCCCGCAAATTTTACCGCCCCTTTTGCCCAAAGACTCAACTCTTTGTGTGCCATGGAGGTTCGCGAGGCAAAAAGCGGCGATTCGATCACCCCGGGGGTAGTTTTGATAGCGCCGGGGGATTACCATATGGTGGTGCGCCGTTCCGGTGCGCGCTATTACGTCGAAATCGGAAGCGGCGAGAAGGTATCGGGGCACCGCCCTTCGGTGGACGTTTTGTTTAATTCGGTCGCGAAAATCGCCGGAGCAAATGCTATCGGCGTTATACTCACGGGGATGGGGGGCGATGGCGCACGCGGACTTTTAAAGATGAAAGAAGCGGGTGCAAAAACCATAGGGCAGGATGAGGCAAGCTGTGTCGTCTACGGAATGCCCAAAGTCGCTTACGAACTCGGGGCGGTTCAAAAACAGGTGCCGCTCGATCGGGTGGCACCTACTATTCTCTCTTCGCTTTAACTTTTAAACTGCTCAATCGTCGCTTTAAGCGAAGAGGCGACGTTGACAAGTTTTTGGAGGTCGTTTTCGATACTGTGAACGCTCTCTCCGTTCTCTCTTGAAAGATTCTCGATCGTTTTGATATCCTTGATGATCTCTTGAAGCTGTTTGGACATCTTTAGATTATCTTCAAGCGACTGATTGGCAATGATATTTGTCGAGGAGATCGCATCGGAGGTGGTGATGATCTTCTCTTCAACGTCGTTGGAGATAGCGGTGAGATTCTCTATATTGCTTGCGTTTTCCCCCATTTTATCGCTGACGTCGTTGATAGATTGCACGATCGTGCTTACGCTGATGTCGATCTCGGTGAGACTTTTTTGGGTACGCTCTGCAAGTTTTCTTACCTCGTCGGCAACCACCGCAAAACCGCGCCCGTGTTCTCCTGCACGCGCAGCTTCTATGGCGGCGTTAAGGGCTAAAAGGTTGGTTTGGTCGGCGATATCTTTGATGATCTCGAGCACGTGTCTGACCTGATCTGCATCGTGTTTAAGCCCTTGGAGACGGTTGGCAAGCTCATTTTCCGTCTCGACGAACGTTTGCACTTCGTTAGAGAGACGTGCGAGGGTTTGGCGTGCGTTGGAGAGCTCTTTGTTGGCATGGTCGGCTTGCTCTTTGGTTTGGTTGCTTGTGGCGACGCTTTGCTCTAGGAGGGTCAAGATTGATCCGCTTTTCTCAGTTGTAGCGGTGACAATCTCTTTTTCCTGCTGGGTACCTTTGTGAATGACATGGCTTGAGCGTTCGATCTCTACCGCGATTTCGGAGTTCTTTTCACCGAGCTCTTTTATATCGTTGACGGTATTTTGGATCATGTGGATAAAGCGGTTGACCTCTTTGGCGGTTTCACCGAATTCGTTTTCATTGGCGTCGTTAAGGCGTTGCGTAAGGTCTTTTTCTCCGCTGACAAGATCGGCAACACGGTGTTTAAGCGTCAGAAGCGGCGTGAAAATTTGAATGTTTAAAAAGAGTGCCGCAACGAGAGTAAAGAGGATCGAACCGATAAGGAGCGTGGTGCCTAGAGCGAACTGGGTCTTTGTGATTTTTGCATCGAGGGTATCGAGCGACATGGTAAGATCGACCGCCCCTAAAATATCTCCCGCGGCGACGTTGTAGTGGCATGCCACGCAGCGCTCTTCGGCAACGACGGGTTTAATCATCCGTATGGTGTGGGAACCGCCTTCGGTCGATTCGATCACTTTGGTTGTTTTGTTTGCAAGCACTTCGCGTACGAGCGCGTCGCTGCTAAACTTCTCTTGGGGTTGAAATACCTCTATCACCGCTTGCGATTTGGCAATTTGCAGATGGGCGATCCCCTCGATCGCTTTTGCTTGGTTGTACGCAAAGTCGATCGCTTCGGGATCACCGAGCATCATACTCGTGGTCATGGTTTGAAAAATCGACTGGCTGAGCATTTCGAGCGACTGGCGCGTGGTGTCGTTTGAGAGCGACTTGAGCGTGGAGGAGAGATAAAGTGTCATACCCACGAGCGAGGAGATACTGATAAGGACAATGGCGGCGATAACTTTTGATTTGACTGATTTAAGCATTGCACAATTCCCGAGTAAGTAATTTATGTGGAGTTATTCTACCTTAAAACTGATGCAATCGCATTTTTTTTGAGAGATTTTTACGATTTTAGGGCGCGGTAAGAAAATCTTCCAACGCTTGTAAACGCCTCATGTGGGTTGTTATGTCGCGGTCTGCAAATGCATGGGCAAAATCGCACCCGTGGTAGGTTGCACCGCCCCGCTCTTTTACAAGGTACTGCAGGGGTGCGAGGATATTCGCACCCAAAACCTCGTCGCGCCCGCCCGTCATCACCAAAAACTTCGAAGCATCTCGGGGGAGAACTTCTATGGGGTCTATGGAGGCGGGGCAGCCGTAGGGGGAGAGGAAGCTCGGAGCCGAATCGAGAGCTATTTTATCGTAGGCTGCTCCCGAAGCGGCGACGTTTACCGCTACAAATCCCCCCAGCGAGATCCCCAAAATCAGTTTGCGCTCATAACGTTGTGCAAGCGAAGCGGCGATCTCTTTGGCATCTTCGAGTATGGCATGTAAGCGGCGTTTCCCCTCGGAATTGCCGTAGCCGCGGTAGTCGTAAATGTAGACGTCGTACCCTTTGAGGGTGTAGTTTTTAAAAAAGCCCACGATCGCATCGGCGCTCATTGCATTGCCCATGAACACAAGAAGCGAGCCTTTGGGCGGGACTATTTGTGTCGTGTCGTTGGCGTAGTAGATGTAGCCGTAAAGACGTTTGTTATCGGAGGTGAGAAAGATGTTTTGGGAAAGAAAAGGGATATGCGCGACGCGCGCGGGATCGGGTTTTGGGGCTTTAGAACTCCAAAGCCAAAACGCCAAGGGCTCTTTGATAAAGCCGCAGATAGCTTTCTCCCTTTCGTTTGCATACAGCGTAAGCGCTACGAGGAGTAAAAGGAAAAATCGAAACATGCTCCCTCCTTGCCAAAAGGGTAGTATACCACAGCCGAACTATAAGGGATACTAATGCAAAAAGCCTCTTCGAGCGGTATTTTTTGTACGATGTGAACAAGGGAGCGAATCACCCCCGCATGGGTGATGATAAGGATGTTTTGATGGTTTTGCGCGGGGAGAAACTCCAGAAAAAAATCCTCTATTCTTTGCAAATACGCTTTATAAGGCTCCCCGTCAAGCCCCTCGATCCAGCCTAAAAAATCATCGTAGACAAGCTCCCCTTGGGCTAGAATAGCATCAAAGGTAAGCCCCTCGTGTTTTCCCCACGATTTCTCCCGAAGCGCCTCGGTATAGACGGCGTTCTTGGCATGTGCAAACGCTTCGAGGGTTTCGCGCGTGCGACGCAGGTCGGAGCAGTAGATCGCATCGAAACGCTCATGTTCGAGTTTTTGAGCCAGAGCGCGGCTCTCCCCTCTCCCTTTTGGGGAAAGGGCTATATCGTTATGCCCGTTGTAGCATCTAAGGTAGCGCTCCTCCACCTCCCCGTGACGCACCAAAACCACTCTCAAAACGTGCTTCCAAAAAGTATGGCATGTACTAAAACAAGCTCCGTCGTCTCGATTAAAAATCCGTAGATATCCCCGCTAAAGCCCCCGTAGCGGCGCATAAAGAAAAAACTACATGCCAAGAGCACGAAAAGCGAAACAACCACCAAAACCCACGAGAGCCACATCCCAAAAGCGAGGACGTAAAGCGAGGTAAAAAGAAGCTGTGAGCGTGTAAACTCCTCTTTTGCCAAGGTGCTCATTCCGTTTTTTGAAACATAGGGGAAAAAGTAGATCGCAAGCGAAGCGTTAAAACGCGAGAGCATCAGCACCAAAGGGAGCAGATAAAGCGCTTCTACATGGGCGAGCGCCGAGGCTTTCAGGAGCAAAAACACCCCGCTAAAGAGCATCCCCATCGCCCCGACGCGGGGGTCCTTCATAACCTCAAAAGCGCGCTCTTTGGCGACAAAAAGCCCGTCGACGGTATCGGCAAAACCATCAAGGTGCAGCGCTCCCGTGAGCAAAACCCAGATCCCAAAGAGCAAAACGCCCAGATGCAAAGGGGGAAGATAGGGCAAAAGCAAAACCCCCGCCCCCCATAAAACAAATCCCAAAATCGCCCCCACAAGCGGGTAAGAGAGCACCGCGTAGCCGTTGATCCCCTTAAAAAAATCGTGTACACGGAAAAACGGTACAATCGTAAGCATCGAAAATGCCAGAGCGAACCCTTTAAAAAACTTCACTATTTTATCTTTGTGCTGATGCCCGCGACGGTGTGGTACACCGCATCGCACGCGCTCGCCACCATCTGCGCTATGCGGCCGTTAAGGTCGAGAAACTCCCGTGCAAGCGCGTTGTCGGGGATGATACACGAACCCACGTCGTTGATAACGAAGACGATATCTTTCTCTAAGGCTAAAAGGCGTTCAACCTCCTCGTAGATGTCGGCATGGGGAAATTCGTGGTAGAGCATATTGTTGATCCACATGCTAAGACACTCTATAAGGACGATTTCTTGGGATGCGGCGACGGTGCGGGAGAGTTTAAGAGGCTCCTCGATCGTTGTAAAGCGCTCCTCCCTTTGGCGTTTGTGTTTTTCTATACGCGCGCTTAGCTCTTTGTCGATAAACTCCGTCGTGGCGAGATAGATCGGTTTTTCTTGTGTCTGTGCGAGGGTGTAGGCTTCGGCGTTTTTTGATTTGCCGCTTTTGATCCCCCCTATAAAAAGTGTTTTCATCACTACATCCCGTAAAGTATAAGCTCGATTTCGTCTAAAACCTGAGCATTTGTAAGGTTGTTTGCCGCGGCATACGCAAGCGCGGCTCCCGCACCCACACCCTCTTTGGCTTCCCCCTCGTCGTACTTTTTGAGCACCGCTATCTCGGCATCCGCAAAAGAGAAGTCGGTATAGAGGGCATGGGGCGTGTAGCTGAGCTGTGCGAGGAGTTTTGTTATCTTGGCATGAGGATCTTTTGCGACCCACGCGGTGGTGGCGAGGGTGAGGTTCTCGGACTTTAGCCGCATCAGTATATCTTCGCGCAGTTTGTCGGCGATAAGCAAACATGCCGCCATCTGCGTACCACCCGCCAAAACGACGTGAAATCTCCGCGTCGCCTCGACTAAAAAACCCGCACAAAAAAGGAGCATGTTGTCGCTTACATAGGAGAGTTTTTCAAAATTTGTCATCGTGTCGTTGATGCGAGAAAGCGCTTGGGCAATCGTATGCTGTTTGATGGAGGTGGGATTGGCGGCAAAGCTTGAACTAAACGCCCCCTCCCCCTCAAACCCCAAAGCGCGCACCGAGGCTTCGGCGGTGGTGGTGCCGCTTGGAGTGGTTTCCGCCAAAATAAGATAACTTCCTTTGAGCTCGTAACCTCTGCCAAACTCCATCCCCGCGGCGAAAACTTTTTTCGCCTCAATCGCGGCACCCTCGGCGATAGAGAGGCTAGTGGGTATGCCGAAGCGGTGTGTGCCACAGTTTTGCGGGGGCGTTTCTAGTCCCAAGTCGAGTATCTCTAAGGCACTAAAAGGGGCGAGGTTGGCAACGGCTTTGGTGATGAGTGCGGGGGTGGGCACCCCTGTCGGTGTTTCGGCGACTTCGGGGAGAGAAAATACTTTTTTGTGGAGTAAAAATTCCGCATCGAGTGTGGGGGTGAGCGGTATTTTTCCGGGGATTCCCGCTTGGGTGATCCCCTCGATCTCGCAGGTTTTGGTAACGCTACATGCCAACAAAAAATCGGCTTTGCCTTGGGGGAGCGAATCGAGGGTGTTTGTAAAAAGATTGAAGGTTTGCATAGTTTTTAGGTTCTTTTTGTTTGTATTGTATCAAAAACCACTTTAGGCATCGTCGCTAAAGATCGCATCGACCCCCATAAAAAAGAGTTCGTTCGCTTTTTTTGGGGAGTTGACGGTATAGACCCCTACGCGAAACCCCGCTTCTTTAAGTTCTTTGATAGCGTAACGATCGGCAAGGGAGAGGTCGATATGGTAGGCACACACCTCCAAATCGCGCAGATATTCCAGCAGCTCCTCCATCGTTTCGCAAGGGTGTTTATCCTCCGTGAGTGCGGCGGTGGGGATATGGGGAGCGAGTTTTTTGGCTATTTTGAGATAAGGGTGGTAAAACGAAGAGAGGAGGATGAGATGGGAGGTTTTGGTCTGTTCGATCATCTCTAAAACCTTTGCAACCGCCTCGACGTCCTCAAACACCCCGTGCATGTTTTTGATCTCTATATTAAGATAAAGGTGATGTTTTTTGATAAAGTTCAAGGTTGCATAGAGGGTTAAAACGGGCTCGGCATGAGGGTTTGGTTCAAACCACATGCCATAATCAAGCGAAGCAAGCTCATCAAGGGTAAAATCACTCACCCTAAAAGGTTTGCGCGAACCAAATTCGGGATGCTTGGTGATGTCGGTGGTGCGCTCTAACGTGGTATCGTGAAAAACCACCGCCTCCGCGTCGCGGGTGAGCTGTACGTCGATCTCTATAAAATCGCAATGCCCCACGCTTTTCTCGAGCGCCTCCATGGTGTTTTCGGGAGCGAGGCACGAAGCCCCTCGATGTGCGCCGATGAGGTGGGGGTGTTTGTAGAGCTCTAAAAAGTTCATGGATTTATTGTATCATATATCATTACTTTTGGCGGTTACAAAAATGCAAAATAAAAAATCAATTTACGCTTGGGCGCTCTACGACTGGGCGGACTCTACCTACGCAACCACCGTTATGGCGGGTTTCTTTCCCCTTTTTTTTAAATCCTACTACGCCTCGAACCTTGATGCCACAACGAGTACGGCGCATTTGGGGTTTGCAAACTCGTTGTCGAGTTTTATCGTGGTGCTCCTTGCCCCCCTTTTGGGCGCGATCGCCGATGGGGCATCACTAAAAAAAAGGTTTTTGTTTTTGTTTGCCTATCTTGGGATTTTAATGAGTGCGTGTTTGGCGCTTGTAGGGGAGGGGCAGTGGGAATTTGCGGCGTTTGTGTACGTGCTTGCCAACATAGGCTTTATGGGTTCAAACACCTTTTACGACGGACTCTTAACCTCGGTTTCAAGCCAGAAGGATGTCGATTTCGTCTCGGGGCTTGGGTTTGCGCTTGGGTATCTGGGCGGAGGTTTGCTTTTTGCGCTCAATGTCTGGATGGTGCAAGACCCCCACTTTTTTTCGCTTGCAGACAAAGCCGAAGCGATCAAGGTTTCATTCGTTTTAGTAGCGATCTGGTGGGCGGTTTTTTCACTGCCGATCTTTCTTTTCGTAGAGGAGAAACGGGAGAATATCAAAAGCTCCAAAGAGACTTTTTTAGCGGGGTATATGCGTTTAAAAAACACTTTTTCAAAAATCGCCTCCCTCAAAGGGCTTTTGCTTTTTTTGGCGGCATACTGGCTCTACATCGACGGGGTCGATACCATCATCCGCATGGCGGTCGATTACGGTATGGCGCTTGGGTTTGATAGTTCGGGGCTGATTTTGGCTCTTTTGATCGTGCAGTTTGTGGGATTTCCCGCGACTTTAATCTTTGCTAAAATCGCCCAAGTGTGGGAGACCAAAAAGATGCTTTTTATCGCTATCGGCGTCTATCTTGTCATCGTAGTTTTTGCGACGATGATGACGAGAGAGAGCCACTTTTATATCTTGGCGGTGATGATAGCCCTTGTTCAAGGGGGTATCCAAGCACTTAGCCGCTCCTACTACTCCAAGATGATTCCCCACGAATACGCCGCGGAGTTTTTCGGGTTTTACAACTTTTTGGGCAAGTTCGCCGCTATCTTGGGACCTCTTCTCGTTGCCCTCGTTGCACTTTTTTCCCAAAACTCCCGAGTCGCCATCGCTTCGGTCGCCGTTTTTTTCATAGCGGGAGCGATTTTGCTCTATTTCGTGGATGAAAAAAAGGTGGCATGTGAGGTGCGGGGGGCATTAAAAAACTAAAAAAAAGCGTTTTGTTAGCGATTATGGTTTATAATGCGGAACATTTTTTAACTTAAGGAAGATTTTTTGAACTCTCATCCTAGTGGAGACAGGTGTTTCCATACCTTCGTAACCGTGAGTGATCTCTCATGACGCTGCTGTTTTTTTACCTATTTATCGCTCTTGCTATCTCTTTTGTTTGTTCTATTTTAGAAGCGGTTTTACTCTCAAGTACAAATTCTTACATCGAAACGCTTCCCAAAGAGAAAGAGAACGCGATTTCTATACTCAAAAGTCTTAAATCCGACATCGACAAGCCGATCGCTTCTATTTTGATCCTGAACACTTTTGCCCATACGATGGGCGCGGCGGGCGTGGGGGCGCAGGCACAGCTGCTTTTTGGCGATGAGTGGCAGACGCTTATCGCGGTGGTATTGACCCTTTTGATCCTTTATATCTCCGAGATCATCCCTAAAACCATAGGGGCGATCTACTGGAAAAGCCTTTTGATCCCCGCGGCATACGTGATCGCGTTTATGATCAAAGTGAGCTACCCGCTTGTTTGGCTCTCGACCTTTATTACCCGCTTTATCTCCAAAGGGAAAAAGCAACATGCCAACTTTTCCCGCGAAGAGATCATCGAGATCGTTTCGATGGGGGAAAAAGAGGGGGCGATTCTCAGTAAAGAGAGCCATCTCTTTAAAAACCTTTTAAAGCTCAGCAATATCAAGGCTAAAGATGTTATGACCCCGCGCAGCGTTGTGTTTGCATTGCCTTCGAGTATGACGGTAGAGGAAGCGGTGGAGGAGGATAGACTCTATATCCATTCGCGTATCCCCGTTTACGGAGAGACGATCGACCATATTACGGGGATCGTCATCAACCAGTCGATTTTAGAGGAGAGTTTGGAGGACAACGACAAAATGACCCTCGGCGAACTCTCCAAAGAGCCTCACCTCGTGGGAGAGAACACCCCCGTTGCGGCGTTGATCGACCTTTTTATTAAAAAGCGTACCCACCTTTTTATCGTGCACGATACCTATGGGCAGACAAGCGGAGTTATCACGCTAGAAGACGTTATAGAAACCCTTTTGGGGGTCGAGATCGTCGATGAGCGCGACGAAGTGGACGACATGCAGATTCTCGCCAGAGACAAAAGCAAGTTCTTCCAAGACCGTATCCGTCTTGACAAAAAAAGACGCGAAGTGCTGCAAGGATAACATGAGTAACAGATTGTGGTTCGCAGCACTACTCTTACGGACTGAAGTCCGTGTTGCGGTGCTGCATTTGTAACACAGGCTTTAGCCTGTAAGACACTCTTGAAACTTCTTATACGGACTAAAGTCCGCGTTACGCTACTTCTGCAGCAACATCCTTCTCTATCGCTTCTTTTGTTCGTTCTACGATCTCTTCAATACTTAAATCCTCCGGAAAAATCGGTTCCAAATAGTGCACCCGTATCTTTTTGGGGCGAAAAAACCGTTTGCCCGGAGGCAGTGCTTCAAAGCTTCCGTTTATGAGGACGGGGATGACGGGGACGTTGAACTCTTTTGAGAGGATCGCAAAAAAAGGGCGGAACTCCAAAAGGTTGCCATCGCGGGTTCTCGCACCCTCGGGAAAGATCACGATATTGGCATCTTCGCGCAGCGGTTGTGCCGTCTTTTGCAGGGCATAAAGAAGATTTTTGTCTTGGTTGATAAGGATCGTTTGCCCGTTGTCAGCTATGGGTTTGAGGAGCTTGGTGCCGAAAACAAGCTCAAATGCGAGAAAAAAAGTGCGTTTGAGAACACCATAAGGGAGCGTCGCTTCGATAAGAAAACCATCAAGCATACTTTGGTGGGAGGGGGCAATGATGCAGGGTGTGTGCGGGATTTTTTCGCTGCCTTGCAGTTCCAAACGGAAATAGAGACGAAAAAAGGGGTATAAAAGAGTTTTGTACAAGAACATAATAAAAGGGCTGTAGCGCAACCCTATCGGCTCTTTTGGCTCTAAAATCTCTCTCCAACTTTTTTGCTTGGCGGCTTGGCATGGTGCATGGGTGCGCAGATAGAGGTACAGATCTCCCACGACGAGCAGTGAGGCGAGCGTGGCTTCATCGAGCTTGATGCAAAAACTCTCCTCAATAAATACGAGCAGTTCTACAAAATCGAGCGAATCAAGTCCGAGATCGAGTTCGAGATGAGAAGCGGGGGTGATTTTTTCTTTGGCATGTGAGGCTAAAAAATCGGTGAGCACACCATAAAGCGGCTCTTTGGCGTCGAACGCAAACTCTTTGGCATGTTGGAGTTTTGCTATCTCATGGGAGCGGATCTTCGCATCTTTTGGCGCGTCAAAATTGTATATCTCCAAAACGTACCAACGTATCTGATTTTCTATATTAATGATATGTGCTTGTGCGAGTGCCTCAAAATCTGGAGTGACGAGGGCGTGGAGTGCGTTGTTGCGGCGCGAGAGTTTGATTGCGCGCACACACGGTGAGAGTGCGAGGATTTTTTCTTCGATCTCTTGCAGCACCATCGGCTTAAACGTCATATTTGACGTGATCGAGAATGACGCCGAGTTCTATGTGCTCTTCAACGTGAGCGCAGAACTCCCTAATCGCGTTTTGTTTATAGGGTTTAAACGCGTACCCTTTGTATTTAGGGTTGATTTGGCTAAAGAGTTTTTCGCGGAAGGCGTCGTTTTCAAAGATGCCGTGCAGAAAGGTTCCGTAGAAATTTTTTCCTTTTTTGGCGCGTTTTTTCGCCGTGCCGTGATGGATCTCATACCCATCGACGATACATTCGAGCAGCTGGTAAGTGCCTTTGGAGAGGGTTTTGTCCTTCTCAAACGTCACATCCCCCTTGATACGCCCGAATCCTAGCGTTTTTTTGGCGTTGGATTCTACATGCCAAGGGTCGAGTATCTGTTCGTGCATCATCTCATACCCTCCGCAGATAGCGAAGATAAACTTCTCTTTTGAGAGCAAAAGAGGCTCAAACCCGCGCTCGCGCAGCCATGCCAAATCATCTACGACCTTTTTGCTTCCAGGAAGGATCACCATATCGCATAGCGAAGCTTCCAAGGGGGAGGTAACAAAGCAGAGTTCGATCTCTTTGTCGGCTACGAGCGGCTCAAAATCGTTAAAGTTGCTGATATGGGGGAGTTTGATAACGGCGACCTTGATGAGCGCTTTTGTGGTGTCTTGGGTGTATCCCGTGATCGATTGGATATCTTCAAACCCCAAATTAAACGGTTTATAGGGGATCACGCCGAGCACTTTAAGCCCGAAACGCTCCTCGATGATAGAAACCCCGTCATCGAAAAATCCCAGATCGCCGCGGAATTTATTGATAATCACCCCGATCACGTTTTTTTTGAGTTTTTTGGGCAGCAGTGCATAGACGCCGAAAATCGAAGCAAACACGCCGCCGCGCTCAATATCGGCAACGAGGATGATTTTTGTGTTAAACTCCTCGGCGACGTAGATATTGGAGAGGTCTTTTTCCATCAGGTTAAGCTCTACGGGGCTTCCCGCACCCTCGGCGACGATACAGTCGTATTTTTTTCGGAGTTTTTTAAACGATTTTTTGACGTAAGGCTTGAGGGCATTGATATCTTCGTAGTATTCCCTTACCTCTTTTTCCCCTACGCTTTTGCCGTGGACGATGAGGTGTGCGCTAGTGCCCGTGCCCGATTTAATGAGAACGGGGTTCATATGGTAGGTGGTTTTGATCCCTATTGCCTCGGCGGCAAAGTGCTGTGCAACGGCTATCTCCCCCGCATCGTCGGTAACTTGCGAGTTGTTTGAGACGTTTTGGGCTTTAAACGGAGCAACGCGGATACCGCGCTCGTGCAACAGGTAAGTGAGCGCGAATGAGAGAGTCGATTTGCCGGCATCGCTGCCTGTTCCGAAAATACTGAGTGAATTCATAAAAAGAATTGTACACCTTTGGAACGAAATTTGGGGTAAAACGAAAATAAAATCAAATTCTTAGAGTTCTTTTTATTAGATTAAGTATTTTTTTGTTAAAGTAATCAAATTTTATTTTTCGGGGGAAAAACATGAAAAGAGTACTATCTTTTTTATTACTGTTAGGTTTAGGGGTCGCTTTGGCGGCAAACGGGTTTGACCAAGGGGTTGATGCACATAAAAAACACGATTTTAGCAAAATAGCTTCCGATTACGATGCCGCATGCCAAAAGAACGATTTTAAAGCGTGCAGCGAGCTTGGGTTTATCTATTTTGCGGGGTTTGGGATGCCAAAGGATTCCGATAAAGCATTTGTTCTTTTGCAAAAAGCTTGCGAGGGGGGCAATATGGTAGGGTGCCGCGGACTTGCACGGATGTACGATCTGGGCGAGGGAGTGAAAAAAGACGGCAAAAAAGCGATCGAACTTTATTCCAAGGCATGTAACGCGGGTGATACGGTAGGGTGTATGAATCTGGGCATCATTTATGAATACGGCGAAAACGTTCAACAAGACACCTCAAAAGCAAAAGAGTACTACTCAAAAGCGTGCCACGACGGAGACAAACAAGGGTGCGAGCTTTTGGTGGAATTAACAAATAAAAAATAAAAGGCGGTTCTATGAAAAAGTGTATGGCATGTATGGTAATAGCGGCGGCAACGCTGGCGGGCGCGGGTGATTTTGAGGCGGGGAAAAACGCCTACCAAAAGAGCGACTACGCAAAAGCAAAGGTGCTTTTTGAAACTGCATGCCATAACCAAAACAATGCCCAAGCGTGCGCCGTTTTGGCGGTGATGTACGTCAACGCCCAAGGGGTGCCAAAAGACAACAACAAAGCCAAAGAGCTTTATAAAAAAGCGTGCGACAACAACTTCGAACTCGGATGCGACGGTTACAGAGAGCTTAGCTCCCGCTAGGCTTATGTGTCGCACTGATGCACTCTTGCATCATCTTCTTCCACTCCAGGTCAAAATGTTTTGCAACATACTCCTTGGCATGGGGCACGCCGCATCTTGAACAATCTTGATGGATAGCGTCGCCGTAAACTCCGAGCTTCCCCTCTTTTGAATCGATCGCGCAAAAGCTATACTTCGTTTTTCCATCAATCTTTTCTATCCCCGCATCGTTAAAGCGGAAATTGGGGCAGGCACAGAGGTAGCAGCTGAGATATTCTAGGTCATGGCACTTTTTACCCTCGCTATAGAGCGGGCAAAAATCTCTCTCTTTTTCCACCATGTTCTCAAAAACGAAATACTCGATGATCTCCCCTTTGCCCATGCCGCATGCCAAGAGTTTCTCTACGATTTTGCGGTGTTTCTTGGCATGTCCTTCAAACCAAGCGATGTAACTCATGCTGCCATCCTTGCCTTTTGTACTTCGAGCCTGTCGTACATCGCAAGCATGTTGAGGTAGTCCTCATGCAGGGTGGTTTCGATGAAATTTTGCGCACCCTCTAAAACATCAAGCGCTTTGGCAAGGTTTGGCGCGCCGAAAATATCTCCCAGCGCTTGGGTGTAATGTTCAAGCTTTGCACCCGCATCGCGCATCTTTAAAAGTTCGCTCAAAACGGGGGTGAGGGGGTTTGCCGTGTAGGGGAGAAGTTCGAGTGCTTCATCAGACATGCCAAGGGCGAGATAGACGTGTACTTTGAACTCCGCCATGCTGAAGTTGCGCGCAAAGATCACCCCGATGTACTTCTCCATATTTAAAGAATCTTCGAGGTTTTCGACCATCGTGAGAATATCTTCGGCATCGTATTCGTGCGGGTTGAGAACCATGTCGCGGATCTCTTTGCCGCGGTTTTTGTTGTTGTAGATGATGTCTTCTATGGGGTAAACCTCCGAAAAATCGGGCACGACGATCTGGCATGAGTAGAAGCCGAGGTAGTCGTATTCGCGAAGATAGATATCTTTGTTCATGGCATGTAAGATACCTACGAGGTAGTCGTGCTCATCTTGGGTGCTTTTACCCTTGTAGCTCCACGGCATGTGGGTAAAACTTTTGACAGAGGATAAAAAACCAAACCCCATCTTGCCGTTGGAATCGATGAAGTGGGACTCAAGGTTGAAGCTGTCGCTCACCAAACTCATGTCAAAGGTGGGCACCTCAAAACTATCGAGGTTATCCAGATCACGCCCCTGCATAAGTTCGGTCATGGTGCGCTCTAGGGCGACTTCTAGGATGGGATGCGCGCCGAAAGAGACAAAAAGGGTGGAGGTTTTTGGGTTGATAAGGGAGATGGCAACTACGGGGAAAACACCTCCAAGCGAAGCGTCGAGCACCTCTACGATGTAGCCGAGTTTCCGCAGGGTGCGCACGTCTTGAAAGACTTTTTCATGGCATGTAAGTTCCGCCGCATCAAAAGCAGGAAGCGCATAGCCGTTTTTGATGATCTCTATTTTAACATGCCGCTCAACTATCTCACTGAGCGCTTGAACCTGCGCCTCTTGCGGCGTATTGCCCGTTGCAAGCCCGTTGCTCACGTAAAGGTTTGAGAGGATGTTGATAGGGAAGTAGGTCTTTGCACCGTCGCTCACTCTGTGAAAAGGGAGGGAGATAATCTGCTCCGTTTCGTCGCTGTTGAAATCGATAAGCTCCTCTAAAGTCAGCTCTTCGTTGGGATCGTAAACGGCTAAAAGGTCGTCGTTTAGGTACGCACCATCAAAATCAAACGCTACCTCGTCGGGATAGTAGCGGCGCTTTGGCAGATGAAAATCTATGAAAAAGTTGTTGGTCTGCAACCTCTCGATATACTCCCCCAAAGCACTTGCCATAGAAGCATCGCTCAAAGAACCTTTGCCGTTTGCGTAGATGTGGCGCGGCGCTTCGGCAGAGGCGATATTGATGGAGTAGCAGTTGGCTAAAGGGTGTTTTTCCTGCGAAAATGTGGTCTGGCACCCAGCATCTTTAAGGCTTTTGCGCATCTTTGCCAAGGTGGTCTCTAGCGGTGCATCTTTTGAGAGGAGATTCATAGCAGTTCTTTGTGTTGTATTTGAAAGGGAAGTATAGCATTTAAAGCTTTGGAAGATTCTCTTTGAAAATCGTCAATATCTCTACGTGCGTATCTGCGATTTTGTAGATAATCGAGTAGCCCTGATAGACAAGTTTTCTTGTATCTTGTGCCAGTTCGGGTGTGGGTCTGCCCGATTTTGGAAAGTGCGAGAGAGTCTCTTTTATGAAGCGGTGCATCCCTTCGAGGTATGCATCGGCAAGATTGGTGCTTTGCGTCTGTTCGTAGATGTAGCGTGCTTGTTCCGTGAGGCGCGACGACGCGGTTTTAGAGAAAATAATTTTAGTCACGGTAGGCTTTTTTGGCTTGTGCAAACGCTTCGTCGATGTCGATAAAATCCCCTTTTTCTATCTCTTGCATCGCTTGGCGTACCTCTTTTTTGAGTTGTGCATGGGTCGCGTTGTAGGCATCGAGCGAGAGAATAACGACCGATTTATTGTTTTTTGTGGTGACGATCACCTCTTCGTTTGTATCGCATACCTCTTCGATAATATTTTTGAGGTTGTTTCTGGCATGTGTGTAGTTGACTGCTTGCATCGGTACGCCTTTGTGACAAGATTCTGACATAATACCATAGTTTTAGTTTTTCGTCTTCGCAATCAGCAGATAGATAAAAAACGGTGCGCCGAAAAGTGCGGTGATGATGCCGATGGAGGCTTGTGCAATGCATGTGTAATCATCGCTATACTGCAAAAAAACGACTTAAAATAACTTGGACTAAGATGCGAAAGAAGAGGAATGATGTATATCTTTAAGGTAAACACATTTTCAACAAATAATATAAATGAAAATAAATATCAGTATTAATAATATCTTAAGTTGCTATCTATTATTATTTCAATAATTTTTAACTAAAATAGCCAGCAAATTACTTATCTCTATGTATAGTAGCCAGCCAAAATATTCTTATTTTAAAGGGTAGATATGACCAAGAATAAAGGTTTGGCTATTGTATTGTCAATGTGTTGTGTGAGTGCTTTGTACGGAGATGAAGTAATAACACTGGAACAGATAGGTATTTCTAATCAAAAGAAAGTAAATAATACTTCCACTCTTCAATTAGACGAAAGTACGTCAACGGCTTCAAAACTAGGTATTACAATCAAGGAAACACCTGCGAGCGTAGAGGTTATCAACTCTGATACTATGAAACAAAGAGGGGATACGACCATAAAACAAGCCGTTACAAAGACTACCGGTATTACGGGTGGTGCATCCGGGCATGGAACGGTAGGGAACTACACGGCAAGAGGGTTTACGGGATATCCGGGAATTGATTTTTTAAACGACGGTATAAAACTAAACGGAACAATTTTTTCTAAAAGAACTTTAGATGTTGCTAATTTAGACAGAATCGAAGTTATAAGAGGAGCTTCATCCGTATTAAATGGGGAAGGAAGCGTAGGTGCTACTGTAAATTTAATTACAAAAAAACCAAGTTTGACAAAAGAAGAAACGGAAGTTGGACTTAGATTTGGCAGTTATGATAGTTATAGATTTAATTTTGGAAGTGCTGGCATTATAGAAGAAGATAAATTAGCCTACCGAGTAGATGTTCTTACAAGAGAAATAGGCTCAAATTTTGATGGAGAAAAAAGAGATGTTGATTCATTAAGTGCGTCATTGCTTTATAAAATAGATGATAATTTATTCACTACATTGTCATTGGAAAAATCAAAAGATGATGCAAAAAATGACTATCAAGGGACACCTTTAGTCAATAAAAAATTAGATAAGAGTGTGCGAAAAATAAATTATAATAATTTAAAAGACGGCATAGATAGGGGTGAGAGCGTATGGATAAAACAAGGTACTGAATGGTATCCAACGGAAAATACTGAAGTAAAAAATCAACTCTATTATCAAAATGCAGATTCTGATGTAAGAAGATTATATTTAGCCGTACAAGATACAGCCAATCCTAATATGGTTAATAGAAGAGGGTATGATGCTAGCCAAAAACAAGATTTAATAGGAAATAGATTTGACTTTATGCACAAAGGAGATATCCTTGGGCTTCAAAATAGATTTCTTATCGGTTTTGACGTAAGTAGATTGGAACTAAATAGAGAACAATCAACCTTTGCAGGAAATATGTTGGCTACTTCTATGTATAACCCGGAAAAATTGTATTTTAAAGATTTTTTTGGTGCTACTGATGATTATAAAAAGCCTGATGCTAATGTAAGGCTGAATCAAATCGGCGTATTTTTTGAAGATCAACTAAGTATAACAGATAGTTTTAAACTGGTTGGAGGTATCAGACACGATACTTATGATATGAAGTACGATTTTAAACAAGGACTTAGCAGTTCCATTGAGCAAACAATTGACAAAACACATAATGAATTTTCCTATAGAGCAGGTTTAGTTTTTGACGTAACGGATACAACGACGCTTTATACTTCTTATGCGTCATCATTTGAATCCGGAGATGCCAGTGCAAGTTTATTCACAAGAAATGCTACACAAGCCAAGTTGGACTTGACAGAAGCAGAACAGTATGAAGTAGGGTTAAAACAATCATTTTTGGATAATAAAGCAGACTTTACTGCAAGTGCATATAAGGTAACCAAGAAAAATATGTTTGTAAATAATCCGACACCTGGAGCAGGGTTGTTAAATGTCGGAGAGCAGAGTGCAAAAGGTTTTGAAGTAGCTTTAGGTATGCAACCGATAGAACAGCTACAAATCAATGCAAATCTATCCTATACGGATTCAAAATATGATGATTTCGTACATAACGGCGTTGATTATTCCGGTAAAACACCAAGTTCTGTTCCTAAATATGTAGGAAACTTAGGAGTGCGCTATGAGCCTATTGCAAATTTTGGTATCGGAACTTGGATAAAACATGTCGATTCTTTTTATACGGATAATATAGGTTTTGCAAATTCAGTCGAATTACCGTCATATACAACCGCTGATCTAACCCTTGATTATACATACAATAAAAATACAAGTTTCTCTTTTTTACTAAAGAATGTAACAGATGAAGTGTATGCAACCACAGCAAGAAGAGATGCTCAAGTCTTTTTAGGTGAAGCAAGAAGTTTTGAATTTGGTATAAATTATAAATTATAGGGATAAAAATGATTGAAATAGATCAGCTTATTGTTCGCTATGGAAAACATGTTGCCGTAAATAAACTTGATTTAAACGTAGAAGCGGGGTGTGTGTATGCCCTGCTAGGCGGTAACGGTGCGGGAAAAACAAGTACCTTTAATGCAATTTTAGGATTTCTCACACCTGCCGGCGGTACAATTAAAGTTAATGATATCGTGGTGTCGCAAGCACGAAAGACGACGAACGATCTTGCGTATCTCCCCGAAAACGTTGCACTTTATCCCTATATGAGCGGAGTAGAAAATCTTATCTATTTTAGTGCACTTTCGGGCAAACGTCTATCGAAGAGAGATGCGCATGATTTGCTTAGTAGTTGCGGATTATCGGAGCGCTTTCATCAAATAAAAGTTTCGAACTATTCCAAAGGGATGCGTCAAAAAGTGGGCTTGGCAATCGTGTATGCACGAAATACGAAAGCTTTATTATTGGATGAACCCACATCAGGGCTTGATCCGAGTGCGGCGAATGATTTTGCGCAAAGAATTAAAACGGCAAGCGAATCGGGCATGGCGATATTAATGGCTACGCATGATTTGTTCAATGCAAAACAAGTTGCCGATAAAATCGGCATTTTGCAGCGCGGGCAATTAGTTGTCGAATTTGATGCCCATACCGTCGATCATGAAGAGCTTGAGAGGAAATATTTGGCGTTGGCAAGAGAGAACATCGTATGAGAATGCTGTGTTACAAGGAGTGGTTAGCACTTAAACGAGATAGCCGTTTGCTCTCCTTGGTATTGTCGTTAATCGTGCTTTTTGCAGCAGTATCTACGATAACACACTACCAATCAGAGAGTTCATTAAAAGAAAAAAAGATTGCAGAACAGGTGATGCGAGTACAATGGGAACACCAAGGTGATAAACACCCTCACCGAGGAGCACATCTTGGAGTATACGTTTTTGCACCAGAATCATCTTTGAGTGCTTTTGATCCTGGAATAAACCATCATATGGGACAAGCATTATGGCTTGAACCGCATAAACGAAATATGATGCGTTTCGTAGAGGGTAACGACAATGCCATATCCAATAGTTTTGGTGCATTTACCCCTGCTTTTATCCTTATTTCCATACTCCCCTTACTTATTATCGGGATGACCTTTAATGCAATCAGTTTGGAAAAAGAGAGCGGGACGCTTCGTATGCTCAGAGGTGCCGGGCAAAATCCTTACAGTGTCGTATTTGCAAAATTTTTTATGCAGCTGCTTGCTATTACGGTTTTATTGTTGGTAGCTATAACTCCGTTGCTTTTGTTCGTGCTCATAAATAGTGATACTATTTTTTGGGAATCAATTTTACAAGGTTCTATTTTATTCCTTGTCTACTTGCTTTATTGTAGTGTTTTTATCGCAATCGGATTAATTGTTTCGACATATGCATCTTCTAGCAGGCAGGCATTGATGGCACTAATTGGTGTTTGGGTTCTTTTTGTATTTATTGTGCCCAGAGTTGCTGCAGCATCGGCGAGCATTGCAGTTTCTTTGCCGAATGCTACGGAGTTTTGGGAAATAATTCAGCATGATTATCAAAATGGTTTACCTGGAGATGGTAACTACACGGCACGGATGAGTCAATTTGAATCTGATTTGATGCAAAAGTATAATGTAAAAAGTCTTGATGCGCTTCCTGTAGGTGTTCACGCTTTGAAGAGGATACATCAAGAGGAGTATTCCAATAAAATACATGAAGTTCATTTTAATGCATTATGGGACAAATATATGCTGCAAGAGGAGCTACTAGGTAAGTTTTCTTTGGTAAGCCCGACGGTTGCTATGCGATTGTTATCTATGAAACTCTCAGCTACAGATCTAACCCATCGACGCCATTTTGAAGAGCAGGCTGAACTCTACCGTCGTTATTATGTCAAACATGTAGATGCATGGGATGCCAATCATTCAAAAGGGTTAACTTCTTATGGTAGTAGATACGGTAATGATGCGCTTTGGCAATCGGTAGAGGGATTTACTTATCAACAACCAGCTTTGAGTTTTGTACTTCGTAATGCTATGCAAGAGGTAGTCTATTTGTCGGTTTGGGTGTTGATGTCCATTGTATTACTATTTTTATCTGTGCGGAGGATTTACGTATGATGCTATTATTTCATGCTGAATGGCTCCGTTTTTTACGCAATAAAACTAATCTTATTATTTTAGCTTTTGCTTTTATAATCTTTAGTACCAGTGCTATTTGGTCGGCTTTAGAGGCAAATACATATCGCATTCATGCAGATGAAAAACAATTAGCGTGGATGCAATATCCTGAAGATGAAAAGCGTTTTATTCAAGAAGAGGCGTTAGCGGAAAATGAAGAATCGCCTGCTGCTGCTCGTCGTGCTTTTGAGCTTGGTCGAACCAATACACCTCCTGCATTAAAACCTGCACTCGGCGGATTGGCGCTGGGCATACAGCAGTTCACAAACCTACCTTCGGATGTACGTGTTTCTATTTTAAGCCGTCATACTGATGGTAGAAAAAGTGATGGCGACGTGATTAGCAATCCTTTGTTACAAGGAGTCGGACTTCCCGATTTTTCAGTCGTACTTGCTTTGCTGATACCTCTTTGTATCATCGGATTGAGTTACGGATTAGTACAAGAGGCGAGAGAACAGGGGATTTGGCGTACCGTTTGTGCGCAACATAGTGTACCGTGGAAAATTTTGGCAGTTGCTTTATCGGTACGATTTATAGCCATTGTAGTCGTTGTGGGTTTTGCCCTAATATTGGCATGTATGCTTGATAGCGGTAGCAGTATGAGTGCGTACACTTTCTTCTCGCTTGTTCTGCTTGTGTACTGTTTGATTTGGATTTTAATTGTAGGCATTATGAATTTATTTCGTATTACATCGGCAGCAAGTGCGCTTAGCTTATTATCGCTATGGCTCTTTTTAACCTATGTGATTCCCTCAAGCTTATCTTTTAGTACTCAAACGCTTGAGTCCTCACCGTCGCAAACACAAGCACTTATCGATGTACGCAATGTAGCTATTGAAAGTGAAGAAGAGACGGATGCTCTCATACGAGAATGGTATGCTATGAATCCTCACGATATACCTAAATCCCTTAATCCTTACGGGTATAGACTAGAGACTTTTTATATTTCGTTTATACCTCGTTATATGAAGCAAGATGCAGTGATTGCCGCTCAGATGCATGCTATTGAGGCTGTTCGAGGCAAACGTGAAACGATGCTTGAATCATGGGCGTGGACATCTCCAGGACTCGCTTTAGTACTAGCAGCAAATAAGCTTTCAGGGGGGAGTGCTACGCAACATGCCCTCTATATTAATGAAGTGAATAGTTTTGAAAAACAGTGGAAAGATTTTTTGATACCCAAGATTATGAGTGTCCGCGGTTTACGTATGGAAGATGTAGATGCGTTGCCAGTGTTTAATGTAGCCGTTCATGAAGCGTTCGACAGCGTCATAATGTTGCTTATCGGACAACTCATTGTTGTACTAGCTTTATTCATTGTATTTTTTACATACAGACGCATGCTGGCGCGTCCGTAAAAAATCAAGAACCTATTGATGTTTGCGTGGTGCTATCCCTTCGCCTTAGTTATGAGCAGATAGATAAAAAACGGTGCGCCAAAAAGTGCGGTGATGATGCCGATGGGGAGTTCGCTTTGGGTTGGGACGGCACGTGTGAGGGTGTCGCAAAAAAGCAAGAACAAACCACCCAAAAGTGCCGTTTTTAAGATGCGGTGTTTGAGTGAGACGGGATAGAGTTTCGTAACTATATGCGGAACGATAAGCCCTACAAACCCGATGGGACCGCTGATGCTTACAAGGACGCCTATGCCAAACGAAGAGACGAGCAAGAGTAAAAGGGTGAGGCGTTTGGTATCGACTCCGCGTAAAAGTGCGCCTTGTTCAGAGATTCCCATGAGTTCAAGTTCAAAACGCCACAGCATCACCGCGATGGTAAAAAGGGCGGCGATAATGCCCAAAACAAGCGGATGTTGCCAGCCGATGACGGAGAGTGAACCCATGGTGAAGCGTATGAGCATGTCGTTTTGCATCGCATCGCCTAGATAAAAAACCACCATGAGTGCGGAGGTGTAAAAGAGCGAGAGGGCTATTCCCAAAAGTAAAAGCGCGTGTTGGTGCGAGGCATGTAAGAAGCGCGAGAGGTAGAGGAGTAAAAACACCGTCGCCATCGCCCCGAAAAAGCCGAAAATACTCACCATTCCGATACCCAAAACGAGGGTGCCCAGAGAGAGTTTTATGGCGATCCCCGCGCCCAAAACCGCACCGCTTGAGATCCCGAGCGTGTAGGGGGTCATGAGCGGATTGCGAAAGAGCGTTTGGTACACTAACCCGCTAAGTGCGAGGATAACCCCAGCGCTAAAGGCAAAGAGCAGACGCGGCAGACGAATCTCGAAAAATATCTTGTGTTCGAGCGAAGAGGGTTCAAACACAGCCGCAAGATCAAGAGGAATCGCACCCAAAAATGCTGAGTAAAACACCAACGCAAAAACGATAATAAAGAACAAAATATTACGCATAGCGCACCGCCAAGTTTGTAAACGCGACACCGTAAAGCGCCTCCAAGGTAGCATCGTCGAAAAACTCTCTGCCATGGCATGTAAGAGTTTTGTTTTTGACAAATGCGACGGGATTATCGACGTAACATGCCAAGTGCAAATCGTGGGTGATGAGGATGATCTGGTGGTACTCTTTGAGCCCTTTGATGTGTTCGGCGATGATCTTGGCGTTGTGCGGGTCGAGGTTTGCCGTGGGTTCGTCAAAGATGATGATGCCACTTTGCGCGGCAAGGGCGGCGGCAATCTGTGCGAGCTGTTGCTCCCCCGAACTTAGGCTTGCCACGGTGTGCTCTTTGAGATGAGAGATTTTTAAAAGTTCGATACATGCCATGGCGATTTTACTATCTTCGGCGCTATAAGATTTAAAACTCTCTTTATGTGCAAAACGTCCCAAAAGCACGAACTCTTCAAGGGTCATGTATGGGTCGTAAATATCGAGTTTTGCAGGGATGTAGGAGATGAGTTTCGCCCGCTCTTTGAGCGCAATATCTCGCACATCTTGCCCAAAAAGCTCCACCTTGCCGCTAAAAGGGATGAGACCGCAAAGCGCCTTGGCAAAAGTGCTCTTGCCGCTCCCGTTCGCACCAAGGATGCTTAGATGTGACTTGATGTTGAGGGTGATGTTTTCTAAGATAGTATGAGCGTTATAGCCGCATGTGAGGTTGGTTATGGAGAGTGGCATCATAATTTTTCACGTTCCTTGTATTTATTTATAGTATGTATTTTTTCCATTACCGACTTTTGTAATTTGCCCACTATCAGCCATTTTTTTCAATATTTCTCTAGCTCTACTGTCCTTAACTTGTAACAACTGTTCAACATTTTCTCTTTTTATAAAACTGTGCTTTTTTATGTATTCTAAAATAATTCTATTTTGTTCCGCCGGTGTTGTGCCGGTTTCCGCCGGTATTGTGCCGGTTAGTGCCATTTGTTGTTTTACAGTTTCATGAATCGGCAATGTCACTTGAAAATAAGTATGCTCTTCATCAAATTCAAAATGTGGTTTAGGTGAGCCGTTTTCAGCCATAGCATCGATGATTTTTTTGATACCCGTTGATCTCCCCTCAGTCATTTTGAGGTCTTTAAAAAACTCACCGATTCTTCTATTTCTATATCTTCTTGAGTTTACTCTTCCTTTTTCAAAGCTCTCTAGTTTCACTGATCTGTCAGGTCCTGGGTAGCTAAGAATGAGTATCTCATCTTGATATATTCTTATCTCTATCGGTTCTCGTATCTCATAAGAGCGGTGATACACAGCATTTACCACAGCTTCTTCGATAGCTGCAAACGGATAGTTTTTAACTCTATCAGCCTCAACTCGGTCAGGGTATTTTATAACTGTTTCGGTGATAAAGTTTCTATCTATAAAGTCAAGTGCTTCTTTTGTCATTTTGTGAATCGGACCTTTGAAAATTTTTTCACTAAATGTATCTCCGCCAGCCCCTTCTTTACCAAACCAAACAATATCTATCTGAGTGTATGGGAAAAAGTCATAAGGTTTAGGATTGAACATCATAAGAGCGATATTTAAAGGAAAGAATGCCTCTTTTGGACCATCTATGATATGCATAGCTCGACCAATCTCTTCGATACTTAAACTATCTACTTCATCAGCTAAAGAGCTTTTAATATCTTGTAAAAACTCTTTTATTAGTCCTTTGTCTAAGTCTTTGATTGTCGCACGTTGGTTGTATCTATCATCAAATGGTACCGTTGCAGCTAAAGATAAAAGCTCAGTTTCATCAGCACCTTTTACTACCACAGAACTTGAGTTTTTTCGTATGTAGTATTTGTATTCACATCCTTTGCCAAGTGTAACTTTTGCTTTATATGGTCGTGTCATTCCACCTGGTACCCATATGACAAGTATCACTTTTTCTTGAAACTCTACAGGAAAAAGTATGGGGTGGTAGCTTGGCATTATGGCATTGTTTCCTAAGCCTAAAAGCTCTTTTTGAATATCATCTACGGTTGACGGTTTTACACCGACAGGAGGGAAAATAGGCTGACCATCTTTTTCCTCAATCCCGACTATGATGTACCCACCGCCAAGATTGTGGAAGTCGTTTGCAAATGCACAAATAGAGTGTAAGATGTTTTCTGGATTCCAACCTTTTTTAAACTCTAGTCTTTCCCATTCTACGGTCGTACCTTTGAGTAAGTCGTTTATGTTAATTGGTGGCATCATAATGGTTCACGTCCTTTACTCTCTTTGGATTTGATAAAATACCCGCCGGTCTTTTTACTGCCTCTGTATTCGATTAGTTCTTTTTCTTTTAATTCTTTTAGCCATCTTTGGAGAGTTCTCAGGGGAATATTGAGCTTATTTTCCATATCGACGGCACTTGAACCTTGATGAGAGTTTATATAATCGTATATCTCTTTTATAGCGCCATTTAAACCGCCGTTTATCGTGCCATTTAAACCGCCATTTATTCCCTCAACAATCTTCTTATTGGCATAAAAAGTAGTTTTTAAAGAACCCCACTCGTATTCAAATGATGGCTTGGGGAGTCCATATTTCAAACACTCATCTATCATGTTGAGTGTTCCTTTGCCCCAATTTTCTATAAATCCACACTTATAAAAAACCATTGCCATGATCGGATTGTATGGTTTTGATTGATGGGGTTGTGAAAATTTCTCTACAGGTACTTCTTCACTCAATGTCGCACCGTTGTACATCACTAGCTTGTCATCATAGACTCTGATTTGTAAGTTTGTAGTGTTTGTATAGTCTCTGTGTATAAGAGCATTTATAACCGCTTCTCTAAGAGCTTCGTATGGATACTCTAGCTTTTCTCTGCGATGAACTCCCTCGTAGGATATATATGCTTTTAGATATTTGAGCCTCAAAATATCCATGATGGTATCAACTTGATCGATGAGATTACCCTCAATGATTTCACTACTTTGCACATCTGTTTCACTTAAAAATTTGCCTATTTTTGAGTGTGATTGGATGTAGTATTTTTGAGGATTTTTGGCAAAGAGCAATACGGCTGCTCTCTTTAGATGTTCACCGTCATAGAGGTTGAGTTTTCTAAGTAGTTCTTCTAAATTATTTTCATTTTCTATATCTGGAACTCTATCTTTTGCTAATCTTTTAAACTTTTTGATAGTCTCAAGGTCTATCTCCTCTATGCTAAATCGCTCTTCAGTCACATCATCCCATGTTTTGCCAAACCTTTTTAGCAAAAAGTTTGTGAGATTGCTTCCATTTAGCTCTATGGTGTTGCTTCCGCTTCGTTTATAAAACCTACCTCCATAAGAGATGGGTGCGTAAGTTTTTTGGACACTAACTTCTATGTAGCTTTTATCTTCACTCTTCTTTACTATTACATCAGCGATGATTCCTAGCCTGTTGTTTATCTTATTCGGTAAAGTTTCTACCAACAAAACACTCTCTTCTACGCCGATGATATTACCCCTGTCATCTATACCTATGTACAGCTTACCGCCATCGCTATTTGCAAATGCACAAATGGTTTTAAGATACTCATCTTTCCAAATTTGTTTAAATTCTGTGTTTTGGGATTCGTTAAGGGGTAGGTTCATAACAGTTCTAACTCCTCTGATATATCTTTGATGAGTTTGCTAAGAGGACGTTTGTGCAAATCTTCGTCGTTTACGTAGCCGCAGGTGATAAGCCGCATTAGGTCTTCGCGGTTTTTAAAGAGGCTTCCCTCGTAGTTTTGCATCAGTTCGTCTAAGTAGCTTTCGTTGTAGATTTGAGCTTTTTGGATGAGTTCTAGGACGATGTCTTTGTGTTCGTTGTAGAGTTCTTTGAGTCTAAAAGTTTCGATAGTGTTTTTTGTTTTTTCGTCATTTTCATCTATAGGTTTTAAATCCAAAGTTATTCTTTCTTTTGAAAAAATAGAGTGGTGCAGATTGGCATGTGTCGGTATATTGAAGAAATGAGTAAATTTTGCTTTTTTATTAAAATCGTCTTCGTAAGGGTGTAGATGAGGGACGTTGTAAAATTTTTTTGTATGTTTAAATTTACTATTGCAAATGCTACAAGATGGTATTAAGTTGAAAAAGCTAAGAGCTAAAAAAGGATAATTGTCCTTATCGTAAAAGTGATCAAGTGAAGCTAATATCCTTGCTTTTTTCTGTTTTCTGTCTTCAAACCTAAAAATATATTCACGATTGCAAAATGGGCATACAGTAAGATTTAAGTCTTGCACTAATTGAGCACCCCATTTATCTCTGAATGTTCCATATAATTTTTTTAAATCCACAATTCTTTCAGGAAAATTCTTTGGGGCTTTTAGAATTAATTTACGTTGTTCTGTTGGTTTGGCTAAAACAATTTGTTTCAAATCGCTATTGAAGATGTGTAATAAATCACAATTAATTTCATCTAATTCATATTGAGTGTCTTTCTTTTTTATATAAGCTTCAATGAGTTCATAATATTTGTTTGCAAGAGCATCTAAATTATTTTGTTTGATTTGTATCATTTGCTATTTTTCCAAATTAAGGTCATTCGGTCTTCAAGTCTTTTAATCTCTTGTTTAATTTGTTCAATTTCCGACAATCTTTTGCTATCCAACATCTTTTGAAGCTGTCGTTTTAAAATCGGTTCGCCGATGATTGAGATGATATTTTCACAATAATCTATCTCATCTTCACTCAATGTTTTTTGATTAAGATATGTAATTGCTTTATTGATCTTATCTTTAGCAAACTCCCCCATAAGCCCATCTTTCATAAAAAAGCCGTGAGAAAGAAGGGTGTGGATATTTGCTCCGAAAGTTTCGATTTTTGTTTCTTTTGTTACATTCTCACAGTTGCCATTTTCATCTTTTTCTAAAAAAATTATATTTTCTTTTGGTATATCTGAGAGGATAAATGGGGAATGAGAAGCAATAATAAAATGAATTGGCTGTGGTATATGAATTGTTTTTAACAATAAACTTATAAATTCCCTATTCCAATTTGGATGTAATGAAATATCCGGTTCATCAAGCAACAGCAAATAAGCAGAAGAAGATTTCAAAAGTTCATATTGCACTTCGATTAACTGAGATAATAATCTTTTTTCGCCTTCAGACAACTCAAAAAAACTAATATATGGATTTTGATTCGTTATAAAATCTATATTAATCATTTGAAACTCTATATATTCTTCTGAAAATCCTTTAAAAAGATAAAAATATTTCTTAATATACTCTTCTATAGTGTGGAATTCATCTTTAAGGGATAATATTTTTTCAAATCCATTATTTTCAATAAAAGTAAAATTATTTTCATTATTTTTTAAAAATTCATTAATAGTTTCTAAAATATCTTGAATGTATTGTTTATGCTCTTGGTTCTCAAATGATATTTTTGTACTAATATCGTTAGTTAGTTTATCTATAGTAGGTTCTTCTGTGGAATATTTTTTCAAAATAGTCAGAATAGCTTCTATTTCATCCACATTATTTGAAAATGTTTTTGCTAAAGCAACCAATGTATTATATATGAGTAATTTAGATATATCATTCGGAATCAATTTTGGTGAATTAATTCTTTTTTGTTTAACATCTGTTCCTAATAATTTAATATACAAAGATTCAAGCTTACTTATGACATCGTCTATAATTTCAAGTACATCTGGAGAAAGGTCAAATAGCTCTTTTTTTATATTATTAGCATTTAATTTGGTTAATGAAATTTTTACTTTGTCAAAAATGAAATTTTTATTGATAACTGAAAAACAATTGGGTTTAATTGAAAAAACCTTTGCCATTTTAATCAACACAGACTGCTCATACGATACATTTCCTTGATAGTATTCTTCAGTTTTGTTGATAATGCTTCTAATAAATTGATTTGATCTTCTTAGTCCAGAAATTAAATTAATGTGTATATCGTTTAGTGAGAATCCTTCTCCGAGATAATCTATGTCTTGGAAGTTTTTGTTAGTTTTTGCAATATATTCAAGTCCTTTTCCTCTGTCAAAAATGAGGCAAAAATCTTTGTTAAAACGGATAAATAATATTAACATGATTGCTTCAATTAAACTACTTTTCCCAGCTCCATTCTCCCCCACAATCGCCGTGACGTTGATATTCTTAGGAAAAATACTTGTGTGTTCTTGAGGTTTAATAAGCAATTTACAGTCATTTTTTAACTTTTTTTTACCATTGGCATCTTCTTCATATTCAGGAAAAAACTCACACTCAAACCTCGGCGAAAAGTTAAACCCTTCTTCTTTGATGTTTTTATGCTCTTCAACCCACAAATAAACCAGTTCCATATCTATCCCTCAATTTTTTGTCGTTACATGCCATGAATTTTATGTTTATTGTAGTCAAAAAACTCTAAAACCTTGGTATCGTACATGCCATGATAAAAACTCTCTTAAAATATTTCTATGCAAAACTTGAGTTATTTAGAATTGGTATTTAATTGTTATATTTATCCGAATATCGTATAATTTTAAAAAAGAGGAGGGTGCTTATGAAAACAAGAGAGATATATGATGTTTTTGGTATTGCTCCATCAACATTGTCCGATTGGAACAAAGAGGATAACAAAAAACATACTCTTGCCAAGTTGCTTAAAAATATGAGTATGGATGATGTTGCAAAGATATTGGCAAAAGAGCCAAAGAAGAAAGCCAAACCGCTCATGCTTTTATCAACGGTAAACTGCTCTATAGGCAATAAGAAAAAGCACTTTACGCTTAGCGGTTTAAAAGAGCTTTTCTACAAAGATGAGCCTTTGAATGTGTATGATAAATATGCACTCAAAACTATAAAAAACGAAGCCTTAGAAGAAGAGATAGAAGATTTTGCGAAATACTACAAAATATCGCCTAAACGCGTTGCAAAGGTACTCTCTTCATTATGAAAAATATTGCATTTATAAAAGAGCATTACAATGAACAGATACACGCTTTAAACTGCTTTATTGAGGATGCTTATCGGTATTTGCCCAATAAAGACAACTCCACCATACGGTTTGGCGGAGGGACGGCATTAGCCATTTATTACTTCCAACATAGACTGAGTTTTGATATTGACCTGTTTGTTACAGATGTCCAAATACTAAATTATCTCAGCCCAAAGCATTGGATCGATGAAACGGACAAATTTAACTCTAGCAAGTATATTGACTTGTCAAACCACATAAGGGTTTTAGAGAAAAAAAACAATATAAAGGTGGACGTACTTGTTTCTCAAAACAGTTCATCGGATTATTTGCTGGACGATTCAAAAGAGATATTTAACGGTGACGTATATGTTGAGAGCATTGAAGATATTATCGCTAAAAAAATTGTCTACAGACGTAACGATAATCTCACAAGAGATATTATAGATATTGCCATAGCGATAAAATTAAACGATGGTATTTTTGATAGGATGCTAGAGAGTGGTTTGATAAACGAGCAAGATTTATCGGAGCTAAAGAACTCATTAGAGAGTTTGGATACAGAGACGTTTCTTGAAGAGATAGAGATTGTAGCACCGTTTGAGAACTACATGAATGACGCTATAAATGCACCGGAGATAATTAAAGGGCACCTCTAAAAGTGAATGTAACAAGCTCTAAAATCTTGTGAAATTCCAACCGATTGCAGAAGATTTTACGCAACTTTATGAAGAGTATAAAGAGATGCTTTAGCGCTCCATCTCCCGACAAAGCCTCTCGATACTCAGCGCGACACGATGCGATGGGATGTGGATGTAGGGTTCGTCTACGATACTTATGCGGTTGTTTTTGCTCGCCTCGGTAGGTATGTCATGCCAAGCTTCGAGCGCTTTTTGCTCATTGACGTTTGGGTTGGAGGCGCGGGAATGGAGAATGATGATCTGTTCGGGGTTGAGTGCTATGACGTTTTCGTAGCTCAGACGCGGCTGGGCGGGGAGGTTTTGGGTGTAGGCGTTTGTGTTGCCGCATGCCATGATGATGTCGTCAAAAAAGATATTTTTCCCTGCTATGTAGATGCCGCTTCGCAAATCTTCGTGTAAACCGTAAACGATCATTACGCTATGGGAACGGGTGTTTTTCTTGGCATGTAGGAGCGCGTCGTCTATCGTCCGTGTGAGGTTTGCGTCGTTGGCATGGAGACTTTTTGCGATGGTTTTTATACTCATTTTGATATCCTCAAGGGTTTTAAACTCCAAAGCGACCGTGCGGATGCCGAAATGCTCAAGCTTTGTAAGCGTGCTTTGGATGTAGCTCTGTCCAAACACTAACGTGGGGCGCAGCGCGATAATCTTTTCGAGATTTGGCGTTTCGTATCCCCCGACTACGGGGATGTTTTGCGCCTCTTTTGGGTAGAGAGAGTAGGCGCTTGTTCCCACTATTTCCTCCCCCTTGCCAAGAGCAAAGAGAATCTCGGTGATGGAGGGGCTAAGGGATATGATACGCTCGTTGGCATGGAGGCAGATCACGCAAAAAAGAAGAAGAACGATACGCCGCATCCGAGATACCTTTAATATTTAAGTTTCAAGCCTGCGATCGCCGTCGTGGTAAAGTTCACGGGGTAGATCGCGTCGTCCTCTATCCAAAGTCCGTTTTTTTGCTTGAAGAGGTTGTTTATTTTAGCGAAAATCTCCCAGTTGTTTTTGGCGTAGCTCGCACTTAGGTCGGTGCTTGTAAATGCCTCTTGTTTTTGCGCGAAATTGTTCGCAAAATCGTTCATGGCGTAGGCTTTGCTTCGGTAGATTTGGGTGAGTGCGATCATGGCATGTGGGTTTGGCATGTAGCTAAGTGTTGCTTTTGCGTTGTGGTTGCTTACGCCCGGGAGTTTGTTGTCGGCGTAGTTTTCACCGTTTTGCAGCTCCTCTTTGATGATTGCTTGGACGTAGTTGTAGTTGAGCGTAGCACTTAGCGTATCGCTTAAAAGATACCTATCGTAAAGGTCAAACCCGTATTTATAAGAGCGGTCGATGTTGGTGTTTTTCGATGCGATATGGGTCGGGTCGGAGTAGTAGTAAATTTCGTCTTTGAGGTCGATGTAATAGAGGGAGATTTTGAACTTGTTGCTTGGGGTCAGGTTGTTGTAGCCGAGCGTGAGTGTGTCGCTTTTCATAGGGTTGATAAAGCCGTTAAAAAGCACCGTGCGCGTAAAGGTCGGAGCAGGGTAGGCAACGGTGAAAAACCTGTCGATATCGGGTGCTTGGTAGGCATGTGCGTAGCTTGCAAAGAGGGAGTTTTCTTTGTCAAAAGCGTAGTTATAGCCGAGTTCGGCGCCGTAGAGGGTGTGTTTGTCGTCGATGTTTGTCGCGGCATCGCTGTAGCCGTAGGTGACTTTTTCGCCTCTTACTCCTGCTTTTATGGCATGTGCTCCAAAAGTTGCGCGGGCGATGAGGTAGAGCGCAATATTCTCTTTTGTGGTTTCGTTTGTCGGCGCGTACGAGGTGGCATGGGAATCGCGCGTGCCATCAAAAAGGTCGGCGCCTACACTAGCGGCGAAGGTGTCGTTTTCAAAATCAAGGCTGAGTTTCGCCGAGTCGTAAAGATAATCGGCGCGTGAATCGTAGGTGACATACTCCGATTTTTTCTTTTCGCGGTTGGCATCGAGGTTGAGCGAGAGGTTTTGGCTTGGCATGTAGCTTACTCCCGCGCTTAGAGCGTTTGTGGCGTATTTTTGGCGGCTGGCTCCCCAGTTGGTGGCACCCGCTTGGGTCGGGTCGGCATCGTATTCGTTTTGGGTAAGGTAACTTCCATAAATCACGTCCGAACGTGAAAACATTGCGCCGTAGCGAAACTCCAAGCTCTCAAGCGGGTTGTAGGTGAGGGCAAAAGTACCGTTTGTAAGTTTGTTGCGGTCTTTATTGCCCTCGGCGTCGATGGTGCGGATGCCGTCCGATTTTTGGGTTTGCAACCCCGCGCTAAGAGCGAATTGTTCTTCGTTGTGCCCAAGATACGCCGAAGCACCGAAAGTTCCGTAAGCGCCGCCGAAGAGACTGACCTCTTTTTCGTTCGTCTGTTTGGTGGTGATATTGATAACGCCCGCATTAGCGCCGTCACCGTTTGCAACGATACCGCTGGATTTGATGATCTCGATCTTTTCTATCGACTCGGGGGCAACGGAGCTTAGAAGCTGCGGAACCATATCGATGTTGTTAAGGCGTCTGCCGTTTATGGTGATGACGATGTTTTGGTACCCATCTCCGATGCCGTAGCCGCGCATATCGAGTTTTTGGGCAAAGGGGTTGCCATAGCTTGGCATCGCGATAAGCGAAGTTTGGGTGTTTAAAAACTCGTAAAGGTCTTTGGCATGTGCGTTTTTGATATCCTCCGCCGTGTAGATTTCGACCGCTTCGGTCGCTTGAAGCTCGTTGGATTTGAGCGGCGTCGAGGTGATCTCTAGGGGCGTGAGAGTTATGGCATGTTGGGCATAAAGCGGCGTAAGGGCGGCACATGCCAAGAGCGAAAAGGTAAGTGTTTTTTTCATATTTTTCCTTAATTTTGTAAATGTTTTTTGTGTGTGAAAATCATGGCATGTCGCGGCGGCGAGATAGCGTTGTTGAGCGATTTGAAGTAGTTGAAAAAGTATTTCGGATTAGGGTGGAGGCGGAGGATTTTACGTGTTTTTTTTAAAAAATAACAATTACAACGGCACGGTTTTTGGGAGAGTAAAATCTCCTCGGGGGGCGAATCGAGTTCCTCCTCTAAAAGCTCCGCATCATAAGAGCCCAAACTCCTTGGCATGTGAAACGCTTCGATAGAGGTTCTTTGCGCATGGAGGGTGACGTGGTTTACGGTAGCGGTGATGGCGCTAAGACGAAAATAGTTTTTTCTAAAACCTTTTGGTAATCGCACGCCGCACCCTTGAAATTTTTTCGCAATTGTATCAAAATCTCATAATGATGCTAGGGGGAATTTGAAAGGAAGTGTGATAAAATCTGCCTATGAAATTATCACACCTCAAACAAATCATAACTTACTTACAAAATTTCAAAAAAATCGCGGCAATCCATAGGGTTTCCGACACGATCATCAAGGTCGCGTTCGATCGCAACGAAGAGGTCTATTTCGAGATGCAGCGCTCCAACGCGACCATCTTCAAAGCCCCCTCTTATGAGCGTTCCAAAGTGTATAACGCCCCTTTTGACGTGGTGCTCTCCAAACGCTTTAACCGTGCCGATATTTTGGGTGTGGAGCTGCTCAACGGCGATAAAATCGTGCGCTTTAAAACCTCCGTCGCTTCGGCGTACAAGCAAGAGATAAGCTACTTGCAGTTTGAGTTTACGGGCAAACATACCAACGTGATCCTGCTCGATGAAAACCTTATCGTGCTTGAGGCATTAAGGCATGTCGATCTTTTCTCGTCGTTTCGCGAGGTGCGGGTGGGGCAAAAACTCCTTGATGTACCCCATGCGCCCTTTGAAGCAAAAGAGTACCCCATCGAGGACGTAGAAGCTTTTTTATATGCGCAGTACAAAAAAGAGCAAGATGCAAAACTCTCGTCGCTCAAAAAACAAAAGATATCCTACCTGCAAAAAAAACATGCCAAGCTTCAAAAACTTTTGCAAAACCTCGAGGATGAAGCGCTTTTGCTCGATGAAGCGCAAAAGTTGCAGCATTACGGCAACCTTATCCTTGCCAATATCCACGAGGTCAAGCCCTACCGAAGTGTCGTACGCCTTAAAGATTACGACGGAAGCGAGGTGGAGGTTGATCTGCTAAAAGCCTACCCGAGTGCCTCCATCATGGCGTCTTCTTTGTTTACGCGGGGCAAGAAAGCAAAACAAAAAGCGCAGCATATGCATATAGAAAAAGAGTCGCTTGCCTCGAAAATGAAACATCTCGAACTTTTTATCAACATCGTCGAGGAAGCCAAAGACGTCGCAAAGATCACGATGCTTTTTCCAAAGCAGGTGCAGGGGAAAAAAGTAAAACACAACGAATCGATCGAGACGTTTTGGATCGAGGGGTACAAGGTGCAGCTGGGCAAAAGCGAAAAAGGGAATATCGACCTGCTTCGCGGTGCCAAAGCCAAAGATATCTGGATCCATATGAAAGAGCGCCCCAGCGCGCACGTGATTATCACCACCGACAAGCAAAACGTCCCGATCCACATCATCGAGAGTGCCGCAAAACTCTGCGTGGAGTTTACGATGTTTGAAAAAGGGCGCTATTTGGTCGATTATACCCCCAGACGCGAGGTGAACATCCAAGAGGGTGCGAATGTTTTGTATAACAAATACAAAACGATAGAGGTCGATACGAGATAAAAAAAGGAGGAGCACAAAGATGGCAGTAGGTCCCATAGGCAACGCAATTTTCGTAAACCAGCAAACCGCTACGGTCGCTTCCGTGCAAGGGAACCAAAACACCCGCTTTGATCTGCAAAACTTAGCCGCCCAAGCCGCCGCCAACGAGAAAGAGGAACAGGTGATGGAGGTGCGCCCCACCGAAGAGAACGAGATGGTCGATGCCGATCGCGAACACCAAAAAAACGAAGCGGATCAAGAAAACAAACGCAACAAAAAAGAGGATGAAGAGGAGGAGGAACCCAAAGAGGAGGGGATGAAGGGGTACAAACTCGATATTAAAGTGTGATAGGCTATAATACGCCCCACTTTCGTATTAGGAATCTTCATGAGTCTTTTCTCGCAGCATAAAGAGCGGATCGTAACGGGAGCGGCGCTTTTAGCCGTTGTTTTTGTGATCGGTTTGATCGACAACCTTTTTTTAATGTGGCTTCTGCTTGGAGCGGTCTATCTTTTGGCGTTTCATGAAGCTCTCAAACTCTATAAAATCGAGTCCCATAACTCTTTATACTTTTTTGCCGCGGTGATCTGGCTTTTGGCGGGAATCTACCCCTACGGCGACGATCTTTTCGTGTTGGCGGGGATCGTTTATGCGAGCGCGGTGGCGTACAACAAGAACTTGGCATGGAAAGATTTTCTCCCCTTTGTTTACCCTACCGCGGGGATGCTTTTTATCTTTACGATGTACCAAGAGTACGGCATCCTCTCTTTATTATGGCTTTTGGTGGTCGTAGCACTTACCGACGTAGGTGCGTATGCGGTGGGCAAAAGTATCGGCAAAACACCTTTTTGCGAAACAAGTCCTAAAAAAACGATGGAGGGTGTCGTCGGGGGTATCGCGGTGGCAACCTTCGGGGGGATGTTTGTGGGTTTAACATTCGTAGACTGGCACATCGCTTTTGTGATCTCCTTTATGGTCGCCGCCGCTTCGGTGTTCGGGGATCTTTTTGAGAGTTCGCTCAAACGTGCGGCAAACGTTAAAGACAGCGGCAATCTCCTTCCGGGGCACGGGGGCGTGCTTGACCGCATCGACGGGTATCTTTTTGGAGCGGTGGTGATGCTCGTACTTCTGAGAGGTTTGGTGTAGCGAGTGGTCGTTTTAGGTTCAACCGGCTCCATAGGGGTCAATACCCTTGCAATAGCCGCAAAATTCAATAAAGAGATCGAGGTCTTGGCATGCGGGAACAATATCGATCTGCTTAACAAACAGATCAAAACCCACATGCCAAAGATCGTAGTGGTTGCCAAAAAAGAGGATCTCTCACGGGTCGATCACCCCCGCGTACTTTGGGGTGAAGATGCGATCTTGGATGCCATAGAGGAGTCAAAAAGCGAGTTGGTCGTAAACGCCCTTGTGGGATTTTTGGGGTTGCGCCCCACGCTCAAAGCTTTGGCATGCGGCAAAAAAATCGCTCTTGCAAACAAAGAATCGCTTGTGGCATGCGGCGCTTTTATAGACACGTCGCGCATCCAGCCAATCGACAGCGAACATTTCGGGCTTTGGTATCTGCTTCAAGAGCGCCCGATAGAGAGGATGGTTATCACCGCGAGCGGCGGCGCATTTCGCGACTGGGATATAGCGCGCTTGCAACATGCCACCTTGGAAGATACCCAAAAACACCCAAACTGGTCGATGGGGCAAAAGATCACCATTGACTCTGCTACGATGGTGAATAAGATGTTTGAACTCTTAGAAGCGCGGTGGCTCTTTGGCGAGGGAAAATACGACGCCATCATCGAGACGAAATCGCTGATACATGCCATGATAGATTTTAAAGACGGTTCTACTACGGCGCATTTTGCACATGCCAACATGCAGCTGCCTATCGCATACGCGATCGAGGGGGCGGTGCAGGAGCCCATTTTAAAGCATGTCGATCTACTTGAAGTAGGCTCTTTGGAGTTTCGTAAAATCTGCCCCGAGCGCTACAACGTGTGGCAGATCAAAGAGGAACTTTTGCAAAACCCCGAGCGGGGCGTGGTGATCAACGGAGCGAATGAAGCCGCCATCGAGCTTTTTATTGCGAAAAAGATCGGATTCACCGATATTGCACGCTTTATTATACAAAGCTACGAGAAGTTTTGTCTTGCGCCCCGCAGCGTCGATGAGGTTTTTGCCATCGATGCAGAGGTGAGAGGTTACGTGAGGTCGCTCGTATGAGAAAACTTCAAGAGAGGCTTTATGAAAAACTTTCGAAGTACTCTCCTAGGCGCGTGGTTTTGGCAAGTACGGTGGTTGCTTCGCTGCTTTCGATCCCTACGGTCTATCTGCTTTTTGCCTTGTTTGGTGAACCGTATACCTTCTTTGTGTTTTGTATCACCTTGGCGATGCCCGTTTTGATCGCTCCCGTGATCGTATTTTTGATTCTGCGCATCGTTAAGCACCTCAATTACTATAAAAAATATCTTGAACTCGAGATAGAGAAATCGAAGCAAAAAGATGTCGTTTTGTTTGAACAGGCGCGTTTTGCCGTGATGGGTGAGATGCTTGCAAACATCTCCCACCAGTGGAAGCAGCCCCTCAACACCGTGGGGCTTGCTATCGTATCGCTGCGAACATCCCAAAGCGATGAGGGGAGAGAGCGCTACTACGACATCATGGAAGACAATATCAACTATCTCGCCACGACGATCGATGATTTCAGTTCTTTTTTCGATCAGCGGACACATCTGGAGATACGCAGCATCGAAGATATTCTCAAAGAGATACGCAGTATCGTCGGGGTCTATATGGAGAATAAAAATATAGACTTGGACGTAAAGATCGAAAACGCTTTGGGGGAGGTGAAACTTGCCTCTTCGATCGCGCAGGTGCTTTTGAACCTTATCAACAATGCCAAAGACGCTTTTGAGAGGGAACAAAATAAAAAAGAGATCCACCTCTCTTTTGAAACGCTCCAAAACGGCTTGCGGATACTCTGCTGCGATAACGGCAAAGGGATAGCGCCGCAGATACAGACAAAAATTTATGATCCCTATTTTACGACAAAAAGTAAAAAACGCGGCAGCGGAATCGGGCTCTATATGTCGCGCCAAATTATCCAAAAGCTTTTCGACGGTACGATTGAGCTGCAAAAAAATCCGCGTTATGCCACCTGTTTTAGGGTAGAGATACCGTTTTCGCAAAATTGCGTATTACAAAAAAAGGGGAGATAATGGGATATATTCTTTCAATCGAGAGCAGCTGCGACGACAGCGCCATAGCGATAACCGAGATAGAGACGCTCAGGCTTGTTTTTCACAAAAAAATCTCCCAAGAGATCGAGCATAGCATCTACGGCGGCGTGGTTCCCGAACTTGCCGCACGTTTGCATGCCGAGGCGCTCCCGAAGATTTTGGAGGAGTGCGAGCCCTATTTTAAGCGCTTGCAAGCGGTTGCCGTGACCTCAAGCCCCGGGCTTGCCGTGACCCTTATAGAGGGGGTGACGATGGCAAAAGCGATCGCCGTGGCGCTCAATCTGCCCCTTATCGGAGTAAACCACCTCATAGGGCATATCTATTCCCTTTTTATAGAGAAAGAGGAGATGTTTCCAATGACGGTGCTTTTGGTTTCGGGCGGTCATACGCAGGTGATGGAGGTGGAGAGCCTCCATGCCATAAAAACGGTCGCCAAAAGTATGGATGACAGTTTCGGGGAGAGCTTTGACAAAGTCGCCAAAATGATGGGGCTTGGCTACCCAGGCGGGCCGCTGATCCAAGAGCTGGCAAAAACAGGAGATCGCACCCGTTACCCTTTTAGCGTGCCACTTTCGCAATCGGGCGCGCTAGCGTTCTCCTACTCGGGTCTTAAAAACGCGGTACGTTTGGCGGTGGAAGCCTCACAAAAAGAGGATTATAAAGATATAGCCGCTTCGTTCGAGCACATAGCGGTCGCGCATTTGATCCAAAAGCTCAAAAAATATTTTAAAACCAATCCCCCCAAACGGTTTGCGATTGTCGGAGGGGCAAGTGCAAACCTTTACCTGCGCTCCCAAATCGAAGAGCTGCTTAAACCCTACAAAGCAGAGTTGTTTTTGAGCGAGCTTAAATACTGCTCCGACAATGCGGCGATGATAGGGCGCGTAGCGGTAGCGATGTATAACGAGGGGCTTTTTACACCGATGTCCGAGTTAGAGGTGACGCCAAAAAGCACAATTTAATCACAAGGGCACATCTAAAATCCCTAGCTTGCTTCAGAGGGATTTAAAAAAGATGAAAGGACGTAAAACCTTTTTTGAGCCTTAGCCAAAGCTAAGGCGATAAAAAGTTTTATGGCATGTCGCTTTTTTAAACCCTCCCGTAGGGCTTTACAAAGAGATCCACACTCGGTGTTGCCCCTTTTCGCCTTAGCTTCGGCTAGGGCTTCAAAGGGTCGCCTTGATTGTGAACCTCTTTGTAAAGCTGAAGTTGGCTAGGGTTTTTAGATGTGCCCTTAAGTTAAGCTTACACTAAAACACATATCTTCTAATTAAGAGTAAAATTATCCGATTTCAAATATACTTCCCGTACAACTAAAAAAAAACAAAAAAAGGAGCCAAAATGGCAACTACAAAATTCAAGGGTACAGACGTAGAACTTTTAGGAAACCAAGTAAATGTAGGTGATAAAGCACCTGAAGTTACGGTAGTTAATTCAGCTGGTTTGGCTGATGTAGTAGTGGGTGGAGCACAAGGTGTAAAACAACTTATCATCGTTGTTCCTTCATTAGATACAGGTGTGTGTGCGACTGAAACTCGTAACTTCAACGCAAAAGCTGCGAACTTAGAGGGTGTTAAAACTACTGTTGTTTCTATGGACTTACCTTTTGCTGCAGGACGTTTTTGTTCAGCTGAGGGGATCGACAAATTAACTGTTGCTTCAGACTTCAGAAACAAAGATTTCGCTAACGCATACGGTGTATTACTCGGCGGTTCAGTACTTGCTGGTGTTACCTGTCGTGCTATCTTCGTTGTAAACGAAGAAGGTATCGTAACATACAAAGAGATCGTTCCTGAGATCACTGAAGAGCCACAATACGAAGCTGCTCTTAACGCTGTAAAATAGTCATTTTCTCCTCCTAGATAAAATTTCACGAGCCGCCCCTTTGCGGGCGGCTCACAAAGCAAGTGTAACTTGTTTCTTCTCTCCTTCTTGTGTTGTAAGAGGCGCTAAAAACAATTCCCGAATTTTAGTTTGCCTCTTGTGACCTTTATCATCAAGATACTTTATCCCAATATCTGCTATAATCGTCCCAATCAAATGAGGGAGTTTTCTATGAAAAAAATAATCAAAAGTATGGCATGTGCGCTTGTTTTGGCAGCTACGGCGCAAGCGGATTTCGTGCGGGTAGAGCTCGGTGCGGGTGCTTGGATGCAAGAGCCAAGCGGCGGCATTACGGCTGATGGGAGCGGTTTTACGGGGAGTGATCTCTCAAAAGAGGATAGCAGCACCAAAGGGTATGCATGGATCTTAGTGAAACATTTTGTTCCCGTAGTGCCTAATCTGCGCCTTGAGTATGCAGAGGTGAGCAACGAGGGTATTGCAAGCGGAACCTTTAAAGATTTTACTGCAAGTACGTCGCCCTCAAGCTTAGAGATGAAGCAATATGACATCATTCCGTATTACAATCTTGTGGACAACACGGCGTGGATCACTCTTGATGTGGGGCTTGATATTAAAGTGATGGATACTACGTACGAGGTGCAAAACGTAACGGGTTATACAAGTGCAAACTACACCGAATCAAAAACCCTCGCGCTGCCTCTTGGCTACGTACGCGGACGCGTTCAAATCCCTACAACCGACATCGGCATAGAGGCGGACGTGAAATATGTAAGCTACAGCGATTCGACCGCTTATGATGTGCGTGCGAAAGTCGATTACACCTTTGATATTACGCCGCTGATCCAGCCTGCTATAGAGGTGGGATACCGTATGCAAAAATACGAAGTGGACGAACTCTCCGATATCAAGCTTGATTTGGAGTTTGCAGGATTCTACGCGGGAGCGATGCTGCGCTTTTAGCACATCAAGTTTAGGATGATGGAAAGTTATAGATTCCCTCATTCCGAACTTGATTCGGAATCTCTTGGTGTTTTATCCCCTTTTTAAGGGTGAAGAAGCCTCAAAATACCCTTGTTCCAAAACCTCTATCTCACACTCAAGCCAAATCCCAAACTCTTCGTACACCCTTTTTTGCGCCTCTTGTATCAAAAAAAGCGCGTCGCCAAAAACACCGCCGCCGTGGTTGACCAAAAAGTTGGCATGTACCGAGCTAAACTCCATCGCCCCGCGGCGTTTCCCTTTAAGCCCTACCGCTTCTATGAGCCGCCCCGCATAATCTCCCTGCGGATTTTTAAAGCAGCTTCCCGCACTCGGCGTGCTCGGCTGGTTGGCGCGCATCTTGTGAAACATTGCAACCAAAGCGGGGTCAAACCCTTCGCTAACGCTAAACGAGGCTTGTAAAACGGGGTCGGCTATGTCGGTGGTTCTGTAGCCGTAGCGGATCTGCTCTTTTTGGACAACCCCTTGGCATGTGGTGATTGTGAGAAGTTTGGTAAATATCTCCCACTCTTTAAGTCCCGCGTTCATTTTCACGATCCCCCCTAAAGTTCCCGGAAGGTGGGAGAGAAACTCTAATCCAGTGAGGTTGTTTTTTTTGCAAAACGAGGCGATTTTTCCCGAGGGGGTTGCGGCACCGATTCGTAAAATGTTCCCTTCAAGTTCGATAAAATCGTACTTTTTGCTAAGCATCATAAGCGGCGGCGGGTTCTCACCCATAAGGATATTGTTGCATGCGCCTATGAGATAGGCATCTTTGGGGTAGTCGCACCCCTCGATGATGAAAACCTCGTGTGCACCTCCTAGTTTCATGGAGGAGAATTTGGAAAAGTTGATCGTTTTTGTCGCCATTATTCGATGAAAGTGGGGATCATGTTAAATATCTCCACCGAAAAGTCGGTCATGGAGTTGAGCATCCACGGCATCGTGAGGATGATAACGATCACGACCCCGATGATCTTAGGGATGAAAGAGAGGGTCATTTCGTTGATTTGGGTGGTTGCTTGAAAGATGCTAACCGCTAGACCCAAAAGCATCCCCGTAAGCAGACCGGGAAGCGCCAAAAGCAAAGCGATCTTAAAAGTTTCTACGCCGAGTGCAACAAGTTTTGCTTCCATTTTTGACTCCTACTAATCAATCTCATATAATTTGAACGCGTCCAAATTATATTCAGTCACTAAAGCTTCGCCCTTGGCGAGAGGAGCCAAATCTAAAACAAGTTTCATCTTCAACTCCTAAGAAAACCTAAGTTCATTATACTCAGTCGGGATAAGATAATCTTCGACTTTAACAAGTGTATCGTAAAAACCGTGAGCAAAGCCGAGTTCATAAAGTTTGTCGATCGCCTTGTATTGCAAAGGGCTCAGCTCGACCGAGTCGTCGTTGGCGTAAAGTTCGAGATATTTCTCCAACGTGGGTGCGTCGATGCGCACAAGATTGCGTTCAAGAAGCATTTGAGAGAGGCGCTCTTTGTGCTCCCGTGCCACGCGTACCGCTTTCGTAAGGGTCTCTTCGTACGCTATTGCCTTGGTCAAGGGAAGAGAGCGGCGGATCGCCATGCCGCCAAGGGGCAGAGGGAGACCGCCGCCTGAGAGCTCTTGCCAGATATCCCACATCTCACGCTCCACCTCAAGTGCATCGTCGTACGTTAAGATAGATTCGTGGATCAGCACCCCCGCATCGACCGTGCCGTTTAAAACCGCCTCTTCGATCTCCAAAAAGTTCATGTAGGTGATGCGCGCATCGGGGTAGGCGATGCGAAAGAGCATCGCGTTGGTGGTATGCTTGCCGCTGAGTGCCACTTTGAAATTACGTTTAAGCTTGCTTCCCTTTTTTTTGATGATTTTAGGGCCGTACCCCTCTCCAAAACTCACCGCCGTACGCAGCGGGGCGTAATTTTCTCGTATGTGTGGATAAAGCGCAAAGCTGATCGCTACGATGTCGTAGGCACCTTCTAAGGCATCTTCGTTGAGGGTTTGGATATCCTTGGCGATGTTATCAAACGTAACGTTTGGCATGTCGACCCATCCGAATTTGATGGCGTAGTACATAAAAATATCGTCCGCGTCGGGAGAGTGTGCTATGAGAGTTTTTTTCAAATCTAGATCCGTTTGTAAACAAATTGGCATGTGCCGTAAAAAAATAATCTACATTTTAACCAATTCAGGATAAAATTTCACCCTTATTTCTCTTGATGCTTCGTGCAAAAGATGCAATAACAAGAAAAAAATATGACAATTTGAAATATTTTTAATCCTTCTTGAGAAAATGTCATACAATGGTCGAAAATCAACATAAGTGAGCCGAACATGGACGCGAATAAACAAAAATCATTAGACTTAGCGATGAAGCAGATCGACAAGACCTTCGGAAAAGGTGCGCTTATGCGCTTGGGCGATAAAGAGATTATGCCTATCGAAGCGATCAGCACGGGTTCTTTAGGGTTGGATCTGGCACTTGGTATAGGCGGCGTACCTAAGGGGAGAATTATCGAGGTATACGGACCCGAGAGTTCGGGGAAAACTACTTTGGCGCTTCAGATTACGGCAGAGTGTCAAAAAGAGGGGGGCGTGTGTGCATTTATCGATGCCGAACACGCGCTTGACGTTGCCTATGCGAAAAACCTCGGCGTCGACGTCGACAATCTGTTGGTTTCCCAACCCGATTACGGCGAACAAGCGCTTGATATCGTAGAGACTATCGCACGAAGCGGCGCGGTGGATCTTATCGTTATCGACTCGGTAGCGGCATTGACTCCAAAGTCGGAGATAGAGGGGGAGATGTCGGATCAAAACGTGGGTGTACAGGCACGTTTGATGTCCAAAGCGCTTCGTAAACTTACGGGTATTTTGCATAAAATGAACTGTACGGTTATTTTCATCAACCAAATTCGTATGAAGATAGGGATGATGGGGTACGGTTCTCCCGAAACAACGACGGGAGGAAACGCGCTTAAATTTTACGCTTCTGTGCGTATCGACGTACGCCGCGTCGCTTCGCTCAAACAAGGGGAAAGCCAAATCGGTAACCGCGTTAAAGCAAAAGTGATAAAAAATAAGGTAGCGCCTCCGTTTCGTCAAGCAGAGTTTGATATAATGTTCGGAGAGGGAATCTCGAAAGAGGGTGAGCTCGTCGATTACGGGGTGAAACTCGATATTATCGATAAAAGCGGCGCGTGGTTCTCGTATGAGGATACAAAACTCGGACAAGGGCGCGAAAACGTTAAGGCAAAATTTAAAGAAGAACCTGCTCTTGCAAAAGAGGTAGAGGATAAAATAAAATCGGCAATGGGAATAAGCAACCTTATCACGATGGATGCATCGGATATGGAAGATGTTGTCGACGATTAATTAATTTTAAAATAAAGGTGAAAAGAATGTTTATAGATAATGTAAGTGCAATTGAAGTGATGGATTCAAGAGGGAATCCGACGGTAAAAGCAACGGTAACTCTCAGCGACGGAACAACGGCAAGTGCTATCGTACCAAGCGGTGCGAGTACTGGAAAACGCGAGGCGTTGGAGCTTCGTGACGGCGGAGAGAGATACATGGGCAAAGGTGTTTTGCAAGCTGTTGAAAACGTAAACTCTCAGATTGCAGATGTACTTATCGGACATTCTCCCTATAACCAAGCGATCATTGATGCAACGATGAAGGAACTTGACGGTACGGAAAACTATTCAAATCTCGGTGCGAACGCTGTTTTGGGTGTTTCTATGGCAGTTGCGCGTGCAGCGGCACAAAGCCTCAAGGTACCTCTTTATCGCTATTTAGGCGGCGCTAATGCTATGGTGATGCCTACGCCGATGCTTAACATCATCAACGGCGGAAGCCATGCGGACAACTCGGTAGATTTTCAAGAATATATGATCATGCCTATCGGTTTTAACGACTTTGCACAAGCACTTCAAGCAAGTGCGGAAGTTTACCACAACCTCAAGTCTATTTTAAAAGCAAAAAAACACAATACAGCACTCGGTGACGAGGGTGGTTTTGCACCGGATTTAAGCTCAAACGAAGAGCCGATCCAAGTGATTATGGAAGCGATCGCCAAAGCAGGCTATAAAGCGGGGGAGCAGATCGCGATCGCGCTTGACGTTGCGGCATCGGAACTCGTATGCGAGGGCGGTTATAGACTCGATAGCGAAAACAGAACGGTAACGAGCGAGCAGCTTGTAGAGTATTACGTAGACCTTTGTTCAAAATATCCTATCGTGTCGATCGAGGACGGTTTAAGCGAAGACGATTGGGCGGGATGGAAAATCCTTACGGAAAAACTTGGCGATAAAGTGCAATTGGTCGGAGACGACTTGTTTGTTACAAACGCTTCCATCTTAAACGAGGGGATCCAAAAAGGGATCGCAAATGCTATCCTTATTAAGCCTAATCAGATCGGTTCGGTAAGCGAAACGATGCAAACGGTACGTTTAGCGCAAAGAAACGGCTATAAATGTATTATGTCGCACCGTTCAGGTGAGAGCGAAGATGCGTTTATTGCAGATTTTGCAGTAGCGCTCAACTGCGGCGAGATCAAAACAGGTTCTACGGCGCGCGGCGAGAGAACGGCTAAATACAACCGTCTTTTAGAGATCGAAAACGAAGTGTTGTACGGCGAGTATTTAGGTTCGGCTCTTTTTAACTAAGAACAAGTATGGAAAACGAAGAACTCTATGAAGAGATAGATAGATCCCAAAGCGTCACGCAAAGATATTTGGGACTTTCCATCGGGAAATTTTTATTTCTTCTTGGAGTGGTACTTTTTTTAGGGGTGTATATCGGCATACTTCTTTACGGTACAAACTCCGTTGAAGTTCTTTTGGGGCTTGAAGATTACGAGACTTTTTTACAAGATGAGATTGTGCGTTTAAAAAACGAAAATGCGATGCTTCAAAAAGAGTATTTCGAGCTCAAAGAGATTTCTGCGAAATAACTGCTATAATTTGAGGAATTTAAACAAGGGGACGGATTTGTGAAACAACTGCTGTTGTTGGGACTGCTCGTGATTTTTCTACATGCCAGAGAAAACCCCTTTTTCCCTTCGCAAGGAGAGGAAGATCTCCCTTTTACCTCTAATGATATCCAAAACCTTGAACCTCTCAAACGTGCCGCACTCTCATTGCCTCCGCATGCCAGAGTTTTGCAAAAGGTGACGGTTGAGTATAAAAACTTAGATGGATCTATCGAATCTAAAACGATCAACGTCAATAATGCGGTCGATTGGCACCTTCCTATTTTTATATCGCAAAGCTACGTAGATACGGTGTCCGTACTGCCTAAAGAGCAGCAGGAAGATAGCTATTCTCTTCTAGGCGAGATCGCCTTTGCAAAGTTTTACGAAAAGAAAAAATCTTTCAAAATACTCACGTCAGACAAGCTTATACGCAACTTTTTATTAGCAGATCCCCATAGAATCGTTATAGATTTTCAAAAAGACGCAACTTTAAAGTCGTTTATCAAAAAGAACCCAAAAAGTATTTTTAAAACCGTACGTGTCGGAAACCATAAAGGGTATTACCGCGTAGTTTTAGAGCTTGATGGAGCGTATAGGTATCAAATGAATATCGAAAATGACGGTTACTCCTTTAAGCTATTTTGATTTTTTTTGCTATAGAAATTAGATAAAAAGAAATGCTTTAAGTTCCATTTTACTTATAAGTCACTAGAATTCACACGTTTAATTTTTGGTTAATACTGAAAATTTAAAATACTATTTTAAGGTGCAAAATGAAAAAGGTAAGTTCTTTTTTTGTATTTGGTTTGGCTGCATTGTTTTTTAGCGGTTGTTCACAGCATATAGGCAATTTTACGGCTCTTTCTACGGATTCGTATAATCCTAAAAATATTGACGAAAAACATAAAGTTGCATCTGGGATTGAGCATGATGTTATGAGTACTATTATTTTAGGAATTCCTATTGGCGGGCATACAAAACTTGATCAAGCTGTAGCTGAAACGGCTCGTGAAAACGGTGGCGACTATTTAAGAAATGCGCAAGTTCACGCAAAAGCATGGTATTTTTTCTTATTCGGTCAACAAGGTTTTATGATTAAGGGTGATGTTTATAATACCCAAGAGTAAATTTGTAGCCGCTCTTTTTTAAGAGCGGTTAGTAAGGTTCATTTTGTTTAAAATCGTTTTTATCGCTTCCACTTTTTTTCTTCATCTTTTGTTTACTGCTTGTTCTAGTATTTCTTCGTCTGCTTTTAAAAATGATTCTTGTAATTTAGAAAACATACATTTTGATCGAAAAAATAACTTTTGCGCAACTATTAGAACAGTGACAGTTGTCGGCAATGACTTAATTATCGGATTTAATAACGGAACTATCGGGAAATGGGATATTAATACGGGGGAAGTTGTAAGCATTTTTGAAAAAAATGAAAGCTTCCCTATTCTTTCGATCAAACAAATTCACGATAGTTTATATATCGGTACTGCTTCAGGCGCTCTCATGCAATATGGTTTGCAAGGAAAAGTTATGAGAAGTTTTCAGTATGGAAAGGGCTCGTTATTCGTTATAGATGCAGAAAGTAATAACGTTTATATCGGCTTTGGGAGTGGATTGATCGGACGGGCTTCAGTAAAAGATTTAGATACTATAGAGATAGGTGAAGCTCACATGTATGCCGTCTATGATCTGAAAGTTGATTTAGAAAATAAAGGTGCTTTTTATTCCGCATCGGATGATAACAAAATTGCGTATTGGCATGACGAAGAAAAAAACTTAAAACTCATTCGTATTACTGAAGAAGGGGAAGCATCATACAGGAAAATCATAGTCACAAAAGAAGCTGTACTAGTTGGAACGGGCAAGGGAAACATTCTAGGTTACGATAAACAGTTAAAAAGTCAATTATTTAGTTTGAATCTCAGTTCGTTTCCTATTACTGCTATGGTGTATAAAGATGGCGTAATCGTAACGGCAGATACTGAAGGTGAAATTGCGTTTTTAGTTTTTAAAAGCGATCAATGGCAGGTTGTTCGTAAAATGCACTACGCAAGCGATGTCAGAAATTTGTTGCTCTTCAAAGATGAGCTCATTATACTTTCAAAAGACGGTTTGATAAATAAAATCTCTTTTGATCCTTATACATTTACACAAGACAACAAGTTACATTAAAAGGAGAATTTATTATGATGAAAGCTATATATATAAAAACATTTGTAGCGATAACTTATATTTTGATGTTTCAGGGGTGTGTTTTAATTAAAAATCCGAATGTAAACATTAACCCTGTAGAAGAAAATGGTGTGACGATAGTGCATGCATATACTCTTCAGGATGTCAAAAAATATCAGAAAGAGCATACTTTGTTAACACAAGTAAAATCACACGTTTTGTTGAACGATAAAAATATTAGAATGAGGGCTAAAAAAGTAGATGCAGACTCCGTTGTAGTTTATAGCACGAACGAGCTGTTAAAGGAAGTTTACGGATATTATTTTTTTAAGAAATCAAAAGAAGATAACAGTACTACTGCTATCAGTGATTAAAAATAGTAATTGAAAAAAAGTTTATAGCTTTCTTCGTGAAACTTTACTCTCTTTGTTTCCCTTTCTATCGCATCGTAAACCAATCGAATCTGTGTATTTTGCGAGGTTCTGAAGTTTTGCGATAGGTTGAAAATATTTTGCTTTGTCCCCGTTTCGTAGATTCTATGCGTAAAATCTATGTTGGTATTGGCATGTTTAAAGCCATCTATGACCGCTCCCACCGAAGCACCTATCCCCGATGTAAACTCTTTTTCAAAATAAAACAGCGGATCGACAAAGGCGTACATATAGCCTAAATCATTGCCGTAGCTAAGACCGCCCCCTACCGTAGCGCTAAAGAGCGGGTCTGTATCGAGAGAGTTTCTGTCCCAGCCGAATTTCGTTCTCCACGAAAAGCCGTCGATAAAGGTGCTTCTTTGCGTAGCAGAGGTGATAGAGAGGATAGTCGCTTTCTCAATGCGCGTAAGTGCATCCGAGTGTGAAAGCAAAAGGTCTAAAAACTCTATTTGCGTACCGCGTAAAAAACCGTAATTGCTGTCGTGAAGATCATGGTAGGCAGGGCGCACACCTATAAAAGTGCTTAGCTCACCTTCAACTGCCCCTACCCCTAAAGTGGAGCGTATGGCACGGTGGGAATCGATGGGGTTTGGGGGCGTGGCAACCTCTACGGGCTTGCCTCGTCCGAGTGCGGCTCTTTGTTTAGAAATAGCGTGAAAGAGGGCAAGGTATTCCTCTTTCTCCATGTCGTTTCTGCTAAAAGAGTATTCTAAAAATTCTATGGCGGCTTCGAGTATATACTGCTTTTGCTCAAGAGGAAGCGTGCCGTCGTTGACACATGCCATAACATCCAACTCTTTTGTGGCTATGGCTCTTGGCATGTGAAGATAGCGAGGCTCTATCAGTTTTTCGTAAGCAAGCAATACCGATCGTTTGGAAGGTCGGTAGGTATTTTTAGTAATGATCGCTTCGCTTTTGGCGGCATGGACTGTTTCTAGCGGGATCACTTGGAAGTTGAAATGTTCCCGTAATCGGATGCTAGGACGGGCAATTTCTAGCAGCCACAGCATGTTATAGGAGCAGTTTTCGGTAAAAAAGTAGTAGTAGGAGCTTGTGCCGTTAAGTTCCCAAATATGGCGCACCATTCGGAGCGTTTCCTCTTTGGTAAGATCAAGATCGTACTCCCACATATCTCTATTTTCCGTGTCTCGGTACTCTTTGAGTTTGTCGTAGTAAGGTAAAAGGGAATATTTGCCGAAATAGCCTCCCAAAAGCCCTTTTACGGCAAACAGGACACCGTTTTCTTTGCTTGGATCGGCGTCTGCGGCATAGTTGATGGCGTATGATAAAAGTTTAGAATTGTAAGAGGAGTTGATACGCAAAAATGTGTGTCCGAACATCGAAGCGGGGGAGTTGATGTGTGCGGCAGGAAATACCAGCGTTACCGATGTCGGGCTGAGACGATCCAAGATCGCATTATACTCTTGGCATGTAACATGGGGAAGGTTCTCTAGAGAGAGTTCCTCTTGCAGCCATGCAAGGCGCGCTGGAAAACGGCATGCAGTGGCGTTGTCATCGAATGAAGTTTCATTGTAAAAAGCTCTGAGCGTCGCTTCAAGCTCCGCTTTGGGGTCTGTTTTTCCCTCGGGTGCAAGAAAAAAAAGGGGATCGTCGATCTCGCTGACGTTATTTTGCATATGCAGCAAGAGGTGCCAGTAGCGCTCTTCGTAGAGTTTGTGCTCATTTGCCTGTGCTATATAATGATCGAGGGAAGCCTGTGCAAAAGTGAGACTAAGAGATAACAGAAAGAAAAAACGTGTAAAAATAGGGAAATCCTGAAAAGTAATTGGGTTATAAAGATTAGGCGTAAGAGCCTAATCTATAACATTATAAAGCAGTTGTTGCGATGTTGTCTAACACATCGGACATTTCAACTTTTTGGCTTGAGTAGATCGCCGTGTAGTTTTCTTGAAGTGCTGCAGCAAAAGTAGCTTTGTCTTCTACACTTAAAAGTTCTGCCAACGTATCAAGCGTTTCACCGTGACCCATTGCGATCTCTTTTGCAAGAGTGTCCATGTTAGACGCTACGAACTCTTCTGCTCTTTCGTTCATTACGAATTTAGTTTTTTTACATCCAGATGTTCCGGAAGTGATACCGAAAGTTTGGTTCCCAGAAGTACCGTTTGTCGTTGCTTGGAGTGAAAGCATAACCGCCGAAGAATCATCTTTGATGATCATAGAACCAAGACCACACCCTGTTTGACTGTTTACGCCGGCAAACGCAGAAGTTCCTAGAGCCAATACGGCTAATGCACTTACAACTATCTTTTTCATATTGTTTCCTTTTATTGAAGTAGCGAATATTGTAGAGTGTTAGAGCTTAAGCATTATTGAAATGTAGCGATAAATAACAAGATTGTTACATGCCATGAAAAAAGAGAATAAGGTATAATGGTTGGTACGTATCTAAAAATGACGATGTTAGAGCTCAAGGAACAAGCACTTTTATGGAACTTCTCTTTCTTTTCTTTTTTCTGTCGGTAAGCATATCGTTTTTGTGCTCCGTTTTAGAATCGGTACTCCTCTCGGTAAGCCTTTCGTATATCTCGGTTTTGGAAAAAGAAAAACCCAAAGCGGGAACGCTTTTAAAAGAGCATAAGCTGCGTATCAACAAATCGATTGCCGCGATTTTGATCATCAATACTATAGCAAATACTTTGGGGGCGGCTGCTGTGGGTGCACAGGCGTCGCTTCTTTTTGGCAGCGATGCAGTGGTGTATGTTTCGGTTTTGCTTACTTTTTGTATTCTCTATTTCTCCGAAATCATTCCAAAAACCATAGGTGCGATCTATTACAAACAATTGGCACCCATAAGCGCGTACCTTATTCGATTTTTTATTTGGATCACCTACCCTATCATCCTCACGACGCTTTTTGTTACCGATAAGATCTCAAAAGAAAAAGCGGCGGCGTATACGCTCTCGAAAGAGGAGCTGCTAGAGAGTATGTGGCTAAGCGAAGACGGAGGGGTGATAGACGAGAAAGAATCGGAGGTGATCGAGAATATTTTAAATCTCGACAATATCCGCGTGGGCGACGTGCTCACTCCAAGAAGCGTCGTATTTGCCCTTGATGAGTCGATGAGTATCAACGAGGTCGTTCAAACCCAAAGCGATATTTTCAAGTTTTCCAGAATTCCCGTCTATGCAACCTCTTTGGAGAATGTTACGGGGATCGTTTTGACGAAAAAGATATTTGAACAGATGTTGCAAGACGCCACCGTGCCTCTATATACGATAAAAAAAGAACTCTTTCGAATTAATGAAAAAGTTCCCGTCTCCAAAGCACTTGATCTGTTTATAGCAAAAAAAGAGCATATGTTTTTGGTAACGGACAGTTACGATCAGGTAGAGGGGATTATTACGCTTGAAGATTGTATAGAGACCGTCTTGGGCGTAGAGATCGTCGATGAGAGCGATACGACGGTAGATATGCGCGAACTTGCAAAGATCAATATGCGTCTGCGGCGAAAAACGGGGGAAAACATCCCCTAGGTTTTTTTGGATGGGAACTATTTCTCTCTTGTGTTGATAAAATAGACCGCCGCCATGCTGATGGCTCCCCCTATGAGTATATGGGTTTGGAGCGGTTCGTCTAAAAACAGATAGGCGATAAAGAGCGCAAAAACGGGAACGAGGAACATAAAAGAACTGGTTTTTTCGCTGCCGAGTTTTCCCGAAGCGATGTAAAAGATGGTCGTTGCCACGCTTTGCCCCAACACCGCAAGGTAGATCAGCGCAAACCAAAACGTTGCATCTTCATCAAAGACCCCTAAAAGATCCGATTGCATGCCATAGAAAAAGGTGGCAACCGTAGCAACGAGCGAGATAAAAAAGGAGTAGTGAACGGGGTGGATATGCGCCTGCGAATACTGCGAGAGCATTGTCACGCCCGCCCAAAGCACGGCACAAAGCAAAAAGAACAGGTTTGCACCCTCTATAAACCTTGCCAAGTGGTGCACTTCAAGCATTACGCAGCCGCCGATCACTCCTATAAAAAGCCCGAAATATTGGATGTTGCGCAGCCGTTTTCTAAATACAAGAGCCACGAGCAAAAACGTCATAACGGGGCTGAGGGTGGTAATGATGACCCCTGCCGAGCCTGCAAGCCCGTATCTGACCCCGTAATAGGATGAGACCATAAAACCGATGTTCAAAACCGAACTCCCTAAAACAAACTTCAAACTTGAGCGCCCGAGTCTGATTGGCTGTTTGATAAAGTAGAGAATCGGTAAAAAGGAGAGACTCATAATAAAAAAGCGCCAAAACACGATCACTTCCATCGGCTGATTTTGGGTGATCACTTTAAGCGCACTCCAGCCCCCGCCCCATAAAAGCATCGCCAGAATCAGATAATAATGGTAAGGGATCTTTGGCATGTAGGATTAGGAGCGTTGTTTTTCGGAATGATCGACGATCTTGGCTACAACGAGGTCGGAGGTGACGTTGAGCGAAGTGCGGCACATATCCAAGATGCGATCGACTGCGATGATGAGCGCGATATACTCAAGCGGCAAAGAGAGTTGGTTGAGAATCACCACCATCATAACGAGCGATGCACTCGGCAGAGCCGCTACCCCTACGCTGAGCGAGACGACGCTGACCCCCAAAAGAAGTTGTTCCGCAAAAGTGAGGGAGACGCCTGAGAGATTGGCAATATATAAGACGGCAATGCTTAGATAGATCGCCGTACCGTCCATAGATACGGTAGCACCCAGCGGCAAGACAAAAGAGGCGGTTTTTTTCTCAATGCCCCCCTCTTCCTCACTCACGCGCAACGAAATAGGGAGCGTAGCGGAGGAGCTTGCGGTGGAAAATGCCATAATGGAAGCTTCGCGTATTTGCAAAAGGTAGGTGTAAGGGTTGCGTTTGGTAAAGAGATATAAAAACAGAGGCAAGACAACCGCACCGTGGAAAAGGATGGTAAGAACCACGATAAGCGCGTAGCTCCAAAGCTCTAAAATGGTTGTAACCCCTTGTTCTGCCACAACGTAGGAGATAAGGCTAAATACTCCGATGGGGGTGAGAAGAATGATCCATGCGGCGATTTTTAGCATCGCCTCGGAGAGGGCATTGAAAAAGTTTTGGAGCACCTCCCTCTCGCGCGGTTGCAGATAAAGCGAAGCGACGCTGAAAAGTGCGGCAAAAACGATAACCTGCATCATGTTCGCTTCGCTCATGGCGTTAAAGATGTTTGAGGGGACAAATCCCAAAATCATAGCCTCCCAAGAGAAGGGTGCAAGTTCTGGGGCTTTGAGGGATGTATCTACATTTTGCAGCGCCTCCCCTACATGCCATAGGTTCATAGCGACTATTGCCGCAGCGGTGGCGGCGGCAGTCGTGAGGATATAGAGGGTGAGGGTTTTTGCCCCTATTTTTTTTAAATGGCTGAGGGAACCTAGATTGAGAATGGCGACATAGATGCTTGCAAACACGAGCGGCACGACGAGCATTTTTAAAAAAGAGAGAAAAAGCTGCCCTATAATCTGCTGCTTGAGAGCTATTTGCGGGAAGAGGGCGCCAAAAGATACACCTAAAAAAATAGCCAAAAGCACAAGCGTATTGGTTGTTGCATATTTTTTGAAAAAAAGAGTCAACGGCAATCCTTTATAAAGGAATTTTAGCATAGATTTTAAGAGTGAAGGGGTGAAAAAAGGATGTTAGGCAGAGAAATAGCTAGACCCAAAAGAGCCTAGCATGTTACCAATTGCGAATACGCGTATGGCATGAGGTGCACTCTTTGAGGATTTGCGTATAATCCACAAGAGCGTCGTCGAGTTTATTGTTTTTGAGTGATTCTACGAGATCGTTTGCGTACATTTCGATCATTTTTGCTCTTTTTTGAGCAAATTTATTCGCATACGCTTGATCGTCGGGAAGGTACGATTTGGCATCGGTAGTAATCAGAGATTGTAGCCCCGATTTGAGTTTCACGACCCCTGATTTCATCCCTTCGGTGTCGTTGTAAAACCCTGCACGCTGGATAGACTCCATCGCATTGAGCATTGTTCGCATATCTTGAGAGATTTGCGGAACTTGATTTGCCAAGAGCGAAGAAGCAACAACAAGGGAGATGGTTGCGATTTTTAAAATTTTCATGGTTGTGCCTTTAGTATTGGATGATTTCTTTGGTGTACTCTTTGAGCGCCACCGTAGGTGCACTAATCTTTACAAGCTTTTTAGCCGCTCTTTTACCGCCGTAGAAAAGTTTGAACTCAGGGTTAAACGCTTGAAAATAGTCGTGAAACTTATCGGGTCCCAAAACGCCTACCGCCCAAATGGTATCGTCGGATGCAACTTCCAAAACAATACTTGCAAGTGGCTGTGCCGCAGGACCCGAAAGTCTTTTTGCACCTTTTTTAGCATCAAAAGCCGAAAGGTGGGAAGAACATACGATCACACCGCCCGTCTCGTATGCCATGGTCGATTTGTCTTTTTGTACATACTGTAAAAAGCTGTCGCTAGGCGTTGGATGTGCCAACTGGTGGGAACATATTGCAGAGTAGGAGACGATCGTTCTTTTTGCACCTACGCCGCTTTTCCAAATATACTCTTGCCCGTCTTCGGAGGTAAGTTTCACATCTTGTGCCGTCGGATCATCCAAATCAAGCAAAAGTGCCGGAGTCGAGACGTAAGGGTAGTTAAAAACATAGTTTGTTTCCTTTTTTAAAGCACTCGCTTTAATGGGTGCTCCCGAACCATCAACCAGCTGCACGCGCTCATATGCTTGAAAAAGTATCCCTTCACTTGCATAAAGTCTTCCCGTAATCGTCGAGGGCGCAACCGCCACCAACATACCCGTAGCACCTGCAACTCTCAAAAAATTTCTTCTATCCACTCAAATTCCCTTTTATAAATATATGTTCTTAAACGGCTAAGAGAGAAAACTCTTAGCTAAATAGGTCGCTTGTAATACCGCGATACCAATCGTGAAGTGCTTTAGCAGTTCCGCTTGAACGGAATTTGCCGCTTGGAGCTTTAGGTACGTTTCCTTTTCCTGAAATAACGCTTCCGTTCCAGCTGAAGTCGTGTGTAACCATGATTGCTTCTTCAGGATTGTCGCCGACCATTGAGTAGCACACGTTTCCTGCCGCTACATCTTGTTTTTTAACAGGGAGTTCGTACGGTTTATTGTGTAAACGATGTGCGATTTCATTAGCACATTGGATACCTGCCCAGTATGCAGTTTGACCGCTCGGCGGGATAGCATGTCCTACGACGTCACCGACTGCATAGACATCTTTATCGGTTGCAGTTTGGAAAGAACAACCGTTCATTTTTACTTTACCGAACGCATCGGCAGTCGTTTCAAGGTTTGCCATTTTAACGACAGGGTTCGCTTTGTTGTGCGCGATAAGGTTGAGTACGGAGTATTTGCGTGTTTTTACTTCGTCTTTCATGATATCTTCACCCGTATCTTTGTCTTTTTGTCCCGTAGGAACTTTTTGCGTATAGGTGATAGTTTTTGATTTTGGATCGACGTCCGTAATAGTACAAAAGCTGTGATGCTCTACCATATCTCCGTAGAGTTCGCTCCATGCTTCTTTAAACGCGGCACCTTTGGCGATTGCAGCCGTTTCGTTAAGGATGATAACTTTTCCTTCGATCTCCTCTTTTTTCATGAATGCCGCGATCATGCTCGCACGCTCAAACGGCGCAGGCGGACAACGGAATTTTCCTGAAGGAACAGTTACGATAACATCGCCGTCTTCCATGCTTGCTAGGTTTCTTTCTAAAATAACATGCTCGCTTCCCGGGATAAGCGCGGCAGGTGCCGTACGGCGTACGTGTGCGATTTTCTCTTTTGACCAAGTCGGGAATTGCCCTTCGTAGTTATAGTCGATACCCGGAGAGAGTACTAAAATATCGTAAGCGATCTTCCCTTTTGTCGTTACAACCTCTTTTTTCTCACGGTTAATTCCCGTTACTTCTGCATGCAACATGCCATAGCCGTATTTCTCTACCGGTCTTGCATAATCAAATACGAAATTGCCTAAATTGATCCCTTCAAGTTTTCCTAAATAGATGTTTGAAACAGGGCACGACATAAAAGTTTCGTTTTTCTCGATAACCAAGATGTCGAAGTTGGGATCTTTCTTTTTGAGGTTGTTGGCAACCGTCATACCTCCGAAACCGCCACCGATCACAACGATTTGATGTTTCCCCAACAGTTTTTTGTTTTCGCCCGTGCAAGCTGCACCTTCAGGCTTTGCTTCGGCACCGCCACATCCTGTTAACGTAGCCGAAGCTGCCGCGGCGAGTACACCTGCCGCTCCTAATTTTAATGCGTCACGACGATTCATATTCATGTAATTCCCCCTAGAATTATTTGTTTTTCGAAAGTCTATGATTGAATTGAGACTTGGGAAAATATTACAGCCCCTTATATTAAACAAAAATTAAATATAGAATTTTTTAATAAGTGAAAATGCGGAAACATGGCTTACTATAATAAGCAAAGGTTATGAAATAGAGGAAAAACATATCACACTTATGTGATATAAAAAACAAAACCACCTAAATGTATCACTTTTATCTTTTATAAAAACGTTAAAAACTATTTTTGTTGTAGTGCCTGTATAATGGGAGCTTATAGAGAAATATTTTTATAAAAAAGTTGAAAAATGTACTTGTTTTTTTATTCCCGTAGGAAAAACCGTTAAAAAAAGGTTAAAGAATCGAGCTAATAGAAAGATACGGCGGATATAAAAACCCTTTTTAGGGATAATTTTTCAAAAAAAGAGGGTTTTGTAACATGAAAAAAGAGAAATTGGTTTTAGGCGGCGGGTGTTTTTGGTGTGTCGAAGCGGTATTTTCTAACGTTAGGGGAGTGTTGCATGCCACAAGCGGTTATGCAGGGGGCAGGCGCCCTAACCCTACGTATGAAAACGTATGTTCGGGAGCTACGGGACATGCCGAGGTAGTAGATGTAGAGTTTGACGCCGATACGATTAGCCGCGCAGAACTTTTGGAGATATTTTTTGCGATCCACAACCCCACCACGCTTAACGCTCAGGGCGCCGACAAAGGGACGCAGTACCGTTCGGTGGTCTATTATGCAAACGAAGAGGAGCAAAAGAGTATCCTCCATGCCATAGAAAAAGCGCAAAAAGAGTATGCAGACCCGATCGTGACCGAGGTGAGCCCTCTGCCCCATGTGTATCCTGCGGAACATTACCATCAAAATTACTATAAACTCAATCCTACGCAGGGGTATTGCCAAGTTGTGATCCGACCCAAGCTGGAGAAGTTTATAAAAAACTTCCCCAATAAACACGGTTAAATTTCTTAAATCTCTTTTGAAACGAGAGGGATGTCGTTTGCATTGCGCAACGCGTCGTATTCCCCGAATTTTTGTTGCATCGTTTCGGTGAACCTCTCTAGCGTCATTTGCAGATGTTTGTGGGCTTCATCGACGAGCTTTTGCCCCCTGTCTTGAGCCTCTTTAAGCTGATTTAAAACCTTTACGAAATATTCTTTGTCGTCGGTAAGAAGAATTATCTCGCTTTTGTTGACCCATTTACGGATCAGTTTCTCCTGTGTCGGGAACTCAAAAATGACGTTCTCGCTCTCTTTGGAGACAATAAACTTCGGCGATCTAAACCATATAAATGTTTCTGATTGGTTGTCGGGCTGTTTTTTTATGACGTAATACATTTTGTGAGTATAATATAATCTTTCAAAAATATGTTAGAATCTTTGATATTTGTAATACTTAAAAACATAAAAGGGTAAAAATGGAGCATATTTATAATTTAGCGATCATCGGTGCGGGACCTGCGGGCATTGCAACGGCGGTCGAGGGGTATCTGCAGGGGGTACGCGATATCGTTTTGCTGGAAAAAGACGAGAACCACAATGCAACGATCAGAAAATACTATAAAGACAACAAACGGGTCGATAAAGACTGGAAAGGGCAAAAGATAGAGCTTGACGGGCGTATCTATTTCGTAGACGGCACCAAAGAGAGCACGCTTGATTTTTTCGATCAGATCATTGCCAAACATTCGGTGGAGCTGCGAACCCACGTCGAGGTTTCCAATATTAAAAAACGCGGGGACGGTATCTTTGAGGTAGCGGCAAACGGCGAGAATGTTTTGGCACGCTATGTTGTGGTAACGATAGGACGGATGGGAAAACCGAATAAACCGAGCTACAAAATCCCCCCGACCATTAAAAACAACGTCGGATTCACTTTGGAGGGATGCGGCGAAGGGGAGAAAATTTTAGTCGTCGGAGGGGGCGATAGCGCAATCGAATACGCACTTGAGCTTGCAACAAAAAACCAGGTTACCATCTGCAACCGACGCGAAACTTTTCGACGCGCCAACCCCACAAACCAAAGAGATATCGCCAATGCGGTTTTTCACAACGAGTTACATGCCATGATGGGGGTCGAGATAGAGGGGATCGAAGATGAGCTTGGGAAGGTCAAGGTGATCTTTAGCGAACATGCGCCCGAAATTTACGACCGCGTGATCTATGCTATCGGCGGGACGACCCCGAGTACGTTTTTGAAAAATGCGGGGATCAAAGAGGAAGACGGCATACCGTGCCACGATGCAAACTACCAAACGAACGTAGAGGGGCTTTTCGTGGCGGGAGACATCACCCAAGAGAGCGGCGGCAGTATCGCACTAGGACTCAACCACGGCTATGCGATCGCCTGTTTTATTCAAGGTGGATCGAAAATTTCTCTCGATTCGTAGCAAAGAGAGAGGGATCCCTCTCGCGCATCTCCCCATCGGGAGTATAAAGCACCACTTCCACTTCGCTGTCTATATATTCGCTTGTCGTGATCGGGGAATATCGGGGATTCTCAAATGCCGCTTTTTTTGCATTGTAAACCAAGTCTTCAAGGAGTGATTTTTCGGTTGCGTCGCTGTGGGCGCTGCCGCGTAATTCGCCGTTGAGGTAGATATTCACCCCCGTTGCGACCGATTGCGCCAAGAGGGGGTATTCGCTTAAAAGTGCATTTTTATTGATAAGGCGCTTTGCCTCGATAACCTCGGTGATCGAATCTCTTGCGAGCTGCAACAAAACAGAACGTGCCATCTTATGCCACCTTGTTTGGAGTTTGCCTGTTTAAGAACTTGATAAGTATCATAACACTTAAAACTTGAAATAAAGCTGCCAAGATAAAAGAGTAGTAATGAAGCGTGTCGATACTTTTGCCGTGGTAGGCGATGGTTGCCATAGCTATGAGAAGCGTGAGCGGCATGGAGTGGGATAGCCCCATTAAAATCGCTTGTTTGAGTCCGAGCTCTTTGACAAATACCAAAGAGGAGAGCACGCGGATAAGGGTCATCGCCAAGGTGATAAGGAACGCTTTGAGTATAAGCCCCTCCATCATCAGCGCTTCAAGGTTGAACGAACTTCCTATATAGATAAAAAAGATCGGGATCAAAAAACCGAATCCGAACGAGGCAAGTTTTTCGGGGAGTTCGTGTTTGTGCTCAAAGAACGTAGGGATGAACATCCCCGCCAAAAATGCCCCGAACGCGAGTTCAAGATCAAGATACACCATAGCCGCCAAAAGGAGAAAAAAGATCCCCATCGAGAGTCTGAGGTCTTGCTCTTTGTTGTCGTTGTAGGGCATAAGTACCAATGAAACCTCAGGAAACCACCAAAAAACGATCTGCATCGCCCGAAAAAGCAAAAACATAAAGAGGAGAAAAAAGAGGAGCAGCAAGACCGTTTTCCCGAGTTCCGCGCCGTAGCCTACGGTTACTATGGCGGAGGTGAGGGTCAAGAAAACGATGCTCACCACCTCGCCGATTGCTCCCGCCGTCATAGAGAGGGAGAGCCAAGGGGTTTTGCCGTACTCTTTTGAGAGGGTGGCAATAAGCCCGACCGAGATAAGGGGTAAAAGCACCATAAAAATATTGCCGAGGTTGAAATAAAGCGTAAGGGAAACCGAAAAAACGTACAAAAGAGCGACATAAAGCAAAATAATTCGCATCTTCTCAAAAGGGGTTTTGAGGACTTTTTTGAGATTGATCTCGGTTCCCGCGATAAACATAAGATACAAAAAGCCAAATTCCGCGACCACTTCAAAAAGATGATCGCTGTGGATAAGCCCGACATAGGTCAAAACAGAACCTAAAATAATTTCGATGGGCGTCGTGGGAAGTTTGAGTTTTTTTGCGAAGAAAGGGGAAAATACGATAATAAGCGAGATGGTCAGGATAAGGAGAATCGAATCGTTCATCGCTTACCCTTGCACCGACTTTGCGATCTCTAAGCCCAGCGCATCGATCATCGCTAGGTCTTTGTTCTTGTCGCGCCCTTGGGTGGTGAGGTAGTTGCCGATCACGATGGCGTTGGCACCGTGTGCAAAGATCTCGTTTTGTCTCTCTCCAAACATCAGCTCTCTTCCCCCTGCGACCATGATACGCTCTGCATTTGGAATTTTCTCCCGCACGAGGCGAATCAGTGCAAATGCTTCGTCGATGCCCAGCGGGTTGGGGCTTAGTTGGAGCGCTTCGTTGTGGTGGTAAAAGTTGATCGGTACCGAGGTGGGCTCCAAGGAAGCAAGCGCTTCGATCATCGAAACTCTATCTTCTTGAGTCTCGCCAAGCCCGAAAATACCGCCGCTTAGAAGCACCATCCCCGCTTTTTTGACGTTTTGGCATGTCTCGTAGCGCTCATCCCACGAGTGGGTGGTGCAGATTTGGGGGTAAAACTCTCTTGATGTCTCAAGGTTGTGGTTGTAGGCTTTGATGCCCGCTTTTTTAAGCTCTAAAAGCTGCTCAAGCGAGGCGGTGCCGTTACATGCTATAAGGCGTAATTGCGGTACCTCGGCATGCACAGTACGAGCGACGCTGCACACAAAATCGAGGGTTTTGTCGTTGAGCCCTTTATCGGCGGTTACCAGACAAAAACCGAGTGCACCGTTGGCATGTGCCTCTTTTGCTTCTTGGATGATGTTTTCTATAGGTTTTTGTTTATAACGCTCAATCTTCGCTTTGTAGCGTACGCTTTGGGAACAAAATTTACAATCTTCGTTGCATGTACCGCTGTTGATATTACAGATGGCACATAAAAATATCTTTTTATTCATTGTGATTGTATCCTTGTGTATGAAAAATCTTTTTTGCTAAAGTCACGCTCTTTTGTCCCCTTGTAAAAATAGGTAACATGAAACGCCTTCTCTTGAATCTCTAAAACGGCGCATTCGCTTAGAGGCTTGTTTCTGGCACATGCTTCCCCCGGATTTAGGTAGAGGGTTCCCTTGGCGGTATACTCTTGAGAAAATTCATGCGTATGTCCAAAAAACACCACTTCGGTGTCGGGCGACATGTAATAGGGCAGATGCATCAGTTTGCATTTTGTGCCCGCTATTTTAAAATAGTGCGGCTCCTGTACAAGATTGTAGTTGCGGTGGTGGATCGCTAAATGCGCATCGTTATTGCCATACACCGCTATGTAGCGCACACCGCTGTTTTTGAGCAGTTCAAGCGTCTCTACCTCTCCGATATCTCCCGCATGGACGATAAAATCAACCCCTTGTTCCAAAAACAAAAGCACGATATCTTTGGCTCTGTTTGCTTTGGCATGCGTATCGGAGATGAGACCTATCTTCATGGGTTATTCTTCTTTGGGCGTTCTTGTTTTGCATTTGACACACTCGTACACCTCTTTGCCGCGGTAAACTCGCTCGGCTAAGACACCGTCGCACCCCTCTACGCTGCACTTAGTCGTCGTAGGTTCGAATTTTGAGATGAATTTACATTTTGGATAGTTTTCGCACCCCCAAAACGCGCCGCGGCGCGATTGTTTCCATAGAAGTTTGCCGCCGCATTCGGGACAGGGGATCTCTGAAGTTTTACTCTCCTGCGCCATGCTTTTTGTGTTTTTACAGTCGGGGTAGCCGCTACATGCCAAGAACTTACCGTTGCGGCCGCTTTTGACCACCATAGGCTTGCCGCATTTTTCACACACCTCGTCGCTGAGTTCTTCCTCTTTTTTGAGTTCGACTTTGTTCCCCTCTTCATCGACCTGCTCGGTGTATTTACATTTTGGAAACCCGCTGCATGCCACGAAATTTCCGAATTTGCCCGAACGTAAAAGAAGTTCGCTACCGCATTTGGGGCAGTTTCTTCCTAAAGGTTTTGCCATTTTTAGCGAGACTATTTTTTCTTTGCCATCTTCTATCTGCTCCATAAACGAGAAATAAAAATCGCTTAAAAGTTTTTGCCAGTCTACTTTCCCCTCGGCAACCTCGTCGAGTTCCTCTTCCATTTGCGCCGTAAAGCCTACGTCGACGATGTTAGCGAAATTTTTTTCCAAAGTTTCGGTGACGGTAAACGCCATTTCGGTAGGGACGATCTGTTTTTTCTCTATGGTAACGTAGGTGCGGTTGCTAAGCGTTGCGATGGTGGGTGCGTAGGTGGATGGACGACCGATCCCTTCTGCTTCGAGTTTTTTAATAAGCGAAGCTTCGGAGTAGCGCGCAGGCGGCTCGGTAAAGTGCTGCTCGGGCTTAATGCTTTGAATCTCTATGGTCGCACCCTCGCTCAGTGCAGGGAGGAGCTTGTCTTTATCTTCGGCTCCCGTAAGCGCATAAAATCCGTCAAAAAGAAGTTTGCGCCCCGTTGCCTTGTACTCGTTCTCCTCCCCTTTGAAGGTGATGCTTTGCTGCTCAAACACCGCGTCATTCATTTGACATGCCATAAAACGCTCATAAATAAGGCGGTAGAGTTTGATTTCGTCTGCTTTTAAAAAGTTTTGTGCTATTTCGGGAGTGAAAGAGAGCATCGTCGGGCGGATCGCTTCGTGGGCTTCTTGGGCACCTTTGGCTTTTTTGCTGTAGATCTTAGGTTCACTCGGAAGATATTTTTCGCCAAAACGTTTGGCTATGGCATCGCGTACCGCATCTACGGCCTCGCGGGCTAGGTTAAGAGAGTCGGTTCTCATATAGGTGATAACCCCGCTGGTTCCATCGGGAGTTTTAACACCCTCATAAAGAGTTTGTGCGACCATCATCGTTTTTTTTGGGGTAAAACCAAGTTTGCTTGAAGCGGTCTGTTGCAGCGTGGAGGTCATAAACGGCGGAGGAGTGGCACTTTTGCGCTGTTTTGTTTCTATGGCACTAATGGTAAAGCTGTCTTTTTTGATGCTTGCTACGATCGCATCTGCTTGGGTTTTGTTCTCAATGGATAGTTTGGAGAGTTTTTCCCCTTTGTGTTCGCTAAGCGTGGCTTCAATATCTTTTTTGAAAAGGGTATCGATACTCCAGTACTCTTGAGGCACGAATGCCTTGATCTCCCGTTCGCGATCTACCACGAGTTTAAGCGTGGAGGATTGTACGCGCCCTGCGGAGAGCCCTTTTTGGATCTTGGCACTTAGCAGCGGGGAGAGTTTATACCCCACCACGCGGTCAAGCAAACGGCGTGCTTGTTGGGCGTTGACCATATTCATGTCGATTTTGCGCGCATTCTCAAGCGCATGGGTGATGGCGGTTTTGGTGATTTCGTGAAACACGATACGAGGCAGCTCCTCGGGGTCTTTTTTTATGGCATGTGCGATATGCCAGCCGATCGCTTCCCCCTCGCGGTCCTCATCGGTCGCGATATAGATGCGCTCGCTTTTTTTAGCCAAAGAGGTGATCTCTTTGAGGGTTGCGGCATTCTCTTTTGCAACGCTGTAGGCGGGGATGAGGCGGTTTTGCTCATCTACGGTGATCCCGAAACGGGATTTTGGAAGATCGCGTATATGCCCTTTTGGATGCGATAACTTCGTACTCTTTGCCGAGAAAGTTTTTGATGGTTTTTGCTTTTGCAGGTGATTCGACGATGATTAAGTTCAACAGCTTTTCCTATATTATAGTATAGTCATTTGATTGCGAAAGTGTACCTAAAAAAGTTTAAATTAGTAAAAAACACACTTTTGTAAAAGATTTTCTAAATTTTGCAAAAGTGTGCTAAAGTAATTTCGTGAAACGTCGATCTAGTTTTCATCAAGGCAAGGATGCCAAGATGAATAAAATTTCAAAGAGCGCAAAGCTCTTATATAAAAGGATTTACCATGTCATTTAGAATTAATACAAACGTTGCGGCTATGAACGCACATACAAACGCGATGATGAACAATCGTACTTTGAGCAACTCTTTAGATAAATTGAGTTCGGGTCTAAGAATTACGTCTGCAGCAGATGATGCTTCTGGTATGGCGATTGCCGATTCTCTTCGTTCACAAGCGTCTGCGCTTGGTCAGGCAATAAACAATGCGAACGACGGTATTGCGATGGCAAAAATCGCCGATAAAGCGATGGATGAGCAACTAAAAATCTTAGATACTATCAAAGTAAAAGCGACGCAAGCTGCGCAAGACGGGCAAAATGCGCAATCTCGTAAAGCACTTCAGGCGGACATTAAACGTTTAACGGAGCAGCTTGACAACATTGCAGGGCAAACGTCTTATAACGGAAAGTCTCTTCTTTCAGGTAGTTTTACAAATGCAAACTTCCAAGTGGGTGCGTACACGAACCAAACGGTAAGCATGTCAATCGGTGCTACAAGCTCAGATAAAATTGGTCATACACGTTTTGAAACAGCTGGTGATATGGGAACTGCTGCAGCTTCAACAGGCGGAACGGCAACGATGGAGTTTACTCTTGCTAACGGTTCTACATTGACGCTAGAGTCGGTCACGATCTCTACGGGTGCCGGAACAGGTATAGGTGTATTGGCAGCTACGATTAACAAATCGAGTGATACAACAGGTGTTACTGCAAGTTGGACGAATACACAAACAGGTTCTGCTGCCATAGGAGCAGGTGATTATACAGATATTAAAGTCAACGGTGTTACTATTGCTACTGAATTGACTGTTGAAGATAATGATGATAACGGTGTTTTGGTAGATGCGATCAATACACATAAAGAGACTACCGGTGTTGTAGCGAGCGTTAACTCTGAAGGAAAACTTGAACTTACTTCTACGGACGGGCGTGGTATTGACGTTGAAGGATTAGGAACAGCCAATATTACAGATGGTGCGTATTACGGACAGTTGACGCTTACAAAATCAGGTGCGGCAGGAATAGAAGTTACTGATACAGGTGATGATCTCTTCGATATTGCAAATCGTGATACTGCGAGTTTAAGTCTCCGTGATATGATGGGTGAGATTTCAAATGCCGATGCAAAAGCGATGGGTGCATTCGCGAATGATAACGTAACGGGTGCAAGCGAAGATTTGGGTGCAGGTGTTACTACGTATGCAGGTGCGCAAGCTATGATCAAAATTGCTCAGTCTGCACAAGAGAAACTTGACTCTATCCGTTCTGATATCGGTTCGGCACAAAACCAAATGGTGGCTACGGTGAACAACATCTCCGTAACACAAGTAAACGTCAAAGCGGCGGAATCGCAAATCCGTGACGTCGACTTCGCGGCAGAGTCTGCAAACTTCGCAAAAGCGAACATCCTAGCACAATCTGGAAGCTACGCGATGAGCCAAGCGAATGCGGTACAACAAAATGTACTAAGATTATTACAATAATCTTAGTCATTTCTTTAGAAAACGTTTTAAGACTACTTCAGTAGTCTTAAGTCTTCGAAGGTGCGGTTCTAGCCGCACTTTTCTCAAGCCAAAGAGGTTTTTGCCTCTTTGGCTTTTTTTTTGCCCTTTTTTTCATATCATCGTAACACAGGCTTCAGCCTGTAAAAACAACCCCATACGGACTAAAGTCCGTGTTACGACATGGCATATGACTATTTCTTCTAGCTTTTGTCATCCTGAACTCGATTCATGGTCTAGCGTATGCGTCAAACCTTTTCATTTTTGGAACACCTTTTGCTTAAATCACTTTTAGAAAAACCAAACAAGAGCAAAAAGAGCTTTTTGTGTAAAAGGATTTAAAATGAGCTTTAGGATAAATACAAACATTTCGGCCATGACGGCGCATACAAATGCCGTGATGAATAACCGAAATCTAGGAAACTCACTCGATAAACTCAGTTCGGGTCTTCGTATTAACTCGGCAGCGGACGATGCATCAGGGATGGCGATTGCAGACTCACTCCGCTCACAAGCTTCGGCTCTTGGTCAAGCGATCAACAATGCAAACGACGGTATCTCTATAGCAAAAATCGCCGACAAAGCGATGGATGAACAGCTAAGAATCCTCGATACTATTAAAGTCAAAGCAACCCAAGCCGCACAAGACGGGCAAAATGCACAGTCGCGCAAGGCACTTCAAGCGGATATTAAACGTTTGACGGAGCAGCTTGACAACATCGCAGGACAGACATCATACAACGGTAAAAGTCTTCTTTCGGGCAGTTTTACCAATGCGAATTTCCAAATCGGTGCCTACTCCAACCAAACGGTAAGTATGTCGATCGGTGCGACGAGTTCCGATAAGATCGGGCATACCCGTTTTGAATCGACGGAGATGCAAGCGGGAAATGCTACAACGGGTCTCTCGACTACGGGAGGTACATCGCAAATCGAATTTACTTTGCCAAATGGTTCAACTTTGACGCTTGAATCGGTGACGATCAGTTCGAGCGCGGGAACGGGCATCGGCGTTTTAGCGGAGACTATCAATAAAAGTAGTGACCTGACCGGTGTTACGGCAAGCTGGAGCTTGACTGTTACGGGAGAAACGGCGATAGCTGCGGGAACCTACACCGATATTACAATTAACGGTACGACGATTGCAGCTACGCTGGATATAGAAGCAAATGATAGTAACGGTGTTTTGGTCGATGCAATTAATCAGCATAAAGAGACGACAGGCGTTGTTGCAAGTGTAGATGCTGAAGGAAAATTACAGTTGACCTCAACTGACGGAAGAGGCGTGGCTGTTGCAGGATTGGATAATGGAGGAGGCGCAGACGGAATAGAAGATGGAATGTATTACGGAAACTTGACGCTTAAATCGGCGGGTGCCGCGGGTATTAATATAGCGGATGCATCTGCTGATGATTTATTTGAACTTAACACGGTTACTGATCGTATCGGTGCGAGTATCAGTCTTCGCGATATGATGGGTGAACTCGATAGCGACAAAGCAAGAGCTATGGGCGCATATACTAGTGCATACGTTATCGGTTTCGGCGATCCGCTCGGTGCGGGTGTGACTACATACGCCGGTTCTCAGGCTATGATAAAAATCGCACAATCGGCACAAGAAAAACTTGATGCTATCCGCGCGGACATAGGTTCGGTACAAAACCAAATGATCGCTACGGTGAACAACATATCCGTTACGCAGGTAAACGTAAAATCTGCCGAATCGCAAATCCGTGACGTTGACTTTGCGGCAGAATCTGCGAACTTCTCTAAAGCAAATATTTTGGCACAATCAGGAAGTTATGCGATGAGCCAAGCCAATGCCGTACAGCAAAACGTGTTGAAATTGTTACAATAGTAACAATAGTAAGAGTAGCGTAAAGCTATGGGCACGTTTCTTGAGAAAATGTGCTCAAACTACTTCAGTAATCATTACTAAACTCCTTCACTTTAAGCTCATTTTAGCCGATATAAGCGTAAGCTTTGTCGGCTTTTTTATTTTACATGCCAAAGGTTGTTATGCAGTTTTTTCAAATAAATCTCGAAGCACTTCAAACCAAAAATCCCCATCTCGCACAACGTTTACAAAAGATAGGCGAAGTCAAAGATTTTGAGATTTTTATGGATGAGGGGGATGTAGCAACTCTTAATTTCGTACATGCCAAACATTTTACACCTCTTTATGAAACTACGCCTGCACAGACAATCCAAACGCAAATGCAAGAGTTTCAAAAGTTTGCGAAATTCCCTTATCTCTATTTTTACGGTTTGGGCAACGGGGTATTTCTCAAACATTTATTGCAAAATCCTCTGCATAAGCGCATTATAGTCATCGAGCCGGAGCTTGAACTTTTGTACGTGGTGCTCCATATGGTCGATTTTAGCCAAGAGTTGCGCGAAGATCGCCTGGTGCTTTATGCGTACGAAGATGTTGATTTTCCGACGATGGCGGTGCAGTTTTTAAAATACCAAGAGCAAAAACATGCCAAGACGTATGATCTGCATATCCAAACTTCCTACTACGACAAGCTGTTTTTTGAGCATATTCAATACACCAACCGCACCATCATCGAAGCGATCTACCATGCGGTTAATATCGCGGGTAACGATACGGTCGATGCGCTCATAGGGCTTAAGCATCATGTTATTAACCTCAAAAAAGTGTTGCAAACCCCTCCGCTATTTCATTTGATACAAAAACTCGGCACATGCCAAAGCGCGGTATTGGTCTCCACAGGACCCTCTTTGACCAAACAACTTCCCCTTTTAAAAGAGATCGCTCCGTATGTGCGCATTATCGCCGTCGATGCGAGTTTCCCCGTGCTTTATAAAGCGGGGATCAAGCCCGATGTGGTCGTCTCGATCGAGAGGGTGGTGCAGAGTGCGCGATTTTTTACCGAAATGCCCGCCGAAGCGTTTGAGGATGTAGTGTTTGCGCTTAGTTCGGTGCAGCACAAAGAGGTGGTTGAGAGTATCAAAGGGGGAACGATGCAGCTAAGTTTGCGCCCCCTGGGCTTTATGATGTACACGGGACCCGATGAATGGGGATATTTGGGAATCGGACAAAGCGCGGCGAACATGGCGTACGAGCTGATCTACCACAGCAAATTTCAAAACTGCATTTTGATCGGGCAGGATCTGGCATACGGCGAAGACGGAAAGTCCCATGCCAGCGGGCACGTATTCGGCGAGGAAAATGTCAAAACCAAAAAAAACGACGTGTGGATCAAAGGGTGGGGCGGAAAAAGTGAGGTGCGCACCAATCACACATGGGATATGTTCCGCAAATCGTTTGAAAAAGATATTGCCGAGACGAAACAAACGATGCTTACCATCAATGCTACCGAGGGGGGTGCGAGTATCTACGGAACGCTGGAGATCCCATTTTCCGAAGCGATAGAGAGGTATGTGAATACCAAAGAGCCTAAACGCCGTATAGAGATGTTGCGTGCTGCCGCGCATGAAAGAGAGCGTGTAGCCGCACAAACATGGAACAAAGTGGAAACGATGCGCGTTTATGTTAGCGAACTCTGTGAAGAGAGCAAGGCGTTGTTTTTGGAGATAGCGCAGACTATCGAGCATCCCAAAGAGGATTATGAGATACAAACGCTCCAAAACCTCGTAGGGCGTGCCGAAGCGATCAAAGCGCGCTATGAAGAGGAGATCTACGAGAAAGTCGCATGGCACATTGCCCAATCGACCATGCTCTCCAAAGAGATAGAGCTTGCCCCCGCCGAGGTGTATAGCGCAAAAGATGCCGCCGAAGAGAAAGAGCGTTTGTGGCATCTGCTTGAGGCGTACAAGCCGTGGTTGTTTTTGTTCGCGGGGATCATGGACGCCATAGCAAAAACGATAGCCTACGCAAAAGCAAAAAGCGACTACGAAGAGGTCAAGCAAATTGATGTATACGTAGGCGATACGAAGATAGATACCGTGGCATGTGAAACTCTGAGTGCTCAAAACGGAAGGGTTTTTGATGTAGACGTACGGGGGATTTTGTACGACGTACCTGATGCCTATCAAGAGCAGATCGAGGATGTCGTGTTTAAAGATGCCGCAAGCAAAGAGGTGTTACCCGAAGCTTTTGTGAGTGTGATTAGACGGGATGATGCAAGGTATAATGAACTGCGTTTTATGAAGAGTTTACAAGAGCCGATAGATGAGGAAAGATTAAAAGAGCTCTATTGCAAAAATGCGATTGGCTTTTTAGCTTCAAATATAAATTCGGAGAATGAAGCATTTATAGATTATATCAAAGAGCTGTATAGCAGATTTCCTCAGATTGTTTTTAAGGTTTTTTATTTTAGTGATGAACAAAATAAACTAATTGATACTGTTTTTAGTAATGAGATTGACAGAATGGCGCAGGTAATACCTTTGGATATTTACGACATGGCAAAAGAGATCGAAATTTTTCTAACTCCTATAAAAAATATTCACAGTCCGAGTGTGAAAAGCATTGTAAAGTACTCTAAAAATATAATGCTGGAAATATTTAAAAGCGAGCACGGTCTAGCTACTACAAAACTTAGTCACATAGAACCAATTCAGAAAAACGGCAAACAGTATGAAGTTCTAAAAAGAATCGGTGTTTCAGACGAAAATATTGAGAAAAATAATTACAGATATTTACTCTCTTTGTGGGGTGATTTCTTTGAAAAAAATAAGATTGATTATATATTCGACGAGAATACTGTGCATAGTGCATTTAGGAACGATCGTATTGAACTTGCGTTAAAATACCCAGTATGTAAAAAGTATATAATAGAATCTATGTTCGTTTTATTTGGTGTATATGGTTGGTTGCGATGAAAGTAGTGATATTAGCAGGTGGTTACGGGACTCGACTAAGTGAAGAGACGGATATACGACCCAAGCCTATGGTTGAAATAGGCACGAAGCCGATTCTGTGGCACATCATGAAAATCTATTCCCAATATGGTTTTAATGAGTTTGTCATACTTCTTGGATATAAGGGATATTATATAAAAGAGTATTTTGCAAACTATTATTTGCATCAAAGTGATGTGACTTTTGATATGGCTACAGGAAATATGAATGTTCATAATAATACAAGTGAACCTTGGAAAGTAACTTTGGTTGATACCGGAATAGAGACCATGACGGGTGGACGTATCAAACGAGCAAAAGAGTATATAGGAAATGAACCGTTTATTCTTACCTACGGTGATGGAGTGAGTGACGTGAATATTCAAGAACTTGTTGCATTTCATAGAAAAAACAGAGCTAGAGTTACGCTTACTTCATACCAGCCCGCCGGAAGGTTTGGTAGATTAGATTTAAATGATGACAAGGTAAGACGTTTTATCGAAAAACCAAGCGGTGACGGGAATTGGATAAATGCAGGTTTTATGGTCTGCGAAAGTGATGTTATAGAGCTTATTGACGATGATCAAACGATGTTTGAGGAGCTTCCTTTACAAACTTTAGCAAAAAACGGTGAATTATTTGCATATAAACATACAGGTTTTTGGCAATGTATGGACACTTTACGAGATAAGATATATCTTAATAAATTATGGGATGAAGGTAAAGCCACGTGGAAGATTTGGTAGGTTTTGATCTTTTTGGCGGTATATACAGAGATAAGACAGTTCTTGTGACTGGGCATACCGGCTTTAAAGGTTCTTGGCTTTGTCTTTGGCTTGAAAAAATGGGTGCAAAAGTTGTTGGCTATTCACTTGAAGCCCCTACACAACCGAATCATTTTGAGCTTTTAAGACCAAAGATCACTTCTATTATCGGTGATATCAGAGATTCCGAAAAATTAGATACAGTTTTTCAAAAATATCGACCGGAAATCGTATTTCATCTTGCGGCTCAAGCACTTGTACGCCCCTCCTATGAAGATCCGGTAGCTACTTACGAAACAAATGTTCTAGGAACGCTTAAAGTTTTTGAAGCAGCAAGAAAAGCATATGTAAAGGCAATCGTAAATATTACAAGTGATAAAGCGTATGAAAATAACGAATGCAATCATGGATATCAAGAGGGGGATCCGCTTGGCGGATATGATCCTTACAGTTCTTCAAAAGGGTGTGCGGAATTATTAACAGCTTCATATAGAAATTCTTATTTTCATCCAAAAGAATATAAGAAGACGCATAATACTTTGTTAGCTTCTTGTAGGGCGGGTAACGTGATCGGGGGCGGTGATTGGGCGAGAGACAGACTGATAACAGATATTATGGTCAGTGTATCGCAACATAAAAAAGTACACATTAGAAATCCTTATGCTATACGCCCTTGGCAACATGTATTAGAACCGCTAAGCGGTTACATGCTTCTTGGGCAAAAGCTTCTTGAAAAGCGGACGGAGTTTGCATCGGCATGGAATTTTGGACCGACTCAAGAGAGTGTTGTCACAGTTGAAGATGTCGTTAAAAAAGTAAAACAATATTGGGATAAGATTGAGTATGTAATCGATCAAAAAGCAGATCAGCCCCATGAGGCGCAGCTTCTTAACCTCGATTGTACAAAGGCAAACAGAATGTTGCAATGGGAAAGTGTTTGGAGTAGTGAAAAGACTTTTGAAAAAACCGTAGAATGGTATAAAACATACTATGAAAAAAGTGGCACTTTAGATACTGTAAAAGATTTACAAAGCTATGTGTCGGATGCAAAAGTCAAAGGTTCGGCGTGGACAAAATGTTAAATATTTTACCAACACCATTTAAAGATTTGTACACGATAACACCTAATTCTTTTATAGATGAAAGGGGAGTTTTTTCAAGAATTTATTGTCAAAAAGAGCTTGAAACGATTACAAATATAACTGTTAAACAGATTAATCACTCCATAACTAAACATCGAGGAAGCGTAAGAGGATTGCATTTTCAGTATGAACCGGATGCAGAGGTAAAAATGATTAAATGTATAAAGGGATCGATTTTTGATGTTGTTGTTGATATAAGAAAGAATTCCCCTACTTTTTTAAAAACATTTTCAATATGCTTAAGTGAAGAAAATCAAAAAATGCTTTTTATTCCAAAAGGATTTGCGCATGGTTTTCAAACGCTTGAAGATGAGACGGAGCTACTTTATTTTCATAGCGGATTTTATACTCCTTTTAATGAAGGAGCCTTGCATGCCAAGGATCCGTTGCTGAAAATCGAATGGCCACTCGATATAAAAAATCTCTCAATTAGAGATCAAAAACATAAATTTTTAGATGAAAGCTTTAAAGGTATAGAGATTAATGAAGTGTAGATTTTGTAATACGGAGCTACGTCATCTTTTTGTAGATCTCATCAATGCGCCTGCATCCAATTCTTATTTGACAATAAAGCAGCTAGACGAACCTGAAGTTTTTTATCCACTCAAAATATATGTTTGTCATAAATGTAAACTTGTGCAAACAGATGAGTATAAAAAATCGGATGATATTTTTAACAGCGAGTATGCTTACTTTAGTTCCTATTCCACAAGCTGGTTAGCACATGCCAAGAATTACGTAGATATGATCACGACAAAACTCTCTCTTGATAATAGAACGCTGGTTGTTGAGATTGCTTCAAATGATGGGTATTTATTGCAATATTTTCAAGCTAAAGGGATTCCATGTATCGGTATAGAGCCAACTGCAAGCACGGCAACGGTTGCTAAAGCAAAGGGGATCAATGTTATTGAAGAGTTTTTTGGAAGTGAGCTCGCACATAACTTGACCAAAGCAGATTTGATTCTAGGAAACAATGTATTGGCGCATGTTCCGAATATTATTGATTTTGTTCGGGGATTAAAAATAGCTTTAAAGCCTCATGGAACTATTACTATGGAGTTTCCGCATCTTTTAAATCTTATTAAAGAGAATCAGTTTGATACTATCTACCATGAGCATTTTTCTTACCTTTCTTTTTATACTCTCAAACAGATCTTTGAAAAGCAGGGATTGAAACTTTATGACGTAGAAAAACTCTCTACCCATGGCGGAAGTTTACGAGTATATGCTACGCATCATGAAAATAATCGAATCACAATTTCAAAAGGAGTTGATGACCTTTTAAACGAAGAGAAAAAGTTTGGACTTTTAGATACGGAAGTATATGAGCAGTTTGCAGTAAAGGTAAATAAAATTAAGTATGATCTCTTAGCGTTTTTACTCCAAGCAAAACAAGAGGGTAAAAAAGTGGCAGCTTACGGAGCTGCAGCAAAAGGAAATACACTTTTAAACTACGCGGGTGTAAAAAACGATCTTATTGAGTTTGTTGTTGATAAATCTCCTTATAAGCAAGGAAAATATTTACCCGCCAGTCACATACCTATTGTTGAAGAAGATAGGTTAGGGCAAACAAAACCTGATTATATTTTTATATTTCCTTGGAATATTCAAGATGAAATTACAAAGCAGCTTGAATATGTAAAAAAGTGGGGATGCAAGTTTGTTGTTGCTATACCGGAGGTGAAAGTTTTATGAAAACGATCTATTATACAAAGCCTTCAATTACAGAACTAGAAGAACAGTATGTGTGTGATGCTATAAAAAATGGGTGGGGAAGCAGTTGTTATGACTACATTTATAAATTTCAAGACAGTTTTAAAGAGTATCTAGGAGTAAATCATGCCATAGCAACATCAAGCTGTACCGGTGCATTGCATATTGCTCTCGCCACTTTGGAAATCAAAGCGGGTGATGAGGTTATAGTACCCGATAGCACATGGATAGCTTCTGTTTCACCGGTTATGTATAGATGTGCTACACCTGTTTTTGTGGATGTCAAAGAGGATACTTGGTGTATAGATCCTCAAAAAATAAAAGAGGCGATCACCTCTAAAACAAAGGCAATTATCTGTGTGCATCTTTATGGCAATCTGTGTGAGATGGACGAAATTATGGCAATAGCAAAAGAGCATAACCTTTATGTAATCGAAGACGCCGCAGAAGCTCTTGGCAGTGAATATAAAGGCAAAAAAGCGGGAGCTATCGGTGATTTTGGCGTGTTTTCATTTCACGGTACAAAAACTCTCACTACAGGCGAAGGGGGTATGCTTGTGTGCAATGATCAAAATCTTTATGAAAAAGCAGCCGTTTTGCATGATCACGGAAGAGATAAAAAGGTTCAGAAAATGTTTTGGGCAAGCGACATAGGGTACAAATATAAAATATCCAACATTCAAGCAGCTCTTGGATATGCACAAATGCAAAGGCTAGAAGAACTTTTGGCAAAAAAAATAACTATTTTTAAGTTGTACCAAAAGGAGTTAGCAGATATTGAAGGTCATATAGCATTAAACTTTACGCAAGAGTATGCAAAAAACAGTTATTGGATGCCTACTATAGTTTTTGATCAGAGTTGGGCGATCGACAGAGATAGTTTAATTGAATATTTCCAGAAGAATAACATTGATGCAAGGGTGTTTTTTTATCCTATAAGTAGTTTAGATATGTTTGAAAATGTCGATAATGAGGTTGCTTATAAACTGAGTAAAGATGGCATTAATCTACCTAGTTATTTTGATATGACGGAGGGTACAATAAAATATGTCGTAAAAATTTTGAAGGATTTTATGGGTGAAATTAAAAAATAAAATAGCTTTAATAACAGGAACCAGTGCGGGAATAGGAAAAAAGTGTGTTATGGAGCTTGCAAAAAGAGGGATTCATTTAGTGCTGCTTGCAAGAAGATATGAAAAACTTGAAAAATTAAAAAAAAAACTTGTTGCGTATAATATGGATGTGTTTATTTATGATGTCGATGTGACTAAACTGCTGAGTATAGAGCGTATTGTTTCAGATTTGCAAGAAAAAAAGATTGTGCCGAATATTTTGATAAACAATGCAGGACTCTCGCAAGGTCTTGATCCGATTTATCAAGCAGATATAGAGGATTGGGAACGAATGATTGATACGAACATTTTTAACATATAGGGGAGCAAAGCATTGAAAAACTTTTTTATCGTTACGTGTGCGGGGATGAGCGGCTCTAAATGGTTGGCTTCCGTTCTAGAAAAACACCCAAAGATATCTTCAAGTCACTCTGCAGGAATGTATAAAATTTATGATAGAAATTATACCGAAGAGGAGATTGTCAATATTTTGGAGATCGAAAGAGAGCAATTTGCAAATACTATTACCCTCTTCGATATTTTTAATAAAATCGGTAATAAAAATATTGTGAATGGAAATGTTCACGCGTTTAGACTTTACAGATTAAAAGAATCTATCACAAAGTGTGATAGTACACCTCTCTTTCGTCTTGCTAATTTAGTTCGCCATCCATTGAAGGTGACGCTTTCACGGGCGGCGATGTTTGAGGAAATGTGCAAACACGATGAGAGTGTAAGAAAAAGATTAAGAAATACGATCTTGGAATACAAAAAGCATTACGGTGACATCATTGAAAAGCACCAGCTTGATTTAGGAAATTTTTATATTTTATCTTTTTTGGACGCAGTTATGGGATTGCAAAAACTATCAGATGAAATAAAAAACAATCCCGATGTGTATCATATTTGTATTGAAGATTTAAAAGAACCTGCAAATTATATAAAGTTAGTTGATTTTTTGAGTTCTGGAACTATTACTACCACTTTAGAGGAAGCTAAAATGATTGTAGAAACGCCGATTATTAATTCGCATACGAAAGAGAGAAACAAAATTTCAATAAAGACGCAATTTGATTCTTTAGAAGATTGGAAACAAGAGTTGCTGGCGCGTGGCTTTAATGACTCAGGTATAATTTTGCAGTATGAAAAGTTGGGATACCGATTTGACTTTATACACTTAAACGGAATCGGATGATTATGAAAAACTATAAAGTAGAATGGGTAAGCATAGAGATAGATACACATTGTAATCTAGGATGTACAATGTGTCCGATAGGGCATAATAAAGTTAAAAATCAAGGCAGAATCTCTTTAGATACGTTTGAAAAAATCGTGAAAGTATCAGTTGGACATACCGATAAAATAGCATTGGCCGTTATGGGGGAGCCGCTTTTGCATCCTGAGTTGCCTCAAATGGTAGCAATAGTGAAAAAATATGGGTTAAATGCGTTTGTGTGGACGAACGGTATGCTTTTGGATGAAAAAAAAGCGAAAGCATTACTGGAAGCAGGCATTGATAAATTATTTTTTAGTTATGAGATTATTAATAAGGAGTTGCATGAAAAAATAAGGGTCGGTGCAGATTATCATAAAGTGATGCGTAATTTGGATCTCTTTCTTGATTTAAAGAAGAGCCTGCGCCCCTCTTGTAAGGTTGCCGTTTGGAATATTGTGCCGGATGTTACAATGAGTTTGGAGTTTAGTTCCGATATAAAACAAAAATATCATGACGTAGAACTTTATGCTTCTTATGCGATGGACTGGCATGGTGAAATAGAGGTTGAGTCGACGGAAACACTCAGAACTAAGCCTGCGGCATGCAATCAGATAAAAAACTATTTGTCGGTTGCGTATAACGGCGATTTTATATCGTGCTGCAACGACTTTAACCATGAATATAAACTCGGCAATGTACATGATATCGATTCTTTAGATGAGATATGGTTTTCACAACAAAGACTATCTTTGATTAAAAATATGAATGCAGGTACGCTAGAGGGCATTCATCCCTGTCAAAACTGTAGCGCTCCTTACGTAAAAGAGGGTGTTCAAAGAGTTTTGCACAGTGAAGATAAGATATATGCAAATAAAAATGCTGCAACAAAATCAAAAGAGACACAAGATCAAGCTGAATAAGGAGAAAGAATGAATGAAGTTTTGGTAAAAAATAAAGATGTGTGGAACGATATGTTTGATTGGATCAATTCAAGAGGGGGTGCAAGAAAGTATCCTAACGAAACAGTTGTAACATGGCTGTTGGGTTATGCCCGGACGCAACATCAGGAAAAAAAGATCCTTGATGTCGGTTGCGGATGGAGTCAGTCTATGCCGATGTGTATCAATGAAGGGTATGAATATTACGGTGTTGACGTAACGGATAGAGCGTTCATAAGCGACGATATCATAAAAGCTAATGGATGGGATGAGAAAGTACATTTGAGTGTATTTACGCCTCCGAAACTTGACTTTACAGATGCGTCTTTTTCACATGCATTTTCTACGGAAGCCTTACATTTGAATGCAGATAGTGAATCTATGCAAACCATTATCAATGAAATCTACAGAGTTTTAAAACCGGGCGGTCGTTTTATGGCAACCGTTATGACGCCGGAGTATTGGTATATGCCCCTTGGTACCGCGAAGTATGTCACGGATGAAGTGATAGAAGTTCAGAAAAATCACGTTGAGACAAACAGAATCGGCGCAAGATATTTTGTTTTTCAAAATGAAGAACATATCAAAAAATACTTTTCTAAATTCAGCAAGATATTTATCGGGACGGAGCATCGTGTATTCGGAGAATATCCGGAAAAATATATAAGCCATTGGATTATAAGCGTTGAAAAATAAAAAAATCGTCATCATGGGGGCAAATAACCCTCAAACCGTTAGATTGATAGATGATATAAATAGTGCTAGAGATGATATACGGTATGAAATTTTGGGGTGGGTGGATAATGATCAAACCAAAACAGGTCAGCTGTTTTTTGGATATCTTGTATTAGGAACTCCTGAAATTTTAAGACAGGAAGTGTATAAAGATGTTTCTTTGGTCAATAATATTACGACAGATGCCTTAACGAGAAAGGAAACGACACATCAGCTACTATCTTATGGATTGCCTTTTCTTTCACTAGTTCATCCGAGCGTAAGTCTCAAGGATGTAACCATTGGTGAGGGCGTACTTATTCATGAACATGTTATTTTAGAAGCATATGTAAAAATAAGTGACTATGTTGCTATAGCAAGCGGTGCTATTATTTGTCATGAAAGCTCTATAGGTACGTATTCATTTATTTCAAGCGGTGTAAAGGTGGCCGGTTTAGTAACCATTGATAAATGCGTTACGTTGTTTCTTGGAGCTATGATTGCTCCAAGGATAAAAATAGGTGAAAGTGCAAAAGTATCAGCAGGTTCCGTGATATTTGAAGATGTGGAACCACTTGCTATCGTAGGCGGCAATCCTGCGAGAAGGGTTGAACTAAAGAATCAGCAAAAAACAATGGCATGCACCGATGTAGAGTTTGCGCTAGAAAATATTTTTAAAAGGAGTTTTCCACACCTTTTAACTATTAAAAAAGATGCTTATTTTGCCGATTATGAGATGCTTAAATCTTTTGAAATACTTAAACTTATTTTGGAGCTTGAGGCGGTTTTTAATATTATTGTCGATGATGCAGAAATTGATGAGTGCAATGTGGGAAGTTTTGACAATCTTGTGGTGTTTTTGCAACGTAAATTGGAAAAAGCAGAAAAATAAGAACTTTTATATTAGAATAATGAAATATAAACATAAAGGATGGTTATGAAAGTAATAAAATGTGGGATGAATCAGTGTGTAACCTATTACGAACCTGGCAGTCAAGCAATTTATGAAGCGAAAAATGGAGAGCTTTATTACTATCAAACGTATATCGGCAGTCATACCGTTGAGGTTTCCAAAGGTGATAGTGCGTGGTTTTTGAGTGAAGATAAAAGACAAGTAAGTGTGATAAAAGGTCCTGTGACCGTAACATCCCATCATATCCTCACTGTTATTCGTGGGTACATGAGCCCTGAAAAACATACAATTTTAGATACAAATACAAATCTCCCGTATGTTAACGGATGTTCGACGCGTCAGTTAGTGCATACGGAACGCTTAGGTGACCCGACATATCAGTTATTGCAAATTCCGGGTGGAAGCAAAGAACAAGCGCACCATATTCATAGTACGACTCGTATTGTTTATGTTTTAAGCGGCAAAGGGTGGTCCCAAGTAGGTCTTGAAAAAAATATGCAAAAGACTAGGCTCGAACCTGGAATGGTAGGTGTGTTTGATCCTATGACACCACACCATTTTGAAACAGATGCTGACGTGGAGGAACCGTTAATAGTTATTCCTTTGCATATCTTTTCATCCTCGGGCGGAGTGGAATTCAATCATCCTATGTTTAATGGTAGTTATTTAATGAATCAAGGTCATTAAGCAAGGAGTTCCTATTTTTCACCAACTTTTGTCTAGCTGTCGAGGGGATAGTGCAAGTTATTTAAAGTTTTACTCGGGTAGCAGACTTATTCGTGAGTATAGCTATGATGAGTTTGCATCTCTCTGTGAAAAATTGGCAACCTATCTTTTTCAAAACTATGGGATACATCGTAATGAAAAAGTTTTAATTAAACTTGGGAACAGTGATACGGCACTCCTTTCTTACGCTGCTTTGATGCTTTTAGGCGCTGTCATTGTGCCCGTTTCGCCTTCTTCATCATACGAAGATATCGCATTTATTTATGAAGATACAAATGCGACTCTAATGATAACTTCTCAAGAGGAAAATTTCGTTTGTAGAGAATTTGTGTTTCATGAAGCTTTTGTAGAAGATTTGAAGCAGTTACAACTAGCTGAAATGATTTACGTGCAATCTTGTAAGAGTGATGTGGCATTACTTGTATACACTTCGGGTACTACAAGCAATCCAAAAGGTGTGATGCTAACGTACCAGAATCTTTTTGCAAATGCACAAGCCGTCACACACCATCATCAAATGGATCAACATCATATACATATGTGCGTCCTTCCTCTCTTTCATGTTAACGCATGGAACTTTTCTTTTTTTGCCACGCTTTATTCTAAGTCGAAACTTATTTTAAATCGTAATTTTTATCTTCCCAATTTTTGGTCAATCGTAGAAAAAGAGAAAGTGAATGTTGTAAGTGCGGTGCCAAAAATTATCCGTTTGCTCTTGCAAGATACACGCACAATAGAGACAAATAAGTTAACACACTTAGCTTATTTTACTTCAGCGGCAGCTCCTTTGTCGACAGTTGATGCAAAACATTTTTATGAAAGATTTGCTATTCCTATTTTGCAAGGTTACGGGATGAGTGAAGCCGTAAATTTTAGTTTGACGATGCCGATAGGTCTTGATAGGTGTGAGTATGAAAAACTCTTAACGGAAGAACCGCTAAGCGTAGGTATTGCGCTCGGGTGCAATGAAGTGAAGATAGTAGATAAAAACGGCAAGGAAGTTTCTGAAGGCGTTGTGGGGGAGGTGGCAGTTTGTGGAGATAATGTTATGCAGGGGTATTATCATAACTTCGCTGCGACACAGGAGAGTCTGAAACAAGGAGTTTTGCACACTGGCGATAGGGGTTTTTTCCGTTATAAAGGGTCGCAAAAATATTTCTATCTGGTAGGAAGATTCAAAGAACTGATTATAAAGAACGGTGAAAATATATCCCCTGCAGAACTTGACGGCAAGATCATGCAAATCAGAGGATTGCAAGAAAGTGCGACACTTGGATTTGAAAATGATTATACAGGAGAAGAGATAGCTTTGTGTGTCGTTAAAAATGCGGAAACTCCTTCATTGGAGGAGATTCAAGAGATTTTGACAAGTACTTTTGTAGACGCGAAGAGACCCAAAGTAATTCTTTTTGTCGAAGAGATACCGCGTACCGAAACGGGTAAGATACAACGTTCGAAACTGCAATCTCTTTTTGTGCAATATAAACATATAAATTTTGAGTCATAGGAAAATAGGCATGGATGCAATAGCAATATTTAACCAAGAGAAAAAAAACAATATCGAAAAATTGTCGGACGCAAAGTATCAAGAGCTTGGACAGGATTTTATTATTAAAACTGCTGAAGCTCAGTATTCCTACAATTTTAGTTGGTTGGGGCGTCCTATTATTCAATTTCCTCAAGATATTATGGCGCTTCAGGAGATTATCTGGAAAGTGAAACCCGATTTGATTATTGAAACGGGTATTGCACACGGGGGTTCCTTGATTTTTTCTGCTTCCATGTTAGTGCTTCTTGAATATTGCGGTGCAATTGAAAACGGCCAGGTTTTAGGAGTAGATATCGATATAAGAGAACACAATAAAAATGCCATACAAGAACATCCTTTAAGCAACAAGATAACAATGCTTGAAGGTTCAAGCATAGATGCACAGATGATTGTAAAGGTAAAAGAGTTCGCCAAAAACGCCGGCAAAATCCTTGTCTGCCTAGACAGTAATCATACCCATGAGCATGTTCTTGCAGAATTAAATGCTTATGCGGAACTTGTAAGTGTAGGTAGCTACTGTTGTGTTTTTGATACCGGCATAGAAGATATGCCCGAAGATAGTTTTCCTCATAGACCGTGGGGCAAGGGGAATAATCCTAAAACAGCCGTATGGGAGTTTTTAAAGGCCAATGATAAGTTTGTAATAGATAAAGAGATAGAGAGTAAGTTGCTCATCACCGTAGCACCCGACGGATATTTAAAAAGAGTGAAATGATGGGAACGAAAAGTCCGTTTTTTAGCATTGTTATTCCGACGCGTAATAGGCATGAAACGTTGCCTTATACGATAAAAACTATATTGAAACAAAGCTTTACGGATTATGAGTTGATTATCTGCGATAACAACTCTTCGGAACATACAAGAGAAATCATACATAGTTTTAATCATCCTAGCATAAAATATATACGTTCCGATACGAGTTTGGCAATGGTACAAAATTGGGAATTAGCGGTTTCGCATGCCAAGGGAAGATACGTAACCGTAGTAGCAGATAATGACGGTTTTATCGACGGATCTTTGCAGTTTTTGTATACACTGCTTGAATATAACTATTTTCCGAATATAGTAAGATGGGAAAAAAATTTGTATCAATGGCCCGATATCGAAGCAGAAAATAGAAATACGATGCTTTTAAATACTCAGATATCTCTCAAGCAACTTTCGTCTGAAAAGATTATTCAAAAAGTATTAGACGGCGTTACAAAATTTCAAAATCTTCCCATGATATACAACTCCGTTATCTCTATGGAGCTTATTGTAAAACTCAAAGGCATTACGGGTAAAGTGTTTAATTCAAGAAGCCCCGATCTTTACAGCGGATTTGCATTCGCGTACCTTAATAAAAGTTATCTATCGCTAAGTTTGCCCATTACAATTGGTGCAAACTCTTCAAAAAGCAACGGTGTTAGTTCGCTTAAAAAAGAGAGTCCTATAATTAACGAGTTTAGAGAACTGAATAATGCCGCCAACATTATCCGTCATCCTAAAGTTCCTTTTGTTCGGGCTCCATTTATAATCGCACCCGCTGATTCATTTTTTAGAGCGCAAGAAGATTTAAATATAAAAAATAGTGTTTTAAATCGAAAAAAAATGATAAAAAGATTGCTTAGAGACACTTTGATCTATGATGAAAAAGAGATTGAAAATTTTCAAAATGAAATTCTAAGAACTTGTCAAGACGATAAAAAGCTTTTAGAGTTTGCTCAAAGGTTATTAGAAGAAACTTCATTTAAAATTGCAGTAGAAAAAAAACCTTCGAAGCCTTTGATGGGATTTAATAAATCTGCTCTTATATTGGATGGGGAAAAGCAAGGTATAAAAAATATAGACGATGTGTCTAATTTTATGGCACATTTTTATGATTATTCTCTTTCAAGTGTGAATCTACCTGAGATATCTAAGAGATTGCAAGAGATACCTAAAGATGCAAGAATTGCAATTTGGGGAAGAGGCGAAAGCTCAAAAAATCTGCAAAAAAATATTCAAAAATATAGAAAAGATATCAAGATCGAGTATATAGTCGATTCTTTTTTTGAAGATGCGACATGTACACCAAAAGTGATTCGACCGCATAAAATAAAAAATGTCAAATATCTCATCATAGCTTCGATGTATGTGCAACCGATAAAAAAATGTTTGGATGAGCTGCATGCAGAAAAAAGAATTTTATTATATAAGTTTACTCAATAAAAGGATTTCAAAATGAATAATCAAGCGTTGGAAGAAGTATTACGAACAATCCCAATTATCTCAGGAATGGTCACCAATGACGAAGTGAGTCATATTCTTAATTATCTTTATAAAACAATAGAAAATAATGTTCCGGGGGATATTGTTGAACTAGGTTGCAATGTAGGTACAACGTCACTCTTTATAAGACGTCTCATGGATGAAACTAAAACCAATAAAAAGTTTTTTGTTTACGACTCATTTGAAGGTTTGCCTGAAAAAACAATTCAAGATCAAAATACGACACAACGACAATTTGTGCAAGGTCAATGTAAAACGTCTTTAGAAACATTTAAAAGCAACTTTGCGAAATATGGACTGAAAGAACCTAAAATCAATGTAGGATGGTTTAAGGAAATAGATGATGCACTCTACCCCGAAAAAATCTCTTTTGCTTTTTTTGACGGGGATTTTTATACGTCCATAATGGATAGTTTTGAAAAAGTGTATCATAAACTTTCACCTGGAGCGGCTCTTCTTATACATGATTATGGCTGGGAGGTATTACCTGGTGTAGAGAATGCTTGTCATGAATTTTTAAAAGATAAACCTGAAAAGGTTCAAGTTTTAGGGCAAAAGCTCGGCGTATTAATAAAAAAGTGATTTTTTTTTATTTGAGCTCATATCCAAAAAAACGGTAATATTCAGTATCGGTCAGTTTAAGAGTATTCATGATCTTAAAATTGAATTCATTTTTAATGGAAAGAATCGTTGTGAAAGATTCTTTCTTGGAAGATACATTATCACGAGTTAAAGAAAATGCATCAATATTTAAGAAATTACCGATCACGTGATGAAGCCGCCCGAGAGATTCATATTTTAAGAGCAGTATCTCAACCGCACCGTTTTTTAAAATTAAGTAATCGTCGAGAAATTTTTCTCGGTAAATGTTTACGTTGTAGAACCGGTTTATTTCAATATCAAACCATTTTAACTGATAAATCAAAGATGTTATTTCGCTAAACAGTATCCAATCCCTTGAATTTTTTTGAAAGAGTTTGTTGCTATTATCAATTTGTAGCAAATCAACGATGGAAAAATTGTGTTTCTTAATCAGTTGAAGCAATTGACTAAAATAGTACCGTAGTGACTCTTCATCTTGTGCAAAATATTTATTTTCCATGCGGCAGAATTTATGTACCTTTTGGATAAATCCATTGTAGCCCTGTAATTTAGACGACCAATACCAATCGTCTGTTTTTCTTGAAAGTGTTATAACTCTTAATGATTGAGAGTCTTCGACTTTTCTTTTAAGGCTGAAATAACGGCAGAATAGCTCTTTTTGGGCATTAAAAGTTTCGAGTGGGATTTCGGTGTTGAGTAAAAGATCAAAATAATATTGAAATAGCTCGTTAGATAAGTAATGGCAATGATATGTTTCAAAACCTTGCATACGGATAGAGTTTAGAAGTGAGGTTGAAGCTACCTTGCCCATTTGATGTATAAGTACTAGTTCTTTGCGGATTATATAATCGTGGTTAAAAGTTATAATCTTACTTGTGGAAATTTTGAGTTCATCTATGAACAATTGTAGAATTTCATCTTCCCTGCCCAATACACAAATTATAACTTTATCGTAATTGATTTGATTTATGTTGTAAGGATTTAAAATTTCATTTTCTAAAGAGTTTAACTCTTTATAGTTTTTATCGAATATTGCAATCACCTGACTGCCAAGTATGCTTTTAACGTATTTTGCAAAGCTACCGTATCCGTACAAACATATTTTTTGATTTTTTTCTTTTATTTCAAAAATATTCTGCGTTACTCTTGAAAATTGTTTTGAAAAATGCAACATCTCTTTATTGTTCACTTAGCTCATCCACATTACAATATGTAAGTACATTCTAGTACATTATTAATTTATTACGAATTAAGGTTGGACTTTTTTTGAGAGTATTTATTATAAACTTAAGGCAGCATACCAAAAGAAACTCTCATATGAAAAGTTTATGTAATGCTATCGGATTAGATTATAAATTTATAGATGCGGTTTACGGTAGGGAACTCGTAAATATCGGTCAATATAAAAAAGATTCTAGCCAGAGCGTTCAACAACTTGGTCGTGAGTTGTCAAACGGTGAAATAGGTTGTATTCTAAGTCACCAAAGCATATATCGCGAAATGATAAAAAAGAGCATGCCCTATGCTTTGATTCTTGAAGATGATGTGGATCTTAATGCCGATGTGGTAGAACTTTGCAAAAAAGTGGAATTTGAGAGTTTAGAGTGTGATACTCTTTTGTTGGGGTATCACGGGAAAACTCGAGAACAGTTGCTACTCAATGCGTCTTATATGAAGACACTGAATAAAAGTACAAAGGTTTATAAGTTAAATGAGTTGGCATACGGGGCATATGGTTATATTATCAGTTTGCAAGGTGCAGTAAAACTTCTAGAACAGAGTTCAACGTTCATCTTACCGATAGATCATTATACGGGTAACCCTTTTGTTAACAACGTTTTATGTCTCTATCCGCAAATGGTTACTATAAATAAAAATCTTTCGGATAACAGTGTTTTAATGCAAGAAAGGGCGCAGTTTGAATTTAAAAAATTTGAGGAGCCTTTTCGCATATTATCCGAGAAAATAACGAACAATAAAAAGAAAATAGCTATATGCGGTTTTAATACCTTGGGATTGTTGTTATACCGACACTATAAGACGGATGTGTGTGCTATTATCGATAAAAATAAAAATATGCAACAAGTTGATGATCTTATCGTTAGTACTGTAGAATCTTCCAAACTGTCGGATTGCTTGTTTGTGGTAACGGCCATGAATATAATATATATTCAAGAGATAGTGCAGTCGATTAGGAGTTATTACCCGTTGAACGAGATAGTCAGCCTCTTGGAGAAATAAGGAAAATGTATTTATGAAACAGCTTGCACCTATAGTTCTTTTTACCTACAATCGACTTGAACATACAAAAAAAACCATTGAGGCATTGGTGCGAAACACTCTCTCTAAGGAGAGTGAGTTGTTTATCTTTAGTGATGGGGGTAAAGATGAAGCATCATGGAAACAAGTTCAAGTTGTAAGAGAGTATCTTTGTTCGATCAAAGGGTTTAAAAAAATCACGTTGATCGAACAAGAAAAAAATATTGGTTTGGCGGATTCGATCGTTAACGGTGTGACACAGATTGTGAATGAATACGGCAAAATCATTGTTTTAGAAGACGATATAGTGACAAGTCCCTCTTTTTTAGATTATATGAACAGAGCACTTGATTTTTATGAGAATAAGACAAAAGTATGGCATGTAAGCGGATGGAACTACCCGATACACCCGCAAGGATTTGATGAGACCTTCTTGTGGCGCGGTATGAATTGCTGGGGATGGGGCACATGGCGCGATAGATGGCAGCACTACCATAGGGATGCACAAAAATTTATAGAGCAGTTTAGTGAAGCCGATATTAGAAGTTTTAATATGGACGGGGCAGACAACGTCTGGAACCAAGTTCTAAGAAACGCCGAAGGACTGATGAATACTTGGGCGGTTTTTTGGCATGCCACGATATTTTCCCATCAAGGGCTTTGTCTGAATCCGACTTTGAGTTACGTTCAAAACATAGGTTTTGACGGCAGTGGCAGCAATACCGGTATGAAAAGTTGGATGCACGACGCCCTCAATGAAAAAAAAGAAATTTCTTTTGTGGAGAAGCTCGAAGAAAACATTATTGCATTAGAGAGAATCAAACTTTTTTACTATGAAGATCCACAACATGCTAGGATAGAGTTTTCAAAGAAGCTAAACCGTTTCGTTGCAAAGCTCCATGCCTTAAAAAATGCAAATCAAACATATATTCTTTACGGTGCAGGTGTGGTGGCCGAATTGGTCGTGGGTGTTATACAAGAGAGTATTCTTTTTATCGTGGATACTGATATTGCAAAACAAGGCAGGGTGCTATACGGTAAAAATGTATATGCCCCTCAAAAGCTCTTGGATGTGGAGTATAAGAATGTTGCGATTATTGTATCGGTTCTGGGAAGAGAAGAGTTGATTGAGGATTTTTTAACAACAAAATGTGCCAAAGATAAAAAAAATATTATACGGCTAGATGGCTAAATAAGAGAATAAGGAAAAGAATGAAAAAAATTGTACCGATCGTATTTGCTACGGATGACGGGTATGCGATGCCCACGGCAGTTGCCATAACTTCAGCCCTCAAAAATAAAAATAGAGACACCTTTTATAAGATTTATATTGCCACCCCTTCGCTATCACCGCAACATCAAAATAAGCTCGAGTCTTTAGCGAACGATGAGTGTAGCATTGAGATTATAAGCAACAAAGAGCTCCTTGAAGGAAAAAGTGCAACGCTTGAGAAAGTAACCAACACCGATTATTACAGGCTTATGCTTGATACTATTTTGCCACATGAGGATAAGGTGTTGGCTCTTGATGGGGATATTCTCGTATTTGAAGATTTGTGGGAACTTTATGAAACGCCTTTAGAGGAAAATTATCTGGCGGGGTGTTATTTTAGACCTCATGATGTTTACAATAGAACCTATGTACAAGAAGTTTTGAAGTTGGATGAAGGGGAGAGGATCAACATCGGTGTGATGGTTGTGAATCTTGCCGCACTACGTCAGGACAAGATTCAAGAGAAGTTTTTATCACACATAGGTGAATTTAAAACGATGTCGGAAGATATTATTAACTATGTATGTAAAGGAAGAATTGCGTATCTGCCTATTAAATACAACTATAACCTGCATTGTTACAGATTTGAAGATCTTTTGGCGGGCGACCCGCACTATTCGCTCGATGCATATGCGCAAGCAAGAGCTAAGCCTTCTATCTTTCACTTTACGACGGGGCGTAAACCTTGGAAACGTTCGGATGTTCCGAATTGGGAGCTATGGAGAGACTATTTTTTGCTTTCCCCTTATAAAGAGTATTATCTGCGTAAAATAGGAGATGTAGAAACACAGACATATATACTTTCCAAGATGCTCAATGCTAAAGTCTATCCGAATAGACAGGCAATGTTTGAAGATGCACTAGCGCAATCTTTGCAAGAGGGGCTTGTGTTGGAGTTTGGTGTTTATAGCGCCAAGACGATTAACATGCTCTCTTCGCTCATGCCTCACAAGGTCGTATACGGATTCGATTCGTTTGAAGGATTACCTGAGGATTGGCGCCCGGGGTATGTCAAAGGAACTTTTACGACAGGGGGGGTGATGCCTCAGGTAAATGACAATGTTGCACTCATTAAAGGGTATTTTGATGCAACTTTGCCCGAGTTTATCTCAGAGCACAAAGAAAATACTGCATTAATACATGTTGATTGCGATTTGTACTCGTCGACAAAAACGGTTTTTGAACTCCTAAACGATCGTATCGTCGTGGGAACGGTTTTGATCTTCGATGAGTACTTTAACTATCCGACTTGGCAAGAACATGAATATAAAGCATTTCAAGAGTTTGTATCACAAAGAGGACTAAGTTACACGTACGTCGGATATATAGCGACCCATCAGCAAGTAGTCGTAAAAATCATAGAGCCTTTTGCATAATTTTTTAGAGCTTAAAATGCTCTAAAACCCTCTCAACGATATCGTCCATATCGTAATATTTATACTCGGCGAGTCTTCCTAAGAGCGTGATGTTTGGAAATTGTTTTGCATAATCGTCGTATTTTTGAAAAAGCTTTTGGTTCGCATCGGTAAAAATCGGATAATAGGGGAGATTTTCATCTTTTTTATAGGCTTGAGGAAACTCTTTGAGAATGGTTGTTGCCTCACTTAACGAGGGATGAATATGTTTAAACTCCGTGATGCGTGTGAATGCATGCTCATTTGGAAAATTGATCGTTGAGGCTTCTTGGTAGAATTTTTGAGGATGTGTTTCAAACTGCATGGTGACACTTCTGTAGGGAAGCGTACCGAATTTATAAGCAAAAAGTGCATCTATCATACCTGTGTAAATAATTTGTTGTTGCCGATTTTTTTCAAACACAAACGGAGTGGAGAGCTTTACTTCTATATTGGGATGATCGAGAAGATTTGTTATAAGCTGCGTATAGCCATCTTGCGGAACAGCTTGGTAGGTGTCGTTAAAATAACGGTTGTCACGACCGATATAAATAGGTACTCTTGCTGTAACTGCGCTATCGAGTTCCTCAGGTTTTAATCCCCATTGTTTCGCCGTATAGTTAAGAAAAAGCTTTTCATAAATATAGTCCGCTAAGAATTGTAATTCTTGGTCACTATCGGCTTTAAGTTGCAAAATAGGTACTTTTGTGCCGAGTTGATATTTTTTAAGAAGTTTTTTTTGAAGCCCTTGTGCAAATTTACTTTCAAAAAGCATCTCTATGGTATTAAAATTAAAAGGGATGGGAACATTTTTCCCATCAATGTGCGCTAAAACTTTATGTTCGTAGGGTTGCCACTGTGTAAATTGTGAAAGAAACTCCCAAACTTTTGTATTTGAGGTGTGAAAAAGATGGGGACCATATTTATGGATCAGAATGCCTTGATCGTTCTTATAGTCGTAACAATTACCGCCTATGTGCTCTTTTTGCTCGAGAACAAGTACTTTCTTATTATATTTTGTAGCTAATATGTTTGCACTTACACAACCCGCTAATCCGGCTCCGACTACTAGAACATCATATTTCATACATAATCTTTTGCTTGAAGATGGTTTTTGAGAAGTGTGATGAGTAATTTTCGTATCTGCTTTGATTGCTTGAAACAAACGCGCTTGAGATAGTAGTAAAGAAATTTTTTGACTCGTATCGCATCTACTTTATAGGGTTCTATTAACGACAATGCATCTAAGCTTTCTATTTGTTGCGTACATGCCATGTATTCGCTTGTAGCAAAACTATAAACAGGTTTGAGATGCAAAAGTGCTTCAAATCCAACACCTGAGTTTGCCACGACAACGCCCTCGCAGCGATGGATGGCATCGTGTACGGAGCCTCGGTATAAGAGAATCGTGCCGTCGTCGCTCATCTCTTTGAGAAGTTTTTCGAGTTTTTCGTCTCTACACAAAGGGTGGCGTTTTACGAGGAGTTTTGTCGTAGTGTTTTTAAGAGCTTCTCCAAGTGCCCTCAAAACCTCCTCTTGGGAAAAGTCGGCAAGCGAAGCGACGATATCGTGTGAGAGTTGCAGAGGAAAAAAGAGAAATTTCTTTGGAAAATCAAAGTTTATTGCCTCTTGTTCGTATTTACTACGATTCTTTTTCACGTATTTTTTGAAGATTTTTTTGTGAAACTTCTGGGCTTTCAGTACATCTATTTGCGCAAGCTCATCTTCTAAATCTCTTTGACATAGAGAGTGCCAACCGCTAAAACCTTGGGTGTCAAAGGTAACGTACTCTGGGAGGTAAGACTCTTTATAGCGAAAAAGATTAGGTATCTCTTCGCCGTACGTATGGTAAGAGAGTGTGATGGCATGCGGTATTTTTTTGTAACTTCTCGGCGCGTTCACATCGGCAATCGGATGCGTCTCAAAGGGAATTTCAAGGAGGGTGAGTTCTCGCATCACTTTGAGAATAAAATCATGCTGTGTTTTGCTAGTGGTGGCTAAGTGAGAAGAGGGCGGCGTCTCTAAAATAAACTTCGGAGGGTTTACGCGGTAGCCTCCAAAATCAAGATCCACATAGATATCTTTAACACCCAACTCCTGAAGTTGCGCTATATTCGCTTGGCAATGGTTCCCCCAAACGACTACAAGGGCACTTTTGACCTTGAGCAGCTCTTTGGGAGCGCAAACGGTTCTACCCTCAGGCGTTATCATGCCATGAAGTTTTGGGTTGTTATCTATAATAGATACGTCGTTATGATGCACTTGGGCAAGATTATCCCGTGTTGTTTGGGAGTAGCCAAAAAGAAAAACAGGTCCGTTATAATTATTGATACTTTGGAGTATCTCTTGATGAGAAAGATAGATAAGTTTAAACATCTTTATCTCCCAAGAGTTGTGCTATTCTCTGTGAACTTAGCGCATCGCGATAGCTATAAAGTTTTGCACATAGCAACTCTCTTTGCTCTTTAAACTCATCTTCATGGCATGTAAGTGTTTGTTTGAGTGCCCGATGCAAGGTTTCTTGATTCATGGCATGTACTCCCGGCGTAAAGCATTCGTAATCATACAAAAATCCTTGCATATTCGTTTCATACTCTTCTTTGTCGTAGTCAAAAAAGATGATGGGGCGATTTAGCAGTAAAAAATCAAAATAGACCGATGAGTAATCGGTTATGAGAATATCGGTGTATTTGAGTAGCGGATAGACGTCGCCGTGAATTGCATGAAAAAGGATGTTAGAGTAGCTCTTATATTCGTAAAGTTCTTGGACAAAATGGTGAAGTTTGAGGATGAGAGAGATGTTGTTTTGGGCTAAAAATATGTTTAGTTTTTCAAAGTCAAGTGGGATTTTTGCCGCTTTGGATGACTCTCTATGGGTTGGCATGTAGAGGGCTATTTTGTGCTCTGTGCCAAACTTCTCTTTTGCAAAATTATAGATAGTTTTGTCGCAAAAAAGGAGATCGTAAACATCGTGACTCTTTTGTAAAAAGAGGTCATTTCTCGGATAGCCGAAATCCTTGTACTCTTTGGCATCTATCACTTTTGAAAGTGTGGTTTCATTGACAAAATCGCTTGTCGAGACGAGATAGTCGTACGAAACGGTCGTGAGCTTGTTAAGGCGTTTTAGCGGTATGCCGTGCCACATTTGCAAGCTCTTTTGTTTTGGACTAAGAAGGTTGATCTCCACTGTGAGGTTGGCTTGGTCTTGGACGGTTATTTTGGCACATGCCATAAGAAAATAGGCATACCAACTCTCAAGGTGTACAACGGGCATACCAAGGGTTTTTAGCTCTTGAAGCTGTGTGATGTTGTCGGTGAGCATTACCGCATCCAACCCCTCTTTGTAGCAATGGATAAAGAGTGCTTTGTTGTTGGATGTGATGGAGCCTTTGGAGATAAAAACGATTTTTTTGCGCTTGTAGTTAAGTCTATCAAGCAGTGAGGCAAAGCGCTTTAAAAAGAGTTGCTTTCGTTTTTTAGCGCGCTCGTTTTTGAGCGATTGTTCCACCTCTTGGGTTTCTAAAAAACGGTACATGCCATGATGTTCTTCCACTTTTACAAGTTTGTTTTTTGGCAGTTTCGTACTAAAGTCTTCAAAAATCGCATTGCCGTGGTTTGCCGAGAGGATGAGGATGAGGTCGAACTCTTTATCGATTTGCGAGGGTTTAAAGATATTCGCTCCCTCTTGGAAATTATCTAAAAATCCCAAAAAAGTAAACGAATGCTGTTCTTGAAGTTCGCTAGCAAACATCGTTGTTTTGGGCGTGAAAGGCGCGATATAGACTTTTTTGCCGCTAAACTCCAAAACCTGCTCCATGCTCTTGTAAAAATTCATTGAGGGCGATTTTTAGCTCTGTAGTCGAGACATCTTCGGTGCGTGGTAGGTAAAGCACTTGGCAATGCTCTTGCAAAAAATCAAATTTCCCTTGCCAGTCGCTCCCCATCGCAAAAATATCTATCCCGTATTTTTGGATGTCAGCTACTTTTTGCTCCCAACTCTCTTCGGCAATCACCCCACTGACACATTTGATATGACGTACAATCTCCGCTCTTTGCTCAAAGGGAATGAGCGTTTTTTTCCCCTTAAGCGCATTAAACTCATCGGTAGAAACCGCCACAATCAACTCATCGCCAAGCTCGGCAAGACGGTTTAAGAGGTTAAGATGCCCGATATGAAACATATCAAATGTCCCGTAGGTGATGACTCTTTTAGGCTTCATCGACAAATCTTTTTTGCATAGGTGTCGCAAAGTCTAAATCACAACAGGCACGTTTACCTAAAACATCATCCAAATATTTTGGATGCAGACCGTTGCTTGGGCGCACACTTTTGATATTTTGTTCCGTAAAAACTTCCCCTTTTTTGATCGGTTTGCTTACATAAAGGCTGCGGCAAAAACGGCGGTTATACTCGCGTTTTTCATTCAAGGTGTAGTCCACTTTTCCGAGCATTTTTTCGGTGTCGCGCACCGCTTGACTCATTGCTTTAAACTCGGCTTCATCGAGTGAAAAAGCTTGGTCGGCACTTGGGATAGATTTGTCTAGGATAAAGTGTTTCTCTATCACGCGTGCACCCAAACTTACCGCTACAACAGGAGCGACGATGCCTAAAGTATGATCAGAAAAACCACTAAGCACGCCAAAACGTTTTGCCAAATCGGGGATCATTTTGAGGTTGCCATCTTCAAGCGGGGCGGGGTAAGCGGAGGTGCATTGCAGCAAAATAATGTCGTGATTGTTCTCACTTTTGCAGATGTGTACGGCATCTTCTATCTCTTCTTCGGTTGCCACGCCCGTAGAAATTATCATAGGTTTGCCTTTGCTAGCAGCATAGCGGATGAGTTCGTAGTCGGTTATCTCAAACGAGGCGATTTTATAGGCAGGTGGATTAAACTGCTCTAAAAAATCAACGGCACTTTTGTCAAAAGGGCTTGAAAAACATAAAAGTCCCACTTCTCGTGCGGTTGCAAAAAGTTCCTCATGCCACTCCCAAGGAGTGTAAGCTTTTTCATACAAGGCATAGAGGTTTTGCTCATCCCAAAGCCGTGTTCCTTTGATGATGAACTCTTCGTTATTAGAATCAAGCGTGATGGTATCAGCACGGTAGGTTTGCAGCTTAATGGCATCTGCTCCTGCACGTGCAGCGGCACGGATGGTCTCTTTGGCAAGTTCAAGGCTTCCGTTGTGGTTGGCAGAGAGTTCGGCGATGATAAATGTGCCGTCTTTAGTAAAATCAAAAGTGCCTATTTTCACAGCGTTACCTTTAGGAGTTTTTTTAGTTCTTTGAGCGAGTCTATCGTGACATCTGCATGATACTCAGGCGGTTTTTGTACATCTTTAAACATCCCTTGCGCGATGCGAACACTCTTAAACCCGAGTTTTTTAATGCCGACGAAATCTTTGTTGACATTATCGGCAATATAGACGATTTCTTCATTTTTTACACCCTCTAACTGCGCGATTTTTTCAAAACAGTAAGGAGATGGTTTTGCGTGGATTGTACCGTATCGGTGGGTAATGAAAGCTTTTTTTACGAACTTTTCTAACCCTAATGCTTTGACTTTTCTCTCTTGGACGAGTTTATTACCATCGGTCACGATGTAGAGGGGCGTGTTTTTGTAGTGCGAGAGTATTTCGCGGGCATCCTCATTGAGGCAAATCTTTGGCATGTGGCTTCGGTAGATGCCCAGCGCTTTTGTAGCAGCTGTTCTGGTGTGAAAACCAAAATGTTTTAAGGTGTTATCAAAGACTTTTCCTCTGCCATCACGCTCTAAAATTTCCATCATTTTTTCAAACATGACATGCGGATTCTCTGGCATGTACACTTTTGCCACTTCCATAAAACCGCTTTTGACATAAGTGATCTCATCGTACAATGTATCATCTAAATCAAACACGATTACCTTAACTCTCAAAGTAAGTATCCTCTTTGTCTTGACGTACTTGGCGGATGATTTTGTCGGTGAGCGTGACTCTAAAATCCTCCCCGTTTGCCTCTTGTAAAAACCATAAAAAGCTCTTTAAACCTGCATACTCGCTGAGCGTTGAAGCACCTCCAAAACGGGCATTGCACTCGATGAGATAAGAGCCGTTTTGATTTTTCAAAACTTGAAGCACACTGTGCCCTTTGATACCATGGCATGTGACAAATTCGGCGGCTTTTTGTGCGAGTTCTCTATCATGTACGATAGTTGTGACCTGCGATTCTCCGTTCACGACGACATCGCGCGAACGCACCACAACGCCTCTACATGCCATGTTTTTATCGACATAACAATCGATGCTGTACTCTTTGCCCTCTATAAAAGGCTGAAAAATCGGCTCTTGAAGCTCTTTGGCATGTGCGAGTGCTTCCTCTTTTGAGACGTTACATGCCATGCTTTTTGCCCCTGCACCAAAACGCTCTTTTACGACAAATCTCTGCGCGTCGAGCGTGTCGCTATCAAGCGCGGTTTCGATTGCCCAAGAGAGTTTTGTATCTTGATAAAAACGGAGCTTATCGTAGCAAAACGCCACCGCTTCCGTATCGGCGACAAAAACATCTATTCCCGCCTCTGCCAAAGCTTTTTTGTGTGCGGCAAAAAAGGGAAGCTCCGCGTCTCGCGTGGGGATAATGGTGCGGATATTTTGCTCTTTTGCATATGTTATAAGAGTATCGAGCGTAAGGTTTTCAAGCCGCGGCATCTGCCAAAAACTATCGATGTAGGCGCGCCCTAAAGCGTCATGATTGCCATCGCCGCCGATAATCGCAAGAGCAGGATTAAAAGCGTCTTTTGCGCGCCGCACCGCCTTTATAAGCGGTATTTTAGCACCAATGCTTGTGATAAGGATCGCTTGGCTCATGGCATGGAGCTTTTGATGAGGGTTTTGAGCTTTTTGCACGAGAATTTTTTAAGAACGCCGTACCCTTTTTTCTTTAAAAAACGTCGCATATATTTTTGGTTGGGTGCGGTTTGCACGGCGATAAAAGGGGTTTGGAGTGCATAAAGCTCGTTGGCAACGCCGCTTGGGGAGATGATCGCTAAGCGCGCTTCCTTGGCGAGGCGTGCGAATTCGGTTGTTTGGATATGGAGGTTTATGCGGGGGTCGGCGGTTGCGAGAGTTTGAAGCTCGGCAAGGTTTTTGTTGGCATGTGTGGTGACGATGTTTACATGCCAAGAAAAATCTTCGGGGAGGCATGCCAAGATTTTAAGACTCAAGTTTTGCGTATCGGCACCCCCCATGGCGATAAGGAGGGTATCGCTTTTTGCAACCTCTCGTGTCTCTAAAAACTCATCGCGCAGGAGCGTATATTTCGCGCCGCATTGAAGCAGGCACTCTGTGGGTACGAGGTGTTTGTAGCGCTTTTTTTTGGCGTAGATGTTGTGGTTGAGAAGAATGTCGCAAAAGTGCTTTTCGTAAGTGTCATCAAGCACCATAATCCTAAGCGAAGGGTGCGCCTTTTTAAGCGCTTTTTCAAAAGTAAACCCAAGCTTATAGTGGTCGATGATAAGCAAATCTATGGCATGTGCGCCAATAAGCGCGCCAAGTTCTGCAAACACCGTTCGTGTGCAAAGAGTGGACTTTGTACCCGCTTTTTTCTATATGTGTATCAAGATTTCCCTCAAGAGGGCGCGTGGCAAAGGCGAGTGACTCGGCGCTAAACCGTGCGGCAAGCACCAGATCGCGCATCACGTGCCCCGTGCCGATGGCGCTTGAGGCATCGCAGCGGATAAGAATATTTTTAGGCGGCATTACCAGATTTTGCTAAAGTCAAACGGCGCTGTTTCGCCGCACTCTTTGAGGGTAAACGCGACCTTTTCATCGCTTGCATCGAGCATTTTGACGTAGCGCCCCTCGTGAAGGCGGTACACCTTGGCATGTCGTTCGTCGGGGTTGACGATGATATAGTACTCCACCCCCTCTTTTTCGTAGAGGTCAAACTTGAGTCCCGTGTCTTTTTTGGCGGTGGATTTAGAGAGCACCTCAAAGATGATCTTGGGGGCTTTGGTGATGTAGGCTTCATGCTCGGGTGTATGGCAAATCACGCTGTTATCGGGCTGCACGACGGTGTCTTCGCTGATTTTCCAATCTACGGGAAGAAGGGCTTGACATTTTTTGCACGCACCGAAGATATTTTTTAATTCCCATGCAATATTGTTACTGATTTTTTGATGCTGTATCATCGGCGCAGGCGACATAGCATACGCCACGCCGTAGATCAACTCCCAGTTTTGGGTATCCCAATTTTTATAATCATCGTAGGTATAATGCGGTAAATCTTCAAGTCGTAGTACACCCATCTTAGCTCCTTTTGTATAGGGGCGATTATACACCCTTTTGTTTTAAACTTTCATAGAGCAACTCCGCGCGCTCCCAGTCCTCTTCATCGTCGATATCCTGCACCAGATAGCGAGGTAAAACGATGGGGATGGAGTCTTTGCCGAAGATGATCTCTTTGGAAGATTTTGTCAGATCGTTCCAGTAAAACTGCCCCGCATCTTGGTAGGCGGTCTCTAAATCCTGACTGCGTTTGGCAAAGTTTTCCCTCCAAAACATCTCACATCGACCCTCTTTTGTGATCTTGAAGGTGCGTTGGATCGGAAAGGGCATCGAAGCGGCGCTAAAGGCGTACTTGGCATCGGAGTTTTTGAGCTTAGCAACTCCCTCTTTAAGGTATTTCGGGTCTAAAAAAGGGGCGGTGGCGTAGATGGTGCAAAGGGTGTCAAACTCTCTGCCGTTTTGTAAAAGCCAAGCCGTGGCATGTGCGATCACCGCTCCCGTACCCGTGAAATCGTCGCTCAAATCTTTGGGGCGCATAAAGGGCACGCTTGCCCCGTATTCACGGGCTATTTGCGCTATCTCTGCATCGTCGGTGCTTACCACCACCTCACCAAAAAGTCCGCTTGCGAGTGCCGCTTCTATGGAGTAGGCGATAAGCGGTTTGCCGTGAAAAAGCTTGATGTTTTTGCGGGGAATTCTTTTGCTGCCGCCGCGTGCGGGGATGATTGCGATGGCGTTCATTAGAAACTGCATCCTCGGTGTTTGTAAGCTTCAAGCACCTCTAAAAGGGTGTCGGCGACCTTTGCGGCATCATAGAGAGTCATCTCCTGATGGCAGGGGATAGAGAGCTCGCTGCGGTAAAAATCCTCCGCAACGTCAAGGCGGGTCGCGCCGAACTTTTCTTTGTAAAAAGAGTTTTGGTAGATCGGTTTGTAGTGCACCTGCACCCCCAAACCTTTGGCATGTAAGGCGCTAAAAATCTCCTCTTTGACGCAATGCAGCGTAGGGTTTAGCAAGACGGGGTAGAGATGCCTTGATGAACGGATGTTCTCATTGAGCTTTATTGTAGTAAAGAGTTTATGAGCGCCCAATCTCTTATCGTAGTAGCGGGCAATTTTTTCGCGCATCTCTAAAAAACTATCCAAGCGACCCAGCTGCGATCTCCCTAAAGCCGCGGCAAATTCGGTAAGTCGGAAGTTGTAGCCAAGGCTTGGCATGTCGGAGTTCCACAGCTGTTTTTTAACGACTCCGTGGGAGCGGATCAGGCGGAGTTTAGCCGTCAAAACCTCGTCGTCGGTGGTGATACAGCCACCCTCGCCCGTCGTGAGGGGTTTTATGGCATGGAAGCTAAAGATGCTCATAGGGGCAAAGGTACCGACTTTTTTGCCGTCGATTGCGCTTCCAAAGGCGTGGGAAGCGTCTTCTATCACGATGAGATTGTATTTTTTTGCCAGTTCCAAGATTTTCTCTATCGCGACGGGTTTTCCCGCAAACGCGACGGGCACGATCGCCTTGGTTTTTGGGTGATGAGCGCTTCTATCTTGCTCTCGTCGATGTTGCCATCAAGCCGCACGTCGCACCAGATCGGTTTTGCACCCAAAGAGACGAACATGTTGGAGGTCGCAACGAAGCTGATGGGGGTGGTGATGATCTCATCCCCCTCGCCGATGCCGCATCCCATATACGCGGCTAAAAGGGCGGAGGTAGCGGAGTTAAAGGGTATGGCATGTGCGGAGCCGATATACTCACAGATCGCCTCTTCAAAGAGTTCTACCTCCTTGCCTTGGGTGAGGTGGGAGCTTTGCAGAACCCTTACAACTTCGTCTATGTCGCTTTGGTCGATACTTTGGCGCGAGTAGGGGATCATTGTTCCTCTTGGCGTGTTTGTGCTATTTTGCTTAAAAGCTCTTCGCGGCTGAGCCAGTGGGTGTTTTTCTCGGAACTGTATTCAAAACCGTAGGGCACTTTTGTCCCTTGTTCACCGAGTGCATTGGCAGTAAAATCGACCTTTTGGGCAAATTGTATGGTGGGTTCTATGACGTAATGGTCTTTAAACTCCAAAAGTGAGGTGCGCGTCGTTTTGGGGGCACATCACCTCATGGAGTTTCTCTCCGGGACGGATGCCGATGATCTCTTGTTTGAGGTGCGGCGCCATGGCATGTGCCATCTCGCTCATCTGCATTGAGGGGATTTTGGGCACGAAGGTTTCGCCGCCGTGCATTCTCATAAAACTGTTGATGACAAAATCCACGCCCTCTTGCAACGTGATCCAAAAGCGGGTCATATTGGGGTCGGTGATAGGCAGCGAAGCAACCCCTGAATCGATAAGTTTTTGAAAGTAGGGCACCACCGAACCGCGCGAACCCAAAACGTTACCGTAGCGCACCACGCTAAAACGGGTGGAAGCTTTACCGATGATGTTGTTTGCCGCGACGAATAGCTTGTCGGAGGCAAGCTTGGAGGCACCGTAGAGATTGATGGGGCTTGCCGCTTTGTCGGTGGAGAGGGCGATCACCTTTTTTATACCGTTGTCTATACAGGCATCGATGACGTTTTGCGCGCCCATGATGTTGGTTTTGATACACTCCATCGGGTTGTACTCGGCGATGGGAACATGTTTGAGCGCGGCGGCATGCACGACGAAATCGACGTCTCGCATCGCTTTTTGCAACCTCGGCAGATCGCGCACGTCCCCTATGAAATAGCGCATCGCTTTGTCGTTGAAACGTTGCGCCATCTCGTACTGTTTGAGTTCGTCGCGTGAGTAAACGATGATTTTGTTGGGTTTGTAGCGCTCTAAGAGGGTTTTGACAAACTGCTTGCCGAAACTCCCCGTACCGCCCGTGATAAGAATATTTTTGTTGTTAAACATGCCCCGCCTGTAGTTTATTATTTATTTTCCGAATCGATCATCATCTGCAACGAAGCAAACTGCGAGTTGATTTTGCTGATGATCGCATCGTACGCCGCAAAGCGCGCCGCCATCGTATCGTAGCGCACGTTAAGCGACTCTAAGGCACTTGTTCTGCTTTGCGCAAGATTTTTTGCCTCGGTTTCAAGGGAGGTTTCGTAGTTGCTTAAAAGTTTGCCGCTGCCCGTGTACTCTTCGAGTTTGTTGTTGATAAGATCGAAAAACCCGTCGGTCGCGTTGTAATCCTCATCGTAGCTGCCTGAGAAAAGCTCTTTCATCCCCTCGGGATCGTCACTTAGTTTTTTCTCGAGGTTTGCAGTGTTTACGCTGAGTTTACCGTTTTGATCGACGTCGAAGATGTAGAGCATCTCAGGCTCCCCAGCGAGGTTGGTAGTCTCTGCCCCGAGCCCCGTGAGCGTTTGCCCGCCGATATTCATAGATGAGAGCATCGAGCCGAGTTCGCGCGAGATCGATTTGACGAAACTATCGTTGTTAAACACACCCTCCTGTCCCGTTTCGGTATCTGCCAAGGTCATATCGCTGATATTGGAGATAAGCTCATTGTAGGCATCGACAAAATTTTGCACTTCATCGACGATATTTTGGGTCTCAAAAGAGATATCGACGTTGGCAACGTCCCCCTCTTTTTTGAGGGTGATGTTGAGTCCCACGGCGATATCGTCGATAGTGTTGGAGGCACGAGTCATCGAGATGCCGTTGTAGATAAACTCCGCATCTTGGGCTTTTTGAAGGTCGGCATCGTAGTCGTTGGCGGGATCCATCAAAGTCGTTGCCAAACTGCCGCCGACGCTGTCGCTGATGGTGAGCGCATTTTCGGCTCCCGTTTCTTTTGAGGAGACGATAAGGTTAAAAGCTCCTTCACCCGTTTTGAGAATAGAGGCGGAAAATTTATCGCCCCCCGCATCGGTGATCGCTTGGGCTAAATCTTGCAACGTCATGCTGCTCGTATATTCGATCTCTACGCCGCTTATGGTGAGCGTGCCGTTTCCTCCCGTTACCCCTTGGGTGTCTTTGGCGGCAACCGGGCTGAATTGAGAGATATGTTTTTGGGCAAGTTTGGTCGTTTCAAGGGAAAAAGATTCGACGTTGGTTCCCGCATCTACCGTGACAATCGCATCGCCGCTGACGTCCACTTTTTTCCCCGCAAAAATGGTGTCGTCGCTCAGAGCCGAAGCACTCCCTTTGAGGGTCGTCATAAACGAGGAGAGAAGCGAATACGCCTCTTGTTTTTGTTTATTGAGGTCTATTTTGGTATCGAGCGGGGTTACAATTGAGGATTTGTCTGCCTCTTTGAGTTTGTCGATGATATCTGCAGTTAAAACGCCTGAACCTATCCCGAGTGAAGTGATATTCCCTGCCATGATTACATCCTTGTAATGAAAAATTTATTCTATATCGTCCGATTCGGTATTATATTTAAATTTGGTTTTTTTTCCTAAAGGTAACGGCGTATTTGCCGATCTAGCGAATCAGAACAAGGAAAAAAGGATACGTTGATGTACGGAAGTGCCGCACATAATATCTATGCGCAAAACAATATAAGCGTCGAATCGCCCCAAAAACTTATAGAGATGCTTTATGAGGGTGTTTTGCGTTTTAACGCTCAGGCAAAAAAAGCGATCAGAGACGAAGATATAGAGAAAAAAACCTACTGGCTTAACCGCTCGATCGCCATCATCACCGAGCTTCTTGCCTCGCTTGATCGCACGCAGGGGGATGTAGGGATCTATCTTGACGGGTTATACAACTACCAGATCGGTCTTTTGACGCAGGTGAACATCACCGACGATATCGAGAAACTAGACGAAGTTTCCAACGTATTTCGCGGGCTTTTGGAAGCATGGAGGGAAGAAACAAATGTGGCTGAATGATTTAGAGATAGCAATTATAGAAAGAGACGCCGAGAAGATCGGTGCACTCATGGACACCTCCCCCCGCCTTACAACTGCCAAAGAGATCGAAAAAGGGCAGTACCTCTTAGCCGAAGCCGCCAAAGTGATCTACGAACTCAAAGAGGAAACCTCGAGCGTAATGCAAAAACTCAAAAAAAAATATCGACTTTTTAAAGTCCACTTCCGAAAAAAAAAATTCTAGGCTAGACGTGAAGTTTTAACGCTTCTTCGTTATTCCAAATCGCAGGCTTCGGATGGTGTATTCGCTTACCACCGCGCCTTTGCGCATCGTGAGGATATGGGCGATCGCGTCGGCTATGTCACATGCCAAGAGTTTCTCCTCTTCCGCCTCGCTCACCCCAAAACGCAACGCTTCGTAAAAATCGGTCTGGGTCATGTCGGGGTTGATGTTGGTGACGCTAAGGTTACTTTTGCGCGTCTCCTCAAAAAGTGCATCGCCGAACGCTTTGAGCCCCGCTTTGGTGGCGCTGTAAACTCCCGCAAATTTGCTTGCGCGCAGTGCTTCGATGGAGTTGATGTTGATGAGATACCCGTCGTTTTGTTTGAGCGAGCGCAAAAGAGCGTTGGTAAGAAGCATCGGGGCGGTGAGATTTAAAAAGGTCATCTGCATGATCACGCCGCCGCTTAGCTCTTCGTGGGGTTCAAACCGTCCAAACCCCGCGCAGTTTACAAGTATGCTCGGGTTCTCTTTTTTGAGCGCCTCACATGCCAAGAGGGTCTGTTTTTCATCGGAGAGATCGGCTTGGCAGGGGGTGAAGTGCTCATGTGCGAAATCTTCGCTCAAGACACGGCGGCTTACCCCCACCACGCGGTAGCCAAGCTCTAAAAGCCTCTGCGTAATCGCCTTGCCTATGCCGCTTCGAGCCCCCGTGACGATCGCCGTTTTGCTAGGCGTTTCTCTCTTTGTGGATTGGTTCATGGCGCACCTCTTAAAAGTTGTATTTCAAAGAATAAATCATACCGTTTTGGTAAAGCGAAAGCCCCAATTTTTGGTAGGCGTAGCGGTACTGCATGCCAAGATCAAGCGCATCGGTTGCGCGGAAAAAAAGAGCGATGTCGCCGTTGAGTCCCCAGCTTGCGCCGTCGCCTATTCTTGTGCCGTCGCTTAGCATGTAGTGCTCTTTTGAGCGTTCAAACTCCACCTCGTGCCACTGAAAAGCGTACCACTTTTTGCCCCACGCCTCAAAATCGTAGCGCCAGAACCAACCGCCCATATAGCCGTTTTCTCCGTCGTAGTAGGTGCTGCGCTGGTAGTGTGCGGTGAGAAACCCTCGGGCAAAAAGCCCCCCGTTTACGTAGGCATACCCCAGCCCGCCGATAAGGTTGTTGACGTAAAACGTTTCCGATTCAAAGTGATAATCTTGGAGATAGACGCTCCAACCGCTTGAACCTACGTTAAGATTGACGATCCCCTTGGAAGAGATGCGCTGCTCTTTGGGCGTTTGTGCTTCCCAAGAGCGGGTCGGATTTTCCAAATCGACAAAGGCGTAAACGCTTCCCCATTCCCAAAACGCACCCCCTTCAACCTCCAGATAGGCAAAATTTTCTCTGGCAGGCTCATTCTCGACCCTATGACTCCAATCCAAATAGTTTATACTCGTGTTCAAAAACCCGTATGAAGGCTTTTGCAACTCCAACGCGCCGAGCAACCCGACACATGCCAATAAGATGACGATGATTTTTTTCACGAATCGTTTCCCCGATTTTTTTCGCAATGCTAGCAAAAACTCGCTTTGAAGTTCTCTTGGTTGAGGGCTTGTTCTTCGTGCGATTTGAATCCCGTATATCCTTCAAACGAGTGTCATCGTATTTATGGGCACGATAAAAAATCATGCACTCTTTAAAATAAGCGGAATATCTATCTCGTGAGGGTTTTGTTTTACATTTAAAATTTCGATCGCTACAACCTCGTCTTTGTCGTTGTAATCGATGATGACATCTTTTGATTTTTCTTCACTCTCTACAATCGTGTCGGATGACAAAATAACATAAAGAGAATCCGTTTGGGGATCGTATTTAATTTTCATCTTTACAACCTTTTTTTCTCATATTTCTATCAAAATAAGCCGTTACGATTTTCATATGCAACGGATTGACCACAACTTTAATGCATCGATTTGCTTCCGATGCAATGATAGCAAAATAATGTTCTTCGACCTCGGAAACCATGTGATACGAAGAGGGAGATTCAAGAGCCGTTTGAATCCACTCAATCTTTATGCTTCTCGCGTTCATAACATCTATGGCATGTTGTGTCAGTTCGTATTTCATGCAATGATTATACCGATAATAAGAAATAAATTGAATAAGCCAAAGTTTGTTGCGGTGTGTGTTCTTGAAAACTACGGGGATGATTTTTGTGAATTTGAAAACGATGCGGCAAATTTTGCTTATGAGTACGAGTATATAAAAACGCACGATTTGTCTCATGTTTTTTGCGAGATAAAAGAGTTTTTGGTTGCGTATAAAATCTTGTGTAAAAACAGCGACGACGAAATGCCTCTTTGGTATGAAAGGGTGCCGAAAAATTTAGAGTTTTAAAATAAATTCCTCTATCTCTTTAAGCGGTTTGAGCGAGTGTTTGTTGAGTCGGTAGCGACAATCTCGATAATCGGCACAAAAATAGCGTGCGATATCGTACTCATTTTTTCTGTAAAACGGGTCGCTAAAGATATATAAAACCTCCATCATAGCCAAAATGTCGCCGTCGTCTGCAAATCGAGAAGAGTGAATAGAAACCCTTTTTGTGTTCGAGTTAGTACGAATCTGCTCTATCATCGTTTTTATTGCTTTATTCGTTTCTATCGGTGCATACGGGGCAAAACAATCCTCTACCAAAGTGAGCGCTTGCGTTAAAATGTTTTTCTTCTCTTCGTAGGGGTAAAATCTCTCATCGTAAAGGGATACTCCCGCTTCAAAACGCGCGACTATTTTATGGGCGATATGGCGGGCAAATTCGTAAGATGCTTCATCGGTAAAAGTGTCGCTTAACGTCTTGAGTCGCATAAGTTTTGTAATCTGCACTTTTTGCATAAGAGTAACAGCCTCTTTAGTTTGTACAATATTTTCAAGAAAAAACGCTTTTGTTTTTTGCGGTGCTGCCCTTTTGTTGCGAGGCATTTTTATTTTTTTACGATTGAAATGGCGCGTCGTATGCATCTCCCAATGCAGGCTTCCCTCTTGAAAACTTCTGTGGGCAAAATAACGTAAAAACCGCCCGAACGTCATCATCTTCGTATTGATTAAAAGAGTGTTCTTTGGAGAAATGTCGGGACAAGATGGTTGCATCCAAGCGCCGTACCCTTTTGTGAAAAAATAGACTTTAAAAATCGCTTTCGTAAAAAACAAAGGATGGTTTTTCATTTTTATAATTTCGTGTTTTTGGCTCCATAACCGCACGAGAGAACCGTAAAAAAAATCATATTTTTTGTTTGAATTTAGGAAAGAAAATAGTATTCTTGTGTTTTAAAAAAATCATTTTTTTCTTTCATGTTGTCAACAACAGAGTTTAACTCAGTAATTATTTCGTCAATATTTACGATAAGTAACTTCATCAACATGTATTTATCATTTGAACCCTTAATCTATATCTGAAGCTACACTGTCCACTTGGAAAGTAAAGGATATAATATCTCCGACAGCTTGATGATCCACTGGAATTTCATCTTCAGCAGCACTAATTCGCCATACAGCTAAATCACCCTTATATATTTCAGCCAAAATAATACAAAGAGCATTAAACAATTTAGGCCCAAATGGAATTAAAACTACTCTACCATTTTTTTTCAAACCTTCTATTAAAGATCTTATTTTAATGAATGTATCATATGGGTCGAAAAGCTTATAACTAATTACTCTTTTCTTACCAACTATAGCAATCAAATCATGATTAACTTTTTCAACCTTTTTTAGAAATGAACTATCTTTACCTATAGGCTTAAGTAACCATGCTCCTGCCACATCTAGATATTCCAGCGCTCCTATAGCTTTTCCATTTTCATATCCTAATCCGACTACAGCATAAAGAGGATCATTTGGGTTAATAAACCATCCAGCATATTCAGGAATTACTGGACCTGCTGTTTTTATTGCTGGCATTTCTTTTAATGGTTCTGTATATATTGCAGAAACGTATAATATTGAAACTTCCAAACGCATCTTTAATGGCAATTCATTAGATACTATATATAACAGTTCTGCAACCATTTTACGATTCATTGAAGAAATATCGATTGCTATATTAAAAAGTTTTTCATTGCTTGGTTCATCTAGCTTATTTACTAAATATTCAATTAAATTTTTTCTGATTATACCGTCTGTCCATTGTTCAAATTGAAAGTCCAACTTTTGATATACTTCTAAATTATTGTGATAAGATAATTCTTGTAGATTTTCAAATTGAATACACAAGCCATTTTTATAGTTATTTTTTAATTTGTTTGGAATATAAATACTTCTACTCTCATATCCAAGTGCAGAAATTAAAATATCAAACTTTTTTTCTTCTATTTGTTCGTTTATATTAACATTTGTGAAGTTGATCATAATTATTGCTCCCCACTCTTGTCGAAATCAAATGTAATTTGCCCTTTTTTAAGCGGCTCAATTATTTGAGTTTCAATATTTAAAATTCTTGAAAGTTTTTGACTTTTATTAATAATCATTGGTAATCTATAATATGGTGCTAATAAATGACTCAATCTGAACTCTTTATTTTCCATAGAATCCAATAATGGAGTTTCTTCTGATTCATGAACGTATATAATTGCGCCAGCATTGACTGCCATGCCTAAAAGCTTTTTTATTTCTTCTGGGACTTGTTCATCAATAATAAAACTAGTTATTGGCTCAGGAAAAAAATCTTCTTTTAAAATTTTGCTCTGAAATGATTTGCCTATTAAATCCAATATCTCAATAAGCCCTATTGGTTTTTTAGACACAGTTTGTTCGGTCGTTGGAATTGTCCTTAATAAAGCCATAAATCTATCGATAGCAATATTGATGATTTTTGCTTGTTCAATACTACTAATTTGTCGTTTTGTCCGTACAAATCTTTTTAATAATGGACCTATCAAACCTAAAAATAATCTTGGATTGCCCTCTGTAATATCAAACAAAGTTTTTACACCCGTAAAAATTTTTGTTTTTTTGATTGTTCTTATATTTCCAACATCATTTAAAAATATTTCCCTTAAACATACAACATTTGTAATTTTTCTTATCTTACTTGCCCGTTCATTTTCTGTCAACTTATCCATGTTCTCAATATCTACATTTTTCTTCGTTAAATAATCTACGAAACTTGGATCTTTTTTTGCAAGTCTTTTGAAACGCTGGTATAGTATAGAATCTTTCCCATAAGATGATTTCTCTCTAGATTTATCTTCATTCCCTTTATCAAATTCAGATATACCAAATACTTGACTTGGAGTTAAATCTTCAAGTTTATAAAATCGACACATTTGCTTAAATAATGCTTCACAAAATGGTCTGGCATTTTCTTTACGTGAATATGTTAAATTGATTGGGACATAGTCATGTCCAGCATAAGAACCTGTCGTTTTAGATAGATCTAAATCTTCTGCATAAGGACTGATGGATAATTTAAAGAATACCCTTTGATCATCTGTACTTCTTAAGTTATCAAACAACTCATTTCTAATATCTTTTGGAGCTATTTCTAATTCATCAAATAATAATGCCCACTTTTGATCAGCTCTTTTCATTGCAGTATTTAAAATCTCGATTAGTATTGTAATCGCGTTCATAAATTCTACATAAATGAACTTTTCCAGTTCTGTAATCGACACCGACTCTATTCGATACAAATTCTTATTAATAAATACACCGATATCTGACAATCGCATTTTAAGTTGCAATATAACATAGTCTAAGCTCGGTATTTCTACCTTTAAGGACAATACATGTGCTAAATTTTTGACAAGTGCTACTTCCTGATCTTTAGATAAAGAAATATAAAATTTTGCTAAGCTAGCATTTGTTTTCAAGTCTTCAGATGTGCAATATTTAAACGAATCAATCATTTGTCGTAACGTATGAGTTGTAAAAATTGCTTTTTTTAATTGTTTGTTAATACTGCTATTTATATTTAGCTGATCAATCAAAGCCCATTGTTTTTCCCAAGCTCTATCCGTTGGGATAAAAACAGATATATAATCGATAGCATTACTGACTTCCAAAGATCTATCATGCTTCCAAGTTGATAAGGCAGGTAACTGTAACATCTTTAAAAGAGTAGTCTTTCCACTTCCCCTAGGCCCTATTAGAAGATTGTTATTGCGCTTGATCAAGTCAAAAAAACCTTCTGGAGGAATAAATGACTGCGCAATTTGAGCAGGGGTCAATTGTCTAGCATTTAAAGAATCAAAAATTGTTGGATCAAGCTGTGCGTTCATACATCACCTTCTGAATCTCGCTGCTTTGAAAATTGGGAAGGCCAATGTAAAGCATCATAACTTATCTTGTAATTATACTTGGTCTCTAAAATAGTACTGATTTCTTTTATGGCTTTTGGTAAAGTAAAATTTAATATTGGCATCTTTTGAAGTAGATCATCCCAACTAAAAAATAATTCCTGTTTTCCATATTCATCTATATGTTTCGCGAGTATTTGAGCCGTAGTATTTGAATTAGTAAACCCACATCCATACGGTATTCCATCTGGATATGGAGCTTCTCTCCAACCAACGCCATAAGCCCAGTTCCATGCATAAATCTTACCTGCAATCGATAAGTCATGTGTATCCATGGGATTTGTACATATTTCAATAATATAAAATTGATTTTGAGCACTCCCACCCTCAATCACCAACCTCTTAGATGAAAAACTACCAGCAGAAAATATAATAGGTGGATTTGAACCACTAGAGGGTGCAATTTGAATATTCGGCCAATGTCTATGACCATGTATGATTATCCAATTACCATATTCACTTTTTGATAATAATTGAAGTAATTGATCTCCTCCATCCATTTCACTATAATCATCTATAGATCTATGATTCCATTTAATAGGATGATGATGGAAAAAAGCAATATTTACATTATATTCTTTACCTTTACTTACATAACCTTTTAAATGTGACTCAATTTTATCAATTGTAAATTGACTAATTCTACCATGTTCATACTCTTTGAGGTCTTTGTTCCCATATCCGTGAAATGTACAACTGTTAATATTTAGTAGTCTTACATTTTCTCCAAATTCTGAAAATGCAAAATTTCTTGCCCAATATCGATCACAATAATTTTCATCTTCATTAGGAAAATATGGCATGAGCTTTTGTAAAGAACCTTTAGGATCATATGAATCTCCTCGGCTTAGCATATCATGATTACCAACGGTTCCAAATATTTTTTCGACCTTTAATGTATTTGATAAATCATGAATATGATTCCATGCATACATCTGTCCTGCTGTATCAGCTTGATCTGCCATATCTCCACAACATATTAATATATCTGCATCAATACTTTCGCTCTTTGTAAATTCTTTCAAGGCCTCAAATGGATTTTCTTGAGGCGTATCATGTGTTCCGACAGTTAAATATGAATTGTGGTCATTATTACCAACATGCAAGTCACTTAAAACTGCAATCTTTACTGTTTTCTTATCTATATTCATAATGATATTATATTTCTATTGGATAGTTTGAAACAATTATTTCTTGAACTTTTCCACGATGCTGACTAAAACCAGCGACATGGCGACCAACTGACAAACTTTTCCAATACCAATTTTCAGGAAGTTGATTTATTAATTCTTCATCATATGAATATGAAAATAAAAACTTTGCACCTTTTCCATCTATTGTATTCAGAAAGTAGAGCATCCGTTCAATATCCTCATACTGAAACGCACCAGGGCCATATTCTCCACGTCCTTTATATCCCTTTTTCGCGTATGGTGGATCTAAATAAACAAAATCATTTTCTTGTATTTCAGGAATAAGCCGTTCAAAATCTTTTGTTATTAATTTTGCATTTTTTAATGCTTCCGAGCAACGGATGAACCTCTCTACATTCGGGACTTCTCCTGTTCTTGTACCCATTGGCACATTGAACTCACCTCGCTTATTCGTTCGATATACACCATTAAAACAATTCCTGTTTAAATATGTAAAACGAACAGCACGTTCAAAATCTTCTAATTCGGCTGGTTGTTGTTGTCGAATTTGATTATAAATACTTTTCTCTACTGCGATATTAGCAACTGCTTTTGCAATTTTTTGAGGAGTTTTTTTGATTTGTTCAAAAGTTTGCATGAGTTCATTATTTATATCACTTAAAAGCGCTTTTTCAGGTTTTATTGCAAAAAACAAACAAGCTGAACCACAGAATGGTTCTACATAACGTTCATACTTGGACGGAATATTTTTCATAAGCACTGGTAATAATTTTCGCTTACTACCAGCCCATCTAAATACCGAATCAGTCCAAATATGATCTACCATGCTATAAACTCTTTTCTTTGCATTTTAGCTTATTTTGTTTTAAATACCTCAATAATTTATATATTTCAGTATTCATTCCGCCTCGCAAGAGCTAAAATGAGTGCAAAATAAGTTAAAAACTGACCTTACGCACTTTTCAATCTCTACAATTCGGAAAAAGCCATTTGATTGGTTCTAATGAGCAGTTTGGTTCTGAGTGCGAAATGGTTTAGAGCGGTTTTTATTTTTAGGCATTCAAGTTTGAATACCGAATAGATTGCCATAAACACATGGTTGGCTTGGGTTTTGATCGTCTTTGTCGGTGATTTAGCCAAAGCGGCATTGGATTTGAACGATTTGTGAAACTCTTCAACTTTCCACCGTTTTTGGTAGATTGTTGCAACATGATCGCCATCAAGCGTTGTGTCGGAACACACCAGAGTAAGTTTACCTGTGCTGCCGTCTTTGTTTGTAAAGATTCGTCTAACTAGAAGGATCTCTTTTTCATACCCCTTCAGATAAAAAGAGTACAAGACCAACTCAACCGCCGCCCTAGAAAAAAGCTAGATTTCAAACCCCTTATGAGGCTTTTTTTGCTAAGATTGTCGAGGAGATAAAAATGTCATGCGGCGTTGCACTTATGACTTGAATTCGGGTTTGATGAAATCTCATTTTTAATTTCTTCATCACTAAGATTATTGAATGTATAAACTATGACATTGGGTGGTTTTGTCTTGTTTAAAGGTACGTTCGACAAATTTATTTGTTTGTAAAGTCGACAAAAAAATTGGTATGCTATAAAACCTTGAAAAGAATTTCTGTTGATTTTAGCTAAAGATGGCTTAGAGGAAAAAGAGACGGGATTTTGAAGGGGGTGGGGTAGAGGAGTTTACCCGCGCCCTAAAATGGCGTTTTGGAGTTTTTGTATATCTTGCAAAATCGTTTTGTGCACATGCGCATCTCTTTGTAAAAGTTTGGCTTGTGCCCTTTTGAATTTTTTGGAAGAGGTGAGAGAACGAATTGTTTTGTATTTTATAGAGGCTTTGAAAGCTTCGGTTCGTTGTAAAAATTCCGCTTTCATGTTTTGTCGTAAATACTCTTCTACACACATACTATCTCCTTTTAGTCGGTACGATTTACGATCAGAATCTACCGTAAATGCGATTTTTGTTGATTTTAGCCAAAGAGCGCTTAGAGGAGAAAGATTTTGGTTATGGCATGTGCGTATTTTTACTCAGCGAACCAACTGCTCCAGCTCCTTTTTGTAGCGCGCAACGTCGAGCTTTTTCACCCCTGCAACCCCGCACTCGATCGCCGCAAGCGCTACGGCAGAGGAAACCTCCACGAGAAGCCTTGTGTCAAAGGGTTTTGGGATGATATATTCGCGCGAAAACGCCAGCTTCGTGCCGTAGAGTTCCTCGATCTCTTTGGGAACTTTTTGTTTTGCCAAATCTGCCAAAGCCCTTGCCGCGGCAACCTTCATCTCCATCGTGATCTTCTTGGCATGTACATCCAAAGCGCCGCGAAAAATAAAAGGAAACCCGAGCACGTTATTCACCTGATTTGCAAAATCGCTTCTGCCCGTGGCGATGATCGCATCTTCGCGAACCGTGCGCACCTCATGGGGAAACACCTCGGGAGTGGGGTTTGCCAGAGCAAAAACAATCGGATTGGCATCCATACGCGCAATATCATCAAGGGTAAAACTCCCCGGTTTGGAGAGCCCGACAACCACGTCGGCATGTTCAAACGCCTCGGAGTGCGTAAGATAGCTCGGGTGGGCAAACTCCCTTTTGTGCTCATTAAGATCGCTTCTTCCGTTGTGCACGACCCCCTTGGAGTCAAGCATGACGATGTGCTTTATGCCCAAATGTTTATACATGCGTGCGCACCCTATCGCCGCCGCACCCGCACCGACGATCACCACTTTGAGGTGCTCTAGTTTTTTGCTTGAGAGCTCGCATCCGTTTATAATTGCCGCACTCGATATAACCGCCGTGCCGTGCTGGTCATCGTGCATCACGGGGATAGAGAGCTCCTCGATAAGGCGTCTTTCTATCTCAAAACATTCGGGCGCTTTAATATCCTCAAGGTTGATCCCCCCGAAAGTGGGAGCAATCGCGCTCACGACCGAACAAAACCGATCGATACTCTCGGTGTCCACCTCGATATCGTAACTATCGAGTCCCGAGAATTTCTTAAACAAGATGCTTTTGCCCTCCATGACAGGCTTTGAAGCAAGCGCACCTATGTTACCAAGCCCCAAAACCGCCGTTCCGTTGGAGATAACGGCGACAAGATTCCCTTTTGAGGTGTAGTTGTACACGTCGTTGGGATTTTTGACGATCTCCAAGCAGGGAGCCGCAACGCCCGGTGTATAAGCCAAACTCAAATCTTTTTGAGTTAAGAGCGATTTGGAACTCCCTACCGTTATCTTCCCTGGTTTTGGAACTCTGTGGTACTCCAAAGCCTCTTTGTCGTGTAACTTGTTCTGCGGCATATTTCCCTCTCTTTATTTTTTCGTACCCAAATTCGGGAGTGCGAAATCTTACGGAATAGTTTCATTGATTGTAGCCAAAGAGGGCTTAAGGGGAAAAACATGGATAGGTGTTTTTGGCTATACTTTCAGTATGAAAAATATCTACATAACCGACCTAGACCACACTTTTTTACGTAACGATCTCTCGGTGAGCGAGTACACCAAAAACATCTGGAATGCAAAGCAAAAAACCGCGCTTATGGGGGTAGCCACCGCGCGGACATTCCGCAAAACCATGCAGTTTTTGGGGGGCGTGGAGCTTTCGCTGCCGCTTATTTTACTCGACGGTGCGCTTGTTGCCACGAGGGAGCGAAAGATTATCGATGCCAAGTTCATCGACCAAGAGAGTGCCGACCTTATCATCGCCGAGGGGGCGAAATTCGGGGTGTTTCCTTTTGTGCTCGCTCTCGAAGACGCAAACCTGAACGAGGCGTTTTTGCACTCTGAGACGCTTAATTCCTATCAAGCCGAGCTCATCACCCGCTACATCAAAGAGGACAACCTCCAGCCCCAAAAAAATCTGCGCGCTCCCAAAGACAATTTCAAGATCGTCTATATGGGCGACAAAGAGGTTTTAGAAGCACTCTATAAACACGTACATGCCATCTTCGGCGAGCGTTTTAAGTATATCTTCGCGCCTGAAGCGTATCTGGACTGCTACTTTTTTACCGTGCTGCACAAAGACGCCGACAAAGCCCACGGCATCCGCACCGTGCAGGAGTTTGGCGATTTTTCTTACGATCGGCTCACGGTGTTCGGGGACAATCTCAACGACCTTGGGATGTTCGAGCTCTCGCGCACTGCGGTCGCGGTGGCAAACGCCCAAAAAGAGCTTAAAGAAAAAGCCACCATAGTACTTCCCCACACCAACGACGAGGACGCTGTGGCGCGCTATCTAGAGCCTCTTTTATGAACACGCGTTCCAACCTCGTGCCTATGGTGATTTTAGGGATTTTATTTTTCATTTTCGGGTTTGTCACGTGGCTTAACGGCTCCCTTATCCCCTACTTGCAGATCATCTGCGCGCTTGATCCGTTTGAGGCGCTTTTGGTTTCGTTCGCGTTTTACATCGCCTACACGGTGATGGCGTTTCCGATGTCGTTCGTGCTTGAGAGGACGGGGTATAAAAACGGGATGGTTTTGGGGCTGTTTGTGATGGGATGCGGCGCTTTGCTGTTTATCCCCGCGGCGCAAAACGCTTCCTATCCTCTTTTTTTGGGCGCGCTTTTCGTATTGGCGAGCGGGCTTACTATCTTGCAGACCGCCTCAAACCCCTACGTGGTCTTGCTCGGACCCATCGAGAGCGCGGCGATGCGCATCAGCATCATGGGGCTTATCAACAAAGGAGCGGGGGTTGCGGCACCTCTTGTGTTTACCGTTTTGGTTTTTAGCGATATGGGCGTTTCCTTGGAGGCAAGCCAACCGCAGGAGCTTGCCCAAAAGCTTATCGTACCCTATTTGGCGATGGCGGGGATGCTCGGTATTTTGGCGCTTTTTGTGAAGCTCTCTCCCTTGGAGGAGATAGTGTTTGAGGAGGAGGATGCGATGGACAAGGGGAGCGTGTTTGCCTTTCCCCATGCGGTTCTCGGCGCGGTTGCGCTCTTTTTTTACGTGGGGATCGAGGTGATCGCGGGGGATACCATAGGGCTTTATGCGCAAGGGCTCGGACTCGCACATGCCACCTCGATGACCTCGTTTACGATGGCGTTTATGGTGCTTGGCTACCTTGTCGGGGTGGCGTTGATTCCGCGGTTCCTCTCGCAGGAGAAGGCACTTTTGTTCTCGGCTCTGGGGGGGATGGTTTTTACTTTGGCGATCGTTTTTAGTTCCCAAGAGTCACATGGCATAACGCAGGCTTTATGGGGGTACACGAGCGTGCCGCTTTTGCCTGACAGTCTCTTTTTCGTCGCACTTTTAGGGTTTGCAAACGCGCTTGTGTGGCCGAGCATCTGGCCTTTGGCGCTTAAAGGGGTGGGGCGTTACAGTGCGCAGGTGAGCGCGCTGCTTATCACCGCCATCGCGGGGGGAGCGCTGCTGCCGTTGGTGTTTGGAAAACTCTCCCTTTGGCTGGGGAGTATGCAGGAGGCGTATGCGATGGGGTTGGCATGTTATGCGTTTATCCTCTGCTACGCGCTTTGGTGGCATAAAAAAACTTCATGGAGCAACGGGTGATAACGGTTAAAAAATTAGAAAACGGCTTTGAATATTTAGAGGTGCATAACGACGCCGCACATGCCAAGATAGCACTCCAAGGAGCGCATCTCTTTTCATGTAGATGCCAAGGAAAAGAGCTGCTGTGGGTGAGCGAGGCAAGCGAGTTTGTTCGCGGCAAGGCTATCCGCGGCGGGGTGCCTATCTGCTGGCCCGCCTTTGGCAATAACAACCCGGCACTCCCCCAACACGGTTTTGCTAGAACGGCTATGTGGGAGCTTGAGAGATGCCAAGAGTTAGACGAACGCACTACGCAGGTTTCTTTGCGCCTTTGCGATATGCAAGAATACCTTGGCATGTGGGATTACAAGTGCGAGGTACGCCTCATTTTCACCCTCGGCGAGACCCTTGAGATGGAGCTAGTCACCGCCAACAACGATACGAGAAGTTTTGAACTAACTCAAGCACTTCACACCTATTTCCCCGTCTCAAATATAGAAAATATCGCGATCTGCGGCTTGGTGCACAAACCCTGTTTCGATGCCCTCACCCAAACTACCGACATGCCAAGCGAGCCGATACGTTTTCGCGGCGAGTACGACCGTGTGTTTCAGGAGGTAGAGGGTGCGATAGAGCTGCGCGACGAAGAGGGAAGCATACGGATTCAAAACGAAGGTTCCCGCTCGGTCGTGGTGTGGAACCCGTGGATCGAAAAAGGCTCGCGCATGAGCGGGATGCGTCCCGATGACTACCGCCGTTTCGTGTGTATCGAGAGTGCCAATGCGTATGAGGACAAACGGGTGCTCGAAGCGGGCGCGACCCATAGACTCAAAGGGGTGATTAGCTTCTCGTAACACAGGCTTTAGCCTGTAAGATGCCGCCCCGAGATTGTTTGTACGGACTGAAGTTCGTATTACATGTTTAGCATCTTATTCGCATCGTACGCCAAACGCAAGATCCCCACGACGTAGTTCGAAGAGTTGTTGTAGCGCTGGATCTTTTTGGCATATTCGCGCAGATACTCAAGCTCTTTGTCGTTGCAGGTAAAACATTTGTACTCGGTGCCTAGTTTCTCACTCTTGGCATGTACGAACGAGGCATTTTTGTGCTCAAACGCGTAGTCGTACCACGACTCTTCTATCTCTGGCATGTGGGGGATCTGCGACCAGTCTATAAGGGTGTTGAAGTCTGCTTTGGCATGTAAAAATTTTGCGGCGGAGACAATCGCATCTTCCATCTTCGTTAAATCTGCCACATCCCCTTTGTACGCCTCGGCATAGACGAAACTATCGGGCATAAACTGGGGTATCCCCACCGCACCCGCGTAGGAGCTCGGCAAGTTGCAGCTCTCGGGAACAACCCCTTTTTTGTAGCAGTGTTTGATGATCGCAGCCATGTTGGATTTCCCCATTTTAAGGAGCCACTGCTCTCTGGGCGTTTCCCCTTTGGTGCGCACGACGATGGTGTTAAAAACCAAAAATGCGTCGTGCTGCGGGGTGATTTTGCCCAGATTGGTCTCTTTCATCAAAATTGCGGCGATGATCTCGCGGTTGACGCCGTATTTTTTCTCGGCATGGTCGTACACCTCTTGGTACTCTTTGAGGTGCGCAACGATTTTGGGAACATGTTTTACGAGGGTGTTATTGGCTTTTTTCTCGTTTTGTTTGTGGGTCGTGATATGTTTTGGCTGGATATATTTCCACGTGATCTCGTCGAACTTTTGGGTTTTAAAGTAAGAGAGGAGAAATTTGTTTGCATACTCGTAGGAGACGCCCCGTTTGACGACGTTGTGGCAAATCTCCTCGTAGTGGGGGTTTTTAAAGCTACAGTTGTCATGTTTGGCAAAGAGAAGCGTTGCGGTACATGCCAAGAGTAAAAGTTTTTTCATAGTCGCATCCAAAGTTTTCGCGTATTGTACAAAAGTTGTTTGAAATAGGCGTTTGGAGGAAAACTAAAGCGCGGCGGTAAGGTTGGGTTTAGGTTTTACTAAGCCCCTCAAGCAACTCCGCAAACTCCCGCGTTGCATCGTAGAGTTTTGCCGCTTCGATCGTATAGCCCAGAGTGAGGGGGATATCTTTGAGATACCCCTCTTTGGCGTCGCGAAGATAGAGGCGCGAAAATATCCCGAGCACCTTGATATGGCGCTGCAACCCCGTAAAATCAAACCACCGAATAAAGGTCGCATCGTCCACGTCAAGCGCTTTTTTATCCCGAAACGAAAGAGCAAGCTTGATGATCTCTTCGCGGGGAAATCGGACGTAGCAGTCTTTTAAAAGCGAAACCAAATCGTACGTCAGCGCGCCGCTCATGGCGTCTTGGTAGTCGATAATGCCGAGATTTTCCCCGCATGTCATGATATTGCGCGAATGAAAATCGCGGTGGACAAACACCCCTTGGGGTTGCGCCAAAACCTCCTGCGAGATATGCTCTAAGGTACGAGCAATCAGCTTTTTTTGTGCGGGCGAGAGGGTGCGCGCAAGGAGTTTTTCGAGGTACCACTCCTGCATCAAATCCATCTCAAAATGCAAATACGCCTTGTCGTAGGGGGGAAGCGCGGTCGCATCTGCTTGCTGCATCGCGGCGATGGTCTCGATGGCATGGGCATAGAGGGTGTGAAAGTTTGCTTCGTTTAACAGATCAAGGTAATGCTCGGAACCGAAATCCTCGATAATAAGATACCCCGCTTCAAGGTTCTTGGCATGTATCTGCGGCGCATGAACGCCAACCTCGTGCAACCTTTTGGTCACGTCCAAAAACGGCAAAAGCGACTTTTTCTCAAGCGAGGCATCCATCACCAAAACGCTCTCATCGCCCAGACGTAAACGGTAGTATTTGCGAAAACTCGCATCTGCCGAAGCAAGAGAGAGATGAAATCGGGCGTAGGGGGTGGATGAGAGCCATGCTTTTAGTTTTTCCATAGTTCCTCTTTTGGATAAGTAAGGTTGAGATCCTCTATCTCTCGGCGCACTTCGCGCATAAATTTTTCACCAGGATCGGCTTTTTTCGTGCGGTATTTGGGGTCACGCTCAAGCCAAAGCGGGGTGTGCTCCATCGCGAAATATTCGTGGTGCCCCAAAAGATGCTCTATGGTGGGGTATTTGGCTTTGAGGTAGCGGATGAGCGCGATGTTTGCGCGCACTTGAGCGGGTGTGAGATCCTCTTTGACGTTGTTCTCCCCGCCGACGTTCTCGATCCCGAGACTAGAGTAGTTGAGCCCGATGGTGTGGCGCGCCATGATATTTTCTCTCATAAGTTGCGTGATCGTGCCGTCTCGTGCAACCAAAAAATGGGCGGAGACGTTGAGTGCGCCCCCCTTGGCGATATCTTTGCGATCACTTAGGAGCTCCTCGGGTTCAAACCTCTTGAAACAGTCCTCAAAATCGCTTACCGCCGTCCAATGAAGCACGATCGATTTTGGAACGATCGTGATATCTTGCACCTCAAAACCGTAATGCTCTTTGATGTACTCTTTTGTAAGCGCGACCCGTTTTTCGCTAAATCGGATAGGTCTTTGGCGGATTGAGAGGCGGGTGAAGAGGTTTTCTATCCGTTGCACCGCCTCCTCTATCTTGGCATGTGGTATCGCGCCCCTTTGTACTTGGGCATAGATGGTCTCTATGATCTCTTCGGGGGTGTGGCGGGAGAGTTGGTTGCCAAAGAGCACCATATCGACCCCGCCGTTGATCGCCAGCGTAAGGCGGGTTTTAAGGTCGTAGTGCTGCTCGATCGCTCCCATCTGCATATCATCGCTTATCACCACGCCCCCAAACCCCATCTCGCGGCGTAAAAGCTCGGTGTTGACGTTGTAGGAGAGGGTTGCTGGGTAGTTGGGATCGAGACGGCGGTTAAAGACGTGTGCACTCATAATCATATCCGCATCGCCGCTTTGAATCAGCGCGCGGTAGGGTTCAAGCTCCGCCTCCTGCCACGTATCGCTCACGTCCACAAACCCCTCGTGGGAATCTTCAAGCGAGGAACCGTGCCCGGGAAAGTGCTTCAGTACCGAAAGAACGGCATGTTTGTTTTGCGCATCGATAAGGATTTTGGCAAAACGCGTCACCTCTTTTGGGTCTGCGCCAAAAGAGCGCTCAAGCTTGGCAATCACCTTGTTGTTCGGCTCTAACGCTAGATCGAGAACGGGGGCGAAGTTGACGTTGATCCCCGCATCGTGAAGCATCGAGGCTTGAAGCTCGTAAACCTCTTTGGCATGTGCGGGGGAGGTTTTGGCTATGGCATCTGCCGAGGCTATCGGAGTAAACCCGTAAGCGGGCTTGAGGCGCGCCACCCTGCCCCCCTCTTGATCGACCCCGATAAGCAGGGGTGCTTTGGCATGTACTTTAAGCGCGTCGGTGAGTGCTTTGAGCTGCGCGGGGGAGGCGATGTTTTTTGTTTTGGTGCGATCGCTATACTCTCTGTCAAAGAGGATCACCCCGCCAAGCGGGTATTTTTGCAGGGTTTGCACGATAGAGCTGTTTGCATCAAGCACGCTTGCATCAAACCCCACGACCACCATACGGGCGATTTGATTTTTAAGTGTTTCATCAGCTTGGAGGTTGAGAAGTAAGAGACAAAAAAACAAAAGTACGCGCATCATCATCCTTTGAGCAAAAATCGTTTTTCCAAAAGCTTGAGCGCTTGGGCTATAAGCTTTTTCGTTGCGTCTTTGGTAACGGTATCGGGCTTGAAATGATCGCTCACCACCTTAAAAATATAAAACCGCTTAATCGCCTTGGAGAGCGATACCGCCTCGTAAAACCCGAACGATTCCATATCCGCCAAACTAAACGAAGCGTGGGACACCTCCGTGTCGCTGCATGCCAAGATGTGCGGCGTTTGGGAGGGGAGCGCATAGGTTTGCCCCCCGTAAACTACTGCACCCGCTTCGATGAGTTCGCCGATCGCGTGGGCGGCATCGCCGCCGCAAATGCCGATGTTGATGTAGATATCCTCATCTGTTATGTCGTAGAAGTCGATGAGGGTTTGGGTCGCTCTGCGCGCGGCATCGACCCCCACGCCGCTGACAATAAGCTTCATACGGGAGTTTGAAAAAACGCTAAAATCGCGCAATTTCGATTTTTGGAGTTTGTAGCGCTCCACAAACGCTTGCGCTTCGGGTTTTAAGGCAGTTACTATATATATCATGATGTCATTGTAGCAAAAAACAGCAGAGATGCTTTGAAATTTAAGAATATTAAGCTATAATTCCGCCGCTTCCCTTTAGACCTGTGCAATGGTGTTTTGAGATACTGTGTCAGGGTAGGAATACAGCAGCACGCCTTGACTCGTCATGTGCCGCAGGTATCTGGAGGGGAGTCTCTCTTTTAAAAAATCTCCCGTAAACAAATTATTTTAATCGTTTCTATATTTGGATATGCCGCATGGCTGATTAGGCGTCGGCGGATTGCTTCGCAGGTATTCTAAATCTTCCAAAGTTTGCAAAAGCACTTTTTTTTCCCGCAAAAGCGGCAGCATACGGTTGTCTTTTTCGTTAAGCGGCAAAGAGATATCAAGCAGGATCGTCTGCGCCTCTTTATCGAGGTCTGCTAGGGCATTTTGTATATGTTTGATTGAATTCATAAAGCCATTGTAGCAAAAATTGAGAAAAATTCAGGTATAATTTCGCTCTCAAAGTTTGCCCGAAAAAAGGCAGGCTTGTGCTAGAGAATTTTACAAAGGAGTTATCGATGCCAAAGATGAAATCGGTAAAAGGCGCTGTTAAGCGTTTTAAGGTTAAGAAAAACGGTACTGTTAAACGCGGAACAGCGTACAGAAGCCACATCTTAACAAAACAAGATGCAGCTACTCGTCGTCAGCAAAACACACCTAAAGTAATTGCTAAAGTTGATGAGAAAAACGTAAAGGCGATGATTAACTAGTTGTCATTCTCGACTCGATCGGGAATCTAGTAGATCATGAATCTCCAGTTTTTTACTGGGCAAGTCCACCATGAGAGTGGCACCTCGCATACGCAAAAGTATCTGGGTAAAGAAAAAATAAGGAAAAAAAATGCCAAGAGTTAAAACAGGTGTTGTTCGTAGAAGAAGACACAAAAAGATCTTAAAATTAGCGAAAGGTTTTTACAGCGGACGCCGTAAACACTATAGAAAAGCTAAAGAGCAGTTAGAACGCTCAATGTACTACTCGTTCCGTGACCGCAAACAGAAAAAACGTGAGTTCCGTAAATTATGGATCATCCGTATCAACGCTGCTTGCCGCTTAAACGGAATGAACTATTCATCTTTCATCAACGGTCTTAACAAAGCAGGCATCGAGCTTGACCGTAAAATTCTTGCCGATATGGCTATGAACGACGCAGCAGCATTCAGCGCAGTTGCAAAATCAGCTAAAGCAGCACTTAGCAAATAAGCTAAACTTCTTTTTTCCATGCCTTTGGCATGGGAAAATCTTCCTCTTTTTATAAATACACGTACTTTTGCTATTCTTACATTTTCAATTTTGGCGTATCGTCTCGATCCACTCTTTCATCTTTTTCTCATACCCTATCTCTTTAAACTCTACGAACTTAAGAGGTTTTGCCAGATATTGCTGTTTGACGTAGCCGCCGAAATCGTGGGGGTAGAGGTAGCCTTTGTGTTGCTGCCCAAGATGTTTCGGCACTTCGAGCATCACGCCGTTGTTCACCGCTTGCAAAGCCGCGTTGATGGCGTTGTAGGCGGAGTTTGATTTGGGTGAGGCGCAGAGGTAGATCACCGCTTGGGCGAGGATGATGCGCGCTTCCGGGTAGCCGATCTTACTCACGCTTGTAAGGCAGGATGTACAGAGGGTGAGCGCTTGGGGGTTGGCATTGCCTACGTCTTCGCTGGCTAAAATCACCAAACGGCGGGCGATAAAGTCGGCACTCTCTCCCCCGTCGATAAGGCGTGCTAGGTAGTAGATCGCCGCATCGGCATCACTCCCGCGGATCGACTTGATCATCGCGCTTGTAAGATCGTAATGCACTCCCGCTTCGCTGCTGCCGGCACTAAGAGCACTCGGTCGGAGCGATTTGAGGATCTCGAGAGTAACGGTGTTTGAGATGTTGCTTGCAAACTCGAGCAGTTTGAGCATCGCCCGTGCGTCGCCGCCGCTGCTTGCTACCAAATACTCCGCGGCATCCTCTTGGCATGTGAGGTTTGCACTTGTACATGCCAAGACTAAAAGTCGGTGCAAAGCGTCGTTCTTGATGTGTTTGATCTCAAAGAGCATCGAGCGTGAACGGATGGCGGCGGTAAGGGAGAAAAAAGGGTTTTCGGTGGAAGCGCCTATGATGAGCACCGAGTTGTTCTCCATCACGGGGAGCAAAACCTCCTGCTGATTTTTGGCTAAACGGTGCACTTCGTCTATGAAAATAAGGGGGCGCTCCAGCGTATTTTTGTAGGTATCGAAGATTTTGCGCAGGTTTTCAATTTTGAGCGAGGTGGCGTTAAACTCGTAAAAAGGCAACTCCATGGCATGTGCGATCACGCGCGCCAAAGAGGTTTTGCCGCACCCTGCGGGTCCGTAAAAAAAACTGTGCCCGAGAGCTTTTTTTTCGCAAAGGGTGCGAAGCGGAGCGTTTTGCGAGGTGAGATGCTCCTGACCGACTATCGCATCGAAGCTTTTTGGACGCAGCAGGTGGGTGAAATCTGCCAAAGCCTTATCCGGCGATCACTTTGATGATCACTTCACGCTCTTGGCGCGGTCCGTCAAACTCCCCAAAGAAGATCCCTTGCCATTTGCCGAGTAAAAGTTTTGCGTTGGCAACGGGGATAGAAACGGAGTTGCCCATGCGGGAGCTTTTGAGGTGCGCGGCGGCATTGTCGCCTACGTGAAGGTAGTGTGCGTCGTTTGGTGCGATGCGGTTAAGAGAATTAAGCAAGTCGCGGCGCAGCGCTTGGTCTTGGTTTTCAAACATAAACACGCTTGCAGTGGTGTGGGGTGTAAACACGACGCACACACCGTCTTTGATACCCGACATGATTACCGCTTCGGCTACCTCTTTGGAGATATCCATCAGCTGTGTTTTATGGCTTGTTGGGAACTTCATTGTTTTCATTTTTTAGGCTTTCCTTTGGGTTTGAATTTTTGTTTTTCTTGCTCTTTTGATTGCGGCTTTTTTTTGAGAATCTCTTTTGTTTTCTCTTTAGGCTTCTCATCTTCCAACGCTTTTGGCTTTGCTTTCTCTTTGGCCTTTTTCTCTTCATCTCTTAAAAAAGTGTGCAGTGCCGAGTATTCGCTTCTTGTTAAAAACCTTGTTTTACCCGTTGGGAGGTTGTTGAGCTCTATCTCGGCAAAACTGACACGTTTAAGGTCGGTCACTTCCGCGCCGAAGTGAGCGAAAAAGCGTCTAAGTTCGCGGTTTTGCCCCTCTGCTATGGCAACTTTGAGGGTCGAGAAGTTGTGGGCGTTCTTATCGATCTTATACCCTATGAACGGGGCAAAAGTCATCGAAGTGATTTTGGTCTTGGCATGTGCGCCCGCGGTTGCGTCTTCAAGGGTCAGCCCCTCGAGCATCGCCGCTTCCATCTCCGGCGTGATGGGACCTTTGATCTTGATCTTATAGACGCGCTGCAAATTGGAGGTCATAAGCGCGGTGGCGATTTTTGATGCATCGGTGAGGAGCAAAACCCCCTCGCTGGCAAAATCCAGACGCCCGACGGGGATAAAGTGCTTATACTCTTTTGCGAGAGAATCGTAGATGGTGCGTCGCCCTTTGGGATCGCTTTTGGTGACGAGCTCCCCTTTGGGTTTGTTGTAGACGATCACGGTGTATTTTTCGCTCGGAGCGACTTTTTTACCGCTGACGTAAACCTCGTCGTGCGCCTCATCGACCTGAGTCGCGGGGTTTGTTTGGATCTCTCCGTTGATGCGGACGTACCCTTTTTGGATCGCTTCGTCCGCTTCGCGGCGGGAGTAGCTGGAGTGGTGTGCTATGTATTTGTTGAGTCGGATCATGAAATCCCTTTTTCGATTAATGTATGAATATGAAGGACGCCTTGAATCTTTTTCTCTTTGTCGGTGATTGCCAAAAGTTGGATTTTTTTCTCTTCTATAAGTACGAGTGCTTCGCTGGCTAGCATGGAAGCGTCGTCGATTGTTTTAGGGTTGATCGTTGCGTATTTGAGCACGTTGTCCTCGAGCGAAAAATCCTCGCGCATCAATGCGCGGCGGATATCGCCGTCACTCATGAGTGCAACGAGTTTCTGTGCATCGTCGCATACCAAAACGGTTCCTATACGCCCCTCCCCGATCGCTACGATCGCCTCTTTTACGTTGGCATGTTGCGAGACGATAGGGAGATTTTTGGTCTGCATCAGATCGCTGACTTTCACGAAAAGCTTTTTGCCCAGCGCGCCTCCGGGATGAAACGACGCAAAATCGTTTTTTTTGGAAGTTGCGCGCCCTCATCAAGCATACCGCCAGTGCATCGCCAAGAGCGAGGGTGAGGGTGGTGGAGCTTGTGGGTGCCACGTCGAGAGGACATGCCTCTTTTTCGATCTCTACTTTGAGCACGATATCGCTAAAACGCCCGAGGGTAGAAGCGGCGTTTTTGGTCATCCCGATAACGGGGGTACCAAAAACGCTTGATATGGGGGAGGATGGAGCTTAGTTCTTCGCTCTCGCCGCTGTAGCTGATAGCAAGTACGACGTCGTTTTTGCCGATCATCCCCAAATCTCCGTGGAGTGCTTCTGTCGGGTGCAGAAAAAAGCTCGGCGTACCCGTAGATGCAAAGGTCGCGGCTATTTTGGCGCCGATGAGTCCCGATTTTCCTACGCCGCTGACGATCAACTTGCCTTGGCATGCAAGGATCGTCTCGACCGCTTTTTCGATATTCTCGTCTATTTGCGAGGCGGCTTTGAGGAGGGTTTGGGCTTCGATGGTAAGTGTTTCTTGTGCTATTGCTTTATAATTCATAAGCGTGATTATAGCGTGTTTTCACACCATTGCAGCCCCGATTTGTATCCTAGATCGTACCCTTTTTGCAAATCGGCGAGGGTGTGCATTTTTATCTGAGAAAGTTCGTTCGGCGAGATGTACCATGTAGAGTTTTCCCTGTCTTTTTTGGCGTTGGCGGTGATGAGAAAATCGTACGCTTTGAGCGCGATGGTCTTAAAATCGCTTGCAGTGTCGATGCTCATGGGCGGATGGAGGTTAATGGAAAGAATGGGGAGATCGTATTTTAAAAGCGGCGTCGTGGGCAAAAGCTCTAAAAAACCGCCGTCTGCAAGCATGCGCCCCTCGTAGGGGATAGGTTCGAAAAACGGAAGAAGCGCGCAGGAAGCGAGGATCAGTTTTTTCCCCTCGCCGCTGTTAAAAAAGAGCGCTTCGTTTGCGTTTATATCGGTGGCGCAGACGTAGAGGGGGATTTGGGTTTGGCTTAGGTCTTGCAAGGGGAAGAGCTTATCGAACAAGGGGTTTTGGGTCTCTATCTTGATAAGCGATTTTTTAAACCATCCGAATTTGAAGAGTTTGCGAAAGGGCTTCGATTTGACGATCTCAAGCGCCTCTTTTGGCATGATGCCGCATGCCAAGGCACCCCCCGCGATCGCTCCTGCACTAGTGCCGCTTACTGCGGCGATGCGGACATTGTTCTCCAAAAGCGCTTGGATAAACCCAAGATGGAAACTCCCGCGCGCAGCCCCTCCCGAGAGAGCGAGTGCGATCGTTAGTGTTGGTTGGGTTGGAGGCGTATTATTTTCCATTCTCCCTCGAGTGTTTCGACCACTGCGGTGCAATTTTCGACCCAGTCGCCGCAATTGAGGTAGATTATACCATCGATCATTTTATGTTCGGCTTTATGGATATGCCCGCAGATAATACCGTCATAGCCCAGTTCCTTGGCATGTACGCCAAGTACCTCCTCAAAGCCCGTGATGAAATTGAGCGAGGTTTTCACGCTCTCTTTGGCGTATTTTGAGAGCGACCAGTAGCGGTTGATGCGAAAGAGTTTGCGGATGCGGTTGATGAGGGCATTGCAGTATAAAAGCATGTCGTAGCCAAGGTCGCCGATATGGGTGAGCCAGCGGCTGTTCATGGTGATGGAGTCGAAAAAATCGCCGTGGGTGACGAAATATTTTTTGCCGTCAAGCCCAAAGTGGCTGCATTCGTTGATGATTTTGAGGTGATCCCCTAAAAACAGCGGCAAAAATGGTCGTATAAACTCGTCGTGGTTCCCCGTGATAAAGGTGACCTCGGTACCTTTTCTTGCTTTGCGCAGCAGTTTTTGCACAACGTCGGATTGGGCTTGATCCCAGTAGATTTTGCGTTTGATCGCCCAGCCGTCGATGATGTCCCCTACGAGGTAGAGATGCTCCGCTTCGTTGTCGCGGAGAAACTCCAAAAGTTTTTGCGCTTGCGCGTACCTCGTACCCAAGTGAACGTCGGAGATGAAGATCGATCTGTATTGCACGTGTTCGTTTATCCTTATTTCGAGTTTTGCAATCGTAGTAGAGCTAGATTACCCCTTTATTACAAAGCTTCGTTATACTTGCACATGCCAAAAACGGAACCAAAAACCATGAAAAAAATAGTGATACTCTTTAGCGGCGAAGGGACGAACGCCGAAAATATTGTGAAGATTCTACACACTCGCAAATGTTTCGTGGCATGTGCGCTGACTAACAACAAAGATGCCAAAGGGACCGCAAAACTAGAGGCTTTGGGGGTGAAGGTAGAGGTGCTTCCCCACGCCGGTTTTGCTACTCGCGAGGCGTTTGATGCAGCACTTGTTGCGCGCATACAAAGCTACGAACCCGATCTGGTCGTACTCAGCGGGTTTATGCGCATCCTCACCGAGGTGTTTACCGACAATATACGCTCCATTAACCTCCACCCCTCGCTGCTTCCCAAATACAAGGGTGCAAACGCGATAGAGACGAGCTTTGCAAGCGGCGATGAGGAGTGCGGCGTAAGCGTGCACTGGGTAAACGGCGAGCTTGACGGCGGAGAGATTGTATTGCAAAAAAGTTTCCTGCGCGACGCCGAGGAGACCTTGGAGAGCTTTACCAAAAAGATCAAAAAACTCGAATACGAGATCATGCCAGAAGCGATCGAGAAGGTTTTGGCTTTAAGATAAATTTTGCAAATTTTTACTAAGATACTTAACCGTAAAAAATTTTGGAGGAAACGATGAAAAAGATGAGAGATAAAATCGGAAAATATGTGAGTAGTATCGACACACTCAAACTTGAAGAGAGACACCTTTACTATAACACGCTGATTCTTGCGGAGACCGGTTCGGGAAAAACGAACTTGGCATGTCGTATCAGAAATTTCGTTATCGACAACGAGATCCCCACACTTTACATCGATTTCGCCAACTCGAGCGTAGAACAGATCGAAGAGCGTTACAAAGACGAACATTTCAACTATATCCAATTTAACGAAAGCGAAGCGTTCGATAAAGCGTTTGACGCACTCGTACAAGAGAAAAAACATATCTACATGGCGGTCGATCCGAGCTTTTTTGCTACCAAAAAAGACGTAAAAAGTAAGCTTACGCAGACTTTGCAGCATAAAGGGCTTTTGGATAACTACTACTATTTCTTTCACGATATCGATTCTTTGGAAGGGTTCTATGCAAAATTTGAAGACTTTTTGCTCTACATGCTAAGCTTCTTGAACCTCAAAAAATATGGGCTTACGTTCCTTTCGCAGCCTAATATTACGTTTGAAAATGCGCAGATCAAGCTTCTTTTTACGTTCTTGTACGTGGGAAAATGCTCAAATCTCGATTATTTCAATACCTCGACGCTCAAAGCGCTACCTAAAAACAAATTTCTCTACCAATGCCGTATGGCGCATCCGACCCTTTTGTTCAACGATATCAAAACCAGTATGGTTACCATAGACGAGTACGACGCAAAAGCGGAATAATGCAAAAGCTTTTTGAGGAGGTCGGCTCGCTCGATCGAAGATGTTACCAGACGTATCATCTAAGCGAAGATGTTTTGATGGAACATGCCGCAAACGCGATGGCGGAGCAGATTGCAAAAAACTTCCCAAAAGGTGCGCGGGTTCTTGCAGTATGCGGCGGCGGCAACAACGGCGCCGACGCTATGGCATGTGCGAGGATCTTGCAGGGTGACTACAACGTAAAAATCCTCTACGCCAAACCTCCCAAGTCTTCCATGGCACTCCTGCAGGCTCAAAGAGCCGAGGCTCTCGGGGTTTCTACATGCCAAGAGCTAGAACCCTGCGACGTGCTTATCGACGCGCTGGTGGGTACGGGATTTAGCGGGGAGTTTCCTTTAGAGATGCAAACCCTTTTACAAAAGATGAACACCCTTGATGCCTTTAAAATCGCTTGCGATATCCCCTCGGGTCTGCGCCAAAACGGCACCCATGCCAAAGAGGTTTTTAAAGCCGACCTGACCATCACGATGGGGGCTTTAAAGACAGCTTTGTTCAGTGATGCCGCCAAAGAGGTCGTTGGGGAGATAACGGTGGCAAATCTGGGGGTTTCCCGCGCGGCGTACGAAGGGGAGAGCAACCGCTATTTGCTGGAAATGGAGGATATGCGCCTTCCTTTAAGAAAAGCAAAAAACACCCATAAGGGGAGTTTCGGGCACCTTGCCCTTGCTTTGGGAGAAAAAAGCGGTGCAAGTATTTTAAGTGCCAAAGCAGCGCTTCGCTTCGGTGCGGGGCTTGTGAGCTTGGTGGGGTATGAGCAAAAAGAGATCCCCCACACCATTATGTACTCCCACGAACTCCCGAAAAACGCCACCGCATTGGCTCTTGGCATGGGGCTTGGGAACGAGTTTAGCGATGAAGAGATAGAGACCTTTTTGGATAACGATCTGCCTCTCGTTGCCGATGCCGACATCTTTGGCATGCCAAGGGTTTTAGATCTGCTCAAGCGCAAAAATATCGTACTGACACCCCACCCAAAAGAGTTTACGTCGCTTCTAAGACAGACACGGCTTGCCGACGTGAGCGTAGAGGAGCTTCAAAACGACCGCTTTGCTTATGCGGAGCTTTTTAGCAAAAACTACCCCGATGTCGTACTGCTCCTCAAAGGCGCTAATGTCATCATCGCGGGGGAGGGGAAGTTGTATGTCAATCCTTACGGGAAGTCCTCTTTAGCCAAAGGGGGAAGCGGCGACGTGCTCAGCGGGATGATCGGCGCACTTTTGGCGCAAGGGTACACGGCGCTTCAAGCGGCTCTTAACGCTTCTTTGGCACATGCCAAGCTTGCGCAAAACTACCGCGGAGCTGATTTTTCCCTCACGCCCGAAGAGTTGATAGAGGGACTCAAAGAGTTGTAAGAAACGCTATGGTATAAACACCGCCACTAAACTAAGGAATCAAAATTATGGATACAAAATTAAAAATCGGAAAATATGAGCTAGGAAGCCGCCTCATCGTTGGAAGCGGCAAATATAAAGATTTTGCAACTACAAAAGAGGCGACGCTTGCAAGCGGGAGCGAACTTATCACCGTAGCGGTGCGCCGCCTCAACATCACCGACCCCGACAAAGAGAACCTTCGCGACACCTTCAAAGGGACGAACGTGAAATTTCTGCCAAACTCCGCGGGGTGTGTCACGGCGGAGGAGGCGATTACGACGTTTCGCTTAACGCGCGAAGCAACGGGGATCGACCTTATCAAACTCGAAGTGATCGGAGATACCCAAAAAACCCTTTATCCCGACGTTTTAGAGACGATAAAAGCGTGTGAAATCTTGGCAAAAGACGGCTTTACCATTATGGCATACACGTCGGACGATCCGATCATGGCAAAACGCCTCGAAGATGCGGGCGCACATGCCATCATGCCTCTTGCAGCACCGATCGGAAGCGGACTTGGGATCCAAAACCCCTACAATATCGTTTTCATCCGCGAAGCGGTAAAAGTTCCCGTGATCGTCGATGCGGGGATAGGGTGTGCAAGCGATGCGGCATATGCGATGGAATTGGGTGCTGCGGGTGTTCTTACAAATACGGCAATCGCGGGAGCCGCCGATCCTATCGCAATGGCACAAGCGATGAAACATGCGGTGATCGCAGGGCGCATGAGCTATTTGGCGGGGCGTATCGCTAAACGCCCTTACGCTACGGCATCAAGTCCGATCGACGGACTGATCCAATTCTAACCTAACACCCACATGCCATGGCATGCGGGCTTAGGCTTCAAACTTTTGGCTGAGGTGGCTCAGCAGTAAAAGCTGCCCCATCCCCTCAAAAAATCTCTCAATCCCTTTTGCACCCGTTTCCATAGATTTTTCAAGTGCGCGCAAAAAAACGAGCTGCGACGTTTCGGAGCCTTGCATATAGAGCCCAATAAGCGCTTCGTAGGTAAAGGTCTGTACCTCGTCGTTGATGCTAAAATCGATCTCTGAAGCGGTATCTATCCCCGCATTGTAAAGGAGTTCCCTGCATTGTTGCTCTATCGTATTCATTTGAAAAACTCCATGTAGAGATTAACCATCACCACGACCATCGCCAAAGGGGTGACGTAGCGCAGGGTGAAATACCAAAGCTCGAAGGTAAATCCCAAATGGGGCTGCATCACCGAAGCTACGCGCGATTTCTCTACGGAAAACCCTATAAAAACCGCCATGATAAGACCGCCTAAAGGGAGCATGATCGATGCGGTCACAAAATCGACCCAGTCAAAGAGCGTTTTAGAACCCCACGTGAGGTACTCTTTTGTCCCTTCGATGTTCGAGAGTATCACCACCACGCCTACAAGGTAGAAGAATAGCCCCATAGAGAGGGATGCTTTGAGACGGCTCCAAGAAAAACGGTCGATAAAATACTGCACCATCGGCTCGGTGAGGGATACCGCAGAGGTAAGCCCCGCAAAGGCAAGCGCAAGAAAGAACAAAACGGCAAAAAAGTTTCCTAAAACACCCATCTCGTAAAATGCCGCAGGCAAAGAGATAAATACAAGCCCCGGACCTTTGGCGGGACCCGAACCGTATTCAAAAAGGAAGGTAAAAAGAACAAGCCCTGCCAAGATGGCTATAAAAGTATCAAGAAATACCACCCAAAGGGTGTTAGTGACGATATTGGCGTTTTTCTCCATAGAAGCGGCATACGTCATGATAGCCCCCATGCCAAGCGAGAGCGTGAAAAAAGCGTGCCCCACTGCCACGGCAAAAGCGTTGGAATCGATTTTCGAGAAGTCGCTTGTGAACATAAAATCTACCGATTTTGAGAAGGTATCGAGGGTGAGCGCATAGAAAAACATCCCAAGAAGTATAAGAATGAGCGAGGGCATCAAAACGAGATTGAGCTTCTCGATCCCCCCTTTGATGCCGCGGGTGAGAACGTAGGTGATGATGCCAAAAGAGAGGGTGTGGTAGAAAAGCTGCGTCCAAAAACCTTTGTGCAGCATGGCGCCAAAAACCGCTTCCGCCTCTTTGACGGAGGAGGGGAGTGTCGTTAAAGAGGTGGCGATGTAGTGAAATATCCACCCGATCACCACCGAATAAAAGGTCATTACCAAAAGCCCGGCGAGCGATTGAAAGCCTCCGAATTTCCATAGCTGTTTTTTTGCGGGAGCAAGTTTTTCAAACGAACTTACCGTATCCATACGCCCCATATAGCCGATAAGCATCTCCGCCATCATCACCGAGACCCCCACAAGAAGTACGGTTACCATGTAGATGAGAACGAAAGCTCCTCCGCCGTATTCCCCCGTGATATAAGGAAATTTCCAGATGTTTCCTAGCCCGACGGCACTTCCCGCCGCCGCCAAAATAAATCCTATGCGCCCAAATCGTGCTATTTTCATTGCTTTACCCCCTTTTACGTGAAAATATTATACTCAAAAACAAAAGAAATGCAAAAAGCTCTTGACATTATAAAAAGAATTGAATATAATTTCGCCTCATTAATCAGCTATGAGCTTTTTAATGAACAGGTCGGGGTGTAGCTCAGTATGGTTAGAGTACTTGGTTTGGGACCAAGGGGCCGAAGGTTCGAGTCCTTTCACCCCGACCATCCTTTTTTACAATCATTCACGGTGGGATTAGCTCAGTTGGTTAGAGCACTAGTTTGTGGCACTGGGGGTCGCGAGTTCGAGCCTCGTATCCCACCCCATGATACAAATAATAATAACACTTGATACTCAAAAATTTTTAAGTGGCGTCCGTGGCTCAACTGGATAGAGTATCGGACTTCGGATCCGACGGTTATAGGTTCGAATCCTATCGGGCGCACCACTCTTACAGATGCGTCCTTAGCTCAGCTGGATAGAGCAATGCCCTTCTAAGGCATCGGTCACACGTTCGAATCGTGTAGGGCGTACCACTTGTCTGAAGAGACGTTAAACACTTCTACTATGCGGATGTGGTGAAATTGGTAGACACGCCAGACTTAGGATCTGGTGCCTCACGGTGTGGAGGTTCGAGTCCTCTCATCCGCACCACCTTTTTTCTTCAAAAATTACACTGTATTAAAACTTCGATGAATCTCTCTTAAAATTTCGTTTTGTTTATTCGTAAGATATTTTTCTATCTCTTTTTTGCTTTCTTTCATGGCATGTACCGTAAAAATTATTTTGAGTATTTGATCCTCTTCGTAAACGGTTTTGAGATACTCCATGCTGATTGGCGCGGGGATATTTTCTATAAAAAGTTTGGCAGACCTTTGTTGTTTTAAAAACTCTTCTTCTTTGGGATTGCGGATAAAAATGCTGATCCCCTTTGCCGAGATGTCGTAAACTTCGAATTTGAATTTTTTAATGACGATCCATAACGCGCCGTTCGTTTTAACCCGAACCCCCTCTCTTTGATGCATCCCTTCCTTGGTTAAACGGAAATTTTTGATACTAAAGCGGATTCCTTTGTTTTCGAATATTTCCCCGACGATCACCGAAGAAGATCTCTTTTCATTGTAGATGATCGTGATCTCCTTTCTCTCTTTGAGTGAAAGCAGATGTTTTTGATCAACCTCAAGGTCTATGAATTCGTCGCTAATGCGTAAGATTTTAGCAAAGTTTTTAAGGGGAAGCCCCTTGTAAAAGGTAAGAACTTGTACCCGTTCGAGTTTGTTGAGCTTGAAATATTCGGCAACTTTTTCATTAATCTGCTTTTTGGGGGCAATGACTTTTTCTTTGAGGGGGTTGCTTGAGATGATGGGTTCAAATATATGGGTAAAAACGAAAATATCATACATTCCGTCCCTGCTGTGGTTTATTTGGATCACTTTTTCATAATTGATGAAAAAATCATGGGTTGCAAAAAAATCAAAAAGTTGCTCTTGGCGTTCTAGCGAGAGTGTTTTGCACAAAATATCGAGTGCATTTTTTTTGCTCATATAGGTAATATTGAGTACGTCTAAAACATGTTGCGATAAAAAAACGGGTTTGCTTTTTTCAAAAACGATAACCCCGACGGGGAGCGAATCAAACAAAGCAAACTCTTTCATAAATGCAACCTTTAGAGGGAAACCTCGTCGTAATCAAGCGGGAGAGGTGCGGGTGCTCCGAAGTAATACCCTTGCGCATACTCCACGCCGATCTCTTTGAGTGTGAGGGCAATTTCGCGCGTTTCTACAAACTCGCCGATACATTTGAGGTTGAGCCCTTTGGAGAAGTTGTAGATACTCTTGAGCATATGAAGCTTTTTCGTGTCGTTTTTCTCCTGAACTATCGAGCCGTCGATTTTGACGATATCGATATCCAAATGTGCGAAATAGGCAAAGTTGGAATAGCCGCTGCCGAAATCGTCGATAAGCACCAAAGAACCTAGTGCGTGGATTTTATTGATAAATTCTTTGACCAAAGAGATATCGTAGATATATTCCGATTCTACCAGCTCTATATCGATGCGCGAAGCGGTATCGGGATCGTTTTGCAAAATATCTATAAGGGTATCGGTAAGCTCACTGTTGAGCAGATCGAGCATCGAGAGATTGACGCTGAAGCGGTACATCGGGTACTCTCTTGCGATTTCGATCGTTTTTTGCAACATAATCTTCGTGATCTCAAGATAGTAGGAAGTTTTTTTGGCGGTTTCTAAAAAGAAAAACGGCGTTAAAATAGAGCCGTCGAGCTGTTTGATACGCACGAGCGCTTCGTACTTTTCTATTTTTAGGGTTTGGAGGTTGACGATGGGTTGGAAAAAGGGGATCACCCTTTTTTCTTTGATGGCGCTTTTGATCGTATCGATTGTTTGGAGATTTTGTCGTACGTTGGTTTTGAGGTTAAGCTCCTCTTTGTAAGCAATGATATTTTTCGTAACATCTTTTTTGACACGCTTGAGGGCAAGATCGGCATTTTCCAAAATAGGTCGGATATTGTTGCTTGCGATGCTCACGGAGAGGGTGATTTCGAGGTTTTTCAATCTGAACGTGTGTTCTGCTATGGCATGGTACAAACGGGTTGCTATCTGCATCGCCTCGCTCTCCTCTATCTCCTCAAAAAGAACGGCAAATTCATCCCCGCCTACACGGTAAATATTCTTATGCTCCATATCTTTGAAATATTCAAGCAAAAACTCCGCAAGCGATTTGATGATTTTATTTCCCGTTGCATCTCCGTAGAGATCGTTGACGTGCTTGAAATTATCGATATTGATAAGGAGCACGTGGGGGTATTGGATGGTTTTGAGATGCTCGGTGAAAGATTTGCGGTTGAGGAGATTTGTCATAAGATCGTAAGCGATCGAGTGTTCGAGAGATTTTTTTGTCTCCAAGAGTTTTTGGTTTTCGGCAAAATATTTGATAACGAGCACAAGAATGAGGAGTATCGAGAGTAAAAATACGCTAAAAAGGATCGAAGCGAATATATCGAGCGACTCTAAATCGTAGATGGCTATCTTTTCGTAGGTGCCTCTCACCTCTTCGATGGCATCGCTGAGATCGTTGCTTAAAAGATATTTTGTCGTCAGCATAAACTGGGGAAGATTATTGATAAGATACTCCGAATGGAGGTTAAAGGTTGCCGCGTACTCTTTGTTTTTTGTCCCTTTCTCTTTTAAGAGATAATCCTCCCGCTTTACATAGTCTAAATCGAGCGTTAGGATCGAGTCGTTAAAACGTTTGAGGAGTTGATTGGCTTTGGTATAGAGTGCGATATCTTGTGCGGAATCGAGCGTGAGAGTTTCGATATGGCGCGAGAGAAACATAAGGGAGTTGCGAATCCCTGCGTTAAGCATGAGATGTTCGTTGAGACTCTCGAGGTTTCTATCAAGATTGTGTTTAAGGGTATCGAGCTTGGCTACGACCGGAGCATAGTTTTCGTTTTGGAGCAACAAAGATGCGATGAGCGTATCGTAGGCATCGACCAAGCCTGTGACATTGCGACTGATTTTGTCTTGGTTGTGGTAGGCAAAAAGGGCGTTTTGCAGTATGGTATTTGTAAGGGCGTCTTGGCGCTCTTGGAGGGTGTTGATTCTTATAAGAAACTCTTTATTTTGTGTTGTTACGTCTCTTTGCATAAAATAAAAATAGGTCAGGGAAACGGCAGAGATAAAACCTATGAAGAGTACCGAGAGGATCAGGCGCGAAAGGCTCATCGCGGCTCCGTTATCTCGGGTTTTTCACCCGTAAGGGTGTTGAGAAAGAGTACGATGGCATCTATGTCCTCATCGGGTATTTTTACCCCGAGGTTGTAATGTGCCATCAATTTTACCGCATCGCGCAGGGTGGGCGCGGAAGCATCGTGAAAGTAGGGCGCGCTAAGGGCGATATTTCTGAGCGTAGGCACTTTAAAAACGTTGGCATGTTCTTTTTTGCCTGTGATAGCTTTGCGATCGGGATAGGTTTGCAATGATTTGTAAGGGGTGAAGGTTCCCATTTTCTGAAATGAATTCCCTCCGACGTTGATCCCGTTGTGGCATGTGATACAGCCGTATTGTTTAAAAAGCATATAGCCCTGTTTCTCCGCTTCGCTTAGGCTTATCTCCCCCCGCAGGTAGCGGTCGAACTTTGCATTGGGTGTGGTGAGGGTCTCTTCAAAGGCAACGATGGCGTCGATGGCATCTTCGTAGCGGACGCGGTTGGTGCCATAGAGGGTCTGGAACATCTTGCGGTAAGAGGGGGAAGCATTAAGCACCTTTTCGATGCTCTCTTTATCCATGGCATGTTCAAAAGGGTTATTAAGCGGACCCTCGGCTTGTTCGTGCAGATTTGCGGCTCTTCCGTTCCAAAACTGTTTGAAGTTGTAGCGTGCATTAAAAACGCTCGGGGAGTGGATATCGCCCTCTTTGCCCCAGACGCCCAAGGAGAGCTTTCTCTCGTCGGCGCCCCCTTCGTAGATGTTGTGGCAGCTAAAACAGGAGATAGTGCCGTCTTTGGAGAGGGAGGTGTCAAAAAAAAGCAACTGCCCCAGTTTTGCCTTTGGCATGTTCGTTTGCTCATGCAGGGGAATAGGCGCAATAGGCTCATAGGCGCTTAAAAGGGTACCGATAAAAAGGAAAAATAAGATTCTGCTCATAGAGGAGATTGTAACACATATCAAACTAAATTATCTACTGCTTTGTAGAATTTTTTAAGACCCAAAAGCGCTTTTTTGTCCACTTCGTAGGAGATATAGCGAAGGTATTCGAGAATCTCTTGCGGAGGGATCTGCGTTCTTTTGGAAGCCTCTTGGAGGATATATCTGGGGATCTTGACGTTGGCGGCAAGAAACTGTTTTTTTATTTTTTCATAGAGTGCTTTGTCTTTGTGGTAGCATAAAAGCGCAAAAACAAAAGGGAGATTGTGCTTGGCATGCCAAAGGGTCGCAAGATCGGTGTGCTCGGTGCTTTGGAGGTAATAGCGGAGCGCTTTGTCCCCTATGAGCACCTCCCCTTTGACACCTAGAACTTTTGCCAAAAGATTGGATGTTGCAGATTCTTTGTCTTCGCGCATTTGCGCCGAGGGGATCACCAAAACGCTGCGAACCTCTTTTCTTTTGGCTATGATCCCAAGCCCCGCATTTTTGTAGCCGCGGGCGCGTATGCTTGATATAAAGGCGGCATCGACGCGGCGGGAGGCAAACTTTTTGTTGATGGCGGCGGGCACCCCTTTTTTGTAGTGCATCCCCATTCTCGAGGAGGAATCTTTGGTAAAACGCTTCATAAATACATGAAACGGTAAGAGATTGAGATACTCTATTTTTCCAAAAACCATCGCCGCGCCTCCCGCATTAAATTGGCGAAATTATACAGCACTTAGCTTATTTAGATATAATCGGCGCGAAAAAATAAGAGAAGGAGCCTGCTTATGGTCACGGTAGAATTTTTAGGACCGATACAAAAACAACCTCTCCGATTAGAGATAACGAATCTGAATCAATTAGCGCCGATTTTACAACAAGACGAAGAGCTTGCCCAGTGGCTCGGTAATTCGGCGGTAGCGGTGAACGACACGTTGGTTTCAAGCTTGGATACGCAACTCAAAAGCGGCGATAAAATCTCTTTGTTGCCGCCTGTTTGCGGAGGGTGATGCGTGCTGTATCTCTATGAGGGTTCACTCGATGTTCCGACGATTTTAAAAGAGTGGTACGAAGCGGAAGCGACAAGCAATTACGGGGCTTTTATCCCGTTTGTAGGAACGGTACGCGATGAAGAGGGGATAGAGGGGCTAAGTTTCGATATCTATGAGCCTATCCTTAACTCGTGGTTTGAGGCGTGGGCGCAAAAAGCAAAAGAGCGCGGTGCGATTATCAAGATGGCACACAGCCGCGGTGATGTTATGAACCACGAATCCTCCTATATTGCGGCGGTTTTTTCCCCTAAACGAAGGGTTGCGCTGGAGTTTATCGAAGAGTTCGTCGAAGATTTTAAAGCAAGCGCGCCTATATGGAAATACGACCTGATCGGCGGAAAAAGGGTGTACGCACTCGATCGCTCGACGGCGATGCAAGGAAGCGGTATTTTGGGAGCCAAGGGATGAGTTTGTTATCGTACGAGACAAGCAAAAATATGCTTGATCTGCTTGAGGTTCCAAAACTCCGCTATGAAAACGTGCCTCTAAGCGATGCTTTGGGGCGCATCTTGGCATGTGACGTCGTAGCAGAGTATAACGACCCGAAATTCCCGACCGCTTCTATGGACGGATACGCAATCAAGTATGCAGATCAAGAGCTTGCTACCCTTACGATCGTGGGTACCAACCCCGCGGGAAGCGACGAACAAAGGGTGCTGCAAGAGGGGGAATGTATTAAAACCTTTACGGGTTCAAAGATGCCTGAAGGTGCCGATACCCTGCTGCCGATCGAGAACGTCGAGGCGGTAGATGGGCAGATTCACATTGCGCAAAAAGTTGCCAAAGGGTTCGCGGTGCGCGCCGTTGGTGAGGGGTATAAGGCGGGCGAGCCTCTTATAAGGGAAGGAAGCCGCATCGGATTTGTCGAGATCGGCGTGATGGCGGCACTCAATCATGTCCATGCCAAGGTGGTGCAAAAACCTCGTGTCGCCGTTGTGGCAACGGGAAGCGAGATTGTCGATCTGGGAAAAACGGCACAAAACGATGCCCAGATACGAAGCTCCAACAACTATACGCTCGCGGCGCTGTTTAGAGCCGCAGGCGCGCAGAGTGTGCAGTTGGGCGTCGTGGGGGATGAGAAAGCCGCGATACTCAAAGAGCTCGAAAACGGCTTGGCATGTGCCGATATTCTCGTAACCACAGGCGGGGTGAGCGTGGGGGATTACGATTTCGTCAAAGATATCGTCCCCCGTTTGGGTGCGGAGGTGATCTACAAAGGGGTCGCCATTAAACCGGGACGCCATATTATGCTTGCTAAAAGGGGGGAGAAGTTTATCGTCTCCCTTCCGGGATTTGCCTACTCCTCAAGCGTTACGGCTATTTTGTACGTTCTGCCGCTCATTGCAAAGATGCTCGGCAAAGAGCAGCCCTACAGCGTGGTTGCGGCAAAACTCAAAGAGCCTTTTAGAAAAAAAACGAACATGACCGAATTTCGCGCATGTAACGTTTGCGTCGAAGACGGTGAATATTTCGTCAATTTTGCAGGAAAAAAAGAGGGAAGCTCCGCAATTTTGATCAACCTTTTGGGGGAGAGCGCTCTCATGGTAAGCGGAGAAGAGGATCAAACGCTCGAAGCGGGAACGTTTGTGAACGTTATCTTGCTTGGGCAGTTTTAAACGTTCTTGGTAAACCCTTCGGGATTTTGCGATTGCCAGCGCCAGGCATCTTCGCACATCTCTTCGATCCCTCTTGTGGCATGCCAGCCCAAAACCTCTTTGGCATAACTAGGATCGGCAAAACACTCGGCGATATCGCCGCTTCTTCTGGGTGCTATCTTGTAGGGGACTTTTTTCCCCGAAGCTTTCTCAAACGCCGCTACCGTCTCTAAAACAGAATACCCTTTGCCTGTTCCCAGATTAACGATGAGAAGCTCTTGGAGCGACTCTAGTTTTTCCAACGCTTTTATATGCCCTAGCGAGAGATCGACGACGTGGATATAATCTCGCACTCCCGTGCCGTCTTTGGTCGCATAATCGTTGCCGAAAACACTGAGGTATTCCCGTTTCCCTACGGCGGTTTGGGAGATAAAGGGGAGAAGGTTGTTGGGTATGCCGTTTGGATCCTCCCCTATAAGAGCGCTTTTATGGGCTCCTATGGGGTTGAAATAGCGCAGTATCACAATTTTAAAACTCGGATCGCTCACATAGAGATCACGCAGGATATACTCTATAAAAAGTTTGGTACGCCCGTAAGGATTTGTTGCACTCAGGGGAAAATCCTCTTTGATAGGCGTGGCATGTGGGTCGCCGTAAACCGTAGCCGAAGAGCTAAAGACGATTTTTTTGCAGCCGTATTGTTGCATCGTCTCTAAAAGCACGAGGGTGCCGTTGATGTTGTTGTCGTAGTATTCCAAAGGTTTGCTTACCGATTCCCCCACCGCTTTGAGACCTGCAAAATGGATCACCGAATCTATTGCGTAGTTTTGAAATATCTCTTGAAGTTTGCCTTTATCGCGTATATCCCCCTCGATGAACGAAATTTTTTTCGAGGTGATCTGCTCAATACGCTCCAGACTTTGCGACGATGCGTTGGAGAGATTGTCAAAAACAAGAACCTCATACCCCGCATCTAAAAGTTCGACGCAGGTGTGAGAGCCGATATACCCCGCTCCTCCCGTAACTAAAACCATAAAAAATCCTCTAAAGAAATAAGTTCTATTGTACTTATTTCTTTTTATGAAAGTGCTTAAAAGAGGGTGGGTTCGAGCGCTTTGATTTTGTAGCTTTTTCTGTGGATCTCGCTGTAGCCGTATTGTTTAATCAGCTCAATATGGCGTTTGGTTCCGTACCCTTTGTGTTTTTGGAGTTCGTATTGCGGATAGTGTTTTGCAAGTGCTACGATATCGCGGTCGTGGGTCACTTTTGCCAAAATCGATGCGGCGCTCACGGCAGCGATTTTGCCGTCTGCTTGTACCATCGTTTGAAGATTTTTGATCCCAAAAGAGGTATTGCCGTCAAACAGATACTCTTGGGCATCTAGGTTGTGCATAATATCCTCAAGTCCTCTTTTAAGGCATGTAGCGATACCGAGCGTATCGATTTGTTGCGGCGTAAACGTAACAAGGCGGTAGGAGGACTTTTGTACGATCTCCTCAAAAAGAAGTTCCCTCTTTTTTGGCGTGAGTTTTTTGGAATCGTTTAGCCCTGTAATCTCTTCGTGAAGAATACATCCCGCCATCACCAAGTCCCCCGCCAATGGCCCGCGTCCCGCTTCGTCAATGCCGCAAAGTTTTATTGGCATGTGGCATTCCCTTGGGGCAGATAGACCTCAAACAGCGCGCCCCCGTCATAGTTGGAGGCATGGATCTCGCCGCGATGGTCGGTGATGATTTTTTTGGCAACGTTGAGCCCTATCCCCATCCCCCCTTCGGTTTTGTTGCCCGTAAAGGGCTCAAAAATATTGGAGAGAATATTTTTGTCTATCCCCCCGCCGCTGTCTTTAAAACGGATCGCTATGCGGTCGTACTCTTTTTCTATACGTATATCGAGGTAGCGTTTGTCGTAGTTTTCGATGTGCTTGAGAGCATCGAGGGCGTTGTTGATGATGATGACGAATACCTGTTCGATCCTTTGGGGCTGGATCTTTGCGCAATAGTTGAGTTTCTCTTTTGGCATGCCGATCTCGAAAAGTTCGTTTTGGATAAACACGGGCGCTATATGTTTGGCTTTGTTGTGGGTAAGGGTGAGTGCCGTAATAAGAGATGCATAGATGTTGTGGGGTTTTGGGATTTCGCTTGCCTGCGACGCCATTTCGCGCATCGATTCGACGATGCTTGCAATACGGTCGACACCGTCGAAAATGATCTTTGCATCTTCGATAAGATAGTGTTTTTGTTTGATGGCATCGTCGATATCGTAAATATCCTGCATCATAAGTTCAAGATTGCCGCGGATGTATGTCAGCGGGGTGTTGATCTCGTGGGTGATCCCTGCGGCGATCTTTCCGATGGTTGAAAACTTTGCTTCTAAAAGGTTCTCCTCCTCCCGTTTGCGGCGCAATTCGATATTTTTTTCCACCTCTTCTTGGATACGTTTTTTTAAAAACTGCTCTTGCTGGTAGAGTTTGGTAATATCTTGGCGTATGGCGATATATTCGACGATCTCGTCATGTTCGTCCAAGATGGGAACGATAACCGAAAATTCGTAGTAGGTCTCTCCCTTTTTATTGACGTTTTGGATGCGCCCTTTCCATATCTTTTTTTGGCGTATCGTTGCCCAAAGATTTTTATGTACGGCGGGAGGGGTGTCGGGGTGTTTGATGAGACGGTGGGTCTTGCCCAGAAGCTCCTCTTTGCTATAGCCCGTCATGGCGCAAAATGCATCGTTGACGTAGATGATAGTCCCCTCTTTGTCGGTTTTGGTCACCGAAGAGCTGACGTCGATGGCGTTTTTGTACTCCTCAAGGAGTTTGTGTTTGTTTTTGAACTTTTTTGCCAGAAGGATTTTATTGGCATATTTATACAGCACTATCTCAAGGCGCGCAAGGGAGAGGGGTTTGAACAGATAGCCGTCTATGCCGATATCGACCGCCTTTTCGGTGATCTCTTTCTCAAAATGGGAGGTGATGAGGATGATGGGGATGTCGATGCGGTTTTGTTTGATAATCTCCGACATCTCTAACCCGTCCATCATCGGCATGGTCAGGTCGGTGAGAATCAGGTCAGGTCTGTAAAGGTAGTATTGACGCAGTCCCTCGTCCCCGTTTTGGGCAATGTAGATATTTTTAAAGGAGCGCTCTTGTAAAAAAGCGGCGATCTCCTCGCGTGTTTGGGTATCATCCTCGACAAAGAGGATCGAGATGTCGTTAAATAGCATAGAGCTTATTTATTTAAAAGTTCTTTGACTTTTTTCCCGAGGGCGTCAAGAGAAGAAAAAGGCTTCATGATATAGTCGTGCGCCCCGTATCTGTGAGCGTTAAGGACTTTATCGAGCGTTGAATACGCCGTCATCATCAAAATTTTTACCTGAGGGTTTTTCTCCAAAAGTTTTGGAAGCGCTTCGATACCGTTGAGCTGGGGCATCATAATATCGAGGAGGATGATGTCGGTATCTTTGTTTACCGCAGCGATCGCGTTAAGCGGATTCGCATACGTTTTGATGCTGTAGTCGGGATCTCTAGAGAGAAACTTGCTTAGCATGGTGAGGATCTGGTCTTCGTCGTCGATGATGACGATATTGATTTTTTTATTGCTCATGTCGGATTCCTAATGAAAAAGTTTGGTTGCCGCTTCGTGCATGACGATTTTGGTACGCTGTTCTACGAGTTCATCAAGGCATTTAAACACCTCGTGGCTTGCCTCTTCTATTTTGTGGATACGCTCTTCGATAATCTCTTTGGAACAAAGTACTTTATCCCCTGCACACTCTTTTGCCAAGAGGTTGGCTTGTTCGTGTACTATGGCATGCGGGCGGTCGAGTTTCGGGTAGGAAGGCATATTTGCAAAGTTCTCTTTTCCTATGCCGCTGCTATACCATTGCCCGAGACGGCACTCTTTATGGGTCGTGCTTGCAAAGGTGTTTTCCTCTCCGAAGATAAGTGCGTACACATTGTGTTTATAAATAACATGGTCGATTTTTGCCAAAGAGGTGAAAATTTTGTCGCTGATATACTCCACTTCGTATTTGTTACGCGCGGAGTTTTTCTCAAACGAATTGATTTTTGCAGCAAGTTCTTCGATTTTTTGTTTAGTGTTGCCGACAATCTCGTTGACGGTGCTTGTGCTTGTTTGCGCTTCGTTGGTCTCTTGGAGCATCGCTTTGACTACCAACGATATATCTTTGGTCGCCGTTTGCGTTTTCTCGGCAAGCTTGCGCACTTCGTCCGCTACGACCGCAAAGCCGCGCCCGTGTTCCCCTGCGCGCGCCGCTTCGATGGCGGCATTGAGCGCCAAAAGGTTGGTTTGGTCGGCAATATCTTGGATAAGGGTGATTACCGTCGATATCTCCGAACTTCTTTGGTTGAGCGAGTCCATTCCGTGCATGTTGTTTTGCATATGTTCGCTAAGTTGGTCCATATCTTTGGAGGAATCTTTGATCAGCAAAAGCCCTTCGCGGGATTCTTCGGAGATCATATTCGATTCCTCTTTCATAATTTTGAGTTCGTCAAGCATCTGTGAAAAGGTATTTTGTGTATCGACGAGTGCTTCTTTAATAGAGCGTTGGTGCAGACCCAAAATATCGCTGTCGCGTGTATCTCTCATATCTGTTTTGATGATGCGGTAGAGGGTCGTCTGGCTTGCGGGATCTTTTTTGGAGACCACTTTGCCCGTACAATTTTGCACCTCGATGACCGCTTTGTTTTTTTGCAGCTCTTTGATGAGCTCGCTCGGTGCTTTTATATTTTGCTCGGCGGCTTCGTTTTGAAAAACGATCGTATTGCTGCTATCAAGCACCACCAGCATCTCTTCGTGGGCAAACCGTGCCGCTTCTTTGTAAAAGCCGACCTCTTTTTCAAGTTTTCGTACTTGTTCTTCTAGCTGCACAATACGCAACTTATCTTCTTTGTTTTGAAAAAACATAACGTCGACTCCCGAACTTTTAAAAATTTACGTAAATTTTAGCATAGATTTGTTGCTTAAATGACACTAAAACGGATATTTAATCGCCAAGCGCCCAAACATCGAAGGGAACCATCTCCACTTTTGAAAAAGGGTGGGATATTTTTGCTTCCATATTCATCGTTACGGCAGTGATTTTTTTCACTTGGTAGGTAAAAATGAACGCTTCGATCTGCTCTATTTTTTTAAAAAGGTTTCTTTCATTGGAAAAGGGCATGCTCAAAATAATTTCGGAACGTTCGGGAACGTAAAAATCGATATGTTCGTCGTAGTAGCATTGCGTTTGAGACTTTAAAAGTTCGAGGAATATCATGTTTTCAAAGAGCCTTCCGAAATGTTTCTCTACGGTGAGCGCCGATTTTAAAAAAATATCGCAAAGATAGATTTTTTTGGCGGCTTTGGCATGTCCCAGCTTTTCGAGTTGATGGATGTAGCGCTTTTGAAGGAGGCTTTCAAAAGATTTATAGAGTTTGTCTTTGGAGATTTTTCTGTTGTTTTTAAGCCTTTCGTAAACGGTGAAAGCGGAGAGTTTTTGTGCCGTCATCTTGGCGCAAAAGCAGAGGATGTCAAACTCGGTGCCATCAAGTGCATAACGTAAAAGTTTTTGGATCGTGATATTTCTTTCGTCCTGACTGATCTTGTGCATACACGGCAGACCTCCGAGTTTGAAAAAGTGGTTGAGGGCACTGGAGTCGTATTTGTGCTCATATGCCAAAAACTCTTCATAATCGAGCGGATAGAGGAGGAGGGGTTCCAAAAAATCTATCGGATGAAAAACTTCCGAAGTGATAATAAGCTGTGCTATAGGAAAAAGGCGTATCGAAGGATCGTAATTATCCAAAACGAGAATCTCTATGGCATGTCGGCTGCAAAAGAGTTCCAAAGAGCCGTTGAGTTCATGCAAATCGAGGCGAACGTCGTTACAGTCGATGTAGAGGTAGGAGGACTTTTTAAGAGAGAGAAGGTAATGTTTGACAAGTTTTGTTTTACCGCTTTGGGTGATTCCGATAATCTGGTAGCTTTTTGCCGAAGCTATCGTTTTCCCTTTTTGGGGGGAGGATTCAAAAATCGGTTCTTCCAAAAAAACTTTTCTTTGGTGGTATTTCTCTATCAAGAGATCGTGCTTGTACAACTCTTCTAAAAGTATTTCCATTTTTCACACCTCATAAAAATTGAACCGTATTTTATCATTTCCTTTTTAAAAGGAAGTAAATTTTTAAATATTTCATTTTTTAGCCCCTAAATCCTTGAATATGAGAGGAGATTTCGATACAATTCCGTTCCCTTAAAATAGTTAGGCAAGACCTAACGAGTTCTTTAGAAGGAAAATTATGGAAAAAATTCGTTTGAAGTTGAAAGCTTACGATCATCGTGTACTCGATAGATCCGTAGCGTCAATCGTAGAGGCTGTTAAGCGTACAGGTGCTGCAATCCGCGGTCCGATACCTTTACCAACAAAGATTCGTAAATATACGGTTATCAAATCTCCGCACGTAAACAAAAGTTCACGTGAGCAATTTGAGATTCGTATGCATGCTAGAATGATCGACATCGTGTCTGCAACGCCGGAAACAGTTGATTCATTGATGAAGCTTGATCTTGCACCGGAAGTGGACGTTGAAGTTCGCTCTATGGATAAGTAGGGGTTTGGTATGGAATATATTGTTGAAAAAATCGGTATGAGCCGTACTATCACGGTACCAAGCAAACCTGTAACTCTTTTAAGAGTTCTTGATGCAAAAGTATGTGAAGTAAACGACGGTAGCGCTCTTGTAGCATACAACAGCGGTAAAAAAATGAATAAGGCAATCGAAGGGCAACAAAAGAAATACAGCCTTTCATCTGAGTTTAACCGTTTTGTTACTATTGAAGTAGCAAACACTGAAGCTGGTGATTTAGACGTAGCACCTTTGGCGGAAGCTAAAGTTGTAAAAGCTACTTTCACTACTAAAGGTCGCGGTTTCTCTGGTGCAATGAAGCGCTGGAATTTCGGTGGTGGTCCTGCTGAACACGGTCACAGATTCGGACGTAGAACAGGTTCTATCGGTCAAAAAGAGTGGCCAGGTCGTGTTATGAAAGGTAAGAAAATGCCTGGACAATACGGAAACACACAAAACAGTGTAAAAAATGAGATCGTATCTTACGATGCCGAAAACAAGATTCTTGTTGTTTCAGGTTCAGTAAGCGGAGCAAATGGTTCTCTAGGTCGTATAAAGGTAGCTAAATAATGAGCGCAATTATTTTAAATGAAAAATTGGAAAAAGCTTCTGAGTTAGCATTACCGGAAAGCTTTACTGGAATCAACCCGCACAACTTATATCTTTACGTAAAAGCTGCAAGAGCTGCACAACGTGCTAACTCTGCTTCTGCTTTAACACGCGGAGAGGTAAGTGGAGGCGGTAAAAAACCATGGTCTCAAAAAGGTGGAGGACGTGCACGTGCAGGTTCAAGACGTTCACCTGTATTTGTAGGCGGGGGTAAGGCATTTGGTCCTAAAAACAACCGTAACTACGATTTGAAAGTGAACAAAAAGCAAAAGAAACTTGCTTTGAATTTCGCTTTGAACGAGCATGCACAAAACGGTACTCTCTTCATAGTTGATAGCCTTGAAGTACCTTCTGGAAAAACAAAAGATGCTGCTGCAATCTTTAAAGCTTTGAATCAAAGAGATGTTTTAATCGTTAAAACTCTTTTAGATGAGAAAACATATTTAGCATTTGAAAACATCGCTCCTTCTTATGTAATAGAGGAAAATGAATTGAATGCTTATTTAGCTGCAAATTATCGTTCAGTAGTGATCGAAAAAGCGGTATGGGAAAATCTTGTAGGTGAGGCTAAATAATGGCAGATATTACAGATATTAAATCTATACTCTATACAGAGAAGACTCTTGGTTTACAAGAAGATGGTGTGATCGTTGTACAAACATCACCACGTATGACTAAAACAGGTCTTAAAGAGGTGTTTCGTGAGTATTTCGGTATTGTTCCAAGCAATATCAACTCACTAAACCAAAGCGGAAAAACAAAACGTTTCCGTGGTGTAGCAGGTAAACAAAACGACTTCAAAAAGTTCTATGTAACATTACCTGAAGGTGCACAAATAGAAAGTTTGGCGGTTTAATATGGCAATAAAAACTTATAGACCAACAACTCCGAGTCGTCGTTTTATGACGAACGTAGAAAACAGTGATATCACTGCAAAAGCATCGGTTCGTTCTTTATTAGTAAAGTTACCGGCACATGCAGGACGTAACAACAACGGACGTATCACTTCTCGCCATAAACAAGCGGGTGCAAAAAAACTTTATCGTATTATCGATTTCAAAAGAGATAAGTTCGGTATCCAAGGTACAGTAAGCGCGATCGAGTACGATCCGTACCGTAACTGCCGTATCGCACTTATTACTTATGTAGACGGTGAAAAAAGATATATCATCCAACCAAAAGGTTTGAACGTAGGCGACACTGTTGCTTCTGCAGAATCCGGATTGGACGTAAGACCTGGTAACGCTATGAAACTTATGAACATCCCAGTGGGTACAATTGTTCATAACGTTGAGTTAAAAGTAGGCAAAGGCGGACAAATGGTTCGTTCTGCGGGTGCTTCTGCTCAAATCATGGGACGTGACGGTAAATATGTTTCTCTTCGTATGCCATCTTCTGAGATGCGTTTAGTATTGGGTGAGTGTTTAGCGACTGTTGGTGCCGTCGGAAATGAAGAGTACGCGAATATCGTTATCGGTAAAGCAGGTCGTACACGTCATATGGGTATTCGTCCTCAAACTCGTGGTTCTGCAATGAACCCTGTTGATCACCCGCACGGTGGTGGTGAAGGTAAAACGAACTCAGGGCGTCATCCGGTTACTCCGTGGGGTAAACCAACGAAGGGTTCTAAAACTCGTCGTAAAAAAGCAAGTGATAAACTTATTATTACTCGCCGTAAATCTAATCCGAAGAGGTAGTTAAATGGCAAGAAGCGTAAAAAAAGGTCCATTTGTTGATGATCATTTAATGAAAAAAGTTGTCGCTGCAAAAGCTGAAGGCAACAAAAAACCGATCAAAACATGGTCTCGCAGAAGTGTTATTCTTCCAGATATGGTTGGGATGACGCTTAACGTTCATAACGGTCGTCAATTTGTTCCCGTATTCGTTACGGAGAACCACATTGGTTATAAATTAGGTGAATTCGCACCGACTCGTACATTCAAGGGCCATAAAGGTTCTGTACAGAAAAAGGTAGGTTAATCATGGCTAGAGCATTATTGAAATTTATCCGTGTGTCCCCTATTAAATCTCGTCTTGTTGCAAGAGAAATTCAAGGTATGAATGCTGCTGAAGCATTGGCTGCTTTAGAGTTTACTCCTAACAAGGCTGCTAAAATTATCTACAAAGTACTTGCTTCTGCAGTTGCTAACAGTGGTAATGAGGCTGAAGATTGTATCGTAACATCTTGTCGTGTTGACAACGGTCCGGTTCTTAAAAGATTCCGTCCGCGTGCTCGTGGTATGGCTTCTGGTATTCGCAAACCGACAGCACACATTTTAGTAGAAGTAGAGGGTAAATAGTATGGGACAAAAAGTTAATCCTATTGGTTTACGTCTTGGAATCAACAGAAACTGGGAAAGCAGATGGTTTCCTAACTTTAAAACTGCTCCTGCAGCTTTAGGTGAAGATCACAAGATTCGTACGTATTTGAAAAAAGAGCTTTACTATGCTGGTGTTTCTAACATCATCATCGAAAGAACTGTAAAAAGACTTCGCGTAACTATCGTAGCTGCACGTCCTGGTATCATCATCGGGAAAAAAGGTTCTGATATCGAGAAGCTTAAAGATACGTTGCAAGCACTTGTTGGAAAACAAATCTCTGTAAACATTAAAGAAGAGAAGAAAGCTCAAACTTCGGCACAATTGGTTGCTGAGAACGTAGCTACACAGTTAGAGCGCCGTGTTGCGTTTAGACGTGCGATGAAAAAAGTGATGCAAGGTGCACAAAAATCAGGTGCAAAAGGTATCAAAATTTCAGTAAGCGGACGTTTAGGCGGTGCTGAGATGGCTCGTACTGAGTGGTATTTAGAGGGACGCGTTCCACTTCACACTCTCCGTGCAAAAATCGATTACGGTTTTGCTGAAGCACATACGACTTACGGATGTATCGGTGTAAAAGTTTGGATATTCAAAGGTGAGGTTCTTACTAAAGGTATCCCGGCTGAAGCTAAAGAAGAGAAAAAAGAGACACGTCGTCCAACGAAACGTGCTCCAAAACGCGAAAGCGGAAAGGCTGAATAATCATGTTAATGCCTAAAAGAACGAAATATCGTAAAGTAATGAAAGGGCGTAACCGTGGTTATGCTCGCAGCGGTTTCACGTTGGCTTTCGGTGATATCGCACTTAAAGCCGTAGAGGCAGGTCGTATCAACTCTCGTCAGATTGAGTCGGCTCGTATCTCTGCTACGCGTCACATTAAGCGTAACGGTAAGATTTGGATTCGCGTATTCCCTGCTAAACCGTTAACTGCTAAGCCTTTAGAAACTCGTATGGGTAAAGGTAAAGGTTCAGTCGATCAGTGGGTTATGAACATTAAGCCGGGTCGTATTATTTTTGAAATGGGCGGTGTACCTGAAGAGCTTGCTCGTGAAGCATTAACTCTTGCAATGCACAAACTGCCATTCAAAACAAAAATCATAACTGCGGAGATGAGCAATGAAATATTCTGATTTGGCAGATAAAAGTTCAGCAGAGCTTCAAGCAATGCTTAAAGCGAAAAAAACTGAACTATTTACTTTGAAAATTAAACAAAAGATGATGCAATTACAAAATACTAGTGAGTTAAGAACTGCTAAAAAAGATATTGCAAGAATCAACACTGCACTTAACGCAGTGGCAAACTAGGGGCGTAGCAGATGACACATAAACGTGAAATTCAAGGTAACGTGGTTAAAGTAGCAGGCGACAAAACGGTAAGCATCGTTGTTGAGCGTCGTATTATGCACCCTCGCTATCATAAAGTTGTAAAACGTTTCAAAAAGTACCTTGTACATGATGAGCGTAACGAATTAAAAGTAGGTGACGAGATTATTGCAATCGAATGTCGTCCGCTTTCTAAGACTAAATCTTTTAGACTTAAGACTGTAGTTTCAGGAGAAAAATAATGATTCAAAGTTTTACTCGTCTAAATGTAGCTGATAATACAGGTGCAAAAGAGATTATGTGTATTAAGGTACTTGGCGGTTCAAAACGTCGCTATGCAACGGTAGGTGATGTTATCATCGCTTCTGTTAAAAAAGCGATCCCGACTGCTAGAGTTAAAAAAGGTAAAGTAGTAAAAGCTGTAATCGTTAGAACAAGCAAAGAGATCCACCGTGAAAACGGTTCTTTGATCCGTTTTGACGACAATGCAGCGGTTATACTTGATGACAAGAGAGAGCCTATCGGAACTCGTATTTTCGGCCCTGTAGGTCGTGAAGTTCGTTATGCCGGTTTTATGAAAATCGTATCTCTTGCACCGGAGGTTGTATGATGGCAAAGTTTAAATTTAAAAAAGGTGATACCGTAGAGATTATCGCCGGAGACGATCGCGGAACAAAAGCAACCGTACTCGCCGTAATGCCTAAGAAAAACAAGGTTATCGTAGAGGGTTGTAAAATTGCTAAAAAAGCGGTCAAACCAACTGAAGAGAACACAAAAGGCGGATTCGTAAATAAAGAGATGCCTATTGATGCTTCAAACGTTCGCAAAGTGGAGGCATAATTAGATGGCTCGTTTAAAAGATAAATATTTAAGTTTAAAGCCTGCATTGCAAGCAGAATTAGGTATCAAAAACGTAATGCAAGTACCACAGATTGATAAAATCGTTATCTCTGTAGGTGCCGGTTTTGCAATGAAAGACAATAAACTTATGCAAAATATTGAAGATACGATTACTGCTATTGCCGGTCAAAAAGCAAGCACGATAATCGCAAAAAAATCTGTTGCAGGTTTTAAAGTACGTGAGGGGATGCCTGTAGGTGTTTGCGTTACACTTCGTGGCGAAAATATGTACAACTTCCTTGATCGTCTTATCTCAATCGCTCTTCCACGTGTAAAAGACTTCCGTGGTGTTCCAAGAAACGGGTTCGACGGTCGTGGAAACTACAACTTCGGTCTCCAAGAGCAATTGATTTTCCCAGAGATCAACTACGATTCTATTATGCAAGTACACGGTATGAACATTACAATCGTAACGACTGCTGATTCTGACAAGGCTGGATTTGCTCTTTTAGAGAAAATGGGTATGCCTTTTACAAAAGGGAGTAAATAATGGCTAAGAAGTCAATGATCGCTAAAGCGAACAGAACTCCAAAGTTCAAAGTTCGCGCTTACACAAGATGTCAGATTTGTGGTCGTCCACACTCTGTACTTCGTGATTTCGGTATTTGTCGCGTTTGCTTTAGAAAAATGGCAAATGAAGGGTTAATCCCAGGCGTTAGAAAGTCAAGCTGGTAATCAGCTTGATACTGCTAACTGCAAGCATAAGGAAATAAAAAATGATAAATGATTTAGTAGCGGATGCGTTAACTCGTATTCGTAATGCTGGTATGAGAAGATTGGCGGTTACAACTTTAGTACACTCTAAAAGTGTTGAAGCTGTTGCAAATATCTTAGTTGAAAAAGGTTACTTAGATAGTTGTAATGTTGTTGAAGACGGCGTTAAAAAAACTATCAAAGTTGTATTGAAATATGATGAGAACGACAGAACCGTTATCAATGAAATTAAAAAAATCTCTAAACCTGGTAGACGTGTTTACAAAGGTAAAGAGGAGATTAAACGTTTCAAAAACGGTTATGGAACTATTATTGTGAGTACATCAAAAGGCGTCCTTCCAAATGATAAAGCGTATGAGCTTGGCATTGGCGGTGAAGTTTTATGTACAGTTTGGTAGGAGGAATATAACATGTCAAGAATTGGTAAATTACCTGTAGAATTTGCAGCGGACGTAAAAGTAAGCGCAAACGGAAATGTTATAACTTTTGCTAAAGGCAAAAATAGTGTTGACCTAGATACGAAAGGGAATGTTGCTTTCGCTATCGAAGGGAACGTATTAACTTTCAGTACATTGTCTGACTCTCGTACTCATAGAGCGTTTTGGGGTACTTACCGCGCATTAGCGGCTAATATCGTAACCGGTCTACAAACGGGTTATACAAAGAAACTTGAGATTAACGGTGTTGGTTACCGTGCAGCTGCAAACGGCAAAGTACTTAACCTTCAACTTGGTTTTTCACACGATATTAACTATCAGCTTCCTGATGCGGTTGATGCAAGTGTTGAGAAAAACGTAATCACTTTAACAAGCCACGACAAACAAACACTTGGTCAAGTTGCAGCCGAGATCCGCGGATTCCGTCCACCAGAGCCTTATAAAGGTAAAGGTGTGAAATATGCTGAAGAGACAATCGTGCGTAAAGCCGGAAAAACATCTAAGAAATAAGGGAGGGTATTAAATGAATGCTAGAGTATTAAAAAGCAAAATTGCAAATCGCTTAAAGCGTAAACGTCGCGTTCGTGCAAAAATATCTGGTAGTGCTACACTTCCTCGTGTTTCTGTATTCCGTTCTAATCGCTATTTGAGTGTCCAAGCTATCGATGACACGACGTCAACGACTATCTGCGGCTTGAACTCAAAATCTACTGGTCACAAAGCTAATAAAGAGGGTGCTACTGCTTTAGGTGCTGCGTTTGCCGCAAAACTTAAAGAAGCAGGTATCGCTTCAATCGTTTTTGACCGTAACGGTTACCAATACCACGGCGTTATCGCTGCGTTTGGTGAATCTCTTCGTGCAAACGAAATTAAGTTCTAGGGGCTGACTATGATGGAAATCAATAGAGATGAATTCGAAGAATCAATAGTTAATATTGGTCGTGTAACAAAAGTTGTAAAAGGTGGACGTCGTTTCCGTTTTACAGCACTTATCGTAGTTGGTAACAAAAAAGGTACTATCGGATACGGTGTTGGTAAAGCAAAAGAGGTTCCTGATGCAATCCGTAAAGCGGTTGACGAGGCTTTCAAAAACCTTACTACCGTAAAAATCAAAGGTACTACGATTGCACACGATATTGAGCATAAATTTAATGCAAGTCGTATCTTATTAAAGCCGGCATCAGAGGGTACCGGGGTTATCGCAGGTGGAGCGGCTCGTCCGGTTCTTGAGCTTGCTGGTTTCCAAGATATTCTTACAAAATCTATCGGCTCAAACAATCCAAATACACTCGTGCGTGCTACAGTTGAAGCACTGTCTCGTATCAAAGGATAGACAATGGGTATTGAAAACTTAACACCTGCAGAAGGTTCAACACACAGCCGTAAACGTGTTGGACGCGGCTGCGGTTCAGGTATGGGTAAAACTTCTACACGCGGTGGAAAAGGTCAAACTGCCCGCAGCGGTAGCAAAAGAAAAAGAAACTTCGAGGGTGGACAAACTCCGCTTGCAAGAAGACTTCCGAAAATCGGTTTTAACTCTCGCGTTATGAAGCCGTACATTATCAATGTTGATAAAATAGCTTCTGTTGCCGAGTTAGCTGAGATCACTATGGAATCTATCCGTAGCGTTCATAAAGTTGCTCAAGTTGTAAAAAAAGTTAAATTAGTAGGTGCAAACGCTAAGGCATTGGCATCAAAAATTAAAGACGAAAACGTTACGACAACAGGTAAATAGTTGTGAATAAAAATCTAGTTAATAAGATACTTATTACGATAGGGTTTTTATTTATCTACCGCCTACTGGCATACGTGCCGGTACCGGGCGTTGATACGGCTGTTATAGCCTCTTTTTTTGATTCGCATCAAGCAGATGCACTTGGTCTTTTTAACATGTTCAGCGGTAATGCCGTAGAAAGACTCTCGATAATATCTTTGGGTATTATGCCTTACATCACCGCTTCAATCATTATGGAACTTCTTGCTGCTACTTTCCCGACTCTCGGTCAAATGAAAAAAGAGAGAGACGGTATGGTTAAATATATGCAGATTATTCGTTACTCCACTATCGGTATTACAATCGTACAGGCAGTAGGCGTAAGCGTGGGTCTTCAGAGTTTAACCGGTCCTAGCGGCAATAGCGCGATACTCATAGATTTCAGCACGTTCTTGACACTTTCTATCGTTTCAATGCTTGCGGGAACTATGCTTCTTATGTGGATTGGTGAGCAGATTACGCAAAGCGGTATCGGTAACGGTATATCTTTGATCATATTTGCGGGTATCGTTTCGGCAATTCCAAGTGCGATTGGTCAAGCTGTAACAATGGTGAATACGGGCGCAATGAGCTTTATAACCGTGTTGGCAATTTTGGCGCTTATCCTTGCTACAGTGGGGATAATTATCTACGTTGAACTTGGGGAACGTCGTATCCCTATTACGTATGCCAAAAAGACTATTATGCAAAATCAAAATAAAAGAGTTATGAACTACATCCCGATCAAAGTGAATCTTTCAGGTGTTATCCCTGTAATCTTCGCTAGCGCGATCTTGATGTTTCCTATGACAGTTTTATCAAGTAGTTCAAACCCTACCGTACAGGCAATAGCAGACTTTTTAAATCCGAACGGTTATTTCTTTAACTTTTTAACGTTCGTGTTTGTTGTGTTCTTCGCATTCTTTTATGCTTCGATCACATTTAATGCGAAAGATATTTCGGATAATTTAAAACGTCAAGGTGGATTTATTCCCGGTATTCGTATCGGTGATGCGACAAAAGAGTTTTTGAATGAAACGGCAAGTCGATTGACTTTTACCGGTGCACTCTATTTGGGACTTGTTGCGACATTACCGTTTATGATTATCAAAGGGATGGGTGTCCCGTTTGTTTTCGGCGGTACAGCCGTTTTAATCGTCGTTCAGGTTGCTTTGGACACGATGAGAAAAATAGAGGCTCAGTTATATATGAGCAAATATGAAACATTAAGTGCGGTTGGTCTCTAAAAATGGCCATCGCGCTTAGAAAACAAGACGAAATAGAAAAACTAAGAGCCGCCAACAAAATCGTGGGCGGTGCATTAGAGTTGCTTCGCGAAAATACAAGAGCGGGGATCTCTTTAAAAGAGTTGGACGCCATGGCGGAGGATTATATCCGTTCCCATGGTGCAAAACCCTCTTTTAAGGGTCTTTACGGATTTCCCAACGCTGTTTGTACCTCCCTCAACCAAGTGATTATTCACGGAATTCCCACAGATTATAAACTTCAAGAAGGCGACATTATCGGTTACGATATCGGTACGGAGCTTGAGGGGTATTTCGGCGATGCCGCAATTACCGCCGGAGTAGGAAAAATATCCAATCAGGACGAAGCGCTTATAGCATGTGCGAAGGATTCCCTCTATTACGCTATAGAGGTGATTGAAGAGGGGATGCGTTTTAAAGAACTTTCTATGTTGATCGAAAACTTTATCCGCGAGCGCGGATTTGTTCCGCTGCATAGTTTCTGCGGTCACGGTATCGGGAAAAAACCTCATGAAGAACCGGAAATTCCGAATTATTTAGAGGGAAAAAATCCAAAAGCGGGTCCAAAAATCAAAAACGGAATGGTTTTTTGTATCGAGCCTATGATCTGTCAAAAAGATTCTAAGCCGATCATTTTGGAAAATAAGTGGGATGTCGTTAGTGCCGACGGTTTACGCGGTTCACACTATGAGCATACTGTTGCTATAATCAATGGTAAAGCTGAAATTTTATCTCTTGCATAGAGAAGTAAGGAATACTAAATGGCTAAATCAGATGTTATCGAAGTTGATGGCAAGATTATAGAGGCTTTGCCTAATGCAACTTTTCGTGTCGAGTTAGAAAACGGACATATTATTTTGTGTCATATTGCAGGTAAAATGCGTATGCACTATATTAAAATATTGCCGGGTGACCGTGTTAAACTTGAGTTAACGCCTTATTCGTTGGATAAGGGTAGAATCACATACCGTTATAAGTAAAAAAAGAGAGTTTGGCTCTCTTTTTTTACCCTCTTTTACTTCATCTCCCATTTGTAGCGACGTAGCTCGTTAGCGGGATTTTGTATCCACCCTTGAACCCCTTTTGCATAAATCTTCGTATGTGTAAATCCTAAATGTTTATAAAGAACAAACCAGCTCCATGCTGCATCTAAGAGACTTTCTCCATAAAGAGTGATCTTCTCTTCTCTGTCGAGTCCCAGCCCGTTTTTGTAGAGTTCAAGAAGCGTTTCTTTCTCTAAGAGCGTACGGTCTTGGCGCAGATTGTAGAGAAGGGGGATATTTATGGCATGCGGGATATGCCCTGCATCGCTTAGGCCTTGAGATGGCATGATGCCAAAATAGATTTCAGAGGGTCGCACGTCGAGCAAAACAGTTTGCGCCTCCTCGGTGATGTCGTGCTCTATAAAAGAGCGTTTTTGTTCATAAAGCCTATCGTTTTGTTCGGGTAGAGGGGTTTTTTGCGAAGAGATAAGTAGCGGGTTTTCAAATGCCCATGCCAAATAGCCGCCGTCTAAAATAGCGACGTTTTCAAACCCGTAACTTAGAAGCGCCAAAGCACCTAGCGACGCGTTGCGAAAATCTTCCTGAGTGTTTCTGGTGTAGAGGACAATTTTAGAACTCGGCTTGAGGGCGAGTTTTCTAAAAATCTCATGAAACTCCTCTTTTGGCGCCAAGGTAGGATACCCCTCTTTTGTTACGACCAAACGGTCGGGGTCAAAATGAAGTGCATGAGAGATATGGGAGCGGGTATAATTTTCTTTAGAAGATAGATCGAGTACGACAAGTTCGGGATCGTCTAAAAGATTGTAAAGCTCTTTGGGTTGCACGAACCCTTCGAGGGCATAAAGAGAGAGGGTGCCCCAAAGAAGTAAAAATGTTGCTTTGAACAAATTAAAAATTCCCCGCATTTCTAAATTCCGAAATCTCGGTTTCTACCATCTCATCGATCATTCTTGTAAAAAGTTCGGAGATAAGGTTTGGCGATACGTCAAGCTCGATCGCTTTTTTGCGCACTTTTTGCATAATGAAATCGATCCTATCCTCCGCTTTTACCTCTTCGATACTGTTTTTAAACGATGCCGCTTGGCGCACGAGATGGCTTCTTTGGGAGATGAGTTCAACGAGTTTGTCATCGATAATATCGATTTGATCTCTGACCTCTTTGAGCGAGTTGCATTTTTTCATAAGCGTCCTTTATGTTATATCGTATGTTTTGCGAGTTGTAAACGTCATTATAGTAAGTTGCATATTGGTTTTTGTTTAAGCAAATATACCCGCTTGGCATGTTGTATTTTTAATTGAAGATTATAAGAAGAATATACTAATGTAAGTTAACGCAAATGTAACGCAAAGTGAATATAATTTTATTACGATTCTCCTTGTATAGTTTTATATTGACTCAATAAAATTATGCTTACACTTCGTCTTCTCTTGAAAAAGAGGAGGCGCTCCTATTTTTTTCTTAAAATCTCCGTTTTTTTGCGTATTGCTTCTTTTTCGCTCGTTGATTCGCTTTGCTCCTCCAACACGCCTAACCAATAAAGCAGCGATTTTTTATACCCGTAAAACGATGCGCTTTGGAGTATGTTTTCTATCTGCGCAACCTCAAGGTGCTCTTTTAGCAATGCCGCACCGATAAGTTTGCTGCTGATAGGGGTATCTTCAAGGGCAGTAAAAGCCGAAGCATATTCCTTTTTTTGTAAATGCAAGGCAAAGTTTTTATAAGCATCAGGCAGAAGAGAAGGCTCCATCGTATCCGTCTTTTTTTGCAAAAGTGCGTAGTAGCTCTTTAGCGAAGAATCGTTTGCAAACTCCTCGATCTCTAAGTATGCACCGCAATCGTCTTGGAGACCGACGGAGATATTAAGAGCACACATGCCAAGGTAGATACGTGCCAGACTATCGAAATCTCCCCCCGCCTTGGCATGTTCAAGTGATCGCCGAAGGTCGTTGGCTGCAACCGAATCATACCCTCGCAGAAAGTTGTTTGTGTAGGACTCAAACGCAGCGGCGCTTTGAATCTGCCACTGATTAGGGGGAAGCTTGGTGGAACATCCGCTTGTCAATAAAACGATAAAGGTTATAAGGGAGAAGAGTTTCATGGCAGGGGCACCTCTGTCTTTGTTTCATCTTGGGTGAGGGCATCGACTTTATCGAGCAATTGGTTTGACTTAATAAGTCCGGCGCTGATCTGCTCCTTGATCTCCAAGAGTTGCGTATCGTAGCTTCCGACGCTTTTGACGGTTCCATCGAGAGTATCGAGTTTTTGTTTGACGTCTTTCATAATGGTATGAAGCTCTTGGATAACCCCCGAAGATGGTTTGAGAATATCTTGTTCGAGATTGGAGGTGACCCCTTGGATATCTTTGCTGATCTTGTGGGTTTCTTCCATAATTGCGGCGGCTTTATTGAGTGCCTCGATTAAGCTTTGCGTCGCTTGGGCATCACCCGTAATAGTCGTTAGAAGTGCGTCGCCGTTGGAGAGTTTATCGGTAAAAAGTTTGATATTTTTGATCGTTGCAAAAAGATCGGAATTCTCCGAAGAGAGTTTTGAGGTGATCGCATCGACCGAGGTGATGATATTGATAAGCTTGTCGATGGCGGGCTCGAGTTTGGAGATCATTCCGTTGATATCGTCGCTGATGATGATCTCTACGTGCGATCCCTCTTCAAGAGGGGGATTTTCGATACTAGAATATATTTCGATATGGGGGGAACCGATAAGGGGCTTTTGCAAAAGAAGTACGCAGTAGCGGCTGATCCATTTTCTGTTCTTTTCGGCGACCGAGAAGGTGATCTTGACGCTTCCGTCGTCGTTGAGTGCGATCTCATCGATCGTACCGATATCAAAACCCGAAAATTTCAGGGGCATGCCGACGTTAAAAGAGTTCGCACTTTGGGTCGTGAAGTAAAAGCTGTAACGTTTATCGAAGGTGCCTTTTTCACGTAGAATTAAAAACGAGGAAAAAGCGATAGTGACTAAAAAGGTCAGAACGAAAAGACCAACCGCAATTTTCATTTTATTATATTGCATAGATCGCCTTTGTAGTGTGATTGGTTTGTAAGGTTGTCGAGTATTATAATATTTTTTTGCTCTTTGTTTAAGAGAATAAGTTTTTCAAGAACCGGTTCGATGCGGGCTAGTTTTTTGATGAGGAAAAAAGGGGTTACGATAAAAATCACCTCCTCTTTTGCCATCATCGCGCGAATAACCATGACGTAAAAAACCTCCAAAGAGGTGCACTGGTTAAGACGGTTCAGTCCTATGTGTTCTAGGTCGATCAGCCGCAAAGATTCTATGGCATGTGCCTGTGCCTCTTGGGTAGGAAGCAGTTCGTGCACCTCTTTGATGAGCGCAATATTCTCAAGCATATTGAGGTTTGAGATCAAAGGGGTGTCTCCGGAGATAAGGGAATAATCTTGCTCGTTCGCAAGAAAATCGTCTATCTCTTTGTAAGAAGCGAAAAGTTTTACAGTGATTGCAGCACTAATGAGAGCACCTCGATAAAAAAGATTGCGATAAAGAGTTTCACCATGCCGTTTAAAACGGAGATAGGAATCGCGGTATAGGCATTGGCGGTTTTAAGCCCGCTGTAGATCGGTATAAGCATCGTTACAAATCCAAAAGCGACGCTTTTGAGCAAGAGTATGAGCAGATTATCGACCCCTACCGCATTGGCTAAGAGGGTTTGGTAGGTATGCAGATCCATCCCCATGTAAAAAAGGGTGAAGATATAGCCGCTGCCGAGCATAATGATGGCAAAAAGGATCGAGAGGGAGGTAACGCTTACGATACCGCTTAGGATTCTGGGGAGAAAAAGGTAATCGATAAGGTCTATTTTGTACTCTTTGAGCGTGTTAAGCTCTTTGTTGACGTTCATTACCGCAATCTCGGTATTGACCGCCGTTCCCGAGCGCAGCGAGATAAGCAGGGCGGTAAAGAAGGGGGAAAATTCGTTGAGTGCAAAAGTTACGATGATCGATCCTATTTGCGACTGAAGATTATATTGCGTTGCAAGGGCGATAACGACCCCTATGATAACCGAACCGAAAAGAAAAGCCATCATGATAAAGAGGGGGATAATCCCCACGGCGGTAAAATATATCTGTTTGATAAGAACCATCCGCATGGCGGGGTTATAGCTTTTGGGCTGCACCATATGGATAAGGCAAAGGGCGGTAAACTGCATCGCTTCGTAGATAGAAAGAAAAAAGTCGGCCGCTTTGTTGCCGATATGTTCGAGTAGTTTGAGGATCATCGAAAAGCCGCCGTCGAAAAAACAGATGCACATGCCAAGAAAAAAAAGGGGAAATCCACGCCGCGCAGATGCCGCATGGGAATAAAAAGCGGGTGAGAAGCAAGCATCCCTTCTCCTTCATAGAGTTGTAATACAACCATTATAATGAAGAAAAAATCAAATCCCGCTTATTGGAGTTTTTGTTTGTGTGCTAAAGGAACCCTCCCTCTAGCTGCGCTTGCGCCGCTGCGGCGACTCTTAGTCTTCGTAAAATCTGTTTTTGTGAGGAAATTTTTGTATATATCCGTCATCCTCGTCATCCTCGTCAAAGTCGTCCAACGTATCGTCTAGGATCTTACCGTATCCCATATCGACAAGCTGCTCGTCGATTTCCTCTTTGTTGATACCGTGTACTTTGCAATGCTCGATAATGGCATCTATATCTTTATTCATTACGCAACCCAATTCGAGTGCAAATCGAAGGTCTTGTAGCGTCATTGTTACCCCTGTAAGTCAATGTTCCACGATGTGGATGGTAATTATGAAAAATCATAATAGCGCTTTTGGCACAAATGCAACGAAAAGTGAAATAACCTTACAGATAGAAATGGAAGTGGTTGCTTTTTAGCCAAACTTTTTTCGGAGCAAAAGAGATTTTACAAAGATTTTTGCGCCCTGTTTTTCTATCGTAATTCGAAATTATACTCCCAAAATAAATTTTTTTTGCTAAAAAATATCTTAAAAATAACCCCGAAAAACGGGTGTTTAAAGAGGGTTGATCTGCTTTTTGAGAACTTTGGGCAGGTGTGCAAAGGGGAGGGTACGCACTCCTGTTTTTTTGTCGTTTTCATAGGTTGCCGCTTCCACGGTCATGGCTGCGGGAAAATAGTGGAGTAAAACATACGTTATCCCATCTTGGCAAAAGCTGAGTTTTGCTTCTGTAAGCGGGATCGATTTTTTCTTTTTCGCCATGCTTAGCCTTTGAGATAGATCCCCGTATCTTTGACCTCTATCTCCCCTTTTTCTTGGAGGGTCGTGAGGGTGCGTTTAAAATCTTTTTTGCTCATGCCAAACACCTCTTGGATCAGCTCCGGCGCGCTTTTGTAGTTGTAGGGGAGAATCCCTTTGTTGGCATGTAAGAGTTCGAGCACCTTTTGGGCGGCGGATTTTGTTTTGGCGCCCCCTATTTTTCTTAGACTCAGGTCGATCCCACCGTCTTTGCGAATATTTTTGATATAAGCGGTTCGCTCCTCCCCGATGGCTACTTTTTCAAATATTTCGTTGTGAAACATAAGCCCCTCGTAGCGATCTTCGACGATACATTTGTACCCCAGCGGCGTTTTGTCGATTATGAGCGCTTTGACCTCTTGGTGGGTTTTAAGCCCTTTGGGTTTTTTATCAAGGTATTTGGAAAACTTCTCCGTCCCCACGAGGCGGTGGGTCATCTCATCGTACACGACGCGTAAAAACTTTTTTTCCCCTATGGCAAAAGGTGCTTTTTGAAACATTCTGGGGACGAACAGATCTTTTGGGAGCCCCCAGTTCACAAACGCGCCGAATTTTGTCGTATCGACCACCTCGAAAAACCCGAACTGATCGAGCATTGCGCTTGGCATGAGGGTCGTAGCGACAAGCCTGTCTTCGGAGTCGGTATATAAAAATACTTCTACGGAATCACCCACCTTCATTTGGGGGGTTACGTATGCTTTGGGAAGAAGAACGTCTTTGTCGTCCTGTGCTTTTAAAAAAACGCCGTGAGGGGTGTCTCGGTCGATAATGAGGGTGTTGCGCTCGCCTAGAACGAGGTGGGGATTTTGTTGCATAGCATCTCCTTGGTAATTCCGTCTATAAAATAAAATACCGCATTATATCGAGTATCTTGGCATGTTGAAAATTGCGGCATAAATAGGTAATAAAACTTTGTTACAATGGTAAAAATTTTTACGGGGAATATGGATGAAAAAAAGAACGAAAATCGTTGCAACGGTGGGGCCTGCGAGTGATGGCGTAGAGATCTTGGTAGAGTTGATCGAAGCGGGGGTGAATGTTTTTCGTCTTAATTTCTCCCACGGAACTTACGCATACCACGAAACGGTTTTGCAAAATATCCGAGAAGCGATGCGCCAAAGCGGCAAGATCGTAGGGGTGCTGCAAGATATAAGCGGTCCAAAGATCCGCATAGGGGAACTAGAACACAGTTTTGAACTTGAAAAAGGGGACGTGATCGAGTTCACAAAAGAGCAGATAATCGGGCACCGCGTGGTGGAGGGGCACTACAGGGTACATCTCAATCAAAGCGCTATCCTCGATAAACTGCGTGTTGGGGAGTATATCTATCTTTATGACGGGATAATCCGCGCAAAGGTCACCCAAAAAAGCCAAAGCGGCGATGAGGTGTTTGCAGAGGTGGAAAACAGCGGCATCCTCAGCTCCAAAAAAAGGGGTCAATTTTCCCAATACCCGTTTGGAATTTGACGTACTCACCGATAAAGACAAAAGCGACATCGAATGGGGGGTGGCAAACGGGGTCGATTTTATGGCAATTTCGTTTGTGCAAAACGCCAAAGATATGCTCCATGCCAGAGCCTTGGTGGAGAAGTTCGGCGGCAAACAGATGCTTATTGCCAAGATAGAAAAATTCGAGGCGATCGAGGAGATCGATGCTATTTTAGAAGCAAGCGACGGATTGATGGTCGCACGGGGAGACTTGGGGATTGAGGTGCCTTACTATGAGGTGCCAAACATCCAAAAGATGCTCATAGCCAAAGCAAATGCCGCATCCAAACCCGTCATCACCGCGACGCAGATGTTGCTTTCCATGACCAACGCAACCCGTGCTACTCGCGCCGAGATCAGCGATATCGCCAATGCGGTGCTTGATGGCAGTGATGCGGTGATGCTCTCGGAGGAGAGCGCCGTGGGGAAATACCCCGTTTTAGCAGTTACGACAATGTTTGAGACGATCCGAGAGACCGAGAAACAGTACGATAATTATAAATTCGGTATCTACCCTTATTCCGATGCCGCCAATGCTATCGACGAATCTGCCGTGCGGCTTGCAAAGGTGCTTGACGTCGAGGCGATTTTAACCCTGACCAGTTCCGGAAATTCGGCGAAAAAAATAGCAAAGTACCGTCCCGCACGCCCTATTTTGGCGATCACCCACGATGAGGTGGTGCGCTCGCAGCTCACGCTTTCATGGGGTGTCGTACCGATCTTTTCGGTACAAAAGACCTCTTTGCCGCGCATCTTGCAAAACGTGATGCAAAAAGGACTTGATGAGGGGATACTCGACATCGACAAAGGCTATATCCTCACTGCGGGCGACCCCACGGGGATCAGCGGTTCTACCAATATGATCCGTTATTTGCGCCGCTACGAGATGGAGATGTTTTTAAACCAAAAATGCGATTACGAGGGCGCACCGCTTTAGTTCTTGGCATGTCGGATTTGAAAATGCTTAAACTTTCTAATTTGTAAAAGTGCTAAGAGTAGCCAAAGCGCAAATCGCTACTATTGCAAAAATATTTATACAAAAAGGAAAGAACATATGTTTACAATATCTGTAGAAAAAGAGTGCGGTTGTTTTAAAAGAAGCGACTTGCAAAACAATATTAGTTTAGACTCCAAAGATGCGGCGCTCTTAAAATCGTTGGAGATGCGCGACCATATGAACGATGAGTTCTGCGGCAAGCATAAATTTAAAGTGCAAGAGGTAGGCAATAGCTTCGTTATCGCCATGAGCGACTCCACAAGCAACGGCTGTTGCGGCGGCGGATGCGGAAGCCACTAGGCAAACGTTACATAAACAAAATAAATCACATAACTCGTCATTCCGCACTCGATGCGGAATCTAGTTTGTGAACGATAGAATTTTAACCCTTGGCATGTAAAACTTTACATGCCAAGAATTGCTACATCAAAAACTCCAACCCTAGCTTCTGCGTATAACTAAAAAGCATCTCCCTCTCAAAATCGTTATTCGTAGCGTATTCGTACCCGAAACACTCTTTCCATAACGAGTGTTCCTCCATGCAAAGGTAGAAAAACACTTTGGAGTGCCAAGGCGCGAAGCTTTTGTAGGCGTGGGAGAACATCTCTGCTTTCTTGGCATGGGGGTAGGAGCTTTTGCCGCTTGCGTCTTGCATGGGGATCTGGGTGATTTTGCTGTGAAATTCGCGTGAGCGAAGCTGCTTGATGACGGGTTTTATAAAGGTGAGGGTGCCAAAGCTCACAAGTGCGACTTCGTTCGCATCAAACGTCTCCAAAAGCTTTGCGTACACCGCGGCGTACTCCTCAAGGTAGTTTTCATACTCCACGATAGGGTGGAAGTGAAACCCCACTTTTACCCCTTTGTCGGCGACCTTGCGTGCGGCGGCGAGCCGTTTTTCAAGCGACGCGGTGAGATGCTCTTCGTTCTGGATGATGGTCGGGGTGTTGAGACTCCACGTGCATAGAATATTTTTGGGTACCTCGTTTTGGAGAAGGTACGATACGTTGTCTGATTTGGTCTTAAACTCCAAAATCACGTTGGGGTATTTGCGCGCAAAATCAAAAAGCGCATCCAAAACCCCCTCGCGGTTGCCCCACATAAGCGAATCGGAACTCTGCCCCGTGCCGATATGGTAGGTTTTATTCGCCTCAAGCTCAAGGGCGAGGAGTTTCTCTTTAAAACCGCTGTCGAACGTGATCGTGTTTTGGTTGTAAAAACTTTGAATGGAGCAGTAGGAGCAGTCAAACCCGCAACTTTGCACCGCATCGAGAGTGAGCAGATTACAGCAGCGCGTTTTTTCGCTTGCCACGGGGCAAAGCCCCAGCCCGAACCCCTCTTTGGGTTCCGTCTTAAAGGTGTATTTTTGTTCGGATGGGATATTTTTTAGAGTAAAGTTCTTATAGGAGTTTGGCATGTTGCGCAGATTTTCGTACGATGCGCGCAGCCGTTGCATAACCACTTTTTTATCACTGTGATCTATGAAAAAATCAATAATGCTCCCCTCTTGCCACAGCGTAATATCCCGCGCCATATCGATGAGCTGTTTTATCTCTTGGTGGGAAAACCTGTACTCGCAAGCCTTGGCATGTAGGAACGACTGTTCATCTTCGGTGAGTTTCGTAAAAAACGTATTTTGAATCGATTGGGTGAATTTTTCTTCGTAAGTTTGCATGGCGTTATTTTAGCGCAATTGGAATTTTTTTAGAAAGAGAAACGAACAATGCGGTGTATAACTAACGGTATTAAACTATTGCATTTTGACATATTTTTAGCAGCTGATTTTTAATGGATGTATAATTTTGAAAATAAATGAGACTTCTGAATAAATATTTTTTAGACTGCCGCGGTTTGTTCCAAACCTCGCAGTGACGCTACTTTGTCATTGCGAACAAAGTGAAGCAATCTATTTGTTCAGAGACTTAAAATAAGGTACATGCCATGATTTTAGGAAAATGCCCCTATTGCGAGGAGGGTGCTATTGAGGTGCGCGAGAAAGAGGTGCGGGGGAAAAAGGTAAAACTTTATGCTTGTTCCAATGCGCACTGGAAAACCGAAGACGGTGAGTTTTTCGAGCTGCGCGAGGATGCGACCTGCTCGTTTCGGATATGGCAAAACGCTTTGGGAAAATACGGCAAGTGGCTCTCCTATAAAGAGATAAGGGAACTTTTGGAAAATGGGGAACTGGAAGTAGAACTCGTAAGCAAAAAATACGGCAAAAAAATCACCTATACAAAGAGCATTATTTTGGATATCGAGTACGGTGTGAGCGTATTATGGGATTAACGTGGAGAAAAAAAGCTTAAAAGAGAATAAAACAAGAGAAATTCCAGTTATTTAATAAATCTTTTACATTTGTTTGTGTATAATCCACATCCGCTTTGCTGTTTTAACATAAAAGTTGAGTATTTTTATCTATATATACCTATCTAGTTAAAAGTATTGGCAAGGTTTTGGAATCTGCCTAAATGCAGCAAAGAATGGAGTGTGTCGCGCCGTCGAGCGGGGCTTTCGTGACTGAGTAAGATCCGATTTTTTTCGGATTTTACGAGATTATATAATAGGAGACTTTCTATGAAAGTACGTGCTTCAGTTAAGAAGATGTGTGATGACTGTAAAGTTATCAAAAGAAAAGGCATTGTTAGAGTAATCTGCAAAGTTAAAAAACATAAACAGAGACAAGGATAATCATGGCTCGTATTTCTGGTGTTGATTTACCGAAAAAAAAGAGAATAGAGTATGGTCTAACATACATCTATGGGATTGGTCTTTATGCATCTCGTCAAATTCTTGATGCTACAGGTATTGACTATAACAAAAGAGTTTACGAACTTTCTCAAGACGATATCGCGGCTATCACAAACGAAATCCGTGAGAAACATGTTGTAGAGGGAGACCTTCGTAAACAAGTTGCTATGGACATTAAAGCACTTATGGATTTAGGTTCATACCGTGGTTTACGTCACCGCCGTGGTCTTCCGTGCCGTGGTCAAAAAACTAAGACAAATGCGCGTACTCGTAAAGGGAAACGCAAAACTGTCGGCGCAGCGTAAGGAATAAGAGATGGCAAAAAGAAAAGCTGTTAGAAAAAAAGTAATTAAGAAAAATATATCTCGCGGTATCATCCATATCTCTGCATCGTTCAACAACACGTTGGTAACGATTACAGACGAGATGGGAAATATGGTAGCGTGGAGTTCTGCAGGAAGCCTTGGTTTCAAAGGTTCTAAAAAATCTACTCCGTTTGCAGCGCAAGCAGCAGTAGAAGCAGCGGTAGAGAAAGCTCAAGTACACGGTATTAAAGAGTTAGGTATTAAAGTTCAAGGTCCAGGTTCTGGCCGTGAAACAGCAGTGAAGTCTGTTGGTGCGATCGAAGGTATCCGCGTAACATTCATGAAAGATGTTACTCCGTTACCACACAACGGTTGTCGTCCACCAAAACGTCGTAGAGTTTAAGGAGATTACTGATGGCAAGATATAGAGGTCCAGTAGAAAAAATCGAAAGAAGATTTGGCGTAAGTCTTAACCTAAAGGGTGAGCGCCGTTTAGCAGGAAAGTCTGCATTAGATAAGCGTCCTTATGCTCCGGGTCAGCATGGTCAACGCCGTAAAAAAGCGTCTGAGTACGGATTGCAACTTAACGAGAAGCAAAAAGCGAAATTTATGTACGGTATTTCCGAAAAACAATTCCGCGCTATCTTCGTTGAAGCAAAAAGAAGAGAGGGGAATACAGGTACAAACCTTATCACTCTTATCGAGCAAAGACTTGATAACGTCGTATACCGTATGGGATTTGCAACGACTCGCCGTTTTGCACGCCAATTAGTGACACACGGTCACTTGTTAGTTGACGGTAAAAAAGTCGACATCCCTTCTTACCGCGTAAAACCGGGTCAAAAAGTAGAGATTCGCGAAAGCAGCAAAAACAACCCGCAAGTTGTACGTGCTCTTGAACTTACTAACCAAACCGGTATTGCTCCATGGGTTGATATCGATGCTGCAAAAGTATTCGGTATCTTTACTCGTTTACCTGAGCGTGAAGAGGTTGTTATTCCTGTAGAAGAGCGTTTGATCGTTGAGCTTTACTCGAAATAATAATTAAAAACAAAGGCGTTTGAGAATGAAAAAGATTAAAACTACTCCACTTGCTCCTCAAGAATTTGAGGTAGAACAGATTAGTGAGACTGAAGCTAATATTATCGCGTTCCCGTTTGAGACGGGGTATGCGATCTCTTTAGCTCACCCGCTTCGCCGTTTTTTGTTAAGTAGCTCTGTAGGTTTTGCTCCGATTGCTATTAAAATCGAGGGTGCGAAACATGAGTTCGACTCGGTTCGCGGTATGCTTGAAGATATTTCCGATTTTATTTTAAATCTCAAAGAGGTACGATTCAAGCTTAAAAACGATGCAACCGAAGCGACGGTAAATTATAGTTTTGCAGGTCCTTGCGAAGTAAAAGGTGCTGATTTAAGCAACGATGAAGTAGAGGTTGCTACCTCTGCGGCACATCTTGCAACGTTAAATGAAGATGCGACGTTAAACTTTTCTATTAAAATTGCAAAAGGGATCGGGTTCGTTCCTAGCGAAGATATCGCAGACGAGCTTGAAGAGGGCTACATCGCACTCGATGCGTTCTTTACTCCTGTAAGAAGTGCAACGTATAAAATAGAAAACGTTTTGGTTGAGGATAATCCTAACTTTGAAAGAGTCGTGTTTACGATTAAAACGGACGGTCAGATATCTCCGATCGATGCGTTTAGAAACTCTTTGGAAGTTATGTATGCTCAATTGGCCGTATTTAACAGCGAGATCAGCATCAAAGCTCCTACGACCGTAGAGCGTGCGGAAGAGAATCCTGATCTGAAAAAATTAACGGCTCATATTGATAGTTTAGGGCTAAGTGCGCGTAGTTTTAACTGCCTTGACCGCTCAAACATTAAACTGATCGGTGAGATTGCATTAATGAGTCATAACGACTTGAAAAATGTTAAAAACCTTGGTAAAAAATCGTATGACGAGATCGTAGAAAAACTGCAAGAGTATGGTTTTGCAGTCGGTTCTGATCTTGCAGACGACGTAGTAGCCGCATTAAAAAAGAAAATCGAAGCTAAAGAAGCTTAATATAAGGGATAGCAGATGAGACATCGTCATGGATACCGTAAACTAGGTCGTACAAGCTCACACCGTGCAGCTTTACTTAAAAACCTAAGTATTTCGTTAATTGAACATGGGAAAATTGAAACTACTGTTGAAAAAGCAAAAGAGTTACGTTCTTACGTCGAGAAATTGATCACGACTGCAGGTAAGGGTGACGCTAATGCACATAAAGCAGTATTCGCGGCGCTTCAAAACAAAGAAGCTACAAAAAAACTTGTGAACGAAGTTGCTCCTAAGTACGTTGAGCGTGCGGGTGGATACACAAGAATCACAAGAACAAGAATCCGCCGTGGTGATGCTACGACTATGGCGTTTATTGAATTAGTATAATTCAAACAACCCGACAAGATCAGGCAACGCCTGATCTTTCCTTACAGCCTCACTCTTTCTAATCTTTTTATTTCGGTACTTTCCGTATTCTAAAGTACTTACATCGTAACAAAGGGCAAATATGAGTAATTTCGCATTCGGAACCTATAGAATAAGTGATTATAACCAGCAACATATAGAAGCGCTTAAAGAGGCGATACGTATGCGTATACCGATGATCGATACCTCTGCAAACTATATGGACGGAGCGGCAGAGAGAGCGATTGCGTTGGCATGTAAAGAGTTCGATCCCCACTATTTAGAAGCGATCGAGATAGTGAGCAAGGTGGGGTATATCCAAGGGGGCAATCTCGAACTCCATAAAAAAACACCTTTTGAGGAGGTGGTTGAGTATAGTCCAAGTTGCTTTCATAGTATTGCCCCCTCGTTTATAGCCGACCAACTTACGCGTTCGCTAGAGAGGCTTGAGAGAAGCTATTTGGATTGTTATCTCTTGCATAATCCAGAATATTATCTCTACGATGCAATCGAAAAAGGGGTCGATGAGGATACGCGTCTTGATGAGATGTACCGCAGGATCTATGAAGCGTTTGTCGCGTTAGAGCGTGAAGTCGCAGCTAAAAGGATAGGCTCCTACGGTATCAGTTCCAACAGTTTTTCCCTAGAGCGCAGCGACCCAGCTTTTTTACCCTATGAGGATCTCATTACTCTAGCCCAAAATGCGGCGCAAAAAGCGGGTAATGCAACTCACGGCTTTACGACGGTGCAGCTGCCGATCAACCTTTTGGAAAAAGAGGGGCTAAAATGTGCTCGTTGGGCAAAAAGAAACGGTCTGCGAGTGCTTGTTAATCGACCTCTCAATGCACAAAAAGAGCATCTGATGTACAGACTCGCCGATTACGATCCGAGCGATAGCTATTATACCTATCTCAACGAGTTGCTCGAGGTGAGCGATACCCCCGAACTCAAACCCCTTTTTACCCTGATAGAGCAGCTTGACGATAACAAACACAAATTCGGCTGGATAGGGGATTACGAATCGTTTTTGGTAGCACAGATTTTGCCGGGTATCAAAAATATGCTCCAAAAACTAGAAACCGAAACGATTGAGCCGCTCTTGGGGATGATCGATCTGTTTTTACAGGAGTACAAACAAACGGTTGCCCATGAGTGCGCAAAAAGAACGCGAACGGCTCTTAAAGAGGAGCTAGGAAGTTGCTTTGATTCTCTTCAAGTGTGCGCTTTGAAGTTTCTGCTTGAAAAAGAGGAGATCGACTTTGTTTTGGTAGGGATGAGAAAGCCTAGTTACGTGCATCAGGTATTATCATTGCAAGATTAAAAGGCGCGGCAAGTTTTAATTTTTATGGCATGTTAAGCGACTTTGTCATATTTTATGATTATTAAAAAAGAAAGAGAAACAAAGGATATTTGATGATTCCATTTTCTGATGAAGAGCTAATCTCTCCTGTTAGAAATGTGATAGATAAAGTACGTCCCTCATTGGCACTCGATGGCGGGGATATCGATTTTATTACTGTAAAAAATGCTAAAGTTTATGTACAATTAAAGGGTGCCTGCGTAGGGTGTGCAAGTAGCGGAACTACGCTAAAATACGGGGTTGAGAGACAGCTTCGTATGGATATCCATCCCGAATTGGTAGTCGTCAACGTACCTATCGGCATGGAAAACGATATAGAGAATTTATAATATAAAGAAAACGACATGAGTTCAATGAGTAAACACAAAACATTATCACAAGCAAAAGAGAGCTTTTCAAAGTCCGATTACAAAAAAGCATTGGAGAAGTTTGCCGCCGTTTTGCAGAACTATCCAAACTCCAAGGAAGCGTATAATGGTGTCATACTTTCTGAAATGGCTATGAGCGGCGAGGGCGGCGCGGAAGCACTGTTTGATTACTATGAGATCCTCAAAGAGGAGAACAAAGAACAAGCAGATCAGATTATGAGTGAAATACTCAAAAATATAGACGGTACCATCGAAAAACTGAGCGAGGTTTTTGCCGAGCCGCTGCGCGACAGGCTCGAGCTTGAGGACGGTATCTTATACGAGGATTTTAAAGCGATCGTAGAGAAAACGAACAATTTTAAAGAGACCTTTGAAAACATTATGTTCTCTACGCGCGTCATCATCACCCACAAAGCCGATTTTGTCGATTTCCTCAACAGGCTGATCGAAAACGGTTTTAGCGAAATGGCACTTTCGTATCTTGAAAATGCCCTTGCGGCGTATCCGACCGATATGGAACTAAGAAAAGTGCTAAAAAAACTCGTAAAGGTAAAAAAGCTTGAAAATTAAACTTCCCGAGCAGCCTTTTGAATACGTCACCGACAACTCGGCGGAGTGTGACGCAAAGACTGCATTTCTTCTAACCTCCCAAAACGCAAAATACGCTGCACATGCCAAAGAAAACAATGCCCATTCAGTTATTAACATCACCGACATCGCCCCGCTTTTTGGGGTCGATAAGATAAAGATCATAGGTATTACGGGGACAAACGGCAAAACTACCGTAGCAAGTGCGATATACTCTTTTTTGCTTGATCTAGGATACAAAGCCGCCATGCAGGGTACGCGCGGTTTTTTTATGAACGACACGGTCGCAGAGGGAAAATCGCTCACGACTCCGAGCGTTTTGCATACCTATAAACATATCTACCAAGCCGTAGAAGCGGGATGCGAGTATTTTATTATGGAAGTAAGCTCCCATGCCATAGTCCAAGAGCGCATCGAGGGGCTTGGTTTTGCGCTTAAAATCCTTACCAATATCACCCAAGACCATCTCGATTTTCATAAGAGTATCGAGGAGTATATTGCGGTCAAAAACAGCTTTTTTGCAGATGAGAGCCAAAAGCTGATCAACAAAGACGAGCCGCGCGCCTCGTTTAACATCAAAAACGCTTTTACCTACGGCATAGAGAACCCCGCAACCTACAAGCTCATGGCATATTCGCTTAACGAAGCTTCAAGCGGGATTATCAAACATTTTGAACAGATCGTTCCCTTTACCTCTTCGCTTCACGGCTTTTTTAACCTTTATAACCTTCTTGCTGCCATCGCAGCGGTGCATATCCTCACAGGCAAATCGCTTGAGGAGATCGCCGAAGTGGTGGACAATTTCGCAGGGGTGAGCGGCAGGATGGAGCAGGTGAGCCAAGAACCCAACGTCATCGTCGATTTCGCCCATACGCCCGATGGAATGGCGCAGGTGCTCAATGCCCTCAAAGAGAAAGAGCTTTTGGTGGTATTCGGTGCTGGCGGCGACAGAGACAGAACCAAACGCCCCCTTATGGGACGCATCGCCGCAACACTTGCAAAGAAAGTTTTTATAACCAGCGACAACCCAAGAACCGAAGACCCTCAAATGATCGTCGATGACATTTTGTCGGGGATCGAAGAAAAGGGCAACGTCGTCGTAGAGCTCAACCGACGCAAAGCGATCGAAGCCGCGCTCAAAGAGCAAAAAGAGGATGAAGTGGTGGTGATACTAGGCAAAGGGGATGAAAACTACCAGATTATTTACGATCAAAAGCTTCCCTTTGACGATAGGGAAGTGGTTCGCGAGATTTTAGGGATACAACCCTAAAAGCGAACGTTTATCCCTGCATATCCTATGTTGGCATGTGACTTGATCTTCGTATCGGTCGTTGTTTGGTCGTAGCGCTCATAAGAGATGTTTTTGTATTCGTACCCAAGTTGCAGATCCAAATGCTCGTTTAGAGGTATAAACACCCCCGTTCCCAAAGTAAAATGACCGTGGCGAAGCGTTTGGCTTTGCGCGCCTTTTGTTTGGCAATACCCAAACCCGTAGCCCGCTTTAAGATAGGGGTTTGCAAAAAGATCGAGATTGAAGGCTTTTAAGAGTTCGATGCTTAAGCCGTAGGTATCGGTTTCGTTGTAGATATTCGATTTGGCATTTTTTTGGGTGTAATCAAAAGAGAACTCGACCGCGTAAGCATCCCTGTCCCCGTAACCGACTTTAAACTTCGCGTGGTTGTATGTTTTAGATTTGTAGTTTGCATCGTCAAATTTTTCGCTCAAGAGACCAACGCCCGTCCCCACATAGATTTTTGCTTCGCCGTAAAGGGCAGATGCCAAGAGAAATAGAGAGAGTATTTTTTTCAAGAATTTCCGTCCGTTTGCTGAATTTTGCGCCATTATATCGAATTAAAAATAAGAGAAAAAATATTGGTTATCTTAAATAATAAAACTTATTTCCCCGGTTGAGAAAAGGCGGCGCTATTTTTTGCTATAATTGCGCAAAAATTTTTAAGGATCGTAGATTATGGGAATCCCACAACCGGCATTTTATATATTTAAATGTGAACAATCGGCACCTCCGGGGATGCCAAAACCATCGTGTGTAACGGCGCAAACTCAAGATTTATTCCAATACTTGGCGCAGAAATTGATGATGGAAGGGGTTATGGGTACGGTACAGCCTATCCGCACATCGTGTATGAACCGTTGTAATGCGGGACCCGTAATGCTTGTAGAACCGGGTCATACGATGTATGCAGGGCTTACAAAAGAGAAGATCGACCGTATCGTAGCGGAGCATATTCTCGGCGGCAACGTCGTAAGTGAATATGTGATCAATCCTGAACTGTGGGATGAGCCTATCAGCCCCGCAGAGATGAAAAAGCAGATGGGACGCTAAATGGTAATAGAGATGTTATATAGCAAAATCCACCGCGCGACCGTGACGGATGCCAACTTAAACTATGTCGGCTCGATCACGATCGATGAGGAGCTTTTGGAAGCTTCAAGAATGCGCGTGGGGCAAAAAGTGGAGATTTTAAACATCAACAACGGTGAGAGATTTTCAACCTACATTATTCTAGGCGAGCGCGGCAAAAGAGATATCTGTCTCAATGGCGCGGCTGCAAGAAAAGTGCACAAAGGGGATAAGATCATCATCGTTGCTTATGCAACATACGATGAAAAAGAGCTTGAAAACTACAAGCCAAGAGTCGTTTTGGTTGATGACAACAACGATATAGACCACGTATTAGACGAGATTTAAGATGTTCGGTAACCTCGGTGATATGAGTAAGATGCTTGAGAGTATGCAGGAGAGTGCTGCAAAACTCCAGGCGGAGCTCGAATCGAAGACCTTTAGCGTTAAAAGCGGCGGCGGCATGGTCGAAGTAGTGGTAAACGGCAAAGGGGAGGTGATCGATATTACGATAGACGATTCGCTGATGCAAGATAAAGACTCTTTGCAGATTCTGCTTATCGGCGCGATAAACGATGCGTATAAAATGGCAGAACAAAATAAACAAAATTCCGCCATGGGGATGCTTTCGGGGATGGGCGGGCTTAATCCTTTCGGAGCAAAATAAGTGGTGCGCTTTTTTGCGGCACTTACCCTTTTCTTCTCCTTATCTTTGGCATGTGAAGGGGGTTTTGATGCGTGTATCGCCAAAGTCGGCGCGACACAATCAGTGCAAGGGCAAAACCTTGTGATCCCTCTGGGTGCAAAACGTTTCCTCGTTTACAGCCCCACTCCTCCTAAATTCGGAAAAATTCTCAAAAAAGACCCTTTCTTATCGTTGTACCTCGTAGAAAAAAAAGAGGATTCGAAATATTTCTTTAAACTCAACCGCCACCTCTCGCTCGGGGAAGCCTGCGTAAACGATACCTTGGCGATTGAGGGCAGAATTACGCAGCCGCAGGTCGGGCTCAATGTTTTGGCAAAAATGAACGAGCCTTTGTTCGCTCCGAGTCTTGTTTTAAACAGCTGCTGTTTCCTAGAGGGGATCGTGACCCATCGCGGCATCATCCAAAGGGCGTATCTTAAAAGATTTATAAACGAACAAGAGAGCCGATACGGCGATATCGGGATACGTTTGGATCCTAAAAACAAAGCAAGCGTTGTCAGTGCCGTCGATCCGTTTTTCCCCTCCAATCCGTTTGAGAAGGGGGATACTCTTCTTGCTCTTGATGGTAAAAAAGTCTCTTCGCCGAGCGCGGCAATGGAGACGATCCTTTTTTGGAAGATCGGCAGCGAGCACCGCGTCGAGGTTGCAAGGGGCTCTGAGCGTTTGGAGTTTGGCGTGCGTGTCGCAGAACGCTTGGGCGGCGGCGTTTTGAGCGATACTTTTTTAGAGAGCCGAGGGATTGTGGTAAACGATGCATTAGAGATCATAGAGATCGGGAAAAACGCCGCCTCTTTGGGAATAGCAAAAGGGGATCGAATCTTGGGCGTCAATGCAACCTTCGTCAAAGACCCCGAGGGGCTGCGAAAGAATATCTACACAAAAAACAAGAGCGTAAATTTGCTTCTACAAAGAGCAGGTTTTCAGTTTTTTGTACAGATAAATTAGTTAAGATTCCGTATGCAAAACTTTGAGAATTTTTTACTGGACTCCTTACCCAAATCGGAGAGTTTTCACCCCCATTACCAAGAAGCGCTTCATGCAATGCTTATTGCGGGCGGCAAGAGATTTCGCCCTGCATTGCTGCTGGGCGTGGTGGAAGCGTACAATCCGTTGTTGCTCGATGCGGCATACCATGCCGCGTATGCGATCGAGCTTTTGCACACCTATTCGCTTATCCACGACGATCTGCCTGCGATGGATAATTCGCCGCTTCGCCGCGGCAAGCCGACGCTGCATGTTTTGTATGACGAGGTAACGGCGATCCTAGTAGGGGATGCACTCAACACCTACGCGTTTGAGGTGCTCAGCCAAGCCCCTTTGAGCGATTATACGAGGGTGCAGCTTGTACGTGAACTAGCAAGCAACGGCGGGCTTAACGGGATGGTGCTCGGGCAGGCTATAGATTGCTATTTCGAGAACCAAAAGCTTGAACTCGGTGCGATCAAGATGCTCCATGCCAACAAAACTGGCAAGCTTATTGCGGCGTCGCTGAAGATGGGTGCATTGATCGTAGGCAAAGAGGCACTGGGTGCAAAGCTGTACGATTTCGGTATGGAACTTGGGTTGTTGTTCCAGATCCAAGACGATATTTTGGACGTAACCCAAAGTAGTGACGAGGCGGGTAAATTAACAAACAATGATGAAGCAAAAAATAGTTTCGTGACTATTTTAGGGTTAGAGCGCGCGATGGAGGAAGCAGATGCACTTGCTGCAACTCTTTTGGAAGAGATGAAGGGGTTTGATGCAAACCTTCGGGAAAACATGGAACCCCTTTTAACCTCTTATATCAACAGACACAAACACTAAGCAAAGGTAGAAAATGAGCAATCAAATGCGTCAAAAAATGGCAAACACAATTAGGTTCTTAGCGGCAGATATGGTTCAAGCGGCAAACTCGGGGCACCCGGGTGCACCGATGGGGCTTGCGGATATCGCGGTTGTTTTGGGCGAACACCTGCGTCATAATCCCAAAAACCCTTCTTGGCTTAATCGTGACCGTTTGGTGTTCTCGGGCGGACATGCCACGGGGCTTATCTACTCCCTTTACTACCTTTGGGGGTACGGACTCGAAATCGAAGACCTTAAAAACTTCCGTCAGTTAGACTCTAAAACTCCGGGTCACCCAGAATTCGGGCATACGGCGGGCGTCGAGATCACGACGGGACCTCTTGGACAGGGGGTTGCCAATGCGGTCGGTTTTGCTATGGCGGCAAAATTCGTAGGCGCGCAGGTAAACTCTGAAACTGCCGAAGTGATTAACCATAAAGTGTATTGTTTGTGCGGGGACGGCGACCTTGAAGAGGGGATCAGCTACGAAGCGGCTTCGATCGCGGGGCATAACAACCTTGACAACCTTGTGGTGATCTACGATTCAAACCGTATCACTATTGAGGGTTCGATCGATTTGAGCATCTCCGAAAATATCAGAAAAAGATTCGAAGCGCAAAATTGGGATGTTTTAGAGTGCAACGGGCATGATTTTGACGAGATCGACAGCGCGATCACGGCGGCAAAAACAAACACCAAACCGACTCTTATCATTGCCAACACCACCATCGCCAAAGGTGCGGGAAAACTCGAAGGTTCCCACCACTCTCACGGTGCGCCTCTTGGAAGCGACGTAATCGCCGACGCCAAAGAGGCATGCGGTTTTGATGCAACTAAGACGTTTCATGTAGACGAAGACGTTATGGTGCGTTTTAGATGTGCGGTTGAGAAAGGGGATATGCTTGAGCGCGAGTGGATCCACAGCCTCAAAACTCTCCCTTTGATGGAGCAAAACGAAGCGCTAGAAGCGCTGCAAAACCCGGATTTTTCAAAAATCCAATGGCCGAGTTTTGAAAAGGCGGATGCAACAAGAAACACAAACGGCAAAATCATGAATGCCATCGCAAGAGCGCTTCCGTGTTTCTTGGGAGGTTCGGCAGATTTAAGCCCTTCAAACAAAACCGAGCTTGTCGATATGGGCGTTTTCCCAAAAGGGCGCAATATCTACTTCGGTATCCGCGAACATGCCATGGCTTCCATCGTCAATGCGATGGCGCTTTATGGGCCGCTTATGCCTTTTAGCGCGACCTTTTTCGTGTTTTCCGATTATCTTAAACCGAGTGCGAGAATCGCGGCACTTACGGGGATTCAACAGTTCTTTATCTGGACGCACGACAGTATCGGGGTAGGGGAAGATGGACCTACCCACCAGCCTATCGAGCATCTAAGCCAGTTTAGAGCACTTCCTAACTTTTACGTATGGCGTCCGGCCGACGGTGCCGAAAACGTCGCGGCATGGCAGGTGGCGCTAGAGATGAAAAAATCGCCGAGTGCGTTTGTATGTTCACGCCAAAACCTCGCCGTGTTGCCGCAGCCTGCACTAGGCTCTATCTCTCGCGGAGGCTACCTCTTGGCATCTGAAGAGGGTGCAACACTTACATTGATCGCTTCGGGAAGCGAAGTCGATTTGGCACTCAAAACCAAAGAGGCACTCGGTGCAAAAGGTATCAAAGCCAACGTAGTTTCGGTGCCGTGTTTTGACCTTTTTATTGAGCAAGACAAAAGCTACATCGACTCTATCATCGCGCCAAATACCAAAAAAGTCGCCATCGAAGCGGCACGCGGCTTGGAGTGGTACCGCTTAGCGGATGAAGTGATCGGAATGGAAACATTCGGCGCATCGGCTCCTGCAGATAAACTCTTCGCAAAATTCGGCTTTTCGGTTGAGAACTTGGTTGCAAAACTAAGCTAGTTTTTTTTACATGCCAAGAAAATGCTTGGCATGTACCCCTAAAAACCTTTTAAAAACTCCCCCCCCTCGTTCCCAAGCTCCAGCTTGGGAATGCATATCCATGCTATTACTCTGTGTGTACGCATTCCCAACGAGGACGTTGGGAGTTTCCACCTTTAAAACTCATAAATTATTTCTAATTTTTCATAGGTTCTCTTCTTTTTTTTGCTGAAATTTTAAGTATTTTCTATCATCATATTTTTCATTGTTTTTATAAAGGCTATGTGCTAGTAATAGAATTTTTCTCATCACTGCTATCTGGGCTAGCATCTTTGGTTTGCCCCTATTGACTAATCCTTCATAGAACAATTTCATCTCCTCATTGTACCTCACGGCAATCATTGTAGGCATAAAAAGCATAGCCCTAACTAATGATAATCCTTGCTTTGAGATTCTTTGTTTATGTTGCACGGATGTTCCAGAACTTCTTTCTATGGGATCTAATCCACAAAGTGCCGTAATATGCGCTCTTGATGCATTTGGATATCGTAAAAACAAATAAAGTAAAATGATGGCACTTTTTTGCCCTAATCCTTTGATGGATATAATGTTTTCGTATCCCTCTTTATAGGATTGGTTTGAATCTATGATATCCATAATTTTTGCAATAATAAGTTCTTGTTCTTGCTCAATATTGGCGATTCTTTTCTTAACCTGTTTGAGAATATATTCATCTTCTAGGTTAAAAGTAGCCGCTTCAAGATAGTTTGAAATACGTATATGCTCTTTTACTAGTGATTGATAATATTTCACGAAAGAACGTATTTTATGAGCTTCTTTATCTCTTGATGGGACTTTTATATCATCATCTTTCGCTAATATATGCATTCTTGAGAGCATTCTAGCATCTACTTTATCTGTCTTATTCCTGTTTTTTATGACCTTTGAAAATGATGAACTCTGATAGGCTCCGACTTTGAAACATTTGATGAATTTCTCTTGTGCATAGCTTTCCAAAATAGTTGAATAACTACCTGTTGATTCGTATACGAACACAATTGAATCTATATCTTTTTTATAAATCTTTTTGAGTTTTCCATAGAGCTTATTAAGAGACTTTGCATTGTTTTCCAACTCTAAATCTAGCTCATTTTGAGGAATAAAAACTTGTAGTGTTGATTTGGCAACATCTATTCCGATATACTTGTACATGAGAACCTCCATTCATATGAAGAGTTCGGTAGCACAGACTTTGTGTCTGTGTGATATTCGCCAAACTTGACTTTCGCTTGTAAATGCAGTCTGGTTTTTTTCCGACTCTGTTTCCACCCAAGTTATCAGTTTAGCAATTTAGCTCCCAAACAAGCTCATGTTTTTTCATGGCTTCAACGAGAAAATCAATCTACATCAATCCGACTCTTACAGTTTATTATACTGCCTTCTTGAATGGTGATGTTATTATACAAACGAGTGTACTTTAATCCAATGCATTGATTAGTGGTAGAAATTCCGGCCATGTGCCTGTCGGACACTCGAATTCACTTGCAATCCAAAATCCGTCTTTTGCACTTTTTGTGCTAGAAAGTATATACTCAATTTCAGCACGGTCTTCGTCAATTACATCGTGCACATCTATATAGTAGAGCGGTATCCATACTCGATGTTTGCCTACATATCCTTCTAAAAAGCCGCTGTCGCCCACATGCCATGCCATCATCATTCGTGATTCGGCGAAGGCGTATCGTCCCGTCAAAATAAAACCGTGTCCTCTACCTGTATATCCTATCTTCTCAAATTTCCACCCCTTCTCGGGATAATGGTTACTTGTGCTGATAACATGGGCGGTATCAGTTTCCAAACGTGAATATTTAGAAGTCGCCGTATTGTCATATCTGATAATATAGATTGGTTCATTTTTTTTTAAATGTAAGGTGATGTTATGATCAAAACAAGGTTCATAGAAAGTAACCGACTTGAATGCGCACCCGCTAAACAGAAAAATGAGAGTTACAAATAGAATATTCCCGATTATATTTTGCCAAAAACTCAGATCATGATAAAGCTGGAACGATATAAGCTTCCTAAACTTAATTATATTGTTAGTTTCAAAGTTTGGCATGTTCACTAAAATCCTTTAAAAACTCTTCAAACTCTTTAAGCGGTAACGGGCGCGAATAGAGGTACCCTTGGATTTGTGCACACCCCTCACGCAGTAAAAACTTTTTTTGCTCCTCGGTTTCGACCCCCTCGGCAATGAGCTCTATATTGAGGCTTTTTGCAAGGGCTACGATCGCTTTGACGATAGCGGCATCTTCGCTGTCTTGGGGAAGCTCTTTGATAAAACTGCGATCGATTTTGAGTTTGTCGATGGGGAGACGCTTGAGGTAGGAGAGGGAGGAATACCCCGTTCCAAAGTCATCCACCGCAATCGAGATGCCGAGCGACTTGACGGTATGGAGTGCATCGATGGCAGCTTCGGGGTTTTGCATAATCTGGCTCTCGGTCACTTCGAGTTCCAAATAGCGCGGATCAAAATCTTCCTCTGCCAAAAATTGTTTGAGCTTCTCTAAAAACAGCGGCTTCTCAAGCTGTTTTACGGAGAGGTTGAGAGAGAGTTTGCCGCAAAACAGGTCGGCGTTTTGCAACTTTTTGATGCACTCAAAACAGCGCTGCATCATCCATTCGTCTATTCAAGAGACGATCCCTATCTCTTCGGCAAGGGGGATAAACTCTATCGGGGGGATTATCCCACGCTCGGGGTCTCTCCAACGCACGAGCGCTTCGACGCCGATCACTTTTTTGCTTTTGCCTTCAACCTGTGCCTGAAAATAGGGCTCGAGACGATTCTCTTGGATCGCTTTGCGCAGATTTGTCTCGAGTGTGAGGCGCTGCATCGTTTTTTGGGTCATGGCAACGTCGTAAAACTGGTAGCGGTTTTTCCCCCCTCCTCTTTGGCGCGGTACATCGCCGTATCTGCATTGCGGATAAGAATTTCGGGAGTTTTTCCGTCTTCCGGGAAGCGGCTGATACCGATGCTAAACGTGGAGTAGGTGGGTGTGGCATCGATCATAACAGGCTTGCGCATCGAGCCGAGAATGTTTTGCAAAAGGCGCGTAACGTGGGCAAGGTCGACATCTTCGATAAGAATCGTAAACTCGTCCCCTCCCAAGCGCGCTACCGTATCGACTTTTCGCAGCGTGCGTTTAAGGCGCTTGCTGATGGCCGATGAGAAGTTTGTCGCCGCGCTCGTGACCGAAGCTGTCGTTGATCTCCTTGAATCGGTCGAGGTCTAAAAACAGAACATAAACAGAGGTATCGTTGCTCTTGGCATGGAGGATCGCCTGCTTGAGCCTGTCTATGAACAAAAGGCGGTTGGGGAGGGAAGTGAGTGTGTCGTGATGGGCGATATAGCGCAAATCGCGCGTTTTTTCCTCTACCTGCGCAACAAGCATATCGTTCATATTTTGGATAAATCGGTTGGTGCGGCGCACGTAAAACCAAAGCAGCGAGCCTCCGACTAAAAAGAGAAACATAAAAAACATAAAGTAGATGTAGTTGCGGTCTTTGAAAATATCGGCAAGGTCGATACGGTCGGTGGGCGTAAAAAGAAGCATGTACGCCATAGGCGCGCCCGAAATATCGGGAATGAGCGAGGTGGTGCTTAGGAGCTTTGCTTCAGAGTCAAGAATATAGGTTCGGTTGTGTATAAGTTCTTCTAAAGAGTGTTTTTGGATAAACGCAAGAAGCTCGGGGGCGACGTTTGGGGTTGCGACGTAATAGTCGTCTATAAAATGTTTCGTAAAAGGGTAGGCAAGCTGCTTTTTGTAGCTTTTATCGACGATCATAACACCCTCGTACCCCTCTTTTTTAAGCTTGGAGACGAGGGAGTTGGTTTTGGATATCGCTTCGACGATACCTATAAATTTCTTTTCGTAATAGATAGGCACCATCGCCTTGAAGGTGATATCGTAGATCCCCGTGCTGATAAGCGAGCGCGGTTTGGGAACTTGGAGCATCTCTACGACGTCGATGCGCACCTCGCGCAAATCGTCGCCCCTTTTTTGCGTCCAGCTTCTGTAAAAACTTTTTGCATCGGCGGTGACGATATGAAAACGGATATCTTCAAGGGAGGTGTTTTGGATAAGGGTTGCGACAAAATCTTCCATCGCAAGGGCTTCGTGGTTGTTGGCATGGAGCGCTTGATGGATGGTGGCATCCTGTGCGAGGGTGTAGGCGATAAGGAGCATGGCATCTTTTTTTTCGGCGATGTAGGTGTGGAGTTTTTGCGTCATATCGCGAACGCTCTCGAGATACTTGTGGTGTTTAAGCTCCTCGGTGCGCTCGTTGATGATAAATACCCCAAGCAAAATAATAAGCGCGGTGCCCGCAAGAAGAAAAAGTATCTGTAAACGGCTAAGGTTGAGTCGTATCATCTGTTTGTTTCGTAATCCATTGTGTCGTAAAAAAAATATATTGTACATCACAAAGCTTAGAAAACCTCTTTGGCATGTGCTTTGAGCCCTTTTTTAGCGTTTGGGGCGCAGCTTATGAGATGAAGGATAACATATTGTAATATTTCCGTAATATCTTCGGTGCACAATCTCGTTGTTCAAATCTTAGTTTAAGGGCAAAAGATGGTCAATTTTACGGCGCAGATAGCAGATTATATAGTGAAATACTACAACATCAACCGTTTTGAGGTGCTGCGATTCTCGATGAGGAGTGGGAGTTTTTAGAAGAGGCGTTCTTGGCCCGAAAATGTCGCTATCGAAACGTTGGCATGTGAACTTATAGAACTCTATATGGTGGCATAATATGGCGATCTGTGTCGAAACCTACCTGCGTCATAATTACCCTTCTTTTGAAAAATTTCCCGATCTTCTCAAACAGGGCGTCGTCGCGTTGTTTAAAAAAATCTCCCACGAAGCGGAGATCATAGTTTTTTTTTAAAGCAACATGCGCACGAAGATGCGTTTGGATTTATCGAACTCGATTTTGGATTATTTCAACGTCGATATCTCGATCCATCAAAACGAACTCTCCCGCATCCCCTCTTACGGCAAAGCGGTGATCATCGCCAACCACCCCCTTGGAGCGCTTGATGCACTTGCTCTTGTGCACGTTCTTAAAGATATCCGCAAAGATATCAAGATCGTGGCATCAAACTTTTTGGGTGCGTTTGACAATCTCAAAGAGATTTTGATCCCCATCGAGAACGTCAAAGGGAAATTGACGAAAAACTCCGTAGAGGCGATCTATGAATCGCTCAAAAAACAAGAAGCGGTGATTATCTTCCCATCAGGCGAGGTAAGCCGTGCACGCCCAAGCGGCATAAAGGATACGAAATGGAGAAGCGGATTTTTAAAAGTAGCGCAAAAGATGCAAGCCCTATCTTACCTATCTATATACATGCCAAGAACTCAAAGAACTTTTATCTCCTCTCAATGCTCAACAAATCGCTCGCTACGGCAATCATCCCCCATGAGATGTTTAAATACCATGATAAAACAATCGCCTTTCGCATCGGCAAAGCGATCCTTTTGAGAGCTACGAAATTCCGTCGCTCTCTCTCGATGACAAGGTGAAACTCTTTCGCAAACATCTTTACGAGGTGTCCAAGAGGCGACGCGGCGTTTTTAAAACCTACAACTCCATCGCTTTGGCGGAGAATCGCCAAGAGCTTAAAAAAGAGTTGCAAAAAGGGGAACTTTTAGGGGAAACCACCGACGGAAAAAAAATCTACCTCTATTGTAACGAGGAAGAGAACGTGCTTCTTAAAGAGATAGGACGGCTGCGGGAGATCAGTTTCCGCGAAGTAAAAGAGGGAAGTGGGAAAAAACGTGACATCGACGAATTCGATTTTTACTACGAGCATATTATTTTGTGGGATGAAAAAGATCTTGAGATCGTCGGTTCCTACCGTGTGGCAAAAGCAAAAGAGATTCTCGATGCGCTTGATGTTCACGGGCTTTATACCGCGACTCTCTTTCGTTATAGCGACGGTTTTTACGAATATTTCGAAAACGCTTTGGAACTTGGCCGCAGTTTCGTGCAGCCCAAATACTGGAACTCGCGCGCACTTGACTACCTCTGGCAGGGGATCGGGGCGTATCTGCGCGTCAACCCCACGATCCGCTATATGTTCGGACCGGTGAGTATCTCCCGCTCTTACGATGCCGAAGCGGTTTCGGTGCTGATCTATTTTTATATGCACTATTTCGGTTCGATGAACCCCCTTGTTACCCATAGAGACACCTACTATATGTGCGAGAACTACCTTGATCGTTTTGAAAAGATGTTTTCTAAAGATGATTATGAAAACGATTTGGTCGTTTTAAAGTCGTTTTTGCAAGAAAAAGGGTACGCAATCCCTACGCTTTATAAGCAATACAGCGACCTTTGCGAAGAGGGTGGCGTGGAGTTTATGGATTTTGGGATCGACAGAGATTTCGATAACTGCGTTGACGGGTTTATCTTGGTAGATATCGCAAAGCTCAAACCCAACAAACGCAAAAGGTACCTCGGCGATGGGTAGTTTATACCCTTTTATAGATTCATAAAACTTATAAATGTATATTTTTTACTCACTCTTTGGGGAGTAGTGTTACGAAAATATACATTTGAATTTCTTTCCCTCCTTGTATGTTTCATGAGGTAACACTTTTAATTTCTTCCCGACGCAATTACTTTTGTTTAATACTCTTTTTGCTATAGTGCATGCAACTGTTTTTTCAGTAAATATCTTGGCAATATCGCGCTAACGCGCAATGTTTCGGGATGTTTGAAAACAAAAATTTTCTAAAGCTTTCTAGGGGATAGAAGCTTTTCAAATTAAAGGTAGGTTATATGGAGCATATTGCTACTGCAAATCCGTATTTTGGGGTATTTGTACTTTTTGTTATAACGTTCGGTGCGTTTATCGGAACGACTGTTATCGCTAGACTCGCAAGTCGTGCGTTGGCAGCGAAAGATACGGAAAAGATCAAGCTTTCCGTTTACGAGTGTGGACCTGAGGTTACCAAACAGCCCAACAGAGTCTCTCCGCAGTTTTATCTTTTTGCATTGCTTTTCTTATTATTCGACGTTGAGATCGTCTTTATGTTCCCTTGGGCAGTCGATTTTAAAGTTCTCGGTTGGTTCGGTTTTGCCGAGATGTTAATGTTTATCTTATTGCTGACAATCGGGTTTGTTTATGCATGGAAAAAAGGAGCGCTTGAATGGCACAACATAAAATAAATTATACGCAAGACGGCGGTTTGCCGGTGGCACTGACAAGTATCGACAAGATAGTTAACTGGGGTCGTTCAAACTCTTTATGGGCACTTACCTACGGTTTGGCATGTTGCGGTATCGAGATGATGGCATCGGGGGCTTCGAGATTTGACTTCGACCGTTACGGAACCATCTTTAGAGCATCGCCGCGTCAAGCCGACGTTATGATCGTTGCGGGAACTTTGACGAAAAAACATGCCGAGTTCATTAAGCGTCTTTACGATCAAATGACGGAGCCTCGCTGGGTTATCTCCATGGGAAGCTGTGCGAATACGGGAGGGATGTTCAATACCTACGCAACCGTTCAGGGAGCCGACAGAATTATCCCCGTCGACCTTTATATCCCCGGCTGTGCACCGCGCCCCGAGTCGCTTCAGTACGGCGTTATGCTTTTGCAACAAAAGATCCGTGCCAATAAAGCGGGCAATGCACAAAAACCAAAAAGGCTGATGTAATGAGAGCATATACACCTAAAGACGACGTACAGGCAAAAGCGTATTATACGGACAGATTTTATGTAGCACCTCAGGTTCCAAAAAGCGATGTTGCGACCGATGAGGTATTTGCAAGCGACCTAGAAGCGATCAAAGCAAAATTCGAGGTTCATGATGCGTATATCCAAGTGGGGCAAATGGTTGTTTTTATCAACCCGCAGGATAACTACGGCGTATTGGAACTCTTAAGAGACGAGCTTGAATATACGCAGTTAAGCGAGATGAGTGCGGTCGATTTCGTTGCACAGCGCGGCGGTTTCGAGATTTTTTACCAAATGCTCAGTATGAACAAACGCAAACGTATCCGTATCAAAATGTTTATCAACAACGGCGAAGCGGTCAATTCGGTAGAGAAACTCTTTAGAAGTGCCGACTGGTCGGAGCGCGAGATGTACGATATGTTCGGTATCGTTGCAAACAACCACCCGTTTATGAAAAGAATCCTTATGCCTTACGATTGGCAAGGGCATCCGCTTCTTAAAACCTACCCGCTTCAAGGGACGAGTTTGCCGCATGGTACGAAGTGGACAAAATCTACGGAAAAGAAGCACGCGACATCATCGGGCCGGAACTTCGCGATGCTGCGCGCGTCGACAGATACGACTCCGAGCGTTTTGCGCGTCTTGGGTTTGAGGTGCCAAAAGGGACTCCGATCACCGACAACATGCCAAGAGTGGAGCAAAGCTACCAAGAAGAGGGCGGCGTGTTTATGATTAAAAAATTTGAGAAAGAAACGTCGGTTATCGTTGATGACCCGCAAAGATAAGGAAAAGGTGAAGAAAATATGCAAGTAAAAAATAGATTAACACCGTTTTTTGAAAATATTACGTTCGATAGAAACGACAACGAACTTATCTTAAACTTCGGTCCCCAACACCCCTCTGCTCACGGTCAGCTTCGTTTGATGCTCCACCTCCAACAAGAGCAGATCACAAAAGCGCATCCCGATGTCGGGTACCTTCACCGCGGTATGGAGAAGATGGCTGAAAATATGATCTATAACGAGTTTATGCCTACTACCGACCGTATGGATTATATTGCTTCATCTTCAAACAACTACGGATTTGCTTTGGCGGTCGAGAGACTCATCGACGTGGACGTGCCGCGCCGTGCAAAAGTTATCCGTATGATGCTTTTAGAGATCAACCGTTTAATGTCCCACCTTTTCTGGCTTGCGACGACGGCTCTTGATATCGGTGCGATGACGGTTTTCCTTTTTGCATTCCGCGAAAGAGAATACCTTATGGATATTATCGAAGGGTACTGCGGTGCGCGTTTGACTCACTCGGCGATCCGCATCGGCGGGGTACCGCTTGATATTCAAGAGGATTTTATCGTTCAGCTCAAGGCGTTCTTGGATAAATTGCCGCAGAACATCAAAGATTACGAAGACCTTCTTGATACCAACCGTATCTGGCGTATGAGAATGGAAGAGGTCGGAGTGATCCCTACCGAGATGGCACTCTCTTGGGGCTGTACAGGCCCTATGCTTAGAGCTAGCGGCGTGGCTTGGGATATCCGTAAAGAGGAGCCGTACGAGCTTTACGACGAAGTGGAGTTTGACGTACCTTACTCAGACAAGGGCGACAACTACGCACGTTATAAAATCTACATGGAAGAGATGAGACAATCGGCGCGTATCCTCTACCAAACAATCGACATGTACGAAGATACGGTCAAAAACGGTCAGACAGAACTTATGGCACATGCGCCGAAGTATATTTCGGCTCCAAAGCTCGATATCATGACCCAAAACTACTCGTTGATGCAACATTTCGTGCTTGTAACGCAAGGGATGCGACCGCCTGTGGGTGAGGTGTATGTGGCAACAGAATCTCCAAAAGGGGAGCTAGGCTACTATATCAACTCACAAGGTGGACCATACCCGTACAGACTCAAACTTCGTGCACCTTCGTTTTGGCATACGGGAATCTTAACAGACCTTTTACCGGGGCATTATATTCCGGACGTTGTATCGATCATCGGTACGACCAACATCGTATTTGGAGAGGTAGACCGCTAATGAAAAGATATGATTTAAGACATCTTAAAGATGGTTTCGAGCCTAGAATGAAAGAGATTTTGGGCACACACAAAAAGGGTGAGGTAGCGATCTTTTTATTTGAGATCGGGGATTTTTCTCCTATCCAAAAATCTGCTGATTTGGTAAAAGAGTGCGGTTATGAGTTGCTTAACTCATTAAAATTCAACGAAGTCGACTGGACTCTCGTTTGCAAAAAAAATTAGGATTGCATTGTGGGTAAAGTCTATTTTTCTACTTGGAACGGGGAGTTGGTCAATAATGCCGGCAAGCCCGAGCAAGAGTGGGAAGAATCAGCTTACAATCTGCCTGCGCAGTACGACGCTCACCGCAACTCCCGTGCTTTTATCGGCTGGGACGGGGTGGCGCTCTTTGATGCGGACGTAGATGTAATCCGTTTGTGTACGGAATACGCGGCACAATACCAAGAGTACTCTGAAGCGTGCGGACGCTGTGCACCGGGAAGATGGGGCGGCAGAATCCTTTATGACATGCTTGACAAGATTGCTCGCGGCGAGGGAAGCGTATCTGATTTGGAACACCTAAAAGAGATCGGTAAGAGTATGCAGGTCACCTCTAAATGTGAGATAGGAAAAACGGTTCCTAACCCTATTTTAGACCTTATGACCCATTTTGAAGGTGAGTTTATGGCATGTATAAACGAACAAAAGCCTTCAAAACATTACCATCAAGAGGTTGGCTATATAGCAAAAATTACGGCACCGTGTATGGATGCATGTCCTGCACACGTCGATATCCCTGCATATATCGAGGGTGTAAGAGATTTGCGTTTTGACGATTCGCTTTTAGCAACGCGTCAAACGATGCCGCTTGCTCACGTATGCGGACGCGTTTGTCCCCATCCGTGTGAGACGGCATGCCGCAGAACGAACCTTGATACGCCTATCTCTATTATGGAGCTCAAGCGCTTGGGTGCGGATTGGGAGACCGATCACGGTTTCGGGTTTTTTCACCCGATCGAGAAAAAACCGAGCATCTCTAAGCGCGTAGCGGTTATCGGTGCGGGACCTGCGGGTCTTACGACGGCGTACTATTTGGCGGCTGAGGGGATCGAGGTAGACGTGTATGAGGAGCTTCCCGTTCTTGGCGGCGAAGTAGCCGTAGGGGTTCCAGAATACCGCATGCCAATCGATAAGTATAACATCGATATCGAATGTGTGCGCGATATGGGTGTAAATTTCATTACGAACCATAAAGTGACTGCCGACGATATGCGCCGTTTCGAGAATGAATACGATGCCGTGATGGTAGCTACGGGAACGCGTATCTCCAAAAAAGTCTATTGTGAAAACGAAAGAGCCGAGATCAAAGGGTACTGGGGCGCGATAGATTTCTTGGATAAGGTAAATCTTTTCGAGAAATACGGTTATACCATCTCCAAAGAGGATCAAGAGAAAAACCTCTTAACGACCGACTATGTCGATCTTACGGGGAAAACACTCGTGTGCGTCGGGGGTGGATTTACCTCAATGGACGTCGTGCGCTGTGCGATCCGTGCGAATGCGAAAAAAGTTTACATGGTATACCGCCGTGATGAGAAAACGATCATCAACAACACAACATACGAGGAGTACCACGAAGCGGTCGAAGAGGGTGTAGAGTTTCTATTCCACTCTGCAGTTGCCGAGATGCGCGATGAGAATGATGTTTTAAAATCGCTTCTTATCGACAAGTACGAACTCGTGCCCGATCCAAACGGAGGGCGTCCTCAGCTTGCCAAGATCGAGGGTGCATCCTACGTGATCGAAGCGGATTATCTTGTTCCAGCGGTTTCGCAATCGGCAGATTTGAAACTTCTGCCGAGCGAGTGGGAGATCGAGATGACCTCTTGGGCGACGATTAAGACAAACGGCAAAGATTATATGACTTCGCGCAAAGGGATCTTTGCATCGGGAGACTGCGAATACGGACCTATGACGATCGTCAATGCCGTCGGTCAAGCCAAACGTGCCGCTTCGGTTATGGCGCGCTACGTGCAAACGGGTGAGATCACTTTAACAGACGATGAGATTATGGAAGACCACTTGCGTAAACTCAAAGTGTATGACAAAAAAGAGAAGGTTACGGGTTGGCTTCCTGGATTACCGAGAATGGTAAGTGAAAAACTCGACGTTGATGTCAGAAAAGACAATAACAAAGAGGTAAATCTAGGGTTTACCCAAGAAGAAGCGCTTGCCGAAGCAGATCGCTGTATGCGCTGTTACTATATTGCGATGATAGCAACATGAGAGGGGGAGATATGGAAAAAATGATTCAGTTTACGATCGACGGTATCTCCGTAGAGGCAAAACGAGGCGAGACTATTTTACAGGTCGCGCGCAAAAACGGTCTCTATATCCCGACGATGTGCTACATCTCAAAAACGACGCCGTGTGCATCGTGCCGTATGTGTGTCGTGGAAGCGCAAGGGGTGAGCGGTTTTGTTTTAAGTTGTAATACGCCTCCGACCGAGGGGATCGCTATCACGACAAACTCAAAAGCCCTAGAGACGGAACGCACCAATATTATGAAACTCTATGACGTCAACCACCCGCTAGAGTGCGGTGTGTGCGATAAGTCGGGTGAATGCGATCTGCAAAACAAAACTTTGGAGTTCGGCGTAGCGGCACAAAACTTTACTGCACGCGATCAGTCTCGCAAAGTGGAAAACTGGGGTCTTATCAGCTACGATCCTGCTCTTTGTATCTTGTGCGAGAAGTGTGTGCATGTATGTAACGAGGTGATCGGGGACGATGCTATCGATATTAAATTCGGCGGCTACGGTTCTGTTATCATCCCAAAAAATGCCGATACGCTTGATTGTACGTTCTGCGGCGAATGTATCGCGGTGTGCCCAGTGGGTGCGCTTGTGAGCAGCGATTTCAAATACCGTGCAAACGCTTGGGAACTCTCGCGCGTACCTGCAACCTGTGCCCATTGTTCGGCAGGTTGTGCACTGGAGTATGAAACGCGCCACGTAGGGATCAACGGCGATGATGCGATCTATAGAGTGAAAAACAATTTTGAATTTACTTCACTTTGCGGCGCGGGAAGATTCGGATTCGATTTTGAGAACCGCATCGTCAAAAAAGACGAAGCGGCGTTCGCAAGAGCGGTGGATGCGTTGCAACATGCCAAGAGCATCCGCTTTAGTTCGATGATAACCAATGAAGAAGCGTATATCTTGCAGATGTTTAAAGAGAAGTTCGGAGTGAAACTTTTTAACGAAGATGCAAGAGCATTCCAAGATTTCATGGGCGCTTACAGCTCGATCAGCGGCAAAAAACACCATAGCGGCACGCTTGATGCGATTAAACAATCGGATGCGATCGTCGTGATAGGTTCGCGTATCGCTACCGACAACCCTGCGGTGCGCTATGCAATGACGAGTGCGGCAAAACACAACGGTGCCAAAATCGTGTATGCCCACCCGATCGAAGATGCATTGCTGCAAAATACCATAACGCAGTTTATGAAGTATGAAGTGGGAACCGAAGAGGGTGTCGCGGCACTTTTGGCGAACGAACTCTTGAGGGGTGCGGATATGAGCGACGATGCGAGAAAGTTCTTCGACGACCTCGATCTTGGCTACCTCCAAGCAGAGAGCAATATCGGCGAAGAGGAACTTTCACTTATGGGTAAATCGTTTGCACGTGCGAAGCGATATACCTTGGTGGTAGGAAGCGATTTAATTACCCACCCTCGTGCGGCAAACATCGCCAAGATCGTAGCGCTTATCGAAAAATACACCGCTTTCTCTTTGGTCGTAGTGCCTAAAGAGGTAAATACGCTTGGTGTTTCGCTTATTTGCGAACTCGATAAAGACGACAATAGCGAAGCATCTATCGGCTACAACGCAAAGGGATCGTTCGTGATCTCCTCTCTGGGCAATGCCGATCTGCCTATAGGAGCGCTTAATCAGCAAGAGGGAACGTTCGTAACTATCGACAACCGCGTCGTACCCACAAACGTTGCAGTCGGATTTAATGGCTACTGCCTTAACGATCTGGCTATGGCATGCGGCATGAACAAAGCGTACAATACGATCGATTTTACCTCCGAATTGCCGCAAAAAAGCGGATTCAAATCGATAGAGTTCGATAGGTTAGAAAACTACTACTCGCCGCTCGGCGCCGATGAGAGAGGGTATCTGCTCGATGAGGTAGCATGCCAAGCAGAGGGGAAACTTGAATGCGTAGAGGAGCTTCCCGAATTTAACGGAACGATCATCTACCATGCCAACCCCGTATTGCAGTTTAACGCTTATACGAACAAAGCAAAACTCTTAGAGCGCGATACGACGCTTCGAGGTTCTGCACAGTTTGCCACTGCGGCGAAAATTTCGGACGGGGATACAGTAGAGATACATTTTGGTTCTGATAAAATTACAAGAAAATTCAAGCTTGATTCGGATCTAAAAGGAACGGTTGCGCTCAATCCAACCTTTGATATCGCCGTAGATGCGGGGAGATACAGGTTTGAAAAATCCAAGATAACGAGAGTCGTACATGAATGAAATAACTATCAATATTGACGGAAAAGAGGTCAAAACGCAAGAGGGTGAGTATATCTTAAATGCCGCCCGTGCAAATAACATATTCATCCCTGCTATATGTTATTTGACGCGATGCAGTCCGACTCTGGCATGTCGTATTTGTCTTGTAGAAGCGGACGGAAAACAGGTGTATGCGTGTAATGCAAAAGCCAAAGAGGGGATGTCTGTTACGACGACGACTCCTACAATCGCAACCGAGAGACGTGCGATTATGGAGGTTTATGACGTAAATCACCCGCTTCAGTGCGGCGTATGCGACCAATCGGGCGAGTGCGAGCTGCAAAACTATACGCTTGAGATAGGTGTGGATTCCCAAAGCTATGCCATCAAAGACGTAGCGCGAGAGGCGAAAGACTGGGGTCATATCCATTACGATCCGGGTCTTTGTATCGTGTGCGAGCGTTGTGTCACGGTTTGTAAAGATATGATCGGGGACAACTCTTTAAAAACCGTAGCGCGCGGATCGGATGCTATCGATGCAGAGTATAAAGAGAGCATGCCAAAAGATGCTTATAGCATGTGGAACAAACTCAACAAGTCGATTATCGGCTTAACAAGCGGCGAAGAGATGCTTGATTGTACCTCGTGCGGCGAATGTGCGGCGGTGTGCCCTGTGGGCGCGCTTGTCGATACGGGCTTTATGTACACCTCAAATGCGTGGGAGCTTAAGCAGATCCCTGCAACGTGCGGGCATTGTTCTGCAGGGTGTCAGATCTCTTACGATGTGAAACATACGAGTATCGAAAACCCAGAAGAGAAAATCTACCGTGTCATGAACGAGTGGAATTATGTTTCACTTTGCGGTGCGGGACGTTATGGGTTTGATTACCAAAATAAAGTTGTCTCAAAAGATGCGGCGGCGTTTGCAAAAGCGCTTGAAGCATTCAAAAAAGCGGATACGATTGCATTTACTTCAACGATAACAAACGAAGAAGCGTATCTGCTTCAGGCGATGAAAGAGAAGTTCGGCTACAAACTCGTAAATAAAGAAGCAAAGGCGTTTCAGACGTTTTTAGAAAACTATAGCGAGATCAGTGGCACGAAGCTTTATGGAAGCGACTTGAAAAAAGTGCATGAAGCCAATTTCGTAATTTCGGTAGGTACGGCTCTTAAATCGGATAACCCTAACGCGCGTTATGCGCTCAACAACTCTATGACGGTGAACAAAGGTGCGGGGATCTATTTCCATCCTGTCAGCGATCCTGTTATAGAGGGGATGGGAAAATCGTTAATTTGCGTCAACCATGCACCTTTACAAGAGGAAGCGGTGCTTTATTTGATTTTGGATCTTTTCGCAGACAAAACAAAACTTCCTAGTTCGGTAGTTTCTTACCTTGCGTCGTTTCACAGCGAAAAAACGATCACCGTAGAGGAGACCGTTAAAGAGAAGGTAGTCGAGAAGGTTTTAGTCAAAAAACTCAATGAAGAGACGGGGGAAGAGGAAGAGGTCGAAGAGGAAAAATCGACGATGGTTTCCAAAAAAGTCTCCAAAGAGGTTCAGGTTGATGTAAATAGACTCTTAGAGATCGTAGGTGCGGACGATAAATTTATGGAGGCCTTAGAGAAGAACTTGGCAAAAAAAGATAGTTTTGCTCTCATGGTAGGTCCCGATCTTTATACCCATCCACATGCCAAGAATCTAGCACGCCTCGTGGCGCTCGTGGAAAAATACAGCGCATTCGAACTTGTTATGATCCCCTCACTTACCAATACGCTCGGTGTTTCGCTTATTTGCGAACTTGACGATGCAAGAGGAAGCTACACGATCGGGTATAACACGAAGGGGGATTTTACCCTTTCTGCTCTAGGAGACGGCGATCTTGATATGCCGGCGATGAACCAGCAAGAGGGAACGCTTACAAGCATTAACAAGCGCGTCAACCCGACCAATGCGGCTTTGGGCTATAACGGCTATGAACTTAACGATATCGCCAATGCACTCGGGCTTCATGCAGAGCATGTGATCGAGTATACGCAAAAACTGCCTTTAGCATCGGGCTTTCAAGCACGAAGCTTCGACGATCTGCCAAACCGTTACGAAAACGACGGTACGGAGGTGCGCGGATACCTGCTTGAAAATCTAAGCGTTACAACAAGCGGCAACGAAGATGTTGTGCCGTTTGAAGAAAAAGCGCTTGAAGGGTCGATTATCTACCTTGCAAACCCAGTAAGACAGTTCAACGAATTCACGGCGAAAGCGACGCTTCTGAACGAGAAAGCGGGAATATATATGAGCGAAGCGTTCTTGAATACGTCCGATCTTAAAGAGGGGGATAGCGTACGCGTGAAAAACGATAACGGGGAACTGACGCTGCAAATCGTCAGTGATAACAAAATCAGCGGTGCTATAGCGATACTGCCGACATTCGATTCTAAAATTAACTCAGAGGCTCTGTTTAGCTCTTACCGCTTTGCAACAGCTTCAATTCAAAAGGTGTAATGTATGGAAACAGCATATTTAATAGAAACAATCATCAAGATTGTTGCCGTTTTACTTATCTTTTCTGCATTAGCAGGGCTTGGAACCTATTTCGAGAGAAAAGTTCTTGCTTTTATGCAGCGTCGTTTAGGGCCGATGAACGTTGGACCTTATGGATTACTACAAATCGCAGCGGACGGTATCAAGCTTTTTACGAAAGAGGATATTATCCCGACAGGCGTTGTAGCGCGTATCTTTAAGATAGCGCCGGTTATCACTGCGGCTACCGCGTTTATGGCGGCTGCGGCGATCCCGTTTTTACCCTCTTTTACGGTATTTGGATATACGGTTAACCCGATTATTTCGGACGTAAATATCGGTATCTTGTATATCTTGGGTGTAATGGGCGTGGGGCTTTACGGTCCGCTTTTGGGGGGTATGGCTTCTGCGAATAAATACTCTCTTATCTCTGCGGCGCGCGGGGCGGCGGTATTTATCTCTTACGAAGTTATTACGGGTCTCTCTATCTTGGCACCCATTATGATGGTAGGTTCACTCTCGCTTGTTGATTTTAACAACTACCAAGCGGGCGGGATCGGCGATTGGATCATCTGGAGCCAGCCTGTAGCGTTTGTACTGTTTTGGATTGCTGCTTTTGCAGAAACGGGACGTACGCCGTTTCACCTTGTTGCAAACGACCATGAGATCATTGACGGTTTCGGTACGGAGTATTCGGGTATGCGATGGGGTCTTTTCTTCATCGGTGAGTATGCGAACATGTTCTTCATCTCGTTTATTATCCCGCTTATCTTCTTAGGGGGATTCGGCGATGGAAGTTTCCTCGGTGCTTTGGCGTTCTTAGGAAAAGTAGCATTCTTCTTCTTTTTCTTCTTGTGGACAAGAGCAGCTTGGCCGGATGTTAGACCTGACCAGTTGATGTGGTTATGTTGGAAAGTGCTCATGCCGATTGCCGTGATTAACGTTGTTATCACCGGTTTTGTGATGATGTTTTAAGGGGAGTAAAGATGCATATGGAACATAATGAACAAGTGATAACAAAAGAGGTACCCGCAAAGAAAGGGTACTATCTTGTAGATATCGAAGATTATCCGACCGATGGGTGGGGGAAATTCAAACGCGTCGTTAAAAGAACTCTTAGAGGGGAGCTTTTTGTAGGTTTGTGGGTTGTTTTGCGTGAGATGATCAAATTCGACATCCACACCATTCAATATCCTGCGGAAAAAATGCCGATCGGTCCTAGATACCGTGCGGTTCACGAGATGAAGAGACTTTTGGAATCGGATACCGAAAGATGTATCGGATGCGGTCTTTGTGAAAAAATTTGTATCTCCAACTGTATCCGTATGGACACGAGATACGATGAAAACTCCCGCAAAGAGGTAAGCGAGTACAGCATCAATCTCGGGCGTTGTATCTTCTGCGGCTACTGTGCCGAAGTTTGTCCGGAACTTGCGATTACGCACGGGGGCAGATACGAAAATGCAAGCGAACAAAGAGAGCATTTTCTTATCTATGAAGATATGTTGACGCCGATCGACAAAATGAAAGCCGGAGCACAGCAAGAGTTCCAAGGTTTCGGTGCGATCACACCGCATGAAGACGAGCGTGTTAAAAAAACACCTCTAGCATATTAAGGAGTTGGGTTATGTTTGAAGCAGTAGCTTTTTATCTGTTTGCATTTTTAACGATTGCGATGTTCTTCATCACCGTGACGACGTCGCAAGCGTTGTATGCCCTTACGGCATTGGCGGCAGGGATGATTTTCATTTCGGCATTCTTTTTTATCTTGGGTGCCGATTTTTTAGGTGCGGTGCAAATCGTCGTTTATTCGGGAGCCGTTATGGCACTCTATGCGTTTGGGATGATGTTTTTCGATACGACGAGAGACGTGAAAGAGAAACACGGAAACAAACTCATCGTTTCGGGTCTTAGTATTTTGGTAGCGGTATTGGTGGTTGTTATTATTGCGGCGCCGATCGTATCCACAAATATGACTGCAAACTATCCGATGATGGAGGGTGTAGGAAATACGCAAGAGGTAGGTATGGTTCTTTTTACGAAATATCTCGTACCTTTTGAGGTTGCCGCGGTGATGCTGCTTGTTGCTATGATCGCAGGGATCGTACTTGCGGGGAAAAAGATGGATCTTTCGCTTACGCTTATGTCGGATGACGACGTAAGACAAATGAAAGAAGAAGAAAACAAAAAGGTGCTTTCATGATGGAAATAACTCTTAATCATTACTTGGTGCTCTCGACTATTCTTTTTTCCATAGGTTTAGTGGGTGTGATGCGCAGAAAAAATCTTTTGATGCTTTTCTTTGCCACGGAGATATTGCTTAACTCCGTCAATATAGCTTTTGCCGCTATTTCTCACTTTTACGGTGATTTGACTGGGCAGATGTTTGCGTTTTTCGTGATTGCGATCGCTGCTTCGGAGGTAGCGGTCGGACTTGGGTTATTGATCGTTTGGCATAAGCGCCACGGCAATATCGACCTTGATACTATGTCAACGATGAGAGGATAAAAAAGCATGGAATTTTATTTATATCTTGCACTCTTTGCACCTTTGGCAGGTTCTTTGTTTGCATCGCTTTTCGGCGCATCCAAAAAGAATTTGATTGCCGGTTTAGTCCCGAGCTTATTGCTCTTTACTTCGTTTGTAAGTAGTACGATCCTTTTGGTTCATATCCTCTCGGGCGGCGAGGCGGTTCATGTCGAGATGATGACATGGATGGCAACGGGAGACCTTTACATTCCGTTTGGTTTTTTGGTCGATGAAGTTTCGGTTACGATGATGATGGTTGTAACCATCGTTTCTACCGTTGTTCATTTTTACTCTATCGGGTATATGGATCACGATAAGGCGTTTAACCGCTTCTTTGCTTGGCTTTCGGCTTTCGTGTTCTCGATGATGGTGCTTGTTATGAGCGACAACTTTGCGGGTCTTTTCATCGGATGGGAAGGTGTCGGTCTTTGTTCATGGGCGCTTATCGGATTTTGGTACCATAAAGAGAGTGCAACTTGGGCGGCTAACGAAGCGTTTATTATGAACCGTATCGCCGACCTTGGCATGTTGATCGGTATCTTTTTGGTTTACTGGAATACGGGAACGCTTCAATACAACGAAGCGTTTGCCGCAATGCCTTCATTGGAAACCGACGTGCTGGTTTGGACGGGTATTTTCCTTTTCATTGGTGCTATGGGTAAATCGGCGCAGTTTCCGCTGCACACGTGGCTTGCAGATGCGATGGAGGGACCTACTCCCGTATCGGCACTTATCCACGCGGCTACAATGGTTACTGCGGGTGTCTACTTGGTCGTTCGTGCGAATCCGCTTTATGATATGATCCCCGAAGTCGGTATCTTCATCGCTTCTTTGGGTGCGTTTGTAGCATTGTTTGCAGCTTCCATGGCGCTTGTCAACCGCGATATGAAAAGAATTATCGCGTACTCTACGTTATCGCAACTTGGATATATGTTCGTAGCGGCAGGCTTGGGGGCTTATTGGGTTGCACTTTTTCACCTTATGGCGCACGCATTTTTTAAAGCACTTTTATTCCTCGGCGCAGGAAACGTTATGCATGCTATGCACGATGAGCTTGATCCGTTTAAGATGGGTGGGCTTAAAAAGGCTATGAAGTGGACGTTTATCATGATGACGCTCGCTTCGGTTGCTTTGGCGGGGATTTTCCCTCTTGCAGGGTTCTTCTCTAAAGATTTGATCTTAGAGGTCGCATTTATCGAGCACCACTATATTATCTACTCGGTATTGCTCTTTACCGCAGGTTTGACGGCGTTTTATTCGTTTAGACTCGTGGCGCTTATCTTCCACGGCGAAGAGAGATACAAACTTTTTGGCGTACATCCGCATGAAGCGTATAAGTTTATGCTTATTGCGATGAGTCCGCTCTTGTTGCTTGCGATCATTGCAGGTTCATTTAAAATGACCTATTTTGAGATGGTAACGGCTGTGCTTCCTGCAACGGAGTACCATGTTCACAGTGCTCTGACCTATTGGATCATGACGATCGGAACGCAGCTATTTGTAATCTTGGCGATCGCGTATGCGTATAAAAAATATGCAAACTCCAACGTTAAAGTACCTGATGGTACCTCAAAAATGGAAAATCGCCTTTGTTACAAAATTTTAAGCAACCAGTACTATATCCCTTATTTTTATGAAGAGTATTTGGTAAAACCTTACCGTGAACTCTCTGCCGTGTTCTGGAAACAGGTAGATCTTAAAGTGGTCGATGCAACGGTTGACGGTATCGCCAACGTGATTTACGCTACAGGTGAAAAAACAAGAGGTATGCAAAGCGGAAACCTTTCGACTATGCTCAAATGGATGGTTGTAGGTACGGTTGCGTTATTAACATTAGCTGTAGTTTTCGGATTGGCAGTTAGATATTCCAACGAGATCAGCACGATCTTGTCGGCTCTAGGAGTGAAGTAGATGTTTGATCATATCTTATCGATTTTAATTTTCTTTCCTGCACTTGCTGCAATGTTTGGATTCGTCATCCAAAAAGACAGCATGCGTGCATACGGAGTAGCGGTAGCGGCTATCGAGTTCGCCCTCTCTTTATGGTTGTGGTATGCGTTTGATGCGAATGTATCGGGTATGCAGTTTATGGAGTTTTTACCTTTGGTTCCTGCATTTGGTATCAATTACATCCTTGGGGTTGACGGTATCTCCTTATTCATTATCATCTTGGCTTCTTTCTTTACGATGATCGGTATAGCTTCTTTGAGCGATACGAAAAACGAAAAGAATATGATTATTACCTTGTTGTTCTTGCAAATGACGATGGTAGGGGTGTTTGCGGCACTCGATGCGATCGTGTTCTATGTATTCTGGGAACTTTCTCTTGTTCCGATGCTTTATATCATCGGTGCGTGGGGTGGACCTTTGAGAATTTATGCGTCTGTTAAGTTTTTCCTTTATACGTTCGCGGGTTCACTCGTTATGCTTGTGGGTATGTTGTTTATGGCGTACTACTTTTATCAAGCTACGGGAACTTGGAGTTTTGCTATTCTCGATTGGTACCGTTTAATCTTGCCTGAGACGTTCCAATTATGGCTCTTTGTGGCATTCTTTATCGGTTTTGCAATTAAAGTGCCGATGTTTCCGTTCCATACATGGCTCCCTTATGCACACGGTCAGGCTCCGACTATCGGTTCGGTAATACTTGCGGCTATTTTACTTAAAATGGGAACTTATGCGTTTATCCGTTTTTCATTGCCGATGTTTCCCGATGCTTCGGTATTCTTTATGGTGCCGATCGCAATTATCTCGATTATTATGATTATCTACACCGCTATGGTGGCGTATGCGCAAGAGGATGTCAAACAAGTCGTTGCTTACTCCTCTATCTCTCACATGGGTGTTATTATTTTAGGAACTTTCGCACTTAACGTCGAAGGTATTACGGGATCGGTATTTCTTATGATAGCCCACGGGGTTGTCTCGGGTGCGTTGTTCTTGCTTGTCGGTGTTATCTACGATAGACGTCATACGAAAATGATGAGCGAGTTTGGTGGTTTGGCACAGGTTATGCCTAGATATGCTACGGTTTTTGGACTTATGCTTATGGCATCGGTGGGATTGCCGCTTACAATCAACTTCGTAGGGGAGTTTTTAAGCTTGCTCGGCTTTTACAAACAATCGCATACTTTGACACTTTTAGCGGGTGTAGCGATCATCGTAGGTGCTATCTATATGTTGGCGGCATATAAAAGAATGTTCTTTGGAAACGTAACAAACGAAAAAAACAAAAATCTTCCCGACGTCAACAAAAGAGAGTGGCTGGCACTCCTACCGCTTGCGGTTATCACCGTTTGGCTGGGTGTCTATCCAAAACCTGTTTTGGAACCTATTAACAATTCGGTCGAATCGATTGTTCAGTTGATGCATGAAAAATCGATCACGGCAGAAGCTAAAGAGAGAATCCCTAACCTTATCAAAGATGCAGAAGCAGCAACTTCTATGCAGGAGGCACACTAATGTTAGAGCCAATAAATGTTTCTTTGGAGTCGTTAAACCTAATGACTCTTGCACCGATGCTTATTCCGATCATCGGCGCGTTGCTTATTATTACGATCGATATTATCAAGGGCGGTTTGCATAAGACGTTGTACGTCGGTTTGAGCTTGCTTTTTTTACTTATGGATTTTGGTGCGTTGCTTGATGCCTCGGGCGTATTTGCTCAAAACGGTACGGTAATGGGTGTATTTGATGTTATGATGATTGACGGGCTTGCTATTTTGTCGCAGTTTATCATCGTCGGTGCTTCGATGCTTTTTATTCCGTTGGCATTAACCCATAAGCGTTTCCACGAGTTTTCGTACCCTGAATTCTTTGCACTCTTTTTGTTTATGATTGCAGGGTTTCAGTTTATGGTTGCGACAGACAATCTTATTTTGGTATTTGTCGGGCTTGAGACCTCCTCTTTGGCGCTTTATACCCTTATTGCGATGCACAACCGCGACAAGTCGTTTGAAGCAGCGGTCAAGTACTTTACGATGGGTGCTCTTGCAGCAGGTTTTTACAGTTTTGGAGCGATGATATTTTATGCGCTTACCGGTTCGGTGGAGATCAATCAGATTGCTTCGGTGTTAACAGCGAATAAATTTGAAGATATGGGGTTTGTGCTCGTAGCCGTAGTATTCATGCTTGCTTCATTCGGATTTAAACTCTCTCTTGTTCCGTTTCATACATGGGCTCCCGATGTTTATGAGGGTGCAAGTGCAGCAATGGCGGGCTTTATGTCGATTGTTCCAAAAATCGCAGCGTTTATCGTGGTTATGAGACTTTTCGAATTTTTGGTAAACAGCGGCGTCGTATGGCTTGAAGTGGTTATCTATGCATTCGTTGTCGTAACGATGACGGCGGCAAATATCTGGGCACTTATTCAAACAGATGTCAAGCGTATGCTTGCGTACAGTTCGGTTTCCCATGCCGGTTTTGTTATGGCTGCTGTACTTATCGGAACGACACAGGCAAATAGTGCACTCTTCCTTTATTGGGCGCTCTTTACGTTCACGAATCTCGGATCGTTCAGTATGCTTTGGATCTCACGCCAAAAGCATCTGCCTGCTTACCAAAGTTCGGATCATAGTTACGACAAATTTGCGGGGATGATCCAAACGGCACCGATGGCGGCTGTAATTATGGCGCTGTTTATGTTGAGTTTGGCGGGAATCCCTCCTTTTGCACTCTTTTGGGGTAAACTCTACATGATCTCTTCGGCAGTGAATGCAGATTACAAGGTTTTGGCTCTCGTAATGGCTCTTAACTCTGCGATCGCGGGATACTACTACTTAAAACTCATCGTATATATGTTTATGCGAGAGCCGATTGTAGGGAGCAATGGGCATGTATATGTGGCAAATGCAACACTTTCGCTCAAGACAATTATCGGTTTTGCCGCAATAGGAACTATTTTTGCTTTGATTGCAGTAAACCCGCTTTTAGAATTCATTACATCTTTTGTACATGCGAGCGGATTCTAAAAAATAACTCATAAGGAAGTGCAATTGGTAAAGCATTTTGTTTTTCTTTTGCTCTCCTCTTTCTCCCTTTTTGCTCTTGAGGTAACACTCGGGAGCGGAAAAGAAAATTTTGAAAAATTTTCTATTTTGCACCTTAGAGATACTTCCCCTTTTGTTTGTCAGGAGATCCATGACGATATGGCGCGTGTGACGCAGATCGTATGTGCATTTTCAAAACAACCCTCACGCGCTTTTGCACCCCTTCAAAACGATTTTTTTTCACTAACGCAAGAGATAAAAAATGAGATATTTTTTTTAAAAATACGCCCGTTTCATAAGATGAAACTTTTTCCCGTCCATTTTGATTTGGATAAAGAGGAATCTGTTTTTGGCATGGAAGACTCGCTAGCAACACACTGGATCGCGCTAGGCTACAAAGAGCAAATCCCTTTTATTAAAGAGGAGCAAAAAAGCGATAGTGCCATCCGTTTCCCCTATACCAATCCCAACGAAATGCTTCCTTACATAGGGGGGCTGGATATCCAAGGCAATCCCGTATACGTAGATAAAATCCAAGATGTTTCCGACTATATAAGAATCAAAAAATATTTCACCAATAAACAGTATGAATCTTGTATTCAATTAACCGAAGAGGTGATGCAAAAATTTCCCGATTCGTTATTTACGAACGAATTTATGTTCTATCAGATAAAAGGGTATTTTCAACTTCATGCGTACGACAGGGTCATAGATATATCGAAAAACTATTTACGAGAGTACTCTTCCGATGAGAATGTACCCGAAGTGCTTGCCCTTGTAGCAAAATCGTATGCTTTATCCGGCTTGAACGTCGATGCGGATTATTTTTTTGACAGGCTTTTTAGCGAACACGGCGATTCGGAATATGCGAATTTAGGATATGTATATAAAGGTGAAATGCTTGAAGCTTCGGGTGCTTCATCAAAAGCACTCGAATTTTACGAGAAAGCTTTAAACGCCACGCAAAACATCGATATAGCCGTTTTGGCGGCGTATAAACTCGCTTTTTACAAGGTCACCTATTCTAACACCAAGGAAGCGGCAGAATATATCGATAAGATTCTTGCGGCAAAAAGCTCTTTCTTTGCAGAGGATTTGGAACATTCTTTAAATACGATGTATCTTTTTGTGGAGGAGGGGGACTTTGCAACTGCCGCTGCAATAGCCAAAGCACTGCTTGATACCATGGACAGATCACAAGAGATATATGAAGAGCTGCTAAGTCAAAGAGCTTTATGGCTTGCAAAAACTCCAAAGAAAGAGGAGGCTCTAGGCGAGCTCAACAGTTATCTCTCTGTGTATCCCTACGGACTTTATAGCGATGAGATACAGATAGCCAAAGACGGGTTGTTTTTTACGCAAGGGGATGAGAATCTTTCGGTACAGATCAGCAAATACGACTATCTCATGAGTGAATACGCAAACGATACGATAGGCAATAAAGCGATTTACGAAAAAGGGAAACTCCTTCTTAAACATGGCATGTACGGTGACCTTTTGCAGATGAGAGATATGCTTGGGGCACTTGATCAAACAGAATACCCAGATGCGGGCGAAATAGTATATAAAGGTGCCGTAGGAGCGATGGAAAATGCGTTGGAACAAAAAGAGTGTGAACAAGTGCTCGTGATCTCTTCGGAGTATAACGTTACTCTTTCTAGCAATTGGGACGACGGTATTTACGAATGTGCAATGAAAGGGGGCGATTACCAGCTTGCAAAGCAGATCACTACCAAGCATTTGGACGCTAAAAACTTACCAAATCGTAAAAAATGGCTCTATCGCCATATAGATGTAGATTTTACTACGGGTAACTATACCGAAGTGGTCGACGCGTCGGGGGATTTGATAAAACTTATAGAGGATGAAAAAGATTCGGCATATAAAAATGTTTATAGAATTTTGTTTGATACCTACAGACGAGTCGAAAATAAAGAGCAGATGCTCAGATCAATAGCACTCGTAGAAAAACATTTCGGAAATACGTATGAGGATCTCGACAGATATGCCGCCGTAATGTTTATAGGGACGCAATTAAAAGATACGAATATCGTTTTGACGTACGGCAAACGTGTTTATGAGATCCAACAAGCAGCGCGTGCATACCCGCAAACCCCTTTTGTAGAATTTACGCTGTTTCAAGCATATATGCAAAAAGAGGAGTACCAAAACGCTTTGGAAGTGATCCGATCGCTCGATAGATACGAAAACCTTTCAAAAGAGCAGCGTTCAAGACAAAAATACCTCTTGGGAACGGTACATGCCAAGCTGTGGCAGGATGCAGAAGCACAAGAGGCATACGACGCCGCAATCGAGGCTGATGGCGACTCGGCATGGGCGAAATTGGCACAAAGCGCTAAAGAGCTTTAAGGGATAAAAAACGAGGGCGAGATCGCCCTCTCTTAAGAAAAGAGAAAAGGGTTATACGATAACCGTAGCCATTTTGTTGAGGAGATCTTCGTTGCGAATAGGCTTCATTAAAAAGCCGTTTGCGCCGTACTCTAACGCTTCGCTTTTTTTCGTTTCATCGGTCGTTAAAACGATGATGGGGAGTTGTTTGAGATTATCATCCGCACGAACAACTTTGAGCATCTCTATTCCGCCCATGACGGGCATAATAATATCGAGTAAAATAAGATCTATATCGGATCTGCTCTTAAGCTGTCCGATAGCATCAGAACCGTTTTTTGCCTCAATTACCTCTTTTACTTTTCCGCTTTTTAATAACATAGATTTTAGCAGTTTGAGATTGATCATATCGTCATCGACTGCTAAAACTATTAAATCTGTTTTTGTCACTGGGTATCCTTAAATAAATTTTTCACATATAAGTCTGAGAAGATCTTTGTTGGCAACATTTTTGATCAATTCATGAACATACAAGACATCGTCTTCGTTTTCGGGAGTCATTGCATCATTCATAAGAACGAGATAGGTCTCCAACTTGCTTTGCGCATTAGATTTTTTCAGATGCTCAGAGAAAGCAGCGATATCAAGCCCCTCTATCTCTTTGTCGAAAAGTATCATTTTATAGCTATTGTTCTGTGTCGTCTCTAAAAGCTCTTCCAAAGAGGTCACGGAATCGAAAGTGTACCCTAAAGCTTTTAAAATCTGGATATAAAGTTTTGATTCGAAATTGCTTTTTTTGGCAAGCAAAATGTCCGCTTTATAGCTTGACCGAGGAGCTTGTATACTCTCTTGCTCTTGAGGAGCTATAATCTCCTCCTCTAATGGCACGGCTGCAGGGGGAGTCGGAAACTCATCAAAAGGATCGTATTCCGGCTCTACCGAGGCATCTTGCGCGACAAAATCCTCTTGAGCTTCCGCCTCGTCATCTTGGGTTTGCGGAAGCTCTTCCGCAGATGTTTTTGCAAAATCGCTCGCATTTTTTGGTACGGATGTATCCTCTACGATATGATCTGCCAAGAAGTGGTTGAGCAACGAAATAATTTCAGAGCGTACAAGCGGTTTTGTTGTGTATTCATCCAGCCCCGCTTCTAAAAATCTCTCTCTATCCCCTTTGAGAGCATTCGCAGTGAGCGCTAAAACAGGGACGTGCGGTTGATTGTAATCGGATTCGTAGTCCAATATCTCGTTGGTCGCTTCGACACCGTCGAGGAACGGCATTTGGATATCCATAAAGATAAGGTCAAAGTTGCCGTCTTTTCTTTTTTGGAACGCTTCAAGACCGTTGTTTGCTATGGTGACCGTTAAGCCGAGGTCTTCCAAGGTACGCTTAATAAGTTTTTGGTTGATGATGTTGTCTTCGGCAACCAGAACATTGGCATGAAATTTCGACGTTTTGGCATCAAATTTCTTACGGCTCACTTTCTTCGATTTTTTCGCATTAAAGTTTCCGGCGTTGTAGTTTTCCAATGCAAGTTTTAGTTTCGAAGAGTTTAACGGCTCATATATCGTTTTAAAGATATCGATACCCAACGAGTCTATTTTTCGCATATAGTACGATTTTGTTAAAAGCATAAGAGCTTGCGGCAACTTGGAGTACTTGATAAGGTTCTCTTCGTCGGTGTAGTCGTAATCGACATAGATCAAATCGTAGCTGACTTGGCGTTGAAGAGTCTCTAACTCGTGAATATCTTTAAAGAGCGTATAGCTTACCCCGTAGTAGTCTAAATATTCACGCAGATAGACCTCTTGACGTTTTGTTTTATGCGGACTTTCCAAAATGAGTGCGTTGAGGTTCGAGAAAGCGCCTTTGGATTTCTCGTTAAGAGTTTCAACCTCTTCAAAATCGAGTGTAAAGAAGAAAGTAGTTCCCTCTCCCGGTTCGCTGTGAAGGTCAAGATGCCCTCCCATAAGTTCGACGAAACGGCTTGAGATCGTAAGACCCAGACCCGTTCCCCCGTATTTACGGGTAATAGAGGTGTCCGCTTGGGAGAAAGCTTCAAAGATTCTTGCTTTTTGCTCACTCGTTACACCGATACCGCTGTCTTGTATCTCAAAACGTACACGTGTAATGCCGTCTTGGTTTGAATCGATTTTGCGAATATCGACGTTGATAGAACCTGCACTGCTGGTAAACTTGACCGCATTGGAGAGAAGGTTGATAATAACCTCTTTGATTTTTGTCGGATCCCCTTTGATAGGATGTTCAAGTTCGGGATCGACAAAACAACCGAGGTTGATATGTTTTTCACTTGCACGGACCGCATAGACTTCAACGGCACTTTCAAACTCTTCGATCGGATTAAAGATAATATCTTCGATTTCAAGTTTATTACTTTCGATTTTAGAGAGGTCGAGGATGTTGTTGATAATCTCAAGAAGGTTTTCGGAGCTTTTTTCGATAATCTCGACAAACTCTTGCTGCTCCTCTTTTAATCCCGTATCTTTAAGTAGTTCGGTAAACCCTACGATACCGTTAAGCGGTGTACGGATCTCATGGGACATGTTTGCAAGGAACATAGATTTTGCTTCGCTTGCCTCTTGCGCCGATTCTTTATCTTTTCTTGTTTGTTCGATAATTCTCTCAAGCAAGTCGTACGCTTCCGCAGTCCCTTCGGCGGTATGAAGGTTGATGCTGAGGTTTTGCGTATCGGTTTCTTTCGTATCTTCCGCAACGCGTTTAAGAACCTCTTCAAGGTTTTTAATGTTTTTGGCAATTTCGTTTGAAAGAAGGTAACCCAAAAGACCTAAGATAATAGATACGAACCAAATGCTAAGCGCTATACTGAGAATTTGCAACGCATTGGCTTGAACTCTTTGCGCCCTTGTATCCAAGGCATGTAATAGTACATTTTCGGCTTCGGTGAGGATATTCGTTTTTTCCGAGAGCATGGTAAACCAGATACCCGGATCGGTTTCGTATTCGCCGCTGATACCTCCGGCTAGAACGGCAGATCTTTCCATGTTGATATCTTCAAAAAGCTCCACGGTATCTTCGTTTTCAAAAAGTTTTTTGAGATTTTGATGCGTAAGAGGGTTTCTGACCGAGGTGTAGCTGATAGAGTCGGCTTTTGCCATGATCCCCATCCATCGGCTCATCTCCATATCCTCCATCTCTTTTGCACCTGAAATCATATAAGAGATAAGGTCGCGTTCAGAAGCGGTAAACTCTTTTGCTTTGATGAGAGAGAGATAGGTGTAGGAGAGTTCGTTGATCTCTTGATCGATTTGGTTTTTAGTGATATCTTCAAGCTGTGAGATCGCTTTATGTAATCCACCTCCGTAAACTTTTTCGTAAATGGAGATAAAGTCGCTTTGCCCTTTATCGACTATCGCTCTCACTTTAACGATTTCGTTCATGGTTTTTTGGATATATTTGCTGTTTTCGAGCGCTTCTGTTTGTGAGCTCTCTTTTGTAAAATTGGCCGCATCGTTGATAGCGCTCATGTAGGTACTGAATTTTTTGTCTACTATCTTACGTTGTTCACTTAACGATTTACGAATATTAGCAGACGAATTTCCGAGATACATAACCGTCATACCTCTCTCGCGAGAGATATTTCCGATAAGATCGTTCAGATATTTATTTTCTGCAAGCTTATCTTGCAGGGTTTGTGCCGATGCATAATTGGAGTATGATTCGTATACGTAATAACTTGCAAGTGCAAACAAAATAAAGATAGGAAAAAGACTGATCAGCCTTAATCTGTTTTTTAATCCCAGCTGCATATTAATCCTCTATACTTGAAATCATAGTAAGTTTGTGGTTTATATTGTTGATCATGTTTGTAACGGTATGTGCATCGTCCGAAGTGATGATAGCCTCAAGATCCTTCGAAATCTCGTTGAGACGCATGTTGTCACTCATCCCTTTTAGATTGATGGCTATTTTTTTCCACATCTGCGGATCGTTGTTGAGTGCTGCAGTGTTGAGTGTTTTTAAAAGATGCGTACTGTCTTCCATATAGTTTTGGAAAAGTTCGTTGAAACTCTCTTGATCAAGTCCAATCTCTCTAGCGGCAGCAAGTTTGTTATAGGTCACATTTGCCGAAGAGGGTGGTGTTTTTTCGGCATGGGAAGGGAGTGTTTGCGTATCAAGTACGAAATCATCCTCTTTAAAGTCCAAATCCAGAGGTGTTTCTTCTATTATTTCGATGTTTGAAGTATCGGGAAGTTCCTCTTTAAAACTCGGTTCGCCAAAAGCATCGTCGAAGTTGTAATCGTCGTCTGCAAGCTCGGGAACGTTGATCTTGGAAGGGACGTCTTCATCTACGATAGTGTCGATCTCTTTAGGTTCAAAACTATCCATATAGAGATCTTCTTCTAAATCGTAAGAGGACGCAGGCTCCTCTAGCGGTTCAAAAGCGACTGTTTCAAGAGGTTCTTGCACTTGGGAGTCTGAAAAGTCTTCCAAGTCGCTCTCAAGGGTCTCCGGGAGCTCCTCTTCGATTTGCGGGGTTTCAAAAAGATCGTCGGTCGCTTCTGTTTCGTCTTCTTCAACAGGCACCTCGGCAACCTCTTCGCCCGAGAGTTTTGCGATGATTTTGTAGAAACGGTTGAGATTGAGGCTTATAACATTGATGTCGGGTGAAGTGTTGATCGTAACTAGTACGTTAAAGGCATCTTCTATGCGTAGATTTGCCGCCACCCCTTTGAGTTTGTGGGAAAGAACACGCACATTGTCGATATCGTTTTCATCAAGCGATTTGTAAAGAGGTTCTTTAAATTCGTTGGCTTGTGCGATAAAATCTTGGATAAACTCTTCAATGAGGTCGATAGGAAGACCAAGTTCTTCGGATGCTACTTTAGGATCGTATACATAGGTGTTGTCAAAATCGTCGTCTGCTACGGGCGCAGCTTTAGGTTTGGCTTTGGGTGCAGTCGTTTTGACTTCAGGCTGCGCAGGTGCGGGAGTCTCTTCGGCGAGTTCTTCCAGATCAAGTTTGAAATCCTCTTCCAGATCAACGTGAAGCGGTTTTGTTTCTTCTACTATTTGAGGTTCTTTGGTCTCGGTAAAAAGATCTTCATCCTCTTGTGAGAGTGTGATCGGTGCCGGTTCCTCTTGTGTATAAACCTCCTCTTGCTCACTCTGCGGTGTCGTAAACATATCTTCATAACCGCTGTCGTAAGGGTCGTGTACGACATTCGGAGATTCTTTGTACACCGGTGTTTCAACTTCCTGTGGCGTCGGTTGAGGCTGTGTTGCAGGGGTTTGCATCGGAGTCGGTAGTTCCTCCTCTTCCTCCTCTTGGGCTTGAGGGGCTATAAACGCAGGGGTCTTTTTAAGCGGTCGCGCCATAAGGTCGCCCGAGATTTGCTCGTTTTCTTGTTGCGTCAGCGCTCTTAGGTTGTTGAGTCGGATGAGATAAGATTTTTTAGCAGGGTTTTGTATGAGGAAGATCGTTTCGATAGTGAGTACCGCTTTGTAGTTTTTCCCCTTGGCATTGATGATCACCTTTGCATCTTCATTGCTCTCCGCACAAGCGATAAAGTCGATCCAGTGAACATGTTTGAAATTGTGGATGTATCCGGGTGATTTGACAAACAGATCCGCAAAATCTGCGGATTCTTGTAAAAGTTGTTCCAAATTGCCGTAGCCGAGTGCCTCTACATCGGTTTTATCGATACCTATAAACTCTTTTTTATGGTTGTAAATTAACATTTTCTTTGATCCTTATGCTTGTGTTTCTAACATTTTGTTGTAGAGCTCTTCGTTCTCTTTTATATCTTTGCGCGATGCGGCTTTTTGAGCGGAAATATAACCTGTGATCTGCATCTGTTCATCGAGAACGGGAAGGATTTCGGCATCGACCCAGTAGA
>CAXXSB010000005.1:0-414371 GCA_963664885.2 Sulfurimonadaceae bacterium
TTAAAGAGTTAGGATACCGCGTAGTTTTGATCAACTCGAATCCGGCGACGATTATGACCGACCCGGAATTTGCAGATAGAACCTACATAGAACCGATTAAAGAAGATATTATCGCCGAGATCATCAAAAAAGAGAAAGTCGATGCGATCCTCCCTACCATGGGTGGACAGACTGCGCTTAACGTGGCGATGAAAATGTATGAAAAAGGGATGTTGGAAGGGGTAGAGTTTTTAGGTGCAGCCCCCGAAGCAATCCGCAAAGGGGAAGACCGTTCCGCTTTTAAAGAAGCGATGATCAAAATAGGGATGGATCTTCCGTTTTCGATGTATGCGTACAATATGGACGACGCGCTTGCAGCGGCTGAAAAAATAGGTTTCCCGATCATTATCCGTGCTTCATTCACCCTTGCAGGCGGGGGAAGCGGCGTGGCGTACAACATGGACGAGTTCAAACTTCTTGCAAAACGCGGGCTTGACGAGTCTCCCGTGAACGAGATTTTGATCGAAGAATCGCTTTTGGGATGGAAAGAGTACGAGATGGAGGTTATCCGCGATAAAGCGGACAACTGTATCATCGTATGTTCCATTGAGAACTTCGACCCGATGGGTGTGCATACGGGCGACTCCATTACGGTGGCTCCCTCTTTGACGCTTACCGACAAAGAGTACCAAAGAATGCGTAACGCATCGTTTGCTATCTTACGCGAAATCGGCGTCGATACGGGGGGAAGTAACGTACAGTTCTCTATCGACCCTAAAACGGGGCGTATGATCGTTATTGAGATGAACCCGCGCGTATCGCGCTCTTCGGCGCTTGCTTCAAAAGCTACGGATACCCCATCGCAAAAGTGGCGACCCTTTTGGCAGTTGGTTTCACACTTGATGAGATCACCAACGACATTACGGGAACCCCTGCATCGTTCGAACCGGTTATCGACTATGTAGTGACAAAAATCCCCCGCTTTACGTTTGAAAAAATTCCCGGAAGCGGAAAATACCCTCAGTACGAGTATGAAATCGGTCGGTGAGGTTATGGCGATCGGAAGAACGTTCAAAGAGTCTATACAAAAAGCGCTTTGTTCTTTGGAAACTGGTCTATGCGGGTTTGACGAGATGGATGCGGAGGATGATTTCATCAAGCATGAGATTCGCCGCCCCCAATGCAGACAGAGTTCTTTACGTTGCCGAAGGTTTCCGCCGCGGTATGAGCGTCGAGGAGATGTTTGATACGTGTAAAATCGACCCGTGGTTCCTGTACCAGATCGAAGAGATTATCCAAGCGGAAAAAGCGATCACTCAAGCGGTTTTAAATGATGCAAAAGCTCTCAGAAGCCTCAAAGTTGACGGTTTTTCCGACAAGAAAATAGCGCAGCTTATCACCAAAAACACGCAGCAAAAAACAACCGAAGAGGATGTGTACCAAGCCCGCAAAAAACTTGACGTGGCATTTGAGTACAACGAGGTAGATACGTGTGCGGCGGAGTTTAAAGCACTTACACCCTATCTTTACTCTACGACAAATATCACGAAACTGCCTAATACCGCTTCACGCACAAGCGATAAGAAAAAAGTGCTTATTCTCGGCGGCGGTCCAAACAGAATCGGGCAGGGGATCGAGTTTGACTACTGTTGTGTCCATGCCGCGTTCGCGCTTAAAGAGATGGATATCGAAACGATTATGTATAACTGTAACCCCGAAACCGTCTCTACCGACTACGATACTTCCGACGTGCTCTATTTCGAGCCGATCGATTTTGAGCACGTACGTGCGGTGATCGAGAGCGAGAAACCCGACGGAATTATCGTGCATTTCGGAGGGCAAACGCCGTTGAAACTTGCCAATGCACTTACAAACATAGGTGCAAATATTTCTGGAACGCCTGCCCTTGTGATCGATCTTGCCGAAGACAGAGAAAAAATTCGCCGATTTCGTAAACAAACACGGACTCAAACAGCCTGCCAACGGTCTTGCAAGAACCAAAGAGGAGTCGTATGCGATCGCCGAAAAACTTGGCTATCCCGTACTCGTACGTCCGTCGTACGTATTAGGCGGACGCGGGATGCGTATCGTTTACCTCCGAAGATGAATTGCGCCAATATATGGACGTAGCGGTATCGGTAAGCAACGATGCGCCGGTACTTATAGACAAATTCTTGGATCAAGCGACGGAACTCGACGTTGATGCGGTTTGTGACGGCAAAGAGGTGTATATCGGTTCGGTTATGCAGCATATCGAAGAAGCGGGTATCCACTCGGGAGACAGTGCATGTTCACTTCCACCGATGAATCTCTCAAAAGAGATGATCGCACAGGTTGAACAACAAACAAAAACGATCGCTTTGGGCCTTGGGGTTGTGGGGCTTATGAACGTCCAGTACGCAGATTTACCAAAACGAGATCTATCTTATCGAGGTAAACCCCAGAGCTTCCCGTACGGTGCCTTTCGTAATCCAAAGCAACGGGTATGCCGCTTGCAAAAGTTGCGACGCGCGTTATGATGGGAGAGAGCTTACGAAGTTCTTTGGCATATTATGACCGCTATAAAATCGTGATCGAGGAGAACGGATTGTTAAAACCGCTTCTTAAAAATCACGTTTCGGTAAAAGAAGCGGTATTCCCGTTCCATAAGCTTTACGGTGCCGATTTGGTGCTTAGCCCGGAGATGAAATCGACGGGGGAAGTTATGGGGATCAGCTCCAACTTCGGAGTCAGCTTTGCCAAAGCACAGATCGCTGCGGGCAACAGAATCCCGACCGGTGGAACGTGTTTTCCTCTCTTTTATCGATATGGATAAAAAACATGCGCCAGAGATTGCACGCGGACTGCATAAAAACGGTTTTAAACTCGTGGCTACGAAAGGAACTCAAGCGGTTATCGAAGCGGCGGGGATCCCTTGTGAGCGCGTCTTTAAAATCTCGGAAGGGCGTCCGAATATCGAAGACAGCATGAAAAACGACGAGATCGCAATGGCGATCAACACCTCCGACAACAACACCTCCAAAAAAGATGCGGTGGTGATCCGTCAAGAGGTTCTTAAACGAAATATTCCGTATTTTACGACGTTAAGCGCTGCAAGAGCCGCTATTTTGGCACTTGAAGAGAAGGGTGAAGACTCATGGATGAGTGCAACGGCGCTTCAAGATTTCCTAGCGTAAGCTTGGAGGTCATCCTCACCCAAACCGACACTAACCGTCGGTTTTTTATCCCAAGATTCCCAAAAACTTTACGAGATAAAATCGCGTGTTTCTACGAAACCTTTTTTAAAAGTTTATGGAAGTTTCCGCCTTTTTCTTTCCCACAAAAACCGTGTGCCGCTATGCCATGAGATCGCAGGTGCGCCGCTCGAAAAAAACAACCTACATAGTCAAAAACAGAGCCTTTCGCGTTGCACGCGTACCGCTTGCATCTTCTGTTTTGCGCAAAAACGATTGGTGTTTTTCGACATCTGCAAACGAGTCGGGAAAACATTTCGATCGGGAGTTTTGCGAAGCAAAAGCGGACGTTGTGATAGAGGGGGCAGAGAGGCTTTGCGAGAGAGATTCTTCAAAGCTGATCAAACTCTCCATACATACCAAAAAAAAGAGGCTGCGATGAGTACGTTTTTTTATGCATTGCTAAGCGGCATGTTCGTGACGTTTATTTTTTGATTTTTTTATCGTTTTGGGGTTAAAACTCAACTATATCGACGTGTACGAAATTGACGTTTACTACAATGCGTTTTTTGCGGATACGCAAAATATCTGGATTTTTGGTGCGGGTACTCTGTTTTTCGGCTATTTTACGATTTACTCTAAATGTGTAAAATGCAACGTTTTGATTTTGGCAACCTCGTTTCTCCTCTCCTTGTCGGTGCTCCTAGAAGACGTCGGCACCCTTTTAGGGGAACAAGTTTTTATGCAAAGAGACGTTGTGCTCCAAGATAAAAAATACACCTACAGAGGTGACGTCATTTATGCAGGGCGTAAAGAGATCACCTTTTTCGACCATGAACTTCAAAAGATAGTAACACTTCATAAAAAGGATTTAAACCCATGAAACATATAGCAAGTTTAGCAAGCGGCGTAGCACTCGGGAGTGCGGGGATCGCTATTGATGAGTATTCTTAGCGGATGCGAATCGGCACAAGAGCAGCAGCAAGCACAAAACAAATTTCTCGTCATAGAGCAGCAAGAAAACGGCAAATACGTCGTAATCGAAGAGATGCCCACCGAGGGTCCTAGCCGTGCGATCATCCGTGAGAGAGACGAGTTCGGCAACATCAAAGAGCGTTTTATGAACGAAGAAGGAGATGCGTGCCCTTGCAGAGCAAGAATACAAAAAAAGTGCAAGAGGGTACGAGCGAGACGGTGCAAAGCGGCGATACGAGTGCAGGGATGGGTCTGGGAGGAACTATTTTGGCAGCGGCGGCGGGAGCTTTGATGGGAAATATGATCGCCAATGCGCTGATGAACAACAAAAACTTTGCAAAACAACGCGGCAAACGCCAACAGAAGCGCTTACCTCGCGTTCGGCAACGCCAAGCTCTTCAACTTCAAAATCTTCCACGGGAAAAAGCTATTTCGGTTCGGGCAGCTCCAAGTCCCCTTCATCCAGTTCAAGCTACGGGGGCTGATGGATGGTTACGTTGCAAAATATTCGCCCCATCGACGATGCAAAGCTTTCTGAGTTGGGACTTACGTGGCATACCGACAAAGACGGTTCTAAATATGTCGGCGATGCACTTGTAGAGGTCACCCAAGCCGAAGCGGAAGCGTATTACGAAGCGGCGAACGAACTTTACGATATGTATGCCGAAGCGGCGCAATATGTAATTGATAACAACCTCTTTTTTGAGCTGGGTATCCCGTTTAACCTTATAGAGCCTATCAAAAAAAGCTGGGAAAACGACGTGCATTGGCATCTTTACGGGCGCTTTGACCTCTCGGGAGGGATTGATGGAGCACCGATAAAACTTATAGAGTTTAATGCCGATACGCCGACCGCTTTGTTTGAAACGGCACTCCTGCAATGGGCGCTTTTAAAACACAACAATATGGATGAAGAGAGTCAGTTTAACAACGTTTACGATGCGATACGGGAGAACTTTAAACGTCTTATCACCCTTTTTGACGATACGGAGCTTTTCAATGAGCGTTATGAGGGGTGGAAGATTCTGTTCTCCTCGATGGATGGCAACGAAGAGGAGGAGGCGACCACGAGGCTGTTGCAGCAAATGGCGAGTGATGCAGGGTTTGTTACGGGGTTTGAGTATCTTCAAAACGTGAAGTTCGACGAGGAGGGGATTTACGATCGCGAGGGCAACGAGTATGAATACTGGTTCAAGCTCTATCCTTGGGAGGATATAGCAATAGACGAGCCGGAACTCGCTACGACGCTGGGTGCCATTATGCAAAACCAAAGAGCGATCATTCTCAATCCTGCATATACGCTCCTCTTCCAATCAAAAGGGATGATGAAGATTTTGTGCGATCTCTTCCCCGATTCGCCTTATTTGTTAAAGACCTCTTTTGAACCTCTTAAAGGGGTGAAACAGGTCGAAAAAAGGGCGTTTGGACGTGAGGGTGCCAATACGAAGATTATCAACGCGGATGGAAGCGTTGCAGTATCTAGCGATGGTCCTTATGAGAACTTTAAAAAAGTTTATCAGGAGTATGCCGAGTTTCCACAAGATATACATGCCAACAAATACCAAGCGGGGGTCTTTTTCGCCTACGAGGGGTGCGGACTTAGTTTCCGCCGCGGAGGCGAGATATTAGACAACATGAGCAAGTTCGTAGGGCATGTAATCGTTTAAAATCCGTAAAATCCGCTGCTTACATGCCATAAAAAGTATGGCATGTGAGGGATTGCAATACTCTCTTTGTCCTCTTGTCCCAAGCCTTTGAGAAAGAGGAGCGTTGCAATGTTTGAAACAATGAAAAACAACTAATAATCTCTTGTAATATCTTCATCCGTCTATCCTACCATAGTCAATATTCACGACAAAATCAAGAGGAATAAAAATTACAGCATAGTATTAGTTTATCTCTAGAAAAAGTCGGATTTTACGCGCGAAAGTAGCATGAATAAGATAAAATACCATAAGAAAAGTTGATTATACTGAAGGTGATAATGGTAGAGTATAAATATAAACTGCAAAATATGCAAGAAAAATTATATGTCCTGCAAGAGTATTTTGAGGGAGTGGATTTATACTCGTTTGTACAACAAAAACCTTTGAGTATGGATGTTTTTTTAGTGCTTGCCACGGAGCTTACAAAAGCGCTCGATGTTTTGCATAAGACAAATATCGTCCATGCCAACTTGTCTCCATTTTGTATATTTGTCAATCCAAACAAAACCAGAATCATATTAGGCGGTTTTGATAGCACGCTTCATGGATCAAAAGAGGAACCCTTCGTAGAACAAAGCCAGTTCTATAAGGCTCCCGAACAAAGCGGCAGAATTAAACACAAAGTGACCCAGTCTACGGATATTTACTCTCTAGGAACCCTCTTTTATTATATGTTGAGCGGCAGTACACCTTTTAGCTCTTTGGATCAGATGGGTCTTATGCATGATTATGTTGCCAAGAAAATTCCAAATCTGAGCGAAGTTTTTAGTGATATACCCGACGTGGTTTCGAAAATAATCTCTAAAATGATGCAAAAAGATCCTCTCAAGCGATATGAAACCTTAGAATCGCTCCACTACGATTTGCAAAGATGTAGAGAACTCCTCACCGATGAGCACTCCATTGAAGAGTTTGAGATAGATTATGTAGGCGAGCTATCTCGGTTTAATTATGCCAACAGACTCTATGGAGTCGATAAAGAGATGGAAGAGATTCTTGACTTTGCATCGCATATAGAAAAAAACTCTAATCGTATGCTTTGTGTAAGCGGTAGCTCGGGAGTCGGTAAAACAACCCTCGTGAACTCGGTTATGGAAAAGTTGGAGAGCAGATTCGGTTACACGATAGCGAGTAAATTCGATCAATACAGAGAACATGCTTCTTTTGACGTTTTATATTCCCCTTTACAAAATTTAATGAAGCAGATATTGAGCAAAGACGAAGTGTCGCTAGAGCTTTTTAAAACAAAGCTGCTAGAGACTATCGGAACGGAAATTCAGGTACTTATTGAAGTTATTCCGGAAATAGAGATAATCATAGGTCCGCAATCATCCGTGGAATCTTTATCGGCCATAGATTCCAAAGCAAGACTCTATACGCTTTTATCACGATTTCTTCAAATCTTTTCATCCTTTGAAAAACCGTTATGTATTCTTTTCGAGGATTTGCAATGGGCAGATACGACAACTATTGAATGGCTTAAAACAGCTTTTCTCGATCTCTCCAATATATTTATCATTATCACATACAGAGATGATGAAGTGGGGGAAAAAGACCCCTTGATGCTCATGCTGCAGGAGTTAAACTCCTACCATGCACATATGAAAGAGATACGTCTTTTAAATATGTCACAACATACGATCGGTGAACTTATTTCAAGCAATATAGATTTACAAGAGGTGAATGAAGTTGCTGAGATAATTTTTAAAAAGACGAGCGGTAACACTTTTTTTGTCATGCAATTTTTAAAATTACTCCAAGAACGTCATGCAATTTGGTTTGATTATAAAGATTTATCCTGGCACTGTAATCTCGAGACGATACAAAACCTCCCTATTAGCAATAATGTGCTTGAGTTATTGGAAAAGAAGATCCTCTCTTTGCCTGAAAATGTTCAAAATCTACTTAAAATAGCATCGTGTATCGGTAACAGTTTTACAGAAGAAGAGCTAAAACAGATTTACAAAAATGATGCCGTTTTTGAGGCATCACTCTCTCATGCATTGGAAGAGGAGTGGATTGTTCAAAAGAAAGATACGGCGTATAATGCACAAAAATCTTATCTCTTTTCTCATGACAGAATGCAACAAACGTCGCACTCGCTCCTTAGTGAGATGGAGAAACACTCTATCCATTTGGATATAGGAAATTATATCCTTAACACCTATGAAACACTCGAATACGAACACCTTTTTGCATGTGTAAATCATTTCAACAATACTATTGCATCCTTATTATCAGAGGAAAAACTGGGTGTTATTGCAGAACTTAACTACAATGCATCACTGCAAGCAAAAAAACTTGGGAATTTTACCGTTTCACTAGCCTATATAAAAAAAGCAATGAACTCCATGCCAAAACTTTTGGAACTTCATGCTCATAGCACACTCTTTAAAGAGCGTGCGGAGTGTGAACATTTGTGCAATAATTCCGAGGAAGCGATTAAATACTATAACCTCGCTCTTGAAAAGAGTGTTTCAATCCTTCAAAAAGCGGAAGTGTATGAACTTCTTATCAAACTTCATACGGATATTGCAGAGTTTGACAGAGCGTATAAAATAGGTTCAATCGCTGCCAAACTCTTTGGCATGCATTTACCATCGGGTTTTGTACCGGCACTTTTTATGATGGATTTTTTACATTTAAAATTTAAAGTAAGCTCTTATAAAACAGCACAGCTGCTAGAACTTCCCACTGCAGAAGATGAAAATATTAAGATGCTTATTCGGATTTTATCCGCCATATTAAAAGCGGCATACCAAATAAAACCGGAACTTTGCGTCGCTATTTCTCTTAAACTTGTTATCTTGTGCCTCAAATACGGAAATACGAGAGAGGCCGTTGTAGGGTATATGGTCTTTGGTGTCATTTTTCAAGGGGGCGTATTAGGCAATCACAAGCTAGGGTACGAATACGAGCAGCTCTCACTTAATATGCTTCATAAATTCAACAACAGACTCCAGCGTGCAGAAGTAGAATTTGTATGTAACTACTTTGCAAACTCATGGATAAAGTCTTCGGTAGATACGGAACAAAATTGGCATAAAGCATACAGTGACGGATTGGAGATCGGTGATTGGTTTCATACGGGATGTGCAGCCGCGGGAATAATACAGAGCATGTTTATGCGGGGCGCGAATCTGGAGAAGATTTTAGAAGAGATCGATTCTTTTGAGATCACCCTCAAACGCATTGGAGCCGATGAACAATACGGGGCTATCCTTAGCGTTAAACAGGCTGTACGCAACATACAAGCGCTGCACACCCCCTCCCTCTCTTTTAGCGATAAAGAGTTCGATGAATCTTCTTACGTTATGGGTTTGCAAGGCTATGGATCACGCCATTTTGCGCATTACTATTTTATCAATAAGATGATCGCACTCTACTTCCGCGAAGCGTTTGCACAAGCGTTTGAAGTGAGCAAACAAAGCAACACGTATATGAGAGATTCCAAAGGGATGCTCCATAGCAGTGAACATGTTTTTTATCAGGCACTTATCGTTTCTAAACTCTACGCAGATGCTACGCTCTTTGAAAGGATGCAGTATAAAAGTATTATAAAAAAAGCGGTAAAACTCTTTAGAAGATACGCACAAGAGTGTTCCGAGAATTTTCTGTGTAGATTACAAATTCTAGAGGGGGAACTTTTTTATCTTGATAATAAGATACAAGAGGCGTTTGCGTGTTACGAATTAGCCATAGAGTCATCAAAAATATATGCTCAGATACATCTTCAGGCTATTGCAAATAGACTTATTCAATCAATGTATCAGAATATAAAGCAAGTAAAATCAGCAGAACTTTATGCGTATGAAGCCCATCAATGTCTGAATAAATGGGGTGTCGCAATCAATACGCAAAGAGCGGTTTTCCGTGAAGATTACGCTTCGAATAGTCTGGATATTTCCACGTTAATGAAAGCAACGGAAACGATTGCAAAAGAGCAGGGACTCTCAAACCTTCTTAAGTCGTTGATACAAATCATCGTAGAAAGTGCAGGTGCTCAGTACGGGGTCTTACTCCTCAAAGAGAACGGTTCTTTACTCATTCAAGCAGAAAACTCTACCGATCCTAAAGTCTTACGCGTCATGCAAAGAATACCTTATACGAACTCCAAAACGATTGTACAAGCAATTGTAAATTATGTTATTCGTTCCTATGAACCTATCGTATTGGACAATGCACAAGAGAGTCTGATCTTTAGACACGATGCGAGTGTTATAGAGCGGGATGTCAAATCCGTTTTATGTGCGCCTATCATTTTCAACGGAGAGTTAAAAGGTCTGATCTACCTAGAAAATAATACTTTTAGCGCTATTTTTACCAAAGATAAGATCAAATTATTCAAGTATCTTGCCGGTCAGATAGCGATCTCTATTGAAAATGCTTCGATGTATGATAATCTTGAAAAAAAAGTTATTGAGAGAACGCGCGATCTGGATATAAAAAATATAGAGCTTGAAGAGGCTATCGCTAAACTTGATATTTTAGCATCCATAGACGGACTTACAAATCTCAATAATCGCCGTAGTTTTGATGAGTATTTGGACAAAGAATGCGCTCGCTACAGCAGAACGAATAAAGCACTTGCTCTCATTATTTGTGACGTAGATTTTTTTAAAGCCTTTAATGACTTGTATGGTCACCAACAAGGTGATGAGGCGCTTCGGGAAGTTGCCAAAGTGCTCCATTCTTCTGTTTGGCGTAGCAGTGATTTTGTCGCGAGATACGGAGGAGAGGAGTTTGCTATCGTGATGCCTGAAACAGACGAAGAGGGCGCGATGAAAATTGCACAAAAAATTCATGACCAACTAAAAGAACGTAAACTTCCTCATGAGAAATCTACTGTATCTGAGCATATAACCATCAGTATCGGTCTGGCTATAGTACGATCTGCACAAACGATTACGGCGCAAACCATAATAAAAATGGCTGATGAAGCACTCTATGAAGCTAAATATAGAGGAAGAAATACGACTGCCATCGTAAGTATGTAGAAGAAGGTGGTTGAAACTTTTCTCTCAAAAGCGATAGGGGATAAAAAAATTTATCTTGGCATGTTGGTTGCAAAGGGGTGGAAGACCCACTTTCTCTTGGCATGAAAGGGGTTAAAACACCCCCTGCATGCCAAAAATAAAACTTCTCGGGCTTCCCACGTAAAAGCTCGGCGTATCTTCGAGCAAATCGGCACTCGCAATTGACGCGACATATTTTTCATCGAAGATGTTTTGTACCTTGGCATGGAATTTTAGCTCTTTGGCAAAAAAGAGATCGTGGTGCATCGTATAGGAGTAGGAGAGGTCTGCGGTGGTGTAGGGGTCTATCTTTTGGGTGTTTTCTATATCGGCAAAGCGTTCGCCCACATATTTTGCTTTGAGGGCAAGGGTGTGGTGTGCTTGGGTATAGAAGATTCCCGCTTTTACGCTCCACCTCGGCGTTTCGGGTGTTTTGTTGCCGCTTAGAGAGTGTAGAGTGTTGTTATAGGTGATATCTTTGGTGACCTTTGAGAAGGTGAGCGCGGGGTTACAGTAGAACCAAATATTTTGGGTCGGCTCGAAACTGCTTTGTAGCTCAAGACCGTAGATGGCGGCTTCTCCTATGTTTTGCAGATAGCTGACATCGGTGCTTGGATCGTAGGCGGAGCTTAGGAGGTTTTTATGGAGGTTGTAAAAACCGTTCAAAGTGACCTCGCCCCATGAAAAACTGCCGCGAACACCCGCATCGAAAAGCTCCGATGTTTCCATCTCCCACGATTTTACTACGTCTTGGAGCGTTTTGCCCTGTGCCAGAAGTTTGGTACGGATATTTTGCGCATTTGCGCCGTAGCGTGCCGCGAAGGAGTAGCGGTAGGGGCGTTGGTAGCCCTTGCCGTATTTGGCGTAGAGTTCGTAGGTTTCGTTTGGCATGTGACTGATCCCGACGGTGGGTAAAAACTCTCTATAGCGCATCGCTTCGACGCGTCCCCCCTCTGCAATGGTGCCATTTGCTATGGCTTGGTCGTAATCGCCGTAGGGGTTGTTGGGCAGGTAGGTGTCGTTGGCGGCCTCTTTGTAGTAAAGATAGCGCCCTCCCGCCTCAAGCGTGGTGTTGTGGAACTCTTGTTTGAGAAGAAAGTAGGGGGAGAGAAGCTCGGTGGGTTCATGGTTTTTATTGAGCCATGCCCAGCTCTTGTGGGTTGTTTTGTCAAACTGATCGACGCGGCGTACATATTTTTCAAGTCGGCTTTGTTCTGCCCACATCCCAAGCTCACCGTAAAAACTCTCCAACGTATAGCCGAGTTTTCCCATCACTCCGACTCTCTTTGCATCGACAAACCCTTTTTGCAATCCTGCACCGCCGCCGCTTCCGCTGATCCCCTCGTCGCTTTTTTCATCGTAGCGCGAAGCGTAGAGTTTGAGTTCGTAGTTGAAGTTTTCTATTTTTTTGGCATGGCTTATTTGGAGGTCGTCGTACACCGAATCGGTTTTGTAAAGATCGTAATAATCGGCGGCGGTCGGATCGTTGGAGTAATCAAGCTCGTAGTTTTGTTCGAGATTTTGGGTTTGTGCATAGCTCAGAGGCTTGAAATTATGGCGCTCGTGTTCGTTGTGGGAGTAGTAAATCTCAAAGGCAAAAGGCTCGTAATCCCCTTTTACGCCCAAAGCGAGGTTGCGTCTTGGTCCCAAATCGCCGTACCCTTTCCATTTGGAAGCGTCGCTTTGGCTGAGCGAGAGGAATGAGGTGAGGTTTGGGAGTATCTCGCCGCTATCGAGGCGTGCGAAGAGTTTGTAAAAATCGTCCCCGCCGCCGCTTATGGCGATTTTAGAGGCGGTGTTTTTTTGAGGCTTGATGGTTTGGACGTTGATAAGCCCCGCTTTGCTCCCTACGCCGCTGCCGCTTTGGGGCGAGATCGCTCCTTGGTAATGTTCGATGGTCTCTATGTTTTCAAGGTCGTAGATATCTTCTCGCGCTCCTATGGGGCGGATAGAGTAGTTTGGGACGCCGTTAAAGTTGACGCTCATAAAATTGTTGTCTATACCGCGGCTTCTGGCACTCACGCCGCTAAGCCCGTAAGGGTCTGTGCTTTCGCTTAAAAAACCTGCCGAAGCGTCGAGTGTTTCATAAAGGGAGGTTTTGGCGGGATTGCTAAAGAGTTCGATCCCCTCTTGGTTGATTTCGTTTTTTATCTTGAGCGGATCGGTCGCGCTTTGGCTCGGGAGAGAGATGCGTGATTCCTCTACGGCGATAGAATCTATCTGTACCTCATGAGCCAAAAGAGTAAATGAGGCGGCAAAAGAGAGCATAATGGTTTTTGTATACATGTGTTTTTCCCGTTTTATAGTAGGAGCTATTGTAACTTTTTAAGCTAATTGGGCTATTATAAACTCTTAAACTTATCCGATTTTGGAACCAAAATATGCAACGATGTATCTATTGTAACTGCGAAAAATTGTATACGCTTGAGGGAGGGTATAAAAAATGCGCTTTATGCAGACGTAAATTCAGCCCAAAAAAGGTTACATGCCATGCACGGCTTCTAGAGTCGTTTTGCAGGGGTGAAAGCGCATCGGAGGCGGCAAAAAAGTATGGCATGTACTACGCGAGGGTGCATAAAAAATTTATGGAGTTTCGCGCCGCGGTTGCATCTCATGCTCAAAACGAATTTAACAACAACATGGATAAAGTAAAAGAGTACGAAGAGTATATCTATCTTCCCGCCTCCAAGCGGAGGAGCGAGGAGGCTCTTTATAGTGCGTTTGACATTTTGATCTTTGATTACGGCACAAAAATCTATACGACGCTTATTCGCGTTGAGAAGCGCTATGATCCCCACAACACCCAGCTAAAAGAGCTTAAAAAGATATTTACGAGCAAGAAAATAGCAAAAATATGTTCGCGAGAAAACAGGATCGCTCTCTTTAGAGATTTTTTAGAGGAGAGGATGGCGCTTTTTCGGGGTGTCGGCAAAGAGCAGTTTTTTTACTACCTTAAAGAGTGCGAATTTTTTTTCAATTACGACGAGGTGCAAAGGGGGGAAATAGCGCAAAAAGCACTAGAGACTAAGGCGTAGTTCTATCTGTGCCCGAATTTTTCCCGCCACCACTCTTCTGGGGTTTGGGAGACTTTTTTAATATGCTCTTCATCAAAGGGAAATTCGAAATTGTCGCAGTATTGCATAATCACCTCATACGCTTCGTTGATCTGCATACTCATTTTCGTCGCTTTTTCTTGGTCATCCTTGTGTTTGTCGGGATGCCATTTTTTCATAAGGTTTTTGTATTTGGATTTTATCTCTTTAAGGGTTGCTTTTTCACGAAGTCCAAGGAGTGTTTTGGACTTCATGATCTTTTCAAAGGAGTGCAAGAGGAGGCTTTTTAGTCTTGTTGCTGTCTCATATATGCAGGGATATCGAGATAATCGCTGTCCATATCGCCGCCTACTACGAGTCTTGGGCGGATTTTTGCTTTCACCGCGGGTGTAGGTGTTTCACTTACGAAATCTTCGTTGTTGCTGAGCTCTTTTTCAAAACCCGTTGCAACGATCGTGATTTTGATGAAGTTTTCAGGGATATTCGCATCGGTCGAGGTTCCCCAAATAACGTCTGCTTCATCGTGCGCACTCTCGTGTACGACGTCCATCGCCTCGGCGATCTCCATCATCGGGAATTCAGGGTGCATTTTAAAGTGTACAAGTACGCCGCGCGCACCGTTGATCGACATATTGTCAAGCAACGGCGATTCGATTGCCGCTTTGATCGCTTCGTATGCCGCATTTTCCCCTTCAAACTGACCCACACCCATAAGTGCCATCCCTCTGTGGCTCATAACCGTCTGTAAGTCGGCAAAGTCGAGGTTGATGTCGTTGTCGCCGCTAGAGAGAATAACGCCCGAGGTACCGCTTACCGCTTGTGCCAAAACGCTGTCGACGATTTTAAAGCTCTCTTTGAGACCCAGTTTTCTATCAATAATCGAGAGGAGTTTGTCGTTAGGGATAACCACGATGGAGTCGCTCTCTTTTTTAAGCTCATCCAGCCCCTCTTCGGCAAGCTTGAGACGTTTGCGCCCCTCGAATGCAAAAGGTTTCGTTACGACCGAAATGGTAAGTGCTCCCACCTCTTTGGCGATCTGTGCAACCACGGGAGCCGCACCCGTTCCCGTTCCGCCGCCAAGACCTGCGGAGATAAATACGATGTCCGCACCCTCTAATGCCGCGCGGATATCGTCGTAGCTCTCTAGTGCAGAATCGCGACCCACGGTAGGTTTCATACCCGCACCCAAACCTTTTGTAAGTTTGGCTCCGATCTGGATTTTTGTTGCTGCATTGTTTTCTGAGAGCACCTGCGCATCGGTATTGATAAGTACCATTTCGATGCCGTTGATCCCCTCTTTGATCATGTGCCCGATCATATTGCCCCCGCCGCCGCCGACGCCGACAGCTATGATTCTAGCACCTGTTACGTGATTTGCCTCTTCTATGTAAAACGGTTCCATACTCTTACTCCTTAAAATAACTGGGTTGCCCAGTTCCAAAATTTATTGATCGGTCCGGCTTCGTCGCTCTTTTTCTCTTTTTTATCGGTGAGTTTGACGATTTTTTCTTTTTTGTCCGATTCCATCGCCGGAGGCACGGTTTCGGCAGGTTCTGTTTTGAAATTGACAACAGTCTCGCTGAGCGGCTGTTCGTTGGAGTGTCTTACTCTTTTGTTTACGTCTATCTCATAAGGTGTAAACGCGGACGCACTGTATTTGACAAGACCGATGGCGGCGGAGAACTCGGGACCTCGTAGATTGTCGAAAAGTCCGTCCATCTCCAAAGGTCGCGCCAAACGTACGGGCATAGAACCAAACGTTGCAACGGCGAGTTCGCGGATCCCTTCCATGTTGGAGAATCCGCCCGTGAGTACCACTCCCGCGCCGATTTGGTTTTTGAGCCCGCTGTTTTCTATAAACTGAGCCAAAATCATCAAAGTCTCTTCGACGCGCGCAAAGATAACGTTGTGTACTACCTCAAGAGAGACCTCGTGGGTCGATTTTTCATCTCCGATGATCGGTAGTTCTATAAGATCGTTGTCGGGTGTAAGCAAAGAACCGTAGGTGAGCTTGACGTTGTCGGCGACGTTAAGCGGCGTATGCAGAGCCATCGAAAGATCGCTTGTTACGTGGTTGGAACCTACGCCCAAAAAGTCGTTGTAACGGATGGAGTTGCCCGAGTGGATCGCTATATTGCTCGTGTTGCCCCCCATGTCGATCACCGCTACGCCCAGCTCTTTTTCGTCTTGGTTTATCGTCGCAATCGAAGAAGCATAACTGCTAAGCACCACATTTTCTACCTCGATACCCGCTCCGCGAACCGCTTTTTTTAGGTTGTTGAGATTCGATTTTTGGGTGGTGATGATATGGGTTTCCACTTCAAGGCGCGAAGCGTTCATCCCCAGCGGATCTTCGATGTAATCCTGATCGTCCACTTTGAAATTAAAAGGCAGAGCATGGAGCACTTCGTATTCGTTGGGAATATTGGCGTTATAGAGTGCGGTATGCATCACGCGCTCGATCTCTTTAAAGCTGATCTCTTTGTTGGGGATATTGACGATACCGTTGGAGTTGAGGCTTTTGGTATAGGCACCCGATATAGAGACGACGGCGCTGCGGATGTCGCTTCCCGCAACCCGCTTTGCGTCTGCTACGGCGGCGCGGATAGATTTGGATGCCAACTCTATATTGGTGATAGAACCCTTACGCAAGCCCAACGCTTTGGCAATACCGGCACCTATGATACTCGGCGTACCCTCATCGCTAATCTGCGCGATAATCGCGCATATTTTCGTAGAACCGATGTCTATTGCTAAAACAGTTCTTGCCAAGTTAGATCCCTTCTATAAAAATTTGTGCTTCGTATCTGTTTTTAAGGTTTTCGAGTAAACCGTTGCTAAATTGAGCACTTTTTAATTGTAACATCGTATCGTCTTGTTTTTTGTCTGAAGTTTGAAGCAACTTTTGTTCCAAAATATTATAAACAACGACTTTACCGTTTTGCAAAGGGATATACCCTTGTTTGTTCTGCGATTTAAAAAGAGCGTTTAAAAATTCGTTTGCTTCGGCAAGGGTGAGCTCTTTGAGTTTTGCGCCCTCTTGGAGGGTAATGAAATCGCTTACGCTTCCTTTAAAAGAGGTGTATGATTTTTGCGCCAGATCAAGCAGAATCTCTTTTTTTTGCTTTGCAATGTATTCGCCCAGCAGAAGCGGTTTGACATCTTCGTAGGCTCTCACCTGCGCAGGGTTGATCTTTACGAGTTTAAACGTCGTGTAAACGCCATTAACCTCCACGGGTTTTAGGAAACCGTTTGTCGGGGAGAGTTTTGCTATCTCTTCAAGAACGGCAGGGGTGAAGGGGTTGTTGCTTTGTGAGATTGTAGCGCTTTTTAAAGCAATCTCTTTGGGAAGTTCGTTTTTCTTAAACGCTATATATTCGCGAAGCGCTTCGTTTTTGCTTGCTTTGTCGTTAAGCGCTTGTGTGACTTTTTCTTTGGCATGTGAAAATTCTAAAATTTTCCCTTCGGCATCTTTGAAAAGGGTTTTGTTGTCGTTGTAAAAACTCTCGAGTTCCTCGTCGCCGTAAGTTTTTTCCACCTTGGCATGTGCGATATACTCTATATCGTAGCTTACGTCGCTCATATAGTTTTGTTGCACTTTTTCCCAGTAGGGCTTGAGTTTTGCATCGGAAGTGTCGACGGCGATCCCTTTGTCTTCAAGGATTTTGTATTCGATCTTGTCGGCGATGGAGAAAACGGTGTTAAAAACGTTTGCTTCGCTTTGGGTCGTCTCTATCGGCAAAAGAGCAAAGGTTTTTTTGATAAGCAGCTGTTTTTTTACGTCCGCTTCGTACTCTTTCATCGTAAAGTTGTTGCGCGAGAGCACCTCTTTGTAAAACTCTTTGTCAAAGGCGCCGTTTTTGAAAAAATACTCTTGCGATTTGATCTCATCAAGGAGTTCGTTTTGGGTTACCTCAAGATCGTATTCCGCAGCAAGGTTAAGGATATACGCCTGATCGACGAGCTGTTTAAGCGCTTGTTGCTGTAAACCGAAGCTTTTTGCTTTCTCCTCGTCGAAGTTTCCTTGGAATATTTGGTTGTACTGGTTGTAGAGGGAGGAGTATTGTTTTTGCAACTCGCCCATAGAGATCTCTATGGCACCCACTTTGGCAACCGCACCCGCTTTGTCTCCGTAACTATACTGCCCCCATCCTACAAATCCTGCTCCGATAAATGCGATAGTGGAGATCCAGATAGTCACGATAAGATATTTTTTATGTCTTTGCATCCAAGTAATCATAAACGGTAAACCTTCAGTCTTAAATTTCTTGCTATTCTAGGTAAATTCGGATTAAATCTTTATAAATCAAGCCCCGATTCGAGAGTTTTTGTTATGATTAGAAAGATATTTTACCAAGAGAGAATCTATGAACAACAAAGCGCTGAAAATAAGAGATTTGGAAGTTGTATGGCACCCTTGTACGCAAATGAAAGATCACGAGGTTTTTCCCCTTATTCCTATTAAAAAAGCGCAGGGTGTTTATTTGGAAGATTTTGAGGGCAACCGCTATATCGATGCGGTGAGCAGTTGGTGGGTGAACCTTTTTGGACATGCCAACCCTTATATCAACCAAAAAATCAAAGAGCAGCTTGAGAGTTTGGAACATGTGATTTTGGCAGGCTTTACCCACGAGGGGGTGGTGCGCCTCTCGGAGCGCCTCGTTGCACTCACTCCAAAGTATCTCGATAAATGTTTTTATGCCGACAACGGTTCTAGCGCTATCGAAGTAGCACTCAAGATGAGCTACCACGCCCACCTAAACGACGGTAAACGCAAAGAGCTTTTCGTCTCCCTTACAAACTCTTACCACGGCGAAACGATCGGTGCGCTCAGCGTAGGGGACGTGCAGCTCTATAAAGAGACCTACGAGCCGCTTTTGATCCGCTCTATTCAAACCCCCGTTCCCAAAGACGCTACGAAAGAAGCGGCACTGGAAGCGGCTCTAGTCTTTGAGGAGCTGTGCGCCCAAAAAGCCCAAGAGATCAGCGCTATTATTTTAGAACCTTTGGTGCAGGGTGCAGGGGGGATGCATATGTACCATGCGGAGTTTTTGGTGCAGGTGCGCTCTATTTGCGACCGCTACGCTATCCATATGATCGCCGATGAGGTGATGGTCGGGTTTGGACGTACGGGCAAACTCTTTGGATGCGAACATGCCAAGATTTCGCCCGATTTTATGGTGCTTTCCAAAGGGTTGACAGGCGGCTATCTGCCCCTCTCGGTCGTGCTCACCTCCAATGCGATTTACGATAAATTTTACTGCGATTACAGCGAATACAAGGCGTTTTTACATTCGCACTCTTATACGGGGAATGCTTTGGCATGTGCGGCGGCGAACGCCACGCTCGATATTTTCGAAAACGAAAGTATCATCGAGAAAAATCTTCTCAAAGCCGCCTATATGGAGCAAAAACTCGAAAAATTCAAAACCCTTCCCAACGTCAAAGAGGTGCGCCGATGCGGGATGATCTGTGCGGTGGAGCTTGAGGGTTACATGCCAAGCGAGAGGATCGGGATGCAGGTGTATCTCTACGGACTCAAGCACGGGGTGTTGCTGCGCCCCTTGGGGCATGTGGTCTACTTCATGCCCCCTTACATTATCACGCACGAAGAGATCGATGTGATGATGGACACGGCGTTTGACGCGATTGTTTCGTTGGTGCGCGCATGAAAAAGTTATTGCTCATTTTCTTGTTTCCTCTTATGGCATGGGGGGATTTTAACGCCTCTTTGTCGCAGGAAGAGAGGGATTGGCTCTTGGAAAAAGAGACGATCAGGGTAGGGCTTATAGGGGGTTGGGAACCTTTTAGCTTTATCGATTACAAGGGGGAACTATCGGGGCTCTCGGTGGAGCTGCTTCGCGAGATCGACACCCTTTTGGGAGGTAAAATAGTTCTGGATACGCGCGAATGGAGCGAGGTGCTTGATGGGCTTAAAACGGGTGCGATCGATGCGGCGATGGATATCACCCCTTCCAAAGAGAGGGAGCCGTTTGCCGATTTTACTACACCCTATCTGCAGATACCCCACGTGATCGTTTCGCGCAAAGGGGGCAAGAGATTTGGCTCTTTTGAGGAGCTTCGAGGCAAACGTGTAGCGCTCGAGAAGGGTTTTGGACTTAACGATTTTCTTAAAAAAAGCTATCCCGATATAGGGATCAAAAACTATCTTACCACCTCGCGATGCCTCGATGCGCTCTCCAACGGCGAGGTCGATGCCTATGTGGGCAACCGTACGGTGGTACGGTATAAAATCAAACATGAATATTTCGATGATCTGCAAGTGGACGATCTTATCAGCACGCGTAAAGGCTCGGTGCTGTGTATCGGTACTTCAAAAAAGCACCCCCTCCTACATGCCATAATGCAAAAAGCGCTCGATGCGATAACGCCCGAAAAACTCAACGAGATTTTTGCGCGTTATGGGAGCGGAAAGTTTGTCGACATAGGATTGAGTAAAGAGGAACAAGCCTATTTGCGAAGCAAAAAACGCCTCTCTTTCGTTGCCGCCGACGAGGAGTGGACGCCGTTTTCGTTTCGTTTTGGCGAGGGGCAGCGTCAAGGTTTGGAGATCGATTTTCTCCATCTTTTGGAACAACGGCTGCGCATCCCGATCGAGGTGACCTACATGCCATGGAACCAAGCGTTGGAAGAGATGAAAGAAGGGAAGTTTGATGGGGTGTTCTCCGCTTCGCCGACGTTGGAGCGCAAGGAGGATTTTCTCTATTCGATCCCCTATTACAGATCCAAACTTGCGACGCTCACGCGTGCCGATCACCCCGATTTTTTTGGTCCTAAAGATTTTTTAGGGAAAAAAGCTGCCGTCGTTGCGGGGAGTGCTATCAAAGAGGAGATCAAAAAAGTGCGCCCCGACGTAGAGGTGCTAGAGATCGGCGGGGGTATATTCGAGTTGCTTAAAGCGCTGCAAAGCAAACAAACAGATGCGATCGTCGATTATCTGCCGCCTCTGCAACATGCGCTGACAAAATACAAAATGCAAGAGGATTTCAAAGTAGCCGAGGTTTTTGAACACGAGGTGCTAAGCCCTCTTCATTACGGCATCTCAAAAAACGATCCCCTGCTGCACTCCATTGTAAACAAGGCGATTGGCTCTTACACCAAAGAGGAGCAGGAATCGATCGAAAAGAGGTGGGTAAAGGAGTCCCCAAAAATTCTGAACGATACTGCCGTGTCGATCCATTTAACGAACGACGAGATAAAATGGCTTGAAAAACACCCCCGTTTTTTATTCGGCGGGGATCCCCATTATCTCCCCTACGAGGGGTTTGATGTGAACGGAAACTACGTGGGGCTCCTTGCGGAATATATCGAGCGGATCGAAGAAACGCTGGGGATGGCGTTTGAAAAGGTACAAACGCAAAGTTGGAGCGAAACCCGTAAACTTGCACAAGAGGGGATGCTTGATATCTTTAGCACCTATGCAAGCGACAGGGCGTTTTATGCAACGCACAAAGCGGTGCACACGGGGATCAAAAGCCCCGTAGTGGTAGTCACGCGCAAAAGGAAAGAGGGGTATTTTATTGCCGACCTCTCCGAACTCGAGGGTAAAACGGTAGCGATAGTCAAAGATTATGCCTATATCGATGCGATTAAGGAAAAATACCCGACGCTTAGATACGTCGAGGTCGCAACGGTACGAGAAGCGTTTGAGGGGGTAAGCGTAGGGCGCTACGACGCGCTTCTCTCTTCGCTTGCACTTGCCCTGTATCGGATCGATCAGGAGTTTTCCAACCTTCAGGTCTCGGGCAAAAGCGAGAGCAAGATGGAGCTTGTTTTGATGGTGAAAAACGAGCATGAAGTGTTGGCGGGTATTTTGGAGCGTTTTTTTTGCACTGCGCACAAACGAGGAGTTTGCCAAAATGCTCTCACGCTGGGAACATATCGTACAAAAGCCCTCTAGCGATTACACCTTGTTCGGTTGGATCTTGGCGGCGGCTCTTATGGCGGCGTTTGGGCTTTTTTATTGGAACTATCTGCTTAAAAAACAGGTTGCCAACAAGACATCTGAGCTGCGTAAACTGACCGAAAATCTTGAAGCGACAATTAAAGAGCGTACCGAAAATCTGGCTTTGGTGTATAAGGAACAAAAAGCGATTTTTGATGCTGCAAGCATAGGGATTTTGCTTTTAAAAGGGAGAAAGATCGTCGAGCTTAACAACGAGATATGCGAGATGTTCGGTTATACCCAAGAGGAGCTTCGCAATAGCTCTACCCGTATTTTTTACAGCGACGATGCGGCGTATGCGGCGGTAGAGAAAAAGTACGAACTCCTTTTTAAAAGTTTGCAAACCTCCTACTGGGAGCAGGAGTTTTGCCGTAAAAACAAAGAGAGATTTTGGGCGCGGGTCACTTTGGCGCTTGTCGATCCGAACGATTTTTCCGCCGGAGCCGTTGCGACGATCGATGAGAGTACGCTTGAACATAAGGCGATGGAAGAGATCAAAAAGGCCAAAGAGCTTGCCGAGAGTGCGACACTGGCAAAAAGCCGCTTTTTGGCGAATATGAGCCATGAGATACGCACCCCGATGAATGCGATCTTGGGTATGGCGTACCTTGCCCTGCAAAGCGATTTAACCCCTAAACAAAGGGGATATATAGAGAAGATAGAGAAAGCCTCCAAAAGTCCTGCTCGGGATCATCAACGATATTCTCGATTTTTCAAAAATCGAAGCGGGAAAAATGGTTCTGGAGAAACACGAATTTGAGCTTGGGAATGTTTTTGAACATCTTCGCGATCTTTTTGCCATCAAAGCGCAGGAGAAAAATATAGCTCTTGATTTTGTGTTGGATCCACAGATACCGCAGATGCTTGTCGGGGATTCTCTGCGCCTTTCTCAGGTGCTTATCAATTTCCTCTCTAATGCGCTTAAATTTACCCGCGAGGGGAGGGTTGAGGTGAGCGCGGCATTGGTTACATGCCAAGAAAAAAGCGCAAAAATACTCTTTAGCGTAAGAGATACGGGGATAGGGCTTAGCGAGGAGCAATTACATAAAATATTTGCCTCTTTCTCCCAAGCGGACGCTTCAACTACCCGAGAATACGGCGGTACGGGTCTGGGACTTGCCATATCGAAACGCTTGGTGCGGATGATGGGGAGCGATATAAAGGTGCAAAGCGCACTAGGGGATGGGAGCCGTTTCTTTTTTGAAATCAGCCTCGATCTCGCCGCTTCGCAAGAGCACATAAAAAGATCGCCGCTTCAAAAAAAGGCCGCCGCACAACCGACCCCCGTTTTCACAAACGCCAAGGTGCTTGTGGTCGAGGATAATTTGCAAAACCAAGAACTAGCCCAAGCGTTTTTAGAACGCGCAGGGATAGCAAGCGATATCGCGAACAACGGGCTTGAAGCACTAGAAGCGGTGCAAAAAAAGAGCTATGATTGTGTGTTGATGGATTGTCAGATGCCGATCATGGACGGCTACGAAGCGGCACAAAAGATCAAAGCCGATCCCCGTTTTACTTCACTTCCAATCATCGCTATGACCGCGAATGCTCTTTGTGACGATGAGGAGAAATGCAGGCTCAGCGGTATGGACGATTACATAGCAAAACCGATCGACGTTGCAAAGTTTTATGCGACGCTGCAAAAATGGATGGACGCCAAAGTTGTTTTGCAAAGAAGTGAGAGCGTCAAAGAGAGCGGGGAAAGTTTTGCCATAGAGGGGATCGATAGCGATGAGGCACTTGCAAGGATGGGGCAGGATGCAACGCTTCTGGCGCGCCAGCTCCAAAGGTTTAGCAGCTCGCAAAAAGATTTTTTACAAAGGGTGCAAAAAGCGCTCGGCGAGGGGGATTTGCAAACCGCGATCCGCGAGGTGCACACCCTCAAAGGGCTTTGCGGCAATATCGGCGCCAAAGAGCTTTTTGAACATGCCAAAGAGTTGGAGGGGATGCTGCGCGAGGGGGGCATGGGCGAAGAGGCGCAAAAACTTCTTGAAGCGATCGCGCAAAAATTGGATCTGCTTATAGCGAGGATCGAACAAGCCGATCTAACCCAATCGCAACAATCGGCACATGCCATAGAGTTTTGGGAGAATGAGCGCTTGAGAGAGGCGCTAGAGCAACTCCAAACGTCGCTGTGCAATCTCGATGCGGCTTCGCTCTTACATGCCAAAGAGGTGCTGACGCAACTACGCATAAGAGAGTTGGAGAGGGAAGCAAAAATCTTGGAGGAGAAGGTGGAGAATTTTGAGTTTGAAGAAGCCGCGGAGCTTATTGCGCCGCTTCTTGCAAAGTTTGTCGATTAATCGAAATTATACGCTTTGTTGGAACCGTCAAGCATTAAAAGGCGGCAGCTTTTTTCTAAGATGGCGAGTTTTTTCGCCATCTCGTGGATGTCGCGGTTAAAAGTGTAGACGCCGTAGCCTTTGATCACCATGATATTGGTTTTGTTGGACTGGAAATAGTAGGCGATCTCGCTTTGGGCGCGGTCGTACCAGTTGTCGAACTCTCTGGGGTCAAAGATGGTGATCTGCCCCAGCTCTTTGTGCCCGAAATAATCTTTAGGAACGATCACGGTATGGTCAAGCGAATAGGCGGTGGTAAAAGGGGGCATCGAAAAGCAGGCAAATTTCGCTTCGGAGATTTGGGAATAGATGCTGTAGTGGATCTTCGAATCGATACTTGCCTGATTCCAACGGTAGTCTTTTTTGTAGTAGAGCTCGATAAGGCTTGTCTCGCTCAGTGCATCGAACACGGCGTCTTTGGTGTTGATGATAAAACGGTTGGTTTCGGTTTTGGCGGAGATAGAACCGTGGTAGATGCCGAAAAAATCTTTACGGAACATCGAGAGGGCAAGGCTTGAGAGTTGTTTTTTCAGAATTTCTCTATTCATGGCGTCTCATTTTCATTTTTATTGGAGTTCTTGCAGAACTCTTAGGTACACGCTAAAGCTTTGCTTCTTTAAAAGCAAAAATTTTATCGAAAGTGTAGCATAAATCTATGGTGAAGATAAACGACAAAGAAATTCAGCCCCAGCCCCAAAACCCCCGCATGAAAACCGAACGGTTTGGATGGAAGCGAGGTTAAAAGCAATAAAAGCGTAGATCCAAGCCCCGCAAAAAGCCCCCAAAGAACCGAACGGTGGGAGATACCCTTGGCATGTACCCCCAAAATGATCGCGGGAGCGATCTGTGCGAGCACTTCGAGTTTGAACTGGATCAGCCACCAGATGGTGGAGGGAAGCTCTATTGCCAAAGCCACCATCAGCGCCATCACCAGCCATGAGAAAATTTTCCCCACGAAGGTGAGGTGCTTTTGATCGGCATCGGGGCGCACTTTGGCGTAAATATCTTTGGTAAAGAGCGAAGCTACGGCAAGCATGGCGCTGTCGACCGTGGACATGATCGCCGCCACCGCCGCGGCGACAAAGAGGGTGATGACGATATCCATCCCCTCTATGTGGGTGAGTTTGGAGAGCATCAAAAGGATGATCTGCTCGCTTTGGGTTTTATCCAGATCCGGAAAGTGTGCCGCACCGATGATCGCTATAACGATAAGGGGCAGGGTCGTGAGCAGGGGCATCAGGGTCATAAGCGTCAGGGAACGCTTGAGCGTCGGTGCGTCTTTTGCCGCGTAGATGCGCTGGATCGCCTGAGGATAGACCGAGATACCGAACACGATTAGAACCAATATGCTTATCCACGTAATTTGATCCTCTAGCATCGGCGTCTCAAAAAAACGGGGGGCGTTTTGGAGGAAGAGGGCGGCGTTCTCTGCGGGGGTGCCGTAGTGGATCATAATCACCCCGAAGATAATAAGCACCCCGCCAAAGAGCAAAACACCCTGAATTGCATCGGTCCATGCCACGCTGCGCATCCCGCCGAGGGTTTCGTAAATCACCATGATGACCGCCATAAAAACGATTCCCCATCCAAAAGAGAAAAATCCTCCGCTGACGTGTTCGAGGATGTAACCGATCGCTTTGAGGTTGGTGAGCATATAGTTGGAGAGCGCTAAAATCGAGACGGCGACGATGAGAGAGGTGAGCAGCCGCGAGGAGTAGCGAAATTCGATAAAATCCCCGACGGTGATAAAAGCGTGTTTTTTACTTAAAGGGTAAAGTTTGGGGGCATAGAGCAGGTAGCCGCCTACGATGGCGATCATAAACACCACGCCGACTAAAAAGAACCAGCCGTTTCTATAAGCACTCCCCGCAAAACCGATAAGGGAGTTGCCGCTGTACTGGGTGGCGTACATGGTAAGAAACAAAACGGTGATCCCAAACCCGCGCCCTCCGAGGTAGAAGTCTTGTAAACTCTCCTCTTTGGAAGCAAATTTTCCCGCAAATCCGATAAGAATAAGCGAGAGAAGATACAACGCCAAAAACCAGATTCCCCCTTGGCTAAGAAGCGCGCCCTCAGCCATCGCCAAGCGCGTCCCATCTTTTTTCTAGTAAAAACACGAGCAAAACAACGTAAAGAAGCGTCATGCCAAAAGAGAGATAGACCCACAGGGGGATCCCGAAATAGGGGGTGGAGTCTAGGAGGGGGAGGGTACAAAAAAGTACAACGAAAGAGAGAAGTAAAACGGTTGTTGTTTTGGCTCTCTTTGTTTGCTTTGGCATGGGGTTATTTAAACCAGCTTTTCATCTTCTCAATCGCCGCATCGAGAACGCTCTCGTGGGGTTTTGATTCGATACCGAACGACTCTTGGAGTTTTGCCAAAAGCTCCCTTTGGGTGTCGTTTAGCGATTTAGGGTAGGTGAGGTTTACCTGTGCGATAAGATCCCCTTTGCGTCCGCCGTGAACGTCGTCGATCCCTTCCCCTCTAAAGGTAAACTGCTGCTTGTCGCGCGTACCCACGTCGAGTTTGAGTTCGAGTTCTCCCGTGAGTGAAGGGATCGTGAGGGTTTCCCCCGTGATCGCCTGCGTGAAAAACACGGGGATTTCGATATAAACGTCGTTGCCGTTACGGATAAAATGTTTGTCGGGTTTGACTTGGAACGTCACGTAAAGATCGCCGCGCGTCCCTTTTTTGCCGATGTTTCCTTTGCCCGAAACCCTTAGGCGGTTGTCCGAATCGACCCCGCGAGGGATTTTGATCGTAACCGTTTCGCGCTCTTCACTATACCCGCTGCCGTGGCAATCGGGGCATTTTTCGCTCGGCGCGCTTCCGGTGCCGTGGCATGCGGGACATGTTTGGGAGAAGGTCATAAACCCTTGTTTAATGTATACCTGCCCTTGCCCGCCGCACTGTTTACACGTGCTGAGTTTGCCATCTTTTGCACCCGTACCTTTACAGCTTTGGCATGCTTTTTTATAGTTGAAGCTGATCTCTTTTTCGCACCCGAAGATCGCCTCGTGGAAGCTGAGGGTGACGTTGACGTTCATATCGAGGGGGTATTTTTCCATGTCGGCAGGGTTTTGGCGGCGCGATCTGCCTCCGCCAAAGCCGCTGAACATCTCTTCAAAGATCGAGCTTAGATCGTCAAAGCCTCCTGAAGAGCGGCGTCCGCCGCCCATCCCTTGAAGCCCCTCTTTACCGTATCTGTCGTAGATGCTACGTTGTTGATCGTCGCTAAGACACTGGTAGGCTTCGTTACAAAGTTTAAATTTATGCTCCGCCGTCGTATCCCCCGGGTTTTTGTCGGGGTGGTACAGCTTTGCCATTTTTCTATATGCTTTCTTAATTGTTTCCTTGTCCGCATCGCGCGAAACCTCTAAGATCTCATAATAGCTTAACTCTTCCATAATTATCCTACGTCGTAAAATTTTTTCGCAATTATACCCGTTTTGTGGTTTAAATTTCTGTATAATTGCCCCCATGAAATCACTTTATACCCTCTTTTTTTCTCTGTTTTTTCTCTTGGGATGCTCCCATAAAGGTACCCACGTCCCCGATGCAAGGGAGCAAGCACTCTTTGATTACATGCCAAGAACCTCTCTGAGTAAAAGCGATTTTGATGCGCTTCCAAACTGGGAGGATGAGGAGTTTGAACAAGCTTTGGCATCGTTTCGTTTTAGCTGCCAAAGCACGAAAACGAGGATGCTTTATAGAGAGCTTTGCGAAGAGGCTTTTTTGGCAGAGGATGCCAAAAGCTTTTTACAACAGAAGTTTCGCCCCTATAAGATAGAGCGCGACCCTTCGCAAAAAGAGGGGCTTTTAACGGGGTATTACGAACCGCTTTTGCACGGTTCGAAGACACAAAGCGATCGCTACCGCTACCCCCTTTATGCAACGCCCAAAGATTTGGTTACGGTCGATCTTAGCGCGATCTATCCCGAACTAAAACATTACCGTTTGCGCGGCAGAATCGAGGGGGACAAACTTGTTCCCTACTATACCAGAGCCCAAAGCGAGGAGCTTGATGCCGAGGTGCTTTGTTACGTCGATTCAAAGATTGAGAGATTCTTTTTGGAGATACAAGGTTCGGGACGGGTGCTCCTTGATACGAATGAGACGCTCTATGTAGGGTATGCAAATCAAAACGGGCATAAATACAGTGCAATCGGGCGTTACCTCGTTGCAATCGGGGCATTGAAACAGGAGGAGGTTTCGCTTCAGAGCATTAAGCAATGGCTTGAGGCAAACCCACATAGGATCGATGAGGTGCTTAATACAAACGATTCGGTGGTCTATTTTGCCCTGAGGGAAAAACCCGCATCGGGTTCGCTGGGGCTTGAACTCACCCCTAAACGCTCCGTCGCCATCGACAAACGTTATATTCCTCTTGGGAGTATGCTCTATGTGAGTGCGCCCATAAAAGAGGAGCATTTTTCACAGATCGTCCTTGCGCAAGATACGGGCGGGGCGATCAAAGGTGCCGTGCGCGCCGATCTGTTTTTGGGCTACGGCGAAGAGGCCATGGAGACGGCAGGGGAGCTAAAAGCGCCGCTGGAGGTTTGGATATTGCTCCCAGAATATGAAGAGAGGGAGCAAGGGTGAGGGGCTCTTTGGAAAAATTCAACCGCCTCGTGGAGGCGCTGGGGGAGTTGCCCACCATCGGAAAAAAATCCGCTACCCGTCTTGCCTATTTTATGGTGATGCAAGATACTTTTGTGGGGATGAAAGTAGCACATGCCATAGAAGATGCTCTTGGAAGTTTGCGCAAATGCAGTCGCTGCGGGGGATTGAGCGAAGATGAGATATGCGCCATCTGTTGCGATGAAAACCGCGATACCCATTTGCTGTGCATCGTCGAAAATGCCAAAGATATTTTACTTTTGGAAGAAAACTCCCTTTTTGAGGGTCGCTATTTCGTACTCGATACCCTCGATGAAACAAGCGTATCGCACTTGCAAAAGATCGTGGCATCGGGAGTTGAAGAGGTGCTTTTTGCGCTCACCCCCTCTATCGCCAACGACGCGGTGATTCTCTACATCGAAGATAAACTCGGCGAGTTCGATGTACGGTTCTCTAAAATTGCCCAAGGGGTTCCTACGGGGGTAAGTTTGGAAAATATCGATCTTCTGTCGCTTACGAGGGCGCTTGAAGATAGGGTGAGGGTGTAAAATGCAAGCAAAAAAAATGTTTTTGGTTTTGATGAGTTTTGTGTTTGCCGTAAATATATTGGCAGAGGAACTTAAAAGTTATGAAACAGATGAAGCGATACGCAAATGGCGCAACAATTACTTCGGAGTCAAACCCCATAAGCCCAATTACGTACTCCCTTTTGGGATAAGCGATGAGCAATATAAATCCTATGTGCTTTCGGATAATTATACCGATACCGAAGCCCAGTTGCAGGTGAGTCTCAAACTTCAAATTGTAGAGGATCTTTTCGGATGGGACGAGGAGTATTACCTAGCGTATACCCATACCGCTTTTTGGCAGGTTTATACCGAGTCGTCTCCTTTTAGGGAAACAAATTACAACCCCGAAGGGTTTGTTTCCATACCGATGAATGTAGAATCGTTCTCTGCATTTCGTAATTGGCGTTTGGGGATCGCACATATATCGAACGGACAGGGAGACAACAGAAACGTTGTGTATCCCGCAGGATATCAAAATCCCGGTCATCGATCGCGAAGTATCAACTATGTCTATACCTCTTTGTTGTTTGAAACGGGCAATCTTTTCAGCGAATTGACACTATGGATTCCAAACCGTCATAACGGCGATTTGATGGATAACACCGATATTATGGACTATTACGGTTATTCGAGTCTTAAACTTTCCTATTTTTACAAAAAACATATGTTCACATGGATGGGACGCCTCAATGCGGATACCGGGCACGGAGCGATGGAAGCTACCTATTCTTATCCGTTTGATATCTATGACGACGTCTATTTTTACGTCAAAGCTTTCAGCGGCTACGGCGAAAGTCTTATAGATTACAACAACAATCTTTCTAAATTTTCTATCGGTTTTAGTTTTTCCAGATAATAACCCCCTCTCCCTAAAGAATTTGTAATAATACTCATGTATAATGGTATACAGCAACATCCAACATTGCGGGGGAAAAACATGAGAATCGTTATCGTAGGGGGCGGCATCGCCGCGGTTTATCTGGCAAATAACATCAAAAAGAAAAATTCTGCTTCGGAGGTGGTGATTCTCAGCGATGAGAAATACCCGCCTTATGATAGGATCCATCTATGCGGGCTCGTGGACGACTCCAAAAATATCGAAGATGTCAAACTCGCGCTCGATCCCACTGTTGTGCTTGAACTCGATCAAAAAATAACGACGATCGATAGAGAAAAAAAACGGGTTTATTCCCAAGATGCAATGTTCGGATACGACAAACTTATCTTGGCGACGGGTTCTGAGCCGATCGCTCTTTTTGATATAGATGGGATAAAAAACGCCGCCGTTTTTCGCAGCGTGCAAGATTGTAACGTCATTAAAGAGGGCGCACGCCACAAAGAGGTGGTGGTGATCGGAAGCGGTCCTATCGGTCTGGAACTTTTGGAGACCCTCAACGATATCGATACCATCGAGCACGTCACTCTTCTTATCCGCGGCAAGCACCTTTATGATAAATATCTCTCCATCGATGCGATCAAGACGATCGAGGAGTGCTACACCAAAAGGGGCAAGATAAAAATCTCTTATGAAGATGAGATTATCGATAAAACGATCGAAGACGGAGTGATCAAGGTTTTAAAAACCAAAAAACTTGAAATTCGTAATCCGTTTGTGATATTTGGTACGGGGATTAAACCCAATATCGAATCGTTTCGGGGCACCCTTGAAGCAAACAAAGGGATATTGACTAACCGTTTTATGCAAACCGAAGATGCGGATATTTACGCGGTTGGCGAGTGTGCCGAGGTGCGCGATCTGCATTTTGTGGCGGGGCATGTGAAAGAGTGTACCGCTCAAGCCGATTGTGCCATCGCGCATATGCTGGGTCTTGAGCCGCAGGAGTTTACCCTAGGCACTACGATCGATATGCTTAAAGTTGGGGAGTTCGACCTTGTCGAAGTGGGGTCTCCTAAATTTAGCCCCGAACACGAAAAAGTGGTGATCGCCTCAAAAAGCGAAAACAGGATCGATGAGTATTTTTTAGTCGATAAAAAACTTGTCCGTTTTATCGGGATCAACTCCAACGTCGACGTGGGGTATTTGGAAAATCTGATCAACAACAACGAAGAGGTAGATATCAATTACCTTTACGAAAACCGCCTAGTGGGGGAGCGCGGACGGCTTATCTGCAGTTGTGAGCATGTGTACCATCAAGATTTGGTCGATCTCGTCGTACAAACGGGCGTGCGCGATTTTAGTGAACTCGGCGCATTTTCGCAAGCGGGACGGGTTTGCGGGCGTTGTAAATCGATGGTTGCGGATGTAATCAAAGAGTCGCAGCACCTTATAGACCCTAACATGCCAAGAAAAACCCCCGAGGATATCGCGCGCGAAAAAGAGATTCAAGAGGTGCAAAAACGGATCGACAAATTCAATACGCTGCACCCGAGAAATGCACTCACTTCCGATAACCTTGATGCGGCTATGGAGTCGCTCGATATCGCGAAATCGGAGGTTAACAGCTGGATCTCTATGGTAACCGCTTCGATGCAACTCCATCCGAGTTTTTCCGAGGTGGTAGAAAAAGGGATCAAAACCCTCAACAAGGTGCCGATCATTTGGCTGGAGCTGAGTGACTGCAGCGGCAACTCCGAAGCGTTTATAAAATCGACCAATCCTGCGGTGGAGGATCTGATTTTTGATTATATTTCTTTGGATTATCATGAGCTCATCATGAGTGCAAGCGGGGATCAAAGCGAAACGATTTTAGAGGATATCATCGAGAACCAAAAAGGGGAGTATGTTTTGATCGTCGAGGGTGCCGTACCTTTGGCTATGGATGGAAAATACCTGCGTATAGGGCCAAAAGGGGAAACGGGGCTGGAACTTTTGAAAAAATGCGCCAAAGATGCCGCGCTCGTGCTAGCGGTGGGAAGTTGTGCGTTTGATGGCGGCGTTGTAGCCGCAGCGCCTAATCCTACGGGTGCAGTCGGCGTTGCGGATGCTTTGGGGCGCAAAGACGTCATCAACATTTCGGGATGCCCTACCAACCCGATCAATATCGTCGGAACGCTTCTTTCCTACGTGATGTTTGAGGAGCTGCCGCCGCTGGATCAGTACAACCGTCCGCTTTGGGCATACGAGGGGCGCGTGCACGACAACTGCGAGCGTCGCGGACACTACGAGCTAGGAGAGTTCGTGCAAGAGTGGGGTGATGAGGGTGCCAAAAAAGGGTGGTGTCTTTTTGAGATGGGATGCAAAGGTCCCTATGCCAACGTCAACTGCCCGACGATGAAGTTCAATAAAGCGACAAGCTGGCCCGTTCAAGCGGGGCACGGGTGTATGGGGTGTACGGAACTCGGGTTTTTCGATAAGTTCGCAAATGAGAGAAAATATGTTGAGGAAAAGTCAGAATGACGTATCTCACCGAAGGTGAAGCTTTAGTGACTGAATACAATTTGGACGGGTTCAAATTGTATGAGATTAATTAGTAGGAGTCAAAATGAAAAAAGTTGTTATTGATCCGATCACAAGAATCGAGGGGCATTTACGAGCCGAAGTAGTCGTCGATGAAGCGGGAATAGTGCATGAAGCGTACGTAAGCGGGCAGCTCTTTCGCGGTATAGAGATTATTTTACAGGGGCGCGATCCTCGCGATGCGGGGCTTTTGGCGGGGCGAATCTGCGGGGTATGTACCAACTCCCATTTTAGAGGGGCGGTGACCTGCGTGGAGGATGCTTATAAAATCGAGATTCCCAAAAACGCGGAGATTATCCGTGATTTAATGACGATGGCGCTTTTTATTCAAGACCACGTGGTGCATTTTTACCATCTGCATCTGCTCGATTTCGTGGATGTAACGAGTGCTTTGCGCGCCGATGTAAAAGCAACCTCCAAAGAAGCGCATAAATACGCAACGCGCCCTTTTAGAAACTCCCATACCCACTACGAAGCGGTGCTTGAGAGACTCTCCAATTTCGTCAAAGCGGGCAAGCTCGGACCCTTTGCAAACGGCTATTGGGGGCATAATGCCTATAAGCTTACCCCAGAGCAAAACTTGATTTTGATCTCTCACTACCTTGAAGCGCTTAAATTTCAAACCAATATCTCCAAAGCGATTGCGATCTTCGGTGGAAAAACCCCGCACCCCCAATCGTTTGTAGTAGGGGGAGTCACGAGTGTCGCCGATATGCTTAACCCCCAAAGGCTCAATGATTATCTCTTTATTATCAAAGAAGCAAAAGATTTTATAGACCGTGCTTACCTGCCCGATATGAAACTTCTTGTGGGAGCCTATAAAGAGGAGATGCAAGCAGGCGTGGGGCGAGCTAACGGAAACTTTTTGAGCGTCGGAGGGTACGCGTTTGACAAAGAGACGCAGCTCTTTAGCGGCGGGGTGGTCTACAACCACGATTTTGAAAATATCGAAGCGTTTGATGGCTCTAAGGTAAGCGAAGAGATTGACCGTGCATGGTATAAAAAAGTGGGCGATGCCGAGGAGGTGTGCTACACCGATCTCAACGAAGATGGAAGCCTTAAAACCGAGAAGAACGACGATAAATACTCGTGGATTAAAGCGCCGCGCTACGGGGGAAAAACGATGGAGTGCGGACCGTTGGCACGCGTATTGGTGAGTTATTCGCAAAACAACCGCCTTATCCGTTCGTTCGTGGATGAATTTTTACAAGCGTGCGATATTAAACTGATCGATCTCTCTTCGACCGTAGGGCGCAATGCCGCACGTGCGATCGAATCGAGTTATATTTGCGAGTATATTTTCAAGCTTGTCTCAAACCTGATTCAAAATATAAAATATTACGATACCGACACATGGGCGCGCTACCGTTTTGAAGAGCTCCCCAAAGAGAGTAAAGGGGGGACTTTTTTAGAGGTGCCTCGCGGGGTTCTTTCCCATTTTGTCAATATCAAAGATCAAAAGATCGCCAACTATTCGGTGATAGCACCCACGACATGGAACGCAAGCCCTAAAGGCTTGGACGGGCTGCGGGGGGCGTATGAAGAAGCACTTGTAGGGATCAGGGTGGAAGACACGTCAAAACCCTTAGAGGTGCTGCGCGTGCTTCACTCGTTTGACCCTTGTTTGGCATGTGCGGTGCACGTGCTCGATACCAAAGGCAAAGAGCTCGGCCGTTATAAAATAAAAACGCTCTAAAAGGTATGGCATGTTAACCCAGATTTTACTTATTGCGCCGTTTCTTTTTGCGCTCGTCGTGGTGTTTGCAGGGGTGCGTCTGCGCAATATCCTCACGGTCGCGTTCGTGATATTCTTGGCATGTGTAAGCCTTTTACACCTGCTGTTCATCAACGAGCCGCTGGGTTACGATTTGCCCCACGAGCTTCATACCCTCTTTTTCTTTTTTGATGCGCTTTTGCTCCTTTACTTCTTATATGTAGGGATCGCCAAAAAAGATACCCTTGTTGCTTCTTTGGCGGCTTCGCAGATTGTTTTGTACGGGGCGGTCAAATTTGTCGGCGGCGGTGAGGGGTTTTATGATCTCTTCATCGACAACACCTCGCTTATGATGTATCTCATTATCAACATAGTCGGCGGCATTATCGTTGTCTATTCGCTCAAATATATCGAAAGCGAGGAGTTTGGCCGACTCAAAAAAAACGGGTTTATCGCCGTGCTTTTTTTCTTTTTGGGGGTGATGAACTTTTTGGTGAGCACCGACAATATCGAGATATTTTTCCTCCTTTTCGAGCTTACGACGTTATGTTCTTACATACTTATCGGGTATAGAAAAGATGCGGTTGCGACCCAAAATGCGCTTCGCGCTTTATGGATGAACCAAATAGGGGGCGTAGCGATCTTATCGGCACTGCTTTTGGCTTTGGTGAGCTACAAAACATTTTCGTTTGAACTGCTTATTGCAAATATCGATGCGACCTATCTTTTCCCTATCGTTTTTCTTCTTATAGCGGCGCTTGTCAAAGGTGCGGCTATTCCGTTTGAGAAATGGCTTTTGGGGGCAATGGTGGCGCCCACTCCCGTGAGTGCTATTTTGCATAGCGCGACGATGGTAAAAATTGCGCCGTTTATGGTGCTTAAACTCTCCCCCGCAATGAGCGTGTTCTTATCCGAAGCGGTGATGCTTTTTGGCACGTTCGTTTTTTTTGCGGCGTCGCTTTTGGCGCTTAGTAAAAACTACTTTAAAGAGATTTTGGGTCTTTCCACCATCGCACTTTTGTCGTTTATGATGGCACTTGCGGCACTGGGTACCCAAGAGGCAATACTGGCGGCTTCGATTTTGATGGTGTTTCATGCACTCTCCAAAGCGCTTTTATTCTTACAGCTTGGGATTTTGGAAAAAGAGTTTCACCTCAAATACGTCAACGACATAGAATCGCTTATGAGCTACTCGCCGCTTGTGGTGTTTTTCATCGTTTTCGGGTTCGCATCGTTGACGCTGCCCCCCTTTGGCGTCTTTATAGGCAAATTCATGGCGTTTGAGAGTTTTGCCGCAGGGATCCAAGAGAGCCCCGTGTTTTTGGCGGCACTCCTTTTTAGTGCGCTTGGAAGCGTCTTTTTGACTATCCTTTATTTTAAGGTTTTAACCAAAGTGTTTGTGCGCGATATGCGTTTGGGAACTTCCAAAACAAAAGAGATCGCAACCACCTATAAATGCACCTCATGGGCTTTGAGTATCTTGCTTGGTGCGGGAATAGTGTGGAGTTTAGAGCGGCAGCTCTTTGGCATGTGGGAGATTGTGATCCCCGCTTTGCTTATTGCAATCGTTGCCGCTTCTATTGTTTGTTTTTATATTGAAAAACGCTCACAGAGTCAAAGAGTACAATTGCGGTGAGAAGGAGGAGGCGGTGTTGAATATGTACTATCTGCATACGCCTCCTGTGTTGCAAAAAATTATCGTCGTGCTCTCTTTGGTATTTTTGGGAAGTTTGTTTCTAGGAGTAGCGTTATGATTGAGATACTCTTGATCCTTTTTGCTCCCGTTATCGGGGGATGTGTTGTACGGCTTTGAGAGGGTGGTTCGTGCGAGGATGCAAAATCGCCAAGGTCCTCCCCTTTTGCAGCCATTTTACGACATGATGAAACTACTGGATTAACAAACCTTTATCGTCAACCCCACTCATGCGCTTTTAGGGGTGATGCACTTTGTCGCACTTTGGGCGGTGGTTGCGTTTACGATTATGGGGGGCAATCTTCTCTATATCGTTTTTTTGCATCTGCTTGCTTCTTTGTTTTTGGTGCTTGCCGCTTTTAGCGTAAAGTCTATTTTTTCCCATTTGGGAGCAAACAGAGAGCTTTTAACCATGATCGCGTACGAGCCTGTTTTGGTGATGCTCTCGGTTGCGTTTTATATCCAAAACGGGAGCTTTTCGATCGAAGCGGTGCGCGCAAACCCTTCGGCACTTGGAAGCTTGTTCTTTTTGTTCCTTGCATTTTTGTTCGGTCGTGCAGCTCAAACTCAAAAAATCCCCCTTTGATGCGGCAAAAGCGCATCAAGAGATCGTCGGGGGTGCCGAGGTAGAGTTTAGCGGCTTGTTTTTTGAGTTTGTGTATATGGCGCTGTGGCTTGAATATGTATTTGTGTATCTGCTTTTGCTGCTCTTTGCGGGGAACAACGTTCTTTTGGGTGCTCTTCTTTTTGGCGTGGTATTTTTACTCGTTAATCTCGTCGACAATGCAACCGCGAGGGTGCGGATGGAGCATCTTATCAAGATATTTTTAGGGATCGCCGTGAGTTTGGCGGCACTTAATCTTTTAGGACTCTCCTATGTTTAGAAAATTCAGAAAAAAATCGCCTTGGATATTACATTACAACGCAGGAAGCTGCAACGGATGCGACATCGAAATCTTGGCATGTATAGGTCCCAAATACGATTTGGAACGATTTGGAGTGATCAATACGGGAAACCCCAAACAGTCCGACATCTTTTTGGTGACGGGTCCCGTAACGTTTCGCAGCCGTGAACGTTTGGTGGAACTCTACACCCAAATGCCCGAACCCAAAGTGGTGGTAGCCGTGGGGAGTTGTACCTGCACGGGAGGGGTGTTTCGCGATATGTACAACGTCGAAGACGGGATCGATCGCTATATTCCCGTTGATGTATACGTTCCGGGATGCGCTGCATCTCCCGAGCTTATTATAGACGGGGTGGTAAAGGCGTTGGAAGTTTTAGAGAAAAAAACAAAAGCGATCGAGAAGCCGCGTAAACTTTTTAAAGAGGCGCTAAGTAAAGATGGGATTGTCGATAGAAGAGAGTGCGCACTCAAAGTGGGGGAAGACGATGCAAAAGATACAGAGTAGTAGAGAGAAGATACGCCAAGAGATAGAGGCGTTTTATGACCCGAAATCGTGGCATTTTTTAACCCTCAACGGGGTGGCACTTGCAGATGAGAAACTCGAAGTGCAGTGGATATTTGCCAAATACGCCACCCCCGATGAGGTTGTTGTATATTATATTGAGGTTCCCTACGACGTAGAGATCCCAACTATCGTCGATATCATCCCCTCGGCAATCATCTCCCAGCGCGAGCTTGTCGATATGTTCGGCATTGCGGTTGAGGGGAGCACAAAGGGGCTGTATCTCGATGAAGATTCGGTGCAAACTCCGTTAAAAGGGTGTCAGATATGAGTAAGAAAACGATCAATATTCCGCTCGGTGCGCAACATATCTCTTTGCTTGAACCCGTTCGGTTTAAATTTGAGTGCGAAAACGAGAAGATAATAGGGGTTGACAGTGACGTGGGGTTTGTACACCGCGGCGTGGAGCGTGCATGTACGACGAAGTTTAAGTTTGATGCGGTTGGGTACGTGGTAGCGCGAATATGTGGGCTTTGTGCCATCACCCACTCTCTTGCATATACCGTGGCGGCGGAGAACCTTTTGGGGGCTGCAGTAACCTCAAAAGCGGCATATTTGCGAACCTTGCTTTTGGAGCTTGACCGTATCCATTCCCACATGCTATGCCTCTCCCATACGTGCGAAAATGCAGGGTTTGAGGCGATGTTTATGCAGATCATGGGGGATCGAGAGCTTGTGATGGAGATCCAAGAGCTTATCTCGGGCAACAGGGTGCAGTTTGATTATATCTGCATCGGCGGCGTGAACCGCGACATAAGTGCACAACTAGGCAAAAAGATTTTAGAAAACCTGACATTGGTAGAGAAAAAGGTGCGTGAGTACAAGGATGAGTTTTTAAACAACTGGAGCCTCTCGCTCAAATTCAAAGGGATAGGCACTTTGAGTTTGGAGGATGCCTATCGTTTTAATGCCATAGGACCGCTAGCGCGCGCATCAGGGTTAGAAACCGACGTGCGCAATGAGATGAGCTACTTGCCTTACAATGAGATAGGGTTTGTGATGCAGACACAAAAGAGCGGCGATATCCATGCCAGAAATATGGTGCGCCTGGATGAGATACAAAACTCCATCGAGATGTGCCGCAACATAGTAAACGGTCTGCCCGAAGGGGAGATCATCACCAAAATCAAAGGGAAGCCCGAGGGGGAGACAATCGTACGCTATGAAGCACCGCGCGGCGAGCTTATGTATTATGTCAAAGGCAACGGCAGTGCGATGCTTGAGCGCGTGCGGATAAAAACCCCGACGTTCTCCTCTATCCCTGCATTCAGCGAGATTTTTTTGGGGCAGGAGTATGCCGATGCACCGGCTATTTTAGCATCGTTTGATCCTTGCCTTTCATGTACGGCGAAATAGGAAAAGAAGATGTTTACCTCACTCATAAAATCGTTTCTTAATCTTTTTAAAAAGCCCCAAACCCTCGCATACCCCGCCGATGCAAAACCCAAAGAGGAGAGCTACCGCGGGCTTATCGAGTACAACGAAGCCGAATGTATCTACTGTCTTAAATGTGAAAAAGCCTGTCCTCCGGGTGCGATTCTTTTTCCCCCCGTGGATACTCCACCAAGCGATAATGAAAAAAATAAAAAATCGCTCAAATACGAGTATAACCCGTGGCTGTGTATCTACTGCGGGGAGTGCGTGCGGGCATGTCCCAAACCAAACGAAGCACTTTGGCAAAGCGCAAAAAAACAAAGCGTCGCAGTTGCGCAGGAGAACGTAAACGGGATGTGGGATGCTATAGAGGCGCGCAAGGGGATTTTTACGAAAAACAGCAGCGTCGCAAAAGAGTGATAACCCCTCGGAGGAGAGGCTTTAGTCTCGTTCTATGGCATGTCTCTCTATTTTGAGTGTGCCGACTTTGTTTGGCATGTCACAAGAGAAAGCTTTGTGCCATCACCTCTTGGATGCGTGCTTGATCAAAGCTATGGTGCGTAAAATAGTCGTTTGCCAAAACCCCTTGCCCTAAAAGCATATCGGCGCCGTCTTTGGCGGGGATGTTTTTTTCACATGCCAAGGCTAGAAACGGTGTTACTTTGCCGTAAATCGCATCGGCCCCGTAGCGGGTGTTTGCCAAAATATTTTCGATCATCTCTTTTGGGGCAGGGAGGTGTTCATCTTTAAGCCCTGCACTGGTAGTATTGACGACGAGATCGTAAGAGGAAACACAAAAGCTCTCCCACGTATGGCATGGGGTATGAAACTCTTTAAAATAGGCAAGATTTCCCTCGCTTCGGTTTAAAACCTCCACCTCGATCCCCTCTTGCAAAAACCTTCTAAAAAGCGCTTTTGCGGTGCCTCCCGCTCCTAAAATAAGCACTTTTTTTAAAGCAGAGAACTCTTGTATCGCAAACATAAATCCGTCTGCATCGGTGTTGTAGCCGATGAGTCTCCCCTCTTCGTTTATAAGGGTATTGACAACCCCTATCTCTTTTGCAAAACCGCGCACCTCGTCACATGCCAAGAATGCCGCCTCTTTGTGGGGGACGGTGACATTGGCGCCGCTAAGACCTAAAGCGAAAAATGTTTCTTTGAGCTTGGTACCGTCTTGAAGATGGATTCGGGTGTAGCACCCTTCAAATCCGAGTTTGCTAAAAACGTAGTTATGCATAAGGGGGGAGCGTGAATGGGCTACGGGGTCCCCGAAGATAGCAAAGAGTTTCATATCAATCAAGATCGCTCAAAGAGCTTGTAAGCGCGCCGAGTTTGTTGGTCACTTCGAGGTATTCCAACTCGTTTTGGGAATCTGCTACGACCCCCGCACCCGCTTGGAGTACGATTTTCTCATCGTCGATATAGGCGCTGCGAATGGTAATAGCGCTGTCCATGTTGCCATCAAACCCGAAATACCCTATGCTGCCGCTGTAAAAGCCCCGTTTTATCCCTTCGTACTCGGCAATAAGCTCCATAGCGCGGATTTTCGGTGCACCCGTCATGGTTCCCGCGGTGAAACATGCCATGAACAGATCAAACATATCTTTGCTCTCATCAAGCTGTGCGGTAACGTCGGAGACGATATGCATCACGTGGGAGAATCTCTCGATATGCATCATGTTCTCCACTTGCACGCTTCCCGTTTTTGCGACACGCCCTACGTCGTTGCGCCCGAGGTCGATAAGCATAAGATGCTCCGAGAGCTCTTTTGGATCGTTTAAAAGTTCGTGTTCAAGCTCTTTGTCGCGCTCTTTGGTCGCACCGCGCTTGCGTGTTCCTGCGATAGGGCGCAAAAGAAGTTCCCCCTCGCTTAGGCGCACCATCACTTCGGGGGAGCTTCCTACGATATTGAACTTTTCATACTCCATCAAAAACATATAGGGAGAGGGGTTTTTCGTGCGCAAAATGCGGTAAAAACTAAAAGGGTCGACCTTTACGCGGCGGGTAAAACGGTTGGTCATAAGGATCTGAAATACGTCGCCGCTGCGGATCATCTCTTTTGATTTTTCAACCATCTCGAAAAATTTCTCTTTAGAATGCGCAAATGCCCCCGTGTCGCTGCCGCTGTTTTTGAGCATGTGGATATATTCGTATGTTCCTTTAAGCTCTTTCTCGATTGCATCGAATTTTTCGCTTTGCTCTTGGAGGGTGGAAATAAGAGTGATTTTATGATTTTTATGAGAGTAGATCAAAACGAATTTGGGCAAAATAAGATCAAGATCGGGCATATGCAACTCATCGGTGAGGTTGTCCATCGTGGCATGGAGTTTGGGTTCGAACACCTTGACCATATCGTACCCGATATAGCCGATAAAACCGTCGACATAACCTACCTGAAGCTCTTTTGTCGCCTTTTTATATTCGGTCGTATCGAGTTTTTTGTAGTAGTTTTTAAGAAACACAAAGGGGTTTTCCTCTTTGGCATGTACGATCCCTTCGGCATCTGTATAAAGAGTTTTGTCTTGATCGTATTGAAGTCTCTCTCTTGCGCCGATGCAGATAAAACTATAGTTGCCTTCGCTTTGTCCTGCACTCTCAAAAAGGTAGGAGATTTCATCGCGATAGAGGTGTTTGAGTTTGGCATAAACGGCTATTGGGGCAAACTGGTCGAGGAAAAATTGTTTTGAGTAGATCACGCTAGATACCTTGTAAGAAAAATTACCCCTTTAGGCAAAGGGGCGTAGGGGAGTTTAGATTTTTGTTAAAAAAGCACCCGCTTCGATAGAAGTGCGAACACTTCTAAGGGCGTTGCGCGCCTCTTTTTCAGAGCCAAAAGGTCCAACAAGCACTTTATTGACGGTTTTGCCGCCGACGTTTACTTTGTGGTAGGTATATTTAAACCCTTTGTCGGTGATAGATTTCAAAAATTGTTTATTGGGCTCGTAGGTAGAAAAAGAACCAACTTGGATATAGTATGAACCCGTAGCAGGTTTTGCTTGTACTTGTTGCTGTGCAGGTTTTGCTTGCGCCTGCTGTTGTGCAGGTTTTGGCTGTGCAACAGTTTTTTTCACTTCCTCTTTTACCGGTTGGGGTTTTATCTCTTCCTCTGCAACGGGAGTTGCTACGACCTCCGCCTCTTGACGGCTTTCTGCTTTAAGTTTTTGGGCTATCTGGTCAAGGTTGTCGTTTGTTTGGGTATTTTCCTGAACCACTTCCACCTCTTCAAAAAGGGGATCTTCTTCAGCTTGCGGCGCAGTTTGCGCTATTTTTGGTTCCGGAGGCAAAACGGCTTGAGGAAGGTTGTCCGTGCCGCTTGAAGTGAGCGAATTCATAAGCATAACCACGATAATAAGGACAACACCCAGTGTCGCTACCGCTAATATGATCTTTTTATTTTGGTTGGCACCGTTGCCTTTGTTTAAAATAATATCGTTGAGTTCATTTTTTTCTTCCATAAAGAAACCCCTTTTTTGGTTTTGCGCTAATCATATCCAAAATATGTAATATTTTCCCTTAGAGACGCCGCCCTAAAGCGTTTTTACATATGTTTCGACCAAGATGCTCCGCGCTCTTTTGCATACACTTCATAGGGGAGTGCAAGGATATTGTATTCGCTTGGCATCTCGTCGTTGGGAAACATTCTCCATTGTTTTGGCTGTTTAGCAGAGAGTTTCATCGAGAGGGTTTTTCCCAGCTGGATCGCTTCGTGCAAAGTGGTATGCCCTTTGTGGATGTACACGTGCAGATGCCCTTCGGTTTTGCTTTTATAGGCGGTGAAATTGATAAACCCCTCTTCGCGCAATAAAAGCTGTGTTTTATGGTAAAAGCGCTCGGGATCTCTGCCGTTGTAGTCGATGACGATATTTTCGACCTTACCCAGTTTGTTTACAAGAGAGTGGGCGACTGTGATCTCCCCTTTGAGATGTTGGTTAATAACGGCTTGGTTGAGCGGGGCATCGACCCTTTCATATTTGTTGTAGAAAGTACGCCCTTTAAAAGAGATCTTATCCACTACCGCATCGCGTTTGATCCAGTAGTGGTCGGTGATCATCTTTATCAGCTTGAGATCCATTGCCGTCATGAAAACTCCCTTATTAGTATGTCGGTTGGTTATAGATTACGAATTTTTGTGCAAGCTCTTTAAGCTCTGCTTTGATCGATTTTTGCAATTCGGTATTGTTGATGTCGCTAAGTACGTCCGCAATTTTGTTTGCAATGATCTCAAATTCCGCCTCTTTCATACCGCGTGAGGTAAGAGCAGGGCTTCCGATACGGATACCCGAGGTAACAAACGGGCTTCTTGTTTCACCCGGAACGGTGTTTTTATTCACCGTAATACCTGCATTTCCAAGGGCTGCATCGGCATCTTTACCCGAAAAATCGCGGTTGATGAAAGAAACAAGCACAAGGTGATTGTCGGTGCCGCCGCTTACTACATCAAATCCGCGTTTAACAAGTACGTCTGCAAGCACTTTCGCGTTAGCTTTTACCTGTTTTGCGTAGGCTTTCCATGCATCGGAGAGGTTGTATTTAAACCCTACTGCTTTGGCTGCGATAACGTGAACAAGCGGTCCGCCTTGAAGACCCGGGAAGATAGCGGAGTTGATTTTTTTCGCAATCTCCTCATCGTTCGTCATAATCATACCGCCGCGTGGACCTGCAAGCGTTTTATGTGTCGTAGTCGTAACTACGTCTGCATGAGGGAACGGGCTAGGGTGCTCGCCCGCTGCAACAAGCCCTGCAATGTGCGCGATATCTGCAAATAAAATAGCGCCCACAGCATCGGCGATCTCTCTAAATTTTGCAAAATCGATCTCTCTTGCATACGCAGAAGCACCGCACACGATGATTTTAGGTTGCGTAATTTTTGCGATATCCATCACTCTGTCGTAGTTGATACGACCGTCAAGCTCTACGCCGTAGTAAAACGCTTGGTAGTTTTTACCCGAAAAGCTCGGTTTAGAACCATGCGTCAAGTGACCTCCGTGGCTTAAATCCATCCCGAGAATTTTGTCGCCCGCTTGTAAAAGTGCCGCATATACCGCACCGTTTGCCTGACTTCCCGAGTGGGGCTGCACGTTTGCGTAGTTACATCCGAAAAGTTTGCATGCGCGATCGATCGCCAATTGCTCTACGCCGTCGGCATATTCGCATCCGCCGTAGTAACGCTTATAAGGGTAACCCTCTGCATATTTGTTGGTAAATACGCTTCCCATCGCTTCCATAACGGCAGGAAGGGTGAAGTTTTCAGAAGCAATCATCTCTAAATGGTCGGTTTGACGCTCCAACTCTTTTTGGCATAAATCGTAAATCTCGTTATCGAACTCTTGTAAAAAACTCATTTTTTTCTCCTGTGTAGTTTAATTTTCTTCGTTGTTTTCTTCTTCTTGTGCTTTCTCTTCGCTTGAGAGCGGTTTCATCGCAGGGAAGAGCAAGACGTCTCTGATGGAATGCTCGTTGGTTAAAAGCATTACAAGCCTATCGATCCCGATACCTTGACCCGCAGTGGGTGCCATTCCGTAGCTGAGCGCTTCGACGAAATCTTCGTCCATGGCATGTGCTTCATCATCACCCCCCTCTTTGGATTCCACTTGCGCTTTAAAACGCTCGTATTGATCCACCGGGTCGTTAAGCTCGCTAAATGCGTTGGCAATTTCACGCCCTGCAATAAAGAGCTCAAAGCGTTCCGTGATCGCAGGATTGGTATCGCTTCTTCTGGCAAGAGGCGAAATCTCGACGGGATATTCGGTGATAAAAGTGGGGTTGATAAGTTTTGCTTCGACAAACTCGTCAAACAGTTCCCCTTGAAGCTGCCCCAAACTCATAGAAGCGTTAGCTTCGAGGTTTTTTGATCGTAAATAGGTCAAAATCTTCTCTTTATCGTTGACGATATCTTGCGGAACGCCGCCGATCGTTGAGAGAGATTCTATTAAAGGAACTTCGCTAAATTGTGAAAAATCAACCTCCACTTCGCCGTAAGGAAGTATAGTGGGCAAATCTAAATGATCGAACAAATAGTGAAAATACTCTTTTGTTATTTCGATCAAATCTTTATAGGTCTTGTACGCCCAGTAAAATTCAATCGAGGTAAATTCGGGGTTGTGCGTCGCATCCATCCCTTCGTTTCTAAAGTTACGATTGATCTCAAATACCGCTTCAAACCCCCCGACGATAAGACGTTTGAGATAGAGCTCGGGCGCGATTCTCAAGTAGCGGTCAACCCCCAAAGCGTTGTGGTGGGTTACAAACGGCTTTGCATTGGCTCCGCCTGCGATCGGGTGCATCATCGGCGTTTCAACCTCTAAAAACCCTTTATCCTCAAAGAAGCGGCGCGTTAAAGAGATGACGCGGGAACGGGTCTGAAACGTCTTGCGCACCTCTGCGTTCATAATAAGGTCAAGGTAACGTTTACGGTAGCGCGTCTCTTTGTCGGTGATTCCGTGAAATTTCTCCGGAAGCGGCGCGATCGATTTTGTCAATAGTTTTAGATCGTTGGCATGAAGGGAGAGTTCCCCGTGCCCCGTAACAAAAGGGTACCCGATAACCTCGACGATATCTCCCACTTCGATATTTTTTTTAAATACGTCGTTATAGAAGTTCTCTTTTAAGTTGTCGCGGGCAACATAGACTTGCAACATGCCGCTTTCGTCTTCTATTTTGATAAAGCTGGCTTTTCCCATAACGCGAAAAAATTTGATACGGCCGCTTACGATATAAACCCGTTTTTCATCCCGTTGATTCTCTTTGTTTGCCACGTCGGAGTTGACGTTGAGAAATTTTTTGATCGTAGTATTTCTTTTTGAATCGTTTGCGTAGGGGTTGATTCCCGCGTCTTTGAGTAATGCCGCTTTTTCTATTCTAAGTTGTATATATTTGTTTTCAAAAGCCAATAGAGTATCCTTTATTTTTTAGTTTGACAGTTTTGGCAGATGCCGTATATCTGCATCGAGTGATCGGTCATTTTAAATCCGAGTTGGTCGGCTATTTTATGTTGTCTTTTTTCGATCTCTTCATCGACGAATTCGGTGATCGCACCGCATTCGGTACAGATCATATGGTCGTGGTGCTCTTTGGCGCCGAGTTCGTACTTTTTCCCCTGTGCTCCAAAAGAGAGGGATGTTACCATATTGGAATCTTCCAAAAGGGAGAGGGTTCTATATACCGTTGCAATCCCCGTATTTAAATTGGGGAATTTCTCTTGGATAAGATGGTGAAGCGCTTCGGGGGTGAGATGCTCGTGAGAGTTGTAAAGCGTCTCTAAGATCACCTCCCGCTGGATAGTGAATTTAAGAGCATTTTTTTTGAGCAACGCTTTAAAATCGTTTAAAAGCTGTTCGTATTCAACGGTTCTGCTTTGGATATCTGTTGCATCGTTCACGTTATTTTTTCTCCTCTACTTGTTGTTGCGCGGCGGTGGCGTTTAATTCTTCAAGTGCTTCGTTTTTAATTTGCTCTTTGGCGTCTTCTACGATTTCGAGGGTCGATTCGCGGATTGTTTTTTCAATGCCGCTTTGGATTGCGTCTTTGTTTTCTTCTATCGCTTGGGTTATCTTCTCTTCCACTTTCACCGGTTCGAGCTTCATAATAAACCCTCCGACCTCTACCATAACAGGGAACATAAAACTCCCTTGCATGGTTTCATCGACGGTTGCTTTGAGGGCATTGATGTTATAGACGGCATGGGAGATCACCGCGGCAATTAGAAAAAACTTGCTCACGCCGAAAAAGAAGCCGAGGATTTTATCTACCGCGCCGAGTCCGCTGAGGCTGCTGAGTTTTTTAAAGAGCATCCCCGCAACGATCATAAGCACCCAAAAAACGGCAAGGGTAAAAAGAAAGCCGGTAAAAGAAATTGCGGCACCGTTGTCAAACTTAAAAATAGCATCGCTAAGGTATTGCCCTACGTCATCACCCACTCTTGAGGCGACGAAAATACCCCCGATGATGCCGATGAGCCCGAAAAGTTCTTTGAAAAAGCCGTTTAAAATCCCTTTGAGTCCAAGAAGAAGAATGATGATACAAACGATCAAGTCAAAAGTGTTAAAGTCCATGTTTATTCCGTATAAAATTGATTTTTGCCGTTGCTTTTGGCTTTATAAAGTGCCGCATCCGCGCGCGATAAAAGAGAGTCAGGGGTGTCGCTCGCCAAATATTTCGTGCCGCCCATACTCATGGTGACTTTGAGGCTCTCCCCCTTGTAGATAAGGTTGTTGGATTCGACCAGATCAAGAAGTCTGCGGGCGATTTTTTTACATAAAACATCGTCGATTCGGTTGAGGATTATCACGAATTCTTCACCGCCGTAACGGAAAACTTTATCCCCTTCGCGCAACGTTTTCTTTAAGATATTGGCTATGAAAATAAGCACTTTGTCGCCCGCTAAATGACCGTAGCGATCGTTGATGTTTTTGAAATCGTCCAAATCTAAAATAAGAAGATGGAGCTCGAATTTCGTATTTTGGCTTGAACAGACCGTTTGGAGATAGTGGTTGAGCGCACGTCGGTTAAATACCTTGGTGAGCGGGTCAAGATTGGTCTTCTCTTCGAGAATTTTCACCTGTTGCGTGAGGGTGGAGATGATCTCGTTTGCTTTGGTGACCTCTTCGGTCATATGTTTTTGTATCTCGTTGAATTTTTCGGTGATTTTTGGGAGATCGATATGGTTGTTTTGACACTCCTGCAAGGTTTTTTTATGCATTTGGGAGATTTTGTCAAATTCAAGATTCGTGTTCTCGTAACAAAGAAGACTCTCGTTGGCGATTGATTTGTATGCGTCGGTAAAAAGAGATTTTTCGCTAGAAATTTTCTCTAGTTTGTTGTCGTTGATGGAAGAGATGGCGGATGCCGCATTGCGCAAGTATTCGATAATCTGCTCTTTGGTTGCCTCATCCTGCTCGTCAATTTTGATGAGAAGGTTTTCGTACATTTCCGTAACAAGCGCTTTTAGGGTGTTTTTGTCCACTATTTCATTCCATCGGTAAAATAACTGAAATTATACATCCTTAAATCATAAATAAAGCTTTTGTTTTTGCATAGATACGAATATGGTTATTTCGTATGAGACTCAAAAAGAAAAATTAAAAAAGTTATGGCATGTGTTAAGCTATTTTTATGTAAAATTCCGCAAATTTATATATTTAAGGTAATACTATGAGTCACTGGAGTCCTTCTAGCTGGAGAGAAAAACCGATTTTACAGCAACCTACCTATCCGAATCAATTAGAATTAAAAACCGTTTTGGAGGAGTTGCGTAACTTTCCTCCTCTTGTTTTTGCAGGGGAAGCACGCTCGCTTAAGAGCCAACTAGCCGAGGTCGCAAACGGAAAAGCTTTCTTGCTACAGGGGGGAGACTGTGCGGAAAGTTTTAGCGAGTTTAAAGCGTCCAATATTCGCGATACTTTTAAAGCGCTTTTGCAGATGGCTGTTGTTATGACCTATGCGGGAGGTTTACCCGTAGTAAAAGTGGGGCGTCTTGGCGGACAGTTTGCAAAGCCCCGCTCAAGCGACACCGAGACGATCAACGGAGTAACCCTTGATTCGTACCGCGGCGACATCATTAACGGTGTCGATTTTACGGCAGAAGCACGTACGCCCGATCCGCAAAGGATGATCAAAGCCTACAACCAATCGGCTGCGACGCTGAACCTTTTACGCGCATTTGCGTCGGGGGGATTGGCGGATCTTAACCAAGTACATAAATGGACGCTCGATTTCGCACAAAAAAATGAAGTGAGTATGAAGTACGAAGCGCTTGCGGAGGAGATCGGTAAATCGCTACAGTTTATGAAGGCGTGCGGTATCACCTCGCAAACTTCCCGTACGTTGCGCGAGACCGATTTCTTTACTTCGCACGAGGCGCTTTTACTCCCTTACGAAGAGGCGTTTACACGTCAAGATTCGTTAACGGGAGAGTGGTACGATACCTCGGCGCACATGCTATGGATAGGGGATAGAACACGCCAAGTTGACGGTGCGCACGTAGAATACCTTCGCGGGGTGAAAAACCCTATCGGTCTTAAAGCGGGACCGTCTATGGATCCAGATGATCTTGTACGTTTGGCAAATATTCTCAACCCCGAAAACGAAGCGGGACGTTTGAACGTTATTGTCAGAATGGGTGCAAACAAAGTAGAAGAGGGGATGCCAAAACTTATCCGTGCGATCGAGCGCGAAGGTTTAAAAGTGGTATGGAGCTGTGACCCGATGCACGGAAATACGATCAAATCTTCCAACAACTTTAAAACGCGTCCCGTCGATTCGGTTTTAACCGAGATGAAACAGTTCTTCCAAGTGCATAAAGCAGAGGGAACTTTCGGCGGCGGCGTACATTTGGAGATGACGGGGAAAAACGTAACGGAGTGTATCGGCGGTTCGTTTATCGTGACCGAAGAGGATTTAAGCTCACGTTACCATACCCACTGTGACCCGCGTCTTAACGCAGACCAAGCACTTGAACTTGCGTTTTTAATCGCAGATTCTTTAAAAGACGCGCAACAAAAATAGTTGGCATGCCAAGAATTTCTTGGCATGTACTTTTTTTTACCCGTGTAACATCTCTTCTTTCTCTTGTAACTCCAGCAGCTCATCCACTTTTAGATCATAAAGCGCTTTTATCTCTTCAAGCTCCTTGGCAAGTTTGGTGATCCCTATCTCTTCGTAACACTTTGGATCTGATAAACATCCGTTCATTGTGTCGATCTTGGCTTCAAGCTCTTCGATCTCTACGGGAAGCTTCTCTAGGGCAATCTTTTCTTTGAAGGTGAGTTTGAGCTGTTTTGGCTTTTGCTCTTGATGCTCTTTGGGTTTGCTCTCTTGCGCCGTTGTTTGCATCTCTTCTAGTTCTTGCAACTCTTTTTCAAGTTCCAAATATTCCGAATACTGCTGGTAGGACTCCTCGATCGTTTTGTCCTTTTTGAAAATAAAGAGCTTTTTGGCAATTTTATCGACGAAATAACGGTCGTGGCTGACGATAATTACCGCACCGCTAAAATTGGTGAGCTGCTCCTCTAAAATATTGATCGTAGGGATGTCGAGATCGTTGGTCGGTTCATCGAGAATAAGGATATCGACGTTCTTGGTGAAGAGAAGGGCAAGGGCGATGCGGTTTTTTTCACCGCCGCTGAGTACGCCGATCTTTTTGTCCAAAAACTCCCGCGGGAAAAGGAAGTTTTTAAGGTAGCCATAAACGTGCATATCGGCTCCGCGCACGCTGATGCGATCGCCTCCGTTGGGGCAGAACGTCTCTATAAGGTTTTTTTCATCATCAAGCATCTCGCGGTGCTGATCGAAATAACCGATTGTAAACTCCCCGATTTTAATCGTGCCGCTTGTGGGCTTGATGCGTCCGAGCAGGGTTTTAAGAAGGGTCGATTTGCCGCTTCCGTTTGGACCCACTATGGCGATGACGTCTTTTTGCAAAATTCTGGTAGAGAAGTTTTTTATAAGCTCTTTTTCTCCGAGGGTGAGGCAGAGATTCTCTATCTCAAAAAGCATCTTTTGTTTGTTGATGCTTTTGTCGCGGTTGAAATGTTTGGCTTCCCTTTGAAGTTCCAAAGACATTTTGCGTATCTTGGCAGGATTCGTTTTTGCTTCCTCGCGCAGCTGCATAAGGCGCTCTTTGCGCCCCTCGTTGCGTTTAAGCCTTGCACGCACCCCTCTGGCGAACCATTCGTTTTCCCGTTTTAAAAGCCCCAAAAGATTTTCATGCTGTTTCTCCAACGTACGGATAAACTCCTCTTTTTGTTGGAGATAATCGCTGTACCCCCCGCCGTATTCGCGAAGTTTGCAATCTTCGACTTCGACCGATTTCGTAGCGATGCGGTCGATAAAATAGCGGTCGTGCGAGATGAAAACGAGGGTAAAACGCTCTTTTAAAAGCAGGTCCTCCAAAAACTCCACCATGTAGACGTCGAGGTGGTTGGTGGGTTCATCAAGAAGCAAAATATCGGGTTTTTGAAGCAATAACGAGGCAAGGGCAACACGTCTTTGCTCCCCTCCGCTAAGCATGACAACCGGTTTTTCTTCGTATTGTTTAAGATCGAAATGTTGGATAATACGCTCGATTTTATCGTCGAGATTCCATGCGTTGTGGTGTTCGATGTAGCGGGAGATTTTTTCGTGTTCTTCCAAAAGCGTTTTGTTTTCAAAATCTTCTGCTATAAGTCGGGTGAGTTCGTCGTAACGCGCTTTTGCGCGGTTGAGCTCCTCCAATCCCGCTTCTACGGCTTGTCGCACCGTATGGGTCGGATCGAACTCGGGGCGTTGTGCAAGCATCTTGATCTCGAGATCGTTTTTGGTAAAACGATCTCCCGCATCTTGGGCTAGGGTGCCGTTGATTATTTGCATCAGCGTCGATTTGCCGCTGCCGTTTTTGCCGATAATGACGATGCGCTCCCCTTCGTCGACGTGGAAATTTATATCGGTGAGGATTTTTTGCGCGGAGTAATGTTTGGAGATATGTAAAAGGTCTATAAGTGCCATAAGTGCCGTGTCCGTTACAAAAATATTTTTGAAATTGTAGCGAGATTATGGTTAAGCGGGACTTGGTTTATCGGAGTGTCTCTTCCTCGAAGCAGAGCACTTTTGCAACATACCAATCGGCAATTGCTTTGTCATCGTACTGGTATTCTCTTTGGTGCAAGGGAACCGCACCGTCGATAAGCTTGGATCGTGCTATTCCCGTAAGAATAAAAAGAAGTACCAAAGACAAAAGAGCGATAAAAAAATCGTAAAAGTACCACACACCCAGCGGAGCGGCAAAAAGTGTGTAGCGGAGCATCACGCTAAGGAGCAAAGAGAGCAATCTGCATTTTTTAGAATGTATACGGGGAACCGGTTCGCTAAGACGTATGCTCTCTTGGGTAAGCGGACGTTCGTGAAATTGCATTGGAGTACCTATTTTACGTCTTGTTTGACGATGATTACGTCTTTTTGGGAGTGTTCTAAAACGTCAAATGCATAAAAACTTAAACTTCCCGTGGTATGTATCGCAACAAGATCGTGCTCTATCTCTTTTACTTCATCGGTGAAGAGTTTGGCATTGAGGGAACTTTGTTTTACATATGTAGAGACGCTAATCTCTTTAGATAAAGCGAGTGATGTTACGAAACTATCGAGACTCTCTTGCGATTCTTTTTTCACCGTATTTTGGTAGGCGATCATCTCCTCTTCATCCAAGCCGTAAGTATCAAGCCGCGTTTGGAAAGGGAGATAATAAAAATTTAAAATTTTAAAATGCGATTTTGGAAATAGTTTTGTCACTTCGTGGATAGTTTTAGCAGATGCCTCGGAGAGATCGGTAGGGATGAGGATCGTATCGTATTCAAGTTCGTGAACGTTTTTAATGACTAAAACGGGGGTTTCGCAATGGCGCACGATATCTTTTGTATGGGAACCTAAAATAAGTTCGTCTAAAAAATAGGTCTCTCCGCTTTGCCCTAAGATAATCAGATCGGCTTGAACCTCTTTTGCGACATTGGCAACTTCCGTTTTTTACTTTCCCCGCAACACAGTGAAAATAATCCTCCCCAATCGAAGGAAACGCTTCTTTGAGCTTGTTAAAACTTTTGGCTCGGATAGAGTCTAGGTTTTTTTTAAAGGAGAATACGGAGTGTTCGGCTACATGGACTACATGCATCACGCCCCCCGTTTTTTGTGTAAATTCAAGTGCTTTGCTTAAAACTATAAAACTGCTTTTAGAAAAGTCGGTTGCGACTAAAGTGGTAAATTTGTGCATTTTTTGTCCTCGCTTTGTAGTGTTGTGGTGTGCAAACACGGATGGTGTCATTGTATCGAACTTCTTGTAAAGTTTTGAATAAAAATGTGTTTGTTGCAATACGATGGAGAAAAAATGTAGCTTTCCCCCTCATTTGGGGGAAACATGTGCTATTTTTAGTTGCTAAGCTGCTTGTAGAGGGAGTTGAGGTCTCCGAGGATGTTGACGTTGGTGATCTTGCCGTTGCGTATCTGTATAAACGATGCACCCGAATAGCAGATACGGTTGTGGGTGGGTTCGTAATTAAATATCTTCCCCTCGTGCGTTCCCGTGTAGGTAACGTACGCCGCAACCATGTTGTTCTCTGCGACCATCATCTCTATGGCATGGTAAAGATTGGGAAATGCTTGCGTGAGCATTTGCGCATACTCTTTAAAACCCTCTATACCGTTTGCGGTGATATCGAGCGATCCTCTAAAACGGATATCTTCGTCTAAAAGCTGATCCGCTTTGTCGAAGTTTTTATCGTTCCACATTTTATAGTACGCATAAACGAGCTCTTTATTTGTCATTGGGTTTGCCTATCGTCCATTTAGAAACGTTTTTTTTAATACCTACACCCCAGTTTTGTGCTGTTTGCAGGTTTATTGTTAGATTGCATCGACTTATTTGCTTTGGTTGCGCCTACTGTCCATTTTGATGGTTGCATTAACTTTCTCCACAGAAAGAATGGTAATTTTGATCGAAATTATACTCCACAAATCTCATTTTTGTAGAGAAAATGAAAAAATATTTTATGGATAATTTCTTTTCTCTATTCTATGGCATGCTAAGAATAGTTTAGTCTTTAAGGCTAAAGTTTTTTGATTTGACTTGCAACTATTAATTTTTTTTTGCTAAAATTATGCCGCAATTTACAACAAAGGATTTTTACGATGGCAAAACATCAATTTCAAACAGAAGCAAATCAAATACTCCATTTGATGATCCACTCACTCTATTCCAACAAAGAGATTTTCCTACGTGAGCTTGTTTCAAACGCTTCGGATGCGCTTGATAAGCTTAATATGCTGGTGCTCACGAACGACAAATACAAAGGGGTGACGTTTGCTCCGCGCATCGATATCGTAGCCGATAAAGAGGCAAAAACATTGACGATCAAAGACAGCGGGATCGGAATGAACGAAGAGGATCTTATGAACAACCTCGGAACGATTGCAAAATCGGGAACGAAGGCGTTTTTGGAGAACCTCACGGGGGATCAGAAAAAAGATTCCCGTCTTATCGGGCAGTTCGGGGTCGGATTTTATGCATGTTTCATGGTCGCAAACAAAGTTGAAGTAACGACGAAAAAAGCAGCCGAAGAAAAAGCGTACAAATGGATAAGCAAAGGGGACGGCGAGTTTGAGATCGAAGAGGCGCAAAAAGAGTCTCACGGAACCGAAATAAAGATGTATCTCAACGACGAAGAGAGCGAGTTTTTAGAGAGCTACCGCATCGAATCGATTATCAAAAAATACTCTAACCATATTCCGTTCCCTATCTTTATGGATAAAGAGAAGTTTATTCCCGCAGTACGCGACGATGAGGGGAACGAAAAAGAGCCTTCAAGAACCGAGATAGAGAACCAGCAGATCAACCGTGCAAACGCACTTTGGACGATTGCAAAAAGCGAGATAAAAGAGGAGGAGTATAAAGATTTTTACAGCTCTATCGCACACTCTTCGGAGGAACCTTTGGCATGGATGCATAACAAAGCCGAGGGTGCGATCGAATATACGACACTTTTTTATATCCCCAGCAAAGCGCCGATGGATATGTACCGCGTCGATTACCAACCGGGGATCAAACTTTATATCAACCGCGTTTTCATCACAGACGACGACAAAGAGCTTATGCCGACCTATCTCAGATTTTTACGCGGTGTGATCGATTCAAAAGACCTGCCGCTTAACGTCTCAAGAGAGATTTTGCAATCGAATAAAGTGATGGCTAAAATCAAAAGTGCGTCGGTGAAAAAAGTGCTCTCAGAGCTTGCGAAGATGGCACAAAACGATAAAGAGAAGTATGATAAATTCTATGCACAGTTCGGCAACGTATTAAAAGAGGGACTCTACAACGATTTCGCAAACCGTGAGAAAATCTTGGAACTTTTACAGTTTAATACGCTTAACGGCGGGGAAAAAACGACGATCGAAGAGTTCGTTAAAAACGTAGATCAAGAGAAAAAAGAGATCTATTACATTAGCGGCAAAACATCTCTTGGCATGTTGAAATCTTCGCCCGAACTCGAGAAATTCAAATCTCGCAATATCGACGTACTGATCCTCAATGAAGAGATCGATACGATCATCTTCCCGATGGTGACTGAATACAAAGAGTATAAATTCGTTCACGTAAGCGATGCGAAATTCGAGGAGAGCGAAGAGGAGAAGAAAGCAAAAGAGGAGAGCGCGAAAAACTTCGATTCTTTGGTCAAAGAGCTTAAAGATACGTTGGGAGAGAGCGTGAAAAACGTAGAAGTGACGTTTGATCTTGTAGACTCGCCCGTTAAACTTAAAATGGACAAAGAGGATCCCTCTTATATGATGGCGCAGATGATGAAACAGTTCGGACAAGGGGGCGATACACCCGAGCCTGCTCCGATTTTACAGATCAATCCAAAACATGAACTTATTAAGAAGCTCAAAGATTCCGCTGACCAAAATCTGATCGCGGATGCGGCGCATGTTCTTTTGGATCAAGCGAAACTTTACGACGGTAAAGAGCTTGCAGATACGCAAGATTTTATAACAAGATTAAATAGAGTAATGCTGAAAGCGTTATAATGAAACGGAGGATGGGTGTAATGGTAGCACCCGCCTCTCTTTTTTCTCTCATTTTCCTCAAAATAGCAACGAACGGTTCGGTTTTATGTTATTTTTTCTTTTATGTCGCATGAAATTACAATGAAAACGTTATCAAAACAAGAAGAGATCGCTCTTTTGCTTAAAAAAGCCAGAAGAGAGTGTGCCGAAATTATGAACTCGCAACATTGCGGTTTTAATCTTTGCGATTATATCTACACCACAAACGAAGCTATTTCGGAACTGGGACTCGACGATGAGCTTGTGCACCAACTTGTGGAAGATTACGTAGAACAGATTATAAAAACAAAACAGCTTTTTATCTACTATATCTCTCAGTTGCAGGATGCAAAACAAAACAACCAAAAATTGGATTATATCCCCTTGCGTGAACTCGCGCATAAAAATCTAGGGGTCGCAAGAAATTTAAGGATCAAAGACGGCCAGACGATTTTGGAAAAAATGATGAAAGAAGAAGACATCGACTGTCTGCTCGATTGCGTCAAAGCACTTGAGATATCCGCCATACGCCTTAAACCCGAATGCGCTTACGATACGATGAAGCTTATAAAAATTAAAAGCACGATTTTTTAATCTCTAATAACTACTTCTTTTTTACCGAATGCGAAACCTGTTCCAAAACTCCTTTTGGCTTGATAATGATCGTCTCAGGCTTGTCCAAAGGGAGGATAAACGCCAGTAAAATAATAACAAAAGAGAAAAAAACTCCCCCCAAAATTGCAACTATTATTTTCAGTTTAAACTCTTCCATTACCGACCCGTTTTTGGTTTTGTAATTAATTATATCATGTTACAATGTTTTATGCGCATCTTCCTCTCTTTTTTATATTTTTCTTTTTTGTGCCATACGCTTTGGGCAAAAGAGCCTCTTATGGCGATCTTACAAGGGGTACATGCCAACGATTCTCAACTGTTTTTACTCGGTCAGAATTTTCTTAAGTGCCGACCTTACGGCGTAATCTCTTTGGAAGAGATCTATGCAAAAGAACAAACAAACCAAACCTGCCGCAGGGCGATAGAGAAATTTTATGCCAAAGAACCTCTTTTGAAACATTTTGCAGGTAGTATTTTTAAAACCAAACAGATGTATCATATTGAGCCAAAAGCACAAAGATGTATCGTATACGCGCAGGGTATGAATACCCTCTCAGAGCTTTTGCTTGGGCGCGGACTTGCATTTGTCGCTCCGTTTTTTAAAGATGAAGAGTTTTTGTATAGTTTTAATAAAGCACAACGTAATGCCAGGGCGCAAAGGCTTGGCATGTGGAGCGAGCAAGAGATTATTGAATGTATCGCCGAAGTTTACAGGGAGTAGTATTTGAAAAAGGCATTTTACAACGGTATTTTTGTTACTCTTATCAGCATCGGGCTTAATTTCTTTTTTAAAATAATTGCGGCGCATTTAATAGAAAAAAGTGAGCTTACTCTCTACTTCACGGCGATCGATATTTTCACGTTGACTCTTTTGGTGCTTGTGGGGTTTCGCTCTTCGATGGTGGTTACGTTTGCACAGCTTAAAAATCCGCAGATGATTATCAACGTCTTTCGCGGTGTGATCGTCGTGACCGTACTTTTGGTATGGGGTCTCGTGATACCGTTTTTAAAGCATAAAATCGGGGTGGATATTCACTATTGGTATCTGGTGGCAACGGTGCTCTCTTTGAGCATCGCTTTGTATTTTTCCAATATTATCGCAATGTACAGACTCTATAATATTATCAATTCGGTGACGCTTCTTGAACCTCTTTTGGTGCTTTTTTGGTTCGCACTCGCTTTTTTTGCTTTTGATCTGCGCGGGATACAACCTTTATTTATAGCAACCATTATGAGCTCTTTTGGAATCAGCATGTTCGTTTTTGCCATGAGCAAAAAGTACTACGGTTCGGTGGTTATCAAACGCCCCGAGTTTGACGCAAAAGCGATCAAGTTTATCAAAAACTCCGTGATCTCGACAATTGAGTTCGGTTCGGGGATCGTGTTGCTTTATATGGTCGTTTTTTTGATGCTCAAACATTTCAGCGTCGATGAACTGGGGGATTTTCAGGTTGTTACCAAGCCGATATTTACCTATATGATGATGCTTTTTGTATTCCCTATTTTTCGTTTTGTATTACCTGAACTCTCCAAACTAATCAGCGAAAAAAATATGAGCGAGATTAAAGCGCTTAAACGATGGATATACCGTTATGCGTTTATCGTCAGCGGTGTGTTTTTGCTTGTAGCGCTTTTATTCTCATCGCAAATTATAGAGCTTCTTTTCCCTCCCGAATATGTCGGAGCTTCGTTGATGCTCAAACATCTTGCATTTTTCTTTATTTTTCTTATCGTCAATGCCTATCAAATCGCTTTTATTAAGGCGAGCGGTGCGTTTATGAGCGCTCTTTTGATCCGCCTTTTGGGGATTGTGATCTTGGTGGCGACGTTTTATGCTATTTATCTGTTCTTTTCGCAAAGCGTGATCTCGCTTATTATCGCTTTGGTCTTTAGTTATGTGGGGATGTTTAGCGTCTCGTTTTTGTTAGAGCGAAAGATATTTAAAGAATTGGAAAAAGAAAACTCTTAGCGGTTCTCTTTTTCGTGGGTCATGTAGATCCAAAACTCTTTGTGGGTGTAGCCTTTGTTAAGAAAAAACAACTGAAGTACGGCGACTCTGTAGAGAGTAATGAGCATTTTGGCAAAAGGGATAAAAAGGCTCAAACTCACAAGAAGCGATTGCTCTTTTTCCCCTTTAGAGCGGATCATCTCCTCCATACCGATATTTTTGGTCAAATAAAGCCCAAACAGAATAGAAAATAAAAAGTTAAGAATCAGCCCGAAAATGAGGTAGGCTAGAATATCTTGTTCATGCATCCCTGCGATCATTGAAGTGTCCTTATCGTTTTTTTAAAGAGGGCGTATTGTAACTTAGATCAGCTTGTAGGAAAATTTACTCATATTTTTTTACCATTTTATCGGTATAAAAAGTACCAAAAGGTATCAGCGAGGCGACAAAAAAGAGGGTGCTCTCGTAGGCGCTCCATTTTGCATCTTGCCACGCTTTGGCAAGGAGAATACAAAAAAGGATAAAAAGAATACCGTGTGCCATTCCCGCAATTTTTACCGCGATGGGAAACCCTGCAAAATATTTGAGCGGCATGGCTATAAATAACAAAATTAAATACGAATACCCTTCGATTAGGCCGATTTGTCTGAATCTTTTAACACTTTGTTGCATACTGTTTCTTTCGTTGATAAAATTTTGCGAATTATATAATCAAAAAGTAACAAAGCTCTGACTTTTTGAAGAATACAAAATTGTTAAAAAATCTTTTAAACATAGTTATACTATACTAGCTCCGCAAAATACGAACACTAAAGGTAGAGCAATGGAGACAAATCTCGTTTTAGAGAGTGTTAAATTTATGGCGCTTGGCATGGGGGCAGTGTTTTTGTTCCTAGCGATCATGATATTCTGCATGAATCTCATGTCGGCATTCATCCATAGATTTTTTCCTGAACCGAAGCCGAGTGCACATGCGCCTCAGGCAGATCAAACAGACAAAAAAAAGATCGTAGCGGCTATCACTGCGGCGATTATGCATCATAGACAAGGGTAAAAATGGCTAAAAAATTTATAGATATCATGGACACCACCTTTAGGGACGGTTTCCAGTCGGTTTTCGGCGGTCGTGTACTCATGGACGACTTTTTTCCTGCAGTGTATGCTGCAAAAGAGGCGGGTATTACCCATTTTGAGTTCGGCGGAGGAGCAAGATTTCAATCGCTCTATTTCTATCTTAACGAAGATGCGTTTGTTATGATGGACAAGTTCCGCGAGATCGTAGGACCCGATGCAAATCTTCAAACACTCGCACGCGGCGTAAATACGGTAATGCTTGATACGGGGAGTAAAGAGCTTATCGACCTCCATGCCAAGATGTTTAAAAAACACGGTGCGACGACTATCAGAAACTTCGATGCGCTTAATGACGTAGAGAACCTCAAATACTCCGCAGAACGTATTGTACACCACGGGCTTAAACACGAAGTGGTGGTAACGATGATGGATCTTCCTCCGGGATGTTTTGGAGCACACGACGTAGGATTTTACGAAAAAACACTTCGCGAGATTTTAGACAGCGGCATCCCATATAGCAGCATCTGTTTTAAAGATGCAAGCGGAACATCCAGCCCTAAAAAAGTGTACGAAACGATCAAAATGGCGAAACGTTTGGCGCCTGAGGGAACCCATATTCGCCTTCATACTCACGAGACCGCAGGGGTGAGCGTGGCATGTTACTTAGCCGCGCTCGATGCAGGGGTTGACGGTATCGATATGGCGGCGGCTCCCGTGAGCGGCGGAACAAGCCAGCCCGATATCTTAACGATGCTTCATGCCACAAAAGGGATGGATTACGATCTGGGCGGTTTAGAAATTGATAAAATCTTGAAATACGAAAAAGAGCTCGAAAATTGCTTGAGCGATTATTTTATGCCGCCCGAAGCTACGATGGTTTCTCCGCTTATTCCGTTTTCTCCGATGCCAGGAGGTGCTTTGACGGCAAATACGCAAATGATGCGCGACAATAATATTTTAGACAGATTCCCGGAAGTGATACTCGCAATGCGCGAGGTTGTAGAAAAAGGTGGGTACGGTACTTCGGTAACCCCTGTTTCACAGTTTTATTTTCAACAAGCGCTTAATAACGTAATGCAGGGACCTTGGAAGGCGATAGCACCGGGGTATGGAAAAATGGTTTTGGGATATTTCGGAAAAACTCCCGTTGCTCCGGATCCCGAGATCGTAAAAATCGCTTCGGAAAAACTCAAATTAGAGCCGACAACCGAAAAAGTGCTTGATCTGACCGAAAAAGACGAAACGAAATCGTTGGCATATTGGAAGAAAAAACTAGAAGAGGAAAATATCGAAACAACCGAAGAGAATATTTTCATTGCCGCGGCATGCGGGGACAAAGGGATCACCTTCTTAAAAGGTGAAGCGGAAGTAAACGTACGTAAAAACTCAACGATGCAAAAAGAGGAAGGAAAAAACAATATGGCAGCAGGAACCTATACGGTAGTGGTAGACGGACAAAAATTCAGTGTTCAAGTAGCAGAGGGTAATGCAGATATTCAAGTAACGGCAGTAAACGGAGAGAGCGCACAGACCTCTACGCCTGCGGCTTCCGGAAATGAAGTAGCAGTCAAAGCCGCACTTCCGGGAAGCGTTTGGAAAATCGTTGCAAATCCAGGTCAAAGCGTGAAAGAGGGTGACGTTATCTTGATACTTGAATCTATGAAAATGGAGATCGACGTCGTAGCACCTAGAGGCGGCGTGGTAAAAACTATCAACGTAAAAACTAACGACACGGTGGTAGAAGGTCAAGTCGTCGCCGTTATAGGATAAGCTTTATGAAAAAAGCACTAATCAAGTTTTTTGCATTGTTTATCCTTTTTGGCATGGGTTCTCTTTATGCCTCTGCACCGCATGCGGATGTTGCGGCTGTGCAAGAGCAAAAAGAGTATCAATCGCATACGTTCGGTGAGATGATCGGTAACTTTTTAACCTCTACGGGTATCTACGCGCTTGTAAATCCGAGTGAAGACGAGCTTAACTCCCACGGTGAAAAGATGAGTGATTTCCATAAATCATGGGGTCGCATCATTATGATCCTTGTGACGTTTGGGCTTTTTTGGCTTGCGATTAAAAAAGGGTTTGAGCCCCTTTTGCTTTTACCGATCGCATTCGGCGGGCTTTTGGCGAATATCCCCATAGCAGGGATCGCGGGACCCGATGGATTTTTGGGAATTATCTACAATATGGGGCTTGCAAACCAGCTTTTCCCTATTTTGATTTTTATGGGCGTGGGTGCAATGACCGATTTCGGTCCGCTTCTTTCCAACCCTAAAACGGCACTTTTAGGAGCTGCCGCACAGTTTGGAATTTTTGGAACGCTTGTGGGTGCGATGGTACTTTCGGAGTACACCACGGTTTTTGATTTTACGTTGCAACAAGCTTCGGCAATCTCTATCATCGGTGGAGCGGACGGCCCGACTTCGATCTTTATCGCAACGGCGCTTGCACCCGAACTTTTAGGAGCGATCGCGGTAGCGTCTTATTCGTATATGGCGATGGTGCCGATTATTCAGCCTCCGATTATGAAAGCGCTTACAACCGATGCGGAGAGACGTATAAAAATGACGACATTGCGTCACGTATCGCGCTTAGAGAAACTTGTTTTCCCTATTATGGTTTTGGTACTTGCTATCTTGGTTCTTCCCGAAGCTACGCCGCTTATCGGTGCGTTTATGTTCGGTAACTTCTTAAAAGAGAGCGGGGTTGTAAACCGACTTTCCGATACGATGCAAAATGCGCTTATCAATATCGTAACGATCTTTTTGGGTCTGGCGGTAGGGTCAAAACTTGCAGCAGATCAATTCTTGGTAGCAAATACGCTGGCTATCTTGCTTTTGGGTGTGATCGCATTCTCAGTCGGAACGGCGGCGGGTGTTATCATGGCAAAAATCATGAACCTTTTCCCGGGGCACAAAGTGAATCCGTTGATCGGTTCTGCGGGTGTTTCTGCGGTGCCTATGGCAGCGCGCGTATCGAACAAAGTAGGTATGGAGTACGATAAATCCAACATGTTGCTTATGCATGCCATGGGTCCAAACGTTGCGGGTGTTATCGGTTCTGCGGTTGCGGCGGGGATACTTATCTCTATCTTTTAACCGAGCGGTTCGATACCGCTTGGCACTTCTCTTTCCCCGATCGGGGAAATAAGGTTATTCCTCTTCCATCACCGAGACGATGAGAGGGATAATATTATGACTCTTCGTTTTATCTATAAATCCGTTTGCTCCGAGCATCTCTGCTTCTCTTTTATTGTTGTCTCCCGTCATTGAGCTGTTGACGATAATGGGTATATTTCTTGTTTTCGGATTGGCACGGAGCGTTTGAATTACCGTAAAGCCTGACATTTCCGGCATTTCGATATCTGTCACGACGGCAGGGATGATGCTGGGGTCGTCAAGCGAGAGGATATAATCGACAAGCTTTTTGCCGTTTTCAAACATTCTCATTTTTAAATTTGCTTTTTCAAAGAGTTGCATCAGTGCTTTTTGTGCGGTTTTGGAATCTTCCGCGATCAATGTCGTTCCCGCTTTGAGCTTTTTGGGCATTTGTATGTTTTTTAGTTCCGCGGTATCTTTGGCTACGTCGACCATAGCACTTGGAATCGTGTCTGCCAAGAGTTTTTCGTAATCGAGGATAAGACACAAACTGCCGTCCTCTAGGCGCGTATCGTTCATAACGACGCCGTTTTCATTAAGCCTGTAGCTCTCGGGCGCATGGATCTCGTTCCAGTTTTTCTTGATAACTCTGTAGGCGGACATAATGCGAAGCCCTATAATGACGCCGTTAAAGTCGCAGATAAGGATATTGGAAACTTTTTTCTCCTCTCTGCTAAGGGTTACGCCAAGCCATGCAGGGAGGTTCAAGATGGGGATTTGCATGCCGCGCAGAATGATGGTTCCCTCTAAAAGTCTGTGCGCCGAGGGTATCTCGGTAAGGTAGTGGTTTTTCGATTCCACCACCTCCCTTGTTTTAAAAACGTTAATAGCATAGTAAGCCGAATCGGCATGATTGCTGATTCTAAAAACCAAGAGCTGAAGCTCGTTGTTTTTGGCAAGATTCGTCGCAGCATCTACTTTATCTAAAACAGACATGACCACCCTTTTTTTCTAGTTGTAAAATATCCCAATGTTATCCTAAATAATATGAAAGTATGCTTGAAAGTTAATCTTGGAATGGTAAAATAGCGCCAGTTTATACAAGGGTTTTGAATGAAAATATTGCTTGTTTTGGTATCTGTTTCCTCTTTGTTATTTTCAAAAGTTTACTACGCAAAACTTGAACCTTACGAGTTGCGCAATATCTCTGCAAACGTTTCGGGACTCGTGACGTTTATCGACGAGGATCGTTTGGGAAAAAAACTCTCCGATAAACCTTATCTTTTGATCGACAATGAATTGGATACAAAAGAGTTGCAAGCGGTTGAAGCCAAAATAGGCTATTTGGAAAATGTTTTGCAAGCAAACGATGCAATACTTAAAAACCTTTCACTCTCTTTAGAGAAAAAAAGGGAAAACTATAAGCGCATCGAAGGGCTTAAAGTGAAATCGACCTTGGAAAAAGATAGAGAATTTCACGATCTCATCACAAGCGAGAACCAATACCTCGCAACGCAAAAAGAGATAGAGAATCTCAAAGTGCAGATAAGCGACCTTAAACTCCGAGCGAGTGTTTTAAAACGCAGTATTGCCGATAAAACGTTTATAGCCGAAGGGTTCGTGCTTTATAGCTTGGAAGTGCGTCCCGGGCAGGTGATTCCCATGGCGGCAAACGTCGCTAAAATTGCCGACACTTCCAAAGGGAAACTCGTAATCTATCTTGATCCCGAGGATATCGAAGGGGTAGAGGATAAGACCGTGTATATCGAGGGTGCCAAAACAGAGTACAAAGTGCAAAGACTCTCTAAAATCGCCGATACGAAAAATATCTCCAAATACAAGGCAGAGGTTCTCGTAAAAGCGCCGAAGCTTTTTTCAAAACTTTTGCAGGTGGAGCTGCGGGATGAATAAAACCACAGCTTGCCCGCTTGATTGCTACGATGCGTGTGCCATACGCTACGAAGATGGGAAAATCACACCCATAGCAGAGGGATTTACCCAAGGTTTTTTGTGTGCGCACATGAACCGTTTTGAAGAGCATGAGAGGATTTTGCAGCCCCGTTACAAAGGGGAAACGATAGATATGCAAAAGGCACTTGAAGTGCTGAGGGAGATCCTGGCGCACACCCCTAAAAACGAAATATTGCATTATCGCGGCAACGGGAATTTTGCCCTTATGCAAGAGGTGAGCGAACATTTTTTTGCTTCCTTTGGCGCTACGCTCTGCGAGGGGAGTTTGTGCGACGGCGCGGGGCGTGCAGGGATACAAGAGGGGCGCGGCAGTAATAGGCTGCATATGCCCTTAGAGGAGATCGCCAAGGCGGAGACGGTTGTTTTGTGGGGGCGCAACCCCCATGCCACGTCAAGCCATCTTTTGCCCCTTTTAGAGGGGAAAAAACTGATAGTGATCGACCCTATCAAAACAAAAGCGGCAAAAAAAGCAGATTTGCATATTCAAATCAAACCCCACGGCGATCTGCACCTTGCGATGCTTTTAAGCCGTTTTTTGTACATTGAAAACGGGTGTGATACGGAGTTTTTGAACAAATACGCACCCGATTATGAGGAGTTTTACGAACTTACCCAAACGATACGCATCAAAGCGACGCTTGAACAGATCGACGTTAGTTTGGGGCAGATAGGCTCGTTTTTAGAACTTGTTCGCTCTAAAAAGACGGCGATCGTCTGCGGCGTAGGTATCCAAAAATACAAAGACGGCGCGGATATTATGCGCTCCATAGACGCTTTTGCCGCGATGCTCGGGCTTTTTGGCAAAGAGGGGTGCGGCGTTGCGTATTTGGCGGATTCAAAAGAGGGGATTAGTTCCCCTTTTTATACAAAATCTGCTAAAGTTTCAAAAGTAAATACCGAGTTTGCAAAATTCAAAACGCTTTTTATCCAAGGAGCCAATCCTCTTGCGCAGATGCCCGATAGCAAAAGGGTCATCGAATCGATGCAGAGGGTAGAAAACGTGATCTATTTCGGGCTTTACGAGAACGAAACAAGCCAAAGAGCCGATCTGGTGATCCCCGCCAAAACCTTTTTGGGCAAAAACGATATCCGCGCTTCGTATGCGTGCGATGTTTTGCATCCCATGCCAAAGCAGCGCGAAGAGGAAGAGGGGATAAGCGAGTACGAGTTGAGCGCGTATTTGTGTCAGGCATTCGGGATCGAGATCAAAAGCGAAGCGGAGTATTTGGAGCATTTTAAAAATCACGGGGTGCAAAGGCTTGACGGGCTTTGGCATGTGGAGAAAAAGATGATAGGGGAGTTTTGCGGATTTGATACCGACGAGGGAACCTTTGTTTTTTTAGACGAGATCGAGAGCGATTTCGATATGGAGGAGAAACTTTTCCTTCTTACTCCCAAAAGCCCAAAGAGCCTTAATTCGATGTTTAGGCGCGAGGCATATGCGTATCTGAATGCAAAACTCGGATTGAAGGAGGGTGAAGAGGTGCTTATCTCTTCGCAAAACGGGAGCGTAAAGCTCAGGGTAAAACTAGACGACGACGTAAGGGAGGACTGCGTGCTGATCTACAGCGGCACATGCGGGGTCAATAACCTTACCTCTTCAAAACACGCCTACGGCGGAAAATTTGCAATTTATCAAGAGAATAAAGTAGAGGTACAAAAAATATGAGTAATACAAAAGAGTTAGATACACAGTATGTTCTTCCCACCTATGCGCGTGCCGACGTTGAGTTTGTAAGCGGCGACAATGCGCGCCTAGTCGATGCAAACGGAAAACAATATATCGATTTTACGTCGGGGATCGCGGTGTGCAGCGTAGGACATGCCAACAAGCGCGTTAACGAAGCGATCTGTAGCCAAATAGCAAAACTCACCCACATCTCCAATCTTTACTACACCGCACCTCAAGCGCGCGCGGCGGAGAAGATCGTACGTCTTAGCGGCTACGACATGAAATGTTTTTTCTCTAACAGCGGTGCGGAAGCAAACGAGGGTGCGATCAAGATCGCGCGAAAATTCGGCGAGAAAGACGGTACGGTTAAACGCTATAAAATCATTACTCTAGAACATTCATTCCACGGAAGAACTATCACTACCGTAAAAGCGACGGGGCAAGAGTCGATGCACAACTATTTCGGTCCTTTTCCCGACGGGTTCGTGTATGCCGATTCGATCGAGCAGATCCCTTCTCTTTTGGATGATCATACATGTGCGGTACTTATCGAACTCGTTCAGGGGGAGGGTGGGGTGCAGCCCTTGGATAAAAAAGCGGTGCAGGAGCTTGCAAAACTTTTAAAAGAGAAAAACATCCTGCTAATGGTCGATGAGGTACAAACGGGAATCTACCGTACGGGGGCTTTTTTGGCTTCAAATCTTTTTGAGATCGAACCCGACGTTATCAGTTTGGCAAAAGGTTTGGGCGGCGGCGTGCCTATCGGTGCGGTGATGACAAGCAAAAAAGATATTTTTAACGCGGGAGATCACGGATCGACGTTTGGAGGAAATTGTCTGAGTGCCACGGCGGCATGCGAGGTTTTGGACATTTTGGAAGAGATGGATACAAAAGGCGAGCTGCAAGCAAATATTGCCTATTTTGAAGCGGAATTAGAGAAATTCTACGAAGCGCACCGCGATGTTTTCACGTCAAAAGTGGGGATCGGTATGATGTGCGGGCTTCGCGTCAAAGACGGCGATACCTTGGCAAAGATTATCAACAGAGCAAGAGAAGAGGGTGTGATGGTGCTTAAAGCCGGACGCAACACTTTACGCCTTTTACCGGCGCTTACAATTACCAAAGAGGAAGTAGATGAAGGTTTTACGGCTCTCAATCGCGCTCTCTCTTCTTTGTAGTTTAGGGTTCGGCACACAAGAGACACAAGACTCACTAGAGGGGTATATCTCTGCCAATAAACAGGAGTATTTTCGTCTGGAGGGGGAAAAGATCGAATCAAGCAGCGATATGCTGCGCGATTCGTGGATAGCACCGATTATGTTGCAATACTCCCACGGAGTGAGCGAAGCGTACGATAATAAATCGACGACGAAAAGAACCTCCATCAGCATAGATCAGCCTATTTTTCAAAGCGGCGGTATCTATTTCGGGATCAAGTTTGCCGAAGCTTCGCGCGCTTATGGAGAATATTCCCTAGAGAGCGCCAAGCGCAAACTTATCAAAGATGCGATCTCCCTTTTAATGCAGGTGCGCCAAAGCGACCTTAAAATACAAAAACAAAACCTTCTTATAAAAAATGCCGCGATCAATCTCGAGTTTAAAAAAGAGCAGTATCTCAGCGGACAACTCGATTCTACTTTTTTAGACGATGCGATCGTAGAACGAAACTCTGCCAAACAGGTTCTAATCGACATAGAAGCCGCCAAACAAAGACTTTTATCGCAGCTTCGCGTTATCAGCGACGTTGCGTACGAGAGCGTGGCACTCCCCCGCTTGGAATTGCTAGAGGAGGAGAGTTTTTATGCAAACAATATCGCGTATGAGCAAGCCAAAAGCGAGAGCGAAAAGAACTACTACGCAAAAAATATGACCGTAGCAAAATATCTGCCTCAAATCAGCCTCAATGCCGCATATAATTGGGATAAAATAGAAAATTTCAACGTCGGGGGCTCTTCGGTAGGTGCCACGGAGAGAAAAACCGACTATTGGACTTACGGATTTAAAGCTTCGATCCCCTTAGACATCAACACGTTTGATGATATGCAGACAACGCGTGCGGAGTATCTCCAATCCAAAGTGCTCGAACAAGATAAAAAAAGAGAGATCAAAGCGGTGTATGAACAGGTGATCCAAAATATCGAACGTTTCGATAAGAAAATTGCTCTTAGTCGTGAAAACCAAGAGATATATGAGAAACTGTTAAACGATACCAAAGAGCTTTATGCGGCGGGATACAAAACGGAGTACGACGTGGCACTTCTTGCTAATTCGCTTGCGATCCAAAAACTTGACGTTGCAATTGCAGAGCTTGACAGACAGCTTGAACTTTTAACCTTATACGAAACGGCGGCAAATGAGATTTAGCGAATATATGAGCGAGTGGCTTTACGGCAAAGAGGGGTACTATGCAACCTATAAAACGATCGGCAAAGAGGGGGATTTTTACACCTCGGTGAGTACGAGCAAATTCTTCGGCGGCAGCGTGGCGAACCATATCGTCAAACTGGTAGATGAGGGGTTCTTGGCATGTGATGGGATTGTATGCGAGATCGGTGCGCACCATGGCTACTTTTTGGCGGACGTGTGCGAGTTTCTCTATACGTTGCACCCCGAACTTTTGAGCAGCCTGAAGTTTGTGATCATCGAGCGTTTCGATGCGATGCAAGCGTTTCAAAAAAAATACTTTCAAGAGTGTTTCGGGGACGCGGTGCATCTGACCCATTACAAATCGTTGCAAGAGCTTCGATGCAAGAACGCTTTTTTCGTTGCCAACGAGATTTTTGATGCATTTCCTTGTGAGCTTTATTATAAAGGTAAAACGGGCAGGGTGGAAAACCACGAAGTGATCTTTGACGTAGAAGATCCGCAAATTGCGGCAAAAGCGAAAAAGTACCATAAAGACCGCGGCGAGATAGCTTTAGGGTATGAGGCGTTTGCCAAAGAGATGAGCGAGGCGTGTGAAAAATTTGAATTTATGAGTTTCGATTACGGCGAGATGCAGGCACGCCCCGATTTTTCTTTGCGGGTGTATGCAAAGCACAAAGTGTTTCCGTTTTTTGACGAGGAGTGCAATAAATCGGAGCTGTTTGCCAAATCGGATATTACTTACGACGTCACGTTTGCGCATGTCAAGGATGCATTTGAGGAAGCGGGCGTAGCGTTTGTGGAACTCAAAGCGCAAATGACTGCACTTGTGAATATGGGGATTTTGGAGCTTTTGGAGATGGTGCGCAAACACGCAGGGGAAAAAGCATACGCACAAGAGCTTGAAAAGGTAAAAATACTCATCATGCCAAACTTTTTAGGGGAGCGGTTCAAGATGATCCGTTTTCGCAAAGGGGCGTAAAATTTTTTTCATCTCTTTCCTCTTTTACGTTTAGAGAAAGATTTGTTAAGAAAAAGATGGAATAAGAGAGAAATCTATGGCATGTAGCGGATCTGCATGCCAAAGGTGAGAGGTTAGAACCCCTCCAAGTAGCCTGTTTCACCGTGAAGTCTTAGATAGTGGATCGTTGAATTGTCGTCGTTGGATACTGCAATGGTACAGTTATCGTCCTCTTGAATAAGCTGATTTAGAACGTAAGGCTGGGTATTAAGGCTTAAATCTCCTACCATAGGTCTGCCCACATGATCGAAACTTATAACGTTAACCCCTGCACAATCTGCCATCATTGAGACGGTGGCGTTGTATTTGTCGCCTAGATTAATATTTTGGATAAGAGAACCGTCTTGCGGATCGCGGGCAAAACGGGTGTTGTTGTCGCTTACGATAGAGTAAAGATTGCCGTTAAAACGGATTTGCCAAAGATTTCTAAACCATGTAGCATTATTAGGATCAAATTTATCATTGATTATTGCCAAATGCTGCGCGTAACGGATTTGCGATTGGAGTTCAATAGCAGCTTCGGAAGCGTTGTCACGATCCATTCTCGGGATAATCACCGCGGCCAAGATCCCTATTACCACGATAACAAAAACGAGTTCGAGCATCGTAAAAGCTTTTTTCATAGTTGTTTCCTTGTTTTTTTAAATGGTAACCGTTTTAGTTGTTTAAAACAAAAAATTATAGCCTAACTTTTAAAAATCAATACTTTATCCGAGCCAAATAAAGCCCGTTGCTTGGTGCGGGTTTGATTTTATGTTTTTTTTCACATGCCAAGAGTTCTCTTATCTCTTGGGCATTTTTTTGTAAGAGTGCACCCACCATCAAGCGGATCTGGGTGCGTAAAAAACCGTTGGCTTCAAAGGTTAGAACGCTATATTGTTTATGACGGTAGGCTCTTGTTTTATAGACGGTTCGTACTGTGCTTTTGACGTCGCTGCCGCTTTTCATAAAAAAGGCAAAATCGTGTTCCCCTTCAAAAAGTTTGATGTTTTTGGCTATTGCGTCAAAATCTATATTCTCTAAAAACGTCACAAACCCCTCTTCAAACGGATTGGAAGCACCCTCTTTGATGATGTAGCGGTAGAGTCTTTTTTTTGCACTGTAGCGCGCGTGAAAATCGGAGCTGACCTGCTTGATCGATCTGACACGGATCGTTTTTGGAAGCATCTCGTTGAGAACCCTCTGAAGCTTGAGAGTATCGTGCCAAAAATCGGGCAGATCAAGATGGCATGCTTGCCCCGTGGCATGGACGCCGCGATCGGTTCTGCCGCTTGCTACTACTTTTTCGCGGATACCCAGCTGCGCCAATACATGTTCTAAAACCCCCAAGACGGTGTTATTGCTCTTTTTTTGGGTTTGCGAACCCAAAAAATGGCTGCCGTTGTAAGCGAGGATGAGGCAGATGCGCATCTAAAACCTTGCCAAAATCGTTTTTTTATAAAGAAAATAGGTGACCCCGAGCCATGTGAAAAGCACGAGGGGAATGGTATAGAAAAAGAGGAGTTTTTGAAGTCCCAAGCTGGCACCGTAAAAAAGTACGATCCCCAAAAAGATAGAAAGATAGATACGCGCCTTTTGGTGACGTACGTGAACGATACCTACGGCCGCTACCAAAAAAAGGCTTAAGAGGGGAAAGAACGCAATAAGAGTATTGACGATCAGTTTTTCTTTTTTTTGTTCAAACCAGTACTGTATCGGTGTCGTATAGGGATCGAGATTCGTTTTCATCGTGTCGTTGATATACATGGTTGCAAAATCGATTTGGGAAAATTTCTCTTTGGAGTAGCTATACCCCTCGCCCTCGGTGAGTTTAAGGCGCAAAACGCCGCCTTCGTTGATCACCTCCGCTCTTTTTGCACTGATAAGCACCTCTTCGTTTTTATCTTTGTTAAATAAAAAAACGTCGCCGTAGCTTCCGTCCTCGTTGTCTTTGCCTATGTATAAAAGCCATGAACCGAAACTATGTCCGAATTCAGAAGCGGAAAGATTGAACTTCGCCTCGCTTTTTTTATAAGAGATAAAATTGCTTGAGAGTGTCTTGGCATGGGGAAAAACCACGAAAAAGTTGCATGCCAAAAGTACACTCAAAAGCAATGCCGGTTTTGCAAAGGTTCGCAAAATAAACTTGGGATGGATCCCCAAAGAGAAAAGAACAATCACTTCGTTGTCGCTGGAGAGTCTAAAAAGCGTTAGCGTTGCCGCAACGAAAAAGGTTATTGGAAGGGTATAAAAAAGCAGTTCGGGCAAAACAAAGATATAGAGCATCGTCATCTCCCAAAGACTCAGCTGGATCACCGCCGTATAAGTTGCGAGTTTGATAAGAAAAATCATCGAAGCGATCGCAAAAAGGGGCAAAAAAATAGAGAGAAAAAGGAGTGTGAGATTTTTCGTAATATAGTTTCTAAGTTTGTGCATAATTAAAAGTTTGCCTCAATATAAGCTGAAATAGGGGTATCGAGCAAAAAGACGATAAAGGTCGCAAGAGCCAAAAACGGTACAAAAGGGACGCGTTGTTCTTCGGCACTTCTTTCGCGAAGAGCGAGCATCACGGGAAGTGCCAAAATTGCCGATAAAAAGACCGCGACAAGAGTGAGTTCAAGTCCTAAGAGTGCTCCCATCGTAGCGGCAACCATAATATCCCCTTCCCCCATCGCTTCGATATAGGGGTAGGTGTGGTAGTTTTTTCGCCACGGGGTCATGGTTTTATTCGCCTCGCGATGTGCGGCGGAGGTGAGGATGTAGGAGAGGGCAAAACGAAGCAGGGTAAATCCTCCGGCAAACAAAAGTGCGTTTTTAAGGTTTTCTACAAATCCGCCCAGACTCCAAGCACCTAAAACGGCAAAAAGGATAGCCAAAAGGTTGAGGCTGTCGGGCACCATTTTGTACTTAAAATCGATCATCGAAAGGGCTAAAAGCATTAAAAAACTCATGCCGATCATGAAAACGGGGAAACTGATGCCGTATTTAAGAGCCAAAACGGCAAAAATGAGTCCGGATAAAAACTCGACGGCAGGGTATTGCGCCGATATTTTTGCGCCGCAAAAGGCACATTTGCCGCGCAAAAAGAGCCATGAAAAGAGAGGGATGTTATGCCAAGGTTTCAGCGGCGTATGGCATGTGGTACAGTGGGAGCCGCCAAATACTACGCTTTTATCTTTTGGAATACGTAAAATCACCACGTTTAAAAAAGAACCAAAAAGGGTTCCGAATAGAAATGCTAAAAAAATTTCCATTATATCAATCCTCCAAAACGTCTTTGACGTGTCGCAAACTCTTTTATAATATTTTCCATATCTTTGGGCGTAAAATCGGGCCAGAGGGTGTCAATGAAAAAAAGTTCCGCATATGCCGCTTGCCAAAGCAAAAAGTTTGAGAGGCGTAGATCTCCCCCCGTACGGATAAGAATATCCACATCCTCTTTACAATCAAGCGCATTGGCGAGCATCTCTTCGGTTATGGTTTCGGAGCTGTTTTTGATACTGTTGATCGCACGGATAATCTCGTTTTGTGCGCCGTAGTTGAGTGCCAAAGATTGCACAAGAGCATCACAATGTGCCGTTTTTTCTTTGACTTCCAAAATTTTATTTTGCAGAGAGTTTGAAAAAGCCCGAATATCGCCGATCACTTCAAAACGGATGTTGTTTTTTAAAAGTGTGGGAAGCTCTTGGGTAAGGTAGCGCTCTAAAAGCTGCATTAAAAACTCCACTTCCAAACGGGGACGTTTCCAATTTTCGGTTGAAAAAGCATAGAGACTAAGGCGGTGGATATCGGGATGCGCCGCACAAAATTCGGTAACGGCACGCACCGTTTTGGCACCCGCCTCGTGCCCTTTTGTGCGTTTGAACCCTTGGTTTTGCGCCCATCTGCCGTTGCCGTCCATAATGATGGCAATATGTTTTGGGGTGTTCATATACTTACGTCCAAAAGGGAGTTTTGCGTACTCTCATAGAGCGGTTCGATAGTGTTTTGTACTTGGATGCTAAGAGGAAGTGCAAAGTTTTTCATATCTTGTTCCAAAAATTGTTTTGTTCTCTCAAAGGCTACGCATAAACGCGCTTGAATTTGATCCTCTTGCAAAGAGAGGATCCCCGAAACGGGTCCCAAAAATTCAAAAGCCGCGTAGAAGTCGATAAAGGTTGTTTTTGATCTGTTATTGTACCTTTTTTTTAGTTGTAAAAGGGCAAAACGGTTGTGATATTGCAGCGGGAGCGTCAAGGTATGGTGATGGAGCGAGAGTAAAAGATTCGAGAAATTTTGAAACTCCTCTTTGGTCGTGGCAGAGGCGAGTTTTTCCAAAATATTTTGTGCAAGTTGTGCGGCAGGTTTGGGTTGCTTGAGAAGCGATACGACCTCTTGGAGGGTAAAGGAAAACAAGCCGTTTTGCAATGTTTTAAAGAGCACGGGCATTTTAACAAGGTTGGAGAGGGTGGGTTTGGTGTCTTTGGCGTAGTGTATTTGCGTCCAGTAGGCACCCCCCTCACGGAGAGGTTTTTCGCTTTGCGCACTCAGGGTTTGGTTATCTAAAGCGATCGTGTACTTTCCATCTCCGAGGGTTTTAAGCACATCGATCGAAGCGAGTTTTACGAGGGCTTTGGCTTCGTTGGGGTTTGCACCTATTAGTTTTGCCAAAGCATTGATTTGGGAGATGGAGAAACTCATAAGCTCTTGGCATGTTCCAAAATAGAGAATGCAACGCTGAGTTTATCGGCATGAGGTATGGCATGTTGGGCTTCTTTTGTGAGAAAATCGATCGTATTGGTGTCGGTACCGAAACTCGAAGAATCTTTTAAAATATTAAGACACACCCCGTCTAGCCCCTTGGCATGTACCATTTTTTGCGCGTTTGCCAAAGCATTTTGGGCGTCCATCTCCGCTTTGAATCCTACCGTTTTGATCCCCTCTTTATCGAGAGAAGCCAAAATATCGGTGTTTTTTTTCAGTTGGAGTGCGAAACTATCCCCTAACATCTCTTTTTTGAGCTTTCCTTGTTGGGGGGCATGGGGTATGTAGTCGCTCACCGCTGCTGCCATAAAGAGATAAGGGGTTTTTTGGATAAGGTGGATATGCTCATCGCGCATCAGCGTGGCTTGGGAGAGTTTCCCTTTTTTGGCGATGCGGATCGAATCAACGAGATACTCCGCCATCTCCGAGGAGCTTTCCACTTCGATTGTGTGGAGCGCTTTTGGAAGCTCGGTATCAAAACGTGTTGCGATAAGGTTGACATCCGCCCCCCTGCAATAGAGCGCGGTTGCGAGTGCCGAAGCCATTTTCCCGCTTGAGTAGTTGGAGAGGTAGCGTACGTCGTCTATTTTTTCTATTGTGCCGCCGCCTGTTACGATCACGCGTCTGTCTTTCCAAAAATCATCCGCCAAAAGATTTTTTGCTACATGCCAAAAAATTTCAAGAGGTTCTGCCATGGCACCGTCTCCTACTGCTTTACATGCCAACTCTTTGGTCTGGGTAGCGACGATTTCGTAATCGGCGATGCGAAGCATTTTGAGATTTGCCTGGGAGATGGGGTGGTGTATCATGTTCGTATTTGCCGAGGGAGCAAGCACTTTTACCCCGTTATAAGCCAAGGCGCATTGGGTGAGCATGGTGTCGGCTATGGCATTGGCAAGTTTGGCGATGGTATTGGCGGTTGCGGGGGCGATCACGAAGATATCCGCCCATTCCCCTGCTTTGATATGGTTGTGCTCATCCACCCATGATTCGTTATAATCATCCAAAACGCGTTTGGAGGTGAGGGTTTCAAAACTCAACGGCGTGACGAATTTTTTGGAAGCTTCGCTCATCACCACTTTTACCTCCGCTCCCGCCTTGATAAAGAGGCGCACGAGTTCGAGTGATTTATACACGGCGATGGAACCGCTCACCCCTAGGAGAATTTTTTTGTTTTGAAGCAGATTAGACGGAATAAACATTATTTCCCTTGTGTATAAAATCGATAAAAAATAAAGAGGGGTATTCTAGCACTAAAATGCTTTGAGAGAAAAAAAAGAAAAAGGTTAAAAAAGGGCGCAAGAAGATTTGCGCCCTAGAAATTACTGAAGGCTCTTTTTAAGATCGGCGACAAATTCGGAGATATCGTCGTGGAGGGCTTGCAAGTCCTCTTCATGTTCCACTTCATCGGCAAGGATTTGCGAGACGATGTCGTAGGTTACGATATCTTTGTCTTTTGTGAGCTCGGCGATGATCGAATAGGTCTTGATCGCGCACTGCTCCCCTTTGATTGCATCTTCCAAGATCGCGACCACGTCAAAATTTTTGGGTGCGTCGTAACCGCAGTTGGTATGACTTAGCCAATCTTGAGGGTGCAACAGCGGCGTGCCGCCAAGCTGCAAGATACGATCAGCCACCATCGTGGCATGGCGCAGTTCATCTGCTGCATGTTGGTTAAGCTCCGCAATCGCCGCATCTTTCATGATCCCTTTTACCACTTTAGATTCTATAAAATATTGGTAATACGCTAACCATTCATCTGCGTATGCCTTATTCAAAAGCGTGACGATCTCTTTAACTTCAATCCCTTTGATGATCGAATTTCCGACTTTTGCCATTGTAAACCCCTTTGTTTTGTATATGCCACTATCTTACAGAAGATAAAATGAAAATTTTCTAAAAAATTTTCTAGTCGAACATTTTTCTCATGGCATTAAAAAATTGTACCACTAACCCTTTATACTCCACCACTTCGTGGATCCACTCATCATACGTTTTGTCTTGATCGCGTAAAAATTTCAAGAGGTAGCGCTCGCTCGCTTCCATCCCCTCGTTTTTTTCGATATCAAGAAGCTTTTTATAAAGAGGCTCTATCGTTTTTATGGCATGTTCGGGTACCGCTTTGCGCAGGGCGAGATACCCTTCGGGTTTTTTATCGAACGGATGGTATTTGGTTTCAAACAGCGTCGTAACCCAATAATAATCCCCGTTTTTTGCTCGGTTTTTCACCACCGCCAAGATATCTTCGTGTTTTTTTAGGCGATCCCACATGATCTTAAAAATCACCTTTGGCATGTCGGGGTGGCGGATGATGTTGTGAGGGGAACCAATGAGTTCCCTCTCTTCGTATCCGCTTATCTCCGTAAAATATTTGTTGCAGTATTCGATCTTGCCCTTGAGATCGGTTCGACTGATAATCGATTTGATATTACTGAGTTTGATCTGTTTTCCGCCGCTTTGAGCCATCGTAATCCCCTATTGAATGATGTTTCAATTTTGTTTCAAAAAGCATTCTACACCATTTTATTTAAATATGTATAGAAAAAATGTTGAAAAAACAGTCAATTTGTGAAATGTGATAAAATTGTCAAAAAATGAAAACTTTGAAGGCTGTCAATATTAGAAAAATTGTTTATTTGCATAAGATGATGAAATACGCAAAAAATGTTCCAATTATTACATTCTTTTCAGTTTTTTTACTCTACAATAACTAAAAATTTAAAGTGTGAGCTATGAGAGTCGATAAATTTTTAAATGCGGTCAATATTACAAAACGGCGTTCCGTCGCCCAGGATATGATAGAAAACGGAGTCGTGCTTGTCAACGGCACGGTGGCAAAAGCGAGTAAAAACGTCGAGGTGGGTTCTATTATTACGATCAATTACCTTGAACATCCGAAAAAGTATCAGGTATTAAAAATTCCCGAAACAAAATCGACGCCGAAGTCTTTACAACACGAATACATTAAGGAGATCGAATGAATTATAAAGCGGCAAAAGAGATTTTTGAACACCTCTTCAGCGGCGATATGGGTGCCGAGGAGATGCGCGAACTGCTTGTGAACATCAAGCTTGACGAGAGCACCCCTTATGAGGTGATTGCGGGTGCGGCAGAGGTGATGCGCGCCCATGCCATAGCTTTGCCTATCTCCAAAGAGCTTCAAGCAAGAGCTATCGACATCGTAGGTACGGGCGGGGACAAGATAGGGAGTTTTAACATCTCCTCGACCGCTTCGATTTTGCTTGCTGCGTGCGGCTGTTTTGTCGCTAAGCACGGAAGCCGCTCTATCACCTCCAAATCGGGGAGTGCGGATATGTTCGAGGCTTTGGGCGTACGGCTTGATTTGGGAATAGAAAAAAGTGCGCGACTTTTGGAAGAGACGGGCTTTACCTTTATGTTTGCCCAAAACCACCACCCTGCGATGAAGTTTATTATGCCGGTGCGCAAGACGATCCCCGACAAGACGATCTTTAATATTTTAGGACCTCTTACCAACCCCGCGGGGGTGAAAAAATCGCTTCTTGGGGTGTTTGATAAATCGTTCGTGCCCAAAGTTGCCCAAGCGTTGCAGCTCAACGGTGCAACCTCCACCATCGTGGTGAGTTCCAAAGAGCGGATGGATGAGATCAGCATCAGCGATATCACCTATGCGAGCGAGCTTAAAAACGGCGTCAAACACGATTTTATCATCGACCCCGAGGAGTTCGGGATCAAAAAAGCGCCGCTGAGTGCGATTATAGGCGGGGATGCGCAGGAGAATGCGAAAATTCTTTATAATATTTTTGAAGGAAACGCAACCGATGCACAAAGGGATATCGTGCTTCTCAACAGTGCGGCGGCACTTATCGTCGAGGGTGCGGCGCGCGATTTTCAAGACGGCTTGGAGATAGCACGCGAAGCGCTTAACAAAGGGCTTGCAACGGCGAAACTCAAACAGATCACGGAGATATCCAACAAGCTATGAAAACCTATACACTCAAACAAAACGAGCTTGGCATGTTGGCAGAAGAACTTCTAGCGGAGTTTTGTGAAGGTGTGGTGCTATTGCGAGGCGATCTGGCGGCGGGAAAAACCACCTTGACCCGAGAGATAGCACATGCCATGGGATACACGGAGGATGTAACCTCTCCTACCTTCTCTTTGCAGCACCGCTACGGCGAGAAGCTCTACCACTACGACATCTACAACCACGGGTTGGAGCATTTTCTCTCCCTAGGGATGTTGGAAGAACTCGAAAAAGAGGGGTTGCACTTGGTAGAGTGGGGCGATGATGCATTGGAGAAAATTCTCGTTGCGGCGGGAATCCCCGTAAAAGTGGTAGAGATAGAAAAAATTGCAAACGATATAAGAGAATACAAGGTACGAGATGCACAGGCTTAAAGCAGTAGATTTAAAGAAAAAAATAAAAGATTTAGAGATCGTCAAAGGGATGAGCCTTGAGGTCAAAAGCGGCGAGGTTGTAGGGCTTTTAGGTCCTAACGGCGCGGGAAAAACCACCACTTTTTATATGATATGCGGGCTGGTCGAAGCAAGCGGCGGGGAGGTGTTTTTCGACGGGGAAAACCTCTCGAACATGCCGCTGCATCAAAGAGCGCTCAAGGGGATCGGGTATCTGCCTCAAGAGGCTTCGATATTTAAAGATTTAAGCGTCGAGGACAATCTTATGGTTGCCGCACAGGTCAAAATCAAAGACCCCGAGGCGCAAGAGAAGCGCATAAGTGAACTTTTGGATATGTTTAACATCGAGCCGATCCGCTACCGCAAGGGGATAAGCCTAAGCGGGGGGGAACGCCGCCGTGTCGAGATCGCCCGCGCACTTGTCAACGAACCGAAATTTCTGCTTCTCGATGAGCCGTTTGCGGGGGTTGATCCTATTGCGGTTATGGATATCCAAAACGTTATCAAGCAGCTTGTTTCTTACGATATCGGGGTGCTTATCACCGACCATAACGTCAGAGAGACGCTTGATGTGTGCGACAGAGCGTACGTTATCAAATCGGGTGCACTGCTGGCAAGCGGCACGAGCGAAGAGATCGGGCAAAACGCAGACGTGCGCAAACACTACTTGGGGGAAACATTTAAGCTTTAGGCTTTGATGGAAGAAGATGGCAGTATTACGAACGACTCAAAACGTAGAGACCAAACACAAACTCTCAAACACCCTTCGTAACTGGCTGCCGATTTTGCATTCGAGTCTAAGCGACTTGGGCGAAGCGATGAGCCCTTTTGTAGAAGCCAACCCCCTTGTAGAGATAAAATCGGGGTTTGAGGAGGATTTTGAAAAACGCATCCCCCGCAAGATCATCTCCCAAAGCGTGAGCAATACCCGCACCGAACAGATAGAAGCACTCACCATTCAGCATAAATCACTCTACGACGTGCTTGATGAGCAGATAGAAGCGCCCCTTTTCCCTACGCCCCTCTCTCAAAAGATCGCCGCTTTTGTGGTGTCCAATCTTGATGAAAACGGCTACTACGAGGGGGAGAGCGAAGCGTTTTGTGCCGAACATGCTATATCTTTGGCGGAGTTTGAAAAGGTGCGGCTGCGTTTTGCCCATGTGGAACCGGTGGGGATCGCCGCAAAAGATTTAGCCGAATCGTTTTTGTTCCAGCTTGATAACTCCGACATCAAAGATGCGGCGTACGGGCTTTGCGTGCGGGTTATTAATGACCTTGAACATATCCACGCGTATGCAAACGAGCCTCATTTTGCCGAGGTGATGCGCGTACTTGGCACCTTTAAAAACCCTCCGGCGATCGATTTTTTAGAGGAATCGAGCCAAATTATCCCCGATCTGATGATCTATTTTAACGATGAACAAAACATTGAAGTAAAACTCAACGACGCCTACTACCCCACGATAGAGATCGACACAAACTACGGTGTCGCACACGAATTCGTGACCCAAAAAATCAAGGAAGCAAAAAGCCTCGTCGATGCGCTTGAGATGCGAAAAGCGACCCTCTACAAAGTGGGGCTTATGATCGTGGAGTACCAGTACGAGTTTTTTACGGGGGGTGCGATCATGCCTTTGACCCTTAAAACTCTCGCCGACGAATTCGGGCACAACCCCTCTACCATCTCCCGCGCCATCGCCAACAAATATATAGCATGCGAGCGGGGCGTGTTTGCTATGAAAGATTTTTTCACCACCGCCATAGACGAGGATGTAAGCAACGCCGCGATCAAAGAGTTTGTCACCAATCTTATTAAAAACGAAAACCGCAAAAAACCTTTGAGTGATATGAAGCTTTTGGAGCTGATCCAAGAGAAATTCAAAGTTCAAATGGTGCGCCGCACCATCGCAAAATACCGTAAACAGCTTAATATCGCAGGGAGTAGCGAGCGTAAGAAGTTGTACCATCTGCATTAGAGCGCGCATATGCAAAATATAAAAGCTCTTTTAGATGCCGAGGTGCAAAAACGCAACTCTTTAGAGGAGATATGCGAGGAGCGGCTTGACCCCATTATGGTGGCGCATCGCTACCGAGATGAGCGGGTGGCGCTGGTGTGCGCGCTTTTTGCCTACGGCAACGTCAAACAGATCGTGAAGTTTTTGGAGTCTCTTGATTTTTCCCTGCTTGATGGGGATGAAGCGGATGTGCAAAAAGCCTTGGCATGCCGCTACTACCGTTTTCAAAAGGGTGAAGATATCGTTGCGCTTTTTATCGCTCTTGGGCGCTTACATGCCAAGGGGTTAACCCTAGAAGAGGTGTTTCAAAAAGGGTACATGCCAAGAAAAGATCCCATCGAGGGGATCAACGAACTTATCCGCACCCTTGGTGCACTCTATCCCCATGCCACGGCAGGTTATACCTTTTTACTTTCTCAGGTCACGAATAAAACCAAAGGTGCGGGAGCGCTAAAACGCTGGATGATGTTTTTGCGCTGGATGGTGCGTCACGATTGTATCGACATGGGGCTTTGGCATGGGGTAAACCCTGCCGACCTTATCATCCCGCTTGATACCCATACCTTTAACGTTTCTCGCAAATTAGGGCTTTTAAGCCGTAAAACCTACGATCTGCAAGCGGCGATAGAGCTGACAAACACCCTCAAACAATTCGATGCTGCCGACCCGCTCAAATACGATTTTGCGCTCTATAGACTCGGGCAAGAGGGGCTTGTTTAACGTTGCGCTTTGGCGCGCACCGCGAGGTAGTCTTCCAAGATTTTTTTGTGATCAAAAACGAGTTTGTCAAAAGGGATCGCATCAAGCGAAAAAACATATGCCTTTTTTGCATCGTCTGCGGCTTGGGGCATTTGAGAGGCTTTTGCGACATAAACGGCTGAAGCGGTATGAAAACGGGGATCGCGAGCGGGATCGGAGTAGATTCCCAAAAGGTATTGCACAAAAACATCGAGCGATATCTCTTCGCGCATTTCGCGCGTCAGGGCCTCTTCGATCCTCTCCCCTACATCGACGAAGCCGCCAGGAAGTGCAAGCCCCAGCGGAGGGTTTTTGCGTTCAATCAGCACGATCCCCAAAAACTTATTGGAAGCGTCCCAAATTTCGACGATACCGTCGGTTGCAAGGAAGGGTGTTTTGGGGCTAAATGCCACTAGGCATCCTCTTCGCTAAAGATCGCGTCCAAAAGCCCGTCGACAAACTCGTATTTATCAAACGGCGTGAGGTTTTCGGGCTGTTCGCCGGTACCTATAAAGAGGATAGGAAGCCCCAGAGCGTAGGCGATGCTAAAGATGCTTCCCCCTTTTGCCGTACCGTCGAGTTTGGTGATGATGATTCCGTCGATCTTGACCATCTCGCTAAATGCTTTGGCTTGGGCGATCGCGGAGTTTCCTTGGGTGCCGTCTATGATAAGCACGGTGCGGTGAGGCGCTCCGCTGTGGGCTTTGTCGCAGATACGGTGGATTTTTTTGAGTTCGTTTGCAAGGTTGGTTTTTGTATGCAAACGCCCCGCAGTGTCGATAATGACGTGGTCAAACCCTTTGGCTTTTGCCGAGTCGATCGTATCGTACGCCACGGCGGAACTGTCATGCCCCTGCTGCGAAGAGACGATGGGAATCTCGAGCCTTTTTGCCCAAAGGCTAAGCTGCTCGATCGCCGCGGCTCGGAACGTGTCGCCCGCACCGAGCATCACTTTTTTCCCTTCGTTTTTATAGCGCAGGGCAAGTTTGGAGATGGTCGTGGTTTTCCCCGCTCCGTTAACCCCGATGATAAGCTCCACAAAAGGAGCGTTAAACTCGGGCGCTTTGTAGGAGGTATGTGCGAGGGTCGCCAAGAGTTTGGAGCGTAGAATCTCTCTGGTAACTTTCTCCTGGTAGATCTCATTGAGAATAATCTCGATAAGCGGGTATTCGACGTCCGCTTCGAGAAGGATATCTTCGATCTCCTCTTTTGTAAAGGTGATCTTCTTTTTGGGTGCGACCGTTTTAATCGCTTCTACGGTCTTTTTGAGGGAGTTTTTGATAAATCCGAACATCTGTTTATTTACCCAACGCTTTTTTGATGTCGCTCTCTATGAACTCTTCTTGGATCGCACCGAGGTAATGGCTGATGAGTTTTCCGTCTTTATAAATCGCCATAACGGGGATAGGAAAACGCGCACCAAGTTCGAGGTGTGTCGCCAAAGCATCGACGAAACGGTGGTTTTGGGGAGAGTTCACGAGGGTGTAGTGCGCTTTGTAACTATTTTTAAATTCGTTTAGTTTCTCGTTGGTGATGTTATCTTCAATGGTCACGCCGATAATAAGAAGATCCTCTTTATATTTCTCCTGTAAGGCACTGAGGTGGGAAGCGGAGTCTTGGCATGGGGGGCACCATGTGGCGAAAAGATCGAAAATAATCACTTTGTTTTGCCCCTCGACTAAAAAGCCTTCGCTCCCTTTTTTGACGACAAATTGCGTCATATCGGTCGAAGTGAGGATATATTCGTTTGTGGCGATCATGCTGTTTGCTTCCTCTACGGAGTCATCGGAACATCCGCAAAAGAGAAACGAGAGAGCCAAAAGAGAGCCAAGAAGCGTTTTTGTAAACATGTTTTAAGACCTTTTTTTGAGTTTTTCAGTAAAATTGGACGAAATTATATCTATAAAGAATTTACATGCCTCTTACAAAAACGATTTTTCGAGAAAAATGCTTGGCAAAAATGAAAAATGCTTCAAGCCATAACAAGTATTACAAGGACAATAAACTTAACATGAAACTTTATGGCATGTTGCAAAATGTTTCAAATAAAAAAATCCTCTTTTTTTACCCTTTGGAATTTGAAGCAAACGTCGTAAAAACGCTCTTAAAACTACGCAAAAAGAATAAAATATTTTTACCGTTTATGGAAGGTGAAAGTTTTAAGATGGTACCATTTAGATTACCGCTTACGAAGAAAAAGTTTGGAATATTTGAAGCGGGAAACACTTTAAGAACTATTAAAAAAATTGATATAGCCATAGTGCCTGCGGTCGGGGTAGACGGGAATCTGCAAAGAGTGGGTTTTGGAAAAGGGATGTATGATCGTTTCTTTGCAAAACTGCAAAAGAGACCCTACACGATTTTTGTACAACCCGAGCTTTGTATTACGAAAAAATTTATTTGCGATCATTACGATGTCAAATGTGATTTGCTCCTCACGCCCGAAGGTCGGCTAGAGACAAAAGGAACAAAGGATGTTAAACGAGATACTGCTTGGTAGCTCCGTAGCTACCCTAAGCGGTTTAATCGGATTTTTCATCTCTAAAAAGATCTCAAACGCAAATTTTGATATTTACGTCGATAAAGCAAAAGCAAAAGCGAGCGCCATAGAGAGCGAAGCGCAGCTTCTTTTGCAAAAGTCGAACCTCAAAGCCCAAGAGATTGAGTTAGAAGCGCTTAAACAGTACGAAAGCGCCAAAGAGCGCGCCAAAGCGGACCTGTTCGCGCGCGAAGACGACGTGATACGAAAAGAGCAAAATTTTAAAAGATATAAACAAAATGAAGAGAAGAATCTTCATGAAGAGCGTGTCGCTTTAAAAGCAAAAAAGATTGATTTAGAGAGAAACGAAAAATCTTTAAACCTCTTAAAAAAGAGATACGAAGAGAAATTGGAACAGGTGCTCCATGCCATAGAACACAGCGCAGGGATGACACAAGCCGAAGCGCAAAAAGTGCTTTTGGAAAAAGTGGAAGAGAAATCGCGTTCGGAGATCGCGCATATCGTCAGACGCTACGAGAACGAAGCGAAAAACGAAGCGAAAAAACGCGCCAACTATATTTTGGCACAAGCGACAAGCCGCTTTGCGGGAGAGTTTGCTTCAGAGCGCTTGACAAACACGATCCATCTTGAAAACGATGAGCTCAAAGGGCGCATCATAGGCAAAGAGGGGCGCAATATCAAGACCCTCGAAACCCTTTTGGGTGTCGATATTATCATCGACGATACGCCCAATGCGATTTTGGTGAGCAGTTTTAACCTTTATCGCCGTGCGATCGCCACAAAAACGTTGCAGCTTCTTATAGAAGACGGCCGCATCCAGCCTGCGCGGATCGAGGAGATATTCGAGAAAGTTTCAGACGAGTTTGAAGCTTCGATTTTAAGCGAAGGGGAAGAGATCGTAGCGCGGCTTGAGATCGGCGTGATGCACCCTGAGCTTATGAAGCTTATAGGGCGTTTGCGCTACCGTGCGAGTTACGGGCAAAACGCTTTGGCGCATACTTTGGAAGTGGCGCATCTGGCGGGAATTATGGCGGCAGAGATGGGCGGCGACGTAGCGCTTGCCAAACGTGCGGGATTGCTGCATGATATCGGCAAGGCGCTTACCCACGAGCACGAGGGGAACCACGTTGATCTGGGCGCGCAAATATGTAACCGCTACAACGAACACAGCGTCGTGATCAACGCGATCTACGCGCACCACGGATACGAAGAGATACACTCCATAGAGTGCGGCGCCGTATGTGCGGCAGATGCGCTCTCCGCCGCGCGTCCGGGTGCGAGACGCGAAGTGTTGGAGAGCTTCTTAAAACGGGTGAGCGAGGTCGAAGAGATCGCAAGCGAGCACAACGGCGTCAAACAGGCCTATGCTATCAACGCGGGGCGCGAAGTGCGCGTAATCGTCAATGCGGCGCTTCTTAACGACGACGAGTCGATCCTTTTGGCGCGCGAAATCGCCAAAGAGATCGAAGAGAAGGTGCAATACCCGGGCGAAATCAAAGTAAGCGTGATCCGCGAAAGCAGAGCGGTGGAGTTTGCGAGATAGTTTTCATGGCATGTGACTTTTTACATGCCATGAAATTGTAAGTGTATTTTCTAAAAGCCTAGACCCTGAATCGAGTTCAGGGTGACAAAGTCTCGTATTTTCCGTCGTTCCGTCCTAGACACGGAATCTAGTTTGTGGGTTATACAAAAACTTTAGAGGTGCCCTCTAGTGTTTTTTATCGACCTTCGAGTCGTCATACGGATCCATATGGATCAGCGCATGTACCGTTTTATCCTCAAAACATTTTTGAAACTTCTCCTCCAAACTATCGGTTACCGCATGGGCATCCACCAAAGAGATTTTGTCGTTGAAAACAATATGCACGGTTAAGAATATATGCGAACCCGAAGCGCGTGTTTTAAGGTCGTGGTAGTCGTTTGCCAAGGGTTCGGATTCGATAGCGGCAACGAGCTTTTGGATCTCCTCTTCGCTGAGCGCGGCATCGAGAAGCATCAGTATCCCTTCTTTTATGATGGGTACGGCGGAGTAGATCATATACACGGCGATAAGCACCCCTAAAATAGGGTCGATAAGCTGCTCTGCGGTGATGGAGATCAGTGCAAGGGCAAAAAGGATCGCGCCGTTTGAGAAGAGGTCGGTTTTGTAGTGGAGCGCATCCGCTTTGATTACCATGTTTCCTGTTTTTTTGGCAACGGAGTTAAGAAAATAGACCAACGCCGCAGTGATAAGGATCGAGACCACCATGACGCCGATCGCTTCGTTCATATAGTTCATCTCTCGCGGGTGGAGAATTTTTACAAACGCCTCATAGAGGATAAAGAGTGCCGAAAAGGAGATCACCACCCCCTCTATTACGGCGGCGAGCGGCTCTATTTTAGAGCGTCCGAAGTGGAACTTGTCGTCGGGGTCTTTTTCGGCGTTACTGAGGGCAAAATAGTTAAAAAGCGAGACGGTAAGGTCTAAAAACGAATCGATTGCCGAAGCCAAAACGGCAATGGAACCGCTCAAAACCCCTACGATCATTTTTATCAAAACTAAAACCGCGGCGACCGAGGTAGAAACCACCGTCGCTTTTTTTTCTAAACGCATTCAACTTCCTCTAGTTATCTTTGGGTACAATTATAGTTAAAAATATTAAGATAAAGCATAAAATGAACCTAGATACCATAAGAAACGAACGGCAAAAATGGATGTCGTGGAAAAATATAGCCCCGCTGCAAGAAGCACTTCTTAGCTTGGAAGAGGGTAGTTGGCATGTAACCTTGGGCGATACCCTGACCATCGAGGGCACATGCCAAGATGCGGCGCGCATCAAAGAGGTTGCCAAAATGATGATGCCTTGGCGCAAGGGACCTTTTGAGGTGTGCGGTACTTTTATAGATACCGAATGGAAAAGCAATCTCAAATACAATCTTTTGCGGAAACATTTTGATCTCAAAGACAAAAAAGTCGCCGATATCGGCTGCAACAACGGCTATTATCTTTTTCGGATGCAGGAGGATGCGCCAAAAAAACTTGTGGGGTTTGACCCTTCGGCGCTCTATAAAACGCAGTTTGACTTTATTAACCATTTTGTCAAAAGCGAGATCGTGTACGAACTTTTGGGCGTGGAGCATCTGGAGTTTTACGAAGAGAAGTTCGATACGATTTTTTGCCTTGGGGTGCTTTATCATAGAAGCGATCCCGTGATGATGCTCAAGTCGCTTTATAAAGGGCTTGAGAAAGAGGGGGAGGTGTTTTTGGACACCTTCTATATCGAAGGGGAGGGGGAGTTTGCACTCTGTCCCGAATCCACCTACTCAAAGATACCCAACATCTATTTCGTTCCCACGATCAAAGCATTGCACAACTGGTGTAAACGTGCGGGTTTTAGCACTTTTGAGGTGCTTGAGACGTCGGTGACCACGTCGGATGAGCAACGAAAAACGGAGTGGATCGAAGGGCAGTCGCTTGAGGACTTTTTAGATCCTAGCGACGCTTCAAAAACAGTCGAAGGCTATCCCGCGCCCAAACGGGTCTACGTGAGAATAACAAAGGAGTCAAAATGACCATAGAAAATGCAAAAAAAGCTAAAGGCGAAAAACAGACGCAGGAGATCGTCGATCCCGAGATAGATATGCACGGGATCGACGGGGAACCGAGTGATCAGACCTATCTGCAAACCCACGAAGAGATCAATCGGGAACTTTGCGGCGAACTGATAAAGCTAGAGCGCGGGTACGTGGAGCTTCGTTTAACGACCACCTACCCGATGGTAGCCGACAACCAAGGGCTGATCCACGGAGGGTTCATTTTCGGTGCGGCGGATTTTGCGGCTATGGCATGTGTCAATGAGAGAAACGTCGTGCTTGTGGGAAGCGATTGCCAATTTCTCTCCCCCGTAAAAATGGGGGATGAGGTGAATTTCGTAGCACGGGTACGCCATAAAGAGGGGCGCAAAAGAAACGTACACGTCGAGGCGTTCGTACTTAATATCAAGGTATTCGAGGGGGAGTTTAAGACCGTCGTAACGGAGCGACACGTACTCAAACTCAAACTTCTTGAGGAGCAAAAAGAGTAAAGGCTCTCCTTAAAGGAAGACCAAGGCGATAAAAAAGGGGTAAACGAGCATCCCGATATAGGGCAGAAAAGGGTGCAGCGGGGTAAGCAGGACGATACCGAGTTCTTGGCTGATCTCTTGCTTTTTAAACACCTGCTCCAAAAGGCGTATCTTCGTTGCAATATCGAATGTTTTTAGAAACAAAAGCACCATCGCACTCCAGTGGTAATCACAAAGCATCGCAAAAAGAATGGCAAAATAGTAGGTCGGATGCATCAGTAAAAACAGCAGGATACTTTTTTTGTAGTATTTTTGCATCCGCAGCAGCATCCCCATCAAAGAGGGAGCTCTCTGCCAGCTCACCTCGTAAAACTCCAAGAGTAAAAACAGTAAAACGTAATTGATAAGAGCGTCGTAGTAGGGCATTATTTTACTTTGATCCGAGGGGTGACCTCAAGGATGATCTCTTTGTCTACCTGCTTGCGCAGTGCCTCTTTTATAAGGTCGAAATCACCGTTTGAGAGGGTGGTTGAAGAGAGCGTTTCGATATTGACAACGAGCGCTTCGTCGGTGTCGTCTATACTGATAACGGAGATATCGAGTCTTTTTTCTCCGATCTGCATCGATCGGAGTTGTTCAAGACGCTGCATATAGTCGTTTTGTTTTTTCATCTCGTAAAAAGAGAGGATAAGCGGAACGGTGATAATAACCAAGAGCAAAGCGGTATAGAGCAACCCTTTTTTGGCACGGTTTACGGGGGAGAATCCAAGCACGATAAAGGTAAGCGCCGCGCTGAGCGTCATACCGACCAAGTTGGCGCTAAAGAGAAGAAACGAACCGTAGATTACGTCTGGGTTGCCAAGACCGATCCCGATCCCCGTTACGCTTAAAGGGGGTACGAGTGCTACGGCGATGGCAACTCCCGCCAACGATTTTGCGACCTCCTCTTTGGCGGTTGCATACGCTCCTGCAATCCCCGAAAATATTGCCACCATCAGGTCTAAGAGGTTGGGATTAAGCCTGCTTTGCATCTCGGGGGTGATACGCTCGAGGGTGATAAACGAGGTAAAAAGGTAGGAACACACAAGTGCCGTTACGATCCCTATGAGAAGGGTTTGCAAGCTTTGGGACAAAAGCACTTTTTCGGCGCGTACGACCCCCATCGCAAAAGAGACGATCGGCGCCATAAGGGGGGCTAGGATCATCGCACCGATAATAACGGGTGCGGAGTTTCCAAAAAGCCCCGTCGTGGCCAAAAGGGTGCTTAAAACCATGAGGGTTAAAAAAACGAACGAGAATTTTGCACTGTTTCGCAGACTTAAAAAAACCTCTTTAAACTCCTCTTCGCTTGCTTTTTTAAATAAAGGAAGTTTGTTGTCCATTAAAAGGTTTTTGACCTCTCCCACGGGCAGAGACCCCACTTTTATGCTGTCTTTTTCTTCGATGGGGCGCTCTTCGAAGCGGATATGCTCTTGAAGCTTTTTACCCAGATGGAGTGTAATGGCATCTTGGATCGAAGCGAGTTCGAGCTCTTTGGCACTTAAAAGGTTGCCATCAAGTATAAAATCAAGAGGCTTGTCGGAGCTTATGGTGAGTTTGGAAGTTTTGATAAAACCCAAACTTTTGGGCAGGGATAGCAGGGATATCTTTTGGTAGATAAAAAGGGAAACAAGATACCACAGATACGAGAGCATCGAGGTGGGCGCCAAGATAAAGGCATTGAGTTTGCCATCATGCATGGAGAGCTCGCCGCTAATCGCCGCTTTTTCGCTTGTCGCTTCGTTTTCTATGATCGTGATCCCCGAGGCTACCGTCTGAATCTCTTGCTCTTTGGATGTGGTGAGCGTGTATTTTGTAAAGGTGATGTTTTTAAGGTTTTCAAAAAAACTGCGTACTTTTTTGAGTCCCGAGGTTTCTAAGAGCTCAAGCTGATTAAGCCCGCGCATACTTCCGAGGGTGATGCGGTTAAAAGCGACATATTCGTTGCACGTCAGTATATCGACGCGGCTGAGAAGCTCTTTGTTGAAAGCATCGTCGATCGCTTCGAAAAGGTCTTTTGCAAGGGCAAATTTTTTGATGCTCAAAGGGGAGCTTTTGTTGGGGAGAATCCCTATATGAACGGCGGTGCCAAGATGGTTTTTGAAAAAATGTTTAATCGCTTCATCGTCGAGATACAAAAGACAAAGCACCCCTTCGCTCTCTTGTGCAAAAACCTCTTTTGAAGAGAAAATTGCAGGCTCGATCTTGTAGTGGGCGCGCAAGTGTTCGACGATATTGGGAAAATCGTCGCTTGCTTGAAGGTCGTCGACGATCAGATTGACGCGTTTATACATACAAGATCCTTTGAGGGATTATTATTTTGTTGCGCTCAGCAAGAATACTCCGTACTCTCTTTGGGGTTTGGCTATCGCATGAACCCGTTGGCATGTAACCTCTCTAAAGCCGCATCCCATAGCTATCTCACAAAGCTCGCGCGTATCGAAGCCGAAATGGTACACCCCCGTATTGTCGGAATGAAACGTACCGTCTTCTAGTTCCAAGTCTGCCACGGCGAGAAAGCCGTTATCTTCGATAGTATCGTACATTGTAGAGAAAAAGAGCTTTAAATCTTCTATATGGTGCAGGGTCATCGAACTGATAAGCCCGTGAAATTTTTGCTCAAGAGGCTCTTGCAGGATGTCGCGCAAAATCGGCTCTATACTCAGCTCGGGAGTGTTTTTGGCTTGGAGCTGTTCTAGCATCCCGCGGGAGGTATCGACCCCGTAAACTTTTTTTACGTGTTTGGCTATCTCAAACCCCAAAAGCCCCGTACCAACGCCAAAATCGAGAATTTCCATATCTTTATGGAGGGTAAACTGCTCCAAAATGGCTTCCGAGATTGTTTTGGTGTTTTGTACGCGGGTGGTGCCTTTGTCCCAATCTTTGGCTTTATGGTAAAAATGATCGTTTTGCATTATGTTTCCTAAGAGAGATTTTGTATCCAGTAATCGGCATACTGCTGTTCTTGTTTGATCGTCGTGGTTCTTCCGTGCCCCGGATAGAGGGTTTTATCGTAAGGGATGCGTTTGAATTTTTCTAAACTTTTGATCATATCTTCGGGGTTTGAATAGGGAAAATCGGTGCGTCCGATGGAACGCTCAAAGATAAAATCACCGCTAAACATAGCATCTCCGATCTCGATCATACTGCACCCCGGACAATGCCCCGGAAAATGGTGAAACTTCACCTCCACCCCGTCAAAATCAAAACTCTCGTCTCCCTCGACTGCAACGTCGGGAGTAGAAGGCGGCAAATCGGGCATCCAACTGCTTGAACTCAGCAGCATCACGTCCCCTTTTGGGGTGTAGAGTTCTACCCCCAATTTTTCTTGAAGTTCGGCATTCGACCAGACATGATCGAAATGACCGTGGGTATTGAGGATCGCTACGGGATTGGTGACGTTTGCAAGCACCCAAGGGGTAGCACCCACGCCCGGATCGATAATGAAATCTTTCCCCTGTCTACTTACGATATAGCAGTTTGTTTGGTAGGCTCCCATCGGCTGTACTTTTATCTGCATTTTACCCCTTTTTTTAGCGCGATTATAGCATTTTTGATTTATCATTCCTTTATGAATTTTTATACGCAATTAGAATTAATTTTAGAAGCAAAAACGCCTAAAGAGAAGTTTGGAATGTTTGAGGCATTGTACGCAAACTACAAAAACGGTGCGGTATCTATGGCATGGAGTGACGCGCCCAAGCAGTTTGCATCTCCCTCTTATGAGAGTACATGCCAAGTGGTGCCGCCCCAAAACGTCCCCAAGCGAAGCAATCTGACCACAAAAGAGGGGCAGATAAACCTTTTACATGCCATAGCCCATATCGAATACTCCGCGGTCGATCTCGCACTCGATGCTGCGTACCGTTTCCGCGACATGCCAAAGGAGTTTTACGATGATTGGCTCGAAGTTGCCGAAGATGAGGTGCGCCATTTTGAGATGTTGCACGCTCTTTTGGAGGAGCTTGGAGCCTGCTACGGCGAAGTGGCGGTGCATAATGCGCTTTTTGAAGCAAGCCAAAAAACACAGACCCTGCTAGAGCGGATGGCGGTGGTGCCCCGCTACCTTGAAGCCAACGGGCTCGATGCAACGCCGATGATCTTAGAGAAGCTTGAGAGACTTCCTCACAATGCAATGCTTGAGAGGGTGAAAGCCGCTCTCGGCGTTATCCTCGAAGAGGAAGTTGGGCATGTCAAAAAAGGGGATTTTTGGTTTGATTGGGCATGCCAAAAGGAGCAGAGACCCAAAGAGGTGTATTTCGAGATTATCGAAAAATATTACCCCCAAGGGTTTGCAAAACCGCGCAATCTCAATGCCGATGCAAGAAAAGAAGCAGGCTTTAGCTGCAAAGAGCTTAATTTTATGGCAAAAAAGCAAATTTGTCCGTGACACTTTTTGTAGTAATATTTTGTTTTTAAATATGTTTTTTTAATCTTGTTTACAAGTTCTTTGCGCTAATATCTTTCATTGTATCGTTCATTTTGACTCAATAAAAAGGAAATTTAATTTTTGATGCAGATTCTTGTGAAAGATTTTGTACAAAAAATTATCTCTAAGGAAGAATATGAATCAAAAACAAAAAATGTATATATATGGAGCACTATTGATTCTTACGGGAATTGAGACGGCATCTGCTGAGGTACTTTCGCTAAGAAGTAGTGATAGTGTTGAAGTAGGTTTTCAAGCATATTCGTATGAGTACGAAGAAAAACTTAACGGTTCTTTTTTTATGGAAACAAAAGGGGAAAAATACGGCGTTTCTGTTGCAGGTATAAAAACGATCGATGATTATTTTATCAAAGCAGATTATCGTTATGCAACGGGAGATGTAACATATAAAAGTGCATCCGGTACGGGAGATGTTTCAGATAATGTGCATGAGATGCGTGCCGTATTCGGAAAAGAAGTCCTTATAGATAACTATCTTCTCGGTTCTTATTTAGGGATCGGATATCGACTGTTGAATAATGATTTACGAGATTTAGGTGCAGGCGGCTATCGTCGTGAAAGTCGTTATACTTACGTTCCAATCGGTGTTTTTCACCGTTTTCATGTTACGAGTGAATCAAGAATCACAACAAATATAGAGTATGACTATTTTATATCGGGAGAACAAAAAAGTTATCTTTCAGATGTCAGTCCTGCGCATGCTGCTGTGTTTGGAGACCCTGTAAATAAACAAAAAGACGGGCACGGCTGGAGAGGTTCGGTAGCTTACGAATTAGAAACCCTTTCATTAGGGGTATTTGTGAATTATTGGGAAATTAAAGATTCACAAACGAATTATTATACAGATGGAATTGTACTTTACAGCGTAAAAGAACCCTATAATGAAACCGTTGAAGCGGGAGTAGAATTAAAATATAAATTCTAAGAGATTTCTATCACATGCCAAGCTTTGGCATGTGGAGGAGTTATTCCCCTTTTTTGAGGATAACGGTAGTGGCTTTTTTGAAGTTGAAGTGTTTTGCGGCAACCTCTTTGATCTTCTCTTTTGTTACCTTATTGATGTTTGCTTCGTAGTTTAAAAGCGGGGTGATGTCGCCGCGAACGAGGTAGCTTCCATAGAGGTTTGCAACCGATGTAGAGCTCTCGAGTGAGAAGATGAAATCTGATTTTGTATTGATTTTTACCTTATCGACCTCCGCTTGGCTTACCTCTTCGTTTTTGAGCAGTTCTATCTGCGCGATAAGCTCTTTTTCAACATCTTCGGCTTTAACGTTTGGATTGCACACGGCAAGGAAGATAAAAAGTCCCGGATCGATATTTTCCATGTTGTAGGCATAGACTTGATTGACAAGGTGTTTTTTATCCACGAGCTCTTTGTAAAGACGGGAGCTTTTGCCCGAGTAGAGGATCTCCGAGATGGCACTTAAAACCACTTGGTCGGGGTCTTTAAAATCGGGGATATGAAACGCGATCGCGACCATCTCCACTTCGCTCTCTTTATGGAGCGTTACCCGTTTTGCGCCGTCTTGCTCAGGTTCTTTAAATTTGAACTCTGGGATCGGTTTTTTATTGGGGATCGCTTCGAAATGTTTTTGTGCCAAACTAAAAACATCCTCCGCTTCGACATCCCCCGTTACCATCAAGATAGCGTTGCTAGGTTGGTAGTAGGTTTCGTGAAACTCTTTGATATCTTCGAGTTTCCATGTGCGGATATCGTTCATAAACCCGATCGGCGTCCAGTGATAGGGGTGGTAGATATAGGCGTTGTTAAACATGCGAAAGTAGAGATACCCTAACGGATTGTTGTCGGTTCTCCAACGGCGCTCTTCGGTGACGACGTCGCGTTCTGGCTGGAACTCTTCGTCTTTGAGATTGAGGTTTTGCATAAGTTCCGCATAGAGCGAGAGCGATTTTTCAAGGTTTTGGGTGCTTGATTTGATGTAGTAGTGGGTGTAATCAAACCCCGTTGAGGCGTTGTTTACCCCTCCGATACTTTTAACCTCTTTGTCAAACTCACCCGCGGGGAGGTTTTTGGTTGATTTGAAGTTCATATGCTCTAGCATGTGGGCGATCCCCGTTTTGCCCATCACTTCGTTGCGGCTCCCCACTTTGTAAAAGATGTCGGTGCTGATAACGTTGGTTTCGTTATGAAGCGGAATAACCACGATTTGCAGCCCGTTTTGGAGCGTTTTTGTTTCGTATTTGGGTAGTACAGTTGCCATTAAATTTCCTAAAATGAGCATAAGTGCAAAGAAAAATTTCATTTTCTATCGGCACCTATCGCTTGTGTGATGTTGGTGTAGCCGTCTGCTTTTAAAAGCGCGATAAGGTCAAGGTTGATATCGCGGATCATATCGGGACCGCCGTAGATGAGACCGCTGTATATCTGCACGAGGCTCGCTCCCGCTTTGATGCGTCGATACACCTCTTGGGCGTTGTTGATCCCCCCGACCGAGATAAGGGTGGTTTTGCCGTAAAGCTCTTTGGCGATCGCTTCAAAGATCGCAAAGCTTTTCTCGGTTAAAACCGCGCCGCTAAGCCCCCCTTTCTCCTTGGGTTCTTTGACCAGCGAATAATCCACCGTCGTGTTGGTAGCGATGATCCCATCGGCTCCCTTGGCAACTGCGAGGGTCGTGAGTGCTACGGCATCTTCGGGGGTCATGTCGGGCGCTATTTTTAAAAGGATCGGCTTGTTCGTGATGGTTTTTGCCTCTTCAAAAAGGCGTGTGATAAACTCTTCGTTTTGCAGGTCGCGAAGCCCGGGAGTGTTTGGCGAAGAGATGTTGATCACAAGGTAGTCGCCGAGTGTATGGAGCGCTTTAATGAGAGTGGTGTAGTCGTTGATAGCCTCCGCTTCGGGGGTGACTTTGTTTTTGCCGATGTTTACGCCGATCGGGGTTGCAAAGGGGTAGAAATTTTTAAGGCGTTGCTGCACTTTTAAGAGCCCGTCGTTGTTAAACCCCATCGCGTTTTGGATCGATCTCTCCTCGATGTGGCGAAACATACGGGGTTTTTCGTTGCCCGCTTGGGGTTTTGGCGTCACGGTTCCTATCTCGGTAAATCCAAATCCGAGTGCTTGGATACCGCGGATCATCGTAGCGTTTTTGTCAAACCCTGCACCAAGGCCGATCGGGTTGTAAAATTTGCGTCCGAAAAGCTCTTGGGTAAGGATATCCTCTGCTACGAAATGATCCGACAAAAAAGAGTTAAAAGGGATTTGGCAGAGATTGGGCAAGCGCAAAACCGCTTCGGCAAGATGGTGGGCGGTTTCGGGCTCAAGCTTAAAAAGCCAAGGTTTTAGGGATTCGTAGTTGATCATTTTAGGGGGTGCTCGCTTTTTTAAAAATTTGAATATTATACTCATTTGAAGGTAAAGTTTTGCTAAGATAACGCAACTTGCAATTTTCTACAAAGGAGTCAAAATGTCCCAAATAAAGGTTGTAGTGCCTCTGGCAAACGGGTTTGAAGAGATTGAGGCGGTGAGTATTATCGACGTGCTGCGCCGCGGGGAGATCGAGGTGATCATAGCGCATCTGCATGAGAGTTTTTTAGTCAAAGGTGCCAACGCTATCACGATCCAAGCCGATACTCATATCAAAGAAATAAGTGCACAAAACATCGATATGATCGTGCTTCCAGGAGGTTGGGGCGGCACGCATGCCTTGGCGGATGATGCCCACGTACAAGCGCTTCTTAAAGAGATGGATGCAAAAAACAAACCCATAGGCGCCATCTGTGCGGCACCTTTTGCGCTCCACAAGGCGGGGGTGTTAAAACACAACTACACATGCTACCCTTCGGTCGAGAGCGATATCAGACTTGATGGCTACCAGGGAGATCGTGCGATGGTGGTAGAGGAGGGGAACGTAATCACCTCGCGCGGACCTGCCACGGCGATCTGTTTTGCTTTGGCGATTGTGAAAAAACTTAAAGGGGAAGAGAAATATAAAGCGCTTAAAGCGGGGCTTTTGGCTGATTTTTGTGCGTAAAAAGCTTTGGCATGACGGTTTTTACCACATGCCAAAGACCCTTAATGTGCCGCGAGTTTTTCGTTATCCAAGGAAGCGATTTTATTTTCCATGCGATTGAGCTCGTCTATAAGCTTGTTCGATAGCACTTCCATCTCATGAAAATAGCGCAAAGAGAGTTCTCTCTCCTCTTGCGTTACCTCCCTTTTGATCCCGAAAAGTTTGTTGAAAAAAGAGTTTTCCCCCGCATAATAGATTTTGTAAATATTCTCGTAGGTATTGTGCAGCATCGTATGGTGGACGTTGATATCTTTTATGCACTCAAAAGAGGTGAAACTTAAAGAGGAGAGATTCTTTGATTCTTTGTCGAACCATTTGCCGAATTCGCATGCATGGGAGTTCACGGGAATCGAATCGGCTTGGATATCAAACCCGTTTATAAGCATTTTTGCTTTCGTGACCCAGTTTTTATGGGCGGCTTTTGCATCTTTGAGATGCTGGATGATTTTTGTTTTTTCCATGTGGCATGTTCCCCGGTTTTTAAATTATCGTATAAAAAAATTTAATAATTGTATTATAAGAAATATGAAAGTTTGCTAAAAATTAACAACTTTTGTGTATTTGTAGTATCTCTTTGATAGGTCGGGGTTTTGCTATGGCGTACCCTTGCGCATAATCGATGCCGATCTCTTTGAGGGTATCGGTGATTTGATCGTTTTCTACATACTCTGCGACCGTTTTTATCTGCATGAGGGAACTGATTTTGTGGATCGATTCGACCATCCCTTTGTCTATTTCGTTGGTGAGAATATCTTTGATAAACACACCGTCGATTTTGAGATAATCCACAGGAAGCGATTTGAGATACGCAAACGAGGAGAGTCCCGTTCCAAAGTCATCGAGAGAAAAAGCAAACCCTTTCTCTTTTAAAAGAGTGAAAAAAGGGATCGAGAGATGGAGGTTCTCTATCGCGGTGCTTTCGGTCACTTCAAAAATAACGGCACTCGGGTCTATCGCATATTTTTCGCTCAGTTCGATAATATCGCGTGCAAATTCGCTATCGGATATGCTTTGCCCCGCAAGGTTGATCGCAAATTTTTGATTTTTTGCTATTTTGGCACGATTGGCATCGTACCAGCTAAAGAGCTCCCCGATGACGTAACGATCGATTTGGGGCATAAGCGAATAGATTTGTGCATGGGGCAAAAACGAATCGGGGTAAAATATTTCGCCGTTTTCAAGAAGCCTGATAAGCACCTCGTAATGGGTCTCATCACAAGTAAGCCCCTGTATTTTTTGGACGTAGAGGACGAAATTTCTGTTTTTCATCGCCCGATTGATGCGTGCTACCCAGTTGATCTCGTGGATATGCTCCGTGTTTTTGTTGTCCTCCTCTTTATATACGTAGTATCTGTTGCGCCCGAGGTCTTTTGCTTTGTAGCATGCAAAATCGGCGTTGCTTAAAATGGTCGTAGGGTTGTTGTTGTCGCGATCGATGATGGCTATACCGATGCTCAAGCCGATCTTAAATTGTCTCTCCCCCCACACAAAAGAGTAATCGAGGATATCTTCGATCAGTTTATTGGCGATTTTCGTTGCCGAAGCAATGTCGCAATTTTTTAAAATCAATCCGAATTCATCCCCTCCGAAACGGCATAAAAAGTCGTTTTTGCGGGTCTTTTTTTGTAAAAGTTTTGCGATTTGGCGGAGCACTTCATCCCCCGCGAGATGCCCTGCGGTGTCGTTGATGATTTTAAATTTGTCCAAATCCATAAAGAAAAGAATATGCTGCGTTTGCTCATTGATCTCGAGGCAGAGTTCATCGAGCATAAGGTGGAAACCGATACGGTTGTTGAGTTTGGTAAGTTCATCGTGGGTTGCTTGCCAACGCACTTTGCGCTCATCCTTTTTCTTTTGGGTGATGTCGCGGAATACGAAAACCGCACCTCGAATATTGCCCTCTATATCGCGTATGGGGGCGGAGGAGTCTTCGATGGCATAACGGGTTGCTTCTTTGTCGAGAAGGATCGCTTTATTGTTAAGCCACACCTCTTTGTTTTTTGCGATAGATTCGTAGATAGGAGGGCGTATCTCCTCTTGGGTGTCTTCGTGGATAAGGGAAAAAAGCTCCTCGATCTTTTTGTTTTTTGCTTGGGCGAGGGTATGCTTGATGATCTTTTCCGCGGCGGGATTGAGAAAATTGACGATACCCCTCGTGTCGGTAACGATCACCCCATCGGCAATCGAGCTAAGCGTTACCTCGGCAAACTCTTTTTCGTCGTGGATCAGTTCATTGGTTTTATTGAGCTGGTCTATATACTGATCCATCGAGAGTACCATCGTATCGAGCGCGCGGATCATGTTGGAGAGCTCATCCTGCGAATCGGCTTCGGGGAGGGTTACGTTAAAATCTTTTGCGGCGATCTTTTCGGCGGCGTGGGAAACTTTGTCGAGTTTAGCGGTAAATCTTCGCACGCTTGCCCATGCAAACAAAGCCCCCAAAAGGATAGCGATCACCATGTAGATGATGCCGCTTATGATCGTTTTTCGTATCTGCTGGTCTACCATGTTTTTATCGAGGATAATGCGCACAAACCCTGCGGTATCGTAACCTACTTTAATGGTGCTGATGGTATCGACGAGGTCGTCGTGCTCTTTTTGTATGACCGATTCCTGCGACTCTCTTAGCTCGTGGAGCATCTCGCGGCTGATGGGGTCTTCAAGATAGAGATTGAAATATTTTTTCTCGTTGGAGGCGCGCACCTTGCCGTAGCGATCCATGATGAAAATCAGGTAAGCATCTTCAAGGGTTACGTGGTGCACGATCTCATCGAGGGCTACAAGATCGTTGTTTAGCAGCGGCGTAAGTGCGTTGGAAGCGAGCAGGGCATTGGCATGGAGCGCTTTTTCGTTGATGCGTTCTGAGAGAAAGCTTTTTTCGCGGATAAGCAGATCCGCCATAATAAAGCCGATAAGAACAACGTGGATAAGGATAATATTGACGATAAGTTTGAATTTAAGGCTGTTGGCATATTTTTCAAAGAGGAAAAACATCTTCATCGTTGCACACCCATTGCTTCGTCGTAGTGGTGCAAAAATTCGATCACTACGTCGTAGTCCTCGTTCTTGGCATCTCTAAACCCTGCAAAGCCAGCATTTTCAAGCAATTTTTGCCCCTGCGGCGTAGTGTCTAGTTCAAGTAAAAGGCGGCGGAGTTGTGCGACTATTTCGGGATCGGTTCCCCTCTTGACGACGACGCTGTTGTTGATAAGGGGCTGCGTCTGCCAGATCACTTCCATCTCGGAAGCTTTTTGCGGGTTCTCTTTTTTCCAAAGCTCCCACGGCGGCGGCCATGTGGCTCCCGCTACCGTATCTTTGCTGTAGGCGTTTAAGATAGAGGAGAATTGGCTCCCTACGAATTTTTTCTTGATATCTCTTTGGGTATCCAAACCGTTTTGGTGAAGAAAATAGAGCGGCATCATCGTCGCAGCGAGTGCCGTGGGTGCGGGAAAACTCACCGCTTTGCCTTTGAGATCGGCTACGGTTTTGATACGCGAATCCTTGCGTGCGACGATGATCCCGCGAAACACCTCGTCGGGCTTCATTCTGGCAATCACGTCGTACCCTTTCTCTATTGCCAGAACGCTTTGGTAAGGGTTTGGCAGAGAAAAATCGAAATCGCCGCGGTAGAGTTTTGTTTCGTAATCGGCATAATCGAGGGATGTTTCCAAAACGAGTTGGACGTCGCTAAGATGGTTCTCAACGTAATCAAGGATCGGACGGTGCGCCTCGTACATCTTCGCGGAGTTCAGGTAGGGGTGGATCCCCACTTTATAAACACGAAACTCTTTTGTTTTTGCTTGGGGTGCGTAAGAGGGTATCTTGTTGTCGTCGCATCCGAAAAACAAAAAAGGAATAAGGGCGAGAAAATAGAGTCGTTTCATGAAGTTATTGTATCGCAAAACCCGCATTTTTTTTGACAAAAACGATGTTTTTAAGACTTTTTTCTTCGTCGGAACTTGCAAAACTGCTCAAGTTTTCGAGTCTATGGGAAAAGCTAAACGCGGGTGCATGCTCTTTGAATAACGAGACGATAAAATCGCTCGTGAGTTCGGGGGCATTGAGACATGCCAAGACGATGCACTCCTCATTTGCAAGGGCATCGAGGTTGCGCACGAGCTTGACGTAGTCTTTGGTCGCTTCAAAACTGCCGCGCTGAAAACTCGGCGGATCGATAATGATCATATCGTAAGGTCCCTTTTTCTTGAGCCCCGAAAAAGATTTAAGGATGTTGTAGGGGAGAAAACTGCTCCCTCGCGTATCGACGCCGTTGATGGCATGGTTGGCTTTGCCGATGGAGAGTGCGCCTTTGCTCATATCGACGTTGACAACGCTGTGCGCGCCCCCTTTGAGTGCGGCGACGCTAAAGGCGCAGGTGTAGGAAAAGAGGTTGAGTACACGTCTGTCTTTGGCATGTGCGGCGACAAAGGCGCGCCCGTTCTTCATATCGGGGAAGTAGCCGCTGTTTTGGTTGGAGAGGAGGTTAAGCTTGAAGCGCATCCCCTCTTCGAGCGCATAAACCTCTTTTGGAAGCTCCCCCGCAACCACCTCGCTCGGTGTGCCGCCCTTATAGCGCCGCTGCACCACAAGGGTATCGTGGCGCGTGTTTTGCATCAGCTCTTGAAGCATCTCTATGATTGCTTCCTCATCCTCTTTTGGAGCATAAAAAGCGGCGCTGATAACGGTGTCGATCGAATCGACGGTGAGGTGTTTGTACTCCTCCCAAAGTCCGCCGCGTCCGTGAAAAATTCTTTGAAATTCGGGGGTGAGATTTTCGCAGTTTGCTCTAAGGAGCCCAAAAAGTTCGTCTAAAGTCATAGGAAAGAAGCCGTTGTAGTGATTTTTATCGCAATTTTAGCGCTTTGATTGTTAAAACGAGATAAGCACCGCTTCGCTCAAAAGAGGGGAGTGTTCATATTCCTTTAATATTGGGTTTATAAAATTGCACCCCATCATAAGTAAAAAAGGAAGGATTCAAATATGAAAATCGCTACATTGGCATGTTCGCTTGCTTTGGGTGCTATGGCACTTGTCGCATCCGAGGGGCATCAGGCACATTGGGGATACACGGGGAAATACTCCCCCGAACATTGGGGTGACATAAGCCCGGAGACACAGATGTGCAAGGCGGGGAAAAACCAATCCCCTATCAATATCACCAAAAGCGTCGGGGTAGATGCCGAGCTTGAAGCGATCGGTTTTCATTACACCAGCGCGGCACATGAGGTTATCAATAACGGGCACACTATCCAAGTGAACGTCGAGGGTGGCAGTTTTATCACGGTGGACGGGATAAATTTTGAGCTCAAACAGTTCCATTTTCACACCCCTAGCGAAAATACTATTGAAGGGCATAGTTTTCCGCTTGAAGCCCATTTCGTACATGCCGCAAAAGACGGTTCTTTAGCGGTTGTGGCGGTTTTGTTTAAAGAGGGAAAAGAGAACCCGATTCTAAGCAAAGTATGGCATGAGATGCCGCATAAAGCGGGTGCAGCCAAGAAGATGCAAATCAGCGCCAAGGAGCTTAACGCGTTTTTGCCCAAAGAGCGTGATTATTTCCGTTTTGAAGGCTCTTTGACGACGCCGCCGTGCAGCGAAGGGGTACGCTGGCTTGTACTTAAAGAGCAAGAGGAAGCTTCCAAAGAGCAGGTGGAAAAATTCTTGCATGTTATGCACCACCCGAACAACCGCCCTTTGCAGCCTATCGGCGCACGCAGGGTGATCTACTAGTCTTTTTATACAATCGAATGCTCTGAATCAATTAGGATGACCGTATTTCCGTCATTCCGAACTTGATTCGGAATCTAGTTTTTTGTTTTTTACCCCGCTACGACCGAGTAAAATAGGTAAAAACTATACGCCGCATATCCGCCAAGCAGTACAATTCCGTCAAATCTTGTAATAATCTTCTTTTTCGCGCCGAATCTGTACGCCATAAAAAAGAGGGTAATGGTGAGAGTGAACATAATGATCCAGTCGCGGTAAAAAACCGCTTCGGGAAGGTTGTGCATAGGGGCAATGGTCGCTGAGATACCGATAACGGCAAGGATGTTGAACATGTTTGAGCCGACGATGTTTCCAAGGGCTAGGTCGTACTCTTTTTTCTTTACCGCTACGATACACGAAGAGAGTTCGGGCAAAGATGTCCCCAAAGCGACGATGGTTAGCCCTATCACCAGATCGCTTACCCCCAAGGCGGTGGCGATCCCTACCGCTCCCCAAACCAAGAGCTTTGAGCTGGCTATGAGAAGAACGATGCCCGCAAAAAGCCAAAAAAGAGATTCTTTGAGACCCATTTCGTGCTCTTGAATGTCGCGATCGACTTCGCAAGAGAAACTGTCCGCCCTTGCTTTGAGCCCGCCGTAAATACTCCAAAAAATCAACATGCCAAACCCCAAAAGCAAAAGCGACCCTTCGAGGAAACTGAGTACGCCGTCATACACCATCCACCCGCTTGCAAGGGTAATAATCAAAACAAGGGGAAGCTCTTTGGAGATGATGCGCGAATGCACGACGATGGGCGCGACAACGGCGGTGGCGCCGATAATAAGGGCGATGTTGGTGATGTTGGAGCCAAAAGCGTTGCCAAGAGCGAGCTGCGGGTTGCCATCGAGTGCGGCGATAAGAGAGACCAGCATCTCAGGCGCGCTCGTTCCAAAACCGATAATAAGAATCCCGATAAGCAGGGTGGGAACCCCAAGGTGCTTCGCACTTGCCGCACCTCCGTCGACGAACTTATCGGCACTCCATAGCAGAAGTACCAAACCCGCGATCAAAGCCGAGAAAAAAAGCAGTAGCATAGAAACCCTTTCTAGTTATCTTTGCAGAGACTCGACCTCGCGAACGAGTTTGCGCAGAGCGTCGTAATCTTTGTCCTCTTTGAGGGTAAACCCCGATGCTTTGTTGTCAAACCCTTGAAGGATCTCTTTTGCTTCTAAAGAGAGTATGGCATGGCGAATTTTTTCAAGAAGCCCTCTATCAAGATGCGAAGAGGCGACAAAGAGGAAATTTTCGTATTGTTTGGAGCGTTTGATGACGCGGATATAGGGTGCGTATTTGCGCGCTACGGAGTTTTTAATGCTGCCCGCGTCGTATTTGCCCATGATGACGTACTGCGCAACGCGGTCGTGTCTGCCTAAAAAATCGAACCGTTTGAGAGCCGTATCGACATGTTCTTGTTTAAGCAAGAACATCGGAACATAGTAGGAGAGGGTCGAATATTTGGAACCGAAGGCAAATGTTTTCCCCTTTAGCTCTTGGAGCGACGTGAGGGGGGAATCTTTTTTGACGAAGATAACGCTTTCAAAATCCTCGCTGTGTGCATTGTTCAAGGTTGCGACTATCTCTAAGGCTGGGTTTTTCTCTTTTGCCTTGATGTAGGGAACGGGACCCAAAAAAGCGATGTCGAAAGTTTCGTCGGCGATCTTGTCGATGGCGTCTTGGTAATCGTACCCCGCGCTCAAATGCACCTTTAAACCCGTTTTTGCCTCTAAATAGGCAACGAAAGGGGAGAGCTTTTGTTGGAGTATCTCGCTGTTTTCGGTAGAGAGATACCCTACATGGAGGGTGTTTTCGTTAGCCCAAAGCGATACAATGCAAAGAAAAAGGGGTACAATTATTTTCATCATGTGGGGAGTATAAAGATTAATTTGTTAAAATCCTCTAAAATCATAATGAAAAGTATAACTTCATGAAATATATTGTTTTCTTTTTGGCGTATTCGCTGGGTATCGCTTTGTATTTTTACAACGACTACCGCCTCAGTCTTGAAAAGTACCATGCCAACGTAATCCAAAACGTTCAAAACGCTTACGAAGCCGCGATCAATACATATGAATTTGCCAACGATACTTTCCACGCCGTCTACGGCGATACGATAGCGCGTATCCTTTTTGAAGCATCAAGCGGCGACAAAGCACAACAAAAAGAGCTCCAAGAGGAACTCAAACGTAGTTTTATCGATTTTTACAACCTTAAACGGCAGGAGCTTTTTGAGGGGATGAGCGTGATCGATAAAAACAAAAAGGTGTTTTACCGCTTTCACGATCCGAAATTTTCTTCGGACACACTTTCGTGGCGCCCTATGGTGGCTCGCGGGGTGCAAAACTTTCTCTACCAAAAAGGGTTAGAGATAGACGACTACGGCGAGGCGTACCGCTTCTCTTACCCTTTGTTTTGGGACGGCAGGTATGTTGGCATGTACGAATACGCTCTCTCGTTGGAAGCAATCGTGCAGCAGATGGAGAAGATGTACGGCGATCGGTATATGTTTATTTTTGATAAAGATGCGATTGAATCGAAAATCTCTACTTTAAAGATGCAAAAAGAGTACAAGCACTTTAGCATTGCAGAGAAACACTACGTTATGAACAACGATTCGCTTAAAGAGTTTAAATCGTGCGGGGTGTATAGAGAGTTGGCGGCGACGCGTGCATTTGCCGAGGCACTCGACTCTTTGGAACCTAGCGTGATCGATTATAGGTACGAGCATCTTACCAACGCGCTTGTGATCGTGCCCGTGAAGGAACTCTACGGCACAAAAGCGGGGTATATCGTCGCCGATGTCGGGGAGAACCCCAAACCTCTTTACCTGCAAAGAGCGCTGTTTGACGGCTTTTTGCTCTTTTTCGTGGGGGGCGTCGTATTCTATTTTTATCGCAGAATGTTTAAGCAGCAGCTTTATGTACGCAACCTTTTGGATTCGCAGCACCAGATGCTCGTGATCACCGACGGAGAACAGCTTCAAGATGCAAACCGCACCTTTTTTAGATTCTTCGGGTACAAAGATATTCGGGCGTTTAAAAAAGATCATAATTGTGTTTGCGACTTCTTTTTAGAGGGCGATGGGTATCTGCAAAAAGAGAAAAACGGCGTAAGCTGGTACGATTTTATTCACGATAACCCTTACCAAAAACAGCGCGTAAAGATGTATGACAAACTTTTGGGGGAGGAGAGGATTTTTGAGGTGAGCTTCGAGTTTTTTGAGGAAACCCACAGAACCTTTCTCTCTTTCCGCGACGTAACTGAACAGCTTTTACGTGAACAAGAGCTTGAAAACAAGGCAAACTTCGACAAGCTCACCTCTATCTATAACCGTCAAAAATTCGATTTTTTTCTTGAAAAAGAGATCAAAAAAGCGCAGCGTTACGGCAGTGTTTTCTCTCTTATTATGTTCGACATCGACCATTTTAAAAAGATCAACGATACCTACGGGCACGACGTGGGGGATTATGTGCTTGGCGAGATCGCGCGCGTGGTCAAAGAGCACACCCGAGACGTCGATATTTTCGCACGCTGGGGCGGGGAGGAGTTTATGATCATCACCAACACCCCCCTCGAACAAGCCGAAAATTTGGCACAAAAGCTGCGCGTTCTCATCCAAAACCACAGTTTTAACTACGGCATACGTCTCACCTGTAGTTTCGGCGTAACGCAATTTGCCGCAGAGGACAGCGAAAAAACGATCGCCAAACGGGTCGATACGCTCCTTTACAGCGCAAAAAACCACGGCAGAAACTGCGTGAGAACTCAGCTGTAAAATCGGGGCGTTTATTTCATGGCATGTAAGATAGTTTACATGCCAAGGTTTTTAGCATGTAGCATTCGTTACTATAATGTCCAAATAACGCCAAAAATATTTTTGAATGTATATGGAAATTTTAAATAATTCAATGGATTTAGTTGAAAAACAACAAAACTATTGTATTTTGTCATATTTAACTATTTGAACTAACATTTTTTGTGTCGTTTATTTAGTAGATTTCAAGCTGTTTAACATATAATGTTCGTTGAATAAATAGTTATGAGAAGGAAAAATAATGTCCTATGTGAAATTCATCATTTTGATTTTATTCCTTAGTAGTTTCAAACTTGTTGCAGGTGATGCGTATAAAGCCAGTTTTGATTGCACGGATAAAACCAAGTTGTCTGCAATAGAGCAAGAAATTTGCAAGAACTACTATTTGTCAAGGCAAGACGCAATTTTAGGAAAGTACTACACGTACCTCAAAAAAACACTAACTGATGAAGAACGAAATGATCTTGTTGCGGCGCAAAAAGCTTGGTTGAAAAATCGAAATACAACCTGTAATGAAAAGTATGTTTTCAGTTGTGTTCAAGAATCATACAAAAATCGAATCAAAGAGTTAGAACGACTGTACAACAAGGTTTTCCTACCATTTGACCAAGAGCAGCAAAATCAACTATGCAATGAGTTCGCCGATAACTTTCCTGATTATTTTAATACACATAAAGTTTCAATCAAAGATTTCGATGTCAACAACGATGGTGAGCTGGAACACGCAGATATGCAATATTGCGGCACATTGTATCGACCTTGTTTTCAATATTTTACACTTAATGGGAATAAAATCGAAACTCTGGATATGCATGACTTGGAAGATGCTGCCTATACTAGTATTGATTACGTCAAAATCGATAACGTTTTTTTTTGCTGTAATGTCGGATGCCCGTTCACGACAGATAAAGCCTACATTACTTTCCTACATTACACCACTCAACACACAGATAAAAATATGTGCTTTCAGTCCCCAAGATAACGTATATGTCCCAAATCCACAAGTAGAACATTCAATAGAAGTTTGTAAAGCGGTTCAAAACAAAACCATTCAATACATATATTTTCCATATGGAAACAGTAAAAAAGTAGGTAAATATTCTGTAAGAGAACATTACATACCTATAGATTACGATAATGATGGAAATAGCAATAATCTGCACGAAGTTGAAGGAGATATTGGGCCAAATACGAAAAACGGAGATTACATGCCAATGTACTATGATGAATTGAATCCTTCAGGTACAGAGTTTTCCAATGCAAAGGCACGGGAGTTGCTGATCAAACTGCAAAATTTAGACCCCGCAGCCATATATCCCCAAACCGCTGACGAAGGTGCTCAAGGATGGTTTTTTGAATACGACGGTAGAACATATTTCCGTACAAATGAAGCACGCCCTAAAATCAATATAATTTTCCATAATGAAGTATTGCCTGTCTGCACTTCTAAACCTGGATTGAGTCTAAAAGTAATTGATACTGACAAGGTTTTCGCGTATTGAAATCAAATAACAAACCAAAGAGACTGTGAACTTAGTCCAATTCACCCCTAATTTAGCCTAAATTCTCAACTCAATTTTTCAAATATCTCATCTTTTTTGGGATATTTTGTAAAAATAAGAGAATAGGAATCAGGTGATACCTATACCTCAATAAAATGTGAGATGAAAATTTTTCTCTTTTCTCTCGTTTGCATACCAAAAATTCATAGAGATTCGGATGCAACAAACGTAGAAATGCTGCTACACACTCCCAACGAGGACGTTGGGAATGAGAAAAAAAGAGTTGGAGTTTCAGCCCCAAAGAACGGCGCAGGCGGGGGTAGATTATAAACTCACCCCCGCACTCAACCTCGGAGTTTTTGCAAAATATATAGGCAAGCAGCACTACACCGATACCCTCAACCGCGGCTCTTCTTCGGAGACGACGGTTGCAAAAACGACCGACGCTTTTGCGCTTGTAGATTTGCGCGGCGAGTATAAACTTGATACAATGTTCACCCTCTATGGCGGCATCAACAATCTAGCCGATGCGGGGGTCGAAGATGTTATCGGCTCCAATGCTGGGAGATACTATTTTGTAGGTGCGAGAGCGAAGTTTTAAAACCCACATGCCATGGCATGTAAAAAATTTTTTAAGGATTAGTATGAAAAAAATAGCAACACTTCTTTTAGCGGCCACACTCGGGTGCGCCACACTGAGCGCCCATGGCGGCAACAACCATAAAATGGGGCTTGTTTTGGCACTGCCGCACCCTATGAAGGTGATTATTCCAAACTATGAAAGTTACGCTTTCACCAAAGAACAAGATGCAAAGATGCAGGCGATCATAGGCGATATGCCCGCGAAAATGCATGCGATGTTTGATGAGGCGGAGGCACTAGAGGAGGAGATTCGCGATGCGGTGATGAAACATGCCAAGAGCAAAGAGGATTTGGCGCAAAAACTCGACAAGCTCCAAACCCTTAAACGCACCATCACCGACCTCCATATCGACACGGTATTGCAGATCAGAGAGATCATGAGCAAAGAGCAGTACAAAATGGTGATGCAAGAGTTGCAAAAACTTCAAAAACAACATAAACACTCCCACTAAATTTTCCTTACACCGACGCGCAAAATAAGGCGCGTCGGTGTTTCCTTTTTGTGTATTTTTTTCGATATCGTACGGTTTTTTTCGAATCATGCCGCGCTTTTGCATTTTTGCGAGGGTAATGAGAGATTATTAATTTACGTGTAAGTCTATATAGACTATGATTTAGCATAGTAACTCCGCGCCGAGTGCGCTTGGCATGGGACTCGTGAGAAAAAAAACGGTTGCGTCGTTTTTATTGCGGCGTACATTTTGTTACAACAAGTAAGGGATAGAATGAAACTTCACACATACGATATAAATCCGCGTTATGCAACCTCTGCTGCTTATTTTTCTATGGAATTTGCCATTGATCAGGCGCTTAAAATTTACTCCGGGGGGCTTGGCTTTTTGGCGGGTTCGCATATGAAAAGCGTCCACGAGATGAAACAAAACCTCGTCGGTGTAGGGATTCTTTGGAGTTACGGCTATTACGACCAAGATCGCAACGAAGACCGTACGCTTAATCCTCAATATACGAGAAAGTTTTACTACTTTTTAGAGGAGCTGCCTACAAGGGTTACCGTCAGGATCAACGGCAAAGACGTGCAAATAAAAGGGTTTTATTTAAATCCCGAAATCTTCGGTACCGCGCCGCTGATCCTTCTTTCGACCGATATCGAAGAGAACGATTACCTCTCCCGTACCATCACTCATAAGCTCTACGACGGAAACGAGCGAACCCGTATCGCCCAAGAGATCGTTTTGGGGATCGGCGGAACCCGTATGCTTGAAGCGATCAACCATCAGGTGGATATTTACCATATGAACGAGGGGCATTCGCTCCCTTTGGTGTACGAGCTTTACGGCAAATACAAAGATATCCAAAAGGTGCGCGAAAAAGTGGTGTTTACCACCCACACCCCCGAAGCCGCAGGGAACGAGACCCACGATATCAACTTTTTGCACGAGATGGGATTTTTCGCCGACGTCGATCTTGCGACGGTGCGCAACTTGAGCGGCTACGAACACGACAACACCTTTAGTTTGACCGTGGGTGCGCTGCGTGTTGCCAAACGAGCCAACGCGGTTTCAAAGATACATGCCAAGGTTTCCAACGAGATGTGGTCGCACGTAGAGGGCAGATGCGAGATTATCCCCATCACCAATGCGCAAAACAGAAAATATTGGGCGGACAAAACCCTGCTTAGAGCGCTTGATGAGCATGAAGATTACGAGATACTCGCGCGCAAAAAACACCTTAAAAAAATGCTCTTTGAAGAGGTCGCGGACCAAAGCGGCAAGATGTTCGATCCCGAGGTGCTTACCATCGTTTGGGCGCGCCGTTTTGCCGAATACAAACGCCCGGGGCTTTTAAAATACGATTTTGAGAGATTCTTGCGCCTTATCAATAACCCCATCATGCCCGTACAGATCATCTGGGCAGGAAAACCCTACCCGACCGACTACGGCGCGATAGAGATTTTTAATGAGCTGATCCACATCAGCCACAAATACAAAAATATCGCCGTGCTTATCGGGTACGAACTCTCTCTTTCACGACTTCTTAAACAAGGGAGCGATATTTGGCTCAATACGCCGCGCATCACTCGCGAGGCAAGCGGTACGAGCGGTATGTCTGCGAGCATGAACGGTTCGATCCACTTCTCGATCAACGACGGATGGCATCCAGAATTTGCAAGGGATGGCAGAAACGCCTTTACTATTCCAGAGATAGATCATCGTCTGAGCATCGCCGATCAAGACAGGATCGACAACAAAAATATGATGGATATGCTTGAGAACAACATCATTCCGATGTACTACAACGACCCGAAACAGTGGGTCGACATTATGAAAAACGCAATGTCGGAGATCGAGGTAGAGTTTAACTCGGGACGTATGGCGCACCAGTATTACGAATATTTATTTGAGCACAAAGTATAAACAAACAATTTTAAGAGATCGGAATTTTATTCCGAGCACGAGTAATTTACTAAAAAAGGGGAATACCATTCAATGAAAGCAGTAGTTATGGCGGGGGGATTCGGTACGAGAATCCAACCTTTGACACATTCAAGACCCAAACCTATGTTACCGATTATGAACAAGCCTATGATGGAACACACCATCGTAATGCTGCGCGATTTGGGGATCAAAGAGTTTATCGTCTTGCTGTATTTTAAACCCGAGATTATTCAAGATTATTTTAAAGACGGCAGCGAGTGGGGGATTAAGATCACCTACGTGCTTCCCGATAACGACTACGGTACGGCGGGTGCGGTAAAACTGGCACAAGAGCATATCGGAAATGAAAACTTTATCATTATCAGCGGCGACTTGGTGACCGACTTTGACTTTCAAAAACTTTTCGATTTTCATAAAAAGAAAAAAGCAAAACTCTCCATCGGTCTTACTTCGGTAGAAAACCCTCTGGAGTTCGGGGTTGTGATCGTCAACAAAGAGCATAAAATAGAGAAATTTTTGGAAAAACCGAGCTGGGGCGAAGTGTTTAGCGACACGATCAATACGGGGATCTATATTTTAGAACCCGAAATTCTCAACTATATTCCCCAAAACGAAAATTACGATTTCGGGAAAAACCTTTTCCCGCAGCTGATGCACAAAGGGGTGACGCTGATGGGATGTACCCTAGAGGGGTACTGGCGTGACGTGGGGAACCCCGAGAGCTACCGCGACGTGTATGATGATATACTCAGCCAAAGGGTCAAATTTAACATCCTCGCCAACAAACAAAAGTTTCCCGACGGAGTGCTTTATAGCCTCGAAAAATACGAAATTGACCCGTCGGTAGAGATTATCGGCACGGTACTTTTGGGTAAAAACGTCGAGCTGCGCAAAGGGGTGAAGCTCAACAACGTCGTTATCGGTGATGACGTCGTGGTAGGGCACTCCGCAAAACTGCGCAACACCGTAATCTGGGAGAACACCGAGATCGGCAAGAACGTTATTTTGGATAACTGCGTTATCTGTAACAACAACATTATCCACAAGAACGTCAAAGCGAAAACGGGTCTGATTTTGGCAGAGGGGTGCGACGTCGGAGAGCTTGCTTCGTTTGAACAAGACGTGACGATCTGGCCCAATAAAACGATCGAACCCGCTTCAATCGTCACCCGCAGCCTTATTTTGGGAAGCAAATACAAAAATTCTATTTTTGAGAGCGGCAGCGTATCGGGCAAAAGCAATATAGAGCTCTCGTGCGAGATGGCGACCAAACTTGCCGAAGCGTTTGCCGCGCAGCTGCCTATCGGTTCGCGCGTGATTGTCGGGCGCGACGACGACAAAAGCTCCCGTATGCTCAAACGTGCCTTTTTGGGAGGGCTTCTCTCGGCGGGGGTAAACGTGCTTGATGTTAAAAACGTACCGCCGTCGGTATTGCGCCACACTTTGGCGAACGATCCTACCCTTACGGGGGGCGCGCATTTTAAACGATGTCTTGTCGATACCACGAGTTCGGAGATCACCCTTTTTAACGAGGATGCGATGCGCGTAAGCACAAGTTCGGCAAAAGCGATCGAGAAAGCGTTTTTTACCGAAAAGTTCCGCCGCGTCGATTTTTCGCAGATAGGAAGCATCTGCGAAAGTATCCATCATGCCGAGTCGATTGCGTATGCCAAAGAGGTTGAAGCGCATATCAACCACTCTATTATCAAGTGCGGCGGATTTAAGGTCGCGGTCGATTTGATGCACGGAACGACGGTGCATATCTTCCCAAAACTCCTCAACGATTTGGGGGTCGAAAATATCGTGCTCAATGCTTATTATGATGAGAAAAAACTCTCCAATGTGTTTGCACTCGAGAAAAAATCGTTTGCAAACATCTCTTCGATCGTAAAAAATCTTGAGTACGATATGGGGCTTATTATCTACCCCAACGCACAAAAACTAAGCATCGTCACCGAAGAGGGGGAGGTGCTAGACAAGGTAAAAGTGCTCTATACGGTGCTTGAACTCTTGAACATCGAAGCCAAAGAGAAAGGGGTGAAGAAAAAAGTGTTCCTTCCCCTTTGGTCTCCCGATATTAAAAAGTTTGAAAACCTTAAAATAGAATCGGGGAAATATTCGAGCTTTAAACCCGAAAAACTCAAAGAGTACGATCTGATCGCCACGGTTGACGGAAACTTCTCTTTTATCGAGTTCGGCTACACGCGCGATGCGATCTTTGCAAGTTTGAAGATCATGGAGCTTCTCAGCTGCCACCGCGTCAAACTCTCCGAACTGGTAGAGAAAGTAGGGGAGTTTTACTATAAAATGATCAAAATCGCCTGCGTGCAGTCGCTCAAAGGGAAAATGATGCGCATGTTCCTCGAAGATGCCAAAAACGAGTTTAAATCCTCTTCCGACGACGGGGTGAAAATTTGGAAAAACAAAACCGACTGGCTGTTGATGATCCCCGATCAGTACACCGAAAACCTCAATATTTATATTCAGGCGCACGATCAAAAAGCCGGAGAAGCGATTCTGCAAGAGTATGTCGATAAGATCGCTCTTTGGGCACAAGAGTAAAAAGGAACTATTTTGAAACTAAGCTTTATGTGGCATATGCACCAGCCCGATTACAGAGACGTCAAAGGTATCATGCAGATGCCGTGGGTTTTTTTACATGCCATAAAAGACTACTACGACATGCCGTGGATGATGTCCCGCTTTGAGGGGGTCAAGGCGACGTTTAACATCACGCCGCCTTTGATTATGCAGCTAAAGCTTTACTATGTACGTCCGCAGGACAACGACAAATTTCTCTCTCTTTGGGCAAAAGACCCCGTTATGCTTCAAGAAAACGAGAGAAAGTGGCTGATTAAAATCTGCAAAAGCTCCCAGTATGAGACGATGGTCAAAGGGATGGGGCGCTATGAGGAGCTGTATGCGCAAGAGCGCTTTAACAACGCCGAGCTGATCGATTTGGAAGTTTTGTTCCTCCTTTCATGGTGCGGTATCTATCTGCGAAGAAACAACGCATTTGTCCAAGAACTTTTTGCAAAAGAGCGCGATTATTCTCCCGAAGACAAGGCACTTCTTTTGGAGGAGCTTGCAGGGTTTGTAAGCACGATTTTCGATTACTACGCCGCGTTGCAAAAACAAGGGGCTATAAGCCTCTCTACTACGCCGCTTAACCATCCTATTTTGCCTCTTTTAATAGATATGAACAACGGCGTGCGCGCAAATCCGAGTACCAATATCCCTAAAGATCATATTTCGCTCGAGGATGATGCAAGGGTGCAGGTGGAGCGTGCAATCGGGCTTTTTGAGGAAACGTTCGGTTTTAGGCCCGAAGGGTTTTGGCCTGCCGAGGGTGCGGTGGATCCAAAAAGCGTGGAGCTTCTGAGCGAATGCGGCGTGGCATGGATAGCGACCGATGAGGAGATTTTGTTCAAATCTTTAGGGTCGCGTAACCGAGAGAATCTCTACCGCTCCTACAAATACCGAGATATGTGCATGGTGTTTCGCGACAAGGCACTCAGCGACTTAATAGGCTTTACTTACCGCAACAAACGCCCGCATGAAGCATCCAGACATTTTATGGAGGAGCTGCGACGCATCGAAGAGGCGCATAGCGATGCCAAAGTATTCGTAATCTTAGACGGGGAAAACGCTTGGGAGTTTTTTAAAAACAACGGGCTTGATTTTTTCGATGCGCTTTATGGGGATATTCAAAACACCCCGTGGTGTGAGACGTTGCGGATGGAGGATATCTACCGCCTTGAACACCGCACCCTTACCAACCTCGGTGTGGGAAGCTGGATACACGGAGAGCTTAACACGTGGGTAGGTCACAGCGAAAAAACCCGTGCTTGGGAACTTATCTATATGGCGAAAAAAGATTACGAGCACCATAAATCGCTTTTGGACTTAGAGCGTCACGAACGGATACTCTCCCACTTTTTGGCGGCGGAGTGTTCCGATTGGTTTTGGTGGTACGGGGATGACCATTTCACCGAATTCGGGATGGAATTTGACGAGCTTTTCCGCTCCCATCTTATTGCCGTCTACGACGTTATCGGCATCACGCCCCCTTCGGATCTTTTTATTCCGATCATCAAAGAGGTGAGCAGCCAAAACTTCTGGCTCAAACCCCAGTCGGATATATCTCCCGAGATCAACGGCTTGCACGATTCGTTTTTCGAGTGGATCGGTTGCGGTATTATCGACGAATCGAAAATATTTTCGACGATGGATCGCGACAGAGGCATCGTGAAAAAAATCCTTTACGGGATGGACAAAAATTATCTCTATTTTGCGTTTCAAGCCGAGAACCACCATATAGCCGCGATCGAAGAGATGCTCATAATTATCGACCCTATCAACGTTAAAGGGAGCATCAAAATGGAAAACACCAATGAAGCCTCTCTGGGGGAACTTCGGGTTGTCGTGGCATGTGCGAACTGGATCGAGATGCGCATAGAGAAGAGTGCGATCCAAGAGCGTGAGATTTCGCTGCGCTTTGAGCTTATCAGCAGTGCAAACGTGATCCAGACGCTTCCCGGATTTGGGGAGCTTAAAATCGATTTGACACACGATTACAGCCAAAACTGGTTTATTTAAAAAAGGAAAAACAGATGGAAAAGGTTTCTTTGCTCTTTGGTATCCATATGCATCAACCCGTCGATAACTTCGGCGAAGCGGTGGACGAGGCGGTAGCGTTATGTTACAGACCTTTTTTCGAGACGATGGCAAAGTACCCGGAATTTAAATTTTCGGTGCATTGCAGCGGGTGGCTTTTGGATTTTATTATGCAAAAACATCCCGATATTTTCGCAAATATGCAAAAACTCACACAAAGCGGTTCGATCGAATGGGTCGGCGCGGGGTACTACGAGCCTGTACTCAGCGCGATCCCTTCGCGCGATCGCGTGGCGCAGATAGAAAAACTGAGCAAGTTCATCAAAAAAAATCTCGGCACGAAACCCAAAGGGCTGTGGCTTACCGAGAGGGTTTGGGAAGCCTCTATCGTTCCCGATATCGTTTCATGTGGGCTTGATTTTGTGGTGGTGGACGATTACCATTTTTTAAGCAGCGGGTACGACGGAACAAAAATGGACGGCTACTACACGACCGAAGAGGGGGGCGCGGAGCTTGGGCTTTTTCCTATCTCCAAGGCGCTTCGCTATGCGCTTCCGTTCTTTAGCCCCGAGCGTTCCGTCGAGGCGATCTTGGCATGCGGCAAACGCAAAGACTCCGCCGCGATCATTTTTGACGACGCCGAAAAATTCGGGCTTTGGCCAAAAACAAACGACTGGGTTTACGGCAAAAAATGGCTTGAGAGGTTTGTCGAAGCGGTGCTGGCACACGAAGAGATCGAGAGCGTGCACTATAGCACCTACAAACAAAAAAAACGCTCTTTGGGGATAGCATATCTCAATAACACCTCCTATTTTGAGATGGGGGAGTGGAGCCTGCGCACCCATCAAGCCCTCGCCTTAGAGGAGCTTAAAGAGAAACTCGGAGAAAACTATTTCGATACTCTAGGGGTCGCGTTTTTAAAAGGGGGGATCTGGAAAAACTTTTTTGCCAAGTACCACGAGAGCAACTACCTCCACAAAAGGATGCTCTATTTCAGTCTCAAGCAAGATAACCTCGAGAAGGGGGTAAAAGATGCACTCTATCGCCTTCAGACCAACGACGTGTTTTGGCATGGGGTGTTTGGGGGGCTGTACCTGCCCAACCTCCGCGACAATGCCTACCGATACCTTTTGGAACTAGAGAGGTCGCAGGCAAAAAAAACGATCCAAACCGAGGTGCTTGATATCGACAAAGACGGCTACGAAGAGCTTAAAGTGCTAACTTCCGAGCTTTCGGCGGTGTTTTCTTCGCAGCACGGCGGACAGATGGTGGAGTTTGGCTCGTTGGCATCGTTTTTTAACTGGCAAAATACCCTTATGCGTCGTAAAGAGGCATACCATGAGAAGATTTTAAATCCAAAACCTGTGGTGATCCACGCCCCCAAACGTGAAGACGAGATCGAGACGATCCACAAAGATATCTCCGATCTGGGGCAGGAGCTTTCCCATCTGCTCCATTTTGACTGGCACCCGAAATTCTCTTTTATAGACCATTTCTCCCAAAACGAGTTTACCCTCTATACGTTTGAAAACCTCGCGTTTAACGAAGTGGGAGATTTTGCGAACCAGCCTTTTGCGTTTAACAAGAAAAACAACTCCTATAAACGGGAGGGGGGGATATACCTCGATCGCAAGTACGAGACGTCGGTGCAAAAATCCTACTCCTTTGCAGAGAAAAAGATAGAACTTTTTATGGCATGTACGACGCAGTACGAACATAAACTTTTTTATGCCGTCGAGTGTAACTTTCACTTTGCCCACCCCTACAAAACCACCTTTAACGGCAGGCTTATAGGGGACGGATTCCATGAATACGGCACCGATTCGCTTATTATTATAGATGATTTTACGCAGCAGGTATTGCGTATCAAAACCGACCGCAAGTGCGACGTGTTTGCGTATGTCTTGCACACGGTTTCCCAAAGCGAAGTGGGGTTTGACAAGGTGGCACAGGGGATCTCGTTTATTCTAAGCTTCCCTTTTGAAGCAAAAACAAATCTACGTTTAGAACTGGAGCTTTTAGATGTCTGAAATACGTTTGGATCGTGTCCATAACCAATATGTTCTCATAGCACCCGAAAGGCTGCACAGACCCAGCATTAGCACGAAACGTTTAGGGCGCGAGAGAAGCGGCACCTGCCCTTTGTGCAGCGGCAACGAGCACCTCACCCCCAACGAAATTTTTGCACTTCGCGACAATGCGCCCAACGCTTCGGGGTGGAAAACGCGGGTGGTGCCAAACATCTACAAAGCGGTGCAGATAGAACTCGCCGATATCTCCAAGCGGGAGGGGATGTTCGAGTCGATCCCGGGAGTAGGGGCGCATGAGATACTTATAGATTCCCCATGCCACGATTGCGACATGAGCGACTTGGAAGCCCAAGAGGTAGAAAACTGGTTGCGCACCATTATCATACGCATAAACGACCTTAAAAACGACAAGCGTCTTATCCATCTAAGCGTCTTTAAAAATTTCGGTCTCAATGCGGGTGCGACGCAAGAGCATCCCCATACGCAGCTTATCGCGCTTCCCGTGATGCCCCAAGATGAGATCGTGTTTTTGGAACGCAATATAAAATATTACCGCCGACACGGACGCGGCATTATGGAAGACGTGCTTCAAAACGAGATCAGCGCAAAGGTGAGGGTGATCCACGAAGTGGGGAATTTCGTGGCGTTTTGTCCCTATGCGAGCGCATTTCCTTTTGAGGTGATGATCGTCCCTTCGGTGAATATCAGATGCCTAAACACATGCAGCCGTAAAGATACGACCGACCTCTCCGTGATTATCAAAAAAGTGTTCCAAAGCCTCCATAAACAACTCGGGCGGTTCGATTACAACCTTTTTTTCCGATTGCCGCCGCTTAATCCTAATTTTGAAAACGAAACTTTTATGGGATATATGGATGAAAATTACCGTTTCAGCCTCCGTATCACGCCGCGCATCTACCGCGTAGGCGGGTTCGAGGTTGCAACATCGACCTTTATCAACAGCGTGCCCCCCGAGGATTGCGCCAAACTACTAAAAGGGGAATAAGATGAAAGTTTTATTTGCTTCGAGCGAGATTTTTCCACATGCCAAGAGCGGCGGACTCTCGGACGTCTCAAGTGCGCTAAGCGAGACGCTTGCGGCAGAGGAGGGGGTGGAACTCTCACGCGTGATGCCCCGCTATGGTTTTATCGAGAAGAAAAAGCTCAAACCCTTTAAGCGCGCCGAGGTGTTTTTAGGCAGTACATGCCATGAAATCACCTTCTATAAGCAGGAAAAAAACGGCGTTGTGACCTACTTCGTCGATGCCCCGCATTTGAGCGATACCCTTGGCATGTACGGCGAGGGGGGAGAAGATTATGCAAACAACGATCTGCGATTCGGCATTTTTTCTGCGGCAGTGGTGGAACTCGGGGTACTACTCGGGGTAGAGGTGCTCCATCTCAACGACTGGCAGTGTGCTTTGGCGGCGCTTTTTGTCAAAGAGAGAGAACTCGGTATCAAAACCCTTTTTACGATCCACAACCTCGCCTACCAAGGGGTTTTTGAGGTGGGGGCTTTGTCGCGTTTGGGGATAGATAGCAAACATTTTCATAGCGACGCGTTGGAGTTTTACGGCAAGCTCAATTTTCTAAAAGCGGGGATTGGATGGTGCGACGCTCTCACCACGGTAAGCCCCTCGTACGCGAATGAGATACAAACCCCCGAATACGGATGCGGACTGGAGGGGTTTGTGCGTCTTCATGCCAAGAAACTCACGGGGATTTTAAACGGGATCGACCAAAACCATTTCAACCCAAAAAAAGACAAACTTATCCCTTTTGGCTACGATGCACGCGATCTTGAAGCAAAACACAAGAACAAAACGGCATTTTTAAAAACGACGCCGCTTAAAGACCCAAGAAAACCTTTGTTTGTGATGATTAGCCGTTTGGCGGAGCAAAAGGGGCTGGATTTGGTGCTTGAGAGCTTGGAGAGCCTCTTGGCACAGAAGATCAACCTCTACGTCGTAGGGGAGGGGAGCGCATCGTACAAAGAGCGCTTAGAGGCGTGTAACGGGAAGTACGAAAACTTCTATTTTCACAACGGTTACGACGAAGCCCTCTCCCATCAAGCCTATGCGGCGGCGGATTTCGTGCTGATACCCTCGCGCTTCGAGCCGTGCGGGCTTACGCAGTTTATTGCGATGCGCTACGGTGCCCTTCCGCTTGTGCGCTCCGTCGGCGGGCTCAAAGACAGCGTGCACGAAGAGGAGGAGCTTTGCGGCAGGGGGATTGTTTTTGAACCCTATACCAAAGAGGCTTTTTTAGAAGCATTTGCTCGCGCGCTTGTTTTGAAAAAAAAGGGTAAACAGTACAAAGCATGGCAAGAGCAGAATATGGGGTGCGACTTCTCTTTTGCACAAAGTGCCCAAGAGTATTTGAACCTCTATAAGAGCCTGATGTGAAACTTGTTTTAGACGTGGGGGGAACCTCGATCCGCGCCGAGATTTACGAGCATGGCATGTGCGTGAGCACCTTACATGCCAAGAGCCGCGAAAAGGGACTCGCTGCGTATATTGAAGAGATACTCCTAACGCACGCCGCGATTAAGCTTGTGTGTATCTCCTATGCGGGGCAGGTGCGTGATGGGGTGATCCTCTCCGCACCCAATATTACGGTCGATCGCCACGATATAACAAGGTATTTTGCCGCAAAATACGGGATCGAGCTGCTTATCGAAAACGATCTCAACTGTGCCGTATTGGCTGAAGCCAAAGAGCACAATAGTGACGATATCTGCGCGGTGTACGTAGGAACGGGACTCGGTCTAGGGGTCAAAAGCGGAGGCCGCCTTATTCGGGGTGCTTCGAGCGTGGCAACGGAGCTGGGTCATATCCCGTATAAAAAGGCGCCGTTTTCTTGCGGATGCGGCAGAGACAACTGCATCGAACTTTTTGCTTCGGGGAGCGCGCTTGAGAAGTGGAGCCGTTACTATCTGCTCGGTTCGTGCGAATTGGATGCGCTAAGAAGGAGTGAAGCGGCACATGCCAAAGAGATCTACGAGGAGTTTTTAAACGCGCTTTTGGTAGCAATCGGCACCGTTATAACCCTCTTTAACCCCAAAGTTTTGGTGCTCGGGGGCGGGGTAATGGAGAACAACCCTTTTTTATACGAAACAATTTTGCAAAAAATCCCTCTTTATGCGCTTGGCGCAAGTTTAGAAGGGGTTGCAATACTACAAACAAATATTAAAGATGCGCCGCTTAAAGGCGCATATCTCTTAAAGGATACGAATGAGTGAAAAAAAATTGAATATACTTTTTGCCGCTTCCGAAGTTGCGGGATTTGCCAAAACGGGCGGGCTTGCGGATGTCGCTTCTGCACTCCCCAAAGCACTCGGTGCGCGGGGGCACAACGTGATCGTGGTTATGCCGCGCTATTACAAAATAGATCCGAGCAAACTCGAAAAACTTCCCGCACCTCTTGGGGTGCCAATGGGACCTATGGGGGAGTTTTGGGCGGGGGTGTATACCACCCTCATGCCAAAGAGCAAGGTGCGTATCTATTTTATAGATTTTGAACTCTATTTCGGGCGCCACGGGTTATACGACGACAACGGCGACTCCTACCGCGACAACGACAACCGCTTTTTGTTTTTCTCAAAAGCGGCGTTGCAGCTGTGCAAGATGCTCCACTTTGTTCCCGATATCATACATGCCAACGACTGGCATACCGCCGCACTCCCCCTTTTGGCAAAGACCCGTTTTGTGCACGATTTTGCCCATGCCGCTTCGGTGCTCACCATTCACAATATGCAGCATCAGGGGCATTTTTTTAAAGGGGCGATCGATGTTATGGAGGTGGGATGGGATCATTTCAACCCGCACGAATGCGAGAGTTTTGACAGCGTGAATCTTCTTAAATGCGGTATATTTAACGCCGATGCGGTGACCACCGTGTCGCACAAATATGCCCAAGAGATACAAACGCCCGAGTTCGGTTTCGGGCTTGATGGGCATATACGCTCCCATGCTCATAAGGTGTTCGGGATTTTAAACGGGGTCGATTACGATGAGTGGAACCCTGCGAGCGATCCCTATCTGGTGCAAAATTTCGATGCGCACGATCTAGGCGGCAAGCTTGAAGCCAAGCGCGATCTGCAAAGACGTTTCGGACTCGAGGTGCGCGACGATGTGGCTCTTATCGGTTTTGTGGGGCGCTTTGCCGAGCAAAAAGGGATAGGGCTTATCGCAAGCGCCATCAACGGGATACTCGATCACGACGTACAGATCGTGATGCTGGGAACGGGCGAGAAGTGGGCGGAGGGATTTTTTAGCGATCTCTCGGCGCATCGAGGCAATTTTAGGGTTTACGTGGGCTACAGCGATGAGCTTGCACATAAAATCGAAGCGGGAAGCGACATGTTTTTGATGCCTTCGCTCTTTGAACCCTGCGGCTTAAATCAAATCTACAGCCTGCGCTATGGAACCCTGCCAATTGTGAGGGCAACGGGGGGGCTTGACGATACGATCCGCAATTTCGACGTGCACCACAAACACGGCAACGGATTTAAATTTTACGACGCCACCTCCGAAGCGCTCTACTATACGGTGATCTGGGCACTCGATGTATATTACCGCGACCCTGAAGCGTTTAGAGATATGCAGCGCAACGCGATGGCGGAGCATTTTGGATGGGACGATGCGGCAAAAGGGTACGAAGAGGTCTATGCGTTCGCGCTGCGACATAAAAGAAACCATTGAAGGGGGTTTAGATGCAACACACAATCCACCACGACGTTACACTCTTTAGCGAGAGCGATATATATTTTTTTAGAGAGGGGACACATGCCAAGCTTTATAACTGCTTGGGAACCCACCCTTATGTGCGCGAGGGGGTAGCGGGGGTTTATTTTGCCCTTTGGGCGCCCAATGCACACGGCGTGTACGTGCGGGGGGATTTTAACGACTATAGCCTCTCTTCCCATCCGCTCATGCCAAGGCAGGATGATTCAGGGATATGGGAAGGGTTTATCGAAGGGGTACAAGCGGGTTCGACCTACAAATACCATATTATGACCCACCACCACAACGCAAACCCCGACAAAGCCGACCCGTTCGCGTTTTTTGCCGAGGAAGCGCCCAACTCCGCCTCGCGCGTGTACGACCTAGCAGGGTATGAGTGGCATGATGGGGCATGGATGAGGGAACGTAAAAAACATAATTCCCACAAAGCGCCCATGAGCGTGTATGAGATCCACCTTGGCTCGTGGAAGCGCAAGGTAGAGGAGAACAACCGCTTTTTAACCTACACGGAGATCGCGCAAGACTTGGCATGTTACCTCAAAGAGATGCACTTTACCCACGTGGAGGTGATGCCCATTACCGAGTACCCTTTTGAGGGGTCGTGGGGGTATCAGACGACGGGGTATTTCGCACCGACGGCACGTTACGGCGAACCCAAAGAGTTTATGGAGTTTGTGGATGTGATGCACCAAAACGGTATCGGGGTGATTTTAGACTGGGTGCCGTCGCATTTTGTGACTGACGGGCACGGGCTGAGCAACTTTGACGGTACCTGTTTGTACGAACATTGCGACCCGCGCAAGGGGTACCATCCCGAGTGGGGGAGCGCCATCTTTAACTACGACCGCAACGAGGTGCGCGCCTTTTTGGTAAGTTCGGCGATGTTTTGGCTGGAGAAGTACCATATAGACGGCATCCGCGTCGATGCGGTTGCATCGATGCTGTATTTAAACTATGCGCGCGAAGAGGGTGCATGGGTGCCAAACGAAGACGGCAGCAATATCAACCGCGGCGCGGTGCAGTTTTTACGTCAGCTCAATGAGGCGGTGTATAGAGAATTCGACGATATTGCGATGTTTGCGGAGGAGTCGACCAACTACCCTATGGTTACGGGCAAGGTAAGCGAGGGCGGCTTGGGGTTTGGCTATAAATGGAACATGGGATGGATGCACGATATCCTCAAATACATGAAAAAAGATCCCGTTTATAGACAGCACCACCATCACGATCTCACCTTTAGTTTCGTCTATATGTTTTTTGAGAACTACATTATGCCGCTGAGCCACGATGAGGTGGTGCATATGAAAGGTTCGCTTATCAACAAAATGCCCGGCGATTACGACAGAAAGTTCGCAAACCTGCGTGCATTGTATGCGTTTATGATCGCACATCCGGGGAAAAAGCTTCTGTTTATGGGGAGCGAAATCGCGCAATGGGCGGAGTGGAACTTTGCCCAAAGTCTTGATTGGCACCTTTTGGAGTACCCAAAACACAAAGGGGTGCAAACCCTCGTGCAAAGGGTGAACAAACTCTACTGCGAGGAACCCTCACTCCACTACAACGACGTCGAGCCCGAAGGATTTTACTGGATAGACGAAAACGATTACAGTGCAAACGTTATCACGTTCGTGCGCAAGGGGGCAAAAAACCATAAACCTATCATCGCCGTGTGCAATTTTTCCGATAGGGAACACAGAGGCTACCGCATAGGGGTGCCCACAAAAGGGATCTACGAGGAGTTTTTTAATTCCAATGACGAAGAGTTCGGAGGCTACGGTTCGCTTAACCTTGAGCCGATCGACTCAAAACATGAAACATGCCATGGCAGGGAGCATATGCTTGAGCTGAATCTTCCCGCGCTGAGCGTTGTTTATTTAAGAAAAATATAGATTTCTCCCCTTTAGGGGCAAAGGGGAGGTGACTGCTTTGAAACTAGAAGAATATATTTGAATTTTGGGGTGTTTTGATCTTGCAAATGCCTTCATAAAAGATCAAAACATGTTTTTTTGCCCGCTCTTGTGAACGTCTTCATAAGCAAAAAGTGTTTTATTTTTTTTGTGCTGCCTCCTTATTTGTAGGATTGATCTCTCTTTTTTAGCATGTTTTGCCGTCGAAGGTGAGCAGGTCTTTTTTGTTTGCTACCGTTTCCATGTTACACTCCTTTGTAAGATTCTAAAAATTTCGTAAAATCCGCCGTGATGCTTGCGGTGCCTCTGCGCGTGCAGATGTAGGGGATATTTTGTTTTTTTGCCGTTTTTTTGAAATGATCCATCGAGTTGTGTTTCAAAAAGTCGGTGAGCATGATGATCGCATCGGTTTGCATCGGGATCTTTTTGTGCGAGGTGGAGTTTTTTCTCGAATCCCAATGGATAGTGTCGGTTGCACCGAGCGAGAGAAGCAGTTTGGCAATATTATCGATCTTATCGCCGCCGATGATGAGAATAGACATGAATGGCTCCTTATTTAATAATTGTTATCAAAATTGTAGTGCACCCTAGCTTAAAATATCTTTATATTGATAGTTATTATCAAATAAATTATAGCATCTCTGAAGCTTGGGATTAAATTGGCTATAATTCTTTAAAAAATAGAGAGATTTATGAGAGAGATTTTTACGAGAATAGAAGATAACGCACCGATTACGATCGAGGTCGAAACCGAGATTGAGGTTGTACAAAAAGAGTACCCGTGGCTTGTGAGCGTGTTTATTAAGTATGCAAAACCGAAAGAGGATGAGGAGAACTACGCCTTTTTGGAGCTTAAAGAGTCTTTGATTATTGCGCTTGAACTAGAGAAAAAAGCGGTGTTTGCAGGGATGCGCGTGGTGGACGGGTGGAGCGAGCTTTATTTTTATGCGCGCGAACCCAAAGCGCACGAAGCAACGGTTGCAAAACTTTTAAAAGAGATGCATTACCCCTACGAGAGCAACGCGGTCAAAGATGCCAAATGGGATTTTTACGAAATGCAGCTGTTCCCGAGCGATCTTGAGTTTTGCCATATCCAAAGCGCGAAGATTATCTTTTTGCTCCAAGAGGAGGGGGATACCCTTCTTGAGCCGCGAGAGGTGGAGTTTTATGCGGTATTTGATACCCCGACCCAAAAAGAGCGTTTTGTGGCACATGCCATAGATGCGGGCTTTACCTATAAAGACGATCTCAGCACCGAAGAGTACGATCACGGCGTAGCGATGACACGTGTGCAATGCGTGAGCGAAGAGGCGATGACCCCTTCGGTGGAGAGCTTCTTTGGCATGGTGCAAAAAGAGCGCGGGCATTACGAGGGGTGGAGTACCGTTTTCCTCGGCGATGCAAGCGATGAAGAGGAGTAGCCTTTTATGAGGGCATTATTCGCTATTGCGGGTGTTCTCCCTTACGCGCTTGTTGCGTTCATCAACGCTTTTACCGATCTAGGGCACAAAATCATTATCCAAAATACGGTATTTAAGGTGTATGACGGGGATGTGCAGATTGTTTTGACGGCGATAGTCAATGCTTTGGTGCTTTTGCCTTATATACTCGTTTTCTCCCCTGCGGGATTTCTCTCCGATCGCTTTGCCAAAGATGCCATCATGCGCTACAGTGCCCTTTTTGCGGTGTTTATTACGCTGGGAATCACATTTTGTTACTACCAAGGGTGGTTTTTTAGCGCCTTTTTGCTCACCTTTGTGTTGGCACTTCAAAGTGCGATCTATGCACCCGCCAAATACGGCTATATCAAAGAGCTTGTAGGCGAGGCAAATCTCTCGGCGGGAAATGCTCTCGTGCAGGCGACGACCACGGTTGCGATTTTGAGCGGGATCATCTTTTACAGTTTTTTATTTGAAGCAAAACTTGATGGAAGCGAGGCGACCAAGGAGGAGATTTTGCGCACCGTGGCACCTCTTGGGTGGCTTTTGGTTCTCTCATCGGTTGCGGAGTGGCTGTTTGCTCTAAGACTCCCCAACAAGATGCGGGAGCAAACAAGTCGCGAATTTAAACTCAAGCGCTATATCCGCGGGGCGTATCTGTTTAAAAACATCAAGATTATCAAAAGAAAAAAAGAGATATTCGACGCTATTTTGGCGCTGAGTCTTTTTTGGTCGATCTCTCAGGTGGTTTTGGCGATTTTTGGCGAGTACGCCAAAAGTAAACTCGGCGTTACCAATGCCCTTGCGGTGCAAGGTGTTATGGCGCTTGCGGGCGTGGGGATCGTGATAGGCTCGCTTATGGCGTCGGCATTTTCAAAGTACTATATCCAAACGGGGCTCTCCCCTTTGGGCGCGCTTGGGATTGCGGTGATCGTTTTTGCGGTGCCTTCGTGCACCTCTATGGGGCTTTTGGCGGTGCTGTTTTTGCTCTTTGGGGTGTGTGCGGGGTTTTTGATGGTGCCGCTCAATTCGCTGATCCAGTACCTTTCTCCTAACGTGCATCTGGGAACCGTTTTGGCGGGGAACAATTTCGTCCAAAACATTTTTATGTTTTGTTTTTTGATCCTCACAAGCGTGTTTGCCTATTTCGGCACCGATGCGACGATCCTTTTTTACCTTATGGGGGCGGTTGGCATGTGGCTTTTTTGGCTCCTCGCAGAACGCTATTCGGTGATGGGTTTTTGGGCTTTTTTCGAGCTTACTGTGTCGTTTCGCTACCGATTTCATCACCACGGGCTTGAGCATATCCAAGGCAAAGAGGCGGCGCTTTTGCTTGGAAACCACGTCAGCTGGCTTGATTGGCTTCTGTTGCAGATACCTTTGGCGAAACGGATTCGGTTTATGATGGACAAAAATATCTACAAATGGAGGTTTTTTCACCCCGTACTTAAAAAAGGGGAGGTGATTCCCATCTCTTCCAAAGCTTCCAAAGAGGGATTTGTCGAGGCTATCAAGAGGCTTCAAGAGGGGAATATCGTTGCGATTTTTCCCGAAGGGCAGATAGCCCGCAGCGGCGAACTCGGAAAATTTTACAAGGGGTACGAGCTGATCGCCTCACGCTACAACGGAGAGATCGTTCCGTTTTTTATCGGCGGCATGGAGGGGAGCCTTTTTGCCCGCTACAAGAGCAAACGCCCTTGGCATGTGAGGCGCGACGTGCACCTCTACTTTGGCGAACCTCTAAGTATAAACACCCCCGTCGAGGAACTAAAAGGGGTGATCCAAAAAATGAAAGAAAAATACGAAAGCGAGAAAAACCGTGAAGTTAAATAAACCCAAATATTCCCTTTTTAAAAATACCACCTACGCACTCGAGGGGTTTGCCGACATCGTAAAAAACGAAAGTTCGTTTAAAATGCAGCTTCTTTTTTTCCTCCTTATGGGGATCGTGGCATGGGCATTGCCCGTGAAGTTTGAACATTCGGCTATTTTGTTCGTATCGCTCTTTATCCCCCTCATGGCGGAGATAGCCAACAGCGCGATCGAGCGGGTGGTGGACTTGGTAACAAAGGACTACCATATCTTGGCAAAACGCGCCAAAGACGCGGGCGCCACCTTGGTGTTTTTTAGTTTCGTGATTTTAGCGTTTATTTGGGGAGCGGTTTTGGCGGTCGCATTCGGGGTTGTTTAAATTTCATTGCATTACAAAGCTCCTACTTTGTAATGCGTACTAAAAAACTATTTTTTTAATCAACTCGTCTATCTGTTTTTCAGAAACAGAATCTAAATCGCTTTTGTCGTAAATATACATGAGATACAATGTACCATCTAGGAGTTTCAAATAAGATATCAGTCTGTATCCTGCACTTTTACCGCTTTTTTTGTCACTGTTAGCAATGCGTACTTTATAAACTCCGTTACCTAAATGTATTCCAAGATGCTCTATTGTTTGGATATTTTGTAAAAATGTATCACAATCGGCTTCTATGTTTTTAAATCGTTTCTGAAGTTTTTTGAGGGCTTTGGAGAAAGTATCGGTCTCTTCGATATTTACGCCGCTCAGCGAGTTCACGCAATCGTCCTTACTTTTTTCGTACGCCCCTTTTTAATATCATCAATCGCGCAGAGTATATCTTTCTCTATGGCGTCTAACTGTTTGTTTTGATCGTTTTGCTCTATTGTCACAGCTTTTTTCGGGAGAATTTCTAAAAAAGAAACAATCTTGTCAAAATAATCGTCATTAATTTTAAGAGTCAATGTTTTCATTGTCAAACTCCTCTATTTTTCTTTGCATATTATAGCAAAATTGGATCGGCAATCGGTCGCATTTGGGATTGTCTAAATTTATCCGATTGATGTAATCTTTTTGACAACTTATCTTGGTAAAATTACAAAATTATTTAGATAAGAATGAGGACATGCCATGAAAACAACGTTGATAATCGGTGCCGGCGGCGTTAGCCGCGTCGTGGTGCATAAATGTGTACAAAATGCGGACGTATTCGGTCGTATCGTTTTAGCAAGCAGAACAAAAAGCAAATGCGACGCTATCAAAGCAGAATTACCACAAGCAGCTATAGAGACAGCAAGCGTTGATGCTGATAGTACAGAAGATGTTATCAAACTTATCGAGTCTTGCAAACCAAGCATTGTTATCAATGTGGCTCTTCCTTACCAAGATTTGGCAATTATGGATGCGTGTATCGCTACAAAAACCCCTTATCTTGACACGGCAAACTACGAGCATCCCGATGAAGCTAAATTTGAATACAAACTTCAATGGGCAAGAGATGAAAAATTCAAAGAAGCGGGAATCATGGGGCTTTTGGGAAGCGGATTTGACCCGGGTGCAACCAACGTATTTTGTGCCTATGCGCAAAAACACTACTTCGATGAGATCCACACTATCGACATTTTAGATTGTAACGCGGGTGACCACGGGTATGCTTTCGCAACCAACTTTAACCCCGAGATCAATCTTCGTGAAGTAAGTGCAAACGGGCGTTACTGGGAAAACGGCGAGTGGATCGAGACAAAACCTTTAGAGATTATGCAAGTTTGGGATTACCCTGAGGTCGGACCAAAAGACAGCTACCTTCTTTACCATGAAGAGATGGAATCACTCGTACAAAATATCAAAGGGCTTAAACGTATCCGTTTCTTTATGACGTTCGGGCAAAGCTACATCAAACATATGGAAGTGCTCCAAAACGTTGGCATGTTGGGGATCGAGCCGATTGAGCATCAAGGGATGAAGATCGTTCCTATCGAATTTTTGAAAACTCTGCTTCCTGATCCTGCAAGCCTCGGTGCGCGCACAAAAGGAAAAACAAACATCGGTATCGTAGCCGAGGGGATCAAAGACGGTAAAAAACGCAAAATCTACATCTACCAAGTAAAAGACCATGAAGAGTGCTACCGTGAGACAAACTCTCAAGGTGTTTCGTACACTACGGGTGTTCCTGCGATGATCGGTGCAAAACTGATGCTCAAAGGTATCTGGAGCGGTGCGGGCGTCTTTAATATGGAACAACTTGATCCGGATCCGTTTATGGAAGAGATGAACACCCAAGGGCTTCCGTGGCAGATTAAAGAGATGGACGTATAAGCGTATGGATTACAGCGTCTTTCCATCTCCGTGCTACGTTTGCGAAGAGGCACTTTTAGAGAAAAATTTGGAGCTTCTTGATCGCGTACAGCAAGAGAGCGGGGCAAAGATCATCCTCGCACTCAAAGGTTTTGCGATGTGGAGCACCTTCCCTTTGGTGCAAAAGTACCTTAAAGGGTGCACCGCAAGCGGACTGCACGAGGCACTTTTGGCACGCGAGAAGTTCGCGGGCGAGGTGCATACCTACTCCCCCGCTTTTAAAGAGGAGGAGATCGAGGAGATCGCGCGTATAAGCGATCATATCGTGTTTAACTCTCCAAATCAGCTGTTTCGTTTTAAAGACAAGGTAAAAGAGATCAATCCAAATTGTGAGCTCTCGATTCGTATTAATCCCGAGGTTTCCTCATCTCCAAAAGATATTTATAATCCTTGCGGGCTTTACAGCCGTTTGGGAACTACGTTGGAAAATTTCGACGAGTCGGTTTTAGAGCATATCGACGGGCTTAATTTTCACGCGTTGTGCGAGCAAAACGTCGATGCGCTTGAAGAGGTTTTGGTCGCTTTTGAAGCGAAGTTTTCACAATACTTCAAAGGGCTTAAATATATCAACTTCGGCGGCGGGCACCATATCACCCGCGAGGGGTACGATGTTGCCAAATTGATACAAATCATCAAAGATTTTAGAGCAAAATACGGCGTTGACGTTTATCTCGAACCGGGGGAAGCGGTAGGCTGGCAGACGGGCTTTTTAATCGCAACGGTGCTTGATACCTTTAAAAACGGGATGAACGTTGCCATCCTTGACACCTCCGCAGAGGCACACATGCCAGACACTTTGGCGATGCCGTACCGTGCCGATGTGCGCGGCAGCGGCGAAGCGGGTGAAAAAGCGTTTACCTACCGTTTAGGGGGAAATACCTGTTTGGCGGGGGACATTATGGGAGATTACTCCTTCGATGCGCCGCTGCAAGTGGGCGATCGGATTATCTTTGAAGATCAGATCCACTACACTTTCGTTAAAAATACCACCTTTAACGGGATAAAACTTCCCTCTTTGGCAATTCTGCGTAAAAACGGCATGCTTGAAGTGGTGCACAATTTCGGGTATGAAGACTATAAAATGAGGCTCTCGTAATACAGGCTTTACTCGTTACGGACTGAAGTCCGTGTTACGGGGGCTGTTTCGTAACACAGGCTTTAGCCTGTAATCTTTGGCATGTAAGCTGCGAATACGGACTAAAGTCCGTGTTATGCGGGCTTATTCGAGTGCCAGTTTGTCCTGTTCAAAAATAAACACCGCTCCCTTTTTGTAGTTCTTGGCATGGAGCGTTCCTTGGTGCTTGCAGGCAATCTGGGTGCTGATGTAGAGACCTGTCCCCGTTCCTTTGCCCTCAGGCTTTGTCGTGACGTTGGGTTTAAAAATATGTTCAAGCACCTTTGCATCGATCCCTCCCGCGTTGTCTTTGACGATGATTTTTTTATGCCTTTTTGTTTCGAGCAGAATCAATTCGATGCTCTTGTTTGGTATCTCTTTGCCCTCAAAAGCATCTTTTGCATTGCCGATCAAGTTAAGAAGCAGGTGTTTAAACTCGTTTTCTATCCCCTTCATTACGATAGGTGTTTTTTCGACGATATGGGTCTCAACGGTGTTTTTCATCAGTTCGTCTTTCATTAAAAACAAAACGCTCTCGATCGTTTTTTTTACGTCGAACTCTTTTTGGTCTTTGTTTGTTTTAAAAAAACTGCGAAATTCATCAAGGGTGTTGAGCATGTGGGCAATCTGGGTATTGGCATTGTGTTGAAAGGTCTCGATATCGCTTTTGCTAAATTCGTCAAATTCAAAATCGTAGCCGAGCATCTCTATCTGCATTTTTAAGATCGAGACGGGCTGTTTCCACTGGTGGGCGATAGCATTGATCATCTCCCCCATAGCGGCAAGTTTAGATTGCTCAAAAAGCATCTTCTCTTTCTCTTTTGCCTTGGCAAACTCCTCCTGCACCTTTTTTTGAAGATGGTTTTTGTACGAATAAAGCTCTTTATTCATCATAAAAAGGCGCTCACTTTGCTTGTCGCTGTGTTCTATAATCCGTGCGAGCTGTTTTTGGAGTTTATAGACCTCCTTGGTAAGCTCATCGATTCTTGCTTGGCTCATCGCTTACTCCTTTTGAAGATACTCAAAAGTGAGATGCTCAAAATCCTCATCCATATTCTGCCCCGTTTCAAGGGCGATGTCGTTCTCTTCGTCGTAGATCCATTGGATGATGACGCGGGAGCCGTTTTCTTTGGCATGTGCGTTTAAAAATTCGAAAATATCGTAAAACGACTTGAGACTGCTTGAGTTGAGGTAGGTAAGCTCCATCTCAAGGATCATATCTTTTTTTTGACTCAAAAAATCTCGGAACCATTCGAGAATAGGCTCGTAAAACTCAAAGGTGTTTTCGGGGTAGGACTCTCCCCGAAATGTAAATCGGTAGTTGATCGGATCGAGGATAATCAGCGGTGTATATTCGGTAGGTTGCAATTGGAGTGTTTTCATGGTGTATCCTTTTAAATGATTGCTTCTATGGCAAAATATCTCTCTTTTTCAAGAGTAAAAAAATCGTAGCGCAGGGGAAAATTGCTTCTTCGGGATATTTCAAAAAAACCGAGTCCCGCCCCGCGCATTTGCGGAGAGGCGGACTTTTGGAGCTGTTTTTTTAAAAACTCCTTGCGGCCCGATGTGTCGAGTGCATTGATGGCGTCTATTCTTTGTTTGATATTTTGTTCCTCCGATGGGGTGATGGCGTTGACGCACACGACGCCGTACCCCTCGTTAAGGTCGCTTTTTGCTATGATACAGCTCCCTTTGCCCTCGAATTTTCCCGAGGCGACCTCGTGTTTTTGTTTGGAATGGCTTATGATGTTATGAAGCATCTCGATAAGAGTTTCATAAATCTTATTGACCTTTTGCGTGTTTGTTTCGTGCAAGAGCAGCTCTTTTTTTGCTTTAGCCGTAAGAGCTACGAGCATCTCTTGCGAGAGCAGTCCGTTGTAAAAGAAAATGATTTTAGATTCGTCTATGGTCTTTATGATTCTTTGTGTATGCATAGGCGCTCCTCTAAAGTGTTATCCCTATAAACGTTACGTCATCGACCCTTGTAAAACCGCTTTTTTCTTGGTAGTGTTTGAGCGTGTCGAGATAGATTTGCCTTTGTGCATCCATCGGCATTTGGTGGTGTTCTTCAATCATGCCAAGAAACCTTTTTTTCCCGAAAGGGAGTTTTTTGGCACCGCCTAGCTGATCCCAAAAGCCGTCCGTTGCAAGGTAGATTTGTATGTTTTTCGTCATTTTTATGCTTTTTGAGGAGAATTTGAAATTTTTGTCGACGTTGTACCCTACGGAGCATGGATCCCCCTCTATTTTATGCAATGTGTTGTTTTTGATATAAAAGAGGGGGTTTTTGGCGCCGCAAAATTTGATCGTCTCCTCCTTTTTGGAGATTAGCAAAACCTGCGCATCGAACCCTTTGCCCTCTATGGCGTTGGAACTGCGCGCATAAAATACCTCTATAAGGGCGCGGTTAAATTCGTTGAGGATATCCGAGGGTTCGAGTTCGTCAAAGTTTCTGCTTGAGATTTTCCCGACGATCTGGCGGTAGATCACTTCGCAGAGCATCGTCAAAAATGCACCGTGTACGCCGTGTCCCGTACAATCTATCACCATTAAAAGAGCGCGGGTGGAGTCGATTTTCGTGAAAAAATAGAAATCGCCTCCGACGATATCGCGCGGTTGCCAGATCGTAAAAAACTCTTTAAAAAACGATGCAAAACTTTTTTGCGGCGGAATAAGCGAATGCTGGATCGCCGAGGCAAATTTGGTCGATTCTCCCAACCGCTTATAAAGAAGCGAGGTCTCCTGTTCTTGTTTGGCAAGGCGGTATTTGAGTACCGTTTTTTTGAGTATTGCCAAAAATTTCGTGAGGTTGATAGGTTTGATGATGTAGCCGTCTACGTTGAGGCTGATCGCCTCGACGAGATACTTGCTGTCGTTGTACGCCGAGAGAACGACGATGGGAATTGCACCGTCCTCTTCGCGTATGCGTTTGATAAGCTCGATGCCGTTAAGGCACGGGATGCAGATATCGGTAAATATGAGATCCACTTTTTTCGTTTGAAACATCTCGAGCGCCTCTTCACCGTCCGAGGCGATAAAAAGCGTCTCGAAAAAATTTTGAAAAAGCCCTACCGTCGCTTCACGCGTATGGGGATTGTCCTCGACATACAGCACGCGCAGATTCGACGCTATCTCTTTGAGTTGTTTGAGTTCCTCTTTCATTGCAGAAACCTCCCTCTATTCAAATGACGGGATACGCACGGTTGCGTTGATCCCGTTTTCATCGATCGAGAGGTTGATGCTGCCTTTGGAGTGTTCTTGCAAAAGTGCTTGGCTCATTGCGATGTCGAGTTTGCTTTCAAGTTTATGCAGCTCATCCCGTACTGGGAGAAGGCTCTCGGAGAGAGAGGGTGCTCTTTTTTCTTTGATATTGGCAACGATCTCCAAAAACTCTTCGCCCTCCCTAGAATAGGTAACGATCGTAATGAGCGGGTTTTTTGTTTTATAGAGGGTTAGCTCCTCTTCAAATGTTTTTAATACCCCCAAAACTATCTGTTGCAACTCCGCGCTAAAGACTTTGATGGGCTTGGCATGTTCAAGGTCAAGCGAGAGCCCGATCATTCTGTTGCGCAGCGAAACATCCATAAGGCTCAGTACCGATCGGACGATTTTTTCAAAGGTAGTGACCTCTTCGTTGGCATCGACGCTAAAAAAGTTTTTAAAATCATCGATCGTTTTGGAGAGAAATTCGGTGTATTCGGTGATGTTTTTAAATTTTTTGGAAAAATGCTCTTCGTCGAAGTTGTTAAGAGCAAGCTTAATATCAAGATCGATCGTCGTAGCGGATATGGCGGCAAGGGGTTGGCGCCATTGATGGGCGATCATGCCGATCATCTCCGACATGTGGGTGAGCTTGGATTGGTGCATCAAAAGCTGCTCTTTGTGCAGAAGCGATTGCATCGTCTTATTGAGGTCTTGCATCATTTGGATCTCTATGGTTGCGTCGTACCCTATAGCCAAAAACTCCACAATCTTCTTTTTTTCGTTTGGAATGGGGGTGATAACCGTATTGTGGTAGACGATGTCTTTGCTTTTGGTTTGGAACGTAAAAAGCTTTTTAAATGTTTCTTTGGCATGGAGTGCCTTGTTTAAAGGGGTGAGTTCCCCTTTGGCATCGTGAGGGAGCAGGTAGGCGTACTCTTTACCTATAAGCTCTTTTGGCGTGTAGCCTAACGAATCGCAAAAATTTTTGTTCACATATGTGATTAAACCGTGAATATCTGTTTTGGATATCAAAAAATTACGCTCGATCGCTTGTTCATACTCTTGAAGTTTTTGTAGATTATTCATGGATCGCCTCGATTTGTGGAGTCGGTTTCCCGATGTAATAGCCTTGAAAACACTCTATCCCTATGGCATGTGCTTTTTCGTATACCTCTTTGGAATGGATAAACTCCGCTATGGTTTGGATGTTCAAATCCTGCGCAAAACTGTTGATCGCTTTGACGATCGCCACCGATTCTTTGTTTTTGTCTATATCTTTGATGAGCGAGCCGTCTATTTTTAAAAAATCGGGTTTGAGTTTAAGCAGATAGGTGAAATTGGAATAAGCGCTTCCAAAATCGTCTATCGCAAAGCGTACCCCTATTTCGCGCAGGGAGTTTATAAAACGCACCACCAGCTCAAAGCTCTCCAAATATTCCGATTCGACAATCTCGATAATGAGCCTTTTGGCTACGTTGTATCGAAGCGCCTCGCTTTTGATCCAAGGGAGAAAATTTTTGTTGTCGATATCTTTATAGGAGAGATTGATCGAAAAATCGTTTGGCATGTGTTCAAAGTAGCGAAACGTTTTCTCTATCATCGTATAGGTCATCTTCGTATAGAGCGAGGTGTTGAAAATCTCTTGCAAAAAGAGGTTCGGACCTATGACGTTGTCCCCCTCAATAACCCTGACAAGCGATTCGTAAGCGGTGCCGCCCGGTTTTTTGATCGGCTGAAAAAACGGCACGATCGCATCGGCTTGGATCGCTTTTTTTAAGATATTGAGCGCTTCAAACGCTTTGCGGTGGCTCTCTTCCATCCCAAGGGCTTCGGAGTAGATAAAGATCGATTTGGAGTATTTTTGGGCATATTTTAGCGCTTCGATCGCCTGTTCCATTAGTTTGTGCCCGAAAAAGTTGAGCGCTACGCCGATGGTGATGCTTATATTGAGCTCTATCGAGGAATCATCGGTTTGGATCAGCACGCCGTTGGCGGTGAAATACTCCGAGATCGATTTGGCAAGCGGGTAGCCCCCAAGCTTGTTTTCCCCGAGTTTAAGCATCGCAAAGTGATCGCCGCCGATGCGGTAGAGGGTATATGAGTGCGCTGTAGAGAACTCTTTGAGGATGTTGGTAAACTCTAAAAGCAAAAGATCCCCTATGTGGCTTCCGTAGATGCTGTTGACGTGGGAAAATCCGTTGATGTCGATGAGCAAAAAGTCGGTATCTTTTAAGATAAGCAGGTCTTGTTCGAGTTTAAAACGGTTGGTGATCCCCGTGAGTTCGTCGTGGTAGCTTTTAAATTCGAGTTCAAGCTCTTTGAGCCGCTCGTTTTGCGATTTTTTGGCGAGCTCCTCTTCGAGTTTTTTTTGGTTGGCTTCAAATTCGTATTTGTAATAAACTTTTTCGATAACGTTTTTGAGGGTATTGGTAAACTTGTTAATGTCGAGCGGTTTGCCGATGTAGCCGTGCACACCGAGTTGGAGCGCTTCAAAATAGTGTTCGGAGTCGTTGTAGGCGGAGATGATGGTGATGTGCGCGAAGGCATGATGCGCCAAAATATGGCGGCAAAAATCGACCCCGTTCATAAGCGGCATCTTTAAATCTACAAACACGAGGTCGTATTTTTTTTGTTCGAAATACTCCAGACCCACTTTGCCGTTGGGCGCCCAATCGATATCTTCAAAGAAATTTTTAAACAGATCAAGCGTCGCTTCGGCGGCGTCTTTATCGTCTTCGAGATAGAGCACGGAGAGTTTTTTTGAAAAAGGTACCACATCCTTTAGATTCGTAAAAGTCAAAGCGGCTTCCTTCATGTTTGGTATTTAACATGAAAGATGGTAGAGGAAAAATGTGGTAAAAAAGTGTTCTAATTTTTTTGAAAAAGAATCTCGAATTGTGCACCCGTGTAGGTTTCGTTTTCGTAAAACGTCGAAACGTTGCTCACCTTGATGGTGCCTAAAAAATGTTTCGAGATGATCTCATGGCTCATATACAGCCCTATGCCGCTCCCTTGCTTTTTGAATTTCGTCGTAAAGTAGGGGTCGAAAATCTTGTCGAGAATGGCATCGTCTATCCCGCCGCCGCTGTCTTTGACCGTGATGCGGATCGTGCCGTTTTTCTCTTGAAGCCCTACGAAAATATAGTTTGTGGCATGGAGTTTTGCCGAATGGCTTAAAATAGCGTCTTTGGCATTGTTTATGATATTGAGTAAAACATGTTTGATCTCGCTTCGCGAGCCTTTGTAAAAAACATCTTGCATATCGGTAACGATCTCTATATCGCTGTGGTTTAGCTGCATCCTCACAAGAGAGATAACGTTTCTAATCGACTCTTTGATGTTAAAAAGTTCCACCTCTTGGAAATTTTTTGAAAAGATACGAAAATCGTCGATGGTTGTCGAGATAAATTCGAGTTGTTCGTTGATACTTTGCCCGATCGGGGGCGTACTCTTCGTAGCTGAGAGAGCCTTTTTCCATCAGCATCGTCTCCAACTGCATATTGAGCGCGCCCACGGCGTTGATGGGCTGGCGCCACTGGTGGGCGATGTTGCCTATCATCTCCCCTAATGAGGCGAGTTTGGACTGCTGAAACAGCATAATATCTTTGCGCCGAATTTCATCTATTTTCTCTTGTACTTTTTGCTCAAGCTTTTTGTTGAGTACCTCAATCTCTTCGGTGCTTCGCTTAATAAGGTGGGTGATCGCTTTTTGGGAATAGCGGTATTCGAGTCCGTAGAGTTTTTTGGGCTCCTTGTGTTTGAATGACGTTGTTGGGAGGCGCTCTTCGCTAAGTGCCAAAACGGTCATGGTGTGGTTAAGAAAGAGATGCTTATCGTCTCGGGTAAAAAACTCTCCGCCGGTAAAAAAACCGCAGGTAGGGGCTATATGTGCGTAGGGTTCTATCTCAAGGTGTATCTCATCGGGAATAAGCCTGCGCCGCGCCATGCATGAGTAGACAAAAAAAGATTCGTATTCGTGGGTGTATATTTCTCTTGGCGGAAGGAGATGTTCGCCCAAAAAATACTCCCTGCCGCCGTAACCGAAGTTGACTTTATCGCCCGTTTCGACGTTGCCCGCCAAGACGATAGAACCGTCCGGCTCTATAGCAAGCAATGCGCGCACTTGATCGTTTTTGGGAAGTATCAAAGGGAACTCTATTCCAATTTTTGGGAACATTGTGAGGATATCTTCTCCCAGATAATGCTTGTATACTTCGATGGCGGGCGCATCATTGATGGTATAGACGATATTTTTCTTGGCATGTGTGATAACCATCTCCTGCCCGATGGGAATCCACCCGCTTTTGGCGATATTGAGTGCCCAAAGATCGTTATTGTAAAGGGCAATTCCCACTGCGCTGTTGACGTAGATACGGTTATTGTCGAAAACAAAGGTTTTATTCCCTGCGGCAAGTCCCCCCGTGATGATACACCCCTCCAACCCTTCGCTGATCCCCGATAAAAAATCGTCGCCGTTAATCTTGGCATTGTCGGCAAAAAGGATCAGCACTTTGGGGATAGATGGCAGTTGTGAGACGATATGAGCTCCAAAATCTTTGCATGTCGCAAACGAGTGGTCGTAGTCGGCGCCGACGTGCTTGAGGAAAGTATTTTGAAAAAACGTGATGCTGATAATAGTTTGCCCTATACTACGAAGTTCTCTAGTATCTCTCCGTCGCTTGTGGTACCGATAATGAGAATATCTTGAAATACCTCTTGGATATCTTTGCATAGTTTTTTTATTTTATCTTCGCTGCAAAAGAGGTAAAAATTTGCGCCATCACGCTACTGTAGGCGGGATTTTCTTTATAAATGCGATGCAGTTCGTCTAAAAAACTCTCCGCATGAAAGATAAAATTACAGCTTTTCATACCGCCTCCTTTGGCGAACAATAAAACTTTTTATCGTCGTTTTTTGCTTTATGATGATGTTATAGTATCATAGTGTCATAAATTTTCATAGATTTAGGTATGGCATGCAGGAAGATCAAAAAAAACTTTCATCGTTAACGGCACTTTTTGTGGATGATGAATCAAGCGTACGCGATGCGATGCGCTATACTCTTAACACCCTTTTTAAAGCGACCCACTTGGCATGTAACGGAGCCGAGGCACTTGAACTTTTTAGAAATAAATCTATAGATGTAATCATAACCGATCTTGAGATGCCCTGCATAGACGGGATGGAACTCATAACACAGGTGCGTGCCGTGGCACCCTATAAACCCATCATCGTCCTCTCGGCACATACCGACAAAGAGTATCTGCTTGGCTGCTGCAATCTTCATATTCAAGCCTATATCGTCAAACCGATTACAAGAGAAAAACTTTATCGGGCACTCGAGCGTGTTTTGCCCTATATGGAGACAGGGGATGTGGAGGAACTCTATCGGCTCGGGGAAGGGGCATGCTACAACGAAGCGCTCTCTTGCATCGAGTATGAGAACAAGCCGAGCTATACGCTTAAAAAAAGGAGAAACTGCTTTTGGAGTTGCTCTTGCAGCACCGCAACAAAGTAGTCTCTTACACGACCATAGAGAATGCGGTATGGCCCGAACACTGGGAGGTTATGAGCTCTTTGGCACTTCGTACGGTTGTGAAAAATCTCCGCAAAGCGCTCGGCAAAGAGCATATCCAAAACTTTTCGGGGCAAGGGTATAAACTCGTTTACTGATCTTTTATTTGTATCCCCTTTACTGCAAAACACAAATTACCACTTTTTTCTCTTACATTGTTTTTCCTGAATTTTGTTCACGCTTGAAAGGATGCAAGATGTTACAAGAACTTAAAGAGATGGTACAAAAATTAAAACGGCTCAACGCACTTTTTGTGGATGATGAGAGGATTGTTCTGGATGCGATGCGCGGGGTGATGCCTACGCTTTATAACAACGTCTATTTTGCCCAAAACGGGTACGACGGACTTTCTTTGGCGATCCGGCATAAGGTAGATATGGTGATCACCGATATCAGCATGCCAAAGATGAGCGGGATCGAAATGGTGCGCTCGATTCAAGAGATAAATCCCAACGTCAAAGTGATCTATATCACGGGGCACAGTTTTGAGGATTTTCACATAATTCCCCATCAAAACTACGAACTTCTCGTAAAGCCTATAAGTACGAAAAAACTTTTTAGCGCTATAGAAAATCTATTATAGGGGTGTGCCATGAAAAGGGTTGTTTTCGTAGATGATTCAAAAATGGTCTTGATGAGCGCGGAGATGGCGGTCAAAGAGATGATAGAGGAGCAACTCATAGAGCTGCTCAAATATGAAAACCCTGCAAAGCTTTTTGAAGATTGTCTGGGAGGGATGCACTACGACGTTCTCATTACCGATATCAACATGCCACAGATGAACGGGCTTGATCTCGCGCGCGAACTCAAAGCACTGCCGCACCTCTCGCTCAAACCGATCCTTGCACTTACTACCGAGAACGCTCGGAAAAAAAAGAGTTGGCAAAAGAGATCGGACTCGTAGGGTGGATAACCAAACCCTTTAGCTCCGAAAAACTGACTCTTGGGATCAAAAGAGTTTTAAAGTTACGCTAAGGCGTAGAAAAAGGATACGACATGAATCCGTTAGTGGAACAGTTTATCAGCGAAGCAAGGGATAATCTCTCCTACCTCGATGCCCATCTGCAAGAGCTTCAAAACGAAGATGAAGAGGTCGTTAATTCTCTTTTTCGTGCCGCACATACCCTTAAAGGGGGCGCAGGGCTTTTGGGGTTTGATGCCGTCAAGGAGATCACCCATGCCGCCGAAGATCTGCTTGATGCCTATCGAAACAAAAAGATCGGTTTCTCCCAAGAGATGCTCGATGCGCTTTACCTCGCGTTTGATGAGGTGGTGGAGCTTGTCGATGCACTTGAAGAGAGCGGCGAGGTCACTTTTAGCGTCGATAAAGAGCGCATAGAGGGGATCAAGCAATCTATCTTGGAGTATCTCAGCGGCGACGATACAAAAAAGAGCGGTGCATCGCAAGAGGAAGCGGTATCGCTCCCTTTTGAAATCAATACCGACGTCGCGACCGAGTTGCTTCGTATAGATACCCTTGATCTGAGCGCTTTGGAGCTGTTTGCTTCAAAAATCACGCAGGAGTTCGTAACAACAAAACAGCTTTGGGTGGTCGATCTTGACCTTGACACCGATACGCTGCATCTGGGCAACGACCCGTTTTATCTCCTCTCTATGCTCGGGAGGGAAAACATCAAAGCGATCGGATGCGAGGTGGGGGATTTTCGCGAACTCGTCAAAGACCCGCTTGTATGGAGTACGCGTATCCAAGCGGTTATAGAGACCACGCCCCAAGCGCTCGAAGATGCATTTTACAATGTCTTAGATGAGGTTGCCATAGCCCCTTTGAGTCTGGATACCCTTCTTTGCAGCAGCTACGAGGGGTGTGAGAAAGAGGCACTCGAACAGTTTTGCCAAGAGGTAAACAAAGATGCTTCGCCCCAAGAGATAGCCCATGCTGCTTCCAAACTGCAAGCTCGTACAAAAGAGGGTTTTGCGCTTAAAAGAGCTTTGGCATGTGCATCGACGGGTATCTCGCAGGAGATCGTGCACCATGCCGTAAAAAAGATTGGATGCGCTTATGAAACCTCGTCGGCGCAAGAGATGCCCGATGAACCACAAACAAACGAGACCCACAAAACCAAACCCTCAAGTGTGCCAAAAACGATCAAGATCGATCAAAAAGAGATCGATTACCTTATGGACATCATAGGGGAGATTTTGGTGGTGAAAAATTCGCTCCCTTACATCGCCCAACAGATAGATGAAAAATTATCCGTAAATGCCAAACGTGCTTTATTGAATAAATACGAAGATATCGATCGTATCACCTCGCAGCTTCAAGAGCGGATTATGGGGATGCGGCTGCTTCCCATCAGCTATATTTTTAACCGTTACCCAAAACTCGTGCGCGATATATCGCGACAGCTCGATAAAGAGATACGCTATGAGGAGTTCGGTGCCGATACGCGGCTTGACAAGATGATTATAGAGCGTCTTGCCGATCCGCTTGTGCATATTATCCGCAACTCCCTTGATCACGGTGCCGAAAGTAAAAGCGAACGCTTGGCATGTAACAAAGAACAAAAGGCACTTTTACGCGTCGGTGCCAAAAGCGAAGGGGATCGCGTCGTGATCATTATAGAGGATGACGGGCGCGGCATAGACGCCGACAAAGTGGTGCAAAAAGCGCTTGACAAAGGGCTTGTTGATGCGGAAGCCTTAGAGAAGATGAGCCAAAAAGAGAAGTTGCAGCTTATTTTTCTCCCGGGGCTCTCAACCAAAGAGGAGATCAGCGAACTCTCGGGCAGAGGGGTCGGAACCGATGCCGTACGGAGCATAATCTACGAATTAGGAGGTAAGATTGAGGTTGCAAGCGAACTCTCTAAAGGGACGAAAACAACCATAGAGATCCCAATAAGCGTGGCTCTAAGCAGTGTTTTTCACGTGATGCTCGGAAACACAAATTTTGCGATCAATATGGAGTGTATCAGCGAAACGGTCAAGGTGGAAGCAAAGGCGATTGAGTATATCAACGAACAGCCTGTTTTAAAACTACGCGGTGCGCTTATACCGCTTGTTTTTTACTACGACCTGTTGTCAAAAGATATCAAAGAGAAAAGCGAATACTCTCTTTTAATTATCGAGAGCGGAGGGGTGAAGTTCGGATTTGTCGTCGATGCGTTTGTGAGTCAGCTCGACATCGTCCAAAAGCCGCCCTCCTCATATTTGGCAAATCACAGGTTTATTTCCGGAACTTCATTGCTTGGAAACGGAGAAGTTTTGTTTCTCATCAATGCTTCTAAATTAATCATGAAAAAGGAGAAATAATGGGCTTTGTAGATACGAGTGCGAGAGAGAGCGGTTTGTCACACCACAAAAGAAGTGATCAGCTCCAACAAAAACGCAAAAGAACGCTGGCAAACAGCAGCAGATTTCGGAAAAGATAGAGGGAGTTGCAAGCGATCTGCTTGCCAAAGCAGAAGAGGGGGTAAGTGCGGTCGAGGAGCTTAAAAGTGCGCTTGAACAGATCGCGTCTGCTTCGGAAGAGAATGCAAAAGCGACGGAACAGAGTTTAAACGTAGTGAGCAAGCTCAACACTTCGATACAAAAAACGATGAAAGAGCTCAAAGACTCCGTCGAGAGCGCAGCCAAAACGAAAAACTCCGTCAATGCGGGGGGTGAGAAAATCTTGGCTACCGCCGCCGTTGTAGAACAAGCCGCAAAAAGCGTGCAGGTGGTTAAAGCAAAAAGCCGCGATATGAAAAAGGCAGGGGACGACATAGGGCAGGCGGTGGGGCTCATCGCCAAGATCGCCGATCAGACCAACCTGCTCGCGCTCAATGCCGCCATAGAAGCTTCCAAAGCAAAAGAGGAGGGGCGCGGTTTTGCGGTTGTTGCGGCACAAACAAGACAGCTGGCATCGAACTCGACCAACTATGCGGATATGATTCGCGAGGTGGTTTCACATATCCAAGATGCGGTAGAAGCGGTGGAGCGCAATATAGAAAACGTTGCCTCTTTGATGCAGCAATCCTCCCAAAAAGGGAGTGACATCACCAAGCATATCGAAAGCTCTATGGAGAATATCCAAACGGCGATCGACATTACGCTAAGCGTTGCCAAAGAGTTTGAAGAGCTTGTCGCCATAGCAAATGCGTACAATAAAGGGATGGAAGCGATCGCAAGCGCGGCGGAACAAAGCAGCAGCGCCATAGAGCAGATCACAAACTCTATAGATATGCAGGTACAAGCGCTTCACGATGCGCAAGAGAGTGCCAATGCCTTGTACGACCTTTCGCAGGATCTTAAAAACTCGACCGACAGCTCCAAAGACGCCGACGAGGTTTCCTCACTTTCGGAGGAGATGATGAGCATGGTCGAGGAGATAGAGAAGTCGATGCTTGAAGCGGTCAATGCACTAGAGCAGATCAATTCCGCTTCGCAAGAGACCGCAAGAGACGGGGCGCAAAATAAAGAACGCGCCTCGGAGTCGTTTGCGATTCAGGAAAAAGTGATCGAAAATATGGATTTCGTGATCGAACATCTGCAAAAAACGAGAGAGGATCTCATCGGGGTGATGCAGGGGCTTGAAGAGGCGTATAAATATAGCGTGCAAACCGTCGAGGACGGCAAAGTCACCACCGAAAAAATGGTGCTTATGGATAAAGAGGCGCGCAATATCTCCAAAACGCTCGTAAAAATTATGAACTCCAACACCCAAACCACCATGCTAGCCGTAAGCGGCAGCGTCGAAGCGGCGCGTGCTGGGGAGAAAGGCAAAGGGTTTGCGGTGGTGAGCGGTGACATTCGCAATCTTGCGCAAAATGCGGAAAAAAATATCGATAAAGTGCAGGACGTTATGGACGAATTCGGCAGCGAGATAGCCATAACAAGCGAACTTTGGGAGCAAACGCTCAGCAAACAAAGCAACGAACTGCGCTCCATTGCAACCCTCAAAGAGGAGACCAAAAAAGCGGTAGAGAGCGTCGAAATTATTTTGGAAGCTTTTGCAAAGCTGCAAAAATCGAACCAAGAAAACAAAGGGTATATCGAAGAAGCGCTTACTGCTACGACGCAGATTCAGGTTGCGGTAGAGCAATCGTTGCAAAACACGAGCGAGTCAAAACATGCGGCAAATCTCATCAGCGAAACTATTTCGCAGATGAGCGTCAATATAGAAGATTTGGCGGTATCCGCCGATGAACTTCAAAGAGGGTAGCGTCATGGAATATCTACTCATTGTAATAAAAGACAAATATTTTGCCATCGACGTCGACAAAGTGATCGAGATTTTGCGCCCCAAGGATATTACGCAGATCCCAGACGTGCCCGAGTATGTTTTGGGCGTTATGAATATTCGCGGGCATATCGGAACGGTGCTTAGTTTGAGAAAAATGATGCACTACAAAGAGATGTCCGAGGAGCTTTCGCAGTTTATCGCAGATATCAAGGCGGCGCATGTTGCGTGGGTAAAAGAACTCGAAGAATCGGTCAATACCGAACGCGATTTTACCAAAACGCTCGATCCCCACGCGTGCGCGCTCGGGGTGTGGCTCGATGATATTATGACATGCCTTAAGTGCGACGACATCTTTATGGATAAGATAAAACGGGAGATCAACCCCCATCATAAACACCTCCATTTGGGGGGTAAAACGGTTTTGGACAAAGCGGTGGAGGATAAAGCCGCGGCGATCAGTATTATCCGTACCGATATTCACGAGCATTTCGACGTGGTGGTGCGTAATCTTGATCTTTTAAACAAAGATATCAATCTTTGGACAAACTCTATCCAAAGGATCGTCGCATTTACCTCCTCCAAAGAGGAACCCGTCAACGTACTGGTGGATGACGTCTTGGATATTATCACGATCAAAGAGGAACAAAAACAAGAGCTCTCCCAAATAGAGGACGGCAAGATCGTTCATTTGCGACATGCCATAGAACTTCCCGACGGGAAAATTGCGACCATCATCGACGATATAGACGTTTAAAAGGGATTACATGCCAAAGCATATCTTGATTGTAGACGACTCGGCACTTATACGAAAAGAGCTTGGAAGACTCCTCTTTGATGCGGGGTTTGAGGTGGATTACGCCAAAAACGGTCAAGAGGCTTTGGAAATGGTGCTTGCATACGACTTCGATGCAGTGACGATGGATATCAACATGCCAATCATGGACGGGGTAAACGCTCTAAAAGAGATTATGCGTAAAAAGCCAACACCCGTGTTGATGGTGAGTTCGCTTACCCAAAAAGATGCCGATGTCTCATTTGATTGTCTTGAGCTGGGTGCGGTCGATATCGTCGGTAAACCCGGAACGATCACGCTGCGTATAGAGGAGAGCGGCGATGAGATTGTTCAAAAAGTAAAAGCCGCTTCAAGGATGCCTAAAAACCGCTTGAAGATACGCAAATCGGCAAACCTGACAAAATCGAAACTCTCAAACGAAGAACCCAAAAAGATAGAGAAAAAAGAGGCGGACCGATATGCCAAAGTGCAAAAAGTGATTATGATCGGCTCCTCTACGGGGGGACCGAGGCTAATCGAGAGGATCGTGCGTGCACTTCCTGCGGAATATCCCCACCCCGTATGCGTCGTGCAGCACATGCCACAGGCTTTTACCGAAAAATTTGCTTCCAGACTGAACGGACTCAGTGCGTTGCATGTTTTAGAAGCGCGCAACAACGAAGCGATAGTCCCGGGAAAAGTGATTATAGGTCGGGGCGGGCACCATATCCACTTCGGCAAAAAAGCAAGCGGTCAGTACTACGTCAAACTCGCACCCAATCTTGCCGAACGTTATTTTTGCCCTTCGGTGGATGAGATGTTTTTTTCCGCTTCCAAGGTGTTCGATGTGAACCTTATCGTGGCGATCGAGCTCACGGGGATCGGAGATGATGGGGCGGACGGGATGGTAGAACTGCGCAACGGAGGTGCATACACCATCGGCGAAAGCGAAGAGAGCGCCGTGGTGTACGGCATGCCAAAAGAGGCATACCGCCGAGGCGGCGTGGTAAAACAGATGGGATTTGATGCCATTTTGGAAGAGATTTTAAAACTCGGAAGGCTCTAGCGATGCTTAATAAAACCCATTTTTTGCTTCTGATAGAAGAGATTTATCGACGAAGCGGCATTTTGATCGATGAGAAAAAATTTAGCGCATTGGCACCCAAGGTGGAGGGTATTATGCGCCGTCACGGGTTCGATGCGTTTCATAGGTTTTATGAGCATCTTCAAATCGACAAACGCAAAGATGCGTGGCAGGATATTCTCAATCTCGTGACCATTAACGAGACCTATTTTTACAGAGAATACTACCAGATGCAAACGATGGTTTCGCATGTACTGCCAAAGCTTCATGCCCACCGCATAGGGCATGAACCTCTGCGGATCCTCTCGGCACCGTGTTCGAGCGGCGAGGAGAGTTACAGCATCGCACTCTCTTTGTTGGATGAGAAAGATATGCTTGAGCAAAGAGATTTTGAGATTATCGGGATCGACATCAACTCCGAAGCGATTTTGCGGGCAAAAGAGGGGGTGTTTTCTCAAAGAAGCGTCAAGAACGTCCCGAGCCGTCTTTTGCAGCAGTATTTTAAAAAAAATACCGAAAACTTTGAGATTGCACCGTTTTTAAAAAAAGCGGTGTCGTTTAAAACGCTCAACGTGATGGACAAAAGCTCTATGAACGCACTCGGAAAATTTGACGTGATTTTTTCGAGAAATATGCTTATCTATTTCGACGATCACAGCAGGAAACAAGTAACGACAACGTTTCATGAGATGCTCAAACCAAAAGGAACCCTTTTTTTGGGACATGCAGAGACGATGCATAAAAGCACTTCGCTTTTTCGCGCGGAAAAAAACGCTAACGTAATTTATTATGTAAAGGAGTAAACCATGAAGATACAAGAGGGAATTTTATATATCGAATCACCTATGGAAGATGCCGACGCTTCGGAATTGGCATCGGTACTCGTGCAGGAGGATATTAGAGAGGTCGCCATAAGCCATGCCGATCTCTCCTCGTCTATTTTGCAGCTTTTGATGGCATGTTCCAAAGAGAAAAAGGTGAGTATCCAAGAGCCTTTTGCCAAAACTTTGTTTCAAAATATACACTATAGGTAAAGGGGGCTTCTATGCAACAAAGAACCAAAAGAGAGGAAGCGCTTCTGGCAAATGTCAAGCTTTTGTTGGTGGAAGATGAAGCGCCCATACGGGAGATGCTCCATAAGGTGTGCGCAAAATTTTGTAAAGAGGTGTATGTCGCACAAGACGGGATTGAGGGGCTAGAGATGTTCTTGGAAAATAAGCCCGATATCGTGATAACCGACATCGGTATGCCGCATATGAACGGGCTTGATATGAGCTGGCAAATACGCCAAAGCGATCAAGAGGTACCCATTATCGTCGAAACGGCATTCGGGGATGAACATTCGCTGATCGATTCGATCGATATAGGTGTCGATAAGTACATTAAAAAGCCTCTCTCCATCGAAGCGGTGATCGATGCGCTCGTACAGATGGCACAGCGACTCGAAAACCGCGCTATGGCGGAGGAGTACAGGCAAAAGCTCCAAACCCAAAAGTTGCGCGAAAATACCCAAGCGGTACTCTCGGAGATGGCGAATATTTTAAGCGCGCCCCTTTTGGTGCTTCAAGAGGGAGCGATACGCTACGTGAACGAAGCGTTTGAACAGATGGTGGGGGAGAGATTGGGGGAGGTCCTTGAAAAGCCGCTTCTTTTTGATTCGCTTCTTGATTCTAAGGAGGGGTTTGTCACAACCCTTTTAGGGGCGCCGCCGCAAGGGGAGGATACGACGAAATACAGAATCTCTTTGCATCACGGCGGTCGTAAAATCTATCAGGTGTCTCAAAAAGAGATATGTTTTGCGACAGAGGATACTCCGAGCGTGATCTACCTTTTTGAAGACGTAACAATGCTTGAGTACCAAAGGCTTAAAATAGAGAACTACTCGCAACGTTTGGAAGATTTTATCATTAGCACGAAATATAAAAAGAAAACCGAACCGATCCATTATGAGCCGCCTCGGCAAACGCAAGAGGCGGCGGTGCCAAAAGAGGCGCCTTTGCAGAGAACGTTCGATTACGAAGAGATCGCACTGCTGAGAAAAACACACACGGAACCCGTGAGTGCGGCAGAGTTTGTCGCTTCTATGAACGAATCGGTGTATGAGGATATAGACGAACTCAAAGAACTTTTAAGCGAGATGCGGGAGCGTTTTGAACTCTTTTGCGAAGATTCTTCGCAGGCGAATCTTTTGGAGATTACGATATTGCTTGAACGTTATGCCCATACGATCAAGTTGATACAGGAGTTTGACGAGCTCGCACAAGCACTTTTTTCAACATGCAGCGTACTGGGTGCTATAGAGGAGTTGGACGCACATGCCATAGAAACGGTGCGGATCTTTTTAGAAAGTATTTTTGAAGACCTGAGTGCGTGGAGAAGTACTATTTTTGAAGAACAGATCGCTCGGGATATCCACTATCTCGACGCGTCCCTTTTTAGTTCTTGTTTGCAGCTTGAACTCAACCTTACGCAGGCGGACGTTGCGCAAGAGGATATCGAGTTTTTTTAACCGACGAAATTGAGACTCAAGAGACTCAACCCCATCACCAACATGCCAAGGGTTATGCCGCCTATGGTGGTGTGGGCGTTGCCGTAAACCCTTGCCGCGGGTAAAAGCTCATCGAAACTGATATAGATCATAATCCCCGCTACCATCCCGAAGGTGATCCCCAAAGTCGCTTCCCCCATAAACGGAAACAAAAGAAAAAAACCAAGCAGTGCGCCGATGGGTTCTGCAAACCCCGAAAGGGTGGCGTACCAAAACGCGCTTTTTTTGTCCCCCGTGGCATGGTAGATCGGCAGGGAAACAGCCATCCCCTCGGGGATGTTGTGCAGAGCTATGGCGATAGCGATGCTAAGACCTATGGTTATGTTTTCAAGCGAGGCGACAAATGTGGCAAACCCCTCGGGAAAATTGTGAATCCCGATTGCAAGCGCGGTAAAGATGCCCGTGCGGCGGAGCGTTGAGGCGTGGAGCAGGGAGCTGTGGTTGGAGGGTTTGAGCTCTTGGAGCTGGTTTTGGGTTTTTGGTTCGTGGGGGTTGACGTCTTGGGGTACGAGACGGTCGATGAGAGCACTCAGGGCTATGCCGCAAAAAAATGCAAGCAGAGAAAAAAGCTCCCCTTGAAAAGGATCGTTCGTAATACTCGTAAAGGAGTCTTTGGATTTGAACAAAATCTCTACAAACGAGACATACACCATCACCCCCGCCGAAAATCCAAGCCCCATGGAAAGAAACAAGGTGTTCTTTGTTTTGGAAAAAAATGCGATCACGGCACCGATCGAGGTGGAGAGCCCCGCAAAGAGGGTTAGGGCAAATGCAAGAAGATAGGTTTCAAAAGTGATGTCGTTCATACAAGGATTGTAATTTGTTCTCTCTAAAAGGAAGCTGAGCGGCAAAATGGAATAGATCGTGCTATGAGCCGCTAAAAACGGCTAAAAGGATCAAAATGACGGTGGGCGCTCACTCCTCTTTGGGGTTGTATGAAAATACGTTGATGCAAAACAACGAAAGAAAAGGGGCGCAAAGTGATGCCGCCGAGCTACAAAACGATCCCATGCCAAAAGAAGCACCGCAAAATCTGAACGCTTCGCAAGACCAAGAGGCTTCGCAAACCGAAGATCCTATCTTCGGAGACCTTAGCAGCGAAAAAATAGTCAAAATGGTCAAAGAGTTTGAGATGCGGCTTTTAGAGCAGATGGGTTATGCACCCGCTTCGCTTGCAAAAATAAAAAACCTTACCGAGAGCTACAGGCTTGAACTTGTTTCTAAAATGAAAGAGGAGTTCGTATCGGCGATGGTTGCAGAGAGCGACGGCGCCGACAAAGCACTTTCGGGCTTTTTTGCGATGCCTCTTAATTCTAAAGGCTACTTTCAAGAACTTTTCGCATAACATCCACCTCCATGCCAAAGCTTTGGTATGCAGATTCCTAAAGCCCTTCAAGCAAAATCTGCCACAGGCGATCTACCTCTTTATCGCTTAGAAAAAGGGTCGTGCGGTTGGTAAAAAGCTCTTGTATTCCTTGTTTGTTCAAAGCACTGTCGCGCGCGCACTTTGGATGTGTGGGAAGAAATGCGCGGATCAGGGCGATCTCCCCCTCAAGCTTTTGGGAACATAAAAAGCAAAAAGACTCCTTATGCAGCCGCCCCTCATGCTCGAGAAGTTTGACGTACGACTCGATTGCCACCCGTTTGGGATTTTGTTTGCCCCAGCGCAGGGAAGCCTCTTCCAAAAGATCGAAATAAAAACTCTCAAGCTCTTCAAGCTCTTTGAGATGCTTGTAAAAAAGTGCGCTAAAATCCTGCCAAAGTCTCAATAGTTTATAGTCGTTGATCCATTTGTAGCCGATATGGATCACGTCTTTGAGACGGGCGATGGTCGATCTCCCCGAAGATTCTTTTTCGTAGTCTATTTTAAATCCGAGGTTGATTACGCCGTGGCGTGCGCCGTAGAATCTATAAAGAGTATCTAAGCTATTCCTTGATACTATGGTGACGATTAAGTCTTCCTCTTTCACTTTATTGAGATTGACGATAAACCCTTGCATTTGCTTCTTTTACCTGCTTCTTATTTACTCATAAAAAAAATAATGTCATTAAAAATTGCATATATAATGAACTTTTAAAGAATAAAACATTATAATCCATTGCTTTGTCTCTAAATAAGCTATGTTTGTTTAAAAAGAGATTAAATTTTAAAAAAAATAGAAAAAATACACATTTTTCAGAAAATGGAATCTGTGTATCACAATAGTAGCATGATTTAGGTCAGACTCTATTGAGAATTATTAAGGAGCGAAAATGGTTGCACATCATGATTTATTACGATCGTTTAAAGATAACTGCGGTTTTGGTCTTATCGCCAACATTAAAAACAAAGCATCCCACAAAGTACTGGATGATGCCGTAACGGCATTAGAGCGTATGATGCACCGCGGTGCGATCGCCGCAGACGGGAAAACGGGAGACGGAAGCGGTTTGCTTCTTTCGATGCCCGAAGAGTTCGTACGTGCCCAAGCAGCCAAAGAGGGTGTCGAACTCTCCAAGCAATTTGCCGTGGCATGTGTCTTTACAAAAGATACGAAGCACCTTGACGTACTTGAAGAGGTGTGTTTAAGCAACGATCTCAAAGTGGTACTACGCCGTAACGTTCCCGTAGATACCAATGCTTTAGGGGATCAAGCGATCGCCTCTTTACCCAATATCGTGCAACTTTTTATTATCCCTAACTCTATTATGGCGACGAACAGATTCGATGCGCTTTTATATCTTTCAAGAAAAGAGACCGAGCACAAACTTGTTCACGATAGAGATTTCTACATCGCTTCTATGAGCTCCAAAGTGCTTTCGTATAAAGGGCTTGTGATGCCTACGCATATCAAAGAGTTTTACAAAGATTTGCAAAACGAAAACTTCAAAATCTCTTTTGCACTCTTTCACCAAAGATTCTCTACCAACACCCTTCCGGAATGGCGTTTGGCACAGCCTTTTCGTGCAGTGGCACACAACGGGGAGATCAACTCGGTTGAAGGAAACCGTATCAATGTAGCGATCAAATCGGAATCGATCAAGAGCGAGGTGTTCACTCCCGAAGAGATCCAAAGAATTCTCCCTATCTTACAGGTCAATGCCTCAGACAGTGCGAGTGCCGACAACTTTTTTGAGTTTTTGATCGTCAACGGGATGGACTTTTTTAAAGCGGTACGCGCCGTAATCCCTTCGGCTTGGCAAAATGCACCCCATATGGATCCCGAACTTCGTGCGTTTTACGAGTACCATTCGACGGTGTTTGAAGCATGGGACGGTCCTGCGGCATTCTCGGTCACGGACGGCCGCTACGTAGGGTGCGTACTCGATAGAAACGGTCTGCGCCCTTCAAAATATATCATCACGCATGACGATACCCTTCTTATTGCGAGCGAATACGGCGTTGTCGATATTGCCGAAGAGAATATTAAAGAGCGCGGACGCCTTCAGTCGGGCGAGATGCTTGGGCTTGATTTGAAATTCGGGAAGATATTAAAAAGCGAACAGATCGACGATTACCTTAAAAGCTCCAACCCCTATATGAAATGGCTTAACGAGCATATGATCTACCTTCAAGAGCATATTGAAGAGCCTTATCGCTCCAACTGCGAGTTTAAAAAAGAGGAATTGGTACAAAGACAAAGATTCTTTAACTTTACCCACGAAGTAAAAGAGCAGGTGATCGAACCGATGCTCAAAGAGGGGAAAGAAGCGGTCGGTTCCATGGGGGACGATACTCCTCTTGCGGCATTTTCCGATAAGCAACGCTCTTTTTCAGACTTTTTCAAACAAAAGTTTGCGCAGGTAACCAACCCGCCGATCGACCCGATCCGCGAAAAAGTGGTTATGAGTTTAAACACGGGGTTCGGTGAAGTGCATAACATGCTAGACGAGATCCCTTCGCATGCACACCGTCTTAAATCGATCTCGCCGATCATCACGCTTGAAAAACTCAAAGTGCTTAAATCGTTCGGTGATCCCAAATCGCCGCGTTACCAGTCGTTTTACCATAACGAGACCTTTTCGACGGCTTATACCGCTAATCTTGAAGAGTCTTTAAACGCTCTTGTCGCAAAAGTGGTCGATGCCGTGAAAAACAAAGGGGTGCGTATCGTCATTCTTGACGATTACGAGTTTAGCCAAACCAAAAAAGTTATCCCTATGGTAATGGTGGTCGGGCGCTTAAACTTTGCTCTTTTGGAAGCAAAAGTGCGCCATTTGGTTTCGATGGTCTGTGTAAGCGGCGAGGTGTTTGACTCTCACGGCGTTGCAGTGCTTTTGGGCTACGGTGCGAGTGCAGTGTATCCGAACCTTTTATTTGCAACGGTCGTAGAGCAGGTACAAAATTCAAAAGTATTAAAGATCGACTGCAACGAAGCGCTTAAACAAGTACATACGGCGCTTAACGGCGGGCTTTTGAAAATCATGTCGAAAATGGGGATCGCTACGATCGCTTCGTATCGCAATTCGGGACTTTTTGACATTATGGGTCTGAGTAAAAAAGTGGTCGGAGAGTGTTTTGAAAGTTCCCACTGTGCACTCACGGGACTTTGCTACGACGATATCGACGAGCGTATTACAAAATACCATAAAGCGGCGTTTAGCGAAGACGGTTTCAACAAAGTGTTCCCGCTCAATATCGGAGGGTATTATAAGTTTTACAACGGCGGTGAACACCACGATTTCGCTCCCGAAGTAATCCATGCCATCCATGCGTTCTCAAGAAGTGGCGAGAAGAAAGATTTTGAAAAACTCAAAAGCATCGTCAATAAACGCGGACTCAAATTTATCCGCGATTTCTTTGAACTCAAATCGGATAGAAAACCTATCGACATCTCCGAAGTAGAACCTAAAGAGGCGATCTTTAAACGCTTTGCAACCGCTGCAATGAGTCTTGGCTCTATCAGCCCCGAAGCGCACGAGACGTTGGCAATTGCCATGAACCGCTTGGGCGGGCAATCCAACTCGGGTGAGGGTGGAGAAGATGCAGAGCGTTTCGGTAGTGAGAAAAACTCTAAAATCAAGCAGGTTGCATCGGGACGTTTTGGCGTTACCCCTGCGTATTTGCGTTCGGCAGAGGAGATTCAGATCAAAGTCGCTCAAGGTGCAAAACCGGGTGAGGGGGGACAACTTCCGGGGCATAAAGTAACCGCGCTTATCGGAAAACTGCGCCATACGGTACCCGGCGTTACCCTTATTTCACCGCCGCCGCACCACGATATCTACTCTATCGAGGATTTGGCACAGCTTATTTTCGATATGAAACAAGTCAACCCGCATGCCACGGTGTCGGTGAAACTAGTTTCGGCTTTGGGAGTAGGAACGATTGCAGCGGGTGTTGCAAAAGCGTATGCCGACAAGATTATTATCTCCGGCGGAGACGGCGGAACGGGAGCAGCACCGTTGACCTCGATCAAATTTGCGGGGAACCCTTGGGAGCTTGGACTCAGCGAAGCGCACAACGCGCTTAAAGCGAACAATCTCAGAGGTGCCGTAGAGTTGCAAACCGACGGAGGACTCAAAACGGGGCTTGACGTTGTTAAAGCCGCACTTTTGGGTGCAGAATCGTTTGCGTTTGGTACGGGGGTTTTGGCGATTATCGGATGTAAAATGCTCCGTATCTGCCACGTCAATAAATGTTCGGTGGGGATAGCGACGCAAAACGAAAAATTGCGTAAAGATTTCTTTAAAGGGCAAGTGACGCAAGTGATGAACTTCTTTACCCTTTTAGCCGAAGATGTACGCTCTATTATGGCTACGCTCGGATATAAAACGATGGATGAGATGATAGGACGCGTCGATCTGCTTAAAGTCGTCAACGATCCGTTTGCTAAAAAATTCGATTTCTCTGCGGTGTTGCACCAAGAAGAGGGTGTCAATACGAAACAGCAAAAATCAAATGTTCCTTTCGATGCCAACGAGTTTGAAAAAGATGTGTTAAAAGAGGCGATGAGCGCGATTAAAAATCCTAGACAGCCTATCCGCATCCATAGAGAGATCACAAACATCAACAGAAGTTTCGGTGCACTCTTAAGCGGTGAAATAGCACAGTATTACGGCGACAGCGGTCTTAAAACCGATACGATCAAGATCAACCTCAAAGGGATCGCGGGGCAAGCACTCGGCGGCTTCTTGATCCACGGCGTTTCAATCTACCTAGAGGGTGTTGCAAACGACTATATCGGAAAAGGGATGCACGGCGGAAAAATTATCATCACTTCTAAAAACGAAGGGGAAGCGTTCGGAGCGGGCGGAAACACCTGTCTTTACGGTGCAACGGGAGGAAAACTCTATATTGCAGGAAGCGTAGGGGAGCGTTTTGCGGTACGTAATTCGGGTGCTTTGGCAGTCGTTGAAGGTACGGGAGACAACGCCTGTGAATATATGACGGGGGGTATCGTCGTTATCTTAGGACGCACGGGGATCAACTTCGGTGCGGGTATGACGGGCGGCGTTGCATTCGTGTACGATGCTGACCACAGTTTTGTAGAAAACGTCAACCGCGAGCTTGTCGAAGCGGTAAGAATCGATACGGACGAGGGTGCCGATGCGCGCCATCTGCTCAAACGTTTGCTCAAAGATTACCTAGTAGAGACACAAAGCAAAAAAGCAAAAGAGTTGCTTGAGAATTTTAGGGTGGAGGTAAGAAGTTTCTGGCTGATCCGTCCGAAAAACTTAACGAAATTGCCACTTAACCTTGAGAACGGAGATTAATTATGAGAGAATTTTTAACGATTGAAAGAATTGAAGCTTCAAAACGTCTGGTAGTCGAGAGAACAAAAGATTTCGGGGAGATTTACGATCTTTTCAGTGCAAACGATGCGGCAAGTCAGAGCGATCGCTGTATCCAATGCGGCGATCCGTTTTGTCTGAATAAATGTCCGCTTCATAATTATATTCCTCAATGGCTCAAGGCGGTAAGCGAAAGAGATTTGGAGTTTGCATTCAAACTCTCCAACGAACCCTCTCCGTTTCCAGAGGTTATGGGGCGCGTATGTCCGCATGATCGCCTTTGCGAGGGGGATTGTACTCTCAACGACGGTCACGGTGCGATCACGATCGGATCTATTGAGACGCATATTACCGAAGAGGGGTTCCGTCAAGGGCTCAAACCCGCATTCGGAGGGATTACGACCAATAAAAAAGTAGCGGTGATCGGAAGCGGACCTGCAGGGCTTTCGTGTGCTACCTATCTTTTGCGAGCCGGCATAGCGGTGACGATGTACGAGCGAGCCGACAGAGCGGGAGGGCTTTTAACTTATGGAATCCCGAATTTTAAATTAGATAAAAAAATAGTCGAGCGCCGTGTCAAGCTGCTTCAGGAAGCGGGTATGAATCTCGTACTCGGCTGCGAAGTGGGCAAAGATATCTCGTTTGAGGAGATTGCCGATACGCATGATGCGATTTTTATCGGAATCGGTGCGACAAAAGCGAAAAAAGCGGGAATTTCGGGCGAACAAGCACCAAACGTATATGCGGCTATGGATTACCTGACTGCAATTCAGCGTAAAAATTTCAAACTCTCTTATGAGAAAAAGTTTGATTTTAAAGACCTAAACGTCGTGGTTATCGGCGGGGGCGATACGGCTATGGATTGTCTTAGAACCGCAAAACGCGAAGGAGCCAGAAGCGTTACGTGCCTTTACCGCCGCGATGCATACAACATGCCGGGAAGCCAAAAAGAGTACAAAAACGCAATGGAAGAGGGGGTGGACTTTATCTTTAACGTTGCTCCCAAAGAGATCATTCTAGGCGATAACGCGCAGGCGGTTTCGGTAGAGGTGATCAAAACCGCACTCGGTGCAAAAGACGAAAGCGGGCGCCAAAAAATGGAGGAGATCAAAGGGAGCGAGACGCGCATTAAAGCTGATGTCGTGATTATGGCATTAGGTTTTGATCCCGCAGCGCCTTCATTTTTGGCAGAAAACGGAATAGAAACCAACAACTGGGGCGGTGTAGTGCTCAATAGCACGACAAACGAGACCACGACGGCGGGAATTTATGCGGGAGGCGATTGCTACCGCGGTGCCGACTTGGTCGTAAATGCCGCTTTTGACGGTCGCGAAGCCGCTAAAAACATCATCAAATCTCTTCTTCGTTAAACCTATGGCATGTGGGGGGATCCCCCGCATCCTTAAACGCATTTTCTCCAATTGCCGTACTCTTTTAATTATAAATCTTGGTTAATTTGGTATAATTTCATTTATTTTGTAAATTTAAGGACAGTTTTTTGAATCTTTTAAACCTTTTTTCCCGAAATACGACAACGACAAAACAACAAGCTACAAAAAGCGAAGCTCCCGCTCACTGGGTCAAATGCCAATCATGCCAGTCATTGATGTACTACAAAGAGGTTGAAAACCAAAATTATGTTTGTCCTAAATGCGGTTTCCACTTAAGAATCGGCGTTAAAGAGAGAATCTCTTTACTGGCGGACAAAGATACGTTCGTAGAGTACGACGACACCTTGAAACCGATCGATCCTTTGAAATTCGTAGATAAAATTTCGTACGTAAAAAGGATAGAAGAGGGAGCGAAAAAAACGGGAAGAACCTCTTCGGTGGTCAGCGGCGAGTGTAAAATAAACGGGATCGATGCACAGCTCGTTATTTTCGATTTCTCATTCATGGGTGGGTCTTTGGGCTCGGTCGAGGGGGAAAAGATCGTACGTGCGGTCAACCGTGCAATCGAGAAAAAACAGGGGCTTATCATCATCAGCGCTTCGGGTGGGGCAAGGATGCAAGAGAGCACGTTCTCTTTGATGCAGATGTCTAAAACTTCCGCCGCACTTGCAAAGCTTTCGCAACATAAACTCCCCTATATTTCGGTGCTAACCGACCCTACTATGGGAGGGGTAAGTGCTTCTTTTGCAACGCTGGGTGACATTATTATTGCCGAACCGGGTGCTTTGATCGGTTTTGCGGGGCAGCGCGTTATTAAACAAACGATCGGTTCCGATCTACCCGACGGATTTCAAAGAGCCGAATTCTTGCTTGAAAAAGGTTCGATCGATATGGTCGTAAACCGTAACCAATTAAAAAATACACTCTCCGATCTTTTGAGATTCTTTAACGCATAAAATGAGACTTTATGCGTTGTGCGATTGGCAGCTTCTCCAAAAAAGAGGGGTTTCTCTTGAAGAGTTTGTAGCTATCGCGCTAAAGAACAAAGCGGAGATTCTTCAGTACCGCGATAAAAACTCCGATGTCGCTTTTATCAAACAGCAACTTATCAAAATCAGAAAAATATACGAGGGTTTTTTACTCGTAAACGATAAATACGAACTTGTCGAATTTTGCGACGGCGTGCACATAGGGCAGGAGGATCTTTTAGAGATAGATGCCAATAAAGCAAAAGCGGTGAAAATTTTGCGAAACGTGATCGGCAGCGACAAGATTTTAGGGCTTTCTACCCATAATTTGGAAGAGGTTACAGAGGCAAACGGTTTCGATCTCAACTATATCGGACTGGGACCTTTGCGCAACACCTCCACAAAGAGCGATCTGCAAGAGGTTTTGGGTCAAAATCTCGATACGATTGCGTCCCATGCCAAACATTATGTTGCGGCAATCGGCGGCGTGTGCAAAGAGGATAGGTTCCAACACGTCACCTACCATGTTATGGGAAGCGGGTTATTGGTTTGAAGATAGAGATTATTTCGATCGCAAAAAAAGAGCGTTCTACTTACGATCCTCTCTATAAAGAGCTGCAAAAGATGATTTCGCGCTTTGCCAAGGTGGAAGATATAGAACTTTTTCCTAAGGATGTAGCGAAATCACACACTATTTCACCTGAGGCCTCAAAGCTCGCGTACACCAAGGTTTTGGAGCCTTATACCGATGGCGGTTTTAATGTTATTTTACACCCTGATGGAAAATTAGTCGACAGTTTTGAGTTTAGTAAGCTTTTAAATGATAGAATGTCGCTTAAATTTTTTATCGGCGGGGCTTACGGCTTCGAGGATAGCTTCCTTAAAAAGGGAGATGCTGTTATAAGTTTAAGTAAATTAACTATGAGTCATAAGATAGCAAAAGTCGTTTTGCTTGAACAGATTTATAGAGGATTTACGCTGATAAATAATCATCCATATCACAAGTAAGGAACAGGTACGTGCAAGAGAGCGAGTTAAAATACTTCAAAGAGATTTTAGAGAGTCGTAAAGAACAAATTCTAAAAAATATTTCTAACGTAAACAACGAGTTGATAGAGATCAATTCGCTAGAGCTAAACGATGAAGGGGATCACGCTTCTGCGACAAACAATTCGATGATAGAAACGGCTATCGTTGCGCAGCAAGAGAAAGAGCTTAAAGAGATCAAAGTCGCACTCGGCAAAATCGCAACGCGCGAATACGGGATATGTGAGATGTGTGAGGACCCGATAGGGTTTCAAAGACTTAAAGTGAAGCCGCATGCCATGTATTGCATTCACTGTAGAGAAATCGTAGAAAAAAATAAATTAAAGGATTGATATGTACATAAAGCGATATGCTCTAACCGCATTTTTATTTATACTCTTTATCGGTTGGTACGTGTATGCGTTTGTAACGCAAGAGAGCATGGGATTACGTTTTTTAGGGATAGAACTTCCCTCTCTCAGTATCGCTTTGTGGATCGTGGTACCTTTGATATTTTTGGCTTTGGCAAGTGCGTTTCATATGTTTTTTTATTCGTTCCTAGGGACGTTGAAATTACGCAAATATGAAAAAGATTACGAAAAACTGATCGATGCTTTAGCCGATGCCTACTTGGGGAAAACCGCAAACGATCCAAAATATAAAACTCCGAGATATCAGCTTTTAGGCTCTTTGGTTGCCGATACGCAGATGATCCCTTCGGACAAACTTGCTTCAAGCGTTTTGGAACCTAAACTCGCAGGCGTTCTTAAAGCGATCGAGAGTATCAAAAAAGGGGAAGTGGCTGATTTGAAAAAATACGGCTTGGCGACCCACAACCCTTTAATGATCCAAAATCAAAAGAACCGTTACGAAAAAGGGGAACTTAACTGCGAAGAGATCCTTAGTCACCCCTCTAAGTATGATGCGGAGGTTGCGCGTTATGCCTACGTCGATTTCGTGAAAACGGCTCCGATGTATGCAATTGAGAAATATAAGGGCTACCTTACAAAAGAGGCTCTTTATGAGATTATGGCCCGCATCAATGCCGATACGAACACGCTGGAAGTTTCAAACGAAACCCTTGTTGCACTTATCGGTACTTTAGAACTTGATGCAAAAGAGTATATTAAACTCTCCTCTATCCTTGCCGCACATATGGTGCCTGAGCAAAGAATGAAACTCTTTGAGATGCTCAGCGAGAAAAAAGAGGACGCTATGCAAGGGTATTTGTATACCCTTTTTGATTTGGAGATGCTTGCACCTGCAGACGATATTTTGGAAAATTCGCAGCCTGACGAATTTTTGAATTTTAAATCGTACCGCGCATTAAAAGAGTGCAATAAAAATTTCAACATCAATCTTTTTATATAAAATTTACGTTTTTACATGCCAAGGTCTCTCTTTGGCATGTAAAAAAAATCTGCAAGGTATAGGTTATTGAAAAAACTTACATTTGACAAACCCCTTTATGTTTTGGCTCCTTTGGCAGGCTATACCGACCTGCCTTTTCGCAGCGTGGTAAAAAAGTTCGGTGCCGATCTGACGGTAAGCGAAATGATCAGCTCCAACGCACTCGTTCACGGTTCGCAAAAAACATTTCACATGCTCGAAAAAGCTCCCAACGAAGACCCCTATTCGGTACAGATCGCGGGTGCAGAGGTGGATGTAGTCAAGCGTGCGGTGGAGATTCTCAACGAACAAGAGGGGATCGATATTATCGACCTAAACTGCGGCTGTCCCGTGCCTAAAATCGTAGGGCACGGCAGCGGAAGCTCTTTATTGCTCGATTTGCCTTTGATGGGAAGCATCATTAAAACGATGAAAGAAACTTCCAACAAAGAGATGACGAGCGTAAAAGTCAGACTCGGTTTTGAAAAGAAAAACCATATCGAGATCGCCAAAACGGTAGAAGACAACGGCGCCGATTTTATAGCGGTACACGGAAGAACGCGCGCGGGTCGCTTTAAAGCGGAGGTCGATTACGATGCGATCAAAGAGATAAAACAAGCGGTCTCGATCCCCGTTATAGCCAACGGCGACATCGACTCCTACGAAAAAGCAAAATGGGTTTTGGAACACACGGGGGCTGACGGCGTTATGATAGGGCGCGGTGCGGTGGGTGCACCTTGGATCTTCCATCAACTGCGCACCGGTTCGAGCGATATCTCGCTTGATATCCGTTACGAGATCGTGATGGAACATTTTGACAAGATGATAGAGTTTTACGGCCCGCGCGGAACGGCAATGTTTCGTAAACACGTCCATACCTATTCCAAAGGGTACCGCGGCGCGTCCGTTATGAGAAACGAAGTAAACCGCATTGAAGATGTGGCAGAATTTAGGGATGTGATCGATCATTTTTTTAAAAATAGCGAAATCATCCAGCAAGGGTAGGAAAGTATGTTAGATATCACCGAATCGATAAAAAAACTAGATGAAAGTGATGTCAGCGATAACATCTACCACTACAAGTACAATACCAAACATCTTATCTCGCTTATCCACAAAAAAGTTGCCGAAGATGACCCTTCGTTTTTAAGTGCCTACCGCTCTTTTGAGGGGGAGGTGTTTGAAAACTTCATCTACGAAAAACTGATGCGTTATGCCAAAGAGAACGACGTGATCGAGAAGTTTATTCTCAAAGGGTTCCACCAAAACAAGATAAAATCGTTTGCCAACACCCTCTCTATCAGCGAAAAACAGCAGATCGTTTATAGAACAAAAAGTAAAGAGATAAGCGAATTCGATGCGATCTTTTTTACTAAAAAGCAGCTCTATTTCGTCGAGATGACTTTAGTGAAATCGGTCATAAAGCTCCGCAAAAGACTGCGCAAGAAAAAAGCACTCTTAGAGATACTTTTTCCAAACTACGAGATAAAATCGCTTATCATCCTCAATGACGGCGCAACGGGTACGAGACAGTTTCCCCCCTATTGTGAAGTATGGTTTACCAAGGAGTTCTCCGCAAAAGAGGTGCTTGAGTATATACGCAATCCGAAATCGAAACAACTCAAACCCAAAGAGAAGATCCAATCGCCGAAATTTATCGAGGCGCATACCCTCAAGCTTCATAATTTTCGCTATTACAATACTATCTCATGGATCACCAAAACGATCCGTTCCCATAAAAAACATATCTTGGATATGGGATTTTTGACCAATCCAAAAGTGCAGCGCTACCACGATCTCTATACGAAAATCTACGTGGGCTACCTTTCTATAGCGAATGCCAAATCTATTCTCAATCTCAGCGGGGAGTATGAAGAGGATCAGCGCGTCATGGTAGCGATAGAGAAAAAACACAACGACGAGTTTATCCTCACCTATTACATTCAGCTTTCGCGCAAAGTGCTTTATCTCTACTCTTTTGATGATGAGGGGAAAATGACCAAAGAGAAGAAAGATCCTTTCGGGATCACGGTAACCGAGGTGTACCATATAAACAAACTTATGGATGCAAGCTACGAGTTTACTTTGGCAAATATAAAAACGATCGAGAACCTCCTAAAAGAGGCTTCTCCCATAAGTAGTTAGAATTTTCTAAACCTCGTAGGAGATAGAAGAGGCTTTTTCTTTGTAGGATTGAAAAGGTTCTTTGTGCGAGTGATTCTCTACGCGCAGAAACTCGTCAAGCTGCTGATGGCGGTTTTGCAAAATCTTTTCAAACTCATCTTGCGTTACCGGTTTGTCGTCGGTAAATTTATCCAACAAAATATTGCCGTTGCCCATAAGAACAAGGTAGCTTTGCTCCCCGTAGTCGAGCATAACGACGGTGTTTACCTCGTTGATGCTTTTTTGGAATCGGATCGAGACGTTGTTTGTAGAAGTATCGGGTTGCGTCGGAGATTGCGCCGCCGCGGGTGCTTGATTTGGGTTAAAAAGCCAAGAGTTGTTTTGTTTTTTCGAGGTGATTTTCGTCTTTAAAAAGAAAAGAATAATGATGCCGACAATAAGAATACCGATCACGATGTAGTAGCTCATCGAGAGGTCTTCCCCTTTTTTGGTAGGGAGCGTTTGCAAGAGGTTCCCCGAGGCTTGCTCTTTTTCGGTTGGCATGTTGGCTTGCATCGTCTGTGCCAAAAAGCGCAAACGCAAACCGTAAGAGTCGGATGTTTTGGATGCTTTTAGCTGCACCGAAGGGGGAACGGTAGCGGTGATTTGCGTGTATCCCGCCATCGGCGTGATGCTGAGAGAGGTTAAAAACTTCGATGAGAGCTGTTTGATCTTTGCCGATTCTATCGAGGCCTCTTCGAGTTTGATGATGATGGTCGATTTGCTTGCATTTTGCTTGATCGTTCCCTCGTAAGGGGTATCGAAAGTTATCATGACATCGACTCTGTCGGTTCGGTCGTAGATGTTGTAACTAAGTATTTTAGAACCATAAAGGGTGAACGGGAGTAGGAAAAGAAGAACTAAACGGATCATAATCTCTCTTTTGAAAGGTGGTAAAGTACGGCGCTGGAATCTAATACTTCGTTGATACGGATCGCGAGGTTTTTCTCATACACCATCACCTCGCCCTTGCCGATGATACGCCCGTTTACATAAGCTTCGACGCTTTCTCCGGCGGGTTTTTTCAGGTCGATAATGGAGCCTTTTTTAAGGTGTAAAATCTCATCGATGGAGAGTTCCGTTTCCCCTAGATCGGAGACGAATTCTATCTCCATGTCCAAAAGTCCCGAATAATCCATCCACGAGAGTTCTTTCTCCGCATCGAAGGGGATCTCTTTCTCGCCGTATTGGTATCTTTTCTTAGCCATCGATTTCCTTAATCGCCAGTATCATCGTATTTGAGCCTACCGTAAACATACTTGCTTGCTCGTGTTCTGCCTCAAACGGCGCAATCGCTACAAAATGGGGCGTGGAGATAGTAAACTCCGCTTCGGTCTCTTTTGCCAAGACTTTTGCGCTCCCAACGATGAGATTGAGCGTTTCAAGCACCATATCTCTCAGGGTTTCCTCATCGCTTGCATCTTCTTCTAAAAATATTTGCGCAATCTTTTGCACAAAAGCACTTTCGCAAGCAACGTACACTCTGTATTTTGAGCCGTTTGCCGTTTCAATGTCTATATAAGCAATAAGCGTTCTCTTTTTATGTGGGTCGTCCGAAATCGTGTAAGGTTCTCTAATTTGATGGATACAGAAATTCTCAGCTGCTTGAAGGATTATTGGAAACATTGTCGGTTCACCTTGTAATTGATGGCTGATTATACTTCATCGAATCTCAAAGCAAAATTAAAGGGTTTCGGTGCCTCAGAGCTAAAACTGCTATAAAGGGATGTTAAAGTATAATCGCGAAATTTTGCTTTGGCATGTTGTAAAAAGGATATAAATGATTTGGTTAGAACTCATCGGTGCCGGTGTTTTGACGGGATTTCTTTCCGGCTTTTTCGGTATAGGCGGGGGGACTATTTTGGTACCCCTGCTTTTGCTGATGGGGTTTGATACCAAAGTCGCTATCGGGATCTCGGTCGTACAAATGGTGTTTAGCTCATTTTTCGGGAGTTATCTCAACAAAAAATTCGGCACGCTTGACGTGAAGCTCGTAACCTACATCGGCGTAGGAGGGTTCATAGGGGCGCAGTTTAGCGGCAGTATCACGGCGGGATTCTCCAACGAACTTCTTGAATTTGTCTTTTTGGGGTTTGCCGCATTTGCGCTTGTGCGTCTTTTTATGAAGCCAAAAGAGAACAAAGAGCAAAAAGAGCACGTTAACCCTCTGATCCTTCTTTCAATCGGTTTTGCTTTGGGGGTCGTGAGTATGGCGATCGGGGTCGGAGGAAGCATTATCCTCACCCCTCTATTGGTCGGATTTTTCCATTTTCCGCTCAAAAAAGCGATCTCGGCGGGGTTGTTTTTCGTGGTGTTCTCTTCCGTTTCGGGGGCAATTTCGCAATCTATGAGCGGCAACGTCGATTATGTTTCGGGGATCCTCATCGGAGCGGCCTCGCTTGTTGGGGTGTATCTTGGGATCATTAAAAAAGATGCGATCGCACATGCCATGCAAAGGCGCCTGATCGTGCTTTTTTACGTGGTTGTCGTAGCGTATATGAGCTACAGAGTATTTTTATAAAGGTTAGAAAATGTATAACAAAGACGTCATTAAAATCACCGGTGCAAAAGAGAATAACTTAAAAAATATATCGTTGGAGATTCCCAAAAACAAGCTGGTCGTTTTTACGGGGCTTAGCGGAAGCGGGAAATCGACTTTGGCGTTTGATACCCTTTATGCCGAGGGGCAGCGCCGCTATATGGAGTCGCTCTCCTCCTATGCCAGACAGTTTTTAGACCGTGTGGGCAAACCCAACGTCGATAAGATAGAGGGGCTTACCCCCGCGATCGCGATTGACCAAAAAACCACCTCGAAAAACCCCCGCTCTACGGTGGGAACCATCACCGAAATTTACGATTATCTGCGCCTTTTGTATGCGCGGGTCGGGGTGCAGTATTGCCATAAATGCGGCAAAAAAATCTCTCAGATGAGCGCTTCGGATATCATTAACGAGGTGCTAAAACTCCCCGAAGGAGCAAAACTCGTGCTTTTGGCGCCGATCGTGCGCGAAAAGAAAGGGGCTTATGCCGACGTGCTTGAATCTCTCGTGCACAAAGGGTACGTGCGCGCTATGATCGATGGGGTGATGGTGCGTCTGGATGAAGAGATCGACCTCTCTAAAACCAAAAAACATACCATAAAAGTGGTGATTGACCGTTTGGTCGTGAATGAAGAAAATAAAGAGAGGATCGCTTCGGGGGTTGAAAAAGCGCTTAAAGAGAGCTACGGCGAACTCGAAGTGGAGATTATCAACCATGAAGAGCTTGGATTTAAAGAAAATATGATCCACTACTCCGAGCATAATGCGTGTTTTGACTGTAAGATCAGTTTTGATCCGCTCGAACCCCTTTCGTTTTCGTTTAACTCTCCAAAAGGGGCTTGCCCCGAGTGTGACGGATTGGGGCTTCGCTATGCCCTTGATCACGACAAGATCATCGACCAAGATTTGAGCATCGAAAAAGGGGCGATCAAGATCGTTTACGGGTTTAACAAAGGGTACTACTTCACCTTCTTAAAAGGGTTTTGCGAAGCGAATAAAATCGATACGAAGATCCCTTATAGCGAGCTTGAGCCTTACCAGCAAAAGATGATTCTCCACGGTGCGGTGGGGGAGGTGGAGTTCTTATGGAAAACCCACAAAGTCAAGCGTATCTGGCCGGGGATCGTGCGTATTGCCTACGATATGTTCAAAGACGAGAAAGAGCTTGCGGACTACATGAGCGAGAAGGTGTGTAACGTATGCGGATCGCACCGCCTTAAACAGGAGTCTTTGGCGGTGCGCGTTGCGCAGAAAGGGATCGCTGCTATTTTGGACATGCCAATCTCAAAAACCTACGAGTGGTTTGCCGATGAGCAAAACTTTACCTATCTCGATGCCCAACATGCCACGATTGCCGCGCCGATTTTAAACGAGATCCGCGAACGTCTCTACTTCTTGCACGACGTGGGACTAGGCTACATCACCCTTGGGCGCGATGCGCGTACCATCAGCGGCGGCGAGGCACAGCGTATCCGTATCGCAAGCCAGATCGGAAGCGGTTTGACGGGGGTTATGTACGTGCTTGATGAGCCGAGTATCGGTCTGCACGAGCGCGACACCCTCAAGCTTATACGTACGCTTCGCTCTTTGCAGGAGAAGGGCAACAGCGTGATCGTCGTCGAACACGACAAAGAGACGATCGAACAGGCGGATTTTATCGTCGATATCGGAAGCGGGGCAGGAAAATTCGGCGGCGAGGTGGTGTTTGCGGGAACTCTCGATAAACTCAAAAGTGCCAAAACGCTTACGGCGGATTATCTTTACGGGCGCAAAAAAATCGAGTATTTTTACCGCCGTCCGCAGGAGAAGTGGATCGAGATTAAAAACGTCACCCTCAACAACATCACCGATCTGAGTGCAAAACTGCCGCTTAACAACTTCGTATGTGTGACGGGGGTAAGCGGCAGCGGTAAAAGCTCTTTGATGCTCCAAACCCTTCTGCCCACCGCGCGGGAGCTTTTGAACCATGCCAGAAAGGTGAACAAGGTAGCAGGGGTCGAGATCAACGGTTTGGAACATGTCGATAAGGTGATCTACCTTGACCAAAGCCCCATCGGGCGTACGCCGCGCAGTAACCCCGCGACCTACACGGGGGTGATGGACGAGATACGTACCATCTTCGCACAAACCAAAGAGTCCCAGATTCGCGGATACACCACCTCCCGTTTTTCGTTTAACGTCAAAGGGGGGCGCTGTGAAAAATGCCAAGGGGAAGGTGAGATCAAGATCGAGATGCACTTTTTGCCCGACATCATGGTCGACTGCGATACATGCCACGGAACCCGCTACAACCGCCAAACCCTAGAGGTGCTCTATAAAGGCAAAAACATCTCCGATGTTCTGAACATGAGCGTCGAGGAGGCGTACGAGTTTTTCAAATCGATCCCAAAAATCAAGCAAAAACTCCAAACCCTCGTGGACGTGGGGCTGGGCTACATCACCCTCGGGCAAAATGCAGTGACCCTCTCGGGCGGGGAAGCGCAGCGCATCAAGCTAAGCAAGGAGCTTAGCCGCAAAGACACGGGGCAAACGCTTTACATTCTCGACGAACCCACCACGGGGCTTCATTTTGCCGACGTCGATCGGCTTACAAAAGTGCTGCACCACCTTGTGGAACTCGGCAACTCGGTGCTCATTATCGAACATAATCTCGATATGATTAAAAACGCCGACTATATCGTAGATATGGGACCCGAAGGGGGCAGCGGGGGCGGGCTTATCATCGCCGAGGGAAGCCCCGAAGAGGTGGCAAAAAACCATGAAAAAACGGGAAGCTATACGGGGAAATACCTCGCAAAAGAGCTGGCTTTCCATGCCAAGTAACACAGACTTTAGTCTGTAAATTAAACCATAGTACGGGTTAAAACCCGTGTTACGATACAAAGGAAACACAATGAAAATAGAAAAAAACGTCTTAGTCCACATCGACTACAAACTCACAAACCCCGAGGGTATCATCCTTAACGAAGGTGAAGAGGAACTCATATATCTCCACGGCGATTACGGACACGTATTTAGCAAACTCGAAAAAGCTTTAGAGGGGAAAGAGGAGGGGGATACTTTTTGCGTTACCCTCGAACCCCACGAAGCCTTTGGCATGTACGATGAGAGCTTGGTGGTCAAAGAGTCGCTCGAAGCACTTCCCGAGGATATTTTTATAGGGATGGAACTAGACGGCTCAGAGGATGATTTTGAAGAGAGCGTTATCTACACTGTCACGCACCTAGAAGAGGGTTACGCGCTCCTCAATGCAAACCATCCACTCGCCGGAATCACCCTGACTTTCGAGGGTGTCATCACCGAGTTGCAACAATTAAACGAGGCAGAAGTGCAAGAGATTCTCGAACACGACACACACGAGGATGAACACCACCACTAAGTTACATGCCATGGCATGTGAGCTTTAGCCGCAGCACTTCTTATATTTTTTCCCGCTTCCGCAAGGGCATGGCATGTTACGTTCGATTTTCGTGTTGTAAATCGTGCCGTCTTTGTAGAGCCACATGCCTTCATTTTGGACAAAATTGCTTTTTTCGTGCTGTACACCTACACCTTGACCATCGCGATAATAGGCTTTAAACTCTACCTGATTTCCTTTGGCATGTACGATCTCCAACCCCAGCCATTCGATACTTTTTGCGTACTCTTTGATGAGTTCGAGTTCCTCGGCGCTGTTTTGTTCCCCTAGAGCCGTAGCAACGATATAAGCGGCATTTGAGAGAACATACGCGCTATAACGGCTTCGCATGAGCTCTTCTGGGGTTGCGGCTTTCTTGGCATGTGTTAAAAAAGGTTCGCAGCATTCGCTAAAGGGTTTTTGGCTTTTACAATAACATAACATAGGGTTCTCTTTTTGGGTGCAATGATACCATTTTTGGTATCTACGGATATTGAAGATTTACATTGCATGTCTGTTTGGTTTTGAGTAAAAGTTTATATTTTCCTTGCGGAATCTCTTTGTTTATATTCATCTCATAAAGTCTTGCTAAATGAACTTTTTGCCCTTGTTCCGTCAGTATGGTAGCTCTTTCCATACAAAAGTTTGGATGGACACTTAAATTGACAAATCCATCTTTATTTGTTTGGAAAACTCGGACATATTCTTGTGAACTATGCTCAAATCTTGTTGTGCCTCTTGAGATAGTTTGATAAGTGGGTTCAGATGCTGTTTCGTAGGAATGTTTGGCATGTTTTTGTTGATTGCTTGAAGGTTTGTAGTCAAAAATAAAACGCATCGGAGTTTGTTCTATAGGTTTTTTAAGTTGCGAAGCTGCTTGGAGAACAACATTTTTTGTTGCTTTGTCAATTTGATAACTGTTGCTTTTTTTGAGAAATTTGATATCTGAAATTTCACCGTTAGGATGTAATGAAAATTCCACAACATTTTTTTCGTTTGTATGAAGTTTGGTTTGTTTTTTAAGTTCTTTTTGGAAAATTTTTTTAAGAGTTTCTACGTTTTCATATTCATTTTCTAAAATATATTCTTGTTGGTTTGGAGTAAGTTGGACATCGTGATATAAGGCTTTGACATTTTGTTTTACTTCGATGAAGTCTGCGTTGAGGAGATTTGAAAGAATAAAAAGGAGGAAAAATATTTTTTGCATTTTATAACTCTATGAAAATTTATTTTGAAATGTTTATTTTAATAAAGAAAGCTTAAAGCTAAGAAAAAATATAAAGTTTTTTTGGGTGCAATGATACCATCGCTTTTCGTAACACAGGCTTTAGCCTGCAAGGGGTCAGATTATCAGAGTATACACAACCCACGTCGTAGCGAACGAAAAGAGGGTTCCATACCCTACGATGGAGGAGCTAAGGCGGGGGGCTAGCCCCGACATGCTTGCTACCGCGCCTGCGGTGATCATCGGCCCCATGCTTGCTTCCATGATCGAGACGTTTGCGGCGAGGCTGCTCCATCCAAACGCGTAACAGATCCCTATCGCAACCAAAGGCGCGAAGAGGAGGGTAGTAAAAAGTGCGACGCTAAAGGGTTTGAGCTCCTCGCGCGGCAGGCGAAAACGCAGCTGCAATCCGACTGCTACGAGCGCCAAAGGAACGATGGTTGCCGCAAGTGAAGAGAGCACGCTTAAAAGGATCGGGGGAAATGAGGTGCCGATAAAACAAAGTGCTATCAAAAGGGTTAAAAAGGGCGGAAAAAGCAAGATTTTTTTTGCTATTGCTTTTATGTCCACTTCTGAAGCGCTTGAGTAGTACACCGACACAAAAGTGCCGTAGGTGCTCAGGGCAATGAACGAGCCGAGCTGGTCGTACATAAGCACGTATCCGAGTGCCTCATTGCCAAAATAAGCCTGAATAACGGGGATCCCCAAAAACGAGGTGTTGCCCAAAACCCCCACAAGCAAAAGCGCACCCGTAACCTCGCGCGAAAAAGGAGAAAAAAACGGCTCAAAGCCAGAATAAAAAGCGCACTAAGCGCCATCACGACCCATGCAAACCGCCACGGGTATCACCACCTCGTAGGAGAAACTCAGTTTCGGAATTTGCAAAAGCGCCATCGCGGGGAGCGAGATATAGAGGATGAATTGGTTTAAGATCAGCGGCGTATCTTTGGGGAATACGGGAAGCTTTGTTGATGATGTAGCCCAAAAAAAGAGCGGTAAAAATGAGTGCGAAGTTTTCCATGGATTGCTTTTTGGTTGAAATAGTGTGGAATTATACAATGTATCAGAAATAAAAAAGAGATAAGAATACATTATAAATACTCGTATAATATGCTAAACTTTTGTATTTTTATGCCGTTACATGGAGCTTATGAGATGCGATCTTGGATTTATTTGCCTTTGTTGTTGCTTTGTACGCTTGTATCAGGTGAAGAGCTTCAGTACAAACTCGGGCAAGGTCTTAAACTAGATGATATGTTGACCATAGGCGGGTATATCTCTTCGGAATATGAGCATGCCAAGAAAGAAGAGAGTGTCAAAATAGATGATTTGGCGCTTATAGCATATGGGAACATGGGTGAGAGTTTTTCCTATCTGACCGAACTCGAAGCTATCAACTTTTATACGTACGATATGGAACAACACCAAAGCGAAACAAATAAAAAGTTTCATATCGAACGCCTTTATGTGGACTATGCATCTTCGGATATATTCAAACTTAGAGCAGGTAAGTTCATCACTCCCGTAGGATATTGGAACCTCGAACCTATCAATGTGTTGCGCGATACGACGTCAAACCCTATCTATGCAAGCTCCATGATACCCCGTTTCGTGACGGGGGTAAATTTCCATGGATACCTTCCTTTTGACGACACGGCGCAATACTACCTTTTCGGTCAAAAAACGGAAGATTTTGATGAAGAGTATATTAACATCAAAAACGAACATTTTTTCGGAGCGGGGATAGCCAAAGAGATGAGCGGTGAATGGCATGTCGGAGCAAGTGCAGGCGAATTCATCACGCTTGATAAAGAGCACTTTTATTTTTTGCAGGCGAACACGAAGTACGAGAGCTATCCCTTTAAGATCATGGCGGAAGCTATTTATAGAACCTCCAAAGACACACGTGAAAACAGCTCTTATGCTGCTTACGTGCAAGGACACTATAACTTCAGTCTTGAACACATGCTTGTATCGCGCGTAGAAGCGTACAAAGAGGGGAAATATAAGTGACGGCAGCGAAGAGCTGTTTTTGCTAGGCTACAGTTATCGTCCCATCTATCCTGTCTCTATAAAAGCGGAATATCAATGGCATTCAATCGCTAAAAAAGACCGTTTTGTAGCTTCATTTTCGGTGCTGTTCTAATGAAGTCTTTAGTGTTTTTAGCCTTATTATCTTCTATGCTGCTTGCCAAGGGGCTTTGTGTAGTTACGGCGCAGAGTTCTTCTATCAATGAAGTAAGCGTGCATCAGCTGCGTGATGTTTTTTTGCAAAAAAGAAAATTTATTGACGGTAAAAAAGTGGTCGCGGTCAATTTTATGGCGAGTAATAGCTACCGTATAGAATTTGAAAAAACAGTTTTGAAGATGCAAAGAGACAAGCTCAACAGCTATTGGGTGCGGCAGCATTTCCAAGGGATCTCGCCTCCGATAACGCAAGCTTCACCCGAAGCGATGAAGCGTTTTATTCAAAATGTGGAGGGATCGATCGGTTATCTTCCCCGCGAGATGCTCGATGAGAGTTTAAAGGTTTTGTATGAGTTTTAAAATCAAGACGATCCTGCTTTTTTTGGCGGTGAGTTTGGTTCCGTATATGATCACGATGCTCCTTTTTGGAAACTCTATGCGCAATGAACGTGCCCAGACGATCAAAAAAGAGCTCGGTTCGCAGCTTCAAACTACGGTAGAGAGGATAGAACTCCAACACAAAACGCTTCAGAACGATCTTGCATTTATGGCAAAATCAGACATCATGAACGATTTTTTTACGGATGATCTCGATCGCAGGATCGCACGTATGTTCGAGGAGAAAAAAAAAGATATTGGACTTATCGGGGACATATATCTTGTCAATATGGATAAAAAGATCATTGCGTCAAGTGATTTTAATAAGATCGGACGCTCGTTTGAACAAGACTCGCTCTTTTGGACACCGCTTTATTCTTCTATAGACAACTCGCAAATAGGGGGTGCTGTATATAGAATACTCTTATGAAAATCTAAAAAAATTCTTCACCAATTCTCAGTCAAGACAATATTATATGCTCTTGGATAAAACTCGGGAACTTTTCCGTCCGAGTGAGTTTGAAGATGTACTTAGTGTACAGACGACGCTTAAAAGTATGCCCCAAATCACCATTGTTTTAGAAGAAGACAAGGCATTCGCCTATGCTCTTTTGGAAAAATATCAGAGTTGGTTCGTGATCATCATGATCGTCGGGATCATCTTGATTCTGACCGTGGCACTTCTGTTTGCCCTTACTCTTATCAAACCTCTTTTAAAACTCTCGAATGTTGCAAAGAGCATTACGGCGACGCAGGATTATTCCGCTCAGGTGGATGTGGATAGAAACGATGAGATCGGAGAGATGGCACGCTCTTTCAACACCATGATCCTAGGGATGAAAAATGCGTTCGATGAGATCAATCTGCTCAACAAAGAGATCGAAGAGACGCAAAAAGAGGTCGTATTTACCATGGGTGCCATCGGGGAGAGCCGCAGTAAAGAGACGGGTAATCACGTAAAACGCGTTGCGGAATATTCCAAGCTTTTGGCACTACACTACGGACTAGACAAAGAGGAAGCGGAACTATTAAAACAGGCTTCACCTATGCACGACATAGGTAAAGTGGCGATTCCCGATGCTATTTTGAACAAACCCGGCAAGTTTACCGATGAAGAGTTTGAGATCATGAAAAAACATGCCGAACTTGGCTATGAGATGCTGCAAAACTCAAATAGGCCTTTACTCAAAGCGGCATCTATCGTCGCTTATGAACATCATGAAAAATACGACGGAAGCGGTTATCCTCGCGGATTGAGCGGTGAAAATATCCATATTTACGGACGTATCACGGCATTGGCGGATGTGTTTGATGCACTCGGCAGCGACCGTGTTTACAAAAAAGCGTGGAATGATGAAGAGATATTTGCCTTTTTCAAACAACAGCGGGGCAAACATTTTGATCCGAAGCTGATCGATATTTTTTTTGAGAATCTTGAGAAGTTCTTAGAGATACGTACTTCGTTTCACGATCAATTTTAAGAGTTTAATTTTAGATAAGGAATATACATGCCAAAGACATTTGAAGAAGCTATGGATTTTAGACACGCTTGCAAGGCGTTTGATGTGAGTAAAAAAATATCTGACGAGGATATGTACGCTATTTTGGAGATGGGGCGCAAATCCCCTTCGTCGTTTGGCATGGAGGGATGGAAGTTTTTGGTCATAACCAACGATGCGCTCAAAGCAAAACTGCGTCCTGCTTGCTGGAATCAGGAACAGATCACTTCATGCTCCCATCTTGTCGTGGTTTTAGCAGGTATCGCATCTCTCAAGCCCGAAAGCGGACTCGTCAAAAAACGGTTTGAACGCCGCGATATGCCCCAAGAGAAACTCGATATGTATCTAAACCTTTATGCAAGCCATTTGGCACAAACGCTTGCGAGCGATGCAAACATCTATGCATGGAGCGCGCGCCAGACTTACATCGCCGCGGCAAATATGATGACTTATGCGGCAACGCTTGGAATTGACAGCTGCCCGATAGAGGGTTTTGAAAAAGAAAAGGTAGAAGAGATACTAGAACTCGACACTAAAGAGTTTCAAGTCGCTATGCTTTTACCTTTTGGCTACCGTATTAACCCCCAATCCACACAGCTTAGACGTCCTTTTGAAGAGGTGGTGGAGTATATTCGATAAAGCAACAAAATAGACCTATGAAAGGGTGTAGAACTTTATTATAATGACTTGATTTTTTATGAGGAGTTCTAAAAGATGAAAGTTGCACTCACGATAGCGGGGTCTGACAGCAGCGGCGGTGCTGGGATTCAGGCGGATCTGAAAACCTTTGAGGCTTTTGGGGTGTTTGGCACCTCGGCACTCACCGTGTTGACCGCACAAAATACGACGGGTGTGCGTGGTATTTTTGAAGTATCTCCCGAGTTCGTCAAAGCGCAGATAGAAGCGGTACTAGAAGATTTTGACGTAGATGTGATAAAGATCGGGATGCTCTATTCGGCGCAGATCATCCATGCCGTAAAAGATGTTATCAAAGATTTGTCTATCCCCATCGTGCTTGACCCCGTGTTTATCTCCAAGGTCGGCTCACCACTGCTGCAAAGCGATGCGGTTGAAGCGATGCGCGAGCTTTTCCCCTATGCAAGCCTCATCACCCCAAATCTTTACGAGGCGAAAGAGCTTTTTGGGTATGAGCACGGCGACAGCGCTTCTTTGGAACGCGTCATGGCATGTAGTGCGCCCGTGCTTGTGAAAAACCATGTGTTAGAGATGCCCGATGGGGTAAAAAGTTTGGATCTGCTTTATATGGACGGCAGAAAAAAGGTTTTTGTTTCGCCCGCTTTGGCAAGCTCCAACCTCCACGGTACGGGGTGCTCTTATGCGAGTGCCATCGCCGCAAATCTCGCACTAGGAGAGCCGCTTGAGCAAGCGATAGCAAACGCAAAAAAGTTTATTTACGAGGCGATCAAAAACGCGCCGAACCTAGGCAAGGGTGCAGGACCCATCAACCACAAAGAGGGGGGCTTGCAATGGAATTAAAAGGGCTTTATGCCATCACCGATGAGGTGCTCACCCCCGATGAAAAAATCTTGGCATGTGTGCAAGAAGCACTCGAAGCGGGGGTGAAGATCATCCAGTACCGCAACAAAACCAAAAGCGATGCCGAGGTGCTAGGGGCGTGCGTCGCCCTTCAAGCGCTGTGCAAGGCGTTTGGCGCACTTTTTATCATCGACGATAGACCCCGTCTCGCACATGCCATAAAAGCCGACGGGCTTCACATCGGCAAGGACGACATGCCGCTGCGCGAAGCACGGGCTATTTTCCCTGATGGGATCATCGGGGTTTCATGCTATGGGAGTGTGAAAAAAGCGCTGGAGGCAGAGGAGGAGGGGGCGGACTATGTGGCGTTTGGCTCCTTTTTTCCCTCTCCTACCAAACCCCATTCGGGGATCGTTTCAAAAAGCGTGATAGCCAAAGCCAAAGAGGCGCTGCGCATCCCCGTTTGCGTCATCGGCGGGATTAACGCACACAACGTCCAAGAGATCGCACAAGAAAAACCTGATATGATTAGTGTCGTAAGCGGCGTGTTTGAGGGCGATATCGCAACCAACGTCAAAAATTTACTCACAAAGATGAAAGTATGAAAATAGCAGTTTCGGCATGTTTACTAGGGGAGCAAGTACGTTTTGACAAAGGGCATAAGCGCGATGAGTTTGTGATGGACGAGCTAAGCCGCTACGCGGAATTTGTTTCGTTTTGCCCCGAACATTTTGCATTCGGTTCGCCGCGCCCCTCGATTCGCGTGGTCAAAAACGAGCAGGAGGAGCTGCGCATCATCTCCAACAAAACGGGGGAAGATCTCAGCGAGGCGCTCCTCAAAACCTCGATGGAAGATTTAGAAAAAGTGCGCCAGAACAACGTCTGCGGCATCATTTTTAAATCTAAGAGTCCTAGTTGCGGCATGATGAGCGCAAAGGTTTATCTTGAAAACGGTTTTAGCGAGGGCAAGGCGGACGGCATGTTCGCAGGGCTGTGCCGCAAGGAGTTCGCGCTTTTGCCCATGGAGGAGGAGGGGAGGCTTCTTGACCCGTGGCTCAGAGAAAACTTCGTGATGCAGGTGTTTGCGTACGATAGTTTTGAGCGTTTTAAGCAACATGCCATGATGAAGGATCTGGTCGTGTTCCATCAAAACAACAAGTTTATGCTCCAGTCAAAAGATGAAGTGCTCTACCGCGAACTCGGGCGCATCGTGGGCAACCACGACAAAAAGCCCTTTGAAGAAGTGCTTGATGCGTACGAACTAGGCTTTAAAACCGCCATCGCCAAAAAAACATCCATAGGCAAAACCCGCAACGTCCTAGAACACATGGCAGGGTTTGTCAAAAACTTCTTGAGCGCGCAAGAAAAAGCGATGCTCCATGAGCAGATAGCCGACTACGCCGCCAAAATCATCCCCCTCATCGTCCCGCTCTCCACGCTCAAAATCTACGCAACGAAATACGAGGTCGAGTACCTCTTAGAGCAAACATTTCTAGCACCCTACCCAAAAGAACTCGCCCTTCGCTCGGATATCAAAAGCGGGAAATAGAGCTTACATGCCATGGCATGTAGGGATTCGCTAGATGGCAAAAGAGCGCAATTGTGTTATCAGTCTTAATATGGTACTATTAAAAGACCGAAGAGGAGATTCTCATGCAAATCATCAACGATATAAAACCCGTTACTTACTTAAAAAGCCGTGCCGCAGATGTGCTTAAGCAGATAAATGAAACCCATAGACCCATGATCATCACACAAAACGGCGAAGCAAAAGCGGTGATCCAAGATCCTAAAAGTTATGAGGATATGAGAAACGCTATCTCTCTTTTAAAACTTCTCTCTTTTGCCGAGGAAGATATAAGAAACGGCGATCTACACAGCGAAGAAGAGGTGTTTAGCTCCGTAGAAGCATTGCTTGAAAATGAGTAAAACGTATACTCTGCAATGGACTACAAATGCAAAAAACGACCTTATAAATATTGTCGCTTATATCAAAACAGACAGCCCAACCGCCGCGAATGAAATCTATCAAAAGATAAAAGAAAAAGCGCATTCAAGCAACTTTTTTCCCTTAAAAGGGCGCGTGGTTCCCGAGCTGCAAAAAGAGGGGATAACTTTGTATCGGGAACTCATCGCAGCACCGTGGAGAATCATCTATAAACTCGGCAGTGACACCGTGTACATCATGGCGATTGTAGATTCGAGACAAAATGTTGAAGAGGTATTGCTCCAAAAACTCATAAAAAGTTAATGAATCATATCTTTATCATTTAAACTAACATTTTCTGTGTCGTTTATTTAGTAAATTTCAAGCTGTTTAACATATAATGTTTGTTGAATAAATAGTTGCTCGTTCCCGCGGAACGGAAACGAGCAACGCCCGCGCTGAGCACTGAACGTGCCACCAGTCGATTGCAGGTCTCCGCTACGCTACGACCAACAATCGCCAGGAGTCACACACCAAGCCAGCCTCCAGAAATCAGCAAGCTGATTTATGAAGTCTAGCTTAGTGGTACTCAGCGCGGGCGTTAGATTAAAAATTACACTAAAGGAAAATCATGAAAAAGATCAGTGAACTAAACTTCGGATTTCCAGATGCGGAAAATTACAAAAGAAGAGAAAACAGACAGCTTTTCAATAATCTATTTGTAAAAAATGATTACCTTGAACAATTGTGTCGACCAGAGATTTATTTTCTTGTTGGTGACAAAGGTGCAGGTAAAACAGCATATTCTTTATTTCTGACAAATAATAGGTATCAAAACAATATAGCATTTAGCAAATTTATTAGAGAAACAGATTATCAAAAGTTCATTACTCTAAAAAAGGAGAAAAATTTACAATTATCTGACTATACAAGCATATGGAAAGTAATTTTGTTACTTTTGCTTTCAGAGGAAATATACAACAAGGAGCCTGATTTAAATATCTTGAAAAACTTTGGGAAATTTAAATATTTACATGATGTTATAGATGAATATTATTGTTCAGCATTTAGTCCAGAGATCATACAAGCAATGCAATTTATTGAAGAATCAAAATATGCTGCCGAGCTACTATCAAAACATGCAAAGTTAGCAGGGGAAGAAAAAGAAATAAAGCAGTTTAGTGAAAATAGATTTCAAATAAATCTATTTTATATTGAGAGAAAGTTCAAAGATGCATTGTCAAAAATAAAATTAAAACACAATCATCTTTTATTTATTGATGGAATTGATATTAGACCTGACTCTGTCCCATTTAACGATTACCTCGAATGTATCAAAGGGTTAGCAAATGCTATATGGGAATTAAATAATGATTTTTTCCCAACTATAAAAGATACAAAAGGAAAAATAAGAGTTGTCTTGCTCGTTAGACCTGATATATTTGAATCATTAGGGCTACAAAACCTCAATACAAAAATTCGTAGTAATTCTGTACTACTTGATTGGAATACTGAATATAAACATTATAAAAATTCAAAAATATTTCAGTTAATCAATCATCTACTTCAGGTTCAACAAGATCCTGAATTTCAAGGCAAAGATGCATGGCAATATTATTTTCCATATAATGAATCTAATCAAACGAGAGAAACAGAGGATGAAGGGTTCACATCATTCATTGACTTCTTGCGATATTCATATTATAGGCCAAGAGACATTATTTCTATGCTTGATATACTTAAAGAAAATGCTCAACATATTCCACTGAAACAAAAATTTGAAAAAAATGATTTTTACAATACTGTTTTTAAAAATAAATACTCCAACTATATTTTAGGTGAAATAAAAGATCAATTACTCTTTTACTACCAGCTCGAAGAGTATGAACTATTTTTAAAGTTTTTTGAATTCCTAAATGGTAAGCCATCATTTAACTATAATGAATATTTAAAAATCTTTGAAAATTACTCAAACTACATAGACTCCACATCTACTAAAAAACCGAAATTCACCTCCTCCGCCAATGATTTTTTGCAATTTTTATATGACTTGAACATAATCTGTTACGTTGAATACTCAAAAAATGGAAGTGAAAAATTTTTCCATTGGTGCTTTAAAGAGAAATGCTATTCAAACCTTTCTCCAAAAATAAAGCAAAATACCGAGTATCAAATTTTTTATTCATTGACAAAAGCTTTAAAGATAGGAAAAGAATATGCTGACAATCAAGCAGATTCATGCTATGCCAGCTCTAGTGATAATCTTAATGAACAACTACATGAACAACTCCAACAATTAGGCATAAGATAATCTAACAAAACAGTCGAGCCAATCAAAAACCCGCGGGCGGCTTTTTGATTGCTCATTTTAAACGTTAGATACAGATATAGTAAAAAAGGAGAACTATAATGAATTTAGGATTAATTGCGCAGATAACTAACGGTGTCATTTTGAAAAAAAGACTAAGACAAAATAGGTTAAAAATAGGTTTTTTATTTTTAATATCGCTATTTTTTAATGGTTGTATTGGTACAGGAACAATTCAAACATTTGAAGATCCGGAATTATATTCTGCAAGTTTTAGTTGCGCCGATGCTTCTACGGTATTAGAAAATACAATTTGTTCTAACCAGAAGTTAAGCAAACTAGATAAGCATATGTCAGAATATTATTTCAAACTCAAATCTTCCTTGAATAAAGAACAATCTACACAACTATTAAACTCTCAAAGAGATTGGCTAAGAGGAAGAGAAAAACAGTGTCAAACGCTTGAAGCTTCTTGTTTGATAGAATATTATAGTAATAGAATTTTTGAACTTAGAAAAAAGTATGAAAACCTTGAAGAATATACAACGGTTAATGCACAGGAGCTACAAGGATTACGCAATATCTGTAGTTTTGAAGGGATTACATTTCCAGAAGACCTCCTTATTTATGCAGGTGGAGCGTATAGCGGGGAAAAAACAAATTATCAAATCGATCAAAGCGGTCATCAAGCAACACAGTTCGATGTTTTTGTTAATTCACCAGAACATCCCGTAGCACTTGTTTTAGGTGCATACGAACCTTCGATTTGGAATATTTCATGGACAAAAGAAACGTATATAAAAGCTGTTGTAGTAACGGGTTATCATAGACAAGCTGTCGCAGGTTTACCAAATAATGTACCAATTCTGAATAGTTCATACGACAATAGAGGCGCATGTGGATATATGTATGTTTCTGATAAAAATCTCAAAAAAATCAATCCTCTTGCCAATAAAGTTTTCGGAAAGAATGTTGCAATGGTCTATTATGCAGAAAAAGGCAAGATAATACTTGGGGAACCCTTGCATGGAAATGATACGTTATATACATCTAAAGACAATCCGCCTCATTCTTTTTTTGATACGAGTAAACCTCTTGCAGGTCAAGCGGGACTTAAAGATTTTGTTTCCAAACATATTTTACGCAGATCAACGGCTAATGATTTGGAACGATGGGCAAAGTTGAAAGAGCAAGCCTATAAAAAAACTCTAAAGGCTAAGAATGAAGAGCTCCCTCCTGTTGCTAATGCAAAAAATCCTCAGACTCTTTTTGGCCCTCAGTATGTTCATAACGGTTATGTAATTCTCAAAAAAATGACTATACCAGCAGGTTTGTACGGTGCTCATTCTGCAACGTTCTTTTTGGAAGAAGGGGTGCCATATCCTGATGGTGATTTAGGACATTCAGCACTCTATGATTTTAACACCATGGAGTGTCATGGTACAACATGTGGAATGCACTAAATGTTTAATAAACCATAGGAGACCAATCAAAAACCCAGCACCGAATAGGGTGCTCTGTCTGTGGCATGGGCTCAACACTCACACAAAAAAAGCCTCTAAATGCCACATGCCAAGAACTTTTTAAAGGGGTTGCGTTGCAAAAATATTTCTTCTATTTTCTCACGGCGCTTATCCCTTTTGTATTTATGGTTTTTTCCGTGGAGGGCTTGGCACGTGTGGAGAATTTGCTCCCTGTTTTTGGGCAATACATGATGATTTACGTCATTGCATTGGCACTAGTTTTACCATTCAAACCGAATCTTTCTTTTTTATGTGCGGTGGCGCTTCTTTTTCCGTTTTTGTATCTGTTGCATATTTGGCAGATGCACTACAACGATTTGCACGACAACGGTTTAGGTGTTTTGCTTTATATTTTTTCACTCTTTGGGGTGGGTTTGGGGTTTGTTGTTGCGGGAATCCTCTACAAAAAAATGGGACTGCAAAACGAGAGAATAAAACCGTTTGCATTGGCGATTATCTTACCTCTTTTTGGGTTCGTTATCAATTACCTAGTCGTATGCAACACGTTGGCGTATTGCGGATGCTTTTCTTTTTAGTGCGGAGGAGTCACAAGAATTTTCATAGATATATCCAAGTGGGAAGACAGATAAAAAGCAGAGGCAGGCGGGTTTCTTTTATGAAAGAAGCTCCGCGCCTTTTGCCGTGAGCACTAACGTCACTCCGTCCTCTTGGACTTCCATGATTCCGCCCTTTACAAGCTCTCGCATTGCGGCTTCGAGTGCCTTTTCTTGTTTGGCGTCGAGTTTTTTGATGATCTCTCTTACTACCTCTTGTTTACTCATGATCTGCCCGACTTGGTTGTGTTTTTTGAACCAGTTCATAAACATCTCTTTGACCTCGTTTTTGGGAGCGACGTCTTTTGGTATCTTTTTAGAAGGTGCATTTCTTTGCGGTGTGCGCTGTGCGGGTTTTGCGCTGCTTTTTAAAGTTCTGTTTGCAGGGTTTTGATTTTTTTTAGGGGTTGCTTTCACGGCGTGCCTTTTTGGGGGAGTAGTTTGCGGCGACAAACTCTAGTGGCGTAATTATGCCGAGTTTTTTGCTTTGTTTGGGTAGATTTGCCCTTTTCTTAAAACCGCATAGTGCGATTCGATGTACAAAAGACGTACTTTCGTATCGGTGCGCTTTATGGTGGTCGGATGCACATAACGGTTGCCGAGTGTGGCGCATCTGTTGCACTTTTGCAGTTGCACATATAGCTCTTCAAGAGAGAAATTTTCCGATTTGCCCCGTATTTGTTTACATTGGGTGTTTGAGTCGCACATGCCAAGCCTTTGGTGAGAATTTACAATGCTATTTGTACCGCTTTTTGGTTACGAAGCTAAAACAAAATAAGCCGACTTAGATTACAATTGCGATGAAAAACAACAAACTTTTTGGAGAGCGTATGCAAGAGATCAAACTTTTAGTCCAAGAACAAAACGTAGAAACGGTGCTCACCATCTTAGAAAACCTCAAAAGCGGTTTGATCGCAGAGATGCAGACCGATGGCAAAACACTCAAAACAAAAACGGCGCAATACCAACCAAAGGCAAAGAGCGCGCCGCGCGAAGAGAATCGCGCCGCAGAGCAGGGCGGCAGCAAGTATCTCTCCCCCTCGGCGTTCAAACAAAGGCTCCATGCCAAAAAATAACCCTGCACCGAAGGGAAGAGACTTTCGCTTGCTATTTGGTGCCAAAATGATTAGAATAGACTTTTTGGAGCCTTAAACAAGGAGAGTCTATGCAGGTTTTAGCAGGGATCAACGGGACGATAGCCGCGGAGAGCGCGGCGATCTATGCCATGGAATACGCCAAAGCGCAAGAATATACCTTGGTGGTGTTTCACATGCCAAACCCAAAAGACGGCCGCGAGGACGTGGAAGCGAGTATGAACCGCCTTGAGACGTTGGCATCGGCGCAAGAGGTGGTACTAGAAAAACTCTTTTTTGCAAACGATTCGTTTAGGGAACTTCGAGAGTATTTGCAGCACAACTACGTCGATATCGTTTTTTGCGCTACGCGAAAAGCGCGCTCGTTGTTAAACCACTCCTTTAGCAAAAAGCTCCTTGCTTTGGGGACGGGGCTTGATGTCGCCGTGGTGCGGGTGGTGCGCGTGACGGAAGTGCGCGATGTCTCGAAGATGATGCTCTCTATCAAAGAGGATCGTCTGGGGGTGAAGAAATTTACTTTTTTCTCTATGCTTGCCTCGGCGTTTGAAGCGGATGCACAGCTCTATTCTATCTCGAATGTCTCCAAACGCAAACTTGCCTTGCTCTCTTTTGCGTCTATCAAAGAAAAACTCTCCCAGATCAACCACTCTTTGCGCCATTACCTCAAACTCAGCGCTTTTATGCCCTACAACCTTGTGATAAAACACGATTTTAGCGAGGATGAGGTGGAGAGTATCCTTTACAATATCGCCACGACGAGAACCGATCTGGTGGTTGTCGGTGCCAAGAGGCTCCAATGGCGTTGGTTCTTTTTCAAAGAAGCGCCGCTTGAGAAGCTGATGCGGGAGACTTCGGCAAATCTTATCGCTTTGTATACGCAGGAGAACTAGATGCTCGATTTTGCGCGTTCCAAAGAGCAGCTTTTTGAAAAATACAACACCTCGTACGAGGGGCTCTCATCTCAAGAAGCGCGAAGACGTTTAAACGATTTCGGTACGAATGAAATAGCAAGCGCGCAAAAAAAGAACTACCTCAAAGAGTACCTCAAACAGTATATGCAGTTTTTTGCCGTGCTTTTGGAAGTAGCCGCACTTTTGGCATTTGTAGCGCACCGTTATGCACCCGCAGAGGGAAACGATATCTTGGGGTATGCGATCGTCGTAGCGGTCATCATCAATGCGACGTTTAGTTTTTGGCAGGAGTACAAGGCGGACAAAGCGATGGAAGCGCTTTTGCGCCTTATGCCTACGATGGTGCGTGCCCTGCGCGATGGCAAAGCGCTTAGCATCGATGCAAAATGGCTCGTGCCCGGGGATGTCGTACTGCTTGAAGAGGGGGAAAAGATAGCAGCGGACGGGATCATCCTCGAACACTCAGGACTCTCTATAAATACCGCATCGCTCAACGGTGAGTCGCGCCCATCAAGGCGCCATGAAAAAGCAAAAGAGGGGACAAAACGCGCCATTGATGCAAAAAACATGGTCTTTGCGGGAACCTCGGTCGTCTCAGGGAGCGCCAGGGTGCTTGTGGTGGCGACCGCGCAGGCGACGGAGTTTGGCAAGATAGCGACCTTGACGAAGAACGTCCAAAAGAACCTTACGCCGATGCAAAAAGAGGTGATCCATATCACCCATATCCTCACCGTCATCGCTTTGGGGATGGGTGTGGTGTTTTTCATCCTTGGCGTGTTTTCGCACCAAAGTCTGCTCATGGCGGCTATTTTTGCCCTTTCGCTTATCGTAGCAAACGTTCCAGAGGGGCTTTTGCCCACCATCACCCTTTCGCTCTCTTTGGCAAGCCAGCGGATGGCGTCACGCAATGCGCTGATAAAAAATCTCGATTCGGTACAGACGCTAGGAAGCGTCACGGTGATATGTACCGACAAGACGGGAACCCTCACGCGCAACGAAATGACGCTCAAAGAGATACGCTTGGCATGTGGCGAGCATGTCAAAATCAGCGGCGAGGGGTATGAAACGCAGGGCGCATTTACGTTTGAAAACACTTCTCTTAGTGCAGAAAGTCGGCTTGATGAGCTGCTTCGTGCGGGCTTTTTAAATTCGCGTGCTTCTATCGAAGGGGGCGCTCTCTTGGGCGACCCGACGGAGCTTGCGCTTGTCTGTGCGGCAAAAAAACGCGCGCTTTCGTTTGATGGGTATGAAAAGATAGGGGAAAACCCCTTTACGAGCGAGAGAAAGATGATGTCCTCTTTGCAGCGTTTTGAGGAGAAAGAGGTTCTTTTTGCCAAAGGCGCGCTTGAGGTGATCTTGGCAAAGTGCGCGTTTTATGTCGATAAAGACGGCGTGCAAAAACCGCTTGAAGCAAGCGTACATGCCAAGATTCTTGAACATGCCAAGGAGTTTGAAGAGGGGGCGTACCGTGTTTTGGCGATTGCTAAAAATACCCAAAACTCTGAAGAAGCGATGACGTTTTTAGGGCTAGCGGCGATCATGGACTTGCCGCGCCCCGAGGTCAAAGAGGCGATAGCGCAGTGCCAAAGTGCGGGTATTCGCACCATGATGATAACAGGCGACAACGACAAGACCGCGCAGGCGATCGCGCGTAAAATAGGGCTTGCGTTCGATTCGGTATTGTTGGGTGAAGAGGTGGAACGTCTCCCTGCCGAGGCGCTTGAAAAACGCTTGGCATTTGAGAGTATCCTCTTTGCACGGATGGCAAGCGAACAAAAGCTCAAGATCGCTACCGCCTTGCAAAACAACGGCGAAGTGGTGGCGATGACGGGAGACGGCGTCAACGACGCTCCCGCACTCAAACGTGCCGACATCGGGATAGCGATGGGGATAAGCGGCACCGACGTTGCCAAAGAAGCCGCCGACATGATCTTGCTTGACGATAATTTCAAGTCGATCGTTTCGGCGATAGAGGAGGGGCGCAGCGTTTATTTTAACATCAAAAAATTCGTGACCTATATTCTCTCCTCCAACGTACCCGAGATCGTTCCCTATATCTTGCAGTTTTTCTTTAAGATCCCGCTGCCGCTCTCGGTGATCCAGATACTCTCCATAGACCTCGGTTCGGATATGCTTCCCGGGCTTGCTCTTGGAAGCGAGAAGCCCGAAAAGAACATCATGAAGCGCCCGCCCATCGCACAAGATGAGAAGATACTCGACTGGGAGGTGTTTAAGCGGGGGTATTTTTTTATAGGCGTTATCGAAGCCACCGCCGCTATGGTCGCATTTTTGAGCTTTTTGCTGCTGCACGGATGGGAATACGGCACGGTCGATCTGGGGGATCCTCTTTTGCAGTCGCAGGCGATGACCATGACCCTTTTGGGTGCCATCAGCTGCCAGCTTGTCAACGTCTGGACGATGCGAAGCTGGGAGTTTTCTGCGTGGAGCGTAGGGTGGGGAAGCAACAAGCTTTTGCTCGGGGCGATGGTGTTGGAGTTTTTTTGGATATGGATGCTGCTTGGGTACGAGCCTGTGCAAAAGATATTTCACACTGCAACCATACCGCTAAACGAATTGTGGATTTTACTGCCGTTTCCGATCATTTTGTTCGTGAGCCATGAGTATTACAAGTACCGTATCCGCATCAAAAAAGGGCTTTAAAAGCCACATGCCAAGGTTTTTCATGGCATGGCGCAAAACTAACCTAAAATCTTTAGGCAAACGGTGGAAAATCCCGCTATACTTCGCCTACTAGAAACAAGCCTACGGTTGGCTCCTCTATGAACTTGCGTTTTACACACACTTTCCAAATTTAACACACTCCTTGCTTAAAACCGTCCATAGTTTTTGACTTTGGTTACGCTTGACTTTTCCAAAGGAAAAAACATGACATTTACAGATTTAGGGCTTATCGCACCCCTTTTAAAAGCGATCCAAGAACAAGGCTACACGAAGCCCACACCCGTTCAGGCTCAGGCTATCCCTTTTATTTTACAAGGGCGCGATATGCTTGCGGGCGCACAAACGGGAACGGGAAAAACGGCGGGATTTACCCTGCCTCTTTTACAGCTTTTAAGCAAAAATAAACCCGCTTCGCCAAAGAGAAAAGTGCGTGCGCTTATTTTGACCCCGACGCGTGAACTCGCGGCTCAGGTGGGGGAGAGCGTGAGGCTTTACGGCAAGCATCTTCCCTTTAAAAGCACGGTGGTCTTCGGCGGCGTAGGGATCAACCCGCAGATCAAAACACTCGCAGGCGGCGTCGATATTCTTGTCGCAACTCCGGGACGTTTGATGGATTTGGTGGGGCAAAAAGTGCTTGATCTTAGCGGCGTAGAGTTTTTCGTGCTAGATGAAGCCGATAGAATGCTCGATATGGGATTTATACGCGATATTCGCCGTGTGATCGAACTCTTGCCTAAAAAAAGACAAAATCTCCTTTTTTCTGCCACCTACAGCGACGAGATAAAAGCGTTGGCTAGTTCACTGCTTAACAACCCTGCCGAGGTGGAGGTAGCACGCCGCAACACCTCAAGCGAGCTTGTTAAACAAAGCGTCGTGCTTGTGGACGATACGAGAAAAAGCACCCTTTTGGGCAAGATCATAGAGGAGCGCGGCTATAAACAGGTGCTTGTTTTCACCCGCACAAAACACAGAGCGAACAAACTCAGCGATTATCTGCAAAAGATAGAGATAAGCGCCGCGGCGATCCACGGCAACAAAAGCCAAAACGCGCGTACAAAAGCGTTGGCGGATTTTAAAAGCGGCGCGGTGCGCGTGCTTGTGGCAACCGACATTGCCGCGCGCGGTATCGACATCGACGCGCTTCCCCATGTTATCAACTTCGAGTTGCCTAATATCGCCGAGGATTACGTACACCGTATCGGTAGAACGGGGCGCGCGGGATGCAGCGGCGAGGCACTCTCGCTTGTGTGTGTCGATGAAGCGGAGTACCTGCGCGGTATCGAAAAACTCATCAACAAAAAACTCGAACGCCACATCATAGAGGGGTACGAGCCCGATCCGAGCATCAAAGCAAAGCCGATCCAACAAGGGGGCGGCAATAGAAACGGCGGCGGCAATCGCCGCACAAACAACGCCAAAAAAGGCGAGGGCAAACCTAAAGAGAGCGGCAGACAAAAAAGCAACCCGCAGCACCGTGAAGGGAAAAAGCCAGCACGCCACGTTTAGCGAGGCTAAAATGTGACGTACATGCCAAGGGATTCTTGGCATGTGCACTTAAATAACAAAAAAACGCTACGAAAAAACAACGATTTTAGTAAAATGCATTAGATTTTTTTCATAATTCATAAATCAGATTCCGTGTCAAGCACGGAATGACGAAAATGGGAACTTTTGTCACCCTGAACTTGATTCAGGGTCTAGGTTCTGCAAGAGGTCTATTTTGTTTTTTAAAAGGCGGTGCATGAAACGTATTCTTTGGTTTAGACGCGATTTACGGGTAGAAGACAACCCTTTGCTCTCGTTTGACGGCGAGGTTTTGCCCATCTTTATTTTCGACACCACTATCCTCTCAAAACTCAAACCAAACGACAAACGGCTCACTTTTATCTTCCGTTATGTTGCAAAACTCAAATCCGACCTTATGGCATGCGGATTAAATCTAAAAGTCTTTTACGGCGACGTGCAGGAGATTTTTACCCATCTTGCCACACTCGGGTTTGACGAAGTTGCGGCATGCGGCGATTACGACGGCTACGCCAAAGAGCGGGACAAACGCGTATCCCATAAACTCCATTTTCGCTACCTGCAAGATACCTATCTGTTTCGTCACGACGAGGTGATGAAGAGCGATGGCACCCCCTATCTGGTTTTTACCCCGTTTTATAAAAAAGCTTTGGAGGTTTTGGCGCATAAAAATGTCGCACATGCCAAGAGGGGCGCGCAGGTTTTAATCGCGAGCGATTATGAGGGGATTTTTGTACATGCCAAGGGTGCGTTTCAAAAAGTTCCCTTTGCTTTAGAGAGTATCGGGTTTGAGGCGCAAAATATTTCGATAACACCGCCTCTAACAAAGCTTGAAGCTCTCAAAAAAAAGCTTTCGCGCTACCAAGAGGAGCGCGACTACCCCGCACTTGATGCCACCTCGGATTTGAGCGTTGATTTGCGTTTTGGAACGATCGGGGTGCGCCAAATCGTGCGGGAGATTGCGGGGTTAGAGGGGAGCGAAGCGTTTGTGCGTCAGCTTATCTTTCGCGATTTTTATGCGTATCTTCTTTTTCACATGCCAAGAATTGAGAGGGAGAATTTTAAACACGCTTTTAACGGCATTGCAGATCAAGCCAAGTTCGAACTTTTCTGCAACGCAAAAACGGGCGTGCCCATCGTCGATGCGGGGGTGCGCGAGCTTTTGGAAACGGGCAATATGCACAACCGCGTGCGGATGGTTTGTGCTTCTTTTTTTACCAAAGACCTGCTTTTGCCTTGGCAGTGGGGGGAGGCGTTTTTCGCCGAGCATCTGCTTGATTTTGACAAAGCTTCCAACGTCCTCTCATGGCAGTGGAGTGCGGGAACGGGGGTCGATCCGCAACCCTATTTTCGGGTGTTTAACCCCTATTTGCAGAGTAAAAAGTTCGATAGTGATGGGAGATACATAAAAAAATATCTCCCCACCCTTGCGCACCTGCCCACGAAATACCTCCATGATGAAGCGTATCTTTTCGCACATGCCATAGAGGGGTATCCAAAACCGATCGTGCACCATAAAGACGCGGCAAAAAAAGCGGTAGAGCTTTTTAGAGGCGGGCTATGAAAAAGGCAGTTTTGGCACTCGTTTTTGCCTTGGCATGTGCAGCAGAGGAGAAGTCTGCGATAGAGAAGATGATACAGCCGCGCATTGCGTACGAATCGGCGTATTTAGGCGAAGCAAAGGTAGCGCACACCGATGGAAGCGTAGAGGTGTACAAAAACAATCTGCGCATTAATAACGAGCTTTTTGGGGTGAGTTATAGCAACTGGAAGTTTGCTTGGAACAATATCGCCGCGCTTCCTTTCGGCGACGGGACGCGCCCACCGATCGAGCATATCCACGCTTTTGCCCTGAATATCAACATGCCAAAAAAAATAGACGAAAAGTGGTTTTTCCTCGCCTCGCTCTCGTTAAAATCGACCTTTGAAAGAGAGACCGAGGATTCTTACGGGGCAAATATTTTCTCGTTTGCCTCCTACCGCCTCGATGAGGAGCACTCTTTTTCGATGGGTGCCTTTGCCAACTACCACCCCACCTCGACCCTCGCACTCCCCGTTATCAGTTACAGCTACCGCGAAAAGTTCAGAGACGGCTGGCAGGTGATTTTAGGATTTCCCCGCACCCATGTGGGCTACCACGTGAACGAAGAGGTGCTTGTGCGTTTTGGGTTGATGTTTTCACAGTCTCTCGTGCGCCTCGCAGATTCAAGCCCTATAGAAAAAAGCGGGTATGCCGAAGCAAAAGATTACAGCTCCAACCTCGGGCTTACCTACCGTTTGGGTGAAAATCTCACCTTTGCAGGGGATCTTCTCTACACCCTCAGCCGCGAATTTATCATCTACGACACACATGCCAAAGAGGTGCAAAACAGCACGATACAAAATGCGTTCGGGGTGAATCTGCGGGTGGTTTATAGCTTGCAGTGATTGCTTTGTATCTCTTGTAAAAGCACGCTATCGGTCGTGTTAAAGGAGACGACGTCGATTTTCATATCGAATCCCAAGCGTAAAAGTTGCGATAAGAACTTTATTTTTTTATGTTTAAACTCTTCGCGTGAGATATTCGCATCGACGGCAATGTCGATATCTCCCCCTTTTTTGCTATTGTCGACGCGGCTCCCAAAAAGGTAAACATCAACCTCGCCGAAACTTTCGAGAATACTTTTTTTAATAATATCCCGTATACGGTTTGAAAGCCTCATGCAAGATACCTTTTTGCAAAAGAGAGTGCATTGAGAGTGTAATTTTCCAGTTTGTCGAAATTTTCGATGCAAAAACGCAAATCACGTAATGCTTCACTTAGCTCTTCGGGATAATCGTGTTCAAGTTCATTGCGGATTTCTCTTAACTCGATCCAGTTATCAAGAGAATCGATAATCTCCTCTTTTTCGATAAGGTAGAGCACTTCGCTCATTTTAGTACCGCCGATACCTGCAACTTCCAAAAGTAAAGGAAAAATCTTGGCACCCAAAAAATCTTGGATGGAACTAAAACGTTTGAGATACGCATCCAAAAGAGCACGTTCTTGAACCGATAGGGTATTAAAAACAAACGGTTCATAAATATTTTTTTGTGCAACCATAACGTCTATAAGCTCTTTGTAGTCTTTGAAAGCGTGGTAGTGTTTGGAGAGTTTTGATAATCTTTTGTCTAAAATTTGCTTTATTTGCATCGGTTTTTCTTGTTGTAGTTTTGCATATTGTAGCAAACTTTATACTTTTAATCTAGAAGTGCACAGAGAAGAAAACTGCTAAAATCTCTTTTTTAGTAAAAAACGACTACTATTACCTACTTAAAAAACAAAGACAAAACATGAGAAATATTTACCTGATCATCGCCAAACAGATCGTCGAAGAGGCGGGGCGGATCATCCGCGAGGCTAGAGAGACCAACACCTTTAGTTACGAGTTTAAAGCCGACGAGACCCCCATCAGCAACATCGATCAGCAGGTGCAGGACTACATGGCAAAGCGCCTCAAAGACAGTTTTAATATCCAAGTGATGGGGGAGGAAAACTGCGACGCGATCGACCCCGCCAAACCTTACTGGGCGATTGACCCTATTGATGGGACTTGGGCGTTTATCACCCATGAGAACACCTCGGCGATCAACCTTTCGCTTATCGAAAACAACGAGGTGATTTTGGGGATCGTCTACAACCCTTTTACCAACGAGTTTTTTCAAACCGAGCGCGACACAAAGTCCTACATAGGGATGCTCACGCTCCCGCTGCGCCAAAACCCCGAGGTGGCGGTGGTGAACTTCAAGCCAGAGCGGGAACACCCTATCGTAGGGAGTCTCAATACCCTTTTTAAAGAGAAAAAGATCAAAAAACTCACCTCGATCGGGGGTTCCATCACCTACTCGATGTGTATGGTCGCCAAGGGGGCATACAGCAATTACATCGCGTTTTTTGAGAAACATGCCAGCCCTTGGGATCTCTCGGCGGCATATATCATCATCAAAAATGCGGGGGGCTTCGTGACCGATTTGGAAGGCAAAGAGATCGACCCGATCAACCATCGCGGCTATATCGTCGCCAGTGCCAACGAAGCGGTGCGGGATCAGTTCTTGGGTTTGATAAATCCGCTGCTGCAAAAATAAAAAGCCATATTTAGGCTATGAAAATGATTCTTTATAGAATACAATAGACTTTTTTAATAACTTTGTTATGAAAGAAGTCGTTTTGCTTCAAGGAAGCAAGCTTTAGTCGCCGTAGCGGCGCAAGCGCAGCTTAACGGACTTGTTCGTTAAGCGTACAAAATAATTTTCATAAAAAAAGGTACACGATGCAAGTTTATATTTACGCAAAAAGCTCCCATCGCGACGGGCTTGAACATGTGCGGCGCTGTGCGGCTTTGGCAAAGATGCTTCAAGAGTTCAAGCCTACTTTGTGCACGGGGGATTACCGCGCGGCGAGCATGGCAAAAAGTGAACTCGGGGTGCGCCGCACGATGGGGATCGATGCGATAGGCAATCTGCGTCAGAGCATGGAGAGGCTTGATGTGCTTCTTTACGACGGCGATCCGCTAGATGCGGAGGTATTGGCGCAAATGGAAGCGTATTGCTCCCTTTTTTACAAAGTTGGTGCAGAGCTTTCTTACGATATCGTCGATCCTCTTTACTTTGAGCATGGAGCGACAACGCGCAAATACGGCGTGTTTTTTGCGGATGACGATTACGCCAACAGTTTTTACGATTTCGTGCACGGTTCAAAAAAACACGATGCCGCGCTTTTGATGGGGCACTACTTTTTTATGGGCAACGAGAAACGTTTGGGTGCATCTTTTAGCGAGGTGTGCGAGAGCGAAGAGTATGAAGAGTTTATAAAAAGCACCGAATATCTTTTGTGCGCTTCGGTGCAGAGTGCGCTCGAATCTTTGGCATGCGGCAACAAGCCCGTATTTTTTGCGCGCAACGACAAAGAAGCGGCAAATACCCAGCTGCTTGAAAAATATGGTATTCCCGTGGCATGCGGGGAGAGTTTCGATGCGTTAATGGAGGATTTTTATGCCATAACGCAAAACTATCCCCAAACAAAAAAGATAGAAAAGTTTGATATTTCAAATGTGCAAAAAGAGATTGCAGCCGTTTTCAAAGAGTACGGGCATATTGCCCCGTCAATTGATTTCGGGCTTGTCTCTTCGGAGAAAGAGTAAACGTTTTGTAAAAGTTGCCTTGCTTCAAAGAAGCAAGCTTTAGTCGCCTCAGCGGCGCAAGCGTAGCTAAAGGGACTTGTTCCTTTAGCGTGTAAAGAAAAGTTTTGTAAAAACTTTTGTTTAAAAAAATATATTAACAAAAAAGCGTCGGAAAAACCGTTTTAATTTTCGCTACAATGCGCCAAAAAAAGGAGAACCTATGAGCAATTACGAAGCATTATTTGAAGACGAAGACGATATCTTCGGCGGTACGCCCGTTTCAAAATACTGGGATATCGCTTCACAAACACACAAAGACCTCTACCGTGACGAATTTGACAAACTCGTAGAGAGAATCGCCGCTATGGAAGCGATGCTTTCGGAGTTTCACGAGTACGACGATCTTGATAAAATCGTGCGCTCGTATATCCTCTCTAACCCTTCAAAAATGGAGGAGCTCAAAAAGAGCGTGTATATGGAACTCGCAGGTCAGCTTATCTACCGCGTCGCCGACTAGTTTTTTCTCCCCTTTTTGGGGGAGAGTATCCTCCCCGCATCAACCGACATAATCCCTCTACGAACCGACTCCAAACTCCGTTACAATCTTTGGCATGGAACCTATACAAGGAGAAAAAATGAAACTCACTCTAGCACTCGAATGGTTTATGAACCCCGATCATCTCCCCTTTATCGCAGGGATCGTTTTAGAAAAGTACAAAGAAGCGGGGCTTGAGGTGGTGCTTGTGGAGCCAAAAGAGCACTACGACGGCTTTGAAGCGCTTAAAAACGGTACGATCGACATCCACGTCAATGAGCCTTTGCACCTCTTTGAACACTATTTTGATGGGATCAAATCGCTTGGGTGTTTTTTTGAGACGCGCGGCGGGGTGATGGTGCGCGCTTCAAGCGTGCCAAAACTCAAAAACGGCGAGAAAATACGCATAACGACCCCCGCGGCAAACGAGGTGACCGACAAAATAGGGTTTGAGATACTCAAACGCTACGCTCAAAAAAACGGTTTTGAGATGAAGCGCGAAAACGTGGAGTTTGTGCAAAAAGATTTTTGGCATGTTAATAATATGCTCGAAGATTCCACACTCGATGGTGCATGGCTTTGTTTTTACAACTTCGAGGGGATCGAGGCAAAACTTGTTGGGTTTGAAAACCTTTTTATCGATCAGCTTGAATCGCCTTATCCCAATTTTTCCGCGTTGGAGCTGATGAGTTCCCAAGCTGTCTTGGACGCAAAAGGGGAATCGATTTGTAAATTTTTGGAGATCACCAACGAGATGGTCGCGTATCTGCAAAGCCACACGCTCGAAGCGCGTACAATCTATTACGATTATACAAAAACCGCACCGAGCGAACTGATGGATCGCATTATCGAAGATACCTTGACCCGTTTTGATACTTCGATCAAACCCGAGGGGAAAAGATGGCATAATTTATACAAGTTTTTAGAAGAGTTGGAGCTTGTACGGCTCAGCGACGCGGAGTATGCAAATATTTGGCATGTAGACAACCATTAAGGAGAAAAAAATGTTACACAACTTGCTTTACACGGGAATTGGTGCTGCGGCACTTATGAAAGAGAAAGTAGAGGCAGAGATGCAAAAGCTCCAAGAGGAGGGGAAAATCAAAACCTCCGATGCGAAAAGCTTTTTGGAGTCTATCGAACAAAAGGGCAAAGATGAGGAGAAACGCCTTAAAGAGGAGCTAAAATCCGCCCTTAAAGAGGTGATCGAGGAGCTTGGCATTGCCACTAAAGAGGATTTGGCAAAACTCAAAGAGGAGTGCAAATAAAACCTTTTGCATCTTTGCGCTACTTCGCGCCGCGTCGGATTTATGCGGTTTTTACTTTTTTGCTTACCATCTATTTGGTGATAAAAAAGAGAAAAAGCTTTTTGGGGTTTACCCCTTTGGCGCCGAAAAAACTTCAAGAGACGATCGTGCTTTTGGGGGCGAGTTTTATCAAACTTGCACAGGTCTTGGCAACGAGAGCCGATTTTTTCGACAAAGAGTATCTTGAGGAGCTCAAAGAGCTGCACGACCGACTCCCGCCGATGCAAAGCGATGATTTCAAAGAGGTGTTCGCGCGGGCGTTTGAGGGGGAGTGCTTTAGCAGTTTTGAGATCCGACCCATCGCTTCGGCTTCGATAGGGCAGGTGCATGCAGCTACGACCCTTGAAGGGCAAAAAGTGGCGGTGAAACTGCGCCGTTTGGGGATCGAGAAACAGGTGCGCGCCGATATCGCCATCATCGGTTTTTTTAATTCCCTTTTTCGCCCCCTTTTCTCACATGCCACGAAAAACTCCATCGAAGCGGTTGTCAAAGAGTTTTCTAGGATGATCTTGGAGGAGGTGAGCCTCAAACAGGAGCTCAAAAACCTTCAAAAATTCTCTTTGACATACGCTTCAAGCGGTATCAGATTCCCCCGTCCACACCCTGCGCTTTGCAGTGACGATGCGCTTGTGATGGACTTTGAGGAGGGGTTTCGGTTTGACGATAAAGAAAACATCTTCAAACACCGCATCGACTTTCGCTCCATCATCGCAAAACTTGTCAATTTTTACACCGAGCAGATGCTCATAAACGGCTACTTTCACGCCGACCCCCATCCGGGAAACCTTTTGGTGAGCAAGGAGGGGGAGCTGATTTTGCTTGATTTTGGGATGGTTAAAACGGTGCCCAACACCACAAGGGTCGCGATTATAGAGCTTATCAAAGCGGCAAACGAGCAGGACTATGAGCGCTACATCGCCGCATCGAAAAAACTCGGTACCATAGCGTACGAAGCGCCCGTGAGCGAGTTGGCGGAGTTTACTTCCAAGATGTTCGAGATATTTTCAAACGAAAACCTCACCTCCGAATCGATGCAGCAGTTGGCGTTTGAGGTGCTTGAATCGACCCGAAATCTCCCTTTTAAACTCCCCAGCGATGCAATTTACATTTTGCGAGTGAGCGCCATTATAGAGGGGCTTGGAACCACCTATATAGAAAACTTCAACGGCATCAAAGATATTCTGCCCATTTTGCAAGAGAACATGCCAAAGGCGCTGGGTGCCAAAGAGGGGATCGTAGAAACGCTTACATCGCAGATACAAGAGCTTCCCTTTATCGCCAAAGATTTTAAGTCCGCGCTGCATAAGATCAGCAGCGACGAACTTCGCGTGGAGCTTTCCAATGATCAGCTTGAGTGGATCAAGCGCGACTTTTTTGCTTCGGTGCATTCGCTTGCTTTCTCGTTTATGCTCCTTTTTTTGGGCTTTTTTCTCCTCTTTTACGACGAATCGCTTAAAGAGATCGCTTTGGGATCGTCATTTTCGCCTTTTTGAGGTTTTTTTACAAAAAAATGTGACTTTTAAAAGTTTCTGTACTATAATCAAACATTATGAAAGGGTTTATATGTTTGAAAATATGAGTACAAAAAACAAGACGCTTTTTTTCGTTTCGATCGTTTTAGTTATTTTTGCGTCGTTGTTGTTTGGATTTATCTATATCGAACAAGAAAAAAAGCTCCATGAACTTGAACAAACCCACCTCAAAAATTTTGAAGCCTCCTACTACAAAGTACTTAAAAAAAATCAAGAGTTTTACCAAAACAGGGTGCGTGCCAATATCAGTTCGGTAGGGGTAAAAGACGCCTTTGCAGAGCATGAGAGAGAGAAACTTTACAAGTTGACGCAGGGGAGGTGGAACACCCTCTCAAACGAAAACAGATTTTTAAAAGTGATGCACTTCTCGCTTCCTAACGGGGAGTCTTTTTTACGGATGCACGATCCCAAAAAATTCGGCGACAACATTGCCCATACGCGTCCTATGATGGCTAAGATGCATGAGGAGAGAAAAACCGCTTGAAGGGTTTGAAGCGGGGGATGCGGGGTTTTTGTACCGCGTGATTTTACCGGTGTATCATAACGAGCTTTATATCGGCGCGTTGGAGTTCGGTTCTATGCCCGAGCAGATTTTGGAGGATATGCGCTATTATAACGGCTTGGGGGGTGCGCTCTTTTTGCGCAATAACCGTTTTATCGATTCTAAGGGGGAGTTTCGTATCGGCGAATACTCCCTTATTTTCGACAATCTTCAAAACGGCGTCCATTTGCCCGAGATTTTAGAAGACTACGATTTCCACTCCTACGAACATAAAAATGTTGATGGGCGCGTGTATGTGCTTTATGCGTTTGATTTGAACGATTTTAAAGGGGAAAGTACCGCAAAGATCGTATTTTTCAACGATATAACGGAGATTATCGAGGAGTACGAGAGGGTGCTCGTAAATATTTTCGTGTTTCTTTTTTCCCTTTTGGGGGGCGCTTTTGATAGTCATCAACATAGGGTTCAAAAAATTTATAACGATTCTCGATAAAACCAACGACGAACTCCATGCCAACCAAAAGTTTTTGCAGTCTATTCTTGATTACTCCGCACATGCCATCATCGCGACCGATACCGAGGGGACGATTACGATGTTTAACAAACAGGCGCAGAAGTTTTTGGGCTATGAGGCTCTGGAGGTTGTGGGGGTGCGCAATATAGCGTTTTTTTACCATCGTGAGGATCTTGTAAAAAAGAGCGAGGAGTTTTTTAAAATCTTTAAAAAACATCTTGAACCCGATTTTAGCGTGTGTGTCGAGAAAACGAAACAGCACTTGGAAAACAACGACGAATGGCGTTTTTTTGACAAATACAACAACGAATATTACGTCCGCGTGAGTGTAAGTGCGCTTTCGTACGATGAGAAAACACTAAGCGGTTACAACTTCATCGTCGAAGATATCACCGCATTTAAAAAAGCAAACAAAAAAATCAAAGACTATATCCATCTGATCGATCAAAATATTATCACCTCTACGACCGATCTCAACGGTAAGATCACCCATATATCGAATGCGTTTTGCAAAATCTCCGGGTACGAAAAATCGGAACTGCTCGGACATACCCACGAGATGATGAAGCATCCCGATTTGGATAAGAATTTTATAAAAGTATGTGGAACGATCTGCTCAATGACAGAGTATGGCGGGGCGAGATTAAAAACCTTAAAAAAGAGGGGGAGTATTTTTGGATCGATACCACCATCTACCCGATCTTTGATGAAGCCAAAAATAAGATAGGCTACACCTCCATAGGAAGAGATATCACCGACAAGAAAATGTTAGAAGAGCTCTCTATCACCGACGGATTGACCGAAATCTACAACAGACGCCACTTTAACGATATTTTTGCCCAAATGATAGCGCTCTCCAAACGCAAGAACGAGCTTCTTTCGTTTTTGATTATCGACGTCGATTATTTTAAACAGTACAACGACACCTACGGGCACCAAAAAGGGGACAACGCTCTCAAAGAGATCGCCAAAGCGATCAAAACGTCGTTGCGCCGTGCGGATGACTACTGCTTTAGACTCGGCGGCGAGGAGTTTGGGGTGGTGTTTAAACCCAAAGACAAACAAGAAGCGATCGATTTTGCCTATGCGATAAAAAATAAGATAGAGGATCTTAAAATTACTCACGATACAAGCGAAGCGGGAAGATATCTGAGCGTCTCGATAGGGCTTGTTTCCCGCTATGCAAAAGAGATCAAGGACGATGATACGATCTATAAAGAGGCGGACGAACTTCTTTATGAAGCCAAAGCGCGCGGACGCAACAGGCTCGTCAGTAATTAAACCCAAAATGCGCTACAATTCGAAACTTTTTTAGGGAAGGTTTTGATATGTTTCTTTTTTTTCTTGCGATAGTCGCAGGTTTTGCGCTTCTTGTGTGGAGTGCGGATAAGTTTGTAGACGGTGCCGCTGCGACGGCAAAACACCTTGGGATGCCGAGTTTGCTTATCGGTATTTTGATCGTAGGATTTGGAACGAGTGCGCCCGAGATGGTGGTTTCGGCTATGGCGGCGATGGACGGCAATCCCGCGCTGGCACTTGGAAACGGAATCGGCTCGAATATCGTTAATATTGCCCTTATTTTAGGGGTTACGGCAGTTGTGGCACCTATTGCGGTGCACTCAAAGATTGTTCGCAAAGAGCTCCCTTTGCTCATCGTTATCGTGCTTCTCTCGGGCGTGTTCTTGTACGACGGTTCTTTGACGCTACTAGAGGGGATTTTGCTCCTTGTAGGGTTTTTTAGTTTGATAGGTTGGTCTGTATATTCGGCATTTCAGGGTAGAGGGGATGCGCTTGAAGGGGAGATGGAAGAGGAACTCTCCCATGCCATGAGCCTCAAAGCGGGTGTTTTGTGGCTGATCGCGGGGCTTGTGCTGCTTGTCGTGAGTTCACGCATTTTGGTCTACGGTGCAGTGGGCATTGCGCATGAATTCGGCGTGAGCGACCTTATTATAGGGCTTACCATCGTGGCACTCGGAACCTCGCTTCCAGAACTTGCCGCTTCGGTGATGGCTGCTAAAAAAGGGGAGCACGACATCGCTATCGGTAATGTTGTGGGCTCGAATATGTTCAATATCTTGGCGGTTATAGGAATCGCGGCGGTGATCCACCCTATGGGCGGTGTCGATGCTGCGGTTATGGAGCGCGACTGGCTTGTGATGCTGGGCTTGACCTTGGCGCTTTTTGCGATGGCGTACGGTTTTAAAGGGCGCGAAGGGCGTATCAACCGCGTTGAGGGTTCGATCCTCTTGGCATGTTACGTTGCGTACAACGGCTATTTGGGCTACACCCTCGGCGCGTTTTAAAAGGCGCGCTTTTAGCTTATGCTATGTTCTTATGCTCTTGGATCATGGCATAGGCTTTTTGGATAGCCTGAAATCTTTTCGTATATAATTCCACTACTTCCCCGCCCTCTGCATACACCCTGTCGGGATGGTATTTTTTAAGCATCTTTTTGTAATTGTTTTGTATCTCTTCACGGCTGCTCTCATTGCTGATACCCAGTATCTTGTAGCATTTTTGCAGCTTCTCTTCAAAAGCGTTTTCCTCTTTTTTGATCTGTTCTTGGTTGAGTTTTTTAAAGTTAAGACTTTGCGTGATGAACGTGACGCGCGTATCGGCGATGATTTGCGAGGACAATATCTGTTTTAAAGCCAAAAGATCGTTCTGAGTGCGGATCGTTAGGCGGAAAGTTTTGCTGTAAAGAGATTTGGACACGGCTTGCTTGAAAACGGTTTTGAAATATTTAACCACCTGCGCATTGTATTGGTTGGAGGTGATTGCGAGAACATTGTCCCCTAGATGCTCGAGGGTCATGGTCAAGGTTTGGGATATTTGCTTTTTGTGCTCGCAGATGATATAGACAGGCAGATGGGAAAACTCACAGAGTTTTTTATAGGTGGTTTCGTTGGATCTGTTGGCGTTTTGAAGATAAATTTTATATGCCCATTGAAGCATGTATTTTATTTTTATCGCTTCGTCGCTAGAGCCGTAAACCACGCTTATATGGGAATAATGTTTGACATTTTTGAAACTTTTTTCAATGAAGTACATTAACGCTTTTCGATTGTGCGAATCGTGTGGAAGCCGCATTTGTATTGCCGTATTCGTTAAAATAATATCCATGAGAATCTCCTAGCTGTTGTCGAAACAGCAAATGATGTTCCAAAATATGTGTTCTCATGAAAACAAAACCGCTCGCGCGGCGTTTTAGTGCAACGATTCGTTTGCGAAGTTGCAAGATGTGAGATTTTTGCTCGATGCAAGGGTCGCAATTGCGGCAATACTCGCAAGCAAAATCGCCGCAACGAGAAGCAAAACCCTCTTTTTGTCGGAAAACGAAAAAAATCTCGATCTGTTTTTTACCCCTTTGGCGTCGGTGTAGAGAAGCAGCGGCGTCGCTCTTTTTGCCTCTACCATATCGGCGCAAACCGCACTGCAATCGCCGCATGCTATACAGCGTGCATCGTACCCTTTTTTAATGTCCAAATCGGGGACGGGGCATACCTTTACGCACATATCGCACTCGATACATGCCTCTTTATCGTAAAAGGCGTAATAGCTCTTTTGCTCATTGTAAGTTATGGCATGTACAAGTTGGTAAGGGCATACGTAGGAGCAGAAGAACTCTTTAAAAAAGAGGATTTCGGCAAAAAGATACAAAGAGATCGCACCGTACAACATGCCAAGAGAGGGGGCGTTTGCAAACCCTTCAAGCAGCATGCTGATAAAAATTTCATAGGGGATAAAATAGAAAAAAAACGGCAGGGGGGCAATAAGGGTGACAGCCCCGAGGGTTGCGTAGGCTAAAAATGTTTGCAGCGGCTTTTTGTCTATATTTTCGTTTTGGATGTTTTTTTGTTTGATGATTTTGAATATTTTTCCCTCGATAACCTCGGTAAAAAGGTTTTTCAAAATTGTTTTCGGACAGAAGTGACCGCAAAAATAGCGCGCGTAGGTGACATTAAAAAGTAAAATAACGCTGAATGCAAAAACGATAAATATCGCCGCTAAAAAAGGGGTATTGACCTCAAAAGCAAAAAAAAGTATCTCAAATCTGTTTTGGTAAAAGTTAAAAAGCAAAAGGTGCCTTTCCCCCACATGTATCATAGGCAGGGCAATTGCCAAGAGGGTTACAAGGATGGCAAGCTTGTTTTTATAGCGTGCGTGGGTCTCAAAGCGGCTCATTTTCTCTCTTTTTTCCATAGGTCTATCCTTTGTTCTATCGGCAGGGTTCCGTTTGCCAAAAATCCCTCTTTAAGGCGCGTTACGAGTTTTATAAAATACTCTTTTTCGGGTGTTTCGTTTTGTTTTTTAATCAGTTTGAGTTCTTTGTCAAAGATGTAGATAAGCGGAACGCTCTCTTGCAGAGAGTAGCGCGTTGCTTCTTCGCGCGAAAGGGGTATGCTTGGAAAAAGCAGGGGCGTATTTATGAGATAGTTGCTCGTGCTTTTGCTTTGTATCTCGATCGCTATTACTTTGATTTTGTCTTGGAATTTCTCGTGTATCTCGTTTAAAATCGCGACGCTCTCTTGGCATGCGGGACACCATTTGGTATAAAAGAGTACGATGGAGAGCTCTTTTTTGTCGTGATTGAGAATTTCGTAGAGGTCGTTTGCACCCAGAGAAAACATGAGAGAGAATAAAAGAAGAAGTTGTTTCATGAGATACCTTTCATATATTCGTTTTAGCTAAGAGAACCATGTTTAAACGGTTTTTGAAACTTTAAGGAGGCCGAATAAACAAGAGTCAAGCGGGTTCTCTTAGGTAAAACCAACCGCATTTTCATGCGGTTAGTCGGCGTGATAAGATTACTTATGAGAAAGTATCCAATCTCCGAGTTTGTTTGCCTGCTCCTCGCTAACGTCTTGGATAGGCATAGGTACTTCACCCCATTTCCCTTCGCTTCCTTGAAGGATAGATGCAATGAACTCCTCTTTTTTGGTGTATTTTGCCGCAACCGATTTGAAAGAAGGACCCACAAGTACTTCATCGATCGCATGGCACCCCATACACCCTTTTTCATCCGCTAAGACGGCAGGGTCGTTGAGATCTTTTTGCGGCGCGTTTTTGAGGTTCTCTTTGTAACGTTTGTACTCCTCAAGCGAAGCATTCATATACGACTCCGTAGCTTTTGCCTGAAGTGCAAGAGGCTCCTCAAACGAAACGACGCGGATACCGTGGCGTGCGGTTGCCATAAGTAAAACAGAGACAAGCATCAGAGTCACGGCGCTTAAAACCTCTTTGGGGCTGAAGCTGTCTTGGTTCCAGCGTTTGAGCAGGTAAAGATAGAGCGCAAAAAGAACGATCGAAGCGACAAACGGAAGCACGATAAAGATCGTTCCCATAAGACCTTCGGCAATTCTAGGACTGAAAACAAAAAGGATTAAAGGCAGGATCGCTACGTTTACAGGTGTAGCAAACAAAAACCATTTTTTCCCTTGGTTTACGGCGAGTTCTCCGACCTCGACATCTCCATCTTTTTGCAAACGCATACCGTACCAGATCATAAACACGCCGCTAAAAGCAAAAGCGGTCAAGAAAAAGTTTAAAAGTCTAAACCCTGTCAGCGGCGTAAGCATAATATCCCAGATGCTTTGCACGTAGGAGAACGTTTCAGGTTGCAAGTAGAGGTTTGACATCGACATAAACACCGGCGGCAGGGTATAAAACGTTAGTACCGCGACAACACCGATAGCGATATGAAAACCTTTTGAGTCCTCAAGCGCATGCCAAGAAAATTTATACGCATATGAGAGCAAGAACGCAAAGATATTGCCATAAACGATATGCAAAATATGCGGACTCACTTTGATGATAGCGGTATAGAAAAAGCCCGTATATAAAACCGAGATAACAAGAAGCGGCGCAACACCCCAAAGAGCTCCCATGTTTTCCGAGATTGTCGTGGGGTTGGTCATTTTGTACGCAAGCTTATCGTAGGTTTTATTGCCCGTGATCGCTCCGAATATATTGTAAATAACCGAAGCAGTCGAGGCACCTATGAGCACGTAGATAAAAGAGATATGCACGACAAAGACGATAACGCCCAGAGCATCGTAAAACTCCATAGGGATCCCCATGGTCGGGGTTACGAGCGGAATATCAAAAGGTAATTTCCAATTCATTTGAGCTCTCCTTGTACGTTTAGTGATCGGATATAAGCCGCAAGTGCTTTTTTCTCCTCTTGTGTTCCTACAAACGGCGGCATGTAAGGGGTTCCGCCTCCTGGAAGATTGTTAAGTCTGGCTTCGATAGCCTGCTGCGACCACCCTTTTGTGAGTGATTTGAGTCCGTTGATACCGTTGTCGGTATGACAGATACGGCACTCGATAAGGTAGATAGAGTGACCTACGGCTATTTGGTTGCTGCCATCTGGTGCTAAAATCTTGTTTTCATCTTCTATAAACGTGGCATGTTTGAGTACGCCGACTTTGTTGAGATAAGGCACGTCGGTAGGACGGATACCGTTGGAGTACATGTAGTTGTAGATGATGTAAGGTTTGCGGATAAATTCGCGTACACGCTCCTCGTATCCCCAAAACACCAAAAATGCGATCACCATGGCACTTGCCGCGATGTATGGCATGCGCTTTGGCGCAAAGTAAGCGATAAGCGTACTTAAAAGTACGACGACGCCGATACCGATAACGATCATATACATTGTAGAGAATTTGTCTTCAAATTCACGCGTCATCATTGCCGTCGGGATCATTGAGAGTGCAGATTCCGGGATAATAGAAAGGTACCAGTAACCAAAAATGACCGACAGAGGCACGGTGATAACCATGATGGTTGCTAAAAATTTGATGATGCGGGGTTTTGCGTCTTTGTCCTCTTGGTTGGAGGAGAAGGTGCCTATAATCCACGTCCACATAATAGCAAGCGATGCGGCAAAAGCGATAGCAGAGAAGGTTCTAAATGCCAAAGATGGACCCCAAGTCGGGTTAAAAAGAGCATTGTTATAATCAACTTTTCCGGGAAACACTTCAGGGTCGACCCACGGTTGTCCGTCAAAATTAGGTGTAAGCATAAACGCTAAAATAGCGGTGATAATCACCATGGTAAGCCATGAAGCGATTGCGTAGTAAACACCCAAACGGTTGGACTTTGCACGACCCTCTACCGTAGCTTCGTTTTTCTTCCACGTCATAAACCACATCAGCAGCAAAACAACTTCGAAGTTAAAGACGATCCACTCGGTGAACCATTTCCAGAAAAAGACCCGTATAAGCCCGCCTATGGCGTTTGGAGAGAGGATGTTGGCATGTATCCACATCCCGATTCCCGTAAGGGCACCTACAGAAGTCGAGATGATAAAAAATACCATCAAGATTTTGAACGTCATTTTGTACGCAGCCAAATCACCGCGTTTATGCGCCCAAATCGCTAAAAGAGCCAAGACCACGCTCCCGCCGACCGCACCGCCGTGGGAGACGTAAATGTGGATAATCGCATTGATTGCCATCAACATTCTTTGCCCTATAACGGGCATTTCAAATATCGGATAATCGAACATTTGCTTCCTTTTACAAATAAAAGAAGCAACGCTTAAAAATATGTATGATAAAATTAAACGTTACTTCGTAACATCTGCTTGTTTACCTAGGTCGCCAAACTTTTGCGTAAACAAGCACCTCTAACTAAACCGACTTACTTAAAAAGATTTCCTCCTTTTTTTATTCAGTTTCATTTAAAGTGCAATTGTAATAACTTTGTGTTAATTTTTTGTTAAGTAGTGTTAGCGTAAAAAAGAGGTTTGGTCGTTACACACAGTTGGAACAATAGAGTTAGAGTATCTTCATGCCAAGATACTCATGAACGAGGATAACGATCTCGCATTTAAAAATTTCAGTAAATTTTCAATAAAACTTGCAAAAAAAAACAAAAGGTGTTATTATTTGCTCTGATCTAAAATAAAGGATAGAGTTATGTTCAAGCAAATAGTAGCAGTTTTATTTCTTTTAGCCACAGTTATTACACTCCAAGCACACGATAAACAGTCTCCCCAAAAACAAAGTAAAGATCATTTACTCTCTATAACAACAGAGAAAGGTATAGTTGTAGCATTTGACCTACCGATTGTAGAAACTTCACTCAATCGAAGAAGCGTTACATTGAAACATCATCATAAAAGTATTGATGGGAAAGTGATGGTTGAAGATACTAAAAACTTAGTCTTCATCCCAAACAATCCATTTGAAAAAGGGGAGTACACACTCTTTGTAAAACCTATAGAACTAAAAAAATGTGAACAAACTCTCAACTGGTTTGAGAGATGGTACAAAAAAGATAGATGTGTAGTGATGAGTAAACCTATACATCATAAATTTCACATAGAAAAATCACAACCAAAAATAGTCTCACTTGATCTTAATCAAACCACTATCAATATCAAAGAGGGTAATCAAACAAACCTAACTTTATATGCCCACTACGATGATAACACTACAGCACAAATAACTTCAGGTCTTGAATGGAGTATAGAAGATGACTCGATCATAGAGATAAACGACACAAACCTCACAGCTTTACAAGAAGGATCTACTACTCTTCAGGCTACCTACAATGGAGTACAATCTTCACAAATATCTGTAACGGTATATAAAGAGGTAAACGGATATATACTTCCACCCGAACCTGATGAAACACTCAATAACTCTACACTATTAGGAATAGATGCAAACAACAACGGTGTGAGAGATGATGTAGAGCGATGGATCTTTTTAGAGATGAAGATCTATAACGGTTATGAGAAGATAGAACAAGCTATTGCTATGCAACAAGCGAAAGCTGCTCAAATGGCATTAGCAGATCCTGCTAATACTGATGATAAAGTTCATGATGCTATTACTGCCGGTTTAGATTGTTGGTCGTGGTATGAATACTCCAAACAATTACCATTTAATAGTGGTGGCTGGGATTATATGAATGCCATTGATGATAAATGTTTTAATACAAGAGAGCGTTTAAGAACGTACTTAGAGTATGATGCCAGTTTAAGTGGTAGGGTTTTTACAGCCACCCCTCTACGTAATGCAAAATCTCAGTGCGAAACTGATATAAATGGTCTGTAGGAGGGTTGATGATGAAAAAGATAATACTTTTATTTACTCTGATGCTCTCACTTTTTGCAAGCGATGCTTGTAAACTGGATGTTTATTTTGGGAATGGGGTTTGGAATACTGATAAACAAGCCGAAGCTTCAAAAAGGGAATTGAGAAGATTCATCTGGGATCACAACCCAGATCGCTTCCCAATTGCCGAAGAGGGTACAACATATAGTTTTAATGTTGCCTATAATAAAGGTGAAGGAACAGTGGATGATCTACTAGAGACCTTTTGGCAATTACATGAGAGCGGACAGATTGGAGATTTTTACTTTGGGTTTATCACAAGAATCATGGATGCAACGAATGTTTTAACACTGCAAGAAGGTGATTATAGATCAAGAATGGCAGCTATCGCCGCACAAGCAGATACAAATACACAGGATATACTGCAACTCTATAGAAATGAAAGTTTCTCTCAAAATAACAATGTTTTACTCGTAGCACATTCTCAAGGAAACTTATTTGCCAATGATGCATATAATTTTTTAAGCGACGATGAAAAAAAGAGGTTTCAAATAGTTGGTATTGCTGTACCGGCTGATCATATAGCTACGGGAAATGATTATGTTACATTTACATTTGATTATGTTATCCAAGCAGTGAGTGGTCATTTACCCGCAAATGTAAGTGGATTTGGACATACATTTGTGCCCTCTTATCTAGATGCAGACAATACAGATGCCGCAACAGCTATAGCGACACATATAAATAATAAAGTAGCACTATTAGATCAAAACATGTGTACGAAATATAAACATTTTAGATGGATAGCGTATATGTGTCCTTCAAGAAGTGATACAGAGCTTGAAGTCGGAATTTATGGTTCTAAGCAACATCCAACTAACCCTTATATAAATATTGAAGAGAAAGTTGCAACTGATACAAGAAGATTGGCTTCCAAAGATGCAAATGGAAAATGTCCTTTAACTGATTGGGACTATCGAACAGGTGTTAGAGTGTATGATAAAAACGGTTGCAGTGCATATACTTTCGATGATACATCGGGAGGGTATCACTCTTTAGATTATATAGCCTCTACAAAGTATGAAAACAGTCATACTTGTACTACTTATGAGATGTCACAAGATGTATATATAAAATTGATGCATTTGGAACAATAAAAGAGCAACAAAATTTTAAAATATTAACTAAAAATATATGTATAATAAAAGTATTTTTTTTAAAGGTTGATTGTGAAAAATGCATTTTCTCTTGTAGAACTATTAATTGTAGTTATAATATTGGGACTTTTGGCGGCAATGGTTATGCCGAGTTTAACGGGAAAAGGTGAGGAAGCCAAACGCAATCTGGTTTGTGTACAGATGAAGAGTATTTATAACGGTGCAATGGATATGTTTAAACTAGACAACGGGATGTATCCAAGCACCGAAGAGGGGTTAGAAGCACTTGCGGCAAATCCCGACGAAGAGAAATACCCCAATTATGCAAAAAGTGCCTACTTTAAAGACGGGGCATTGCCTAAAGATTCTTGGGGGAATAATTTCGTGTATATCAACGATGCAGGAAAGATAGAGATTCTCTCTTTGGGTGCCGATAGAAAAGAGGGCGGCGAAGATGAAGCCGCCGATATAAAAATGAGCGAGTGTAAGAAGTAGGTTTTGAAAAAAGGGTTCTCGCTTCTTGAGCTCCTTATCGTCGTTGTGATTATAGGGGTTGTTTATACGCTTGTCGTAAGCAATTTTTCTAGTTTTCAAGGAACGCCCGAAAAACCTACGTTAGCGAAACTTAAAAATTTTTTGCGTGCGATCCCTTACGAAAAAAAAGTCGAACTCATCTGCTTGCGCGAGTGCAGTCGATGTTTTGTTTTTGTCGACGGTATAAAACAGGAAGAGTTTGACAAAAAACTTGAGGGTTTTTTGCCCCAAGCGGTAGAGAACTACCGCTACAGTTCCAAAACGGGGTTTGAGCCGATAGAGGAGAAGGTGTTTTTTAGCGATGAACATAATTATGAAAAAATCTGTTTCTCTTATGCATTGGGAGCCGATAAACAAGGGGAGGAGATGTTTGTAGTTTCGGAATCTAAGGTGTACGATCTTACAAGTGCATTCCAAACTCCTCACTATGATTCTCTCAATGAGGCGCTTGAAGCGCGTAAACGGTTTGAAACGGAAGTGATGCGATGATTTTTAAATACAAAGGGATCGATGCAAACGGCAAAAGAGTCGCTCAAAAGATAGAAGCTGCATCCCTTCAAGAGGCAAAAGCCAAAGTAAAAGCGAAAAAAATAATCATTGAAAGTATGAAGGAGGATACGACTTCCTTATTCGAAAATTTTTCGTTCTCGTTTAAATATAAAATCCCCCCAAAAGAGCTCTCAACCCTCTCAAGAGAGCTTGCGATGTACATACGTTCGGGGATAAGCATCGTCTCTGCTATAAAAATCGTTCAAAACCATTACAAAAGACATAAAAAAATAAATCTTTTTTTAAGCACCGTCTCGACACATCTTGATGAGGGAAAAAATTTTTATACCGCACTCGAAGAGCAAAGCGTCGTGGAGCTGCCTGAATTTTTCAAGCATTCCATTAAAGTGAGTGAAAACGGCGGCATTTTGGATGAAGTGTTGATGGAACTTTCCCGCTTTTTAAAAGAGCAGGAGCGCATCGCCAAAGAGATCAAGGGTGCGTTTGCCTACCCTTCGTTTATGATTATCGTCTCCCTCTTGATGATTGCCTTTATGCTTGCGTTTGTAGTGCCGCAAATTACGGGTATCTTTGAGAGTATGAATCAAGAACTTCCCGCTTCGACGCGTTTTGTTATCGGGGCAGGGGATTTTTTTAATCAGCACTATAAACTTCTTTTGGGGATTATTTTCGTCACGGTTGCGCTGTTTATAACGATGCGGCGCAAGATAGATGCGTTTGCATATTTCGTCGATAGATTTGTTTTGGCAACTCCCTATTTCGGAGAGATTGTGATGAAAAGCGAATTGGCGCGTTTTGCTTATATGGCGTCTTTGCTGGTACGTTCGGGCGTTCCCTTCGTGCAAACCGTCAATCTCAGCGCCAATATAGTCAATAACCGCGTAATAAAAAAACTTTTTTTGGATGCATCGACGCAGGTTGTGGAGGGGAAACTTCTCTCACATGCCATAAACGACGCAAACGGTACAATCGATTATGCGTTTGTTCAAGCCATTGCCCTAGGGGAAGAGACCTCGGAGATACAAAATGTTTTAATTAATATTTCGGAACTTTATTTTGAAGAGAACCGTGACAAAATTGCTTTCTTGCTCACTTTGCTCGAACCCTCTTTGATGCTGTTTGTCGGGGGAACTATCGGGTTTATCGTTGCGGCGATGCTGCTTCCGATCTTCTCGATGAGTATAGGATAGATGCACATGCCAAAGAGAAACGCTATTGCACTTTTATTGACTCTGTCGTTTATTATCGCCGTCTCCGCGCTGTTGGCGATAGGATTAAAGTATGTCAAAGCGATAACCGACGACGTGGCAAAAGAGAAGTTTATGATACAGACGCAGGTGCTCTTAGAGGATGTGCTGCAGATTTTCAAGCAGTCAAAGGAGATAGATGCCCTTCTCGATCAAAATTCAAGCGAGGGGTTTTACACCTTTGTGCAGCAAAGTGCATTTCTTCCCCTAAACAGCGAAGAGATTGAGGTGGTGATCGAAATCGCTTCGGCGCGCGGAAAAATAAACCTCAATACCCTCAAAGACGTAAACGGCTCGTTCGTCCCTGAGAGAGTTGAAGCACTCGAAGCATTTTTGGGTTTTCATACGATCGATACCATGTATGCTGAGTTGCTTTTGGATGCGATGAGAGGAACGAAAGAGGGGGTCTTGTATAATAGTGATCTGTTTCTTTTGCAGCCGAACCTTTTTCGGGATTATATCGCCTCTAAGAGGCATTTGGAGATCGTTAACGAGTATTTTAAAAACAGATACCGCTACAATACTCTTGAAGCGATCGATTTTGAGGAGGGTTTTTATTTTAGCAAAAACAGCGCGACGAAAGTCGATCTTAATTTTGCAACCCCTCTTGTGTGGACGTTTTTGCTTGGATGCGACAAAGCAAGGGCAGAGCAGCTTTATGCTCTTGGAGGCGTATGCGGCGATTTGGATTGTTTTGGCTTGAATGAAAGCGAAAAAGAGCTTCTCTCAAGGTTTGCGTATTCGTTTTACGAGCCCGTTATAGCCGTAAAAGTAACACTCCGCCAAAACGAGATGCGTGCAAAAATAGCGTTTGAGTACGATATGAAATTAAAAAAAGGTTCCAATTTTGTTTACGAAATCTAAAAGAAAAACGATTTTTTTAGACCCTCAATGCGAAAAGTTTTCGTTTTCCAAAGAGGAGCGGGTAGACGTGGTTTTGTCCCCTGCGCTTTACTGGGTTAAAAAACTCACGCTTCCCGTGAAATATCTGCGAGAGGTTAAAAAACTTTTGCCCTCGATTTTTGAAGATATTTTGCTTGCCGGGGAATATAATTACTATGTGTATAAAGAGGGGGAGAGCTACATCGCTTTTGCGTACGAAGATCGTGCCATTTTAGAACTTTTGGAGCAAAAAGGGGTGAATGCTTCGCAAGTGGGAGATATCTATTTCGCCCAAAGTGAACTGGGCACCATACAAACCCCTCTAAGTATCGATGCAACGCGTGCACTTATGAGTAACGAGGGGATTGTCGTGATTGTTCCTTTGGCATGGGTTGAAAGTTTTGAACCTCTCCAATCGCAGATGGTACTCGGCTCTAAGCATAAAATTACCCTTTCGCAATTTGGGCATATTATCGATAAAAAAACACTCTATAGATTGATTGCTCTATTGTCGGTGTTTATCATCGTGTTTTGGATAGAGATTTTTACGGTGCAACGTCATAGCGGTTTGGTTGAGGCGAAAAAAGAGGAGCTTGTTTCCAAATACGATCTTAAACCCACGATGATGCAAAACAATGCACTGCTCAAAAAATACGAGAACATACATGCCAAGCAAATAAAACTGCGTGATATCCTCGCAAAAGTATCCTCGCTTAAACTTGCGCCCGATCAAAAACTCTCTTTGGTAGCGCTGCAGGAGGAGAAGTTGGTTTTGGAGTTTGAGGGGAAAAACCTTGAGACGATCCAAAAAAATTACGTTCATTGCAACCGGATTTGAGTGCAAAAATGCAAAATGATCGATTGCGTTTGGAGGGGGCATTATGAATCGCGTTAACCCTTTGTATATAGGTGCTTTGCTTGTGATGGTGCTGGGATTTACTTTTGTGCAACAGCAACAATCGAAAATGAGGCTTGAGACGCTTGAGGGGGAATATGCCCAGAGTTTGGAAACGGCACTTACCCTTCGTGCACTTAGAGAAGCGTACGATACGAAGCAATCGGAGAAAAAAAATCTTGTGCAGCATGTCGATACCCTCATAAAGCGAGGCGCGGCGATTGAAAAAATAGAGAAAAAAAGTTCTCTTTCTCTTAAGAGCGATTCTTTGGAACTCAAACAGCTCGAGACCTTATTTTCAAAAATTTTAAATGCAAACTATAAAATAGATACGCTTCGTCTTGAGCGTATTAATCAAGAGAGCGTGCGTTTGCAGATGGAGATCCAATGGTGAAATTTCTCAAATTTTTCGGATATTTTCTCTTTTTTTGCGGCGCATTGCTCTTTTTTCTGCCGAAGGTTCATCTGTATTACCTTTTGGAACAAAAACTTGAACCTTTAAGTGTCGTGATAACCGATGAACATGCTAAGGATAAGGGGTTTACGCTTGCGATAGAGGATGCTTCGGTTGTCGTAAAAGGGATTGAAGGTGCACAGATAGCCTCGATCGACGTAGCACTCTTAGGCTTTTTTAACAGTGTGGAGCTGCAAGAGATCAAACTCAGCGAAGCGGCAAAAAGTTTCGTACCGCTTCATGTGGCACATGCCAAGATTTCCCACGTATTTTACATGCCGACACTTCTTAAAGCCGAGATCACGGGTGAGTTCGGCGAAGCGTTTTGCGAGTTTGATCTGCTTGAGCGCGAATTTCGTGCGCGTATTCTCCCTTCGCAAACGATGGTGAAAAATTTTGCGCATACGCTGCGAAATTTCAAAAAAGAGGAAAACGGGGAGTATAGCTATGCGAAAAATATCTAATACCGCCTCGTTGGAGCTGTTTATGAAGCTTTTTGTTTTGGCTCTCGTCGCAAAAATTTGTGCGGTTGGCATGGTGTGGTTTTTACCTGCCGAGGGGGTGTCGCAGCCGATACAAAAAAACTACCGCCCCCCTTTCGTGCGTTATAGTTTTACTGCGATGATCCAAGAGGCTGCACCCAAAGAGCAAAAAGCATCGGCGCAGACAAACGAAGCATCCGCTCCCGGCATTACCGATATGATCCTCAAAGGGCTTTGGGGACGCGGCAAGATGGGCAGCGTCATAGTAGCAATGAAGGCAACGCCTAAAAAATCGGAAGTGATTAGCGTCGGGGAAGTGTTTGGGGGGTATACGCTCAAAGAGGTACACGCCGACCATGCCGTTTTTCATAAAAACGGTGTCGATTATACGCTTACTATCCAAGCGAGTGAAAAAACCGCCACGCTAAGAGCACAGACGCAAGCCCCTATCGTCAACATCGACGAGCCCGTGGCTATAACAAAAAACGAGATCGAACGTTATGCAAAATCGCCCGAGCAGATATGGAAAGAGATATCGATTATCGAGGTGAGAGAGAATAAGAAAATCAAAGGGTTTAAGGTAACGCGAATCGATCCGAAATCCCCTTTTTCCCGTTTGGGACTGCAAAAAAACGACCTTATTATTAAAGCAAACAACGTGGAGTTAAAATCGTATAAAGATGCGTTGGATATCTACCAAAAGATAGATACCCTAGAGAGCGTACAAATAGTATTTTTAAGAGATAACCAAGAGATGGAGATAGTCTATGAGATTCGTTAAACAGATCATTTTAGCCGCGTTACTGGCGGCAACCCTAGAAGCCAAAGAGCAGGTCAATATTAACTTTTCAAACCTTGAGATCGAAGAGTTTGTGCGTTTAGTCGCCAAGATAACCGATAAAAATATTCTTATCACCAATAAGGTGGTCGGTACGGTCGATATGGTCAGTTCCTCTCCCGTGTATGATACGGAACTTATGGATATTCTTATCTCGGTACTCGAATCCAAAGGGTTTACGATGGTAAAAAACGGTTCGATCTATGAGATAGTACGCTCCAACGATGCCGCTAAGAGCACCTATAGGGTAGAACAAGAGGGGGCAAAACTCAACGGTTCGCTTATGACGACGCAGGTGATCACCGTCAAGGGGGAAAACGTCGATATCGTCGCGGCAAAAATTCGCTATCTTATCTCGACGGGTGCCAAACTGATGACGATGAAAGAGAGCAATGCCATCTTGATCACCGATTATCCCAAAAACATCGAAACGGTGAAAAAGGTGATTGAGCAGATCGATACCAAATACAGCCATTCGGTAAAAATCGTACCGATAAAATATACCGAAATCAAAAAATTGCAGGCAAAACTCACCGATATTGCCAAATCTATTTTTAACGAGAAGGTGGATGCCGAACAGGTAAAAGTACTGCTCGATGAAAATACGAACAGTATCATTTTGGTAGGGAAAAACGAAAATTTAGCCAAACTTGAAGAACTCATAGCCAAACTCGACATCGAAGCGCTTAGTAAAGCGGTACAGATATTTATTCTTAAAAACTCCGACGTCAAATCGGTTGTAGCAAGTCTTAACGAGATCATCTCCAAACAAACCTTTGCCGATCCGGCACTCAAACCCAATATCTCCGCAAGCGAAGAGATCAACGGCGTTATCGCCGTGGGAGACCCCTCGGTGATCAACGGTATCAAGGCGATTATCGACGAGCTTGACAAAGAAAAATTTCAGGTGTATGTTAAAGCACGTATCGTAGAGATCAATAAAAACGATGCAGAAAATATCGGTATCAAATACGGTTTTGCAGCGGGAGACGTCTCTTCAAGCGGGCTTTACGCTATGAGTGCAAACTTCGGGGATGCTTCGTTGACGAATTTGGCCTCTAGCAGTATTTTAGATTATTTAGGCGGTATCGGAAGCGGTACTAAAAGCGCTTTGGCACTCGGTGCAACGCTTGACTTTTTAGAAAGCAACGGAGCTTCAAAATCGGTTTCAAACCCCTCTATCCTTTGTGTGAACAACCAAGAATCCTCTATCTACGTAGGAAAAACAATCTCTATCACCACAGGAAGCGTCACTTCAAGCGCAACTTCGGTTCCGGGTACGACAAACTCCTATAAACGCGAAGATGTCGGTTTGACCCTGAAAATCAAGCCGAGGGTCTCCTCGACCGATAAAGTAACGCTTAACGTCGAAGCGATTTTGGAAAACGTTTTGGATGATGGAAGCAACAATGCCACGGGTCAGCCCGTAACCTCTAAGCAAGAGGTGAAAACGCAGGCGATTTTAAGCCACGGAGAAGATATTATTATCGGGGGGCTTGTCAAAGCCTATGAGAGTAATTCAAAAACAAAAGTCCCCCTCTTAGGGGACATCCCATGGCTTGGGGAGTGGCTTTTCTCTTCTAACTCCACTTCGTTGCAAGAGGATAATCTCATCGTCATTCTCACCCCTTACATCGTTGATAAAAGCGAAAAACTCTCAAAACTTCAACAAGATTTAGGGCTTTTGGCGACAATACAAAAAGAGTATAACGATGCAATTTTCAAAAAAATAGAGGAGCGAACTCTTGGCATGTCAAAGGAAGAGGAGAACCCTCAAGAGGATGCGGTGCGCGTGATCCGCGAGGGGGAATGATGCTACGTAAAGAGCCGCTGCATAACCTAAAACTCGAAGTGCATGAGCTTGAAGGGATTTCAAGCGATCTCTTGACAAAAAACTATCTCCTTTTTTCCAAACTCGAAGAGGGGGTATGTGCCGTAGCGTGTGAGCGCTACCTTGCCGAAGCGCTTAATTTTTACACGAAAATAACCCCTCACTACCCCCTGCAACTCGTCGATGAAGATTCCTACGAGAGGCTTTACAACCGCTTTTTGGAGCTTCGTACCGACCGTGCTATGGAGAGTATGCAAGAGGAGAACCAAAGCGAACAAAGCGAAGAGGAGCTTTCCCTTACGGACTTTTTACGTACAAGCTCCGATATCCTAACCAGCGAAGAATCCGCGCCGATTATCAAGTTCGTCAATGCGCTTTTTTATCAGGCGATCAAAAAACGCGCTTCGGATATCCATATAGAGGTGCAGGAGAAAAAAGGGGAGGTGCGTTTTCGTATCGACGGGATGTTGATTAAAAACGCCGATTTGGACAAAAAAGTGGTTGCTTTGATCGTGAGCCGTATCAAGGTTATCTCCAACCTCGATATCTCCGAAAAACGTATCCCGCAGGATGGCCGTACGCAGATAAAAATCGCCGGGGAAACGCTTGACGTGCGTGTTTCAACCCTGCCGACCTTTTACGGCGAACGGGTCGTTATGAGGCTTTTGATGCAGAGTTCTCAAATCCCCCATATCACCGAACTCGGATTTAATGCAGAGGTGATCGACGATATCAAAAAACTGCTACGAAGCGCGCACGGGATTATCCTCGTCACGGGTCCTACGGGAAGCGGAAAAACCACCTCGCTTCACTCCTTTTTGCGCGAGGTGGAATCGCCCGATAAAAATCTCATCACCGTCGAAGATCCCGTCGAGTACAAGTCGGATAAGATCTCTCAGATTCAGGTGAACGAAAAAGTGGGGCTCACCTTTGCCGCCGCGCTTCGCTCCATCCTTAGACAAGACCCCGATGTTATTATGATTGGGGAGATACGCGACGAGGAGACGGCAAATATCGCCGTACGCGCGGCATTAACGGGGCACTTGGTGTTTTCTACGCTCCATACAAACTCCGCCGCGGCTACCATCTCGCGTCTAGCCGATATGGGGATTGAGCCGTTTTTGATCAGCTCCTCCCTTTTGGGGATCTTGGCGCAGCGACTTTTGCGCGTCTTGTGCGAGGAGTGCAAAGAGGAGGATATCTTAGCCGAGGAGTTCGCAAAAGATTATAACCTCCCCCCGCATGCCAAGATATACAAGGCGTGCGGATGTAAATCGTGCGGCTACAGCGGCTACGCGGGACGTCGCTCTATCGGGGAGCTACTCATTATGAACGATAAGGTGAAAAATCTTTTAAAAACCACCACCGATGAGCACACCATAAAAACCGAGCTTGAAAAAGAGGGGCTCAAAACGATCGCCTCCCAGCTTAAATACTATCTGCTTAAAGGGGAAACTTCTCTCGATGAAGCGATCCGTATCGGACTTGGGCATGGCTAAAAAAATGCGCAAAGCTTTCACCCTCATCGAAGTGATGGTGAGCGTGATGATTATCACCGTCGTGGTGATGGCTTTGTACGCCATGAACGGCAACACCTCTTTTATCTACGAAAAAAGCGTACATGCCATGCCTGTAAATCAGTATTTGAGCTTTTTTACCTCACATGCCCAGTACGGTTTCGAGAGCGAAGAGGGCACGCTGGAGAACCTCCTTGAGGGGTTTGACGTAGAGGATGAACTGCGTCGCGAACTTAAAGCTCAGAAGGTGAAGATCCTCTATAGCGAGGTGCGTAGAATCGATATGAGCGAGTTCGGCGCAGAGGAGATGCAAGAAGCGCTAGGGGAACAAGAAGAGCCGATCCAAAAGGAGCAAGGGGGAAACAGCAGTGTTTTTGAACTGGGGAAAACCTCTTTGATTTTGGAAGAAAACTCCGGATACATTTTGCGTTTGAGGGTGTTATGAAGCGGAGCGGTTTTACCCTGATGGAGATGATGGTTTCGGTAACGATCCTCTCTATTATGATGGTGTTTTTATATAAAAGTTTTAGCGAGATGAAAAATACCAACCTTTTTTTTCAAACAAAAGCGGGGGTTTTAGAGAGCTATCTCGAGAAGAAAAAAACGGTGTTTTTAGATTTTTCACTGGCGCATTTTGGGAGTGTAAAAATTCTCAATCAAGATAAACAAACCGACGTGGTTTTTATGCAAACCACAAACTCTCTTTATGGGCGCATCAACCCTTATGTTGCGTATATTAAAAAAGAGAATGATCTATATCGCCTTGAGTCGCTTTTGCCTTTTGAAACCTACCCGCTCGGCGTCGATGCCGATTTTTTCGGTGAAAAATTAGGGGAGGTAAAAACTTTTCGGGTGTATGAGCAAAGCAAAGCAGATACCAATACCACCTCTAAGAAAGCTTGGCTTGTGCACATAGATTTTCTAAAAGAGGACGACCTGCTTTACAAGATCACACCGTTAAATGAGTATTGATTTAATTTAATAATAATAAAAAAAAATGTATCATGTGTTATTTTAAACATATTAATACAGGATTGGTGTATGAAAATCATATGGTTGGTAATAGTAGTAATATTTGCATTACAAGGGGCGTCTACCATTGAGATAGGCGGAGTACGGACGAGTGCTGGGTGTGAAAAGATCGAAAGCCAAAAAAGTTTTGGATATTACAGTTGGGCAGAGGGATGCCCGGCATACAACAAGGCGGAAGGGTACGCATTTTTATTAAGTCGAGGGTACTTTGTCGAAAGTTTGCCCGAATGCTTAGAACCCACAAACCTTCCGTATCCGTTAGGGGAACATCTTTTCGGTGAGGTTCCAAAAGGCTACGAACTTGTAGAAGAGACAATCACTAGCATTTCACAAACACAATACAACGGATACCCAAATGCTAGTTCTTTAAAAACCAACGCCATTATGATAAGCGGGTATTGCTATGGTCTTCAAGCAGGGATTTCCTATACGGCAGACGTATATGCAGGGATTATTAAAGAAGAGTATTTTACACGTACTTACGAACAAACCTGCCAAGACCCCGACAGAACTTTTCCTCCGCTTGCGAATAACGAAAAAGTTTTATTTGCATGGGGTGCATCGCAAGAGAGAGCACAAGAGTGTTCGGACGCAGCAGGTCAACTGCAGAGTGCGTATATCGATTGCGAAGATACATTTCGTTGTATAAAAACATTTGATGAGCAATGCCCTCGCGATATTCCCGTAGGTTCGAGCGTATCGGCTTACGATCTCTCATACGCTACCTCATTGGCACTCATAGGAACGTCGGCGACACTTGAATATACGAGCAGCAATAGAGAGAAGCAAACAACCTTCGGTAACGGCTGGTCACTCTCTGTGCATCATAGTTTAGAAGGAGATTATCTTTATAAGGGTGAGGGAAGTATCTTAGAGATAAGCAAGCAGAGATTTACCAAAGACGGGTTGACTCACGTCGTTGCAGGTGAAGAGAGTTATATATTCGATACGAATAATCTCCACAGGGCAACCTACGATACCTACTCAGACGTAACTCTTTATACTTTTAGCTACGATAGCACGAACAGACTTGTATCGCTAAAAGATAGGTTCTCTAAAAATCTTCAAATAGAGTACGACGATACCTCTAAAATAGTTGTACACTCCCCCTATGGACATCTTCACACCATCGAGAAGAACGATAGCGGAGCTATAAGCGTCTTTACGTACGAAGATGGTTCGAGCTATTACTTTGAATACACAAACAATCTCCTGAGCAAAAAAATAGATCCCTCCAACAACGAGTTTGTTTATAATTACGATGCCAACGGCAAACTTCATACGACCCTTGCCCCAGATAACGCACAACATCTCTTTAGCCAAGAACTTTTACCTACCTCTATGCAAACAAGCATATTTAAACCTATGGGAGATACGATTCAATACAGCGATAATTTCTTAACAGATAATATCTTAGAGTCTCAAACAATCTCCCCTTGGGGCGAAACCGCAAGCACCCGCCATAACATAGCGACCAACACTATTAATACCCGAACATGCCAAGCAGACAAGAAATTCGTATATTCACAAGAGAATGATCCCCTGACACGCAAACCGACGCTTGAATCTTATACGCTAACCACACCCGAGGGGATCACGGATACATTTACGTTTGCAACAAACTACGACTATAAGAAAGGTATTCTCACAAAGAAAGAGACCAAAACAACCTCCGCACAAGGTGTGAGCATAACGGAAGTAGATTATAAAAAAGGGAAATTCACCGCAGTATCACCCGAAAAACGAAAAAGCATTATAGAGTTCGACCCACAAACCCTTTTACCTACAAAAATACGACAAGCCGACTTAGAACCTATAGAACTAGAATATACCAAAGAGGGGGAACTAAAAAAATATACCTACGGTGACTACAAAGCCAAATATACCTACGATACAAAAGGTAATCTCATAAAAAGAGAAGAACCTTATGCAAATACAACGTACGAGTATGACCTACTTAATAGACTTACCAAAGAAACTAGAAGTGACGGCACCTCTATCTCATACACCTATGACCCAAAAGGAAATATCGAAAAACTTGTAGTACCGCATGCCAAAGAGTATACGCAAAGCTACACCCATGCAGACCAAAGAGAACTCTTTAGATCCCCGCTGGGATATACAACCTCTTATACCTACGATAAACAAGAGAGACTCACCAAACTCCAAAGAGCCTCTCTAAAAACAATCGAATTCAACTACGAAGAGGGACGGCTCTCTTCCTTAGAGAGCGACGGCATCACGACATACTACACCTACGCATGTAATACACAACCCTCTAGCATCACCAAAGAAGAGGAAACACTTCTTTATAGCTACGACGGCGAACTCCTAACACGACTTCAACACGAAGGAACCCTCAACCAAAGCATCGACTATACCTACAATAACCGCTTTTTACCCACAAGCCTTAGCTACGCAGACCAAACAACCCGATATACCTACGATAAAGACGGTTTGCTCCTCTCTAGCGGAGATTTTACCCTTGTACGAGATAAAAAAAGCGCTTTGGTAGAGAGCCTAAGCGATAACTCTTTCATCCTTAAATATAAATACCAAAAAGACGGAACGCTCAAAAAACTTACCGCTAAAAACTACACCCTAGAACTGCACACAGATAAAGGGAAGATCATAGAGAAAAAAGAGAAACTCGGCAAAAAAAATAACGCCTACCGCTACACCTATGATACAAGAGGCAGACTCACCCAAGTCAAGAAAAACGCAAAGGTAGTAGAAAGCTATACCTACGACGCCAACTCCAACAGACTCAGTGCCACAATAAACGGAGTAACAACAAGTGCTAGCTACACCCTAGATGATAACCTAGAAGTATACGGAGATAACACATACAGATACGACACAGACGGTAACCTCATAGAAAAAACAACCCCACAAGGAACTACCACCTATCTCTACACAACCAAAGGCACACTTACAAAAGTAGTTACCCCAACAAACACTATAGAGTATATACTAAATCCATTAGAACAAAGAGTAGCAAAAAAAGTAGATGGACAAATAACAGAGAAATATCTTTGGGCAGACCTTACAACACTCCTAGCCGTATATGACGCTAACGACACTTTAACCCAAAGATATAACTACACCCACAACCGCATGCCCACAAGCATGACCCAAAACAACCAAACCTACTATCTACACTACGACCAAGTAGGAACACTCAAACTCATCACGGACATAAACCAAAACATCATAAAAGAGATAACTTATGATACATTCGGTAATATACTCCAAGACTCAAATCCAAGTTTTACAATACCATTTGGATTCGCAGGTGGATTATACGACCAAGACACACAACTAGTACACTTCGGTTATAGAGAGTACGATCCATATACTGGTAAATGGACTACTAAAGACCCTATAGACTTTAACGGTGGTGATAGTAATCTTTATGGGTATGTGTTGCAGGATCCGGTTAATCTGGTGGATCCGAAGGGATTGAACCCGTTAGGACTGCCTTGGAGACAAGATAGCGTCGGTAATGGTAAATCAGGTAAGTTCCCTCTAGGTAATGGAAATACTATTTACGTTGATAAGAATGGTAATATTGTTCCGTCGAAGTCTGCTACTTCTAACACCCATAATAAACCCAAAAAAGAAAAAAAGATGTCAGATAAAGAGTTGTGTGATTATTTCGGTGATAAAAATTGGCATCAAAAGGGTTATAAACAAGATTATTTAAAAGATTTTAGAAAAGCTTTAAATGGTGATAAAAATCCAGATTTTTATTATGATAAGCTTAATAACAATCTTTGGTTAAGAGGCACTCGCGACAAAAATCTTTGGATTAACACAGGAGATAAAATTTAATGTATGTTTATCAGATAACTTTAGAACTTGATGGTAATAGTTTCTATCCAAGGAGTTTAATTAATAAATTAAGTAATGAATTATGTGTTAAATCAGCTTGTAATCCAAATGAAATTTATATATTTGCCGGAAAAGAGCGAAAAGCAGACTTTGGCACTATGACTTTGAAACATCATCATAATATATGTTTGATGAATGAAGATTTAACTAGTTATGAAGAAAAGTATATAATTTTTTTAGACAATAATTATGAATTACTTATACAAGCTGGGATGGAAAATATAGATATTAGGTATGAAGTTTTTTTTACCGGTGATATATGCAATATGAACATATTTAATAAATCAATATTGAAAAAAATTGCAAAGTATGACGTTTCTTTACTGTTGAGTACATATTGTATGACTAAGCATAAAATGATGGACTTATTTAATCTTCCTGAAAAGCAGTTTGAGGCATGAGTTCCACTCATCACCTCTACATGCTAACAAGGAGAAATAAATGTGCAAACTACCAAAAAATAGCATTTCTCCTTTTTTATACACCGACGCCAATTTCAACTCCAACTCCAACAGACCCACCTATCTCTACACAACCAAAGGTACACTTACAAAAGTAGTTACCCCAACAAACACTATAGAGTATATACTAAATCCATTAGAACAAAGAGTAGCAAAAAAAGTAGATGGACAAATAACAGAGAAATATCTTTGGGCAGACCTTACAATACTCCTAGCCGTATATGACGCTAACGACACTTTAACCCAAAGATATAACTACACCCACAACCGCATGCCCACAAGCATGACCCAAAACAACCAAACCTACTATCTACACTACGACCAAGTAGGAACACTCAGACTCATCACGGACATAAACCAAAACATTATAAAAGAGATAACTTATGATACATTCGGTAATATACTCCAAGATACAAATCCAAACTTTCAAGTACCGTTTGGATTTGCAGGCGGATTACACGACACAGATACAAACCTAGTACACTTCGGATATAGAGAGTACGACCCACAAACAGGTAAATGGACAACTAAAGACCCGATAGACTTTAACGGTGGAGATAGTAATCTTTATGGGTATGTGTTAGGGGATCCGGTTAATTTTATTGACCCTGATGGGTTGATGGGCTTGGGACGTTTACCTCTTCCTCGATATTTTCCTAATCGTTTGTTACCTAGAACAAAAGGAGGCGATCCTGTTCCTGATTCGGATTTACCTCATACACAATTAGGTAAAGGTAAGGGTGGTTATCCTCAGGCAAGAGAATGGGGAGAAGGTGAAAATGGAAAAGTATGTCCAAAATATGATTATGATTTTACAGACCATGGTACACCTGAATATCATCCTAATCCACATCAACATCCATTAAAACCGAATAATCCAGCAACTGCTCCGAAAGGTGGTTATAAAAGAGGTGGTGCAGAACCTTTACCATATGAACCAATATTTAATCCTGGAGGAATGATTTAGATGAAAATAGTACAAATTTTTGATCTTGAACAAGATAATATATTGATAGATATTCGTAAACTTCTAACATTAGTGTATAAAAAAAGTCCATCTTTTTTTGAAGGACAGTGGTGTATTAAAGAAGCTACATGTGGTTATGGAGAAAAAGCATGTGAATATGATGAAAAAGTAAATGATAATAAAAACTTTTTTATAGATGGAACAGATTTTTTTCATTGGTTAAATACGACAGAAGATTATTTCTATCATTTAAAAGTTTATAAAGTTATTTCAAATGAAGAAATAGGAATTTTTGATTCGACTTTTTTATATATAAAAACTGATCAAGAAGAACTTTTACAAGCTATATCAGAATTTTTCAAAGATATAAAAGTTATTTAATTTTCCTTTCGTCCTATTGTCATGATGAATTCACTCGTCTCCAACGTCCTTCTCTCGCTACAAAGCTCTAGCTTTGTAGTGTCAATAGAAACTAAATAAAAAAGGAGAAATAAAAATGTGCAAACCACCAAAAAACATTTCTCCTTTTATTCACACCTACGATAAAAACTCAAACAGAATAAGTGCAACTATCAACGGTATAACTACACAAGCCACATACGATCAAGAAGATGCAATTGACACATACGGAGATAATACCTACACTTACGACACAGACGGACAACTAAACCAAAAGCTAACATCTGAGGGTATTACAACATACTCATATAACTCAAAAGGCACACTTACAAAAGTAGTAACCCCAACAAACACTATAGAGTATATACTAAATCCATTAGAACAAAGAGTAGCAAAAAAAGTAGATGGACAAATAACAGAGAAATATCTTTGGGCAGACCTTACAACACTCCTAGCCGTATATGACGCTAACGACACTTTAACCCAAAGATATAACTACACCCACAACCGCATGCCCACAAGCATGACCCAAAACAACCAAACCTACTATCTACACTACGACCAAGTAGGAACACTCAGACTCATCACGGACATAAACCAAAACATCATAAAAGAGATAACTTATGATACATTCGGTAATATACTCCAAGATACAAATCCAAACTTTCAAGTACCGTTTGGATTTGCAGGCGGATTACACGACACAGATACAAACCTAGTACACTTCGGATATAGAGAGTACGACCCACAAACAGGTAAATGGACAACTAAAGACCCGATAGACTTTAACGGTGGAGATAGTAATCTTTATGGGTATGTGTTAGGGGATCCGGTTAATCTGGTGGATCCTGAAGGGGTTCAACGGTTTAGGCTTGTCTATGAATAAGCGCTTTTTTTAAAGCTTCTCCCAAAAGGTTCCCTCGGGGGTGTCCATGAGGGTAACGCCGTAGGAGAGGATCTCGTCGCGTACTTTATCTGCGGCGGCAAAATCTTTTGCTTTTTTGGCATCGTTGCGCAGCTGGATAAGATCGAAAAGTTTCTCTTTGGTCGCGGTATCGACCCCTAGTTGGAAATACTCGAACGGGTTTTTAACGCCGAAACCGAGCACTTTTTCTATATAGGCAAGGTTTGCTACCGTCTCTTTTTTAAACTCTTTGTGTTTGCCCGGGGTGTCGAGGGTTTCGTTGGCCTTGGCTAGCATCTCTTCTATCAAAGCCATGGCATGTGAGACATTGAGATCATCACCGAGTGCTTCTAAAAGCTCTTTTTGAAACGCTGTGGCAACAAACTCGTTTGCAATGCCAAAAACACGTTTTTTAAGGCGGTAGAGTTTGTCGAGTCTTTTTTTGGACGTAAGCAAATCCTCTTCGTTGAAGTTGAAATTGCTTCTGTAATGGGTGCTAAGAAGGTAAAAACGGAGCACCTCCCCGTCATACACTTTCAGGGCGTCTTTTAAAAAAAAGCTGTTGCCCAGACTCTTAGACATCTTTTCACCGTCGATATTGACAAATCCGTTATGAACCCAGTAGTTTGCAAGTGCATGATCGCTTGAGCAGCGTGTTTGTGCCGCTTCGTTTTCGTGATGGGGAAAAAGCAGATCGGCACCGCCGCCGTGGATATCCACCGCCAAACTTGGCATGTGGGCGTGCGAGGTGTTTTTCTATCATTGCCGAACACTCCAAATGCCATCCCGGGCGCCCCTTGCCAAAAGGGGAATCAAAACTGATACTTCCATCATGCACGCTTTTCCAAAGGGCAAAATCGGCGCTGTTTTTTTTCATGGAGGAGCTCTCGACGCGTTGCATCTTCTCCTCCTCCTCTTGGAACCTTTTTGAGAGACTCAAATACTCCCCATCGCTTGCGGTATCGAAATAAACGTCCCCCTCGGGGGTTGTATAGGCATGGTTCGTGTCTAAAAGTTTTTGGATCATCGTAAACATCGCATCGAGATTTTCGGTCGCTTTTGGCTCGATGTCGGGGCGTTGTACACCTAGTTTATCCATCTCTTGACGGAACGCGTCGGTATAAAAACGGGTGATCTCCCCGATAGGTTTGTTTTGCTCGTTTGCTTTTTTAATAATTTTATCGTCGATATCGGTGATATTGCGCGCATAAGTGACACGGTAGCCCTCGGCACGCAGTACGCGGCTTAGGAGATCAAACACCAAAGCGCTCTTGGCATGTCCCAAATGGGCATCGTCATACACGGTAGGACCGCAGACGTAGAGGCTTACCTCTCCCTCGATTTGGGGGATAAATTCCCGTTTTTGTTTTTGCAAAGAATCAAATAAAATCATGAAAAAATTCCTTTAAACGAAGGAGCAATAACATCAATACAATCCCCGACGCCATAAGATAAAATGTGTGTTTGGAGCGAAGTATAGCAAAAAACTCTTTGGCACCGAAAGCTCTTAGCGTGAGGATAAAACCTACCGTACCGCTGAGGGTGCTTGCCAGTGCAAGCCCTCCTACTCCCCATGGGGGAAATAAGACCCAAAGCGAGCACGACGTAAGCAAGAAGCGAAAAGGTCGCTATCTTCGCCGCACGCAATTGCATCTGTTTGGCATAGATCCAAAGCAAAAAGAGTTTTTGTAACCCGAAGGGGAGAAGCCCCAACATATACATCTGCATCACAAACGCCGTGTTTTTGGTGTCCTCTGCACTAAAGGCACCCCTCTCAAACAAGAGCCACGTGATCTCATGGGAGAGAATAAACCCTCCCAATGCGCTAGCTCCGAGCAAGTAGGTCAAAAACCAGAAAGCTTTTGTGAGATACGCCAATGCTTTTGCGTCGTCGTTGTTTTTAAGATAGCGCGATACTTTGGGGAAAAGAGCAATCGATGTAGCTATGGCAAAAAGAGCAAGAGGCAGTTGGAAGATACGGTTTGCGTAATAGAGGTAACTGATAGAACCCGCGATTAAAAAAGAAGCCAAGATCGTGTCTAAAAATGCACTCACCTGTGCCGTGGAGTTTCCCCACATCGCGGGGAAAAACTCTTGACGGAATTTTTTTGTGTCTTTACTGATTATTTTTGCTTTTACACGGAGGTATTTCGCACCCCCCGCCAAGAGCTTTACAAGCCCCATCTGTTTTATGGCGAGGATATGCACCGCTAGTTGCAAAACACCCCCTGCGACCACCCCGTAGCTTAGGTAATAAACAATATCTTCTTTGGATTTATCCGCCGAAAAATAGAGTGCGGCGATAAGAGAAAGATTTAAAAGGGCGGTGGAAAAAGCGGAGGTGGCAAAATGGTGTTTGTACTGGAGCATCGTGCTTAAAAAAGTGACGGCAAAGATGAGCGGCAGATACCAAAAGTTGATCGCTACAAAAGGTGCGGCAAGATCGAGGGTGCTCTCTTCAAAACCGAAAGCGATTATTTTTGTAGCCAACTCGGGGATAAGGTTGACCAAGAGGGTTAAAACCAAGATGATACTCAAAAATACGACAAAGATGTGCATCGCAAAAACACCCTTGTGTGCCGAGCGTGCAAAGGCGGGGATAAACACCTGCGTAAATGCCCCTTCGGCAAATATACGGCGAAAAAGATTGGGAAGTTTAAAGGCGATAAAAAAAATGTCGCTGTAGATATTCGCACCCAGTGCGGATGCGGTCATAAGATCGCGTATAAAGCCTAACACGCGGGAGACTAAAATGCCGAAACTATTTGTGAAAATGGCTTTAAACATGCGCTACTTTAGAAGAAAAATTTATAAAATGAGATACTTTTACGACATTTTAACAAAAGATTGATTAAAATGGACTTCTAATAAATTACGAGCAGCTAAAGCATGTTTTGGGGCGGTTAGATAGATGGCACTATTTGGTTTTAACACAAAAGAGCAAGAGAAGACAAGCACATTCAAAAAAGTGCGTCCTATTGCCGTGCAAACCGAAAATGTGGCCAAAGAGCTTCTTAAAGTAGCTGATTCTTACGGCATCAAGGTGCATAACCTAGATTTTACGCTGCTTGAGGTGCAAACCTTCGTACGCACAAACTCCTCTAAAGGGGAAGCCGATTACGAAGAGGTCGGGTATGAATATTTTGATGATCTCGACCTTGAAAAAACATTCCTCAACCCCAATTTTCAGATCAAACAAGTGTATGAGGTAGAGATATTTTCTAAGGATGACACACACGATCCTTTTAAAGATTTTCATTTGGCGGTGGGTGCAAATGCGACCAAATGCAAGGTGTATTTGACCATAAAAGAGGGTTCTAAGATCGCTTACCGTCCGGGAATCGAGCGGGATCTTGAAGAACTCATTGAAAAAGCAAAGGTGAGAGCGGGTATTTTGATCCATCTTTTTGATCCGATGCTCGATGAAGTGATCTCTAAGTTGGCGGCGCATATACGGATCGAAGAAGAGGTTGTATATGAAGAATCGGAGACTCTTCTTATCGCCCAATCTTACGAACCCGTTCCTACGCTTGACGATAAACTTATCGTCCATTTTGAAAAAAAGCCCAAGGTGGACGTAAATGCGATCGATCGTGTCGATTACGCGGCGCGCGGGTTTATCCAAAGCGTGAAAAAAGGGGAACTTCTTTTTGAATATATCAAAGCACAAGAGGGGAAACCCGGACGCAATTGTCGCGGCGAATATATTAAGCCAAAAGAACCCGTAATCGCCAACGCACCCACTTTTGGCGTCGATGCAACCATCGAAGTCACCGACACGCCGCTTAAAACCGAGTACCGTGCGGCGGATAACGGCTACATCGCTTTTGAGAATAATAATTATTCGATCAAAACCGACGTCGATATAACCGAGATCAGCTTTAAGACCACGGGTTCTATCTCTAGCGGACTCGATTCGGACGTATCGATCAGCGTTAAAGAGGCCGATGCGCTCAAAGATGCCATAGGAAGCGGCATGAGCGTCGAGGTAAGCGAGATCAACATCGAGGGTAACGTCGGCTCCAATGCAAAAGTGTCGGCACTCAAAGCGAACATAGGCGGGCAAACCCATAAAACCTCCCTCGTGCAAGCAGACAAGCTTAAGATCAATGTGCATAAGGGCAAAGCGATCGGTAAAGAGATCAATATAACGCGGCTTGAACACGGAGAGGTGGAGGGGGATATCGTGCGTATCACCCAGGCCGTGGGCGGCTGTGTGCGGGCAAAAGAGATATATATCGAAAATTGCGGCTCTTATGTGAAGGCGACCGCATCGAAAAAGATAGAGATTGCCAAACTCCAAGGGGAGGAGAACGTTTTTACGATCGATCCTTTGTTAAAATCGGAGAAGGGGTTCAACGAACACGAAGATCAGATCAAACAGCTTGAGATAGATATTAGAGACCTCACGAGAGAGATCGAGACCTACACGAAAATTATCAAAAAAAACACCCCTGCCTTTAACGAAGTGAAAAAAAGATTGATGCATTACAAGGCAAACGGGATTAAAATGCCCGAATCGTTCGTCACAAAATTTAAACAGTTTCAAAAAACCGCAGAGCATCTCAATAAAATGAAAACAGATTATGAACAAAAAACGGCTCAGTTAACGATGCTTACGACCCGTACGGCGTCGTTTCAAGATAATATATTCGATGCACGCATCATCAATCGGGACAGATGGATCGGACACAACGAGATCAAAATACAGATGGTCGAACCCCCGATACTTCTCAGCCATGCACCGCATGATGGGTGTATAGATCAAGTTTTCGGGCTGGTTGAGTTGCCCGATGGCACGTATGCAATAAGGACGGTAAAAGAGTGATAGTAGGTTTAGAAGGGAAGGTGGTTTATAAAGAACCCTCTTTCGTACATGTGGATGTTCAGGGAGTTATTTACGAGGTTTTTATATCATTGCACTCTTTTTCGGCTTTGCCTAAAGAGAAAGTGCGGCTCTTTACCTCCCATATTATACGCGAAGATGCGCAGTTGCTTTACGGTTTTATGGATATAAGCGAAAAAAAGATGTTCGAGCGTCTTATTAAAATCAGCGGCGTGGGTCCCAAGGTTGCCATGGCAATATGTTCTACCTATACCCCCGCGCAGTTTGCGAGTGCCATACATGCCAATGACGTCAAAGCGGTGCAAAAAGTTCCCGGAATCGGACCCAAAAGTGCAGGGCGGATTTTGGTAGAACTCAACGGATTTGATGTAGAATTAGTCGCCGCATCCGCACCTCAAAACCTCTCCCATACGCAAGCACTCGAAGCTTTGGAGAGCTTGGGCTTTAAAAAAGAGCAGGTTTCGAAGGTGTTAAACGAATGCAGCGGCGAGGATACGGCTTCGCTTGTCAAAGAAGCTTTAAAACGTTTACAAAAACTCTAAAAGGAAAACATTGAAGTTAACTCTACTATTCGGCGGTGCCAGTTTCGAACACGAGATCAGTATCGTCAGCGCGATAACCCTCAAAGAAAAACTCTCGGGATTTGATTTACAATTTATTTTTTGCGACCAAGACCACACGTTTTATCTTATAGAACCCTCCAAAATGAAAGCAAAAACTTTCTCAAGCGGCGAGCATAAAAAGATGCCGCAACTTGTCTTAACCCAAAGCGGTTTTGAGAAAAAGGCGCTCTTTGGCGCGAAACAGATTAAGGGAACGGTGCTCAATTTGATCCACGGAGCCGACGGAGAAGACGGCACGATCGCCGCACTTTTGGATTTTTATTCGATCAAATATATAGGTCCGCGCATCGACGCAAGCGTTTTTTCCTACGATAAACGCTACACGAAATATCTTTGCGACGCTATCGGGGTGAAGACTCTTGATTATGAAGTGCTCCGCTCAAGTGAACATAAAAATCTGCAACTCTCTTACCCTCTTATTATCAAGCCTGCACGTCTTGGAAGTTCGATCGGGGTGAGCATCGTCAAAGAGGAGAGCGAACTCGATTATGCACTTGACGTTGCCTACGAGTTTGACAAAAGCGTGATCGTAGAACCCTTTATAAACGGGGTCAAAGAGTACAATCTTGCAGGGTGTATGATCGGCGGCAAAATGGTGTTTTCTATCGTTGAAGAGCCGCAAAAGAACGAGTTTTTGGATTTTGAGAAAAAATATATGGATTTTGCGCGAAGCGAGCAGGTTTTAAAAGCGGAACTCTCCGAGGAACTGGTAAAAAAACTCAAAGCAAATTTTGAAAAAATCTATAAAGGACTTTTTGAGGGCGCATTGATCCGTTGTGATTTTTTCGTGATTGATAACGAGGTGTATCTCAACGAGATCAATCCGATCCCGGGTTCCATGGCAAACTACCTTTTTGAAGATTTTAAAGGGGTGATCGAAAAACTTGCCGCTTCACTCCCCCAATCAAAACGCGCACGCGTAAAATACGAGTATATCCATTCGATCTCCAAGGCAAAAGGGAAGTAATGGCGCTCAAGTCGATACAGTACCGACACCATACGCTCGATATAAGCTACGAGATTCTTAACCCACATGCCAAGGTCGATCTGATCGTACTTCACGGCTGGGGAAGCAGCAAGATGTTGATGAAACAGGCGTTTGGCTCTTTTATGGAGAGTTTTAGACATATCTACATCGATCTTCCCGGATTTGGAAATTCCACCTGTAACATGCCTCTTAATACAAACGACGTTACCCGCATCGTCGAACTTTTGATGATAGAGCTTAATGCCCAAAGAGATATTATCGTAGGGCACTCTTACGGGGGCAAGGTCGCAACCCTTTTAAACCCTCAGGTTCTTGTTTTGCTCTCAAGTGCGGGGATCGTTACTCCCAAACCTTTTAAAATCAAAGCGAAGATTTTCCTTTTTAAGCTTTTAAAATTTTTAGGGTTTGCAAAACTGCGCAGTTTGTTCGTAGCCGAAGATGCCAAAGCGCTGAGCGAACCGATGTACCAAACTTTTAAAAATGTGGTGAACGAAGATTTTTCAAACGAATTTGCCGCATTTAGCGGTAAAGCACTTTTGTGCTGGGGCGAGAGCGATACCGCCACGCCGCTTAGTTCGGGAGAAAAGATAGAAGAACTGATGAGAGACTCCAAACTTGTGGTTTATAAAGGGGATCATTACTTTTTTCTCCAACATGCCAAGGATGTCGCCAAAAATATTGAAGAGACTTTTTTAAAAACGTTGGAGCACTAGATGGAAAAATACGAGATACTGATTGCGTTTGTTACCAATATTTTATTGGTTTTGACACTTGGATGGTATTTGATTACAAATTTGCAGTGGTACGATTATAAACTCTCCCGCGTAATCTTCAAGCATCACAAACCCCATTGGCATGTGATCTATTTTCTTATACCGTTCGTTGCCTATTACACGACGGGAAAATTTTTTGTTATTTTTTTCCTTTTTGCGGTACTGCCCGCTATGTTCGTATGGCACAAAAAGCTCGATAAAAAACTGATTCTTACATGGAGGGTCAAGCGGTTTTTGATCCTTTTGCTCTCGCTTGTGTTTTTCCAAAACTTTTTATGCACCCTCAAAGATGCATGCCAGGTTTACGGCGTTTTTATGCCTTTGGCAATGGCGTACATAGGGAGTTATATCATTGAGAAGTTTTTGTTTGAAGCGTTTAAAAAAGAGGCAAAAAAGAGACTTCTTGGCATGAAGAACCTTCAAATCGTCGCGATTACGGGGAGTTACGGCAAAACGAGTATTAAAAATTTCGTAGCCCAGATACTCTCTAACAAGTTCAGGGTCTATGCAACCCCCCGAAGCGTCAATACCATCGGAGGCATCGTCGCCGACGTCAATAACGCTTTGCCCGAAGATACCCAGATCTACGTCGCCGAGGCGGGGGCAAGAGAGCAGGGGGATATCTATACCATTACTACCTTTTTAGAGCCCCAAAAAGTGGTCGTCGGGAAAGTGGGGCTTGCACATGTGGAGTATTTTAAAACGCTCCAAAATATTATCGCAACCAAACTCGAAATTATGCAGTCGCCGCGTCTTGAAAAAGCCTATATCCATAACTCGGTGACCGACGAAGCGCACCCAAAAGTTACCTTTTTCGGCTCGGAGGTGCAAAACATCGAAGCGACTCTGGAGGGGACGAAATTTACTTTGGAACTCGAAGGTGAGAGGCTGGAGCTTCAAACCTCCGTGTTGGGAGCGTTTCAGACGATGAATATCGCCGTGGCGGTACGTATCGCCAAAGATTTCGGGATGAGCAACGAAGAGATTAAAAAAGCGGTCGCATCGCTTGAACCGGTAGAACACAGGCTTCAGATGATAAAAGCGGGCGGAAAGCTGATTATAGACGACGGCTACAACGGCAATATCGACGGAATGCTTGAGGGGGTTCGCCTTTGTTCTTTGCACAAAGGTCCTAAAGTGATCGTGACACCTGGGCTTGTTGAGAGCTCGCAAGAGCTCAATGAAAAGCTAATAGAGGCGATCAATGAGGTGTTTGACACGGTTATCGTAACGGGCTCGCTTAATGCGGAGCTTTTTAGAAAACATTTGCGTGTAAAAAACACCCTTTTCTTGGCAAATAAATCGGGATTAACCGATGTCTTGGCACACCAAACAAAAGCGGGCGATATTATTTTATTTGCCAACGATGCGCCAAATTTTATCTAGTTTGGCATGTAAAGGGGAGTCATGATAGCAAAAGTAACAACCTATCTGGGATACCTCACCGCTTTTGTACTCGCGGTTTTAGTGGTTTTGGTGGTGTACGATGCGACGCTGCGCTACCTTTTTTCTGGCGGTTCTTTGGCGCTTCAAGAGTTGGAGTGGCACCTCTTTGACGTGGTGATCCTTTTTGGGATAGCCTACACGTTAAAAGAGGGTGCGCACGTGCGGGTGGATATTTTCTACCACCGTTTTAGCCCCAAAACAAAAGCGCTTGTCGAGATTTTTAGCGCACTTTTTTTTATTCTCCCTTTTTCGTTTTTGATCGTCTATTTAGGGATCGATTTTGTCCATATGAGTTTTATCCAAAATGAAACCTCGTCCGATCCTGGAGGGCTTGGGTACCGTTATCTCGTGAAATCTCTTTTGCCCCTTTCGTTTTTGTTTTTGGCACTTCAAGCATTTTGCGAGGTGAAAAAAAATTACACGCTTTGGAGATCCTTATGATGGCAATGGCGATGTTTGTGCTCGTATTGGCGTTTTTGCTCGCGGGGATCCCCGTTGCGTTCGTCTTTGGAGCCGTGAGTATTGTTTTTGCTTTTTTTATCCCCGAAACGGGCTTGGAAGTTTTTTCGGTATTGCCGTTTCGCATCTACGGCATTATGTCCAACCATACCCTTATGGCGGTGCCCCTTTTTATTATGATGGGGCTTATTTTAGAGCGCTCGCTGATGGCAGAGCGGCTTTTGGTCGCCATGAGTGCTCTTTTGCGTGGCGTGCGCGGAGGTTTGGCGGTGAGCGTGGTGCTTGTGGGGGCGATGCTTGCGGCTTCGACGGGGATCGTGTCGGCATCGGTAGTGATGCTCGGAATTATCGCACTCCCTTTGATGCTCAAAGCGGGCTACGACAAAGGGCTTGCAAGCGGTACCGTTGCATCTAGCGGCACGCTGGGGCAGATTATCCCCCCTTCGGTGATTCTTATCATTCTAGGGGATGTTATGAGTGTAAGCGTAGGGGAGTTGTTTGCGGGAGCGGTTTTACCGGGGCTTGTGCTTGTCGGGCTTTATATCCTTTATATTCTCGTTTATGCGTACCTCAAACCCGAAAAAGCGCCTCTGCTTGAAGATGTGGGTGAGGTGAGTGCCAAAGAGATCGCCTTTGCCATCGTGCCGCCCCTTCTGCTGATGATCGCGGTACTTGGAAGCATCTTTGCGGGGATCGCATCCCCTACAGAATCGGCGGCGTTTGGTGTCGTGGGTGCCGCACTTTTGGCGCTCATGAACCGTTCCTTGAACTTTGGCATGGTGCGCTATGCAAGCTTGGAGACGGTAAAACTCAGCGGTATGATCTTTATGATCCTTATCGGTGCGACGGCATTTTCTCTTGTCTTTAACGAACTCGGCGGCAGCGATATGATCTTGGAGTTTTTTACCGAAGATGTCGCCGATGTTTGGGTGTTTATCGCGATTGCGATGGCGGCGATTTTTATCTTAGGGTTTTTTATCGACTTTATCGAGATCAGTTTTGTCATCGTACCGATCTTGGTGCCCGTTATGCACGCGTTCGGGATCGATCCCGTTTGGTTTGCGGTGCTGGTCGCACTCAATCTTCAAGCTTCGTTTTTAACCCCGCCGTTTGGGCTTTCTCTCTTTTTTCTCAAAGGGGTCGCGGGGGATACGATCAAAACCCTCGATACCTACAAAGGGATCATCCCGTTTATAGTGTTGCAGTTTATAGCCCTTGGGCTTGTGATGCTCTTTCCCGATTTGGTGTTTGCTTTTATTTGATCTCTTTTGATAATTTAAAGTTTTAAAGAGTATCATTGAAGCTTATGTTTTTAAAAAGGATCGAGAATGAAATACCTTTTGGGTTTTCTCGTTTTTGTTTTTTTAAGTTCTGCTTTGGCAGGGAGTGAAAAGATAAAATTTGCGCCGCTTCCGATGTATAAATCGGAGCTTGTTATCAAGCACTACCAAGGGATGCTGGATTATCTCTCCAAAAAGCTCGGCGTGGAGTTTGAGATTGTCTACTATGCCGATTACGCAAAGCTTTTAGAGGCCATTGAAAAAGGGGAGGTCGCGATGGCGCACCTAGGACCGCTCCCCTATGCGGCACTCTTAAACCGTACCAAAACTCCCAAACCTTTGGTTCAGTTTCTCGATGCAAAAGGTTTGGATCATTACACATGCAGTTTGGTCACACTCAAAAAAAGTTGCGCGGATAAACAAGGCAATCTTTTTAGCAAAGTCGCCCTCACCCAAAAACTCTCTACCTGCGGCTACCTTGCAACGAGCGAAATGGTGCAAAAATACGGGGTGAAGCTAGATACGTTAGAGAGTTACTACAGCGGCACCCACTCCCATGTGATTTTGGATTTATTGCTTGCAAAAGCCAGTGTTGGGAGCGTGAGAACAAGCGAATTTGCGTCGTACGAACATCTGGGTATCAAAGAACTCGAACGCAGCCAAAGCTATCCGGGGTTTTTACTCGTAGGAACATCCTCTATGAGCGAAGCCTTAGCCTTGCAAATACAAGAGGTTCTTGTGTCGCTGAAACCTTTAGAAAACAAAGAGGATGCCCAACTAACCAAAGAGTGGGGCACAAACGTCAAATACGGCGCTATCAAGGCTGCAAGCGAACCTTATGAAGAGATAGCCCAAAAGATTAAAAATAAAAAATTTGCGGAGCTCAAATGAAAATCGCGTCGCTATTTGAAAAAACCTCTATGCAGACGAAGCTTGTCGTACCTATCATTATTTTGGCGCTCGTGGGGGGCTTGATAGGGACGAAGGTTATCGAAAATGCTTTGATCGACCATATTACAAAAGTGCAAAAGCATGAAGTCAAAAACTATGCCAACAAAATTTTTTACGTTCTTAGCGCCGAATACAAAACCCTGTTTTTCGAATTCGGAAAAGACGTACACTATTTCAACCAAGCCCAAGAAGCTTCAAAAAAAGAGTCTATTGCCAATTTGACGCAAATGCTTGAGGACTCGGGGTATTTTACTTTTATCGTCGATAAAAACGCACGCATCATTCCCCTTGGCATGCCAAAGTCCCAAATACAGTTTGAAAAAGCGCTTCAATACCTTCATTACGACGCCTTTGAATCGTTCAACGGCTATTTCGGTTATAAATTCGTGTTCGCTCCCTGGGAGTGGGATATAGTGGTTTTAAAACCTACGACGCAGTTTCAGAGTATGGTTTCGGAAAATAAAAAGCTTGTTTTTACGACGTTGTTCGTCTTGATGTTTTTGATCCTTTTGTTTTTGTTCCTTGTTATCCACGAGGTGATTCAAAAGCCGTTTCAAAAGGTGTTTGAACATCTCGATAAAATCAAAAACGACGAAGCAAATATCAAACCCTTGGGGATTTTAAGCACAAAAGAGACCTCGTTCTTAAGCGAGCATATCAATTCTATGTACGCCTCGTTGGTAGAAAGAAAAGAGCTTCTTGTGCGCGAGAAAAAAAGAAACGAAGATATTTTAAACTCCCAAACTTCGATCGTTATTGCGAGTTTTCAAGATACTATCTCCCATGCCAACACCGCTTTTTTTGAGTTTTTTTCCGAATATAAAACGATCGAGGAGTTTAAAAAAGAGCACGAGTGCGTCTGCGATTTTTTTGAAAAAGTAGAGAGAAGAGATTTCATCTACAAAGAGGAAAAATTAGACTGGATCGAAAAAATCGTGAGTGCCAAACGCTCGAAAAAAGTTTTAATCAAACGCGCAGAGAAAGAGTATATTTTCGATATCAATGCCAAACTGCTCGATAAGGAGACGGGGGAGTACGTCGTCAACATGACCGATATCACTTCGATGGAGAACTACAAAGAACAGCTCGAGGCAAGCCGCGAAAAACTCAATATACAACTCCATACCGATGAGCTCACAAAACTGCCCAACCGCCTCTCTTTAAGTGAAAAAATCTTGGAGCAAGAGAATATCTCTTTGGTTATTATTAATATCAACGATTTTAAAGAGGTGAACGATTTTTACGGGGTGCAAACGGGCGATAAGGTGCTGTGTGATTTTGCAAAAGTGCTCAAAGAGTTCGTTCGTGAAAAAAATTACGGAGTGTATAAGCTCTCGGGTGATGAATTTGCTCTTTTGATCCCCTACGAGTATTCAAGAAATTTGATCGTTACGTTCGTCGATTCTCTTTTGCAACACATCGGCGCATACGAATTTTACGATATGTTCAACAAAAGAAAAATCACCCTCAGTGCAAGTGCGGGCGCGGCGATACATGCCAAGAACATCGCAGCATTCGTTAATGCCGATATAGCCCTTAAAACGGCAAAAAAAAGAAAAAAACCTTTTATGACCTACCAGGATGCACATGCCACAAAAGATGAGTTCGGCTCCAATCTCGAATGGGCGAGTAAACTCAAAAATGCTTTTAAAAACGACAAGGTGGTTCCGTTTTACCAACCTATCTACAACAACAAAAGCGGCAAGATAGAAAAGTATGAAGCGCTTGTGCGGCTTATAGACGACAAAGGGAATGCGGTTGCACCGTTTTTCTTTTTAAACGTTGCAAAACGCTCCCATCAGTATTTTCAACTCACCGAGACGATGCTTGAGAAATGTTTTGAATATTTTAAAGACAAAGAGTTTGAATTTAGTATCAATCTAAGCGAGAGCGATATCTCCGATATAGGGATTCACGAGTTTATTCTTCAAAAATTAGAGCACTATAATTTCGGTTCGAGGGTGGTTTTTGAAATACTGGAGACGGAAAATATAGACAATTACGAGAACGTGTCGGAGTTTATCAAGTCTGTAAAATATTACGGTGCAAAGATCGCAATCGATGACTTTGGTGCGGGATTTTCAAACTTTCAACGCATCTCTCAGCTCAATGTCGATTATATAAAAATAGACGGTTCGCTGATCCAAAATATCTTGACCGACAAAAACAGCCTCACTATCGTCGAGACGATAGCAACCTTTGCAAAAAGGCTGGGGGTCAAAACGATTGCGGAGTTTGTCGATTCGCAGGAGATTCAAAATAAAGTGGTCGCACTGGGTATAGATTATACCCAAGGATATTTTATCAGCCAGCCTAAAGCCGCGATCGAATAGACGTTACAAAGGAAGAGAATGCAAGAGATACTGTATGCGCCTTGGCGCAGCGATTATATAACCGAAAAAGTACAGGGGTGCGTGTTTTGCCACATTAGCACACATGCCAAGGATGATACCGCGCTTCATGTGCTTTACCGCGACGAACACTGTTTTGCGGTGATGAACCGCTACCCTTATACTCCGGGGCATTTTATGATTATTCCCCACATGCACACCGACAAACTCGAAGAGCTGCCCCAAGAGACGTGGCTTCATATAAGCGCACTCGCACAAAAAGGGGTGCGTCTTTTAAAAGAGGGGTTCGGCGCAAGCGGGGTGAATCTGGGGATGAATCTCGGGAGTGCAGGGGGTGCGGGGATCGCCGAGCATATCCACCTGCATCTGGTTCCAAGATGGGAGCGCGATACTAATTTCATCACTGCCATATCCCAAACACGGGTCTATTCAACCGATTTTGAAAAGATTTACAACAGAATCAAAGAGCTTTTTGAGGAGTATATGTAGAGGTTTGGCATGTGGGTACATGCCAAGAGAAAAAGGGTTATTTTTTAAGCCAAAGCTCACCGAAAACGGTATCGAGCGGGTAGCCTGCTTTAAGCCATCCCCCTACGCCCCCTTGTAAGAATTTGACGTTTTTATAGCCTAGCTCATGCAATGTTTTAGCGGCAAGCGCGGCACGTTTTCCCGAACAGCATACGACGACGATGTTCTTGTTTTTATCGCCGATCTCCCCTTCGATTTTATATTCCAAATAGCCGCGCGTCATGTAGACTTTGTTGAACGACCAAATCTCCCCGTGGGAGTTTTCGTCGTTCTCACGGATATCGAGTTGGATGAAATCGGCGTCTTCGTCGATCATTGTATGAAACTCTTTGGGAGAGAGCGCGGGAACGGCTTTTTCTGCATTTGCCAATATTTCGAGAGCTTTGGGTGTTGCCGCCTTAGACGCGAAAAGATCAAGGCTAAGCAGCGTAGCGCCGAGCGTAAAAATGAGTAGTTGTTTTTTCATGAAAGTCCTTTTTTTGGGCGCATTTTAGCGTTTGTATGGTTTAGACAATCTTTAACAGAAACAATATTTGCGCCGAGTGTGGTTTGTTTTAGTTTTAAAGAACACTCGGCTATAATTTTTGCAAAAAAAGGATCGTCGGATGGTAAGTGTTTTAATGGAATTTAGTATGTTTCCAACCTCGGATGAGTGCCGCGAGGGGGCTTCGGTTTCAAAACAGGTAAGTAAAATTATCGACATGATAGACAAGTCGGGCGTAGCGTATAAACTCACTCCCATGGGTACGGTGGTGGAGACGGCAAGCATGCGTGAGGCGCTGGAATTGGTGGAACGTGCGTACGAACAGCTTGAAGGGTGCGAGAGGGTCTATTCGTGTCTGAAATTCGATATCCGCAAAAACTGCGAAAACAGACTTGTCTCAAAGATAGATTCGGTGCAAAAAGTGCTTGATCGCGAAGTAAATCACTAAAAACGGTTTACTTTTTATCCTCTTTTTTAGAACGTAAAACGAAGAAGAAAACCCCTGCGACAACGACTAAAACCAAAGTGCGTACGGCTAATTCGATAGGATCTGTAGTATCTACCATAGGAAACCTTTGAGAAATGATTTTTGAGGGTGGATGGGGTAGAGGGATTCGAACCCCCGGATGACTGGACCAAAACCAGTTGCCTTACCGCTTGGCGATACCCCAGTTGATTGTATGTTTAAAAGAAAAAAAGTTTGGTTGCGGAAGTTGGATTTGAACCAACGACCTTCGGGTTATGAGCCCGACGAGCTACCGAGCTGCTCTATTCCGCGATCAAAATAAAAAAAGGGTGGATGGGGTAGAGGGATTCGAACCCCCGGATGACTGGACCAAAACCAGTTGCCTTACCGCTTGGCGATACCCCAATGGGTACACAAACTATTTGGTTGCGGAAACAGGATTTGAACCTGTGACCTTCGGGTTATGAGCCCGACGAGCTACCGAGCTGCTCTATTCCGCGATCTATTAGCGTTTGTGGAGCGAAATTATAGGAAAAAAGTTCTTATTTGTCAAGTTATTTTGATGCGATCTATCAAAAAAGTCAGATTTGTTTAGATTTAGTCTAGGTTTAAAGCTTGTTTTACTATAATAAAAACAAATTTTTTATAAAGAGAATCAATGACACCGTTACAAAGAGTATTAGAAGCTATCGATGAGATCAAAAAAGGGAATATGGTTATCATGATAGACGACGAAGACAGAGAAAACGAAGGGGATCTTGTCTATGCGTCCGCTTTCTCGACCCCCCAGCATGTGAATTTTATGGCAAAACATGCCAGAGGACTCATCTGTGTAGCCATTAGTAAAACCATCGCCACACGTTTGCAGCTTAACCCTATGGTAAGCTCCAACACCTCCTCGTACGAGACCGCCTTTACCGTTTCGGTCGATGCAAAAAGCGCTACGACGGGTATCTCCGCCGCCGAACGCGATACGACGATCAAAATTTTGGCAAATCCCATCAGCCACGCCGAAGAACTCGTTAAGCCGGGGCATATTTTCCCCCTTATCGCCAAAGACGGAGGGGTTTTGGTGCGCACGGGACACACCGAGGGTTCGGTGGACTTGTGCCGCTTGGCGGGACTGAGCGAATCGGCGGTTATTTGTGAGATCATCAAAGAGGACGGCACGATGGCGCGCCGCGATGATCTTGATATTTTCGGTGAAGCGCACAACCTTAAAACCGTATTTATCTCCGATCTTGTGGAATACAGACTCGCAAACGAGAGCCTTGTAAACGAAACAAACGTTGAAGAGATCGAATTTTTCGGCGTAAAAGTGAAAAAACATACATTTATCGACCATGACAAAGTAGAACACACCGCCATTGTTTTTTATAAAGCGGGAGAGATTGCAAACGTACGCGTGCACAATATCATCTCCGATATCGATCTGCTTTTGAATCAGGAAAAATATAAAAACCTTATCAACTCCATCGAATATCTCAAACAAAACAGCGGAGTTTTGGTGTTTATCAACAAACCCAACCACAGCGATAATGCGGCGATGAAAGAGTTCGGCATAGGCGCGCAGATACTCAAATCGTTCGGTATCTCGAAAATGAATCTGATCACCTCGATGAAACAAACCGATTTCGTAGGTCTAAACGGCTTTGGCTTGGAGATTAACGAGATTATTGATATATAAAAAGCTATTGCTTCGTAGTGGAACAGCTATTACTAGGGATAGCTTACTGTTCTCCTATAGTGAGGGGGGATACATACAGAGCCCATGAAAGGGCTTTTAGAATATAAAGAGTATCTTTAGGTTAGGTTGGTGAGGTTAAGGGTGCTCACGTGGAGCTCAGGTGGATTTATATTTAATTAACAATGTTGAGATAAGATTCATTTCAAAATATAGAATAGGAGTTTGAATGACAAAAAATATATTAACTATTATAAGTGCATCAAGTTTATTTTTATTTAGTGGATGTGGTGAAAAAGAAAATGATAAAAATGAGCTATCTCAAAATATACAACCAAAGGTAATACAGTGTAAAACAGTGAAGCTTCCTGAATTTACATTAAGTAAAAATTCTAACCCTACAGAAGCACAAATAGAAAATCTATGTCAATGTTTATCTAATAAACTTGTAGGCTGGGAACAAGATACAGTAATAAAGATTGTTGAAAAAAGAGAAAATGAAATAAGTGAATTACACATGAGAGCATTTCCGGCTAGATTCGGTCAAAGAATGAAAGAATGTGGTGCTTTTGAACTATAGGAGTTATAATGTTATTTTGGAAAGTTTTAAAAATAATAGGGATATTATTATTAACAGTAACTGTTTTAATAGATACAGCGACAGTAATGAAAAAACTACAAACTATTGAAGAGCTTAATAGCACTTTTAAAACGACTTTTAGTGCTATTGGTTATTATTTTGGATATATTGGTAGCTTACTTTTAACATTTGTCCCTAGTTTAGTAATAATCATATATGCTAAGAAAAAGATTACACAAAAAATGAAACTAAAGCAGACCTAAAGTCTGCCTAACGTCCTACCTACGATACACCCTAACACACTCCTCCATAGCCCTAGACCTCAAATCCTCAGATAAGCCAATCTTATTAAAGTAGGCACTAGATGCACAATAGCCTTCAAACTGGATAATACTATCCCTCATCTTGACACACTCAATACCTACCTTTTCAATAACTTTATTATCCACTTTATTTTTATGATATACAGTTCTTGTAAAAAATTATAAAATATCTGAGAGGGTATATATAACGTTAAGGAGATGAAAGTTCCTCCGTATGGGGTCTTATTATGAGTGCTTGAAGATACACAAAATAGGTACACAAAAAGTGTGTGTCGGTATACACAGAGGGTACATAAAATGACTATATTTTTAAGTTTTAGTTAAGAATGATGATGTTGAAGTTTTGAACTTGGAAATTCTTTTGAAGCCTATAGATAAATGGTTTGTGATGTGTCTATTGGTTGTAAACAAATGGTCGGAATGACCGGACTCGAACCGGCGGCCTCTACCACCCCAAGGTAGCACGCTAGCCAAACTGCGCCACATCCCGAAACAAGAATGGAAATATAACTTTTTGAATCTGAGATTTTGATTAAAATGCGGCTCATTTATCAAAAGCTTGGCATGTTCTCTTTTCATGCCATGAAAAACCTTGGCATGTGCGCCCCTCCTTACCCCACATTAAGTCAAAATAACTATAATCTATTTTTCTTTTTTCAAACAAACATCGAGGCAAAAAATCATGAGCAACTTACCTTTTACCCACCTGCATCTGCATACCGAATACTCCCTGCTTGACGGTGCAAACAAGATATCAAACCTTGTTTCGCGCGCCAAAGAGCTTGGGATGCAAAGCGTGGCGATGACGGATCACGGCAATATGTTCGGGGCGATTGACTTTTACAAACAGATGAAAGAGGCGGGGCTCAAACCCATCATCGGGATGGAGGGGTATATCCATAACGGTACCACTTTGGATGATAAAACCACCAAGCAGCGCTTTCACATCTGTTTGTATGCCAAAAACAAAAAGGGGTACGAAAACCTTATGTACCTCTCCTCAAAAGCGTTTATAGAGGGGTTTTACTATTTTCCGCGTATCACCAAAGAGGAGCTTCGTAAACACTCCGAGGGGCTTATTTGCACCTCGGCATGTCTGCAAGGGGAGGTGAACTGGCACCTCAATCTCAGCGAGAGAAACCTTAAAAACGGCGCCAAAGGGTACGATGCGGCAAAGGCGATAGCGCTGGAGTATAAAGATATTTTCGGAGAGGATTTTTACCTTGAGATCATGCGCCACGGCATCGGCGACCAGCTAAGCATCGATACGCAGATTTTGCAGCTTGCAAAAGAGACGCAGATCAAAGTGGTCGCGACAAACGACACCCACTACACCTATCCAGACGATGCGCAGTACCATGAGGCGTTTATGTGTATCGGGATGAATAAACTCTACGATGACCCCAACCGTATGCGCCACTCCGTGCATGAGTTTTATATCAAAAGTCCCGAGCAGATGGCGCGATTGTTCGCCGACATCCCCGAAGCGCTTCTTAACACCCAAGAGATCGTGGACAAATGCGAAGAGTTCTCCCCCATCGTCAAAACTCCCACGCCGCCACATTTTAAGTTTACCCGCGAATATGCAAAAGCGGAGGGTCTGGATATCGACAACCAAGACGATGCGCCGCTAGGGTCGGATGCGAGCGATGCAGAGAAAAAAGCATGGCGCAGTGCGGCGGATAAAAACGATGCGGAGTATTTCATCGTCAAGTGCCGCGAAGGTTTGGAGGAGCGGCTCAAAATCGTCCCTCAAGAACGCCATCAGGAGTATAGAGATCGCCTAGAGTTTGAGATGAAAGTTATCAACGACATGAAGTTCCCAGGCTACATGATGATCGTTTGGGATTTCGTCAAAGAGGCAAAACGTATCGGTGTCGCCGTGGGTCCCGGGCGCGGGAGTGCGGCGGGGAGTTTGGTTGCTTATTCGCTTCAGATCACCGACATCGACCCGATGAAGTACGACTTGCTCTTTGAGCGTTTTTTGAATCCTGAACGTGTAAGTATGCCCGATATCGATATGGACTTTATGCAGGCGCGCCGCGGCGAGGTGATCGACTATGTAACCAAAAAGTACGGACGTAACCAAGTCGCCCAAATCATCACCTTCGGTTCGCTTTTAGCCAAAGGGGTTATCCGCGACGTTGCGCGTGTTTTGGACATGCCGCTCTCAAAAGCCGATGCGATGGCAAAACTGATCCCCGATGAGCTTGGCATCACCCTCAACGGGAAGAAAAAAGGGGGAGAGTTTAAAGAGGGGGCGTTCCAAAAAGAGCCCAAACTCCGCGAACTTATCGAGACCGACCCGCAAGCCGAGCGCGTGTGGGAGTTTTCCAAAAAACTCGAAGGACTCAAACGTAACTCAGGGATGCATGCCGCGGGTGTAGTTATAAGCAACGAAGAGCTGTGGAAAAAAACACCTATCTATAAACCCTCCGGCGAGGATACCTTTGTTACGCAGTACTCGCTTAACTTCATGGAGGATGTGGACTTAATCAAGTTCGACTTCTTGGGTCTTAAAACCCTAGACGTGATAGACAACGCCATCAAGCTTATCAAAAAGCGCTACGACAAAGATATTTTATGGCATGCCATAGATGAAAACGATATAAACGTCTATAAAGCGATCCAAACGGGGAACACCTTGGGGATGTTCCAGATAGAGTCAAGCGGTATGCAAGACTTAAATAAGCGTCTTAAACCCTCAAACTTCGAGGACTTGATCGCGGTTTTGGCTCTGTATCGTCCCGGACCGATGGAGTCGGGGATGCTTGATGACTTTATCGAGCGTAAACACGGGCGCCAAGCCATAACCTACGTCTTTCCCGCTTTAGAGGAGATTTTAAAACCTACCTACGGGGTTATCGTTTACCAAGAGCAGGTTATGCAGATCGTGCAAACCATCGGAGGCTTTAGCCTTGGCGGTGCGGATATCGTACGCCGTGCCATGGGGAAGAAAAAAGTCGAAGAGATGCTCAAATACAACAAAGAGTTCTCCGAGGGCGCGGCTGCTCAGGGGCTTGATTATAACGAAGCGAGTAAGCTTTTTGACCTTATCGAGAAGTTCGCGGGGTACGGGTTTAACAAATCCCACTCCGCGGCGTACGCGATGGTTACCTTTCAAACCGCATGGCTCAAAACCTACTATCCAAACGAGTTTATGGCGGCACTTTTAACCTCCGATAAGGACAACACCGACAAGGTGGTGCGCTACATCGATGAGGTAAAACGTATGGGGATCGAGCTCTCTCCTCCAGATATTTGTGATTCACAGCTTGAATTCTCAGCGATTACCAAAGAGGATCAAGAGGTTATTCTCTTTGGACTCGGGGCGATTAAAGGGGTTGGTGAAGCGGCGATCCATGCGATGCTTGAGGAGCGTGAAGCAAACGGTCCTTTTGTTTCGCTTCAAGATTTTGTCAACCGCATCGAGCCGAGCAAGGTCAACAAAAGGGTTATCGAGGCGATTATCAAAGCGGGCGGTTTTGATAGGTTCGGCTATTCAAGAAAGGCTCTGCTAGATCAGATAGAGCTTTTGGTAGAGACCGCAAAAGATGCCTCAACCGCAAAGAAAAACGCGATGGGAAGCCTCTTTGGAGACGATGCCGAGATAACAACGGTGGAGTTAAAACTGACCAACTCAGGCGAGTACACGCTTAAAGAGATTTTGGAGTTTGAAAAAGAGACCCTCGGTTTTTACGTTTCGGGGCATCCGCTGGATGAGTATAGAGAGGTGCTTGATGATTTGGAGTACACCCTCTCCTCGGAGATAGAGAATATCGCCGACGGCTCAAGCGCGATTTTTATCGGAAAAGTGGAGGAGATCACCAAAAAAACCTCCAAAAAAGGGAACGCTTTTGGGATCGTGAGCATTATGGACTTTCACGGAAATATCGAAGTGATGCTCTTTTCGGATAAACTCGACGAACTCCAAGCAATGGATCTCAATGAACCAATCGCTTTTAAGGTCAAAATCACCCACACGGAGATGTTTACCCGCATCAGCGTCTTAAAGATCATGACCCTCAAAGATGTCAAAAAAGAGAGCAAAAAGACAAAAACCGAGATACGCGAAAAACCCCAAGAGCCGCTTAACCTCTCGATACGACTCGATGAGAATATGAGGGTTTTAGAGGATCTCTACGTACTGGTGCGCAAAAATCCCGGAAGCAGACCGCTTAAACTCACCATCGTCTCAAAACTCCAAAACGTGGTGATAGACTCCTCGATACGGGTGGACAACAAGCTCCTTTTGGCGTTAGAAGGCAACGAGTTTGTGGATGTCGTAGAGTAACAAACAAGGAGGTCGCAGATGAACCCTAAAAAACTCCTCGCCCAAGCTCTTTTGTTTGAGCAAGAAGCACCCGTGTATTCCAAGGTGAAAGAGCTTTTTAGCGCCGTGAAAAAATATGAGAGCGAGAACGGGGTGTTTGTACTTTGCGGCAAGCGCGGGGAGCGGGTGGAGCTTAAAAACCGTGAAGCGTTTTTTGCGTTTGTGTCGGAACTCTCTAGCGTGGCGATGCAAAAATTCGAGGATATACACAACTATTTCAATGCCGCTACGCGCAAAGAAAATATCGAGTTTGGCGGGGACTCTAAAAACCGCTACACCAAAGTGTTTGACGGCGTTGTTCTTGTGAAAAAAAAGGGGGAACCGCCGCAGCTTTTTCAAAAAGAAACTCTTGGCATGTTGGAAAATATTGCGCGGTTTGTGGCGGTTGAAAACGCCGAGACCTTTTTAACCATAGATGCCAAGGCAGAGCATTTTAGTTCGGAGTATTTTGTCTATCTAGGCGGTTATGGCAACTCGCTGACGCGCAGTTTTTTAGAGACCAAAGAGGTGGAGTTTTTTCTTGATTACGATATCGAGGGGATGCACATTTACGAGAGTTTCGCGATGCAAAACAAAACCTTCCACATGCCAAGCGATCTGGAGCGCTACTTTAGCGTGAACGCCTACACCTCCCAAAAACTCTACCAAAAACAAAGGGGGCGCATGAAGCAAAACTATCCAAAAGAGCTTGAGGTTTTGGTGACTCTTATTAAAAAATACGCAAGCGTTTTAGAGCAGGAGATCATCTATGAAGCATAGCGAACTTTTAAAACTGCTCGCAACCCACAAAGAGAGTATCGACAGAGCCTACCGCGAGGGTTCGCTAGAACAGGTAAGTCCCGAGCTGGTGGAATCGACCCTTTTTGTAAAGATCAACCAACGCTACAAGCTCAACAAAAACTACCTCAACTTTGCCGATTCCCTTTTGCAAAGGATCGATTACACCGTCATTTTCGGCAACTACGAAAACGAATACAAAGAGCTTATCAAAGCAAAAAAACGCTACCTAGAGAGCAAGGACGGTTACTATGTCACCTCGATTCTCTCGCTTATAGAGAATCTTTATTTTAAGTTTTACAACCGCGACAGGGAGATTGGGGTGCTTTTGCTGCGCCTGCAAAACGACACTTCGCTCGATATCGACATATTAATAGAAAACGGTGCGGATATTTTGGAAAAGGTGAGCGAGCTTATCGAGGCAAACGAAAAGATAGGCGCTTTTTTTAGAGAAGATTTGCGCGGTCTTGAACCCTCCATCGACACCCTTTTGCAAAGTATAGGGATCTCCCTTTTGGGCTACATCGAAAATATAGACAGGTATATCCAAGAGTTGAACCTCTTTTTGGTACAAACCAAAAAACGGCGTTTGCAAAACAAACAGCTGCTGCATCTGGCAAACCGGATTCTAAGCGAAGAGACCCAAACGCTCGATGAGCATCTGCTGCGACATGCCAAGCATCTCTACTACACTATCACCCCGAGTCAAAAGAACAGGGTGGCGTTTTTGCCCGATGAGAGGGATATCGCCAAACTCTCCAAAGAGCTTCACGCGCTTTTGCATGAGATCAAGGTTGCAAAACCTCTCAAAAGCACCCCGATAAAATTCCAAGAGTCGCAAAAACTTGAGATCATCGACATCGAGGAGATACTAGAGGGGCTTCGTCAAAGCGGATGCGAGGATATATTTTTGTTTATCTACGCCCATGCGCAGCTGCAAAGATACAAAGAGCGCGAACTCTTAGAGGAAGCGTTTAAGGTGTATATGCAGATAGTTACATGCCAAGAGGTTGTTTTTACGCAAGAGTTTAATCATTACGGGATAAAGGTTGCACAATGGGTTTAGATGAAGTTTTTAAGGTGTTAAGCAAGGGGATTTTGATCTCCCTCAATTCGCAAAAATACAGCGACGAAGCGAAGTTTTTGATGATCGAGGAGAACTTTGAGGAGCTAAATAAGATTATGAAAAAGCTGGGGTTTGTCTTAAACGGCGAAAACGGTTATTTTTACCTTTCAAAAAAGGAGAAGATGAACGATGCGGAGTTGCAGGCGTTTTTGAACAACCACAAAAATATCCTCCTGTGTATCGCTATCTTAAAACAGCTTTTTCCCTATTTGGAGCGGGGGACTCTTGTAAAACAAACCGATTTTATCGTCCAGCTCAAACAAAAAGAGGACTCGCTTTTGGAACAAAAATTTGAGTATATCTTTAAAACGAAAGACCTCAAAGATATCGTAGAGCGTTTTTTCGATCTTCTGGAGAAGAACTATATCCTAGAGAAAAAAGAGAACGACTCTAAAGATGAATACCTCGTTTTGAGCGCTCTTGATTATTACCTAAAAATCGTACAAAGCACGGTGGCATAAATGATTCAAAAAATATACCTTATAAACTCGGCAAACTTTAGTTTTTTAGACCTGAGCCTCCAAAAAGACCTCTTCTTTTTAGGGGACAACGGAAGCGGAAAAACCACCGTGATCCGCGCTATCCACTACCTCTTTAGCGCAGATGTGCGCAATCTTGGGATCCCCACCGATAAAGAGGGGTTCAAAGAGTACTATTTTCGCTACAGCAACTCCTATATCGTTTATGTGTTTAAGGAGTTTTTCATCTTTATGTACAAAAGCGGCGGAGAGATCGTCAAGGTGTTTTCCAAACAGCCCTTTGCCCTAGAGCGGATCATGGATGAGGATAGACAGCTCTATGAGCTTGAGGCGATTAAACGCTACCTCAAAGAGGCGCCTTTGAAAAAAACGGTAAAGTCTATGAGCGAGTACCGCGACATCGTGTACGGGCACGACAAACGCTACCTTGATTTTATGTTCGCACCCATTAAAAACAGCGATATCTTTTTGGGGCTTTTTAACGAGATATTTAACATAGACAAATCGATAATCGATGCAAAAAGCATTAAAAAGGCTATCCAAACCACCCTTGATTATGAAAAAAAGGTGATCGATTTTAACCATGAGGAGTATCTGCAAAAGATTTACGAGTTCCAATCGGGATACCGTTTTTTTAAAGAGTTTGAAAAACATAAAGAGACCATCGAGAGTGCGTACGGGTTAAAAGAGAAACTTCTTGGCATGGAGGAGCACCTTTTAGCGTTGCGCGGCGCGATTAGTTTTCGCCTAGAGCGGGAAAAACAAGAGCTTTTTGCTTTGACGCATGCCCTAGAGAGCAACGAGATGGGACTCAAAAAGAGTATAGAACTCTATAAGATCAAAGAAAAAACTCTTGCCAAATGGGAGGAGCGTTACAAACGTTTTGCCAATGCGCTTGCACTCGAGATAGAGACGATTAAACGGCTCAAAGAGAAGTTCAACGCCCAAGCGCTCCTAGACAACGGTGCCAAAGCGGACAGGTTTGAGCAGATAGAGACGACGCAGATCCGCCTGAGCGAGGAGCTGATAAAACTCGAACAGGGGTTTGCAAACGAACGCGAGAGTACCGATAAAGAGATAGAAGCACTCAAACACAAACGAGACAAAGAGCTTCCACGGGAGTTTGAGGGCAAACTCTTCTCTCAAGAGCAAAACCTCAAAATCTCTTTGCAAGAGAAGATCCAAGACAAAGAGCTGCAGTTTGAACAAAAAGAGAAACAAGCCCACTATGAGAGTGCCGATTTGGAAGCGGAGATACAGGGGTTTGAGAGCAGCATCAAAAAAGAGAAACTCCTTGTGCAAAATCTTCTAATCGAGCAAAAAAAAGAGCTTGAAAATCTGCGATCGGCTTTTGAGAAGCAACTAAGCGAGCTTAAAAACAAAGAGTTTCAAACCCATGAAGAGATAGGGCAAACCAAGGTCGCCATAAGAGAGATGGAGTATGCACGCCAAGAGGCAGAGCGCGCTCTTAAAGTTCAAAAAGAGGAGCTGGAGCAGAGCTTTGCCAAAGAGTTACATGCCATAGAGGAGCAGCGTGTTTTATACGCTTCGATGGTAGAGGCAAAAGCTGGAAGTTTTAAAGAGTTTTTGCACGAGGAGGTTGATGGCTGGGAGAGGGAACTCTACCCCGTGATGGATGCGAGTTTGCTTGATAGATCGGTCGCAGAGCTTCAGCCCCGTTTACTCGATGGGCGCCGCGTGTTTGGCATGGAGCTTAATACCCAGAGTCTCAAAACAATCCTCACCAAAGAGGAAGCAAACCAAAAACTAGAAGCACTCACTCTCAGCCAAGAGGTGCTTGAAAACAGTTACAAAGAGTCCCTAGAGAGGCTCCAAAAAGAGTTTGATGCGAGGTTTGAGACTTTGGCGGAGCAAAAAGCTTTTCTTACACAAACGCTTCAAGAGCTAGAGGCAAAGATCGTTGCATTGCATGAGGAGACCCAAACGCTCCATGCCAAGCAGACGGAGCAAACGAAAGAGCTTAAAAACCTCCATGTCAAGAGGGAGAGGGAACACCTTCAAACTATGGCAAACCTCCAAGAGGAGATAACGAACAACCGTGAGTTTATAGGAAAGATCCATAAAGCCTTGCGCGAGCAAAGAAGAAAAATCTCCCAAGAGATAGAGGAGTTTGGCGAAGAGTTTAAAGAGGCGCTTCGTAAGCAAAAAGAGGTTTTAAAGCAAGAGCTTTTAGCGCAGCAGGAAAAACTCACACATGCCATAGCACTCCAAGAGGAGAAAAAACAGACCATCTCCAAAGATGAGCGGATCGTAGAGTTGCAAGAAGCGATTGCACGTACGAGGCAAGAGTACCAAGAGAGTATGCAATCACGCAACTTTTTGGCGGAGTATGAAAAAGAGAGAGAGCGTCTTGAAACCCTCGTACACAAACAAAACGATCTTCAAAGCGCCGCACTGCAAAACCGCGAGTTTACCAAACGTCTCGATGCAAAGATAGAGCACTACCAAGAGCGCAAAGAGGAGCTTTTAGAGGAGAAAAAAGAGCTTTTGGAGAAACAAAAAATCCTTAAAAAAGGGTTGGAGAGGTTTGAGCGCTACGAGGGCGGGTTTGAACTCTGTGAGCCGCGAGAGAGCGGTGAGTACCTAGAGAAACTGCTGCGGGAGTTTGATGAGGTAGATGCGGAGTATAAAAATAAAAAGGTCGATCTCAAAACCAAACTCGATAAGCTCAATTCACTCAAAAACATGCAAAACGAGATAGAGATATCTTTTGGTTTCGAGGAGTACGTAGCCCACCCTTATATCTCTCAAAGCCCCAATATCTTGCTCAAACTTGAAGAGATCGTGGAGTTTAAAAACAAGAAGCTCGAGATGCTCAAACAAAGCGGGCATAAAAAGTTTCTGAACTTTATCCAAAACCTCCTGCCGCAAAAGATGTCGGTGTTTAGCGACAGCGAAGATAAGTTCCTCTCCCAAGTGCAACGCATTAACAAAAACCTCGGTGCCATCGATTTCGGGGTGATTAAAGAGATCCGCATCGATACCAAAAGCGGCGATAAAAAGAGCGTGGCAAAACTGCTTGAAGAGCTGCGCGAGGTGGTGGGGAGTCTTAGCTCGCTTCTTGGTGAGAACTCTCTTTTTTACGACAAAGAGGATGTCTATCGCGCCCTAGAAACGCTCGAAGCAAAGTTCAAAGAGATAAAAGCGGAGCTTAAAGGGAGCGCGATCTCACTCCAAGATACGATAGATTTGAGCTTGTCGTTTAACGAAAACGGCAAAATAGTTTCAAACGTCGTCCAACTTAAAAACGAAAGCTCCACGGGGGGCAGTATGCTTTTAAAAATTGCCTTAGCGATCGCGATTTTACAGCTCTTTATAGAAGAGGAGAAAACCCCGTTTTTCCTTATCGTCGATGAGGTCTCGCGTCTGCACAGCGCCAACCAGGAGCGCCTAAGAGATTTCGCCAATACCAAAGGGTTTAAGATCGTGTTCGTTACCCCCGAACCGACCTACTCAAAACCCGAAAGCATCAAATACTACCGATTTAGAAAAAACAGCGACGACGAGTTTGAAGCGATAGAACTCAACCTCTAACGTAAAAAAAGGAGAGATATGTGGAGCTACCAAAATAGAACGATACGAAAACCCGAGGGGATAGAGAACAAAAGAGCCTATTTTATCGGCGGCGGGATAGCTTCCCTCTCGGCGGCGGCGTTTTTGATACGAGATGCCTCTATGGAAGGGTCTAAGATAACGATTTTTGAAGAGTCCTCTCTTCTTGGGGGAGCCATGGACGGTGCTGGCAACGCGGCGGATGGGTATATCATCCGCGGCGGGCGGGAGATGGAGGAGCATTACGAGTGCTGCTGGAACCTTTTTGGCTCCATCCCCTCGCTTGGCGACAAAACCAAAACGGTGCTTGATGAGATTTACGAGATCAACCGTATCGACCCCAATGTTTCGGCATGCAGGGTTTTGCATAAGTGCGGCACAAAGGTTTTGGGGCATGAGCTGGGTTTGAGCGACGTGCATATTATGGAGCTTGGCATGTTGCTTCTTGCCAAAGAGGAGGAGTTTGAAAACGTCAGCGTCGAGCACTATTTTGATTCGAGTTTTTTTACGACCCCTATGTGGCTTTACTGGCGCTCCATGTTTGCGTTTCAGACATGGCATAGCGTGATCGAGATGAAACGGTATATGGAGCGTTTTATCCACCTTCTGCCGGGCATGAGCAGGCTGGAGAAGATACTTTTTTCTACCTACAACCAGTACGATTCTATGATTTTGCCGCTTAAAAACTATCTTGAAGAGCAAGGGGTCGTATTTGCCTATAACACGCAGGTAAGGGATGTACGCATAGAGAACGAAGATGGGATAAAAACGGCTCGGGAGCTTTTGCTTACAAGAAACGATCAGGAGCAGAGCATTTCTATTGGAGCGGAGGATCTGCTCTTTATCACCAATGGTTCCATGACGCAAAACGCAACTTTGGGTGATATGCAACACCCCGCGAAAATTGAAAAGAATTTGGGTTCTTCATGGCGGCTTTGGAAAAATATCGCCAAGCAGGATCCCTCTTTCGGAAACCCCGATGTTTTTTGCGGCGCGATAGACAAAACGAAGTGGATATCTTTTACCATCACCTGCACCGATTCGCCCCTAGCGCAGATTTTAGAACAGCTTACGGGGCGCGATCCCTATTCGGGCAAAGCGGTGACGGGCGGGATCGTAACCATCAAAGACTCAAGCTGGCTTTTAAGCGTGACGTGTAACCGTCAGCCCCATTTTATCGGTCAGCCAAAAAACGTTTTGGTGCTTTGGGCATACGGGCTTTTTGCAGATAAGGTCGGGGATTTTGTGAAGAAAAAGATGAGCGAATGCAGCGGCGAAGAGCTGGCATGTGAGCTTCTGTATCATCTGGGGGCAAAAGAGCGCATAGAGGAGATTCTCCCCACGCTCAACGTCATCCCCTGCATGATGCCCTACATCACGAGCCAGTTTATGCCGCGCGCCAAAGGCGATAGACCCAAAGTGATCCCCGAGGGAAGCACGAACTTCGCTTTTATAGGGCAGTTTTGCGAGATAGAGGGGGAGTGCGTCTTTACGGTGGAACACTCCGTGCGCTCGGCGATAAGCGCTGTGTACGGAGTTTTGAACATCGATAAGGCAATCCCGCCTATCTACCCCTCACGCTACGACGTACGCGTCCTCGCCGAGGCAACAAAAACGCTGTATGAGGGGCATTCGTTCGGGTTTAAGAGTTTTATGCGGAAGTTTTTTGAAGACAAACGGTAAAAAGTTCATAAGATAGATAGTATCTTGAGGGCACCTCTAAAAACTCTAGCTTGCTTCAGAGGGATTTAAAAAAGATGAAAGGACGTAAAATCTTTTTTGAGTCTTAGCCAAAGCTAAGGCGATAAAAAGTTTTATGGCATGTCGCTTTTTTAAACCCTCCCGTAGGGCTTTACAAAGAGATCCACACTCGGCGTTGACCCTTTTCGCCTTAGCTTCGGCTAGGGCTTCAAAGGGTCGCCTTGATTGTGAACCTCTTTGTAAAGCTGAAGCCGGCTAGGGTTTTTAGAGGTGCCCTTGAGTAAAAGTGATGTATAATGCATTGAATTATATGCATAATAAAGGGAATAATTATGGTTTCTTACAATACAAACGAGTTGTTTAGTGCAACGGAAGTCGCAAAAAATTTTGCAACGATTACGTCTAAATTGTATAAAAACGAGTTAGAAAAAATCGGCATTTTAAAAAATAACAAACTTGATTTTATACTTTTAAAAAGTGAAGATTTTGAAAAAATTATTGAAAAAGAGGTGCAAAAAGCACTTTTTGAAGAAGATAGAAAGTTTGTAGCTTCGCAAGCAGAAAAGATAAAAAGCGGTACGGCTAAATTTTATTCTCTCGAAGAGACCCAAACGAAGCTTGATACGGTGATAAAAGCATATGAACATTAGATTTGAAGAGAGTTTTATCGATTCTTTGGCTCTAAAATTGGAATATATAGCAAAAGACAATCCAAATGCGGCTAGAAAATTTAAAAATGATTTAATAGCGGCATGTAAAGATATTTTGCACATGCCATATAAACACAGAAAATCTATTTATCATGATGATGAAAATGTCAGAGACATGATATTTAAAGGCTATGTCGTTATTTATATCATTGAAGATGCAATGGTGTCTGTTTTTGCACTCATTCATCACGAAAAATATCAATAAAGGTCGAAGTGTGGCATTAAAACAAAAAATAATCAAACCTAGCGATTTTATAAACCCGCTTTTGTCGAAAAAAAGCGTAGAGCAAGAGAAGTTTGAGAGATTTCAAAAATATTTCAATGAACTTTTACACGTCAATAAAGCGGAAAGTGAAGAGCACCAAAAAAATGTTGTGAGAGATTTTTTAACGCACTCTTTTGGCTATGAGATAAATACAAAAGCAAGAATAGACTGGGCAATTTTTAAAAATGGTAGAGTTGAAGTTCTCATTGAGGCTAAACGGCTTGACAATTTTAATGAAATGCTTACCAAAGATGATTTGAATCGAAAAGCGTTTCATGAGGCTGTTCTTTATTTTATGCAAGAGCGAGCCGAGGGAAATATTCATCTCAAACATATAATTATTTTAACTGCCTTTAGTTGGTTTGTTTTCGATGCAAAAGATTTTGATCGCCTTTTTTGGCAAAACAAACAGATTAAAAAGATTTATACGGATTTCAAAAACCCATCATTACTGGGTGACAAAACAAAAGACTTTTATGAAAGTTTAGCTAGAGAGTTGCCGAAGTTTCAGGCAAATTCGAATAATAATTTAGAGATAGAATGTGCTCATTTTAACTTGCAAGAGCCGTGTAAGCCAAAAGATTTACTGGCTATTTATAAGCTTTTAAGTCCCGACACGCTTTTAAAAGAGTTCAATCCAAACGATGCGAACAGCCTTAACCGTGAATTTTATAACGAGCTTTTGTATATTTTAGGGCTTGAAGAGACAAAGCAAGGTTCTAAAAAAGTGATTGCAAAAGCTTCTACTTCGCAAGAGGGTTCGTTCTATGAGAATATTGCAAACAAACTCACGCAGTACGGCATATCAAACGATTTTGAAACTATTATTAAGCTTATTATTATTTGGATCAATAGAATTCTCTTTCTTAAACTTCTTGAATCTCAAATCGTATCTTGGAATAAAAACAAAGAGTTTAAATTTTTAAACGCCGCTAAGATAAATGATTACGACAAGCTTGAAATGCTCTTTTTTGAGGTACTGGCAAAACGTCCGCAAATGAGAAAACATAGAGAATTTGACTATATTCCTTACTTAAACAGCTCCCTTTTTGAGATACACGAGTATGAAACAAAATATCTCACGGTCTCGAACCTAGAAGATGACGCTAAGATAAACTACTACGCAAAAACCGTTTTAAAAGATGAAAAAAGAGCAAAAAAAAGCGGACAAATTTCAACTCTTGCCTATCTTTTTGAGTTTTTAGATGCGTATGATTTTGGAAGTACGGGCGATGCAATAGCCAACGAATCAAAGTCTCTCATTAACGCTTCTGTTTTAGGATTGATTTTTGAAAAGATAAACGGCTATAAAGACGGAAGTTTTTACACACCTAGTTTTATTACGATGTATATGTCAAGAGAGTCTTTGCAAAAAAGCATACTAGAAAAATTTAATGCTGCGTTTTCTATTGAAACTGCGAATTTTGAAGAGCTTAAAAACTACTGCGATAGCCACTATTATAAAAACGAGTTTATAGAAAAAGCAAACAAAATTATCGACTCTATAACCGTTTGCGACCATGCGGTTGGGAGCGGGCACTTTTTGGTCTCTGTTTTAAATGAGATTATTTACATCAAGTATCAGTTAGGGCTTTTTAATCTGCGGGGCTTAAAAATAGAGCTAATCAATGATGAACTTCTTGTAAAACTTGAAGATGAGTGGTTTGAATACACAAAGCCAAAAGATTTCCAAAGTTCAAACCACAAAGTGCAAAAGATGCTATTTCTTGAAAAACAGCGCATTATAGAAAATCAGCTTTTTGGTGTCGATATTAACCCTAACAGCTCTCAAATCACAAAGCTTCGCCTTTGGATAGAGCTGCTTAAAAATAGCTACTATGATGCAAACTACGAACTTGTAACGCTTCCAAACATTGACATCAACATCAAAACGGGCAACTCGCTCATAAGCCGCTTTGATCTCAAAGACGAGATAAAAATCAATAATGTCAAACAAGAGATTAAAAACTACAAACAAAGAGTGAAGGATTATAAAGAGAACTTAGGTACAAAAAAAGAGGTTTTAGCCTCGATTGAAAGTCTTAAAAATAAGTTTCGATTGACACTCAAAGCAGAGTATAAAGTCACAAAAGAGAGAAACGAAAAGCTGCGGGAATATGTCGCCGACTTTGGACACGAGGGGCTTAATGACGACTTGCTTCTGACGGCTATAAAAAACAAATATGGGCATAAACAAAGCCTCTTTGGAGATAAGCCAGATGCCAAAAAACAAGCCAAACTACTAGAAGAGCTTGCAAAACTAGAAAAACAGATAGACGAAATAGAAAAAGGGAAAATTTACGAAGATGCCTTTGAATGGCGTTTTGAATTTCCAGAAGTGCTCGATGAGGACGGGAACTTTGTCGGGTTTGATATCGTTATAGGTAATCCGCCGTATGGTGCTGAATTGTCAAATGGAGATAAAGATTTATTTAAGATAATCTATCAAAATGTCCACATGAGAACACCTGACACATTTAACTATTTTATTTCAAAATCTATGGAAGTTATCAAAGATTTTGGAAGATTGTCTTTGATTGTTCCAAACAATCTTTTATTTCAAAATGAATTTGAAAAAACAAGAGAGTTGTTAATAAATCAAAACATAAATAAAGTGATTAATTTTGGTGATGGTGTATTTGTTGATGCAAGTGTGCCTACGGCTATTTTTGAATTATCAAAACAAAATGTAGCCGAATATAGTTTTGGTTATCTTGATTTGAGAGATTCTGAAAAAAAAGAGATTATTTTAGATACTTTTGAGTCAATTAAAAAGAGCGAAATATTAAAAGTTCCGTCGTTAATTTTTGGTGTAAATACAAAAGCTATAGACATCATAGAAAAAGTAAAAGAAAAATCCTATTTGATAGATGAAATAGCTCTTGAAGTGGCAAGCGGTATTTCAACGGGTGGAGATAAAATTTTTAGAGTTCATGAAAATACTATCAATGAATACAATCTTGAAACAGATATCTTACACGATGTGCTTGTAGGCAGAGAAATCAATAAGTATGAAATAAATACGACAAATCATAAACTTATTTATATGGTTAAAAGTTTAAAAATAGATGAGTTGCCAAATATTAAAAACTACCTTGTCCCGTTTGAAGAAAAACTAAGTAGTAAAAGAGAAACAAAAAATGGGATTTTACCTTGGTGGTGTCTTCATTGGTCAAGATATAAAGAACTTTTTACTGAGCCAAAAATTCTTCTTCGTCAAACAGCCGATAGCGTAATTGCTACATTTGATACAAACGGTTTTTTTGTTTTAAACAGTATTTTGGTTTTTAAAATAGATAAACAATATGCGATTGATTATAAATATGCTTTGGCTATTTTAAACTCAAAACTTACAAACTTTGTTTATAGGAATCTAACACAAGAAGAAGGAAGGGGATTTGCAGAAGTTAAACCAAAAAATATAAGAAAACTTTTTATTCCTAAGCTTGATGCAACGGATCAACAACCTTTCATAAATTTAGTAGATGAAATTCTCAACCTCAAAAAAGAAAATCCACATGCCAACACTTCGGAGCTAGAAGCTAAAATAGACACAATGGTGTATCAACTCTACGATTTAAGCGATGAGGAGATAAAACTTATAGAGGGTGAGAGATGAAACCTGTAAAAAACGATGCTTTATATTTGAACATAAAAAATATCCTTCAAAATGCTAGAGATAATGCTTATAGACAAATAAACTTCATAATGGTAGAAGCGTACTGGAATATCGGTAAGCAAATTGTGGAGGAGGAACAAAAGGGCAAAGAGAGAGCCGAGTACGGATCGTATCTTATAAAAGAGCTCTCAACGAAACTTACAAAAGATTTTGGCAAAGGTTTTAGTCAGCAAAGTCTTAGAAACATGAGGCAATTTTACAACTGTTTTCCAATCCGCTCCACACTGTGTAGCGAATTGAGTTGGAGCCATTATAGGCTTATTATGAGGATAGAAAACTCTGATGCACGGCTATGGTACACAGAAGAATCAGCCAAATCAAATTGGAGTGTGAGAGCTTTAGAGAGACAAATCGGTACTTTTTATTACGAGAGGTTGCTCTCAAGCAAAGAGAAACAACCTGTTATAAATGAAGCGAAAGAAAATACAAAAGATTTGCAACTCACTTCAAAAGATATCATCAAAGACCCTTATGTTTTAGAGTTTTTAGATCTCAAACAAAACAACAGTTTTTATGAAAGTGATTTGGAATCTGCTCTCATCGAAAAGATACAAGATTTTTTACTCGAACTAGGACGAGGTTTTGCATTTGTAGCCAGACAAAAAAGAATCAAAACCGAGACAAGTGACTTTTACATAGACTTGGTTTTTTACAACTACATCTTGAAATGTTTTGTCGTCATCGACCTTAAAAAAGGAAAACTGACCCATCAAGATGTCGGGCAGATGGATATGTATGTGCGCATGTATGACGATTTGGAAAAAGAAGAAAACGATAATCCGACTATCGGAATAATACTTTGTACCGACAAAGACCATACGGTGGTAAAATACTCGGTTTTAAACGATAATGAAAATCTTTTTGTCTCAAAGTATCAGTTGTATTTACCGAGCGAAGAGGAGTTAAAGGCGGAGCTTGAGAGGGATGTTTTGGAACTGGAGTCGATACAGATGGATTTGCGAGGCAAGCACAAAGTATGAAAGCAAAAGATTTAGCACATATTTTTTACGAGTGGGATGGGGATGTTTTGGTGCTCAATATCCTTGGAACCCCTATGGCAAAGCAGGATGCTATTTTAAAACCAAAAGGAAATCAGCTCAAGATCAGCGTTAAAGCGCAGCCGCAAAACGGCAAAGCGACCGACTATATGGTCGATTTTTTGGCAAAAGAGTGCGGGGTGAGTGCGTCGCAGATCGAGGTTGTGTACGGGCGAGAGAGTATCCATAAGCAGTTGCGCATCAAAGCGCCGAAAAAACTCCCAAAAGGGGTTGCATTTGAAGAATAAAAACAGGAGATATATCTATGACAAAACAAGATTTTAACGAAGGGCTTTTAGGTTTTTTGGATGCTTCCCCCACCCCTTTTCATGCCACGAAAAATATCTGCGGGATGCTTGAAAATGCAGGTTTTATCCGTCTTTACGAAGAACAAAGATGGCAGCTTGAAAAAGGGAAGAGGTATTACGTGACGCGCAACGATTCAAGCGTGATCGCTTTTACCTACCCCCATGCCAAGAACTTTACGATGATAGGCGCGCATACCGATTCGCCCAATTTAAAGCTCAAACCAAATCCGATAATCAAAGAGCAGGGGATGGTGAAATTCGGCGTGGAGCCTTACGGCGGGGTTTTGTTTAACCCGTGGTTTGACCGTGATCTCTCTTTGGCGGGGCGCGTGAGCTATCTCAATGAGAAAAACATCATCAAAGAAGCACTTATCGACGTGCAAAAGCCTATCGCGATTATCCCCTCACTTGCGATCCACCTCGACCGTGAAGCCAACAGCTCCAAAACTATCAACGCCCAAACCGATATCACCCCTATTGCTACATGCCAAGAGGATTTTGATTTTAACGCGTTTTTAAAAGAGCAGATTATGGCATGTACACATGAGGAAGCGAAGGAGCTTTATGCGAACGAGCTAAGTTTTTACGATACCCAAAAAGCTTCCTACGTCGGGATACACGACGAGTTTATCGCAAGTGCGCGGCTTGATAATCTGCTAAGTTGTTACGTAGGGCTTTTGAGTATCTGCAGCGTCGAGGAGGATGTGCCGATGCTCTTTATCGCAAGCGACCATGAAGAGGTGGGAAGCGAATCGGTCGCGGGTGCGGGGGGGAGCTTTTTGGAAAACACCCTTCGCCGTTCATACCCGGATTATGAGGAGTATATGCAGCTTGTGCGATCCTCGCTTCTTATCAGCGCCGACAACGCCCACGCCGTACACCCCAACTTTGCCGCAAAACACGATGCCAACCATGCGCCGCGTATCAATAAAGGGGTGGTCGTAAAAGTCAATGCCAACCAACGTTACGCTTCCAATTCCAAAACGATCTCCCGTTTTATGAACGTTGCCTCGGCAATCGGGGAACCCTTGCAGCAGTTTGTAACCCGCAGCGACATGGGATGCGGCTCCACCATCGGTCCCATCACCGCCTCGCGCATGGGGATCGACACTCTCGATATTGGGCTTCCAACATATGCGATGCATTCGATCCGCGAGCTTTGCGGCAGCGAGGATGCCTACTCGCTTTATAAAATCTTGGTCGGGATGGCAAGGGGATGAGCGAGAGCGTGATTACCCCTGAGGAGCTTAACCTTCTCATCGAGCAGACCTACAAGGTAGAGCGGGAGTTTACCGAGCTTAAAGACTCCTACGCTCATTTGCAAAACACGATCGAGCAGGTGGTGGAGTTTTTGCCCAATGCGATCTGGATTTTGGACGAACAAGGGGGGATTTTTTTGCAAAACTCCCAAGCCAAAGCGCTTGCAAAACTTTTCGAGCTTTTAGAGACCCAAAAGGATGACTACGAAGTAAGCTACAAGGGGCGTTCCTATCTTATTAAAAGTTCGAGCTACAAAGACAAACTGATGTTTAGCGCCACAGATATCACCGAGCAAAAACGCAAAGAAAACCTCGCAACGATGGGGCAGATGGCGGCGCACCTCTCCCACGAGATACGCAACCCTATAGGTTCCATCTCGCTGCTGAGTTCGACGCTTAAAAAGCGGGTTATTCCCGAAAACGTGCCGATCGTCGAGGAGATCCAAAAATCGGTCTACCGAATTGACCGTATCATCAAAGCGACTCTGATGTTCTCAAAAGGGGTACATGCCACAAAAGAGCCGTTTATGTGGCATGAACTCAAAGAAGCACTCGGGATGTCGGTGGGGTATTACGGCTACACGAAAGAGATTCAGTTTATTTTTCCCGAACAAAAATTTATCATCAACGGCGATAAAGATTTGCTCGAGATGCTGTTTTCCAATTTTATCATCAATGCCATCGACGCGATAGAACTCGATGAGAACGACGATGGCATCATAGAGATGACGTACGAAAGAGATGATGTTTTTCATACGTTTTGCATCTACGACAGCGGCATCGCCATCGAGAATACAAAAGAGCTTTTTGAGGCGTTTAAAAGTACAAAGGTTAAAGGCAACGGGCTTGGATTGGTGCTCTCACGCCAGATCGCCGAAGCACACGGAGGGAGCGTAAAGCTTCTTGAGGGGGAGCGCAAGGGTTTTTGTATCAAACTCGCTCTTTGATGGAATATTTTTTGCTTGAAAGCTAGAAAATTTTTTTAAAGAAAGAGCTTGCGTGATCGAAGAGTACCAAAAAATCGTTTCTCTCATAGAATATGTAAAGGTCAATAAATATTACGTGAGTTGCCATTTTCGATGCCCCGTGACAAAAAAAACGGTGATCTCCACCGTGCTTTTTGAGCCTTACGAAGGGAAGATCACTTTTAAATGGTACGAACTTCTTTTTAGCCCCATAAAGTCTTACAGACGTTACTACCACACCCCCATCGTCATTTACGATACCCACTCCCACGATACGATCGTATTTAAAGCGTTTGAAAAAGTTAAAAAACATTTCGTTTGGAATCAACTCGAACAAAAATACGTTTATAAAAAATAATTAATGTAAAAATTCTTCCTTTTTTAGCCGCTTTTCTCAAATAAACTATGTTACAATAGAGCGATTTTCTACCAAAAAGGGGAGGCGACGAATGTCAAATTTGTCTATTAGCAACAAAATCCATCTTCCGTTGATCGCATCGATCATCGTGGGGTTTGTGATTATTATGGTGAGTTATTTCGTTTCGATCGATGAATTGGAAACGGATGTGTATAAAACAGAGGATCAGTCTGTGCGTTCGGTGTATAAAGACCTTATGGGCGGCAAAATGAACGTGGGGCTTACCAACGCGATCAATATTGCCGAGAACTACTATGTCGTGCAGTCTCTAAAAACGGGTGATAGAGATTTGGCTATCGGCGGTTTGGCGAGTCTTTCCAAAAAATTTAAAGAGAGTACGGAGTTTCAAAATGTTCAAATCCATGTACACGATGCAAACGTAAAAAGTTTTCTTCGTGCGTGGAAACCCGAAAAATTCGGCGACGATCTTACGTCGTTTCGCCACTCCATCGTCAAAGTCAAAGAGACCCAAAAACCGCTTGTAACGATAGAACTTGGCGTAGCGGGGCTTTCGTTGCGCGGTATTGCACCGATCACGGAAGAGGGCAGCTACCTGGGATCGGTAGAGTTTATGCAGGGGCTTAATTCGGTCGTGAAATCTGCAAAAGACTCTTACGGGGTTGAGATAGCCATGGTGGTCGACAATAAATATCTTGATCACTCCCAAGGGCTTGTAAACGCTCCCAAAGTGGGTAATTTTGTTTTGGGCGTCAATGAAAGCGTAGTGAACAAAAACTTTTTTACGCAACTCGCTTTGGTTGACTTTAAAGACACAAAAACGATCCAGTTCACAAAAGAGTACCTTGTCGTCAGCGAACCTATCTACGATTTTTCCCAAAATATCGTCGGGTATGCACTTTTAGGAAAACCCCTAAGCGCGGTAGAGGGTGTTGTAGAACACTCTAAAGAGTCTTTGCTCACACAGGTGATCATTATGGCATCTATCGACCTCTTTATCCTAGTGTTTCTTTTGATCATTATTAAAAGAGCGGTGGCAGATCCGATTGTAAACCTCGATAGGGTTGCCAAAGAGCTAGCACAAGGGGATGCAGATTTAACAAAACGTCTGCCTGTACTTTCCAATGACGAACTCGGACGTGCAAGCGCGAGCTTTAACGCCTTTTTGGATAAGGTGGAGCAGATCGCAAACGATGCCAACGAGCAAGCACAAGCAGCACAAAGAGCTGCAAACGAAGTGAAATCGAGTTTGGCGAAAAACGAGCTTACCGTGGCACTCTCAGATGCAATGTTGCACGGTTCGGTGGAAAATGCGAACGATTTAAGAGAGAGTATGCGTCATAACGTAGCAAGTGTCAAAGAGGTGAACGACCTTAACCAAATCACGGGAGAGGTGATAGGCAAAGTGACCGCTTCGACCGACGAGATTATCAGCACGATGACCGGTATTACGGAGATGATCAGCGAATCGAGAGTCTCTTCCGATCACCTAAGTTCCAACGTCGAAGAGATATACAGCGTCATTTCTCTTATTAAAGATATCTCCGACCAAACCAATCTTTTGGCACTTAATGCGGCGATCGAAGCGGCACGTGCAGGGGAACACGGGCGCGGGTTTGCGGTTGTTGCCGACGAGGTAAGAAAACTTGCCGAGCGTACCCAAAAAGCGACAAGCGAAGTGGAAGCCAATATCAGCGTACTCAAACAAAACTCTACGAATATGGCGGAAAACAGCGAGAAAATCGAGGAACACGCGCTTACTTCAAGTGCGAAACTTGATGAGTTTAAACATGTGCTTTACGAATTGGTAGAAAACGTCGAAAAAATCAAAGTCGACAATACGATTATCGGGCATGAACTCTTTGCAAATACTGCAAAACTCGACCATATGATCTTTAAAAACAGTGCGTATGCCGCAGTTATCAACAACAAAGCAGAAGAGATAAGCGGAGACCATACGACGTGTGCCCTAGGCAAATGGTACGAAGGGGAAGGGAAAGAAAACTTTGGAGGATGCAGTGCCTACAAAGCTGTCCTAGAACCGCATAAACAGGTGCATGCTTCGATCAACAAAGCGGTCTCGTTGGCGAAAAAAGACATTGTAGCAAACGGCAAGGAGGTAATTGGCCTCTTTAAACAAGCCGAAGGTGCGTCTAAAGAGCTTTTCTCGCGTCTTGACGAAGTAACGTGTAGATAATTTAATTTTATAATCTCCCCCTCTTGGCATGGGGAATATTCCCGCATGCCAAAGAGATTTTCTCACTTTTTACAATTTTTTTCCCCATCTGTTTTTATTTTGTTTCTTATTAGCTTTATTTGACTAAAATACATTTTTTTTAAATGAAGGGATCATAATGAAGATATTTCTCTCCACCGTCGGCTCCATGAAAACAATGGCTGTTTTGATGGCAATTTTCGCATTTTCTATAGGGTATGCGACGTTTATAGAAAACGACTACGGTACTATCACTGCAAAAGCGGAGGTGTACAATGCGAGATGGTTTGAAGTGCTTTTGTTCTTACTGAGTGTCAATCTTTTGCTCAATATCTACAACTATAAAATGTATACGCGCAAAAAAGCTCCTATCTTTATTTTTCACGCGGCGTTTTTGGTGATTCTAGTCGGTGCGGCGATTACCCGTTATTTCGGGTTTGAAGGTACGATGCACATACGCGAGGGGCAAAGCAGCTCTTTGATGCAAAGTGCCGATACTTTTTTTAGCGTTGAAGCCTCTAGCGCGGAGGCACATGCCAAGAGTTCCGAGATGGTTTACCTCTCAAAAATGGGCTCCAATACCCTAAGCGCCTCTTTGGAACTAGAGGGGAAAAAAGTAGAGGTGGAGATGATCGAGTATATCCCCGATGCCATAGAGGAGCTTGTAGAGGTAAAAGAGGGGGGATTTGCGATTGCGGAGCTGATGATAACAAGCGGCGGCAACGGTACCCCTTTGACCCTTAAAGAGGGATCGTTTTATGAGGCTGATGGATTCATTCTCGATTTTAATTCCAAACTTAGTTTTAAAAAGCCCGTTATCTCCGTTTTTGTAGAACAGGGCACGCTCTATATGAACCACCCGATGGCGATGCGCTACCTTAAAATGGACAGCGGCGAGCAGGGGGAGTTGGCACCGAGCGAAAAAGAGCCGTTTGCGGGTCGTACCCTCTTTAGTGCGGGAGGGGAGAGCTTTGTGGTGCGTGATTTTAAACCGAGTGCCAAAATAGAGCTGATCTCCGACCCAAATGCTTCGCCGATGCGTTCGGGATACGACGCGCTGCGCTTTCGCGTAAAAGCGGCGGATGAAACAAAAGAGATTTTGGTGATGGGGCGCAGCGGCGTTTTGGCAGAGCCTCATACACTTACTTTTGCCGATATGAACGTCTCTATTTTTTACGGTGCCCAAGAGATCAAACTCCCTTTTGCCCTGCATCTTAAAGATTTTCAGCTAGAGCGCTACCCTGGGTCGATGTCTCCCTCTTCTTATGCAAGCGAAGTGGTGCTGATGGATCAAGAGAAAAACATTACCATGCCTTATAGGATTTATATGAACCATATACTCGAACACCGCGGATACAGATTTTTCCAAGCCTCTTACGATCAAGACGAGGCGGGAACGGTTCTTTCGGTGAACAACGATCCGGGAACGCTTCCATCGTACATAGGGTATTTTCTTCTTGCTTTAGGGATGTTTTGGTCGCTTTTTTCACGCGAGAACCGTTTTGGGGCTTTGGCAAAAAAAGCAAAACAGGCAAGCCAAAAACATGCAGCGGCGTTCGTGGGTGCACTCGCTTTGGTTTTGGGATCGCTTCCCGCTTATGCCGCCTCGGAACTTGACCCTGCACTTAAAACCATAGCGGCGTTCGATGCGGCACATGCCAAGAGTTTCGGAGCACTCGTAGTGCAAGACAGCGGCGGAAGAATGAAGCCGCTCAATACCCTCTCAACGCAGGTGATGGCAAAACTGCACCGATCCGAAACGCTCAAAATAGGGAAAGAACACACCCTCGATGCCAATCAGGTGCTGCTTGGGATGATGATCCGCCCCGATATCTACCGCGATATCAAGATGATCTACACCAAAGATGAGGAGATCAACAAACTTTTAGGGGTCAAATTCGATGCCAAATATGTCTCGTTTTCAGACTTTTTCGTCGATCCCGACAATATGAGCGGGTATAAACTCGCGCAATATGTCGATGAAGCGGTACGCAAAGAACCCAAATACCGCAGTACCTTCGACAAAGCGGTTTTAAAAGTGGACGAGAAAGTGAATATCGCCTATATGGTTTTTACGGGCGATCTGATCAAAATATGGCCAAAACCCAACGATGCCGCCAATAAATGGCTCGGCACCATAGAGGCGCTTAAAACGTTGGAGATCGATAAAGCAAACCAAGTGCGAAGTATCGCCGTGACCTATTTTAGTGCCGTAGATACCGCACTCGAGAAAAGCGACTGGAAGGGCGCGGATGAGGCGCTAGGCAAGATCGCGGAGTACCAAAAGTTTTACGGCTCGGAGGTCTACCCAAGCCAAAACCGCATAAAAGCGGAGATGTTTTACAATGAAGCCAATATTTTCGAGAGACTTTTCCCCTACTATATGGTGGTGGGGTTCGCCCTTTTGATTTTGAGTTTCGTCAAAATTTTAAAGCCCAATTTCAATATAGAGATATACACGAAAATTACTCTGGGGCTTTTGATTCTCTTTTTTATCGCCCATACGATCGGGCTTGCCAACAGATGGTATATCTCGGGGCACGCGCCGTGGTCGGACGGGTACGAGTCGATGATCTACATCGGTTGGGCAACCGTTTTGGCAGGGTTTATCTTCTCTAAACGCTCGCCGATGACGATGGCTTCGACGGGGATCCTTACGGGACTTATTTTGTTTGTAGCACACCTTAATTGGATGGATCCTCAAATTACCAATTTGGTGCCCGTGCTTAATTCCTACTGGCTCTCTATCCACGTCTCTATGATTACGGCAAGTTACGGTTTCTTGGGGCTTGGCGCGCTTTTAGGCTTTATCGTGATTATCCTTTTTGCGATCCGTTCGGCAAAAAACGGGACGCAGATAGGCGCTTCGATTAAAGAGCTCAATGCGATCAACGAAATGAGTTTGATGATCGGGCTTGTGCTTTTAACCATCGGAAATTTTCTCGGAGGCGTTTGGGCTAACGAGAGCTGGGGACGCTACTGGGGCTGGGATCCTAAAGAGACGTGGGCGCTTGTAACGATCTTGGTATATGCTATAGTGGTGCATTTGCGCTTTATCAAGCCGATCTACAGCGAGTTTAATTTCGCGGTGATCTCGCTTCTTTCGTTTACATCGGTGCTTATGACCTATTTTGGGGTGAACTACTATTTGGCAGGGCTTCACTCTTATGCAAAAGGGGATCCCGTACCGGTACCCGATTTTGTACCGATCACCTATTTTATTATTTTCGTAGTTATCGCCGTAGCGTTTAGAAACAGAAAATTAGCCTAGGTTTTGCTATGGAGTTTGTAGGTTTCCCCCCGCAGACATTGGAGTTTTTGCAACAAATCCGCGAAAACAACGACAAAGAGTGGTTTGAAGCCCATAAGGAGGAGTACAAAAAGTTTATTTTGGAACCCTCCCGCGCCTTTGTGGAGGAGATGGGGGAGCATCTTATGGCGCTCGAACCTACGATACATGCCATACCTAAGATCAACCACTCCCTTTTTCGTATCTACCGCGATATCCGCCGTATGGGAGCCGATAAACGCCCCATCAAAAGCCGTATAGGCATCATCTTTTGGCAGGGGCGGGGTTCGCGCTTGCAAAGTTCGTCGTTTTATCTCCACTTTTCCCCCGACGAGCTTTTGGTTGCCGCGGGGGTGCGCTGGTTTGAGAAGCCGTTTTTGGATGCGTACCGCGAGTATATCAAAGATGAACGCCGACGCGCGCAACTTCAAAACGTGATCGATACACTCTTAGGCTTAGGTTATGAGATATTTCCAAAAGATCTCAAACGCTACCCAAAAGGGTTTGACGCTTCTATGGCATGTGCGGATTTGAGCCTGTATAAATCTATGGCATGTAAAAAAGTTTTAGAGCCCAAACTTATCGAAGACGGAGCTAAACTTATCCAAACCCTCTACGCTGTTTATGAGGATATGCTACCATTGCAGCAGATTGTGTATGAGATTAGTTTACGCATCAAAGAGGATTAAATAATGAAAAAAGAAGCGATCGTTTTACTCAATATGGGCGGCCCGAATAACCTCGAAGAGGTGGAGGTTTTTTTAACCAATATGTTTAACGACAAAAATATATTGACGGTAAAAAGTTCGCTTTTGCGAAAGTTTATCGCGACGATGATCACCTTTACGCGAACCGAAAAATCGCAAGAGATCTACCGCCAAATCGGAGGTAAATCCCCTCTTGTGGGACACACGAAAAATCTTGTCACAAAGCTTCAGGCAAAACTAGGAGCGACGGTAGTGGTTGATTTTGCGATGCGCTACACCCCGCCTTTTGCGCGTGAAGCGATAGAGAGGCTCAACCAAGACGATATTGAAAAAATCTATCTTATCCCGCTCTATCCGCAGTATTCCACCACCACGACCAAATCTTCGTTGGAGGATTTTGAGGAGCAGTACCATATCTACGGCAAAGATGCGATTTTAGTCGAGATCAAACACTTTTTCCAAAACAGAACCTACAATCAGGCTATCTTAGAGCGCATAAAAGAGCAGGTAAGCACAGACGAATCACACGAGTACGACATCGTTTTCTCCGCCCACGGACTCCCACAAAAGGTTATCGACAAAGGGGATGTGTACCAAAGACATGTCGAAAAACACGTTGCAATACTTCAAGAGATGATGCAAGAGGAGGGGCTTCGTTTTGCAAACGTGCATCTGGCGTACCAATCCAAAGTGGGACCGCTCAAGTGGCTTGACCCTTCACTTGAAGAAAAATTGCACAGCCTCACAAATAAAAAAGTGGTGATTTTCCCTCTTGCCTTTACCATAGACAACTCCGAGACCGATTTCGAGCTTTCCATAGAGTACCGCGAGGTCGCCGAGGAGCTTGGATTTGAGAGTTATAAAGTGTGCCGATGCCCCAACGACAGCGAACTTTTTGTCGACGCGCTTATCGAGATCTACCAAAAGATGCAGTAGAGCATATGAAAATCGTTATTTTCGATATGGACGGAACGCTTATAGATTCCCAAAAAGACATTACGATCTCCGTCAATTACGTACGCAAGCACCACTACTCTCTTGCGCCGCTCGATGAGAAGTTTATCGTCGATGCGATCAATATGGAGGTACGCAACCTCCCCAAACTCTTTTACGAAACGGATATCTACGAAGCAAGCGCGCGGGAGCTGTTTGAGAGCCATTATTATGAGCAGTGTGTGCAAAACCCTTACCTTTACGAGGGGGTCGAAGAGACGCTTGAAAAACTCTTGGCATGCGGCGTCAAACTCTCCGTAGCAACCAACGCGCCAACTCCTTTTGCACAGCGGATGCTGCACCATTTGGGTGTGGCAAACAAATTCGACGTCATTATCGGTGCCGATAAGGTGCGCGAATCCAAACCGAGCCCTTTGATGCTTGAGTACATACTAAACCACTACGGGTTCGATAAAACCGCCCATAAAGCGTGGATGGTGGGGGATAACTCCAAAGATATGCTCAGTGCTAAAAATGCAGGGATTGACTCGGTGTTTGCTACGTGGGGGTTTACCCCAAATGCCCGGCATCACACCGTGATCGGCGCTCCGAGCGAGCTTCTAAGGATAGTTTTATAAAAAACTATGATACAATAGTTCCATTTCAATAAAAATGGATTATTCGTATGTTTGATGCCGATCTGATTGTAGCTTTCGTGTTTATGTCTCTTTTGTTTTTGAGACAGATATCTATCCTCAAACAAGCCAACAAGATCAACTATGCCCCGCTTATGATCGGGGTGGGGGCGATAAGTTCGGTGATCCATTTTATTATCCATCCCGAAGTGCAGGACGTACTTCTTCTTTTGCGCGAATCTTTTTTCCCTTTGCTCGTTGCGCTCTTTTTTTATCTGATTATGAACATTTTACATCAAACTCAAGAGAGGGAAAATGCAAAAACACAAGCCGCTCTCGGTGAAGCGATGGTTTTGCAGATGGCGCAGCTCAAAGAGTTTGCCGCAGAGATAGAAACGAAGCTGATCCTCTCAAACCAAGAGGAACATACGACCAAAGAAACCTTGCGCGAGCAGTTCAAACACGACCTTAAAGCACTCGATGCAATCGCAACCAATCAGGCGAAATTTTTAGAAAAATTCGACGAACTTGAAACATGGCACAAAACGACCACCGAATCGTTTGAAAACTTTACGAGCGTAAAGCTTCCCGAGCTAGACAGCGTGGTGCATAAACACATCGATCTTCTTCGTATTGCCGAGCAGGAACATTTTAATAAGATCACCGCCACGCTTCAAAGAGCGATGGAGCAAAAAAACGATTTTAAGGCGGAATTTGGCGAGGTGATCCGAAATGTTCAGGAGCTAAGAGGTCTCTCTTCACAGATCGCCGATGCGATCGTCGGGGGCACGTTGGAGCAGCTAGCAGGGGTGAGCAAGGCGTTTGAAAATCAGCTTTTGATGCTCAAGTCACATGCCGAAGCGCTCAATACCTCCCTTTTTGAAGATGAAAACCGTCTGGGAACGATTAAAAACCATAGTGAGATGATCATGAAACAGATGGTGCTCTCTTCCAAAAAGATGGGGGAACTGCAAGAGAGAAGCAACGAACTTGAAAATCTCTATGTGACGATGCGTGCACTCGTAGCCGATGTTGAAGCGATCAAAGCCGATTATGTCAAATCGCAGGCGCAGCTCTCTTTGCTTTCAAAAGAGATTCGCAATGCAGAAGATGAACATCTTGCGGCAATGAAGGAGCAGGTGGATGCCCTGAGCGAAAATTTAACAAGGAAAATAGAGGATTCCTTGGACAAACTTCACGAACACTACCATATTGCTTCGGAAGATATCACCCAAAGCGTCAAAGTCTTGGCAAAAAAAGCACAGCTCTCCAGAGGCTATGCACAGCTTGAGAACTAACCAAAAGGGGCGGTTATGAAAAAAAAACTCCATAATTTCGCTCTTTTTCTACTTTTTTTGCTTATAAGTGTTGCGGCATTTTTTTTGACAGAGGAACACAAAGCGGCGCAGGTCGACATCTATAAAGAGAAGCAACTCGATCTTGCGGCGCTTACCATCTCAAAAGAGGTAGCCACGCTTATTCAAGAGAAACAAAACGCGACTACGGCGATGGGGCTTGCCTTTACCCAAAACAAAGAGGCTATCCTAGCCCTTTTGCAAGACCCTCACAAACAAGCAAGGCTTCAAGAGTTTTCCGCCCGCATCAAAGAGAACAGCGATTTTAAAAATATATGGATACAAATTCTCGATCCCAAAGGAAAAAGTCTCGTGCGCAGTTGGACGAGCAGAACGGAAGATGACGTCGCACGTATCCGCCCCGAAGTACAAAAACTGATCTACACCAAAGAGATCATGAGCCTTATCAGCGTAGGTTTGTACGATATGAGCTTTAAATCGATGATTCCGTTGTTTGACCCGCAGGATCGTTTTATAGGGATTATCGAATTTATTTCCCATTTTAATTCGATCGCCGAAAATATCAAAGCAAAAGGGTACGAACCGCTTGTTATAGTCGATGCAAAATACTCCGAAAAGATCATCTACCCTTTTACCCAAAAATACGTGGGTAAAAACTATGTAGCCAATATCAACGCCGATCAAAAGATTCTTGACTACGTTCATGCCAAAGGGCTTGAAAACCTTGTAAGCAAAAGAAAAAATTACGTAGTGGATGAAACAAACGGTTACCTGATCGTCAATTATAAACTTGCCGATTTCGACGGCAATACAATGGCGGATTTTTTGATGTTCAAACCTTTAAGCGGGATCGATTTCGTTGCGGCGGAAAATGTCCGCTTGCATAGCAATTTCATCCTTACCGTTTTTGTCATATTTGTCGGTTTTGTGCTCTATCTCGTAGCAAATAGGGAGAAAGAGGAACCCAAAAAGACGAATAAAAAAGATTTTTTTGTTTTTTTCGGAATTTATCTTTTTTTAATGGGCGGCTATTTCGTTCTTTCTAAGATCACCTACGATAGTGCAAAAGAGGATTTTCTTACAAGACATGCCGCATCGGTAGAGAAAGAGTATACAACCGCACTGGAATATTTTTATGCCAATGCCAAAACGCTTTTTGAAGTGGTGATCAATAAACCGCAGGTGTTGGAGCTGATGCACCAAGCGTACGACAAAGACCCCGACGTAAAAAACAGTGCGCGCTTTGCTTTGTACAAACTTTTGCAAAAAGATTACGAGTTTTATCGTCAAAAAGATCTGCGTCAGCTCCATTTCCATCTGCGCAACAACGAGAGTTTTCTCCGTTTTCACAAACCCGAACTCTTCGGCGACGATCTAAGCAGCGTGCGTAAAAGCGTAGTTTATGTCAACAAAACCCGTTCGGAGATAGCAGGATACGAAGAGGGGAAAATCTACAACGGCTTTCGCTACCTTTTTCCGCTTGAGAGGGTGCTGCCAAACGGCACGAGAGAGCATCTAGGAAGCGTTGAAACATCCTTTAGCAGTTATGCGATTTTGCAACACTTTTTGCAAAAAAAAGAGACAAAGGTGGGGTTTCTTTTAAGTAAAGAAGATATCAAAGCCAAAAACTATAAAGAGGAACAATCGCTCCATTACAAAGACAGCGAGTTGCAAAATTTTTATTACGAACAGACTATCCATTCCCTTTTGGAAGAGAAGTTGCAGCATGTAGATACCCGACTGCTCGTATCGCAAGCACAGCGTATCGAAAACGAGATAGCTAAAAAAGAGGTTTTTTCCCTTGCGATAGAGGAGAGCAATACGATTATCACGTTTCTTCCCATTAAAAACCTTCTTTGCCAAGACCTTGCTGCTCTTTTGGTCGTGCAAAACAACGAAGAGAGTTTTCATGCACTGCGTAATAACTTTATGATCTTTCTCCTAAGCGGTTTCGTGATTATCACTTTGGTTATGCTGTATGTCTACAAAGAGTTTTCAAGCAAGAGAAAGTTTGAATACCTTTCCAATAAAATCCGCAATGTTTTCGATTTTCAAAAAGAGATCGTGCTTATTACAAACGGTGCCGAAGCGATCGATGCAAACAAACAGCTTCTCAATTTTTTCGGATTCGAGAGTTTTGAGGCATTTAAAAAGAAACACAAGTGTATTTGCGAGAGGTTTGAGGAGTATGCGCAGGTATTTCATCTCAAAAAAATCGACAATCCCGACCTTTGGGTCGAGGCGATCGCGGCATTGCCCCCTAAAGAACGTATTGTCGCCATGAGCGATGCATCGGGAAATAAGCACCTCTTTAGCGTCTTGATAGGGCGTTTTAACGATGAGTATATTATCTCTTTTTCCGATATAAGCGATACGATTTTGGAACAGTTCTCCCTCAAAGAGCGTGTCAAACGGGACAAGCTGACAGGCGCATACAATAGGGAGTATTTCGATAAAAATATAGAACTCCTCAAGCTTGAAGCGCGCAGTAAAAAACTCTACCTCGGGGTGATCATTTTTGATATAGACGATTTTAAAAAGGTCAACGATACTTATGGACACAGCTGCGGCGATAACGTTTTGATAGAGCTTGTAAAATTGATCAAGAAAAATATCCGTAAATCGGATGTGCTCATCCGCTGGGGCGGCGAGGAGTTTATGCTGCTCATAATGACCGAATCGGTCGATGTGCTTGAGGGCGTAGTGGAGCAGTTGCGCAAAAAAATAGAGCTATTTCCTTTTGAAGAGGTAAACCGCATAACATGCAGTTTCGGCGTGACTGTTTATAAAGAGGGGGAAGATATAAAAAATACTATCATCCGTGCCGATAAAGCACTCTATAAGTCAAAAGTGAACGGCAAAAACTGTTTTAGCAGCGTCGATTAAGGGGTAAATAAAGATGACGGTTATCTATGTACACGGTTTCGGCGGTAACGGCGAGGGGAAAAAGGCAAAGCAGTTTCGCTCTTTTTTTAAAGAGCAAAAGATCAATTTTATCGCCCCCTCTCTCTCGTATATACCCGCTTTGGCTATTAAAACCCTTGAAGAGTTGATAGAGTCGTATCTCTTTTTGGGTGAGAAGGTGGTGCTCATCGGTTCCTCGATGGGGGGCTGTTTTTCCCTTTTCTTGGCATGTAAATACCATCTTAAAGCGGTACTGATCAATCCTGCCGTGCAGCCTTATGAAACATTAAAAAGAGCGATAGACGAGGGTGTAAACTACTACGACGGCAGCCGTTTTGAATGGAATGAGAGCTATTTGGCGATGCTCAAAGAGCTTGATACGCAGGTAGAAAATCCAAAAAACTTTATGCTCTTGGTGCAAAAGGGGGATGAAGTGCTTGATTATGCGTATGCGGTTGCCAAGCTGGAGGGTGCATTGCAGTATGTAGAAGAGGGCGGCGATCACAGTTTTGTGGGTGTAGAGCGCTATTTTACAAGTGCTTTGGAGTTTTTGGAGTCGTTTGAATAACGTACATGCCAAGAACTTTCTTGGCATGCTGAGGGTTTTAACCGTTTTTCTCTTCGTATTTTAGAATGTTTCGCAAAGAGAGTTTGTACCCTAGATACAGTACTACCGGCCAGAGACTAAACCATGCGATTTCGTAAGCATATTCCATCATAATTTTTTCCTTATTAATAAATAAATAAATAAATAAACCTCTTTCGTAACCTACAACTAGATTCCGTGTCTAGCACGGAATGACGGAAAGTACAAGGTTCTGTCACCCTGAACTCGATTCAGGGTCTAGGTTTTGCAAGAGGTCTAATGAACTTTCTGATTAAATCATAAGCTAGATTCCGAATCAAAACAAGCGAAGCACTCACGAAGTGATGTTTCTTCAGGGTTCAGAATGTAGTATATCTTTACCTTCTAGTAATTATGCGCATCGGGAGCTTCAATCTCCTCTTTGGTTATTTTCACGCGATCCATCGAGTACCATGCCAGTGCGATGTAGCCCAAAACAAAAGGCACCATCAGCGAAGCGTAACTCATCGCCATTAAGGTGTAGTGGCTCCCCGAGGAGTTCATAATGGTAAGCGAACTTTGCAAATCGTACGTCGATGGGTAGTACGCTGTGCCGTTAAACCCTACACTCGTCAAAAGCGCGGTAACGGTTAAAACGATCCCAGCACCGCCCGTTTTGATGCAGCATGTTTTTTTGAAAGTTACGGTGTTAAATACCGCAACGATAACCATAAGCACCCCCAAAACAAAGAGCACCAAAAGGATGGGCATCTCTAAAAAGTTGATGAGATATTTATACTTTTGCATAAACACTACGCCCGAGGCATCGACCGCAAACCCATCTTTTGTAAATATCCATCCTAAAAATCCCAAAAAGAAAACCAAGAAAAAGATCATATCGACTTTGATCGATTGTATCGCTCTTTCGCGGATCGCTTCGTGGTCGATGATGTTGATAAAATACATCGCGCCGCTGATGCGGGTTAAAAAAACCAAAGCAAGCCCCAAAAGGTAGTTAAAGGGGTTTAAAAGCGCCTCAAGTCCGCGCAGCGGGTTTTGCCAATGGGAAAAGTTATTCGAGTCCAAAACAAACTCGCTTCCGCTAAAAAAGGTTGAAATCGCAGCACCCAGCAAAAACACCCCGAGGCTTCCGTTGATATATAAAAACGTCTCATAGGTTTTTTGCCCTAAAAAGTTATCGGGCTTGGTGCGGTACTCATAACTCACCGCTTGGATGATAAAACAAAACAAGATTGCAAGCCAAACCCAGTACGCCCCGCCGAAGCTCGTGGCATAAAAGAGGGGAAACGCCGCAAAAAGTGCGCCCCCAAAAAGTACGAGGGTCGTAAAGCCCAGCTCCCATTTGCGCCCGATGGCGTTGACGAGCATCGTTTTTTCCGTTTCGCTCTTTGAGAGTTTGTTGATAAGGGTCTGCCCCCCTTGTACAAACATGATAAACACGAAAAGTCCGCCGATAAGCGAAACTACAATCCACCAATACTGCTGTAACGTCAGCAGTTCTAAATCACCGAATCCTACCATCTTAGTGCCCTCCGTTTGGACCGATTTTAATCTGTTTGGTCATAATTTTTATCTCTGCAATAAGCAGGGTCGTAAAGAGAATCGCAAACAAAAAGAAGCTAATCATGACGTTTGTGCTCGCTATGTGCGTCGCCGCGACACCTACGGGCATCAAGTCTTGAATTGCCCACGGCTGACGCCCCACCTCGGCGACAACCCAGCCCGCTTCACTCGCAACATAGCCAAGGGGAATACTCCAAAGTGCGGCTTTAAGCAAAAGCGGATAGTTTTGAATATCGCGTTTTGTAAGGAAAAAAAGCACCAAAGCAAAGAGCGCGATAAACCAGCCGCCAAGCCACACCATAATATGAAACGCATAAAAGGTGGTCGCAATCGGCGGTACGATCTCTTCGGGGGCTTTTAGGTAGCCGTAGCCGAAGTATGGCATGTGCGCTTCTAGGGTTGCCTGCGCCGCGGCGGCTTCCTCAGCATTGCCCGCTTTTTTGGCTTCTTTGTAATTTTCAAGCGCTGCAAGGGCGATTTTGCCTTTTTCTATCTTCTCTTGTGCGCCCATGATGCCGTATTTCTCATTGCCATAGACCAAATCCTCTAATCCCGGAACAAAGGCGTTAAGCTCATGGTAGCCCAAAATAGAGAGGATATAAGGGATCTCGATATCAAAAAGAAACTCCTCTTGTGCGTCGCCTATTTTTTTGTTCGGGTTTAAAACTCCAAGAGCCACAAGCCCCGCACCCTCACGTCCTTCGTAAAGCCCCTCCATGGCGGCGAGTTTTACGGGTTGTTTATGCGCCATCTGGTGTGCCGACTCATCGCCGCTGAGTGCCACAAAAAGGGAGGTGATAAGCCCGAAGGTCGCCCCTATGAGCATCGATTTTTTTGCAAACTCGATCTCGCGGCGTTTGAGCAGATACCACGCGCTGATCCCCACGACAAAAAGAGCCGCGGTGATATAGCCGCTGCCGATGGTGTGCAAAAATTTACTGATGGCAACGGGGGAGAAAAGCACGTCCCAAAAACTCATCATCTCGTTGCGCACCGTGTCGGGATTAAAGTACATACCAACGGGGTATTGCATCCAGCCGTTTGCGACTAAAATCCAAAGTGCCGAGAGGTTTGAACCGATCGCTACAAGCCACGTAGAGAGGAGGTGAAATTTTTTGCCCACCTTATCCCATCCAAAAAACATCACCGCAAAAAAGGTCGATTCCATAAAAAACGCCAAAATCCCCTCAACCGCAAGGGGTGCCCCGAAGATATCGCCCACGAACCAGCTGTAGTTTGCCCAGTTGGTTCCAAACTCAAACTCCATGATGATCCCCGTAGCAACCCCGATAGCGAAGTTGATCGCAAAAAGGGTCATCCAAAACTTGGTGGTTTTTTTCCAAAACTCGCTTCCCGTTTTCACGTACATCGTTTCCATAATTGCGACGATAAACCCAAGACCGAGTGTTAGCGGCACAAAAAGCCAGTGATACATAGCCGTCAGCGCAAACTGCGCACGGCTCCAGTCAACCAAAGAATCTTCCATCTTCTTTCCTTTTATAATGAAATACGCAAAACGAACGCGTCCGTTTTGCTACGCTTGCGCCGCTAAGGCGACTAATGCTTGCTTCTTTAGAAGCAAGAAAAGAGTTTGATAACTCTTTATTTCAGTTTCAAATTTTCATAAACGAAATTGACTTTTTCGTCGTAAGTTTTATACTCTGTTTTAAAATTCTTGTCGTGTACGAAGTACTTTAAAAAGAGTAAAATCACCGCGAGTTTGATAAGGATGATTTTCCAAAGCGTCTTGCCCACGGTCATATTTTTAAATCCGTCGTAATAAAAACGAAAAATCCCTTGCAAACTCATAGCCTATCCTTTATTTGTTTTGACTTTTCAGCGTACCTGCCAAATAGTTTGCCACAACCTCGTTGGCATGTGTGCCGTCGTATTTGGAAAGTTTCACGATCTTGATATTGGCATGTTCGAGCGCTTCTTTCATCTGCTCCCCCACCGCTTGCGCAAGGATAACATCGCACCCTCTGAGGTTGGCTACATCTTTGCGGTGGTGGTTTCCCTCACCCTCGTGGTGATGCGCACCCCCTTCGTGCCCGTGTCCGTGTCTATGGTCTTCTTCCTCTTCCTCCTCTTTGGCATGTTGATTCTCTACGTAAGCAATAGCCGTTTCGTTCTCATAAATCGCATAAAACGGCGCGCGTCCCGTGCGTTTAATGATCGTTGATTTATCTGTGTCTACAGGAACTACAATCTTCATTTCGTCTCCTTTTTATCTAAAATCTGCTCAATAATAACGAACATATGTTCAAATGTCAATAAAAAATAAACAAAATTGATATTTTTTATCAAGATTGTTTATTTTTGACAAATGTTCATTATGAAAATAAAAATTAAATAAAATCTAGTTATAATTGCTTATTCTAAATTTGGATTAAGTAAATGCCTAGAACTAAAACAAAAAGAGAATTTTCCTTTAAGCCGCGATTTAAACATTTTATCCCAAAAGATGGGGGCAGTGAGGCGATTAGATTGTTGCATGAAGAGATAGAAGCGCTGCGCCTTATGGATTATCAGGGGCTTTACCAAGAGGATGCCGCGCAAAGCATGGGGGTTTCGCGCCCCACTTTTTCGCGCATCGTGCGCAATGCCCGTATGAAGGTAGCCACGGCGCTTATTAACGGCAAGGAACTCATTATAGAGGATGAAAGAAAAGATTTCCGCGTCGCTTTTATCTGCGGCGATAGCGAAAACTTCGGCGCCCTTTCTCTCGAAGCCCCTTTTATTGTCGTGGCGCATTTGGAGGGGGAGCAAATCTTGGGGATAAAAACGATTGAGAATCCCGTTCACGTCTCTTCGATCCGCCCCGGCTCCGTGCTCCCTAAAGTGCTTTATGAAGAGAACGTAAACTACCTTATAACCGATAAAGCGGGGGAGGGGCTTAAAAACTCCCTTTTGAACAGGGGTATTTTTCTTATAAAAAAAGAATCGCTACGCAAAGAGGAGCTTGCAAAACTGCACCAAATCCTTTAGCGCTCTTAGGCGCGCGGAAGGTTGCAGCTGGGATCCCCTTGGCATGTGACCTGCTCGCCGATGTTAAAAAGAAAAGTATTTATAAAATTGTAGGTGTTGTGGTTTTCGTATTTGAGTTCGTCAAAGAAAACGTAATGCTCTTGGTTGTTTAAAAAATCTTTCTCTAACGATTTGATAAAGCTGTGTGTCCCTAAAGCATCGGTAAAAGGGAGAAAGATAAAACTAAAAAAACCGCACGGGAGTTCCACGTAGCGCTCAATGTCGGTGAGACGTTTGTGCTTGTTTAAGAGCTCGGATATATTCTCTTTGGAATAGATGAGTGCAAGCGTCACGGGAACGTTGTAACGGCGCATATTGTAAAGAAAATGCTCTATTAAATCTTCAAGCTTCTCAATTACGAGTTTCGTGCATTCTGCTTGGGTCATGCCGCTGTTTAAATAGTTCGAGGTCATCGATCTTCCCTTTGTTTGGTAGTAATGAGATTATTGTACACAAAAACGGGGCATTTTTACCCTCGTTTTGCGTAAAATTCCGCTTTAAACTCCGCATATCTATCTTGGAGTATCGCTTCTCTTGCTTGGCGCATTAAACGAAGATAGTAGTGGAGATTGTGGATCGTCGCCAAACGGAAGTAGGTGATCTCGCGTGCGCGGAAGAGATGGTTCATATAAGCGCGCGAATAGGTTTGGCATGTAAGACAGTCACACTCGGGGTCTATCGGCGCGGTATCCTCTTTGTAGATCGCCCCTTTGATGTTGAGTTTGCCAAAACTCGTAAAAAGGGTACCGTTGCGTGCGTTGCGCGTTGGCATGACGCAGTCGAACATATCGATCCCCCGCTCTATGTTTTCCACCAAATCCTCGGGCGTTCCCACCCCCATAAGGTAGCGCGGTTTGTCGCTTGGCATGTACTGCACGGTATGTTCTACCGTATCGTACATATCTTGGTTGGCTTCTCCAACGCTCAAACCCCCGATGGCAAAGCCATCATATGGCAGGGCGCAAAGCTCCGTGGCGCTTTGGGTACGAAAAGCCTTGTCGGTTCCCCCTTGGATGATGGCGAAGATATTTTGCGTAGCCCCTATCCCTTGTGCTTGTTTGGCTCTAAAATACTCAATAGACTCTTTTGCCCATGCGGTGGTGCGCTCGATGGAGAGTTTGATACGCTCTTGGGTGGCAGGAAGAGCGACGAGATCGTCTAAAATCATCATAATATCGCTGCCGAGGTTAAGCTGGATGTCTATCACCTTTTTTGGGGTAAAGAAGTGTTTGCTCCCGTCAATGTGGCTGCGAAACTCGATCCCGTCCTCTTTGGGCTTGGACATATCGCTAAGGCTAAATGCCTGAAACCCGCCGCTGTCTGTGAGAAAGCTTTTTGGGTATTTGGTAAAACCGTGGAGTTTGCCCATCTTTGCCACCGTTTCATCTCCGGGGCGCAGGTACATATGGTAGGTGTTTGCCAAAATAATATCGGCACCGAGAAGCTCAAGCACGTCGTGAACATCAAGGCTTTTGACGCTCCCCACCGTACCTACGGGCATAAATACGGGTGTTTTGATAGTGGAGTGGGCTGTTTTTATGGTGCAGGCGCGAGCATTTTTGCTAGTAGCATCAAGGGTGAATTCCATTCGTTTTTTCCTATAGTTAACTCAATTTTGCGAAATTATACCATTTTGCAAAAAGGTGACGAAGAAATTATGATATATATTATCATAATCAGGAAATTTTAAGGGATGGCAAAATATAATTTGATTACTATTATCAATTATAAGGTGTTGCACAATGGAGTTTTTAAAAGAGACGGTCGATTACGGAATTCTGGGGATTTTATTTTTGATGAGTTTTATATCGATCGCACTTTCGTTTGAGCGTTACTTTTTTTATAAAAAGATCAATCTCTCAGATTATAAAACGAAAAACGAGATCGAAATAGCGCTTACCAATAACCTCTCCACTATCTCGATGATCGGTTCAAACGCTCCTTATGTAGGGCTTTTGGGGACGGTTATCGGGATTATGGTGGTGTTTTACGAGATGGGTTTAAACGCTTCTTTGGAAACCTCGGTGGTGGTCATAGGGCTTTCATTGGCGCTTAAAGCGACCGCGCTCGGGCTTTTGGTGGCGATCCCCTCGATGATGCTCTATAGCGCTTTTTTACGCAAAACCGATACGTTGATGGGGAGATTCGAAGATGCGATCAATCAAAAGGTATGAGGGTATCAACGTCGTTCCATTCATCGACGTTTTACTTGTTTTACTCGCAATCGTGTTTGTTATCTCAAACTTTATAGCACTCGGCAAAATCGAAGTGAACCTTCCTACCTCTTCGACAAAAGAGGCTATAAAGGATGTTGAGAGAAAGATCGTAATTACTGATGCACATGAGCTTTACATAGACGATGTTTTAACCGACAAAGAGGTTTTTAAAACAAAAATTGCAACGTTTGCACAAGAAGATGTTATTACGATCATCTCCGACAAAGGGGCGGTGTATGAGGATTTTATTTTTGTAGTGGATAGTTTAAAAGAGCACGGACTCGAAAAAATCTCAATGGCGGTAAAAAAATGAAAGAGCTTGTGACCATCGATTCGAAGAAACTTTTTTCGGCGACGAAAGTGGTGCAGATCGTACATAATGCACAAACATATACGCTTCGTATTACGCGCGACAATAAGCTTATATTAACAAAATAAAAAAGGGGTTTGGGATGAACAAAGGGCATAAAAACAACAATCTTAAAGGATTCGGCATCTCATTTGGGGTGCATGCTGCCATTTTGGCGGTTATCTTGTATAGCTCTTCCCAAGAGAGCGTAGCCAATGCGGTGCAAGAGAAGTTCGTAACTATCTCGCTTAGCAGTTTTGAGCTTCCAAAACCCCAAGAAACCGTACAGCCTAAAGTACAGCCCAAACCCAAAAAAGTCGAGCCGAAACCAGAGGTGAAAAAAGAGGTGCCAAAACCGTGCCCAAAACCAAAAAAAGAGCAAGCCCAAGAGGTTGTGCAAGAGCAGCTCAGCGAACCTGAGGTGATCGAGGAGGTACAAGAGGTCGTTCAAGAGGAGATCGTAGAACAAGTCGAAGCGATCGAGACGGCAGCGGCAGAACCTCTTGAAACTACGCCCATGCCAAGCGCAGCCACTTTAGAAGAGGAGTTTGTAAAAACAAACTTCGAGATCATCCGCGATATGGTCTTAGCCAACCTCAAATATCCCAATATGGCAAAACGAATGGGGCAGACGGGGATCGTGGAACTTATTTTGGTGATCGATACCTCGGGGAAACTTCTTGATGTTATGTTACAAAAATCTTCGGGGTATAAACTACTTGATAAAAGTGCACTCCAAGCCGCAACACGCCTCAGCGAAGCGATATTACCCAATCCGCAAGCGGTCTCAAGAGTTGTCTTGCCCGTTGCTTTTGCACTCAATTAATTTGGTACGGACTAAAGTCCGTGTTACGATGAAAGCTTCGTAACACAGGCTTTAGCCTGTAAAAAAAACTATTTGTACGGAGACAATTCCGTATCGCATAATTTTAGCCAGCAAATGTAGGGTTTTTTTAAAAACTTGTGCTAGTAGCCAGCCATTTAGAAAGAAAAAATGGGGAGTACCATGCCAAGAGAAAAAACCAAAAAGATTGCACTGAGTTTAGCGGTGCCTATGTTCGTATTAAATTTCGCACATGCCAACGAAGTGGAGCTTGAAGCGGTCAAGGTCGTGAGTGCCGCGGGGTACGAGCAAAAGATCACCGATGCGCCTGCGAGTATCAGCGTTATAACCAAAGAGGAGCTGCAAAAAGGCTCCTATACCAACCTGCTTGATGCCGTGCGCGAGACCGAGGGGATCGATATCGGCGAAACGCGCGATAAGACGGGGCAGGGAAGTGTCAGTATCCGCGGTATGGGCGGGGATTATACCCTTTTGCTCATCGACGGTAAACGCCAAAACAACGTCGGCGATCTTTATCCCAACAACTTCGGCGGGAACCAGCAAAACCACATTCCCCCTTTAGAGATGATCGAGCGTATCGAGGTGATCCGCGGACCTATGGCAACCCTTTACGGTGCCGATGCGATAGGCGGGGTCGTGAATATCATTACCAAAAAAATATCGAATGAATGGGTCGCTTCGGCCACTCTAAGTCAGACTATCCAAACAAACGATGCGTTTGGGGACGACCGCACTTTAGACGTTGCCCTGATGGGACCTCTTATCAAAGATACCCTCGGTTTGGGGCTTCGTGCGAGCAAATACAACAAAGACGCCTCCAACCCCGAATACGCAAGCACGATCGATCCCGACGGAAATGTAGTCGAGAGAACACTCGGCTTTGGCGGCGGGGGAAGAACGGTCGAGAACGAAAACTACAATCTCGGCGCACGTCTTTCTTACAAGCCGCATGAAAAACATGAGTTTGTTTTTGACATAGAAACATCCCGCCAGCGCTACGACAATGCACAAGGGCAGGTTGGAACCATAGATGCGATCGAGTCGATCTGGCGCGCCAAAAGCTCTCAGGTACAGCCGCGCGTAGGGTATGCAAAAGAGCAGAAATTCGAGCGTGACCAGTGGTCGCTTAGCTACGAAGGGGATTGGGACGTTGCAAAAACAAAACTCAGCGCTTACGAGGTTACGACGGCGAATCTCGGGCGTTCTCTCCCTTTTAGCGTAAGTGAGCGAACCGATTTGCAGGCACTTTGGGACGCCGCTTGTGTTGCAGGCGGGGGCGCTGCAGGATGTAGTAACGCCGACATGGGTGATTTAACTCCTGCCCAGCTTGCTCAGCTTAACGCCTTTTTACCGCGACCCGATCGCGTTATGGAGACCAGACAGCTTACGGTGGACGGAAAAGTCGATATTCCCCTGGAGGAACATCTGGTTATTTTAGGGTTTCAGTATATCGACGCCGAGATGGAAGACGGGGTGTTCGGTATGACCGACACGAGCGGCGTTCAAGCGGGCAAAGTGCAACCCCATAAACAATGGGCGCTTTTTGCCGAAGAGAACTGGTATATGTTTGATGGCTTTACCCTCACCGCAGGCGCGCGCTACGATAAGCACGAGGTGTTTGGAAGCAATACGAGCCCGAGAATTTACGGGGTGTATAGCTTCTTAGGCGACTGGACGATCAAAGGGGGTGTGGGAACGGGATATAAAACCCCAAAAACCTCCGATCTCTTTGACGGTATTACGGGATTCGGAGGGCAGGGAACAAGCCCGTTTGTGGGGAATCCCGACCTTAAACCCGAAAAAAGCGTGAACAAAGAGATAGCGCTTTATTACGAAAATACTCGTAAAGATACCTTTAATATCACCTATTTTCATAACGATTTTAAAGACAAGATCCAAAGCGGCGATGTGGTCGGGGTTGATCTGGGTGCGGGATGGACAAGTTTGGGATACACGACGTACCGCAAGAAAATCAACATAGACGAAGCGGTTATTAAAGGGGTGGAGGTTGCGGCAAAAGTGCACATACTCCCTGAAGTGGCTCTAAGAGGAAACTACACCTATACGGATTCCGAACAAAAAAGCGGCGCGAGTAAAGGGCAGCCCCTTACCAATAGTGCTAAACATATGTACAACGTCGCAATCGACTACATGCCAACGAACAAGCTTGCAACCTACGTGATCCTCAGGGTCGAGAAAGATCGTTTTAGGGACTGGGATACGACCACCGACAGCGCGCTTTATTATAAAGACTATAGCGTGCTTAATGCGGGGGTAAGTTACAAGGCAAACGAAAACGTTACCTTGGTAGGGCGAGTGAATAACTTGCTAGATCGCGATTTTACGAGCTATACGACCACATTTAGCGGCACACCCGGCAACTGGGAGGCGACCTATACGGATGATTACAACACCAAAGCAAAATCACGCGAGTTTTGGCTAAGTATGAACGTCAAAATCTAGCTTTAAAGTGCGCAATATGCGCACTTTCCTCGTTTTTAAAAATCATTATCATTTTATTAATGTTGGGTTAATATCGGTTTGATACCATTGCATCCGCAACAAAAAAAGGAATTTCATGGGAAAAATACTCCACACCTTACATCTCTATCTTGGACTTGCGGCAGCGTTTGTTCTCGCACTTGTGGGACTAAGCGGCGCGCTTTTATCGTACGAAAAAGAGATACTGCGCTTTTTGAATCAAGACTCTTATACCATCACCCCTACAGAGGAGGGGAAACTTCAAACGGCTGTTTTGATCGAGAGGTTTTTAAACCAAAAAGAGGGGGCGAAGATTTTACGTATCACCCTTTCGCAAAATCCCAGCGAATCGGCGCAGATCGCCATTGCAAGCAAAGCGCACAAAAAAGGGGAAAATATTTTCGTAAACCCCTATACGGGTGAGATTTTGCCAAGTGTGCGCGGGGAGGAGTTTTTTCATACGATCGAGGATCTGCACCGTCGTTTGATGCTCCATCAAGTCGGCAAGCAGATCGTGGGTGCAAGCGTTTTGATCCTCCTTTTTCTTTTGGCAAGCGGGGTGTACCTCTACATGCCAAAGATCAAGCGGGGGTTCGTACTCGCACTCAAGTTCAACCCAAAAGCAAAAGGGAGAGCCTTTTTGTATGCCATCCACGGAGCCCTTGGCATGTGGGTTTTGCCCTTGTATCTTTTGGCTTCGCTCAGCGGGCTGTATTGGTCGTACGAGTGGTATAATAAGGCTTTACATGCCATAAGCGGCGTAGAAAAACCCCAGCGACAGGGAGCGGGCGGCGAGATGAAAAAAGGTTCATCGGGTTCTGAGCAAAAAGGGCGCGAGGGCGCACTAATCGATATACATGCCATCGAAAAAGCGTTTGAGGGCTTTGAGCTACATGCCAAGAATCTTTACTCCCAGACGACCCTTTTGGTGCCTCAAAACGGTGTAAAATACACCTTCTTTTATCTCGATAGAAACCCGCAACACCCGTATGCGCGCAATAGATTCGAGCTGGATCTAAAAACAGGCGAGGTTGTAAAACATGAGCGCTATGAAGATAAAATGCTGGGCGATAAGCTGATCTCGAGCATGTTGGCGCTTCATACGGGGATGTTTTTCGGAGCAATCGGACAGGCTTTGATGTTTTTGGCTTCCCTTTTAATGCCGCTTTTTGGGATAACGGGTTTATTGTTGTATATGAAAAAAAGAAAATCGGGCAGGATCTAGATGAGAAATAAAGCGAAATGGTTGGTAGCAGGGGTCGTAGTCGCTCTTTTGGGCGGCGGATATTTCGGATATACGAAGTTTTTTACAAACGGACAAAATGAGCAAAACTTTGAAACCGCGGAGGTGGTGCGCGGCGATATAGAAAACGTCGTGACAGCCACGGGCAAACTCGCTCCCGCGAGTATGTCGATGTGGGGGCGCAGGTCTCCGGGCAGCTTAAAAAACTCCATGTCGATATCGGCGATAGCGTGAAAAAAGGGCAGCTTTTAGCGGAGATCGACGTGACTCTTTTTATGGCAAAAGTGGATCAGCAGCGCGCGCAGCTTGTGTATCAAGAATCCTCTTTGGCAGAGAAAGAAGCACACCTTGATTTGGCAAAAATCAATCACGAGAGGCAAACAAAACTTTACGAGGCGCATGCCACGAGTTTGGAAAACCTTCAAAACGCAGCGCTTGAGCTTCAAAGCGCACAGGCACAGCTAAAGATGCTCAAAGCGCAGATAGAGCAGACAAAATCCTCTCTTCGCGCCGAGGAAGCCAACCTTGAATTTACCCGAATCTATGCGCCGATGGACGGTACGGTGGTGAGTCTTAGCGCCAAACAGGGGCAAACCCTCAATGCCAACCAACAAGCCCCGACCATCTTGCAGATAGCCGATTTGACGACGATGACGGTGAAAGCGGAGGTTTCCGAAGCGGACGTGATACGCATCAAGCCGCAGATGGATGTCTATTTTAAAACCCTCGGACGGGAGAAAAAATGGCACTCCAAGCTCTCTAAGGTGGAACCCACCCCGGTGATTACCAACAACGTGGTGCTCTACAACGCTCTTTTTGATATCGACAACACCAAGCAAGAGCTTATGACCTCGATGACCGCGCAGGTGTTTTTTGTGCAAGAGAGCGCCAAAGATGCTCTTTTGATACCGCTTAACTGTGTGAGCCCCTCCCCCTCTAAAAAAGGGGAGAAAAAACGGGGCAGTGTAAGGGTAATTGGGGCAAACGACGAGGTGCAAACCCTCGAAGTGGAACTCGGCGTCTCCAACCGCGTGATGATTCAGGTGCTCTCTGGGCTTAAAGAGGGGCAAAAAGTGATCGTCAATAAAAAAACAAGCGCGAAAAACGGCACGGGTGAGAAGAAAAACACGATGCGTCCTAGGATGATGTAGTGGTTGCAAAAGAGTTTAACCTTTTAGAAAAACCTATCATCTCCCTCCATGCCATAACGCGGGAGTTCACCAACGGCGACGTAACCTCTAGGGTGCTTCAAGGGATAGATTTGGATATCTATGCGGGGGAGTTTGTCGCGATCGTGGGGAGTTCGGGATCGGGAAAATCGACGCTCATGAATATCATAGGGTGTTTGGACAAACCAAGCGGCGGAAGCTATCTTTTTGCAGGCGAGGATGTCTCGAATTTTTCAAAAGACGATCTCGCACGCCTGCGCCGCGAAGCGTTTGGGTTCGTATTTCAAAGCTACAATCTTATCCATGCGCACGATGCGACCGAAAATGTGGCACTTCCCGCGATTTATGCAGGGATGCCCAAAGAGACGCGCAACCAAAAAGCGCGTGAACTTTTAACCCATCTGGGACTTTCGCACCGTTTACAACACCGCCCCTCGCAACTCTCGGGAGGGCAGCAGCAGAGGGTTTCCATCGCCCGCGCGCTTATGAACGGCGGGCAGATTTTACTCGCCGATGAGCCTACGGGTGCGCTTGACAGTAAAAGCGGTGCGGAGGTGATCGAGCTTTTAAACGAGCTCTCCGCCAAAGGGCATACCATCATCCTTATCACCCACGATAAACACGTAGCCCATCACGCCCACCGCGTGATCGAGATAAAAGACGGAATGATCGTGAACGATCCGACGCCGCAAAAGCCTGTGGAGGTAAAAAAGATCGAGCAGATAGAGTCGCAAACCTCGCTTCTCTCGGAGATGTTCGAGGCGACCTTTGCGGCGTTTAACTCTTTGCGGATGAACCTTTTTCGTACTATCTTGACCCTGCTTGGGATCGTGATCGGGGTGGCGTCGGTGATTGCGATGCTTGCCATAGGGGACGGGGCAAAATACAGCGTACTCGATCGCATTAGCGCCATGGGTACCAATCTGCTTATCATCCGCCCGGGTATGCCCAATACTCGGGGGTTTTCCGATATCGCAACCCTTGTACCCGAGGACGTGCCCCCTATAAACGAGCTTGAGAATATCCTAGCCGCGGTTCCCGAAACAAGAAAGTCGGTGACGGCACGCTATGGCAACAACGACCAGACGACGACGTTTAACGCAACGGGAGCCGATTACCCAAGAGTGCGCAATTGGGAGGTTGCCAAAGGGAGCTTTTTTACCCAAGAGGATGATGAGAATATCATCAAAGTCGCCGTGATCGGGCAAACGGTCGAGGAGGCGCTTTTTGGCAAAGGGGGCGATGGACTCGGGAAGTTTATCATTATCGACAATATTATGTTTCAAATCATCGGCGTGATGGCAAAAAAAGGGGCTTCGGCATTCGGCGAGGATGAAGACGACGTGATTTTGGTTCCTTTCTCGACGGGAAGTCTGCATATTTTGGGGCAGAGAACCCTGCGAAGCGTCACGGTCGCACTCGAAGATTTAGAGGAGCGGGAACAAAGCGAAGAGGCGATCCGCAAGCTTTTGGTGCAGCGCCACGGCGTGGAGGATTTTAGAATCATCAACATGGCGTCGCTTATCCAAGATGCCGCCGAGACCCAAAGCACGCTCACGATCCTTTTAGGCTCCATCGCCGCGATCTCCCTTTTGGTCGGGGGTATCGGGGTGATGAACATTATGCTTGTCAGCGTGACCGAACGTACCAAAGAGATAGGGGTGCGCGTAGCGATAGGTGCGCGGGAGAGCGATATCCTCATCCAGTTTCTCATCGAGTCTTTGGTGGTCTCTGCCATAGGAGGCGTCATCGGCGTTTTTGTAGGGCTTGGGGTGAGTTACGCCGTCGCATCGTTTGGAACCCCCGTGCACTATTCGCTTATGCCGGTTGTTTTGGCGTTTGGTTCGGCATTTTTAACGGGGCTTTTGTTTGGGTATCTGCCTGCAAAAAAAGCGGCAAACCTCGACCCCGTCGTAGCACTTTCTTCGGAGTAATGAAATGAGAATAGTTATAAGTTTTGTAGGCGCGTTTGTTTTGTTTGCGGGGTGCACGACCATAGAACCCGATGTAGCATTCGATAACAACGTGACCCATTCCTACGTGCAGACAAGCACCTCAAGCAGGGTGATCCGTGAGGGGTGGTGGAGAGATTTCGGCTCACAAGAGCTCAATGCGTTGGTGGAAAAAGCTCTTGAAAACAGTCCCGATATCCTCATGGCGTACGAGAGGATCGAACAGGCAAAAATCTCCCTTGCATCCGCAGGCGCGGAGTATTTTCCCTCGGTCGATATCAAGGCAAATACGAGTGCGAGCGAAAGTAAAAAAAGCGGCTCCTCTTCGGTAAGCTCGGAAAATACGAGCGCTTCGATAGGGATCAGCTACGAACTCGACGTCTGGGGGAAAATCGGCGCATCTATCCGTGCTTCCAAAGCCGCGGCGGATATGAGCGTGTACGACTACGAAGCGGTGCGCTTGAGTCTGAGTGCAAGCGTGGCGGAATCGTATGTGCGGATATTAAGCGCCAAAGAGAAACTTTCACTAGCCCAAGAGAATCTCAAGATCATGCAGGATGTTTTGGTGATTTTAGAGAAAAAACGCAAACTAGGCACGGTGAGCGACGTGGAACTCAGCGCCCAAAGAGCCTCGATCCTTGCTCAAAAAAATAGTATCGCCGCGCTTAAAAACAGCTACGAAAACGCCAAATATGCCCTGAGTCTGCTTGTGGGGGAGAGCCCTTCATTCTTTGGCATGCCAAGCGAAAGCATTTACGATCTCTCCTTCCCCGAAGTGGGAGCGGGGATCCCCTCGGAGCTTTTACTCAAGCGCCCCGATATCGCTGCGCAAAAAGCGGCGTTGGAGAGCCATAAAGCGCTTATTCAAGCTGCCGATGCCGCGCGCTATCCGAGCTTTTCGCTGAGCGCTTCGGGAGGGGTTGCAAGCAACGAACTTCTCTCCCTCTCCAACCCAACAAGTACGCTTAGCGCGGGGCTGGGATTAAGCTACAATCTTTTTGATTACGGCAAGCTTAAAAACAATGTGCTCATTGCAGAGTCTAAAGCAAATGAGGCTTTGCAAAACTACAGAAAAACGCTTTTGCAGGCGTTTGGCGAGGTGGAAGAGGCACTAAGCAATCTTGCTTTGGCAAAAGAGCAGGCAACCCACACCCAAAACCTCGTCGAGGAGCTTTTGTTCTCGCTCGGACTCACGGATACAAGGCACAAGTACGGTGCGGTTGATTTTGAAACGCTTCTCAATGCCCAAAAGTCCTACATCAGCACCAAACAGCAAGCCATCGACACCCTAGAAGCCAAACTCACAGCTTTAGTAACGCTTCATAAAGCTCTAGGGGGAGGGTTTAAACTCGTGGAGTAGGTATGGCATGCGGGTGAGGAACTCTATCTTTTGAAAAAAGATTCATAACCCGCTAAACACAAACTTAAGCACATTTACGCTAAAATCGCGAAAAATTTTCTCACAAAAGGTTTATTTATGGCGACTATCGGCATGGGTGATATTAAAAAAGGTGTACGCTTAATCATCGGCGAAGTACCTTATAGAGTTGTAGAGTTTCAACACGTAAAACCTGGAAAAGGTGCGGCTTTTGTACGTATGAAAGTAAAAAGCTTCATAAACGGGCGCGTGGTTGAGAAAACGGTTCACGCAGGTGATAAGTTCGAGGTTCCTGAAATCACGTACAAAACGATGCAGTATCTTTATGATGACGGCGAAATGTATCAGTTCATGGACAAAGATACGTATGAGCAGTTGGGTCTTTCGTACGATCAATGCGAAGATGCTTCCAAATGGTTCAAAGACGGTATCGACGTCGATATGGTATTTTACAGAGGAGAAGCTATTACGGTAAGTGCTCCTGAGATTATGGAACTTGTTATTACCGAAACGCCGCCGAACTTCAAAGGGGATACTTCAAGCGGAAGCAAAAAACCTGCAACGCTTGAAACGGGTGCCGTCGTTCAGGTGCCTTACCACGTTTTAGAGGGTGATACGATCAAAGTAAACACCGTCGAGGGCGAGTATATGGAGAAAGTGAAATAACTTTTCTCTAGCCCATGCCAAAGCTCTTTGGCATGGGGTCTTTTTCTTCTTCCGCATAAACTTACAAAATCTTTCTACGAAAATCAAACCAAATTGTTTTATAATGCCCTAATAACCATAGGGGGTGTAGTATGAAAATAGCCATAACGGGTGCAAGCGGCTTTGTAGGGTCTGCTTTGCGCGAAAAATACGATGACGTGGTGGAGATCCACCGTAACGACTCAAGCGAAGAGATACTCCAAAAGCTCCAAGGGGTGGAGGTGGTGATAAACCTCGCAGGTGCGCCGATTATAAAAAAGTGGAGCGAACCGTATAAAAAGGTGCTGCTTAGAAGCCGCGTCGATACTACAAGAACACTCGTGGAGGCTCTTAATAAAAGCGACGTGAAGCACTTTATCTCCACCTCCGCGGTGGGGGCTTATCCTGACGGTGTGGCATGTGATGAGAGTTACGAGGGGTACGGCGGCGACTTTTTGGCGCATGTCACAGAGCTTTGGGAAGCCGAAGCGCTTAAATGCACCAAACCTACCGCTATTGTGCGTTTTGGGGTGATTCTCGGCAAAAACGGCGGGGCACTCTCGCAGATGCTCCCCCCTTTCAAACTCGGACTCGGCGGTATTATAGGAGACGGAAAAATGATGACGAGCTGGATCGATATCGAAGATTTGATGCGGATCTACAAGTTTATCATCGAAAAAAAACTCACGGGCACCTACAACGCCGTCGCACCAAAGCCCGTGAGCAATTACGAATTTACAAAAACGCTGGGGAAAGTGTTGCATAGACCCACTCTTTTCCCGCTTCCCGTTTTTGTGCTCAAACTTCTTTTTGGAGAGGGCGCAACCGTTTTGACGGGTTCGAAAGAGGTTTACCCAAAGGCTATTTTGGAGAAAGGGTTTAGTTTTAAATACCCCGACATAAAAAGCTCATTGGAGCACCTCCTCGGATAAAACGACAAAAATATCCTACGAAATAACCGCTCTTTGGCGTACACTACGGCTAAAAAAAGGGTTGGCATGTTTGATTATGCGGTGGTGGGTTCCGGTATCGGGGGCAGTTCTATAGCGGCGTATCTCCATGCCAAGGGGAATAAGGTTGTTTTATTTGAAAAAGAGCCCTATCTGGGCGGTTGCAGTTCAAGTTTTTACCGCAAAGGGCAGCTTTACAATACTGCGGCGACCACCTTGGCGGGGTACCAAGAGAATCTGCCTCTCAAAGAGATTTTCGACGCGGTGGGGTTTGTACCCGATATCGTGCCGATCGATCCTGCCATCGTAGTGATACAAGGGGAAAAAACTACCCCCCGCTACAAGGATTTCGAGAAGTTTTTAGAGGTGCTCGAACAAAACTATCCACATGCCAAGAACCGCTCTTTTTGGAGTCTCGTGTATGAGATAAACAACGCGTTTTACGAGTTTAGAGGGCATTACTACGAGAGTGCGACCTTTTTGAAAAAAATCCGCTCCATGGTGAGTTTTTTCCCTTTGTTTGCAAAGTTTCGCCGCTACCTTTTGCAAGACGGGGCATCGTTTATCGAGAAGTTTTACGGCGGCGTTAGCCAAGAGTATAGAGATTTTTTAGAATCTCAGGTGCTCATCGTTGCGCAAGCGCCCCTTAAAGAGATCAACTTTTTTACCGCTGCGATTTCGCTTGGGTACACTTTTAGAGAGAATTTTTATGCGCTCGGGGGCATGGGAAAAATTTTTGATGGGCTTGTTGCCAATATCCCCGACGTGATGCGCAAAAGCGAGATAACCTCGATCACACAGGGGCAAGAGTATTTTGAACTGCACGGAAAATTTAGCTCCGTGCGTGCCCGCCGTGTGATACTTAATGCAACCGTGTACGATGCCGCAAAACTTTTTGATGCCTCTGCTACCAAGAACTACTACAAAAAATACCAAAAACGCGACAACCGCCAAAGCTCTTTTATGCTTTATATGAAAATAAAAAGCCAAAAAACGTTTGCGCACCATTATCAGATTATCCAAGAGAGGGTATTTCCCCATGCCATCTCCAAAGCGCTTTTTGTTTCCTTCAGCGATCAAAACGATACGCAGATGTGCGAAGCGGGGTATTACTCCATCACCGCTTCGATCCACACCGATGCCGATTTTTGGAACGATCCGCTTGAATATGCAAGGAAAAAACAAGAACTCCAAGATATACTAAAAGAAACGATACTCTCCTCTTTAGAGATCAAAGAGGAGGAGGTCGCGGCATGTTTTGGCGCGACCCCAAAAACCTTTTTGCGTTATATTCAACGGGAACAACTCGGAGGCAATGCTATGAGCATGAAAAATTTTCTGCCCCTTTTACCGGGCAACGACACCGAGATAAAGGGACTTTATCAGGTAGGCGATTCGGTGTACCCCGCGCAAGGGTGGCCGGGGGTGATGATGGGAGTGAAAAATCTTATAAGGCTGCTTGATGCGTAATATCGCTTTGGATATTAAACCCAAGGACTGGTTCTACATCCTTATTATCGGGGTGGTATTTGGGATGTTCTTGTCGGTATTTGGGTACATGCTTCAAGGGGCGCCGTGGGTTGACGGGGCATTTTTCGGGATCCTTTTGGGGTTTTGTATCACCCTGTTTTCGTTGGTGTTTATCACCTATATGAACACAAAAATCCTCCCCAATATCAAAAATATCTACTGGGCGCCCCTTTCGGCATTTTTTTCGTTTGCGGCGGGATTTTTAGGGGGGATCGGCGGCACATCTCTTGCGCATTTTTTTTCTCTGGAGCTGCTTGGACTCTTTGGGGAGCATCTTTGGGTGAGCGTGAGCTTTATCGGGCTTTTAACCTACATCGTGGGTGTTTTGCTCTATCGCTTCGTGGTAATGCGCAACGAAAAAGAGCTGAGCGAAAATGCCTATCTGCAAAGCCGTCTTCGTTCGCTTGAAACGCAGCTTAATCCCCATTTTTTGTTTAACGCGCTCAATTCTCTTGCAGAGCTTGTGCACCAAGACCCCGACAAGGCGGAACATGCCATTTTGCGCCTTTCGGCATTTTTGCGCAATACGATGGACGAAAAAGCCCTCATTCCCCTAGAGCGGGAGCTTCAAAACGTCCAAGACTACGTAGCACTCGAAAATATACGTTTTTCGGGGAAGATCAATTTCGTATTTCCAAAAAAAATCCCCCTATGGCATGTACCGAAATTTTCGATCCAATTGCTTGTGGAAAATGCGCTCAAACACGGATGGAGCGGGGAGAAAAAAGAGCTGCTTATCGAGGTAACGCTCGATGAGGAGGCAAAAGCAATTGATGTAAAAAACGACGGGGAGGCTCTGCGCAGCGTATTTTTTGGTATAGGTCTGAGCAATCTCAAACAAAGGCTTGAGCTGCTTTGCGGCGGCAAGTTGGAGATAACTGCAACGCAGATGCCCACGTTTCGTATCACTTTAGGAGGATGTCGTGAAAATATTGGTAGTAGATGATGAGGCTCTAGCACGCGCGCGGCTTGTGCGGATGCTCGGTGCGCTTGGGCATGAAGATGTACAAGAGGCAAGCAGTGCGGATGAAGCGCTTGGGGCGGTGCAAAAAGAAAATTTCGACGTGGTGTTTTTGGATATCAACATGCCAAAGAAAAGCGGCTTGGAGCTAGGGTATGAACTCAAATACCTAAACGAGGATATTGCGATCATTTTTCAGACCGCTTATGAGGAACATGCCTTGAGGGCGTTTGATATCGGGGCGGTGGGGTATTTGGTCAAACCTTTTAGCGCCGAGCAGCTCAAGCAAACCCTCGATAGGGTTCTTAAAGCCAAACAAAACGCCTCAAAAGAGTACCGCATTCTCAGTAAATACGGCGATGCGCACCTGCTGCTGCGCCCCGAAGAGATCGCGTATGTCAAAGCCGATCTCTCCGAGGTGATGCTGCGCAGTGCCAAAGGGTTTTCCTACTATGCCAAAAAAATTTCTGAGCTTGAAAAGCGTTTGGAGCCTTTTGGATTTTTTAGAATCCATCGCTCCTATCTTATCAACGTCAACGAGATCAAAGAGATCGAGACGATCGAACAAAGCAAGCTCCGCTTTAGTTTTAAGAGCAACTCCGACATCATAGAATCGAGCAAAGACGGAGCCAAAGCGTTTCGGGAGAGGTTTGGGGAAAAATAAGGGGAGATCCTAAATTTTCATCTAAACTAAACGTTGTATAATTGCAAAAAAATTACAAAGGTATTCTCATGGCAACATATGTTTTTGGACACACAAACCCGGATTCCGATTCCATTGTCGGAGCTATTTCGTTAGCGTATTTAAAAAATCAACAGGGAGAAGAGTGTATCCCTACGCGTCAAGGGGAGATTTCACCCGAGACGGAGTTTATCTTAAATAAATTCGGCGGCAAGGCACCCGAGCTAAAAACCTCTTATGCAGGGGAAAATGTTTATCTTGTCGATTTTTCTGACCTTGCACAAGCGCCCAAAGATATCAAAGAAGCAACGATTTTAGGGATCGTAGATCACCATAAACTGGGTGACTTGACAACCGATACGCCGTTAGAGTGCTGGATCCGTCCGATCGGGTGCTCCAACACCGTTATCAAAGAGATGTACGATGCCGCGGGCGTTGCTATCCCTAAAGATATCGCGGGGATGATGATGCTTGCGATCCTCTCCGACACGGTCATTTTTAAATCTCCGACCTGTACCAAAGTGGACACGAAAGCGGTCAAAGAGCTTGCGGCAATCTGCGGCGTAGAGGATTACAAAAAACTCGCTATGGATATGTTCATCGCAAAATCTGCAGTGGATGGTGCATCGGCGCGCAACCTCAATACACGCGATTATAAAGCGTTCGATATGAACGGAACCAAAGTGGGAGTAGGGCAGATGGAGATGGTCGATATCTCGGTGTTGGACAACCGCATCGACGAACTTTTTGCCGATATGAAACTGATGAAAGAGGAGGAGGGGCTGCACTCGATCCTTATCCTTTTGACCGACATCATGAAAGAGGGTTCAAAACTTTTAGTATTGAGTGATGATATCACGAAAGTGGAAGCGGCATTTAAAACGAAGATAGAGAACAACCAAGTGTGGCTTGAGGGTGTATTAAGCCGTAAAAAACAAGTTATCCCTTTCTTACAGCCGCAGTTTTAATTTTCTTTTTTACATGCCAAGCACTTCTTGGCATGTGCCTTTTTTTTAGAGTTTTTTCGTTACACGCACTTGAATCTGTTTTTGATTTTTTTGTACAGGCTAAAGCCTGTGTTACGGGCACGTTTTTCGTAACACGCACTTTAATCCGTATCTGGGTTAGAGGTTCTCGATCTCCGTCGGTTTGGCAAAAAGATACCCCTGAAAATAACCGCATCCTAAAGTTTTAAGCTCCTCAAACTGTTCTTGCGTCTCGACACCCTCGGCAATGATTTCAAACCCGAACTCCTCCCCCATCATAATGATCGTTTTAACGATCGTCTTATCGGCATTGTTGCGGCTGAGTTCGTTGACAAACGATTGGTCGATTTTGAGCTCGTCGATGCGCAGATGTTTAAGGTACGAAAGGCTTGAGTAGCCCGTACCGAAATCATCGATCGAGATCGAAAGCCCAAGCGCATTGAGCTCGTAGATTTTATCTTTGGCTACCTCTTGGTTATTGATAAGCACCCCTTCGGTAAGCTCTAGGCGGAGCTTTTTGGGATCAACTCCTTTTTTAAGGAGCAGCTCTTTGAGGTTGGCGACGAAATTGAGGTCTTTAAACTGAAGCGGGCTGATATTGACCGAGATGCGCCAGTTGCTTTTTTGGGTATCTTCTCTCCATGCCAAGAGAAGATTCGTCGCCTCTTCAAGCACAAAACCGCCGAGCTCTTTGATGATGCCGTACTCTTCGGCTAAAGGGATGAACTCCGCAGGGGAAACCGAACCCAAAGTAGGGTGCTTCCAGCGCAGAAGCGCTTCGACCCCTACCGTTTGTGCCTGTGCGTCCACTTGTTTTTGGTAGAGTACGAAAAACTGGTTTGCCAAAATAGCCTCTTGGAGATTTTGCACCATTTGCGAGCGTGATTTGGTGATCTCTTGGAGCGTTTTATCGTAAAAACGCACGATATTTTTTCCGTCCTCTTTAGCGGTTCTGAGGGCATATTCGGCTTGATTGAGGATCACGTCGGTGGTGGTGTCGGTGCCGCAAAAGAGCATGACGCCTATGCTGCACGTGAGGTAGAAGGTTTGCTCTTCGACGCTAAAAGGCTCTTTGGTGATACTCAAAATCTGTTCGGCATAGATTTGCGCGATGATAGCGGTTTCATCCTCTTTTTTGGAGATATTCTCTATAAGTATTAAAAACTTGTCGCTCTCATAACGTGCTATAACGGAGGCTTTATTGAGGGAGAGTTGGAGCCTTTGAGAGATGGTTTTTAAAATCACGTCTCCCGCCTCTTGCCCTTTGATGTCGTTGACGCTTTTAAAATTGTCGAAATCCATAAAGAATACGGCGCCGTGTTTGAGAGAGTAGTTGCTGTTTAAAAGCGCTTGCGAGAGGGTTTGTTTAAAAAACTTTTTATTGGGCAGACCCGTGAGCGTATCGTAAAACGAGAGCTGCTGGATGGCGCTTGATTGGTAAAACGAGTTGATGGCAAAGCCGATGTCGCCTGCGAGTTCGTGCATCATCTCTTTTTCCTCTTGGCTTAAACCGTTGGGCTCGGTGGTGCAGATGGTGAGTACCCCGAGTGCTTTTTGTGCATGGTGGTTTTTGCGCAGCGGGAGGCAGTAGATTTCGCTGATACCGTATTTAGCCACCTTCTCTTTGCATATATCGGAAAGTTTAGGGGAGTTTTTGTCGAGAAATATAAAATGGTTGCTGTAAAAAACCTCCTCCTCTACCGGCATAACGCGAAGGTCTTGATCTAACCCCGTGGAGTTTTTAACCCGAAGCTGATTCTCTTCGTAGATCAAAATTTTAACGCTGCTAAAACTTGCGTTGGTGTGCATCGAAAAAGCAGTTTTTTCAATGAGCTCCTCGATATCTTTGGAGGTGATAAGTATCTGGTTACAATCGGCGACTGTGCGCAAAATAGAGAAAAGGTGCTGGAGGTTTTTATTTGCATCTTCAAGTTGGAGCTTTTGTTTCTCCAAATCTGCCGTTTTTTCCCGCACCTCTTGTTTGAGAAGATTTTTTTGTTCCACCTCTTTTACGGTGATTTTTTTTATCGCATAGTAGATGATGATGAGCAGGATGATAATATTTGCCCAGATAAGCAAAACGATCTTGTAAAAGAGCGGCATGGTGCGCTTGGTGATAATGTCGACGGGAACCTTGACGCTCGTTACCCCGCGGATATCCCCCACATGGTAATCATAAGCGGTGTCGTAGCGCATGACGACGCTCGGGAGTGCTTCCTCTTTCGTACCGTGGCATACAAGGCAGTATTTATTTATGGTTAAAGGGGCGGCAAAATGGAAAAACTCTCTGCCGTTTTGTTCTATTTTAGTGATACGGTTTTTGGCATCGGGATGTTTTTTGAAATATTCCATCATAGAGACTTCAAACTCGTCGGCTTTGTTCACGGGATTGCGGGGGCGGTCGGTAACGTTGCGGATGGTGGTGCCGTCTTTGATATTTTTGGCAAATTCGTCGCTGATGAGGCTTGAGGCATGTGCGGGGAGAAAACCTACCGTGGTGTCGTTGATATCAAACCCGCTGGAGAGAAACTGGTGGTGGTACACATAGCGCATCGAGACAAAATATTTTTGGAGCGCTTCGCTTGTCTCAAAAGCCTTTTTTTCGATAAGCGCTTCGTTCTCTTTGTAGATATACACGGAAAGAAGGAGATTGAAAAAGAGAATAAGAGAAGAAACCAGCCAAAAGATTTTTTTATTGAGATTGATAGTAAACACAACACGACCTTTGTGCGAAATAGGAGATACTATAACATAAATTTCTTTAAGTGCGGATCTGTTCCATGCCAAAGAGTTTGGCATGTTTTAAGAGACGAAAAAGGGTTAATTCGTATAGAGATAGCGTTTGATCTTTTTGGTCGGGGTTTTAACGAAAGGTTCGATCTGCTCGACACATTTTACGAGTTTGTTAAACGAGGCAAGCTGCGTATTGAACTCGGTGCGCATCGTCTCAAGAATTTTGGTGATCTCCTCTTTGACGTGGGCGTCGGAGTTTTTGTGCGATTCGAACATCTTGTCGATGAGTTCGTAATCAAGATGGATACGCGCGACGAGTTTGCCGTCTGCTTCAAGCACGAGCGACTCGAGTACGAGTTCGTGGCGGTTAATGATCGACTCGATCTGTTCGGGGTAGATATTTTCGCCGCTAGGACCCACGATGACGTTTTTGCTTCTTCCTCTTATAAAGAGATACCCGTCCTCATCAATGCTCCCAAGATCCCCCGTTAAAAACCAACCCTCTTCATCGAACACCTCTTTGGTTTTTGCATCGTCTTTGTAGTAGCCCCTCATAATGCTCGGCGATTTGGCGCAAATCTCCCCCAAACCTGTTGCTGGATCGGGGTTTTTTATTTTCAGCTCCACGCCGTACATCGCAGGACCCGTCGAGCGTACTTTGGTGGGTTTATCCATCGGGGTTCCCGCCAAAAGGGGCGCGGTTTCGGTGAGCCCGTAGCCGACTACGTAGGGGAAAGAGGCTTCGTACAAAAACTCCTCCACGTATGCAGGAAGCGCCGCCCCGCCGATGCCGTAAAACTTGAGCCGCCCGCCGAACACCTCAAGCAGTTTTTTCCCCGCAATTTTGTTGAGCTGTTTGCGAAAGAGGGGAAATTTGTAAAGGTTGCGCGTCCAAAACGATTCATTCATCTTGCTAAGCACCTTGTTTTTATAGATTTTTTCGATAATAAGGGGAACGCTAAGCATCATCGTCGGTTTAACGCTCTCAAATGCACGAAGCAAGACGCTTGGCGTGGGGGCTTTGTTGCTGTAGTAAACGCACGCGCCGTGGAGCAGCGGTACGATGAAGCCGACGGTACATTCAAAGGTGTGTGCCAAAGGCAGCACCGAGAAAAAGACGTCATCGGGAGTGATTTTAACGACCGAGTGGGTGCTCATGGCATTGGTGACGATATTTTTATGACTAAGCATCACTCCCTTGGAGTGCCCCGTCGTCCCCGAGGTGTAGATGATGGCACAAATATCCTCTTCGTGGGGCGTTGTGTCGTGATGGGCGTGGTGGTTGTTTATCTTCTCTTTGACTTTTTGTTTGAGTTGGGCAAGGTATCCCGATTCTCTAAAGTCCTCTAAAAATTCAAGATTTTCTATGTTAAGGGCAAATTCGAGTTCGGGAGCGTGGGAATCTTCGAGAACGCCGTGGTATTTAAGGGAGATAAAAATCCCTTTGGCTTCGCTGTGGCGGAGAATATGTTTGACCTCCGAGGGGTGAAAATCGGGCAGAATAGGAACGACAACCGCACCGATGATAGAGATACTCAAATAAGCGATTCCCCAGTTTGGCATGTTCTCGCTAAGGATAGCGACCTTATCCCCTTTGCGGATGCCGTGTTCTTGCAAAAGCAGGCTCATTTTTGAGACCTGTTGTGCCATCTGTGCGTAGGTGAGGGGCGTTTGAGAGATGAAACCAAGCGCATTATTATCGCCGTAAAGCGCAACGCTTCGCTCAAAGAGCTCTTTCATCGTAAAGTTTTCTAAATTATCGTAAGGGTAATCCATAGCTAATCTCTTCTTGTGGAATGATAAAGTATCATTATACATAGAAAAAAGTGCAATTTTTTATTTTATACATGCCATAAGGGTTAAAATTTGAGTAAAAGAGTGAAAACTAAACAGCAGTCTCAAAAAAACAGTTTCAGCGAAAAAGATTTTCTCGTCACCACCAAAGAGGAGATGGAGCGTCGCGGATGGACGCAGTGCGACGTGATCTTGCTCAGCGGCGATGCTTATATAGATTCCCCTTTTATCGGTGTTGCCGTCGTGGGGCGGATGCTTGAGAGGATGGGGTATAAAGTAGGCGTTATAGGACAGCCCGATATAGAGAGCGACGCAGACGTGGCGCGGCTAGGGGAACCGCGGCTTTACTGGGGCGTGAGCGGCGGGAGTGTTGATAGCATGGTGAGCAACTACACCGCTACGAAAAAATTTCGCAACTCCGACGATTACACCCCCGGAGGGAAAAACACCAAACGCCCCGACCGTGCAACGCTCGTGTATACGAACCTTATCCGCCGCTATTTTAAAGATACGGTGCCTATCGTGCTTGGCGGAATAGAGGCGAGTTTGCGACGGGTGAGCCATTATGATTATTGGAGCAACAAGCTTAAAAAGCCTATTTTGTTCGATGCAAAAGCGGATATTTTGGTTTACGGAATGGGGGAGATCGCCCTCGAAGAGCTCACACATGCCATAGCACGCGGGGAAGATTGGCGCGGTATCAGGGGTATTTGCTATATCGCAAAAGAGCCCAAAGAGGAGTATTTGCAGCTTCCATCGCACGATGAATGTTTAAGCCAAAAAGAGAGCTACATCGACCTCTTTGACAGATTCTACGACAACAACGACCCCATCAGCGCCAAAGGGCTGTGCCAAAAGGTGGATACTCGCTACCTTATTCAAAACCCGCCGTGCGATTATCTCAGCGAAGCGGAGATGGATGCTAACGCAAAACTTCCCTATACCAGAGAGCTCCACCCCTACCATGCCAAAGAGGGGAAGGTGCGCTGCTTGGAGACGATAAAATTCTCCATCATGACCCATCACGGCTGTTGGGGGGAGTGTAATTTTTGTGCTATCGGGGTGCATCAGGGGCGCACCATCCGCACCCGCTCCGAAGAGAATATTTTAGAAGAAGCAAAAGATTTTAACCGCTACGGCGACTATAAAGGGGTGATAAGCGACGTGGGGGGACCTACGGCAAATATGTACGGGTATGAGTGCAACAAAAAGCTCAAACTCGGTACCTGCGATCATCAGCGTTGTGTCGATGCAAACCATCTGTGCAAATCGATGAAGGTGGATCACAGCCGCAATATCAACCTTTTGCGCCGTATCCGCGAAGTGGAGGGTGTGCGCCACGCGTTTGTCGCTTCGGGGGTGCGCTATGATCTTATCAACGCCGATAAAAAACACGGTTACGATTACCTCAAAGAGATGGTGCGCCACCATATCTCTGGGCAGATGAAGGTAGCACCCGAGCACACCCAGCAGCATGTATTAGAGCTTATGGGAAAACCGGGAAAAGGGGAACTTATAGAGTTTAAAAAGCTCTATGACAAACTCAACCGCGAAGAGGGGAAAAACCAGTTTCTCACCTACTATCTTATCGCCGCTCATCCGGGATGCACCGAAAAAGATATGCACGAGCTCAAACGTTTTACGCGCGATGAGCTGAAGATGAACCCCGAACAGGCACAGGTTTTCACCCCGACCCCCGGAACCTATTCTGCGGTGATGTACTACACCGAGATGGATCCGAAAACGCGCAAGAAAATCTTTGTAGAAAAAGACCCGATGAAAAAAGAGAAACAAAAGAAGATCGTGATAGAAAAAGAGGGGTTTACAAGCTCTTTTGCGTCGTAAAAAGGGCACATGCCATGGCATGGAGATCGTAGTATGGACTAAAAATCCGTGTTACCAAGCCACATGCCGCCTCTTCCCCGTAACACGGGCTTTAGCCCGTAAAAAAACGGCTACTTTTTGCCGAAAAACTTATAATAAAAATCTTTGATCTCTCGCAGTTTTGTGCGGCTGATCGCCAACGATCCTTTTGAGAGAGTGCCGCTCGTTACTGTCGTTCCCGCGGCGATCATCACATCGTCTTCGACCGTAACGGGGGCAACAAGCTGGGTATCGCTGCCTACAAAAACGTTTTTGCCGATGATCGTTTGGTACTTTTTGACGCCGTCGTAGTTGCAGGTGATGGTTCCCGCACCGATGTTGGTTCCCTCATCAATCACGGCATCGCCGAGGTAGCTTAGATGCCCCGCTTTTACCCCTTTGAGGGTACTTTTTTTCACTTCGACGAAGTTGCCGATGTGGGTGTTTTTGATGTGCGAGGCGGGGCGCAGATGTGCTAGCGGCCCTACGTCTGAGTCGATTACCGTACTCTCTTCTATAACGCTTGAAGCTTTAATGAATGAGTTTTTGATGCGGCTCTCCCCCGTGATGCGGCAGTTGTTTTCCACGACACACTCCCCCTCGAAACTAACACCCTCCTCGATGTAGATCGTTTGGGGCAGCTGCATAATTACCCCCGCTTCCATCCACGTTTTTTTGATTCGCTCTTGCATAATCTCTTCGGCACATGCCAAGTCGTATTTGGAGTTCACCCCTTTAAAATGCTCCTCATCGACCAAAAGTGCGCTTACATGCAGGTTGTCCGCACGCGCCATCGCGATAAGGTCGGTGAGGTAGTATTCTTTTTGGGCATTGTCGTTGGAGAGGAGGGGGATATATTTTTCTAAAACCGATTTTTTAAATGCGTACACACCCGCGTTGACCGTCGTGGTAGCAAGCTCTTCTTTGGTTGCATCTTTTTGTTCGACGATTTTGACCACTTGATTTTCATCGAGGATAACACGCCCGTAGCCGTCGGGATTTGCAAGATCGAAAATCGACATCACTATGTCGCTCTCAAGCGCGAAGAAACCCTCTAACGCTTTGGGGGTGATAAGGGGCATATCTCCGTTTAGAACAAGCACCTTGTCGTTCTTTGGCATGACGTTTTTCATCGCTCCGCCCGTTCCGGGAAAATTTTCTAAATCTTGGACGATAAACGTAACGTTCGTAAAGTATTTTTGCATCGCCTCTATCACCGCCTCTTTTTGGTGGGCAACGACGACGCTGACGTCGTTTGAAAGAGCTAAAGATGTTTTGATTATATGGTAGAGCATCTCCTTGCCGCTTATGGCATGGAGCACTTTTGCTTTGTCCGATTTCATGCGGCTCCCTTTGCCTGCCGCGAGGATAACGATGCTTATTGTGTCTTTATTCATAGGAAAAACTCATCTTTTCTAGTAAAAATTTAAAGTCGCCATTTTACCATCTTTTAAAGCAATTCTTAAACCGCCCGATTCTGAGCGAATTTCCCTGAAAGTTTTAAGGAAAAACCGTTTTTTTAATGGTGGGGCTAATTTATTTTGTGGTATTATAAGCCAATAATTTTTTTTAAGGTTTTTGGATGGATTTAGGAACGGTCATTGGATTAGTTTTGGTTTTTGCACTTTTACTCGGTGCAATGGCTATGGGGGTCGGTGTCGGTGCTTATATCGACATCCCTTCTGTTCTTATTGTTGTGGGCGGGAGTATGGGGGCTCTGATGATCGCTTTCAAGCCTGCTCAAATGAAAAAGTTTATGAAAGTTTTTATGATCGCGATCAAGCCGCCCGAAGAGGATAAAGCGGAGCTGATCAAAAAGCTTGTCGCTTTTGCTACAAAAGCCAGAAAAGACGGTATTTTGGCGTTAGAGGGGGAGGTTAACACCGAAGAGAACCAGTTTCTTCGCAAAGGACTTTCCATGGCGATTGACGGTAACGAACCTGACACGATCCGCCAGCTTCTTGAGATCGAAATGGAGCAAACAAGTACCCGCCATAAAGGGTATGCCGCGATATTTAATACTTGGTCGGGTATCGCAGGGGCGATGGGGATGATCGGAACCCTTATCGGTCTTGTTGCGATGCTTTTAAACATGGCAGACCCCTCGGCGATCGGTCCTTCGATGGCGGTCGCGTTGCTTACGACGATGTACGGAGCAATGATAGGAAATATTCTCGGAACACCTATTTTTAATATTTTGAGTATCAGAAATGACGATGAAACTTTGGTCAAAGAGATGATCCTCTCGGGGATTATGTCGATCCAGTCGGGAGATGCCCCGAGGGTGCTTGAAGCGAAGCTTTTGAGCTATTTGGCACCGAACGAACGCGTGAGTCAGTTTGACTAATGGCTAAGAAAAAATGTCCTGATTGTCCTGAATGTCTGCCTGCGTGGCTTGCCGCCTTCGGGGATTTGATGTCGCTTCTTTTGTGTTTCTTCGTTTTGCTCCTCTCTATGTCGAGTATGGATGCGAAAAAAGTTTCCGAAGCGATCGGTTCCCTTTCGGGTGCGATGAGCGTTTTGGAGGGGGGGACGAAAACGGAGATTTCGCGTAAACGTATTCAAGAATCGACCCCTATCGAAGCGCAGGATGAAACCACCGAAACGGTCAATCAGGTAACGCAGGCGATTATCGATGCAAACGAATTGCGCGAAAAAAGGGCATGGACCTGCCATCTCTATGGAGGAGGCGCAGGAGGGATTCGTGATCCAGCTTCCCGCTTCGCTTTTGTTTCAGCCCGGAAGTGCGGTGATCGACAATGACGATGCACTGCTGTTTTTAAAACGGATCGCTTTGATTATAGAGGAGCTGCCAAACACTATGGAGGTAAGCGTACAAGGGCACACCGACAACGTTGCCCCCTCGAGCACTAGCCCCTATAAAAACAACTGGGAACTCTCTTCGGCACGTGCGATTTCGGTATTGCAGGAGCTTTTGCTCAACGGCGTCAAACCGGAGCGCATTAGTGCCGCAGGGTTTTCGGAGTACCGCCCCCTAGCAACCAATGCGACCGCTTCGGGACGCGAGAAAAACCGAAGGGTGGAACTCCATTTTTATGGGAAAAAGTCTGATCAAGAGGGCGTTGCCAAACAGACGATCTTAGATAAAGCACAAACGCAAGAATGATCCGTTTTCTTTTTGTTTTACCCTTTTTAGCAACGCTTCTGGGTGCCGAGACCCCCGTGATCCCTACGATGAACTTTGAACTCTCCGCGCCCGATACCCCGCAGCAGTTGGTGAGTTCGCTAAACGTTCTTGTTATCCTCACTCTTTTGGTGCTCGCACCTAGTTTGGTGCTTGTGATGACAACCTTTACGCGCTTTGTGATCGTATTCGGTTTTTTGCGTCAAGCTTTGGGAACCCAGCAAGTACCGCCGACGCAGCTGCTTGTAATGTTGGCGATGATACTCACTTTTTTTGTTATGGAACCCATCGGCACGCAGGCGTATAAAGACGGGATCAAGCCCTACATAGAGGAGCAGATCGGGTATGAAGAGGCGTTTGAAAAAGCGACTTTGCCGTTTAAAAATTTTATGATCCGCAATACCCGCGAGAAGGATCTGGCTCTTTTTTTTAGAATAAGAAATATGCAAAACCCCCAAACGGTTGCGGATGTTCCGTTGTCGGTGATTATCCCCGCATTTGTAATAAGCGAGCTTAAAACCGCTTTTGAGATAGGTTTTTTGATCTTTTTGCCGTTTTTGGTTATCGATATGGTGGTTGCTTCCATTTTGATGTCGATGGGTATGATGATGCTTCCCCCCGTTATGATCTCCCTCCCTTTTAAGATACTTATTTTTGTATTGATTGACGGGTGGAATCTGCTTATAGGCAATCTGATAGCCTCCATTAAATAAAACAAAAGAGTAAAGGAAGAAAGTTTGGATTGTAAATATTTCGGTGAATGCGGTGCGTGCAGAGTTTATGAAGGGGGGTATGAGGTGCAGCTCCATGCTAAGGTCGTACTCAATCAAGAACGCTTTAGCCCTTTTACGCAAAAGAAGATCGAGGTATTTCCCTCCAAAACAAGCCATTACAGATCAAGAAGCGAATTCAAGATATGGCATGAAGCGGACGGTGCTATCGAATATGCGATGAACTCTTTGGAGAAGGGAAAGGTGGTATTTGTTCGCGAGTGCCCTCAGGTAAGCCTTGCAATAGCTGCGCTTATGCCCAAACTGCTGCGTGCCGTCAAAGAGGAGGGGATAGACTTTAAACTCTTCGGTGCCGATTTTTTAAGTTCTACAAAGGGTGAGGTGGCGGTATCGCTGCTTTATCATAGAAGGCTTGATGACATATGGCATGCCAAAGCTTCCAAGATAGCCGAAGATTTGGGTATATCTATCATCGGCAGAAGCCGCGGTCAAAAGATCGTAATCGGCAGTGATTTTGTTATCGAACATCTGAGTATCGCAGGGGAGAGCTACCGTTTTAAATATATAGAAAACAGTTTCACCCAACCCAATGCAAGCGTCAATGAAAAGATGATCGAATGGAGTTTGCGAGGCTTGGAAGATACCTCGAAGGATCTTTTGGAACTTTATTGCGGTGCCGGAAACTTTACGATCCCTTTTGCCAAGAAGTTTCGTAAAGTGCTTGCTACAGAGATTTCCAAATCCTCTATCAACGCCGCAAAAGAGAATATGGAACTCAACGGCGTCGCAAATATAGCATTTGTGCGTATGAGCGTCGAAGAGTTCGTACAAGCACTCGATAAGGTGCGCGAGTTTAACCGTATGAAAGGGATCGAAATAGAAGATTACGAGATAGAGACTATTTTCGTCGATCCGCCTCGAAGCGGCATGGACAACGATTCGTGCAAGTTTGCCGCACGATATAAACAAATTATCTATATATCGTGCAACCCCCAAACCCTTCAAAGAGATTTGGAGATACTTTGCCAAACGCATGAGATCGCCGAGATCGCGCTGTTTGACCAGTTTCCTTATACCCACCATGCAGAGATGGGCGTCAAACTTCTAAGAAAGGGCGTCTCATGAGAATCTATCTTCTAAGTGCCGTGCTTTGTTCTTTGCTGCTTGGCGATGAGATACAAAGGATCGAATCGATCGTCAACGATATAACGAAATTACGTAGTGAGTACGACGAGTGCCGTCGGCAGTTGGATGCAAAAACGCCTCATGTGCTCAAAAGCGATCTTGTCCTTGAAGAGGCAAAGCCTCTTCGATGCGAAGCAGAACAAGAGGAGATAGATACTCTTAAACGTTTGCTAGAGGATACGCGCCAAAAAAACGCCCTTTTGCAAGAGGAGCTTGAAAAAGCGAACGGATTGTTCGAAATAGAAAAACAACATAGAATAAAATTGGAAGAACTTGAAAAATCAAATAAAGAAAAAGAAAAAGCTTTAAAAATAAAAGATGCAGCCGATAAAAAAACCGAAGAAGATTATTTGGCTCTTTTGATGGAGAAAGAAAAATATATTATTTATTTGGAAAATCAAATAAAAAACAAAGCAAAAACCTCTAAAAAAGAGGAGAAAACGGTTTCTCTCTTGCCTGCAAACTGCCAAGAGGAAACAAACCCTTTCCCTAAACTTGTTCTTAAAGAGCAATACAAAGATACTACGCCCGCAAAAAGTCATAATGTACAACCGCTTCCTGTTGATACTACGACGGTGCTGCAAGAGGAGCTCCAAACTCCAAATGAAAAAACGCTAAAAACTCCCGCCGACGACCTGAGCGTCCCTGAAAAAGTGGTCGTGCAGATAACGGAACCCTCCGCATTTAAGCTCGCAAAAGAGAGTGAAATCTACGATGCTCCAAAGGGCAAAGTGTTAGAGAAGTGGGAGGAGGGGACGTCGTTCACATCGAATAAGAAATATAAAAACTGGATCAAAATTACGGGGTATTTTATCGATAAAAAATGGAAACCTTCCAAAGAAGAGCTGTGGATTTTAGAGGAGAATGTCGTCAAAAAATGACGACATCAAAAGGGTGAAAAAGCTCACCCTTTGGCATGGAGTCTTACTGACCGCCCCAAGGCATGCCGGCTTCTTTCCATCCGAAAGTAAAACCGTCTTCGAGGTTATAGGCAGTGATACCCTCTTGAGCTAGGACGTTTGCTGCGGCGCTTGAGCGCGGTCCGCTTCGGCATACTAAAATAACTTTGTCTACGTTTTGCATCTTCATCGCTTCCATAACCTCTTTGACGAAGTTTTTGTTTACGACCTCTTTTGCATTGTAGAGCTTCATGGCAGAGACGTGGTCTTTGACCTTAGAGTTCTTTACTTCGTAATCGGCGCTTTTTACGCGGGTTTCGATCGGTTTTTCATCGTAAGTCCAATAATATGCGGGGATGTTGATAAACCCTTCGCCGTGACCCGTGTAGATAAATTCCAACGTTGTTCGAACGTCTACGATGATCGCTTCACCGTTTTTTTGCATTTGGTACGCTTCCTCGGCGCTAACGTCGCCCTCGTAAGAATTTGCCTGTAAAAACGACAAACTAACCAGAAGTGCTAAGAGAAATTTCATGTCTATCCTTCTTTTAATTTCGCCGCAATTATAGTAAGTCTAAGTTAACGACCTGCCAAAGATGGTATAATTCCCGCCAAAACTACCCTAAAAAGAGCGGTGCTATGAAAAAAATCTTGATAATTAGCGACGGTGACGCAGGGGAACATTTTATCCGACGCGTAATCGAAACCTATACAAGCGAAAACATCTACTACGTGGTAGAGATGCGGGCAAAAGAGTATGAAGATGCCAATCCCGCCAGATTTAAATTTTTTGAATTTGATCCGACGAGCCTTTATAAACTTTCCAATCTTTTAAAAATGGATTTTTCGCAGGTGTTTATCACGATGGACAGCGCCGCGGATGTACAAAACACGATCAAAAATATCCGCGTGGTTTCCAAGCAGCTGCGCATTATCGTTCTTAATCAATGGAATATGAAAAATCAAGACCCCAACGTCGTGTTTATCAACGCACACGAGATTTTGGCGTCGATGCTTATCGATTATCTTCCAAATGTTCCCGTCATTGCACAAAACGTGGGGCTTGGCGAAGGGGAGATTATGGAGGTTCTCGTTCCCTTTGGAAGCTCCTTCGTTTACCGCCATTTGGGTGTGATCGAGCAGAAAAACTGGCGTATCGTCGCGATTTATCGCAACAGGAAACTCATCATGCCATCGCGTCGCAGGATGATCCAGCCAAATGATTTGTTGCTCCTTGTGGGGGAACCTGCGGTTTTAAAATCGGTATACCGTGCGATTAAAAGAGAGCTTGGGCAGTTTCCCGAGCCGTTTGGATCGAATCTTTACGTTTATATCGATATGAATATTATGAAGCGCGATGATATTAGAGAGTTTGTGCGCCGCGCCGTTTTCGTGCATAAAAAGTTTAAACACGATCTTATTATCAAGATCGTCAATCCAAGCGACGTCGAGATAGTCTCTTTTATCAAAGAGTATAGAAGCGACAACGTTATCGTCTCGATCGAGTACAATAGGGTAGACCCCGATTTGTCGTTTCACAACGACATAAAACTCTACCATGTGGGGCTGGTTATCATCTCCAAAGAGACGTTTAACCATTCAAAGACAAAAAATACCCTCTACGATGCGCACGTACCTATTTTGAAAATATCGAACCGGTCTTTCTCTTCGGTGCAGGATGCCGCGATCATTTTGGCGGAAAATAGGGATTTGGAGAAGATTTCGACAAATATTTTCGACATTGCCGAGCAAATGGGCTTTAATATCGAACTTTATAATTATCTCAGCGAGATGCAGGAGGAAAAAGAGCAGGTGATAGAGCACTACAACAACCTCTCTACGATTTTTTCCAAATCGATCAAGGTGATTAACGACAACCAAAATCCGATACGCACCCTCAAACAAAAAGATAATTTTATACAGATTCTCCCTTTTACCAAAAAACTCACCAAAAGGAAGTTTTTTTCACTCTTTGCAACCGACAGCGAATCGTTGTACCACAAGCTTGACGATCACCACCAAATTTTCATCCCCGTGCAGATATAGCACGAGGATTTAGTGAGAATTTAGCCTTTTTGAAGTATCATATATCCATTTTATAAATTTACATTTCGGATAGCAGATGCAAGTAAACATTCCCCTCAAAAAAGTAGTAGACGACTCTTACGATATTCTTATCGACGAACTTCCAACACTCCGTTTCGATACAAAAGTAGCCATCGTGACAAATCCCAAAGTTGCGGGGCTGCATCTTGGGTATTTGCTAAGCAAAATATCTGCAAAAGAGCTCTATATTATCACCGTGCCCGACGGGGAAGAGTATAAAAACCAAACCTCTATCGATACCATTTTAGAATCTTTGTTTATCCACCGCTTTAACAGAAAATCGCTTCTTATCGCTTTTGGCGGCGGCGTCATCGGCGATATGTGCGGTTATGCCGCGAGCATCTACCAGCGAGGGATCGATTTTATACAGATCCCTACGACGCTCCTTTCGCAGGTCGATTCGAGCGTGGGGGGAAAAACGGGGATGAATAACGGCTTTGGAAAAAATCTTATAGGTGCGTTCCATCAGCCAAAAGCGGTGTATATCGATCCGACCTTTTTGCGTACTCTCGATGTTAGGGAGTTTGGCGCGGGGATGGCGGAGATCATTAAAATGGCGGTCACGTTCAACAAAGATTTTTTTGAATTTTTGGAGGGTGCCGACGTGGGCGATGCAGGGGTGCTGCAAAAAGTGATAGAAGCGGCGGTGCGCACCAAAGCAGGCGTAGTTGCAGAGGATGAGAAAGAGCACGGGCTACGTGCGGCGCTTAACTACGGGCACACCTTCGGGCATGTTATCGAAAACGAGACAAACTATACGGGGTATCTCCACGGCGAAGCGGTTGCCATCGGGATGGTGATGGCAAACGTTATAGCATGTAAGCTGGGGCTCATGAGTCTTGATGAGGCGGCGCGAGTCGAAAATCTTTTGAAAAAATACTCCCTTCCCACCTCCTATGAGATCCGTGACGTCGAGCGTTTTTACGAGACCTTCTTTTTGGACAAAAAAAGTTCCGACAGCACGATCACGTTTATTTTGCCTCAAGGCATCGGCGGCGTGACAATCACCGATAGGGTAGAAAAAGGGGTGGTTTTGGACGTATTGCGACAATTCGGTGTTTCCCGATGAGATTTCTCCTTCTTATACTCTCCTGTACTTTTCTTTTTGCACAGACCCCTTTAGAAAAAGGGGAAAAACTCTCAAAAGCGCAGTTGGAGCTGATCGAACAAGAGCGCCAAGAGGAAAAAAACAAAAAGATAGAGGAGCATCTCAAAGAGATCGATCGGATCGAAAAAGAGGTAAGCAAAGAGCAGGTATGGATGAAAAGCTACGCTTCCTACCTTACCTCTTTGGATGTCCGCGAAAGTTTGACCAACATCAAAAAACGTATCGATTATTTGAGTAAAAAGAGCAGAACGGTCAATGAAAACGACGAATTAAGCGCGCTGATCTCCAAAGAAAAAATCCTCGCTTCTCAGATAGAACAGCTCAAAGAGAAAGACAGCGCTCCGTTTTCCAAACTGCTCACCCCTCCCAATATCGAAAAAGTAGAGCCTATCTCCAACCCTTTCGATATTTTCGTAGGGATCTCCTATATCAAAACCCTCAACAACGATTTGGCGGATTATAAAAAGAGAAAAAGTAATCTTACGGAGCTCATAAAACTTTTGCGCAAAGAGAGGGAACTCTATAAAGAGATAGCCCTCTTAAACCCAAAAAGTTCCTATATCTCCGATTTGGAAGAGGTCGAGAAGCGTTTGGAGAGGTTTGAAACCGCACTCGATACCATCACAGTTACCGCAGAGGTGTACGAGAAACGCTTAGAGATTATAGAGCTTAATATCAATAAAGAGATCGAAGAGCAGATATTTAAGTTGATGAATATCGGGATCATCATCCTCGTGATCTTTTTGATTTTTGTTTCGCTCAAGATGATCGTCAAAAAATATATCACCGACAACGAGCGGTTTTATATGGCGAACAAGATCATCAATTTCGTCAACGTAACGCTGATGATCCTGATCGTGTTTTTCAGCTATATAGAAAACGTCAGCTATCTCGTAACCATTTTAGGGTTTGCATCGGCGGGTATCGCTATTGCGATGAAAGACTGGTTTATGAGTATTTTGGGATGGCTCGTGATCGTTTTTGGAGGCAGTATCCACGTGGGGGATCGCATCCGCATCGAGATGGACGGGATCGAATACGTGGGGGATATTATGGATATTTCCCTTTTGCGTATGACCCTTTTTGAAGACGTGACACTTACCACCTATATGCGCAACCGCAGGGCGGGACGGATCATTTTCGTTCCAAACAACTTCGTATTCACAAGAATGATCGCCAACTATTCCCACAGCTCCCTTAAAACCGTTTGGGACGGGATCGACATCGTCGTAACGTTTGAATCGAACCATAAAAAAGCGATGTATATCTGCAAAGAGATCACAAAAAAATATTCCAAAGGGTATACCGATATCACGAGAAAACAGCTCAATAAGATCCGCAACCATTATAGTTTGAAAAACACCAACGTCGAACCGAGGATATTTTCGTTTATAGAACCTCACGGAGTTACCATCAGTTCGTGGTACCTGACAAATGCGTATGCCACTTTGACACTTCGCAGCGTTATCTCGACCGAGATCGTCGATGCGTTTAACAAAGAGGACGATATCACCATCGCCTATCCGACACAAAGGCTGCATTTGCAAAAAGAGAAAAAAACGCCCCCTTTTGACGTGCAGGAGGAGTTGCAATCATGAAGAAAAAAGTGTTTTTTAAGACCTTCGGTTGCCGCACCAATCTTTACGATTCGCAGGTGATGATGAGTTCGATGCAGGAGTACGAGATCACCGAGGATGAAACACAGGCGGATGCGATCGTGATCAACTCCTGTACCGTGACAAACGGTGCCGATACCCATGTGCGCAGCTATATCTCCCATATCGAAAAAACCTCACATGCCAAGGTTTTTCTTACGGGGTGCGGCGCACACACCAAAGGGGAGAGTCTTTTGGCGGAAAAAAGGGTGCACGGGGTTTTCGGACAAAGCGAAAAACAAAAGATAGACTTTTTGCTCTCGCAAGAGAAACCCTTTTACGATCCGGGGGATTTAAACCATATCGACGAGGTAATCGTGGATGATTTTGTCGGCAAAAGCCGCGCTTTTATTAAAATCCAAGAGGGGTGCAATTTTCGCTGTTCCTACTGCATCATCCCTTTTGTTCGCGGCGATGCGAGAAGTATGGATGAGTCTAAGATACTCGAACAGATATCCCGTTTGGCGCTGAATGGTTTCGGGGAGTTTATACTTACGGGAACGAACGTGGGCAGCTACGGCGTTGGGCAGGGGACATCGATAGCAAAACTGATGCAAAAGATGAGCCAAATCAGAGGGGTGCGCCGCATACGTCTTGGGAGCGTGGAGCCGATACAGATCACTGATGAGTTTAAAGAGATTTTAGATGAGCCGTGGCTTGAGAAGCATCTGCATATCGCCCTGCAACATACCGCACCTGCGATGCTTAAACTAATGAACCGCCGCAACCTTTATAAGCAGGATAGAGAACTGTTTGAATTTTTGGCGCAAAAAGGGTTTGCTATAGGTACCGACTTTATTACGGGGCATCCGGGGGAAACGCAGGCACTTTGGGAAGAGGCGATGCACAACGTGCGTGCGTTGCCGCTGACGCATCTGCATGCCTTTACCTATTCCAAACGCGACGGCACCCCTTCGGCTACAATGAAGCCAGAGGTCAACGGCAAAATAGCCAAAGAGAGACTCCACGAGCTTGAAACATTGGTGGCAGAAAAAAACCTTGCATTTCGACGCAACTATAAGGGTGCTTTGGATGTGTTGGTCGAGTCTTACAAAGAGGGGCATTACCAAGGATTCGATCAGCATTTTAATAAGATTCTTATCGAATCGGATGAAGATCTGCTTGGCAACTGGGTACGCGTAGAAAATTTCGAGGTACAAAAGGAGGCAAATTATGTTCGCATCTAAAACAAACAGAATTGCAATCTATGTTTCGGCTTTTTTTGTCGTCGCATTGGTTTTATTTGCACTTTTACGCGATAACGCCGATGGGATCACCCTAAACGACGCGCTGAAGATACTTGAGAACAAAAGTGTCGAGAAAGTGGTGGTAACCAAAGAGTACGTGTATCTCAAAACCGCACAGAACTACTATAAAATCGCCTCTTCGCAGGTAACGCCAAAGATGTTTGCCGAGTACCAAGTTGAGATCGGTTCGGGATCGAATTTTTTAATCTATCTGCTCTTTTTTCTTCTGTTTTTGGGTGTCGCTTCGCTGCTCTATAAATTTTGGGAAAGAGGAAGAGGCTCTTTTGAAGTGCGTCCCTCCGTACGTTCGGCCGCAAACGAGGATGTTGGCGGATGCGTGATCGAAGCGATTAAGAGCGACGTTACTTTCAACGATATCGGCGGTATATCCGACGTGAAAATAGAGCTTGAAGAGATTATCGATTTTATGAAAAATCCCAAACGCTACAAAAACTTCGGCGCGCGCATGCCAAGAGGGGTGCTGCTTGTTGGCCCTCCCGGGGTTGGCAAGACCATGATCGCCAAAGCGGTGGCAAATGCCGCAAACGTACCTTTTTATTACCAAAGCGGCGCGTCGTTCGTGCAGATTTATGTCGGTATGGGTGCAAAACGGGTGCATGAACTTTTTGCGGCGGCAAAAAGAAACGCCCCATCGATCATCTTTATCGACGAGATCGACGCGGTAGGGAAAAAAAGGGACGGACAACGCAATGACGAGAGGGAGGCTACGCTCAATCAGCTCCTTACGGAGATGGACGGATTTGAGGGCTCCAGCGGCGTGATCGTGGTGGCGGCGACCAATAAAATAGAGGTGCTCGATGCCGCACTCCTGCGCGCGGGAAGGTTCGATAGACGCATCTTCGTTGAACTGCCCACAAAGCGTGAGCGTGAAGCGATCCTCACAAAGTACCTCACCAAAGTGCCTCATAACGTCGACGTAAAAGCGGTGGCAAATATGACCGTAGGGTTTAACGGGGCGGCGTTGGCGGCACTCGTAAACGAAGCGGCACTTCTTTCTTTGCGTCAAAACGATTTTCAAGTAACTTTGGAGCATTTTTACCAAGTCAAAGACAAGGTGATGTTTGGCAAGCGCAAGCTTTTGATGCTCAACGAGGAGCAGAAGAGATTCCGCGTAGCCTACCAAGCGGGGAAGGTGGCATGTGCCGCGTATTTCGATCTGGCGTTTGAGAAGATTCTTCTCTCCAACGAAAAACTCACCCCCGCAACGGGCGAACCTCTTATCAAGCACGAGATCGAATCGCGCATCAAGATGCTTTTGGCGGGAAGCGTGGCATGTGCCCTTAAATTCGGCGAACATGCCAGCGACGCAAAAAGCGATCTCGATGAGGCAAAAGAGCTTGCAGGTGCGATGTGCAAAGAGTATGGCATGGGGAGTTCGCTGATGGCAGACGAGCGTGATGCAGAGCATATTTTAAATAAACTCCAAGAGGAGACGAAGGTGCTTCTTGCTTCGCTTAAAGAGGCACTTGCAAAGATCGAAGCGGTGCTCTTTGAGCGCGAATCGATCTCAAAAGAAGAGGTTAAAAAATATATTAATGAAGTTCTTTAGCGGTTTTTCCCTGCAAGGGGAGGAGGTTTTTTTTAAGCCTTTTATCAAAGAGAGCGCCTACACCGTCTGCGGCTTTAGCTACGGGGCGATCAAGGCATACGAACATGCCAAAGCACAGATCGCCAAAGGGAAGCGGGTCGATACCTTGCAGCTTTTCTCCCCCGCTTTTTTTCAGACGAAATCGGAAAAATTTAAAAAACTCCAACTGCTTGGATACCAAAAAAATGAAGAGCTTTATCTTCAAAATTTTCTCGTAGCTTGTTTTGCGCCCCATCCGCAAAAGAGCGTTTCTTTGGCATGTGGCACATCCCAAGAGCTCCAAGAGCTCCTTTTTTACAAGTGGAACCTTGACGCTCTTGCCGAGCTGCGCGAGAGGGGGGTGGTGATCGAGGTGTATCTTGGCATGGATGATGCGATTATAGACGCGCCGGGCGCGAGGGAGTTCTTTGTCGAGGTCGCAACCGTGACCGCCATGAAAAACGCCAACCATTTTTTATTAAGAGGATAAGCTATGAATGAGATTAAAATAGGTGTTATTACCGCAAGCGATCGCGCAAGTCAAGGGATTTATGAGGATATTTCCGGGGTAGCGATACAAGATACGATGAAAGAGTATCTCAAAAGCCCTTTTGAGATCGTGTACAGATGTATCCCCGATGAGCAGCATGTTTTGGAAGCGACGATGATTGAGCTGTGCGATAAAGAGGGGTGTTGTCTGGTCGTGACGACGGGGGGAACGGGTCCTGCATTGCGCGACGTGACTCCCGAAGCGACCCAAAACGTTTGCCAAAAGATGATGCCAGGATTTGGGGAGTTGATGCGGCAGGTGAGTTTGCAGTACGTGCCAACGGCGATTCTTTCTCGTCAGACTGCGGGAATTAGAGGCAAAAGCCTTATTATCAATCTTCCGGGAAAACCGAAATCTATTCGGGAGTGCCTCGATGCGGTATTTCCCGCCGTTCCTTATTGTATAGACCTTATAGAGGGACCGTATATAGAAACGAACGAAGAGGTGATTAAGGCATTTCGCCCTAAGAAGTAGCTTCCTCTTTGAGGAAATCTTGGGAGCGCAAAAGCGCTTTGTCGATGTGATCTACGATATTTTCATGCCCTATGCGGGTGTGAAGATGTGCTTTTTGGATATGGCGGTACAGCTGCGGGCATACTCCCGAGAGGATAAGCTGCGTACCGTTTTTTAAAAGCCTCTCATGGAGTATGTCTAAGGCATTGAGCCCCGCCGCATCGATGAGGGGAACATAACGCATACGCAATATAAACACTTTGGGAGCGGTTGCAAAAACGTTTAGGGTATCGAGCAGTTTTTCGGTAATACCGAAGAAAAGCGGCCCTTGAATCTCGTACACTTCGACTCTCTCGGGAATCACTTTATTTGCCGTCGAATCAAAATCGTACTCCTCCCGCTCGATAGGGCGCACCTGCGTGGTTTGCATCATCTGGTTGATAAAGAGGATCGAAGCAAGAGCGATCCCCGCTTGGATGGCGAAATTGAGATCGACCAAAACGGTAAGCAAAAAGGTTGTAAAAAGAACGATCCTATCGCTTTTTGGAGCCTTCATGATCTCTTTTACGTGTTTTATCTCCGACATATTCCATGCCACGACCATTAAAATAGCCGCCAAAGCCGCAAGGGGAACTTTGACGATAAAGGGGGCTAAGAGAAACATAAAAAGAAAAAGCCATAAGGCGTGCATCATCCCAGAAACCGGTGTTTTGGCACCCGATTTGACGTTGGTGGCGGTTCTGGCGATCGCTCCCGTTGCAGGCAGTCCCCCAAAGATGCTTGAAGCAACGTTAGCAACCCCTTGCCCCAAAAGTTCCGCATTTGGCTTGTGTCTGGCACCCGTCATACCGTCTGCTACGACGGCGGAGAGAAGCGATTCGATCGCGGCAAGAGTTGCGATGGTGATCGCATCGGGAAGCAAAAGACGTAGTTTCTCAAATGTTATCTCGGGCCACGAGGGGCTGGGAAGCGATGAGGGTATCGAGCCGAAGCGGCTTTCGATCGTCTCTACGGGAAGGTTAAACGCCCACACGGCAAGTCCGGAGAGCACCACTACGATAATGGGCGCGGGTATTTTGGGCAGAGTGCGTTTGGCATAGATAATAGTTGCGACCGAGGCGATTGCGAGGAGGACGGCGACGATATTGACCTCGTGGATATGTTCGAAATAGACCGCCGATTTCTCTAAAAAATCGGGGGGAACGTTGCCGATAGAGAGTCCGAAAAAATCCTTGATCTGGCTAAAGGCTATGAGCAGGGCAATCCCCGAGGTAAACCCTACGATAACTGGGTAGGGGATGAACTTTATCAATTCCCCCGCGCGAACGAAGGCCATGAGGATAAGCAGGGCACCCGCCATAAGCGTCGCAAGTACAAGCCCCTCGTAGCCGTGCTTCATCGAAACGGTTGCGACTGTTACGATAAATGCAGCCGTAGGACCCCCTATTTGGTAACGGCTTCCTCCCAAAGCGGAGATTAAAAAACCTGCAACGATGGCGGTAAAAAGACCTCTTTCGGGGGGAAGGTTGGAAGCGATGGCGATCGCCATCGCCAGAGGGAGTGCGACGATGGCTACGGCAAGACCTGCGATCATATCTGCCAAAAAGGTTTGGGGCAGGTATTTTTCGCGTCGCAGCAACGTGATGATTTTTGGTTCTAGGGTAGAATAAAGTGAGCGAAGCATCGGAGTGAATCTACTTTCGGCGTAAATTAAAACGATACTTTAGAGCAGAAATTCTTAAGAAGTTCTAAGTTTAGTGTTTTTGCGCTTTAGATGGAGATCCGTATCCCTACGGGACAGTGATCGGAACCCTCTATCTCGTTTAAAATAAAGGCATCTTCCAAGCTCTCTGCCAACTCCTCGGAGATAAAAAAATAATCGATCCTCCACCCTACGTTCTTGGCTCTTGCACTAAAACGGTAGCTCCACCACGAATATTGATCGCTTAGATCGCCGTGAACATAACGGAACGTGTCGATATAGCCGCATGAGAGGAGTTTGTCGATCCATGCGCGCTCTATGGGGAGAAATCCCGATGTTTTTTCGTTTGCCTTAGGGTTTTTAAGGTCGATCTCGCGGTGTGCCGTATTGACGTCGCCGCAGATGATGATCGACTTTCCCTCATCGCGGAGTTTTTGGCAATGCTTTAAAAAATCGTCGTAAAATTTCATTTTGTGTGAAAGTCTCTCATCGTCCTTTTGCCCGTTGGGAAAATAGACGTTAAAGAGCACCACATCGCCGTAGCGCGTTTCGATGATGCGCCCCTCGCGGTGGGTGTCGATCTCTTGGCATGTGGAGGTGTACTCGCTTGCAAGGTTGCTAAAGGTCGCCGTACCGCTGTAGCCTTTGCGCTCTGCCGGATTGATGGCGCTTTCTAAAAAAGGGGGATCAAAAAGTTGAGTGGGTATTTGCTCATGGGTTGCTTTGATCTCTTGGAGACACAAGATGTCGCATGCGCGTTCTTTAAGCCAAGCAAATCCCTCTTTTGAGGCGACGGCGCGAATACCGTTGACGTTCCATGAGATAATTTCGACCGATTGTGCCATTGTGCGTATCCGAAAGAGTGGTTTTAAAAGGTTTTTTTAGACGCACGAAGGCGCCTAAAAAAGGGAGAGGATTAAACGAAATCTACTTTCGTTACGTGGTGTTTAAGTCCTAGCTCATCGGGAGTACATCCAAGAGCCAAACCTACCATTTGCTGCATATGAAGCACAGGAAGGGCTACTTCGCGCCCGATCGCTTCTGAGGCATGTGCCGTTTGGGTATCGAGTTTAAGGTGACAAAGCGGACATGGTGTAACCATCCAGTCTGCATTGTTATCCATCGCACCCGCGATAGCTTTTCCCGTCAAGGTAGCTGCTGTGTGCTGTGCTTGAAGCTCCGCATGGAAACCGCAGCATTTGTTTTTCTCTTCGTAATCGACGTTCGCACCGCCGCACGCGATGATGAGATCATCAAGCGAAGTAGGGCGGTAAGCGCTCTCAGGGCTTTTGTGCGTTTCGTTTTGAAGCTCCGAAGGGCGGATGTTATGGCATCCGTAAAACGGCGCGATATTGAATTGGCTCAAAGGTTTGACGATCAGTTTTTTGATCTCGTCTAAACCGAAGTCGTCGATAATGGCATATAAAAAGTGGGTGATTTGGGACGTCCCTTTGTACTCTAACCCCACCTCTGCCAACTTCTCGTTGACGCGCGCTTTGAGTTTTTCATCTTTGTCTAAGCGGTGTTTCGTCATGGCGGTATTGAGTTGGCATGTATTACAGATAGTCACCATAGTCAAGCCGTGTTTCTCCGCATAAGCAATATTGCGCGCGTTTAAAACAAGTGAGAGAAAATCGTCGAAATCTTGCAAATGGGAAGCACCGCAGCAAGAAGCTTCTACGAGTTCTACGAGTTCGATCCCCAATTTATTTGCTACTGCAAGGGTTGATTTCATTTGCTCGGGCGTACTTTGTTTTGCCGTACATCCCGTAAAGAGTGCATATTTTAATTTTTTCATCTACTTAACTCCTAGAACTTTGCTGTTGATGAAGATTTAACGAGTTTTTTGATCTCATCAAGGTTTTGAGATTTCGTAATACCCCAAGGCGGAACGATTTTCCCTTTTGTAAACATTTTAAACGCTACAGGAAGGTGTTTGACGATTGCAGGACCTTCGGAGTAAAGCACCAAACCGCCTTCATCAAGTACCCCGTTTCTTGCGATGGAGTGTTTGAAACCGACTGCGTGGCGCGTTGCAACGTTGGATGTCGCGACACCCTCTTTAAAGAGCATTTGATGGAGCTTCGTGATCTTCTCAATCGGGTTGACATCTTTTGGACAAACCTCGGCACACTCGTAGCATTTGACACAGTCCCATACCCCTTGTTTCTCTGCATGCAGATCCTCTAAGCGGCTGACATGCGCTTCGTCACGTACGTCCGCTTCAAAACGGTATGCTTTTGCAAACGCCGCAGGACCGAAGAAATCGCTGTTGATCTCGACGACGGGACATGCATAGTGGCATGCGCCGCATTGGATACAAAGATCCGCTTCCAAAAGCTCTTCCGCTTCTTCGGGCGTGACCAGATGCTCATGCTCCGGGTGCTCCTCTACGTCGGAGATCAAATAAGGTTTCACCGCCGCATGTTTCTCCCAGAAATCTGCTTTGTCGATGATCATATCTTTGATAGCGCGTTTGATGCTTAGCGGCTCTAACGTAAGATCTTTGCCGAAAAGTTCGACCATATCGTGCATACGCTCTTTACATGCCAAGGTGGAACGTCCGTTGACCTTGATGGCACAGGCTCCGCAGATACCGTGGCGGCAGCTTCTTCTGTAAGAGAAACTTCCGTCGTGATCCCATTTGATACGGTTAAGAATATCGAGAACGACCTCTTCGGAGGTAACCTCCATCTCGTAAGAGTCGTAGTACGGCAAATAATCTTCGTCCGCATTAAAACGGAACACTTTAAAATTTACTTTTTGTGTCGTGATAGCATGTGTACTCATACGTTCCCCTTAGTAGTTTCTAGCTTTAAGCTCATGTTTGCCGAGTACGACATCCATATAGTCAAGCGTGATATTTCCCGCTTCATCCATGTATGCCATGGTGTGTTTGAGGAAATTTTCGTCGTCGCGCGCTTGGAAATCTTCTCTGTAATGTGCACCGCGGCTCTCATTACGTGCGATAGCCGATTCGACGATAAAGAGGGAGTAATCAAGCATATGACCGAATTCGATCGCCTCTTGCAATTCGGTGTTGAACACTTTGGATTTATCTTTAATACGAATATTTTGAAATCTTTGGCGCAGCTCTTTTATATCGTTGATCGCTTGTTGCAACGTCTCTTTTGTTCTAAAAGCACCCGCATTGGCGGTCATCGATTGCTGTAATGCATCGCGAAGGTCTGTAATCGTTTCGGTTCCGTTGTTGTTAAGAACAAAGTTTATCTCTGCCAAAGCGCGTGATGCATCCTCTTGCGTAGCAGCTCTTAAAGGGATAGAGTCGATCTCTTCGACCATTGTTTTTCCGACGAAACGTCCGAATAAAAGAGCTTCAAGAACCGAGTTGGCACCTAAACGGTTCGCTCCGTGAACCGATACACAGGCACATTCGCCCGCTGCGTAGAAACCTTCGACGAACTCGTTGTTGTTTTTGCGTACATGCCCCGGAATATCGACGGGGATACCGCCCATAGAGTAGTGCGCCGTCGCAGAGATGAGAATAGGCTCTTTGATCATATCAAGCCCTAGGAACGTGAGCGCAAGGTCACGCAATTCCGGCAATCTTTCCATAATAAGGTCTTTGCCTAGATGGGTAAGGTCGATATAAACCGCATCTTTTCTAGGCCCCACGCCGCGCCCTTCGCGAATCTCGTTCAAGATAGCGCGCGATACGACGTCGCGGCTGGCAAGTTCAAGTGCGTTAGGTGCGTATTTTTCCATGAAACGCTCACCTAAAGAGTTGAAAAGTCTTCCACCTTCGCCGCGGGCAGCTTCGGAGATAAGTACGCCGTTGCCCGAAAGCCCCGATGGGTGAAACTGTACGAATTCCATATCTTCGAGTGGAAGACCGTGGCGTGCAACGATAGAGAGACCGTCACCCGTGTTGGCATGTGCATTGGAGTTGATTTTGTAGCTTCTTGCGTATCCGCCCGTTGCAAACATAACTGATTTCGCATTGAAGATTACCACTTGTTGATCGCGTATATTAAAAGCTACGACACCCGATACTTTGCCATCTTTATAGATAAGGTCCGCCGCATACCATTCATCCCAAAACGAGACGCCTGCGCGATACGCTTGTTCGTAGATGGTTTGCAAAAGAGTAAGTCCCGTTCTGTCTTTGGCGTAACAAGCACGCGGAGAAGATTGTCCGCCGAAAGGGCGTTGTGCGATTTTACCGTCTGCGGTTCTGCTAAATGCTGCCCCCATACGTTCAGCCCAACGGATCGTTTCGGGTGCTTTTTGGCACATAAATGCAACGGCATCTTGATCGGCTAGATAATCTGAACCTTTGACGGTATCGAACTCGTGAAGTTCGATGCTGTCTTGAGCGCTTAATGCTGCATTGATCCCACCCTGTGCTGCACCTGAATGACTTCGTAAGGGGTGAAGTTTCGTGATAACCGCTACCTTCTTCCCTGCGTTTTGTAATTCTCTTGCCGCCGCACATCCCGCAAGACCTGCACCGACAATAATCGCGTCGTAAGTATAAATAGGAATACTCATTAGCTTTCCTTCGTAGTAAAAATATAAATAAAGCTGATTATATCTTGAAAAATCTTTGGAAAGGTTAAATAGCCGTTTTGTTTTTAGGAAGTTTGAAAATGTTACGATTTTGGACACATTAAAAGGGAGGAGGGTGAAAAAGTTACACTTTTTCAAACGTCCCCAAAGGGGGAGATGTTAGAGTTCGTGTTCTGCCATATCTCTTTTTTGAGCAATTTTGTTTTTACCGTGTTTTTGCGCGAAGTACATAATCTCTTTGGCTTGTTTGATCGCATCTTCAAGGTTTACGTTATTTGGTTTAATAATGAAACCGCCCGTTACGGTGATCTGCACCTGACCTTGATCGGGGATTTTGAATTTGAGTTCGGAGATACTTTGACGGATCACGTCGATATCTTTAAAAGACTGCTCTTTGGAAGCTCTTGAGAGGATGATCGTGAACTGATTGTAATCGGTTCTGGCGACAACGTCGGTGGGTTGCTCGTACAAAGAGATGGTAAAGGCTACTTTTTTGAGGATCGCTTGGGAGACCTCTTGGGAGTAGGCTCTGTTTGATTTTGAAAAGTTATCGATCTCAACGACCGTTACGGAGGTGAAGTTGCTGTCTTTCATCCCTTTTTTCTCCGCATACGATGCCATCATCCCTTTTGCGTTGTTGATCTCGGTGAGCGGATCGAGCATTGCAGGGTTGTCGGTTACGGTAGGTTTACGTTTCATGCGCAGGGCGATCGCATCGGCTTCTTCTGAGAAGATGACGTAATCTTTTTTATTCCCCTCAACCGAATACAGATGCATAAGATCGGCATAGATCGCCTGAAGTCTTTTGCGGTACCATAAAGTAGTTATAAGCAAGAGCACGAATAAAGCGATGATAATGGTGCGTAAAAAGTTCGATTTTTCTTGGATGAAGGTTCCGTCTTGGATAATAAGCATATCTATATAAGAATTGATATCGTAAAAAGCTTTTTTGAGATTCTCAAACTTCTCGGTTGCGTTGCTATCGTTGGAGGTGTAGTAATCTATTGCGATGTCGTTGAAACGTTTTGTGAGTGATCGGAGCGTATCAAGCTCTTGAAGGTAGGTTTCTTTGTGCCCAAACATTACGTCCGCGGTAAAATCGTAATCGAAAAAGGTTTGCAGTTTGTCGATCTCGTGGTAGAGCTGCGTACTTTTTCCGTTGAACTGGATGATCGCCAGATCGACGTCTTTTTTCTCTAAATCTTTAAGGGATGCGATGATCTGTTTTTGCTCTTGAAGGTTTTGCACTTTATAAAATGAAAAAGTTTGTTCCATAATCAAAGCGAATGCGACAAGCCCGAGTAAAGTGGAAAAGATGAGGAGTGCAGAGAGGTTGCCGAAAATCTTTTTTATGGAGTGTTTCATGGGAATTTCCTAAACAGATGATATAATTGCCATTATTTTATATTTAAGGTTATTAATTCACACTTAATCTTTAAAAGTTTATGAATAAATATTTTTTTTTGAGAAGTTTTATTGGATTTAGAAAGTTTTTTTATCTCTCGTTTTAGCGATCTGCATATCGGCGACGACGGTGCATATATCGACGGTTTTGTTTACTCCAAAGATGCTTTTTTCGAGAATGTCCATTTTAAAACGGCATGGATGAGCCACTACCAGATCGCACAAAAAGCGATGATCGTCAATATCTCCGATGCGATAGCGATGCATGCTGCGCCTAAATACGCACTGCTGAGCGTTGCCATGCCAAAAACGATCACCCGAGAGCAGATGCAAGAGTTGGCATGTGGCTTTAGCGATACGGCAAAAAAATACGGCTGTGCCATCATAGGCGGCGATACCATCAGTAACACGAAACTCGATATCACCGTAACAATTATCTCTCAAACGAAAAAACCTTTGCGTCGCAGCGGTATTAAAGAGGGGTATCTTATCGGGCACACGGGAAGGCTGGGCAACTCAAAAAAAGATTTGCAAAAACTTTTGCGCGGCGGTCGTATCCATAAGCGCTCCAAATTCGTCAATACGCAGCTGCGCCGCAGTTTCGTAGAGAAAAGTATCCGTTTGCTGCGCGCGGGGATGGATATCTCCGACGGGCTTTTTAGCGATCTTGGGAAGCTTGCAAGCGTGAACCGACTCGGTTTTTCGTTTTTGCAGAAAATACCCAAACATATCGGTTGCAGCGGCGAAGAGTACGAAATACTTTTTGCGATCGATCCAAGGGATAAAAAAGCGCTCTTGCAACATGCCAAAGCGACGCGTACCGAAGTGACGTTCGTAGCAAAAGCGGCAAGAAAAAAATACATACACCGATGCAAATCGCATCATTTTTAAAGGAACGAAATGGATAGATTTTATTCGCTGGGACACTCAAGTATAGATTTTTATTTCAAACAAAGTCCTAGAGATTTCGTGGTTGAAGAGATCCCTTTGTACGAGTTTAGCAACGACGGAGAACACCTTGTTTTGTTGGTGAGAAAAAAAGAGCTTGCCACTTTGGACCTTGTGGAGATACTTGCCAAATATTTGGGAATCCATCAAAAAGAGATAGGGTATGCGGGGCTAAAAGACAAACATGCCATGACCAAACAGTATATCTCGGTGCATAGAAAACACGAAGAGGCGTTGGATCGTTTTGAGCATGAGAATATAAAAATCCTCTCTAAAACCTACCATAACAACAAAATCCGTATCGGGCATCTTAAAGGGAACCGCTTTTATATCAGACTCAAAAAAGTCTCCCCGACCGCTGCGATAAAGATAGATGAAGCGCTTAAAGCGATAGCGACCTACGGTATGCCCAATTTTTTCGGATTTCAGAGGTTTGGTAACGACGGCGACAACTATATTTTGGGGGAACAGATCGTTCGTGGGGAAAGAAAAGAGCGCAACGTCAAGCTTAAAAAACTCCTTATCAGCGCCTACCAAAGCCATCTTTTTAATCTTTGGCTCAGCCGAAGACTCGAGATCAACACCCTCGTGGCGAGCTTTGAAACCAAAGAGCTTGAATCGCTCTTAAACATGCCAAACCACGAGATAGAAAAACTCAAATGCCAAAGCCACCCTTTTAAAATTATGTCGGGAGATCTGATGGAGCATTACCCTTATGGGCGTTTGTTCGAATTTGAGGGGAGCGAACACGATTTTAAGAGGTTTCACGATAAAGATATTTCGGTAACGGGGCTTTTATCGGGCAAAAAAGTAAAAACGGCGCAGGGAACGGCAGGGGGAATAGAAAAAGAGTTTGCCGCTATCATCAACGAGGATGGAGCAAGACGTTACGCATGGATATTTCCAAGCGAAATAGAGGGGAAATACAACTCTCAAGATGCGCAGTACGAACTCCATTTTTCTCTTCCCAAAGGCTCCTACGCCACCGTACTTATCGAAGAGATCGCAAAACGCAAAATACATTAATACCAAAGGAAAAACACAATGGAAAAACATATCACTTCTGCAATTTCGCAAATATTCGGAAAATTTGCTTCCAAAGAGTTTCCGAGATGGTTTCAAAAGATTGTTAATAACGGCTACGTAAAGATTATGGGGCTTGATATGAGCGAGTTCCATCACCCGGATACCTACAAAACGCTCAACGCTCTTTTTACCCGCAAGCTTCGAGAGGGGAGAAAATTCTCTTTGGAGGGGAGCGATTTTATTGCACCGTGTGATTCGCTCATTACCGAATGCGGATCGTTGCACGATGCATATGCGCTTCAGATCAAGGGGATGGAGTACAACACGGACGAACTTTTGGGGGATCGCTTTAGTGCCGAGGAGAAGGCTCTGGTGCACGGGGGAAGTTTTATCAACTTTTATCTCTCTCCAAAAGATTACCATCGCTACCATATGCCGGCAAATCTTCAAGTGCTCAAAGCGGTGCATATTCCGGGAAAATTTTACCCCGTCAATATCCCCTCGCTCAATAAACGCGTCAATCTTTTTATCGAAAACGAGCGCGTGGTCTTGGCATGTAAAACCCAAAGCGGCAAAACCATTTACATCGTTTTGGTCAGTGCCCTAAATGTGGGCGTAATGCAGGTGAGTTTTGAGCCGCGCATCAAAACGAATGCGGATGTTTTCGAGTCGCAAGTGTACAGCTTTGAGAATCTTCACCTTGACAAAGGGAGTGATTTCGGATGCTTCGAGATGGGCTCGACCATCGTTGTTTTAGCCCAAAAAGATGCCTTGGAATGCTCTGTAAAAGCAGGCGATACGGTACGATTTTCCCAAACGATAGCACGCCTTTTGTAAGATGTTACGTAAGGAAAAAGAGGAACTTTTAGTCAAAATCTTTGAAGATCCGGCCCTTTTTGAAAAGGAGGTGCTGGGGATCGCCTCTTCGCAGGAGAGGGGCGAAGCGATGGAGTTTTTGGCACATAAGATCGTGTATGTAAAGTACCAAGAGCAGTTTAATTTTTTGCACATAAAAAACTTTGGCGAGTTTGATCTCTCTCCGCTAGAATCGATCCTTTTTAAGGAGCTTGTGCACGAATTCGTCTCTTTTTGTACCGACGTTCTTTATCTGGACAAAGAGGAGGGGTATGCACGGGTACGCCAAAAAGAGAACAGGGTGTTTTTACATGCCATAGCACACCGCTATTTTTTTGAATATGCACCGCTGATCTATACCCAAATAGCCCAAAGTTTTATCGAACTGATCCTCTCTTTGCCCCATCCGCAGATCCCAAGTGCGCTCGTGGAGGATGTTTTACAATCTTCGCTGGTGAAAAATCAAAACCTTGCGGCAATACACAGTTTTGAGCAGCTCTATAAAAGGGTGCGTGCGGCACACAATTACAAAAATACCGAGATGAGCAAACTCCAGTTCAAACTGGCAGAAACGGCAAAAAAACTCTCCCAATCCCCCGAGGATCCACAACTTTTGCAAAACTACAAATTTCTAAAACAAAAACTTGAGTCGATCTCTTCGGCAACGCTCGATCATTTTGATGCCGCTATCAAAAGGCTTAAAGATACGATGACCCACGCGATGCAAGCGCAAAACAGTTAAAACTCTCTTTCTGGCTAGATAGTTTTAAGCCCCGCTATGTTAGGATGAGTCCTTAAAAGCAAAGAGGGGTAGATGGCGAAGATTTTGAAATTTGTTTTGATCCTGGCGGGTGTCGGCTTGATGATCTTTTTGTATGAGTATCTGGGCAAAGAGCTCAATAAACCGCTTGTCGGTGAGGGTTTTGCCTACGGTAACGGAAGGATCGAAGCGACGGAAGTGGCGGTTGCCCCCAAAATTTCGGGAAGAATAAGCGAGATTTTCGTGCAAGAGGGTGATATCGTAGAAAAAGGGCAGGCGGTTGCCACGCTCGAAACCCAAGAGCTCCAAGCGCGCCTAGAACTCTCGCAGGCACAAATCAAACAAGCTCAAGAGAACAAAAAATATGCGCGGGCAGTTTTAGAACAGGCACAAAGCGAACTCTCCTTGGCGCAAAAAAATTATAAACGCGCCAAAGAGCTTTATCATGCCAAGGCGGTCTCTCTTGTCGTATTTGAGCAGGAAGAGACGCGCTACCTCTCTGCATCGGCGGCCGCAAAAGCGGCAGAGGCAAACGTTGCCCAAGCCGATGAAGCGATCCACGTGGCTCAGGCGCAACTCCAAACGGTACGGGTCTCTTTGGATGAGAGTACCTTGAGAGCGCCGATCAAGGGGAGGGTACTTTACAAGCTTGCCCAAAACGGCGAGGTGGTAGGAAGCGGGCAAAACGTCCTTGTTTTGCTTGATCTGCTCGATACGTATATGAGCGTATTCCTTTCCACCGCAGAGGCGGGACGGGTGAATTTCGACTCCGAAGCACGGATCGTTTTGGATGCTTTTAGCGACATTGCCATCCCCGCCCGTATAACGTTTATCTCCCCAAAAGCGCAGTTTACCCCTAAACAGATAGAGACAAAAGAGGAGCGGGAAAAATTGATGTTTCGCGTCAAAGTGAATATCGATCCGCTCCTTTTGGAAAAACATCTCCAAAAGGTCAAAACGGGTCTGCCCGGTATGGCATATATTCGGCTCGATCCCGCCGCACACTGGCCCGAGGCGCTGCGTCACATGCCAAAAGGGTATGAGACGAAAGCGGAGTGAAAATGGAGGGGATCGTCTCTATTGCTTCTTTGAACTATTTTTACAAAGAGCATCAAGCGCTTTGCGACATCACCTTAGAGATACCCAAAAACAAAACGGTCGGTTTCATAGGTCCCGACGGGGTGGGCAAATCGACCCTTCTTTCGCTGATAGCGGGGGTGCGCAGCATACAAAGCGGTTCAATAAATGTTTTTGGAGGGGATATAGCCAAGGGGAAGTTTCGCGCTGAGATAGCGCCGCGCATCGCCTACATGCCGCAGGGCTTGGGTAAAAATCTTTACATGTCACTTTCGGTGTATGAAAACCTCGATTTTTTCGCTCGTTTATTCGGACTGCAAAAAGCACAGCGCGGCACAAGAATCACGACGCTCCTCAAAGCAACGGGGCTTTATCCGTTTTTAGATCGTCCCGTAGGGAAACTCTCGGGAGGAATGAAACAAAAGCTGGGGCTTTGTTGCGCGCTGATCCACGACCCCGAGCTTTTGATCCTCGATGAACCTACCACGGGGGTCGACCCCCTTTCGCGCCGAGAGTTTTGGCACCTGCTTGAAGAGATCAAAAAAATGCAGAAGGATATGAGTATCCTCGTAGCGACCGCATATATGCAAGAAGCCCAAAATTTTGATTTTACCGTAGCGATGAACGGGGGGAAAATTCTTGCCGCAGCCACCCCTAAAGAGTTGTTGTATCAAACACAAATGACCGATATCGACGCGGCATTCATCGCACTACTGCCCTCTATGGGGGAGAAAATCTCTTTTGCAGCGCCGCAACGCTCTTTGTGTACCAAAAGAGAGAGTGTCGCCATAAAAGCGGAGCATCTTACGATGCAGTTTGGGGATTTTAGAGCGGTGGACGATGTGAGTTTTACGATCTACCAAGGGGAGATATTCGGCTTTTTAGGTTCAAACGGATGCGGCAAAACAACCACGATGAAGATGCTCACGGGGCTTTTGACCCCAAGCGGCGGAGAGATTGAGCTGTTTCTTAAAAAGATCGACGTTCAAAGTTTAGAGATGCGCAAAAACGTCGGCTATATGACACAGTCATTTTCTCTGTACAATGAACTCTCCGTAGAACAAAACCTCCGTTTGCATGCCGAACTTTACGGCGTTGCCAAAGAGGATATAGAAGCAAGAATAGAGCAGATGTGTACGCGGTTTTATCTGCAGAATTTTTTACAGACACTAGCGGGTGATTTGCCGCTTGGGATCAAGCAACGCCTCTCTTTGGCAGTTGCGGTGATCCATAAACCCAAGATGCTCATTCTCGATGAACCCACTTCGGGGGTCGATCCCCTTTCGCGCGATCAATTTTGGCATTTTTTACTCGAGCTCGCCCGCAAAGACGGGGTGACGATCTTTATCTCCACCCACTTTATGAACGAAGGGGAGCGGTGCGATAGGATCTCTTTGATGCATCAGGGGAGGGTGCTTGCAAGCGACACGCCCGAGGCGCTTATTGCATCTAAAAACAAAACGAACCTCGAAGAGGCGTTTATAGCCTATTTGGCGGAAGCGATCGATGAGGAGGAGCGCGAAATGCTTGTCATCGAAAAAGCGGAGGTGAAAAATCACCGTTTTTTCTCCCCTACGCGCTTTGGAGGGTATCTGTTTCAAGAATCTCTCGAACTTCTCCGCGATCCTATCCGTCTTGTATTTGCACTGCTTGGGATGATCATTTTGATGTTTGTAATGGGGTATGGGATCTCGATGGATGTCGAAGATATTAAATTTTCGGTGCTCGATCGCGATGGCTCTCCCCAAAGCAGGGAGTATAGGGAGTTTATCGGAGGATCGCGCTATTTTATCGAAGAGGAAACGGTTGCGTCGTATGAAGCGATGGATGCCAAGATGCGCCGCGGGGAGGTAAGCATCGTTTTGGAGATCCCCCCGAATTTCGGGCGCGATCTTGCCAAAGGTTTGAATGTTTCGGTGGGAGTTTGGATCGATGGAACGATGTCGTTTCGTGCCGAGACGATCCACGGCTACATCAGCGGGTTGCATCAAAGCTATTTACAATCGTTGCAACAGGGCAAGGGCGGTGCTTTGGCAGATATAGAGATGCGTTATCGCTACAATCAGGACTTTAAAAGCCTCTATGCGATGGTGCCAGCGGTGATCCCCATGCTTTTGGTTTTTATCCCCTCTATTTTGATGGCGCTAAGCGTGGTGCGGGAGAAGGAGCTTGGTTCTATTACCAATTTTTACGCCACGCCCGTAACGCGGCTTGAGTTTATGCTCGGCAAACAGATCCCCTATATCGTTATCAGCATGGTGAGTTTTTTAGGGCTTATAGTGTTGGCGGTGTATGTGTTCGGGGTGCCTATCAAAGGGGATTTTTTCATTCTTTTTATCGGCGCTCTCTTGTATGTGAGTGCTACGACGGGGCTTGGTTTTTTGATGTCGGTGTTTACCAAAACGCAGATCGCCGCACTCGGAGGCACGGCAATCGCTACGATGCTGCCGACGGTGAGCTTCTCCGGCATGCGCGATCCCGTAAGCTCTTTAGAGGGTGTTGCCTACTGGATAGGAAGCGTATTTCCCGCGACCTATTTTATAAATATTAGCCGCGGGATTTTTAGTAAAGATATAGGACTAGAGGGGCATCTCTTTGACCTGTTCGCCCTCTTTTTAGGGGTGATCGTTATTGCATCGCTGAGTCTTTTAAGCCTACGCAAGCAGGAGGGGTGATGCAAGATTTTTGGCTCCATACCTATAAGCTGACCCTCAAAGAGCTTTTAACCCTTTATCGGGATAAGATGATGTTCTTTTTTATCATCCACTCCTTTAGTTTGGCGATCTATATTGCCGCGGGAGCGGCATCAATGGAGCTTAAAAAGGTGCCTATCGCTTTTGTGGACGAAGACCGCTCAATCCTCTCGGAGCGCATAATCGGCAGTTTTTACGAACCCCGTTTTATGACGCCCCAGCGTATAAAGTTTGATGAGATAGACAAATATCTTGACGGCGGGAGATTCACTTTTGTCGTCGTTTTGCCCTCAAACCTCGAAAAAGATATTCTAAGTGCCAAAACTCCGAAAATCCAACTCAACATTGATGCTACGCGGATGTCGCAGGCGGGGATCGGCGCGGGGTATATTTCGCAGATTATCTCCCAAGAGATAGCTGTGTACCTACAGGTGCAAGAGACAGCACCTAAAATCGATCTGATCGCAAGTTATAAATACAACCCCAATTTAGAGGGGAGTTGGTTCGGGAGTATCAACGAGGTGATAAGCAATCTGATGATGCTCTCGATTCTTTTGGCGGGCGCGGCACTTATGCGGGAGCGGGAGCACGGCACTATCGAACATCTTTTGGTGATGCCGCTGCGGAGCATCGAGATACTTTTGGCAAAGATTTTTGCCACGATTCTCGTGATCTTGATCGGGGTGGCGTTTGCACTCTTTGTCGTGGTGGAGATATTTTTGGATATCCCCTTGGCGGGTTCGGTGCCTTTATTCTTGGCATGTAGCGTTTTTATGCTCTTTGCGACAAGCTCCATAGGGATATTTATGGGAACGGTGACAAGCTCCATGCCACAGTTTGGGATGGTTCTGATCTTGGTAGTATTGCCTTTGATGCTGCTCTCGGGGGGCGTAACCCCTTATGAGAGCATGCCTCTTTTGTTGCAGTATTTGATGTATCTCTCCCCTACGACCCATTTCATAGAGCTTTCGCAAGCAATCTTATTTCGCGGTGCTGGGCTGGAAGTGGTTTGGAAAAGTTTGGGGGCGATCATTTCGATCGGGGCATTTTTCTTCGTTTTTGCGCTGGGAACCTTCAAAAAAAGTATCGAAGCGCAAAATTGAAAAATTTTATTAATTTAAAATTTGGAGTTTGGCAAAAAGGTTGCCGTCTTGTTCGTATATCTCTATTTTTGAATCTATGGAACGTTTTTGGTGTTTAAGCACCCCTTGAAGGGAGTGAAACACGTGAACGAACTTTTGGTACATAGGAACGACGATATACTCGATACGGTGCTCTTTGAGCATATCTACGAGTGACTGCAAGGTCGCGTAGTAGACGGTCTTGTTGATGGAGCGCTGCACGAGGTAGTTGTGCATGATGGAGATGTTGTTTTCCAAAATCTCTTTTTCTTGGTCGGAGAGATGGGGATTTGCACGTGCACGTTTAAGTTCTTCGGCAATATCCTCTTCGATATCGTGGTTGCGTTTATCGGCAAGCGCTTCGACGTCGGGACAGTATTTTTTGAGTTCGCTTAAAAGCTCTTTTTGGGAGAGCCTTTTTGTAGCGGTATCGTAAACGTAAGTTTTGTCTTCGACGTAGGTATGGTCGAGTGCTTTTAAAAATTGTACGACAATATTGAGATAATCGAACTTATCCTCTTTGTTGTTGTCAAAAGTTATACCCGTATGGCTGATGATCGGTTTTGGTCCGACGAATTTTAAATCCATTTTTGTTTCCTTTTAGGGAGTGTCGTTAGGTATTATACATTAAATCTAAAGTGCATGATATCGCCGTCTTGAACGATATACTCTTTTCCTTCAAGACGCATCTTGCCCGCCTCTTTGGCTTTAGCTTCGCCGCCGCATGCCACGAAATCGTCATAGGCGATCACTTCGGCGCGGATAAACCCTTTTTCAAAGTCGTTATGGATCACCGCCGCGGCTTTGGGAGCGGTAGTATTTTTGCGAATCGTCCATGCGCGAACCTCTTTGACCCCTGCGGTAAAGTAGCTCATAAGCCCGAGTTTATCGAACCCTTTTTGGATGATCTGCTCTAAGCCCGATTCCTCGACGCCCAAAGAGCTTAAAAACTCTTTGGCTTCTTCATCATCTAGCCCGATAAGCTCCTCTTCGATCTTTGCGCAGAGTTTGATGATCTCACAGTTGTTTTTTATGGCATGTTCGCGAAGTCTCACGACGTAATCGTTGTCTTCGACAAGTCCGTCTTCATCGACGTTGGCACCGTACATAATCTCTTTTTGGGTCAAGAGGCGGATCTCGCGGTTAAGGTTTTGGTAGATTTCGGTGTCGGCTTTTGGGAAGTTGCGCGCGAGGTTCCCCTCTGCCAAGAACTCTACAAGCTCCTCTGCCATCTCCAAAGTCGCCGCCGCACTTTTGTCCGATTTTGCTTGACGTTTGAGGCGTTCGATGCGGTTTGAGAGCACTTCGATATCGGCCAATATCAGCTCCCCTTCGATAATATCTACGTCGCGAAGCGGGTCGATATTCCCTTCGTTGTGAACGATGTTTTCATCGTCGAAGCAGCGTACGATCTGTAAGATAACTTCGGTTTCACGGATATTGGAGAGAAATTTATTCCCAAGTCCTTCCCCTTTGGAAGCACCTTTGACAAGTCCCGCAATATCGACGAAATCGAGTGTCGAATGTTGGATGCGTTCAGGTTTTACGATTTTTGCAAGTTCTGCAAGTCTTTTGTCGGGAACCGGCACGATCGCCTTGTTCGGCTCGATGGTACAAAAAGGGTAGTTTGCCGCTTCGGCGTTTTGCGCTTTTGTAAGTGCGTTGAAAGTTGTCGATTTACCTACGTTTGGAAGTCCTATCAGACCGATGCTTAATCCCATTGTTTTCCTTTGATATTAAATAATACTAATTTTTTTTTGCAAAAGCTTTTTTTTACTTTTGCAATACTAGCCAAATCTACCTTATGATTCTATAGAAGCGCTTGCGCGCGATTCTATTTTGGGGAGATTGTAAAGAACTTTTTGTAAAAGGCGTGCAAACTCTTTTTTCTCCTCTTCAAGAAGGGGTTCAAAATAGAAACGGCACTCTTTTGATATCTCAAAAAGGGACTTTTTAATGATCTCTTCGCCGCTTGGGGTGAGGCAGACAAGCATACATCTTTTGTCTTTTGTGTCTGCTTTTCTTTTAATGAAACCTCGCGCTTCAAGCCTTTTAAGCACTTTTGTCATCCCTCCCGAAGAGAATATGGTCAGGTCGTAAAGCTGGGTAGGGGTGAGTTGTTTATCGTTGGTATAGAGCGAGGCGAGGACGTCTACTTCCGATTTGAGCAGATCGAATTTCTCTTTAAAGAAATTTTCCGAATGTGCGAAGATACTTTTTTGTATCACCATAATGGGGAACGTAAGCTCGAAGATGGGCGGCAGCATACCCTCTTGAAGTTTGTCGTAAAAATTGCTGATAAGATGATTGTAGGGGGTGTTTTTTTCCATAGGTGCAATTATAGCATAAAAAATATCTTTCCAGAAAGACAAAATTAAGTCTCTTTTTGATACCATTTTGCAAAATTAACTAAAGGAGAGCATTTGAAGGCTTTTATCCCTCTGCTTTGCTTGCCTCTTTTTCTTTACTCCTATACGCTTGAAGAGCTTGTGGAGGTCTCTCATCAAAATAGAGTGATCGAAGCGGCAACACACGGCGTACATGCCAAAGAAAAAATGTACGAAAGCACGAAAAGCAGCTATCTTCCGACGGTGGAGATAGGCGGAACCTACCAAAACACTTATAAAGAAACGCCCGGTATGGCTAAAAACTCCTCCTGCGCGCGCAAGCGAGTTTGCGCTACACCGTTTACGACGGCGGAAAGAGGGGCGCGTTGTATGAGCAGCTTTTAATGGGTGTCGATGCCCAAAAAGAGACTCTTGAAGCGCTTAAAAATACCATCTCTTTGGATGTGACGCGTTTGTATTTTGAATACCTTTCGCTTAATGCCGACAAGGAAGCGACCCATCAGGAGATCACCCAGTTGCAGGCGGAATTGGAGCGACTGGAGATGTTTTACAAAACGGGTGCCGTCACGCGCGATGAAGTAGACAAGATCGATTCGCGCCTCAAAAGCGCCAACGTTGCACTCCATGAGATAGAGCTTGCTATTCAGACGGTGGTACATACGCTCGAATACTATACGGTGCAAGAGGTGCAAAGTATCGAGGCGGGTTCGTCGCTGCGATTGCCCGAGCTGCATGATGGCGAGATGCGCCCCGATATTAAAGCGCTTGAACTCGAAGCACAGTCGGTGATGTACGAAGCACAGGCCAAAAAAAGCCAAAACAACCCTTCGATCTTTTTTGACAATACGTGGAGCTATACAAAATATTATTTTGACGTGGAACCAACAACTCGTTTTTTGGTAAACAATCAAAATATAGCGACGCTCAACGTGGCATGGAATATTCTTGATTTTGGTGCGACGCAAAAAAGCTACGAGGCAAAACAGTATGAATATCTAAGCAAAAAAGCGAGTTTGGAACACGAGAAAAACAAAGCGGAGGTTGATTACCGTTTGGCAAAAAAAGCCTACGAGATCGCCAAACTTAAAATAGAAGCGACAAAAGCGACGCTCGATGCAACGAGTGCAACCTATGAGCTTATTAAACTGAAATACCAAAACGGAACCATCGACAATGTCGCCTATTTGCAGGCACTCAGCGAAAAGTACGATGCACAACGAGGCTTTGAAAGAGCCAAAAACGATCTGGAAGTAAAAAAAGCGGAAGTGCTTTTTTACGGCGGACAAACTATCAAGGAGTTTTTTTAAATGAAACAAGTACTACTATCATTGGCAGTAACAGGGTTGCTTTTTGTCGGATGTTCGGAAGAAAACACCGCACAAACGCAGCAAAGCACGCAAAAACAGATGCCCCCTATGCCTGTTCAAGCGTTTGAGGTAACGTTGGCAAAAACAACCTTTAGCAAAAGCTACGCAGCACTTTTAAAACCGTTCCAAGAGGTGGAGGTTGTCGCCCGCGTCAACGGCATTTTGGAGAAAGAGAATTTTATCGAGGGAAGCTACGTCACCAAGGGGGAAGTGCTTTATGAGATCCAAAAAAACGAATACAAAGCAGCACTAGAAACCGCAGAAGCCGCACAAGTCAAAGCGCAGGCGAATTTTGACAAAACCTCCAAAGATTTTCAAAGAGCGGAGTATCTTTACAAAAACAAAGCGATCAGCCAGCAGCAATACGACGAACTTTTGTATGCTTACGACGATGCAAAAGCAACGCTTCAAGGTGCCAAAGCAGCGGTCGATATAGCGCGCATCGAGTACGGCTATACGACAATCAGAGCACCTATCAGCGGGCTTATAGGGATTAGCAAGAGTGATGAGGGGAGCTACATCGCAACCCAAAATGCGACCCTTACGACGATCACCGCACTCGATCCCGTATATGCGGAGTTTTCTTTGCCCAATAACGACGTGATGCGCTACCGCTCCCAAATTAAAACGGGCTCGAAGGTATCTATGGAGCAGGGGGGAAAAACCTACCTCGGCGAGGTGGATTACATCGCCCCGAAACTTGACAGCCAAACCGATACACTTTTGGTGCGCGCTAAATTTGCAAACGCTTCAAAAGAGCTTGTTATCGGCTCTTTCATGCAGGTGCGACTCGATGGGTTTAGCTACGAAAACGTAGCGACCATACCGCAAAATGCACTTTTGAAAACTCCCGATGCGACCTTGGTATACGTCATAAACGAAGACGGATCGCTTGGCATGCGCCCTGTTGAGATCGCCCATGTTAAAGACGGCAATGCGATCATCTTAGGCGGGCTTCAAGCGGGCGAGAAGATCGTCGTGAGCAATATCGCCAAATTGCGTCCTAACTCAAAAGTTACGATCATAGGCGGTAACTAAGATGTTTTCCGCATTTTTTATTAAACGACCCGTTTTTTCGGCGGTGGTTTCGATCATTATCGTGCTCGCGGGTGCGATCTCGATCTTTTCCCTCCCCGTTTCGGAGTACCCGAGGGTTTCTCCGCCGCAGATCGTTGTTTCCACCGCTTATCCGGGAGCTAGTGCCGAGACGATCTCTAAAACCGTCGCCGCACCCTTAGAGGAGCAGATCAACGGGGCGAAAAACATGATCTATATGAACTCGCTTGCATCCGACAGCGGTACGCTGAGCGTAAGCGTGTTTTTTGAGATCGGGACCGATCCTGACGATGCCAAGATAGACGTCAACAACAGGGTGCAAGCAGCTCTTGCCAAATTACCCGAACAGGTGCGCCGTCAAGGGGTAAAAGTGGATGAACGATCCCCCGATATGTTGCAGGTAATCATTCTTCACTCTCCCGACCAAAGCCGCGATATCACCTACTTGTCGAATTATGCTTTGATGAATATCACGGATGATTTAAAACGTGTCAAAGGAGTGGGGGATGTGCAGATTTTCGGTGCGAAAGATTATGCGATCCGTATCTGGATCGACCCGCTCAAGCTCAAAAAGTACTCCCTCACCGTAAACGATCTCATCACTGCGGTGCGTGAACAAAACGAGCAGTATGCCGCAGGAAAGATCGCCGCAGAACCGGTATCGGGCAAAGAGATGTTTACCTATACGCTCGAAACCCCTGCAAGGCTGAGCGATCCTTTGGAGTTTTCAAACATCATCGTGCGCTCCAACCCCGACGGAAGTGCGCTTAAACTCAAAGACGTAGCGACGGTAGAACTCGGTTCCCAAAGTTACGATATGAAAACGAAGCTCAACAACTCCCCTGCAATCCCTATGGGGGTCTTTTTGCAAAGCGGTGCCAATGCGATCGAGACGGCAAAAGAGATTCGTAAAGCGATGGATGGGATCAGCCAAGATTTCGTGGAGGGGATCGAGTATAAGATCCCTTACGACATTACCGATTTCGTACAAGTTTCGATTAATGAGGTTATTAAAACCTTTATCGAAGCGCTTATTTTGGTCGTGCTGATCATCTACCTCTTTTTGCAAAACTGGAGAGCGACCATGATCCCTATTTTGGCGGTTCCCGTCTCTATTATCGGGGCGTTTGCGGGGATGTACATGCTAGGGTTTAGTATTAACCTTTTAACCCTTTTCGGGCTTGTACTGGCAATCGGTATCGTCGTGGACGACGCGATCATCGTTATCGAGAACGTCGAGCGCCATATGGCGGAGGGGATGAGCCCGTTTGATGCTTCGATGCAGGCGATGAAAGAGGTCTCGGGAGCACTCGTTGCGATCGTGCTCGTTCTCTCGGCGGTATTTATCCCCGTTGCGTTTTTGGGCGGGCTTAGCGGTGAGATGTACCGGCAGTTTGCGGTTACCATCGTTATATCGCTTGCGATCTCGGGATTTGTGGCATTGACGCTCACCCCTTCGTTGTGTGCGCTTATGCTCAAACCCTCACATGCCAAGCCGAAATATTTCTTTAAATGGTTCAACGACTTTTTTAACTGGGCTACCAAAGGGTACACCGCGGCGGTGCAGTTAACGATCCGTTATGCGTTTTTGAGTGTGCTTCTTTTTGGCGGACTTATCTATGTTACCTACGATATGTTCAAAGATTTGCGTACGGGGCTTGTGCCTGCGGAGGATAAGGGGACGATCTTTGTCTTTAGCTACAACCCTCCTGCGGCTTCGCTTAGCAGAACCGATGCACTTACGCAAGAGATATACAACATCGTTGCAAGCGACAAAGAGAACATCGCAAACGTCGTACAGTTTGCGGGGATGGATTTTATGACCTTTTCCCAAAGAACCAATGCGGCGGCAACGATCGTGAAACTCACCGATTGGGAAGGAAGAACAAGAGAAGACCAGCATGCGCTTTACATCACCTCGGAGCTTAACAAAAAGCTTTTTGCGACAAGCGACGGCTTCTCGTTCGGGGTTGTGCCTCCGCCGATCCGCGGTATGGGGATTGCGGGCGGTTTTGAGATGTATGTGCAGGATAGAACGGGCGGCGATATCGCTACGCTGCAACGCTACGTCAACGAGATTATCCAAAAAGCGAACGAGCGCAAAGAGCTCAGTGCCGTACGTACGACGCTCAATGCCAATATCCCTAAATACCAAGTATTCGTGGATGTTGAGAAAGCAAAATCAAAAGGGGTGATGCTTAACGACATCTACCAAACGCTGAGCGCGACCTTCGGGGCATTTTACGTCAATGACTTTAACCTTTTTGGGCGTACCTATAAGGTGAATATGCAAGCGGAGGGGGATTTTAGAAAATCGCCCGATGATCTGGGAAAAATCTATGTTCGCGGCAACGGGGGCGAGATGTTTCCTCTAAGCTCTTTTGTACATCTTGAACAGAAAGTGGGTGCCGATATCGTCGAGCGCTACAACCTTTTTAGCGCCGCAAAAGTTTCGGGACAACCGAGTTTGGGATACAGTTCGGGAGATGCGCTGCGAGCGATCGAGGAGGTTGCAAACGAAGTTCTTCCCGAGGGGTATACCATCAGCTGGACGGGAAGTGCGTACCAAGAGAAGCAAATTTCGAGTGCGGGAAGTATGGCGTTTATCTTCGGAATCGTCTTTTTATACTTGATTTTGGCGGCACAGTACGAACGATGGCTGATGCCCGTTTCGGTGGTGCTTGCAGTTCCCTTTGCGATTTTCGGCGCTGTGGTTGCAACCCATCTTCGAGGGCTTGAAAACGACATCTATTTTCAGATCGGACTTTTGGTGCTTGCGGGGCTTGCGGCGAAAAACGCGATCCTTATCGTTGAATTTGCTATGCAAAAACAAGCACAAGGGCTCAAGCTCGTCGATGCCGCTTTTGAAGCGGCAAAAATCCGTCTGCGTCCGATCATTATGACCTCGCTGGCATTTACCCTCGGGGTTATCCCTTTGGCAATCAGCAGCGGGGCAGGGGCGGCAAGCCGCCACTCTATCGGTACGGGTGTTATAGGCGGAATGCTTGCGGCGACCTTTTTAGCGATCGTATTTATTCCCCTCTTTTATGTTCTTGTTTCAAAGCTCAGAAACAAAGACAAAGCGTAAAACCTGCACCATGCCAAACTTCTTGGCATGGTAACGTCCTCTTCGTACATTTTAGCCCCTAGAATTATTCTTGCACACATGCCGTAAAACTCCAAGACAAGGAATACGCCATGTTGGCAATACCCCTAGATACCAAAGAGAAAACAACACTATCCAAACTTTTCGGCAATGCACCCTATTTTGCGTTACTTGATTTGCAAACGGGACAATTTCGGGTAATAGAGAACGAGCAATGCGGCAACGGAGGTAAAAGCGCTGCACTTTTAGCAAAAAAAGGTGTGAAAAAAACAGTTTTTTATTACATGGGCGAGGGGGTGTATAACGAGCTTGCAAAGCACGGTGTAGAGGTCTATACGTCGCAACATACCGTAGAATCTATCGATGCAATCTATAGGGCTTTTTTACGAAGCAGCTATATAAAGCTCGATGCAACAAACTACAAAGAGCTTCTCGATAGCGGTTCAAAAAGTTGTAGCTGCACGTAAATATCTTTACATGCCATAAAAAACTTGGCATGTAAACGCCTAAAAACGGGTGTTTCGCTTCTTTTTCATCCCATTACCTGCTACAATTCCCTCAAAGAACCTAAAATAGCATTTCGTTATGATGAAATAAAAGAGACAAAGGAAACAGATGCGTTTAACGCTTAGCGAAGAAGAGATACACTACATTTTAAGTAAAATCGAAAAGAAAGAGCTTATAAAAAAGATCCGCCATCAACTTGAAGCCGATCAAGCCAGAGACAAAAGCAAAAAACTCAGATCTGCAAATAAAGCGACAAAAATAAGAACCCAAAGAGCAAAACTCAAAATAGAAAACGGAATGAATCTGTTGCGAATGGAAAATCAAGAACTGACCTACTATGCGATCGCAAAATACAGCGGTGTAAGCTATGCTACGGTGAAGAAATACGTAAAACTTTAAAAAGATAGTTTGTAAGAGTGGTACCGATGGGCGGACTCGAACCGCCATGCCCAGAGAGCGCCAGATTTTGAATCTAGTGTGTCTACCATTTCACCACATCGGCTTTGTTTGTGGAGTGCAATAATAGTGAGTTAAACCTTAAAAATAAATAACTTTAGCCGATTTTATCACATTGGAACTTTAGTTGCTAGAGTGCTATAATGTGAAAAGAGAAATTATAACTGCAAACGGAGGTGCGTTATGAGAATTACTTCAGGGATGTATTACAGCGGGATCTACGGCAATAACAATGCCAAGCTTTCCGAAAAACTTTTTGACGTCAACCGTCAAATCTCTTCGGGTTTGCAAATCCAGTACGCGCATCAGAATATTACCAATTTCAGCGATACGATGCGTTTGGACAATGAGATTACGATTTTGGGGCAGATTAAAAAAAGTACCGAAAACGGGTATAAAATTTCAAATCAGACCGACATCGTGCTCAAAGATTTTCAAACAAGCTTGGATCGTACGAAAACCCTCCTCGTTCAAGCCGCAAATGCTTCCAACAGCGACGTATCACTCGATGCCATCGCCGTGGAACTTCGCGGGCTAGAGAGCCACTTTAGAAACCTAGCAAACACCTCCATTAACGGGCAATACCTTTTTAGCGGTTCGGCGGTTGATGTTAAGCCGATCGCGTTAGATGGAACCTACCGCGGCAACGATGCCGTTATGGAAGCGGTACTCGATTCAAACGTGAAGCAACAATACAATATTTCGGGTGCACAGCTCTTTTTGGGGGAGAATCTTGCAGACAACCGTGAGATCACCACGAACGTAGTCAATAAAAACTGGACGGCGCAGTACCCCGAGTTTGACGGCGATACCACTTTTGGAACCGAGAAATTCATCACTGCCGAAGATACCATCAGAGATTTGATGGGGGATACCGATAACGTTGTCGATACGGGCGTGCAAAAACACTATTTTTACATGAGCGGTACCAAAAGCGACGGAACTTCATTCAAACAAAAATTGGCGATGAGCGATGATGACAGTGTCGATGAACTGCTTAAACAAATAGGCAACGCTTACGGAAATACCCCCGATGTCAACGTTGTAAACGTAACGCTTAACGGAAACGGGCAGATCGTAGTCGAAGACAAAATAAAAGGTTCGAGTAAACTCGACTTTCATATGGTGGGGGCGACCGATTTTAGCGGCGGAAATGCTGCCAATATAGACGATGGCATGTACGGTGCCAATGCGGGACGTATCGAAAACCTTGATGGCGGCGAAACCGATTTTATAAAAGTAATGGGAAGTACCTATGTTCCTGGGCTTTTTGTTAAGGAGTTCGTCAAATCGGATTATCTCCCCGCAGATGCGACGCTCACGACCGATGGATTGCTGTACGATAAAACTTTGTTTAGCCAAAACGGTTCGACCTTAACATCCAACATGCCACAAATCGTAAAAGCTACGAACGCTTTTGCAAACGATCAAACGAAGCTTTCCGAAGTTGCAGACCTCTCTAAAGGGACGGCGGGCACGCTTGATGGAACGCAGTTAAAGGTTACGGGTACGAATATTCACGGTGTTGCATACGATATGCAGATCGATTTTAATGCCGCCGGTTCTACGTTTTCTCTAGATGGAGGGGTGACAAACTACCAAATTTTTAACATGCAGACCCCAAGAGCACCCGTAGCTGCCGATGATATGACCTACAGACAGTTTATGGATGTTATCAATATGGCAGTAACTAATACGCTGCCTGCATCCACAAACGTTGCAGCCGATTACGACAGCGCGGCGGAAACCTCCAAAAGTTTGGGCAGCACCTATTTGACCTACGACGGTAAGGTTGCTTTTGAAGATAAAAATGCGACGACTACACAGGCGAGCATAGCGCTCTATGACGCTCAAAGCGAAACGTTTAGCGGCACCGAAGCTCCGGTCATGACCTTTAACAGCAACAATGCACTGACTGTGAGTGATCCAAAAACCGATTTTTTTAAATCGCTTAACGATATTATTACGGCGGTCGAGGATTATAAACTCTACCCTGATGGTTCCTACGGAAGCGTGCGAAACGTAGGGATGCAAAATGCGATTGCAATGATAGACGACTTGCAAAACCATATCTCCCGTACCCATGCACAGGTGGGAGCACAATCGAACTCTTTGACTCGGGCGATCGATAGAACATCGCTTTTGGACATTAGTACCAAAGCACTGCGCTCCTCGGTGATCGACACCGATATCGCCGAGGCTTCGCTCACGCTCAATCAACTTTCGCTTAATTATCAGGCGATGCTCTCTACCGTGGGGAAAGTTTCAAAACTTAGCCTCGTGAATTACCTCTAAAATATTGCAACATGCCATAAAACGCTCTTTGTGGAACGTTTTTGGCTATACTTCATTTTCATATTTATATCCGCTTTAAAGGTCAGAAGGTTTTGAAAGACGCTCTTTTTATAACAATTTTTGGAATATTTATCTATTTAGGTGTGGCAACCGCTCTTGGAGAGAGCGGTCTTATAGGCAGTTACGGTGTTGTTTTTGCTTCGTGGAACCATTTGTATTTTGGGTACCTCTCCTATATCTATCTTTTTGTAGCACTGCTGCCGCTTTATTTTTTTTACAAAGATACACGATTCGATCTTCGCAAAGGTGAAGTCTCTCTTGCCTCTTTGCTTTTGTTTTTCTCTTTTTTATTGGCACAATCTATGTTGGTTGCAAACGAATTTCGGGGGAAGACGGCAGGGGACTTTGTCGATTTCCTCTCCCCTTATATAGGTATCTTCGGGCTATGGGTTTTCTGGTTCGTTATCTTTTTCGTATCGTTGGTTATTTTGCTCGATAAAACTACCCATGAATTGATGGGGATGCTCAAATCTTCGCTACAAAAACAGTTCGTATCGTATCCCAAGGATGTCCCTAAAGAGACGCCTGCAAAAGAGTTGCCTAAAAAGAGCGAGGTTCCCCCTGTGTCGCAAAGTTTTGAAACATACGATGAGGCGGAAGATATAGAGGAGATAGAATACGAACAAGAGGCGTTTGAAGACCCTTTTGAAGAGCCTGCATATCTGCGTAAACAAGAAACTCCTTCCCAGACGAACATGCCGCGCCAAGAAACAAAAGTTTCCCAAGCAACGCCTAGTGAGCCTTTGGATACTCAAGAGGAGAAGCCAACGACGATTTTGGAAGTTGCTTCAAAGATTAAAGAGCAAAAAAACGCGATTATCGTCGATGAGCTTGAAGAAAATGCAAAACTCCTCGAATCGATAGAGAAAGGGGAGGTGGAGAAACCTAAAAATTTCAAACTTCCTTCGGTGGATTTTTTACAAAAACCCGACAGCACCTCCCATAGCGTCGATGAGAGCGAAGTGGACGGGAAAATTCGCTATTTGATCGAAAAACTTGCCCACTTTAAAATAGAGGGGGACGTAGTGCGCACCTATGCGGGACCCGTGGTTTCCACGTTTGAATTTAAGCCCGCCGCAAACGTGAAAGTTTCAAAAATACTCAATCTTCAAGATGATCTGGCAATGGCTCTTAGCGCCGAAACGATCCGTATCCAAGCGCCGATCCCGGGAAAAGACGTTGTGGGGATCGAGATACCCAACGACACGGTAGATACGATCTATCTTCGCGAACTTCTCGATAGCGCTCTCTTTAAAGAAGCAAAATCCCCTTTGACAATCGTGCTTGGAAAAGATATCGTCGGCAAACCTTTTGTAACCGATTTGAAAAAATTGCCCCATCTTTTGATCGCAGGTACGACGGGAAGCGGTAAAAGCGTGGGGATTAATGCGATGATCCTTTCGCTTTTATATAAAAACTCCCCCGATCAGCTGCGCCTCTTGATGATCGATCCCAAGATGCTTGAATTTTCTATTTATAACGATATTCCGCATCTCTTAACCCCCGTGATTACGAAGCCAAAACAGGCTATCGTCGCTCTGAGCAATATGGTGGGGGAGATGGAGCGCCGTTACGAGCTTATGAGCAAAACGCGTACGAAAAATATAGAAAACTATAACGAAAAAGTGAAAAAAGAGGGGGGAGAACACTTCCCTTACATCGTCGTGATTATTGATGAACTTGCGGACTTGATGATGACAAGCGGTAAAGACGTGGAACACTCTATCGCACGTCTTGCCCAAATGGCAAGAGCTTCGGGGATTCACCTTGTCGTAGCGACCCAGCGACCTTCGGTGGACGTCGTAACGGGGCTTATCAAAGCGAATTTACCTTCGCGTATCTCCTATCGGGTCGGGCAAAAAGTAGATTCAAAAATCATTCTCGATCAGCAGGGCGCCGAATCGCTTTTAGGACGCGGTGATATGCTCTTTACACCGCCGGGCGCTACGGGGCTTGTGCGCCTTCATGCACCGTGGAGCACCGAAGAGGAGATCGAGAAGATCGTCAATTTTATTAAATCGCAAAGGGAGCCAAATTACGACAAGCGTTTTTTGCTTGAGGAGAGTGAACTCTCAAGTAATGGCGGAAGCGGCGAGAGTTTTGAGGATCTCGATGATCTTTTCGAAGAGGCAAAAAACGTCGTATTGACCGATAGAAAAACCTCTATATCCTATCTGCAAAGAAAACTCCAAATCGGTTATAACCGTTCGGCTCGCGTTATTGAGCAGCTTGAAGCAGAAGGGATACTCTCTGCCCCCAACTCCAAAGGGATTCGGGAGATTTTATAATCTTCCGTTTTGTCCATGCCGCAGCCTCTTTTTATTTTTACTCAATATCGCGACTCCTTTAGCGTCTATGTGGAGAACCTCGAAAAACTAGACGTATCGCAAATCCGAGAGATTGAACGGTTCGTACATGAACGTAAGGGGGTGTTTGACTTTCAAACATACACCTTTGCGATCCAAAAAAGGATAAATTTTGAAGAGTTTTGTACCCTTGTACAACATCTTCATATCGAAGCTACATGCCAAGAGAATTTTGCAAAAGCGCACCCCTCAAGTGCAAAAATAGAGTTTGGAAAATATAAAGGCGCACAGCTTTGCGAACTACCCGATGAGTATTTAGAGTGGCTAAAAAGAAACTACCGAGGTGCGCAAAGAGAGGAGATAGAACAAGAATATCGCCGTAGAAACGCTTGAGTGTTTCAAAAAGAAACACAAAAGCTTTTTTATGTGTGAAAAAAAGTAACACTTGTGTTTTTCATCCTGTTTATTAGGTTATAATTTTTCAAATCTAGAACATAGGATATGAAACATGGCATTTATCGAAGAGTACAAAAAACATATCGTCGAGAGGGAAGCCTTAGGCGTTCCGCCGCTTCCACTTTCTGCAGAACAAGTTGCTGCATTAGTAGAGATGATTAAAGCAGGTCAAGGGGATATGGCACAAAATGTCGATCTTCTTACAAACCGTGTAAACCCGGGTGTTGACGACGCTGCATACGTCAAAGCTGCTTTCTTAAACGATGTTGCATCCGAAAAAATCAAAGTAGATGCTATCGCTCCCCAAAAAGCTATTGAAATTATGGGATTAATGCTTGGCGGTTACAACGTCAGACCGATTATCGACGGACTTAAATCAAGCAACAATGCGGTTGTAGAAGCTGCAAAAGAGGCTCTTAAACATACGCTTCTTGTGTACGATGCATTTAACGATGTAGAGGAACTACACAAAGCGGGTAACGCTGCGGCTACCGAAGTTATGACTTCATGGGCAAATGCAGAATGGTTTACAAGCAAACCTGCAATCGCGCAAGAGATTACCCTAACGGTATTTAAAGTTCCTGGTGAAACAAATACGGATGATCTTTCTCCTGCATCAGAAGCGTTTACACGTTCGGATATCCCTCTACATGCCAACTCTATGTTGTCGGCAAAAATGGACAACCCGATCGCTACGATCAACGAGTTGAAACAAAAAGGGCATCCTCTTGCATACGTGGGTGACGTTGTAGGAACGGGTTCTAGCCGTAAATCGGGTGTAAACTCCGTACAATGGCATATGGGTGAAGATATTCCGGGCGTACCTAACAAGCGTACGGGCGGTGTCGTAATCGGCGGTATCATCGCACCGATCTTCTTTGCGACCTGTGAAGACTCGGGAGCACTCCCTTTAGAGATGGACGTAACGCAAATGAAACGGGAGACGTGATCACGCTTTACCCGTACAAAGGGGAAGCGCATAAAAACGGAAAATGCGTTGCTACGTTTAAATTAAACCCGAACACTATTACCGACGAAGTGCGTGCAGGCGGACGTATTCCGCTTATTATCGGTCGCGGATTGACGACAAAAGCACGTGCGGTTCTTGGCATGGGTACGAGCGATCTCTTCTTGGCGCCTGAGCAGCCTGCCGACAACGGTAAAGGGTACACGCTGGCACAAAAAATGGTAGGACGCGCATGCGGTGTAGCGGGTATTAAACCGGGCGTATACTGTGAGCCTGCAACATCGACGGTAGGGAGCCAAGATACAACGGGACCTATGACGCGCGATGAGATTAAAGAGCTTGCGGCATTAGGCTTTTCGGCTGATTTGGTAATGCAATCGTTTTGTCATACGGCGGCATACCCGAAACCTTCCGATATTAAAATGCACCACACGTTGCCTGATTTTATCTCAAACCGCGGCGGTATCTCGCTTCGTCCGGGTGATGGGGTAATCCACTCATGGTTAAACAGAATGGTTCTTCCAGATACCGTAGGAACAGGGGCGGACAGCCATACGCGTTTCCCGATCGGTATCTCTTTCCCCGGTGGTTCGGGGATCGTTGCATTTGCCGCGGTAACGGGTGCGATGCCTTTGACTATGCCTGAGTCCGTACTTGTTCGCTTTAGTGGAGAGTTGCAACCCGGGTATTACGTTGCGTGACCTAGTAAATGCTATCCCGCATCAAGCAATCAAAGAGGGTCTTTTAACGGTTGAGAAAAAAGACAAGAAAAACATCTTCAACGGTCGTATTTTAGAGATCGAGGGTCTTCCGCAATTAAAATGTGAGCAGGCATTCGAGCTTTCCGATGCTTCGGCTGAGAGAAGTGCAGCTGCTTGTACTGTAAAACTAGATAAAGAGCCTGTAATCGAGTATATCAAATCAAACATCGTTCTTTTAGAGCAGATGATCGAATCGGGATACGAAGATAAACGCACGATTGCAAGAAGAATCGAAAAAATGAAAGAGTGGTTGGCAAATCCTACACTTATGGAAGCGGATAAAGATGCAGAATATGCAGCGATTATCGAGATCGACCTTAATAAAATCACGGAGCCTATCTTTGGCATGTCCGAACGATCCGGATGATGTTGCGACACTCTCGGAGATTTTGGCTTCTAACCGCCCTACAAAAATCGATGAAGTATTCGTCGGTTCATGTATGACAAACATCGGTCACTACCGTGCACTCGGTGAAGTTTTAAAAGGTGAGGGTGCGGTTCCTGCACGTCTATGGGTATGTCCTCCGACACGTATGGATGAGACGCAGCTTACAGAAGAGGGATACTACGCTATCTACGGAACTGCGGGTGCTAGAACCGAGATTCCTGGATGTTCACTCTGTATGGGTAACCAAGCGCGTGTTGCAGATAATGCGGTAGTGTTCTCTACTTCTACACGTAACTTCGATAACCGCCTTGGAAAAGGTGCACAAGTTTATTTGGGTTCTGCAGAACTTGCAGCGGTTTGTGCTATGCTTGGACGTCTTCCGACTGCACAAGAGTACAACGAGATCGTACCGAAGAAAATAGCAGGTAAAGAAGCAAATATCTATAAATATTTGAACTTCAACCTTATCCAAAACTACAAACTCGGTTAAGCAGCATAAAGAGGAGGGTTTCTCCTCTTTGGCATGTATATCTTCCACTTTTTCTTTTTTCTCCCCCTTTTTCTTTTTGATTTTTACTTTTCGTCTTTCGTCTTTTTTGAACACAATCTTATTCATCTAAAAAATAATAGTAAAAATTAATTTTACGTATCGAAAAAGTTATCAAAATTGATGCTTAATAATAAAAAATGTTATTTTTTAAGTAATCATTAAAAAATAAGCTGATAATATAAACTTATACAAAAATGTATAAAGGAAGTGTATGAATCGTTTGAAAAAAATTGCTTTTATAGCAACTCTTTGGGCTATTTAATGTAGGTGCTTATGCGGCAGGACCACACGACGGGGTTACGTGTTTAGGTTGTCACTCGGCTCACTTTGCGGTGGATCACAAAATCTTTGCCGTTAAAAATACGAATCAAAAAAATCCGTTAACCAAAAAGTCGTTTGACAAACTGGTTGCGAAAAACTGTTTGGGCTGTCACCAGTTGGCAGAGTATGGCGGAGCGGGCGTTAAACCGATCCATATGCATACGACGCATCCGATCGGTATGGTACCGAATCCAAAAATCGCATCGGTTCCTAAAAATATGCTAAAAGACGGAAAACTCGATTGTGTAAGCTGTCACGAGGCACACCCTTCAAACAAAAACTTCATGTATTTGCGTGTCGATACGGGTGCTACGGGGTGAGAATATCCAAAAACTTTGTGCTGCATGCCATGACGCAAAAGTCGATTACGATTCTGTAGGGATCAAAAAAGTACAAGATATCAAAATCTTCAGTGCTATGGATCAAGAAAAAGGTTCAGGTTTCTTTATGAGAGACGAAGTGCGTATCGAAAATCAAACGCCTGAATACGTCAAACCGCTCGGTAAATTGCCTGAAAACGATTTGGCGCCGAACTACACTGCGCAAACCTGATTGGGTCTATGCACCGGAGATCAATCCGCAAGCAGAACTCAACAAAGAGATTGAAGCAAAAGAGAGAAACAGTCTGCCAAACCAAAAGAAACTACTAAATACCAAGTAATTTCCTCTCTTGTAAACTCCCGCTTGCAATAAGCGGGGTTTGCACCCCATTTACAAGAACTTTTTTTTCATTTCGTATAACTTTTCTTTCAAATTTCATTATAATCATGGCATGTGGCTTTTTTGTTTTTTATTTTATAACAAAAATAATGATAAAATTGTGATTTATAATTAAATTCTAGGATGAAGCAATGGCTGAACTGAAAGAGCTTGTAGGATATTCGGATAAGTTATCATTACTTTATATAGACGAAGACAAAGAGTTCTTGCACAATATTTCGGAAATTTTAAAAAAAAGTGTTTCTTAAACTCGACGATGCAAGCGATGCGACGACGGGGATGGGGTATGCAAAAACTCAATAGATACGATTTGATCATCGCAGACGCTTCCTCAAGCGTTATGAGTATAGAACAGCGCTAATCAAAAATCTTCAAACGGTCAATAAATACCAAGATATTATCGTCGTAGCCAAAAATCTCAGCGAACAAAAAAATGTTGGAGCTTTATGGGCTCGGCGTCAAAGCGATCGTTACCAAGCCTTTGAAAATATCGCTTTTACTTGATGCGATTTTAAAGATTGTCTCCAAAATAGCTCACGAAAGAGAGTTTTTGATCGGCGAAATAGAAAAATTGAACGAAACGCTGCTCTATGAGCGTAAAAGAATCGGCCGTTTTTATGGCAAACGAAAAAAAACTCACCGATAAAATCGAAACCTACGAGAACAATATTAATTTTAATAAAAATATTTACGAGCTTACCAGACTGCCGAGTAAGTACGCGCTCCAAAATGCTCTCAACGGCACTCCCTCAGTCGTTGCTCTACATCAACATTGACCATTTTGATTTTATCAATTCAATCTACGGTATGGGAAAAGCAAACAAGCTTTTAAAAGAGTGTGCCGCACGGTTGAAAAAATTTATGCCGCAAAATGCAGAGCTGTTCCATATTACCGCAGATGAGTTTGTCGTTCTCTTGGATGAGCCTCAAGCGGATCAAGATATGATGCTCGCCAAACAGATACAATCAATGTTTAAAGAAGCGCCGTTGGAGTTTGACGAGTTTAGCCATTTTGAGGTTTTTTCCATAGGGATCGACAGGGGAAGCGGGAAGATTTTATTCGTTAACGGCAAGTCCGCATCGAAAGAATCGCGATATTTCGGCGGCGATCAGGTGACTTTGTACGATCCCCACTCCGATTATATCAAACAGCAGAGGGAAAACCTTTACTGGATCGAAACGCTTAAAAAAGCGTTTGAAGACAACCGTATCGTTACCTATTACCAGCCGATCGTAAACAATACGAATCCGCAGGCTTCAAAACATTATGAGGTGCTTTGCCGTTTAATAGATACCGACGGGAAAATCATAGGTGCGGAGAAGTTTATTCAGAGTGCAAAACTGGTGGGGCTTGCTACCCATATTACAAAAACGGTGATCGATAAAACGTTTAAACTTTTTACCTCCAACGATTATAGCTTTTCGCTTAACATCAGCATGTATGATTTGCATCAAAATTATCTGCTTGAGTTTTTACGCTACAAATGCCAAAGATACGGAGTCGATCCAAGCAGAGTGTATTTAGAGATCGTCAAAGACGTTATTTTGGATAAAACCGACACGATAGATCGTCAGATACTCGCTCTTAAAAAAGCGGGATTTCATATAATTATCGATAATTTCGGTTCCGATGCGATTATTTACAACCGAATTTTTGAACTTCAGGCAGAATATATTAAAGTAGACGGTTCCTTGATTAAAGAGCTTTCACAACAAGGGGTTCGGGGGATTATCGCCGAGAGTATTATCAAGTTTGCCCGCGAAGGGGGAATAAAAATCATCGCGGAGCATGTAGAAAACGTCGAGATTTACGAAATAGTCAAAGCTCACGGCATCGAATTTTCTCAAGGTTTTGCAATCGCAAAACCCTCCCTCTCGCTTTGATTATTCCGAAATAACGTCGAAATCCAGAGGAATTCTCGGTTCAAAGAGAGCGGGATCGATTTGTATGTTTTGTTTCTGCTTTGAAAAAGATATTTTGATATCGTTCTCAAATTCGTCTTTATAAGAGATCGAAGTGAGTTTCTCTTGAGATATCTCGATGGTGTAGAGGGTATTTTTAAAAACGGCGTTGTATTTTCCGGGTGCCGTTTGTTTGGCATGGTGCATGATTTGGAAAAAATCCAAATCACTCTCAAGACGTTTAATAATTACCTGTTCGATCTCCGGCTCTATGATCACCACTTTGTTTTTATTAACGTAGATATCTTTGGCGACGGGCTCGCTGTAATGCCACTTGGCATGTTGGGGCTTTGAAGCGCTTACGTAACCTTTATAGACAAGAGTTTTATTTTTTTCGTCGGTAATGCTTTGGGTAAACTCCGCCTCAAACGATTCTATCATCTCCAAAGAAGCGTGAAGATTCGAAAGAAAAAGAGGGAGAAGAAAGAGGATGATTCTCATAATGTGCCTTTTTTTCTTCGCATTATAGCTAAGAGTGGTTAATTCCTACTCTAGCGGCGCTCTTAAGGTTTGGCAGTTTATGCGAAATATTATTTTTACTATGCTAGAATAAGCTCTATTTCTTTGATTTTGTAACAAGAAAAGAGAACGATTTTAATATTAAGGTTGCGGATGCTACAAGCATTATTGGGTAAGATATTTGGTACTACAAATGATCGTGAATTAAAAAAATATTTAAAGAGAGTAAAAGCTATCAATGCCCTAGAGGCAAAATATCAAGAGATGGACGATGCGACGCTTCAGGCATCGTTTGAAGCATTAAAAGAGAGTGTGCTAAAGGGTGAAAAAAGTTTGGACGACGTGCTTGTCGCATCGTTTGCAATTACGCGTGAAGCCGGGAGAAGAGTGCTTGGCATGCGTCATTTCGACGTTCAGCTTATCGGCGGTATGGTACTGCATGAGGGAAGAATCGCCGAGATGAAGACGGGGGAGGGGAAAACGCTTGTTGCAACCCTTCCTATCGTTTTAAATGCAATGACGGGCAAAGGGGTACACCTTGTTACCGTCAACGATTATCTCGCATCGCGTGATGGGAACGAGATGCGCCCCCTTTATGAATTTTTAGGCTATAGCGTAGGTGTCATTACCGATGCAATGTATGATCCCTCTTTAAAGAAAGCCGCCTATGCCGCAGATATAACTTACGGTACCAACAACGAGTACGGTTTTGATTATTTAAGAGACAATATGAGCTATTCAAAAGAGCATATGGTACAACGCTCCCACCATTTCGTTATCGTCGACGAGGTTGACTCTATCTTGATCGATGAAGCGCGTACGCCGCTTATTATTTCGGGTCCTACAAACAGAAAAATGCGAGACTACGTCGATGCGAACAGAATCGCTTTGGAGCTTGTAAAAGATGAGCATTTTACCGTCGATGAAAAAGACAAGGTGATCCTTATTACCGAAGCTGGAATCACAAGAGCCGAAGAGCTTTTCGGCGTGGAAAATCTCTACAGTATCGAAAACGCTTCTTTGCCCCACGTTCTCGATCAGGCATTAAAGGCCAATTATCTTTTTGAAAAAGACGTTGATTACGTGGTAGCCAACGGCGAGGTGGTTATCGTCGACGAATTTACGGGTCGTTTGAGCGAGGGGCGCCGCTATTCTGAGGGGCTGCATCAAGCTCTTGAAGCCAAAGAGGGGGTCGAAATTAAAGAGGAGACCCAAACGCTCGCCGATATTACGTTCCAAAACTATTTTAGGATGTACGAAAAACTCTCGGGTATGACGGGTACGGCACAAACGGAAGCTACGGAGTTCGCGCAGATTTATAGCCTTGATGTTATCTCTATCCCTACAAACATCCCTATCTCAAGGGTCGATTTAAACGATTTGATCTATAAAACGGAAAAAGAGAAATTTGCCGCGGTGATCGCGAAGGTCAAAGAGCTGCAAACAACGGGACAGCCTGCGCTTATCGGAACGGCATCGATAGAAAAATCGGAAGTTTTGCATGAGATGCTTAAAAAAGAGAAAATTCCCCACACAGTACTCAATGCCAAAAACCATGCACAAGAGGGTGAAATTATCAAGAACGCAGGTATGAAAGGTGCCGTGACAATCGCGACCAATATGGCGGGACGCGGGGTTGATATTAAAGTGAGCGATGAGATAAAAGCGCTCGGAGGACTTTATATTATCGGTACCGAAAGACACGAAAACAGACGTATCGACAATCAGTTGCGCGGGCGTAGCGGGCGTCAAGGCGATCCGGGGACGACGCAGTTTTATTTGAGTCTCGAAGACAATCTTCTACGTATTTTCGGTTCTGATAAGATCAAGACGATCATGGAACGTTTAGGGGTAGAAGACGGCGAGTATATCGAGTCGAAAATGGTCACCCGTGCAGTTGAAAAAGCGCAGAAAAAAGTTGAGAATATGCACTATGAGGGGCGTAAACATATCGTAGAATACGATGACGTTGCGAACGAACAAAGAAAAATTATTTATAAATTCAGAAATCAGCTTTTAGACCCAGAGTTTGACATCGCAGCACGCATCGATGCAGTACGTCAAGAGTATATGCAGCATCTCTTAATGCAAGCAGAGATTTATAACGGCGGGGCACACGAAGATTTTAATTTGAAAAAATTAGGAGAAATACTCAAAGAGGAGATCAACCACGATTTGGATATCCAATCGGTTGCAGGGTTGGAATACGACGAGCTTGCGGCAAAGATTAGCGAACATGCCAAGAACGAATACGATGCGAAAATGGGGGTGCTTGAGCCTTCTTTGCGTCATGAGGTGGAAAAAGAGTTTTATCTCAAAGAGCTTGACAAGGCATGGCGCGAACATCTTTATGCGATGGACAACATGAAAACGGGTATCCGTTTGCGTGCGTATAACCAAAAAGATCCGCTTGTCGAGTATAAAAAAGAGAGTTTTAACCTCTTTAGCGAACTTATCAACGATATTAAATTCAACACGATCCGCACGTTGCAGATCCTTCAATTTACGCTTCAGTCTCCCGAGGAGGAAGCAAAAAGAGTCGCCCAACAGCGTGAAATGGAGCGCAGAGCCCAAGAAGCGCAGATGAAATTCAATCTCGAAGAGTCCTCTTTTGGAGAGTCTTCCGAAAAAAAAGTTGCGCGAAACGATGCTTGTCCGTGCGGCAGCGGCAAAAAATACAAACAGTGTTGCGGTAAAAGCGGACCTAAAAAAGGTGTATTTGCTTCTTGAAAACTTCTATCGTTCCTTATCTCGTAAAAAGATTTTTGAGGTTTGACAAAGAGCAGCCTTTTATCTTTTTATCTGCTTTACTTGCATTTTTAGGGATCTCTTTGGGCGTTATGGTCTTGATCGTGGCCATGGCGCTTATGAACGGATTTGACAAAGAGTTTAAAAAGAAACTCACTATTATGAACTATCCCCTTACGGTGATTCCAAAGTTTTACGGCGCGGTCAATGAAGAGCTTTTGATCGAACTCCAAACGAAATTTCCCCACCTATCATTTAGCCCTTACGTACAATCTGCCGTGATGGCGCGCGAGGGGAGCAAACTTGAAGGGGGGTATCTTTTTGGCGTCGATTTTACATCCGAAGCAAAAGTCAACAGTGTCCTTAATGAAGCGATCCAAAAAGCACAGCTCGGAAAATTCGATGTTCTCGTGGGCAAATCGCTCAAAGAGGAGTTTAATCTTCATATAGACGATAAATTGATGTATATTTTTACCCACGTCGAGCCGGGCGGTTTGGCGGTTACCCCTAAGATCAAACGCTTTGAGGTCAAAGGAGTTTTTGATTCGGGTCTTTCTGCGTACGACAAAGCATACAGCTATACGACGCTTGCTTCGCTTCAAGCACTTTTACATATACCTGCAAATCAGTACGACGGGATCCATATATTCTCCGCAAACCCCCATGAAGATATTCTCGCTATCAAAAAAGAGCTTCCCATGACGGTAACGATTAAAGGGTGGTGGGAAGATAATTTGAATTTTTTTGCCGCACTTGAACTTGAAAAAGTCTCCCTTTTTATCGTATTGATGCTTATTATATTGATCGCTTCGATCAATATAATCTCCTCCCTGCTCATGACCGTTATGAACCGAAGAAGCGAGATAGCGCTGCTCCTCTCTTTGGGTGCTACAACCTCGGAGATTAAAAAAGTTTTTCTTTATCTCGGGATCGTCATAGGGATAAGCGGGATCATTGCGGGTGTAGTTCTTGGCATGTGCGGTCTGTGGGTTTTAGGAACGTTTGATATCGTGTCGCTTCCAAAAGATGTGTATCCCACGACGACGCTGCCTCTGGATTTGAGCATTCAAGATTTCTCTTTGATCGTTGTCGGAGCATTTATCATCGTAATCGTTTCCTCTTTTTACCCTGCAAAGAAAGCAAGCGAAGTGGATATTCTCACCGTCTTACGTAACGAGTAGCTTTAAGGGCGCCCTTTATTCTTCCTCTTCGTCGCTAAAGAGACGGAAAGGGAGGAGAAAAGTTCTTTTGATGATATTCAGAGGTGCTACCATGATCTCTTTTGCCAAAAGAGAGGAGACTTGCGGGTCTTTGAGGGTTCCTTGGACGCTGAGCGTTGTTGCTACACTTTTTCCGTCAAACAAAATATAGCCTAAAATCGGTATTTGCGAAGCACTGCTTCCTAGATCGGTTTTAAGGTTGAGCTCCAGATCCACATTGTCTTTTTTGTAGTCGATCACCCCTTTGCCGAGTATGCTGATCTCTTTGGATTCTAGGAGAATATCGGAGATATCAAAGAGAAGCTCTTTGGCATGGAACTTAATATAACCGTTAGTGACGTACATCCCTTGAGTGCTATATCCCGGCAGGGAAAATGTAACGAGAGAGGGGATCGTATTGACGAATGCCAAAACATTATTGAGGATTTTATAATCCTTGATCGTCGAATCTTTAATATATAAAACCCCTTTAAAATCCTCTATATCTCCGTTGAGCGTAAAAGAAAGGTTCGCATCTTGAAACTTTGAATAGGCAAAAAGTTGTTCCATAAACCTATCGCTAAAATTCTCCCCGTGCAAAAGAAACTGCTTTTGAGCATCGTAGCTTAATCGCGCAACCCCCTTATCGCAAGCGAGATTTGCTTCTATGGTGTTTTGGTTGTGATAAAGATGGAAGCTATCGGCTAGAATGCGTCTCTCTTTGTTGAGATAAAGGTAGGTGTTTTCCCCCTCAAATAACACGGGCAAAGAGGTCGAACCCTTTTTTTGGGGGAAGTTTTCAAGAAAACGCAGCAGTTCAAAAAGGTCGATACCGATATCGTTTGCGCTGATTGCCAACTGATCTTTCAATAAAACAAAAACGTTTTTATTGATGTTCAAGCGTAAGCTCTCATCGCTGGGGGTGTAGCTGCCCTCCATACGGTAGTTGTCGATATGTTTCTCTTTGGCATGGAGGATCGCAAACGTGGGGCGTGTCTCTAGGGTAAAATCGATTTTTTCTTTGGCATGGTGCTTAGATATTTTTAGAGTGCCGTTTGTAATATTGTAATCGTTTAAAACGGGAGCGTAGGGGAGCAGTTTGTCGAGTTGCAAAAAATCTACATGCCAAGCATCCGTATCGTATGTAGCGGCTATACTCAGTTTTTTAAGCTCGGAGGTGATGACCCCTTGTCTCTTTTCGACTTCTATTTCAAGGGGTTCTAAAGAGGTGAAAAGAGGGGTGGCGTCTTGGTTTTTTATAAGAGAGTTTTTAAGCGTAATCTCGCCTCTGTTTTTTGCAAGATCATAGTTTGCCTTCAATCGAAGATTTAGATGTTTACCCCATGCCAAAGTGAGCTCTTCAAGCGTTGCTTTTTCATCCTGCAAAAGAAGCTTTGTTTTTGAGAGACGAAATTTTTGTTTGTCGTATTCCAAAAGGGTGTCTCTTTTTGCCGTGAGTTCTGCTTTGTCGGCAGTATAATGTAACTCTAAGGGGGTGTACTTTTGTGCCAGCCGTATTTTGTCGTGGACGAAATTAAGGATGTTGATATCCAGATGCAGCTCACGCGATTTTAAAGAGCCTTTTCCTTTTATTTCCAAAGAGCCTTTGCCGGGGATTTGAATATTTGTTTTAGGTAAAACCCCCTCAAGGGTGTTGAAATTAACGGGGAGGGTATTTTTTGCTACCTCTACATCGATCCCTTTGACACTCCAAAAAGAGGGGGAAAGGACAAGCGTATCGTTGTCCTTGTCAAAGATGTATCGCGCTTTGAAAGGTTGGTTTTTCTTTAAAAAAACATCGTCTTGGGCAAAAGCGATTTTCGTAAAATCAAGAGCGACTTCCCCTTTATTGTTTGCCGTATCTATCTTGGCATCTACGTCTGCAGTAGCTATATTTTTATAGTCGGCGTTTTTGGCGGTGACGCTGACGTTGCCGTTATGGAGCAAAACTTCGGCAGAGGCAACCTCCAAAGGAACTTCAAAGAAATTAAAGTTTGCATCGCGCGTCGTAAATTTCCCTTGCGCTTGGATATCTATGGTGTGAAGATTGACGATAAGCGTGAGATCGACGTCGGTTGTACCTTTGTTTTGGAGAAAGGGGATAGAGACGCGGTAGTTGTTGAGAATGTTTAGAACGTCTTGGCTGAGGCTCCCCTCAAAAGCGAGTCGGAGAGTGAGTATCTCTTGGGGCTGGGTAAAATCTATTTGCAAACGGCTCTCGTTGAGATCAAAGCCGTAACTGCGCGATTCGTGCGGGCGGATGTATAAAATCCCGTTTTGAAACTCAAGTTCGGTATAAAGTGTTCGGATGGGCTCGAGATCGGCGTCATACGTATAGTTTAGGAGGTGTGCATACCCTTTGGCATGGAGTTGTTTGTAAAAGGCCGCAGGATCGTCAAAAGAGACAAAGCCCTGAAATTCCGAGAGTTCGAACCGTTCAAGTTCGATCGCTTCATAAGCCCAGTATTGCACCTCTTTGGGAAAGTCGATGAGGGTTAGAAACTTTTTAAGCTCTTGGATCGGTTCTTTGGCATGGAGGACATAGTGCAGCTTCTCATCGTCGGTATCGATATGCAGAGCAAACATATCGGTATCGTTCATTTGCAAGGAGAGATCGGCGTGAAGATCATAAAGGGTTTGTTTGCAATGTATCTTTCCAAAAAGCTTGGCATGTCGGTAGTTAAGCTCTTTAATGGTGAGCGCAAGGGTATCGTCGTACAAAGCAAACGTGGCATGAAGATCAAAACTCTCAGAAGCGGCGGTGAGGGTTCCTCCCTCTTTTTCTTTGTAGTCGATTGTAAGGGTACTATCGCCGTATTGTATGTTACCAAACGTAATTTTTTCTACCCATTCCATGAAGAAAGCAAAGGTGCCGAGGGTATCGTTAAGGGCTTGAAAGTCTAACTTTTTTGTGTTCCCTTTTTTTGGTTTAATAGTTATTTTTTGTGCACTTATAGAGAGTTTTTCATCCCATTTTATGTATAATTGCTCGATTTTTATCTTCGCAAGATCAAGTTTTTGAAACGACACCCCCTCTTGCAGTACCAAAAAACCGACCGAAAGCGTAAAAATGACGAATATGAAAAAACTGATGAGCGTAAAGTGGATTTTAGATATCGTATTGATAATTATCTTGTCAGTCATGTATTACCTAAATAAGCCTCTTGAGACCTCTGTTGTTTTGCAAGTTCCAAAAGGCTCTATAAACAACATTATAACACATCTTAAAAATGAAAATTACGATCTCAGCAGGCTCGATTCGTTTCTTCTGCGTTTTTTGGGTTCCCCTCAGAGCGGCTGGATCTACATCGGCGATACCTCTATTACGAAAGCGGATTTTCTTTATAAATTAACCACCGCAAAAGCTGCTTTGCGGGAAGTAAAACTGATCCCCGGAGAGACCACCTATGTTTTTTTGGAAGAGCTCGGCGATACGCTTGGTTTGAACAAAGAGCTGCTGCACTCCGAATTTGCACGTCAAACCCCTATTGCCGAGGGGGCATTGGTGCCAAATACCTACAAAGTACCTATTGGGATCGATGAGCAAAAATTGATCGAGATACTCCTTTTACATTCGCAGACACAAATGAAAACCCTTTCTCAAAAGATATTCGGTACCTACAACCAAGAGAAATGGTTTCGTTTTGTAGCAATAGCATCGGTGATCGAGAAAGAATCTGCCAATAAAGAGGAGATGCCCCTTGTTTCTTCGGTGATCTATAACCGCATAAAAAAAGGGATGAAGCTGCAGATGGACGGAACGCTCAACTACGGAAAATACTCTCACGTCAAGGTTACGCCTCAAAGAATCAAGAGTGATGAAAGTTTTTACAATACCTATAAATATGCGGGTGTACCGAAGCTGCCCGTATGTAATGTAAGCTTCGATGCAATCAAAGCGGCTATCTATCCTGCACAGACCGATTATCTTTACTTTATGAAAATGAAGAATGGAACCCACAGCTTCACATGTAACTATTCTACACATTTAGCCAATATAAGGCATGTTACAAAATGAAACAATTTGGCGAAATAACGCAATCTTTCTTCTTCGAACCCTTGTAATATTGCTTCTTAGTGTTATCATTGAGTTTGTAAATTTTCATACAGTTACAACTTGAAGTAGTTGTAGAGAAAATCAAAAATCGACTTGAGGATACAACATGTCAAAAATAATTTGGTCAAAAATAGATGAAGCTCCGGCTCTTGCGACGTATTCGTTACTACCGATAGTTAATGCTTTCACAAAAGCAGCAGGTGTTGAAGTGGTTCTTAGTGATATTTCACTAGCAGGAAGAGTTTTGGCAAGCCAAGGTCTTGCAGCTGACGAACTTTCAAAGTTAGGTGAAGTTGTATTACAAGAAGATGCCAACATTATCAAGCTTCCGAATATCTCTGCTTCGGTCGGTCAGCTTAAAGATTGTATTGCCGAACTTCAGGCTCAAGGGTACAACATCCCTAACTATCCTGAAAATCCGACAACTGATGCTGAAAAAGAGATTCAAGCTAAATACAGCGCATGTTTAGGTTCTGCGGTAAACCCTGTTTTACGTGAAGGTAACTCAGATAGACGTGCTGCGGTAGCGGTTAAAAACTTCGCTAAGAAAAATCCTCATAAATTAAGAGCTTTCGCTGAGAACTCTAAAGCATATGTTGCGCATATGGAAGGAAAAGGGGATTTTTACGGAAACGAGAAATCTGTAACTGTAGATAAAGATCAAAAAGTAACAATCGCTCTCAACGGTAAAGAGCTTAAAACTATCAACGCAGTAGCCGATGAAGTACTTGACGGTACATTTATGTCAGTAAAAGCGTTAAGAGCGTTTTATAGAAAAACTATCGAAGATGCAAAAGCAAAAGGTCTTATCTGGTCTGTTCACTTAAAAGCAACCATGATGAAAATCTCCGACCCTATTATGTTCGGTCATGCGTTTGAAATCTTCTTTGAAGAGGTATTTACAAAATACGCTGCGGAATTCAAAGCGTTGGGCGTAAATCCAAACTTGGGTATGTCGGATTTAGAGAAAAAGATCAAAGGACATGCCAAAGAAGCAGAGATTAAAGCTGCTTTTAAAGCGGTTGTAGATGCAGATGCACCTAAAATTGCAATGGTCGACTCCGACAAAGGAACAACAAACTTCAACGCTCCAAACGATATTATCATCGATGCCTCTATGCCGGTTGTAGTACGTGAGGGTGGTAAACAATGGGACAGAACGGGTGCGGCGCTAGAGACTGTTGCAGTTATCCCTGACTCTACTTACGGTATGTTCCATGCGGAAATGGTAGCAGATTGTGTAAAACACGGTCAATACGATGTAACGACTATGGGAACGATGCAAAATATCGGTCTTATGGCACAAAAAGCGGAAGAGTACGGCTCTCACCCGACAACTTTTGAACTTGCAGAGGCCGGTACTGTAACGGTAACGGCTGAAGACGGTACGGTGATGATGAGTTTTGAGTGTGAAGCGGGTGATATTTGGCGTATGTCTCGTGTTAAAGACATTCCGATCAAAGACTGGGTTCGTTTAACGGTTGAGAGAACACGTATCGAGGGGATTCCTGCGGTATTCTGGTTAGATGAAAAACGTGCTCACGATGCGGAACTTATCAAAAAAGTTAAAAAATATTTAGCAAACTTCGATACGACAGGACTTGATATTCAGTTCATGAACGTAACGGATGCGACACGTTTTACAAACACAAGAATTAGACAAGGTCTTAACACTATCGCCGTGACGGGTAACGTTTTACGTGACCACTTGACGGATATGTACCCGATCTTAGAGCTTGGAACATCTGCAAAAATGCTCTCAATCGTTCCATTGCTTGCAGGTGGCGGTTTGTATGAAACAGGTGCGGGCGGATCTGCTCCAAAACACGTTGAACAATTTGTTAAAGAGGGTCACTTAAGATGGGATTCACTCGGTGAGTTCTTGGCACTTGCAGAGTCTTTAAGATTCTTGGGTCATAAACACTCGGATGCAAAAATCGCTGCATTGACTGCTGCTCTTGATAGCGCAAACAACTCTTACCTTGACAACTCGAAAGAGCCGGGTAGAAAAGCGGGTGAGCCTGATAACAAAGCGTCTCACTTCTATTTAGCGCAATACTGGGCAAAAGCACTTGCAGAGGGTGACAATGCGGAACTAGCTGCTAAGTTTGCTCCTGTTGCAAAAAGCGTTGATTGAAAACGAAGAAAAAATCATGGCTGAATTGCTTGCAGTAGAAGGGAAACCGCAAGATATCGGCGGATACTTCCATCCAAACGATGCAAAAGCGGAAGCGGCGATGAGACCGTCTGCAACGCTAAACAGTATTATAGATTCAATCTAAATCTGTTTTTCTCCTGCACTTTGTGTGCAGGGGAAACGCTTTTTTTCTGCAACTTTGCGGAGTTTCAGAGAAAAGGCGAGAGTCTTTAAATAGTGTTTTAGTATACTTAGATACTTTGTGTTTGCACATACTGTTTAAGTATATGAAGAAGAAACACGAGAAAATAATTTTAGGAGTGAATATGAATCAAGGAAAAAGAGTAGGAATTATAGGTGCCGGAAACGTTGGAGCTACCGTTGCATATTCTTTGGCGATGCTTGGATCATGTCATGAAATTATTCTTCGCGATAACAAATTGGACGTAGCCAAAGGCAAAGCCTTGGATATGTCCCAAGCTGCATCTGCCGTGAGAAGTCACACGGTGGTGAGAGTGGCGGAAACTATGGAAGATCTACTCGATTGCGATGTCGTCGTAATTACGGCGGGCAGTCCGAGACTTCCTGGGATGAGTCGTGATGATCTATTAATGATAAATGCAAATATTACAAAAGACGTTATTAAAGGGGTTGCAAAAATATTCCCCCAACGCTATCGTCGTAATGGTTTCAAACCCGCTTGATGCGATGACCTACGTTGCACTTAAAGAGAGCGGATTTGACAGAAGCCGCGTTCTTGGCATGGCGGGGATTTTGGACAGTTCGAGAATGGCAGCATTTATCCAAGAGAAACTTGGATACGGAGGAGGGCAGATCCGTGCTTCGGTTATGGAGCGGACATGGTGACGATATGGTGCCGCTTCCTCGCTATTCAACGGTTGCGGGCGTTCCTTTGACCGACCTTTTGAGCGATAAAGAGATTGCCGAAATCGTCGAGAGAACAAAACACGGCGGAGCAGAGATCGTAGCGCATCTAAAAACGGGTTCTGCTTACTACGCTCCTGCAAAATCGACCGCTATTATGGTAGAAGCGATTTTAAAAGATACGAAACAGATCCACCCGTGTGCGGTATATCTTGACGGTGAATACGGGTACGAAGACGTAGTATCGGGTGTTCCTGTTATGATCGGTGCAAAACGGAGCAGAAAAAATCATCGAAGTAACGCTCAACGATGCGGAAAAAGCGATGTTTAAAAACTCCTGTAATTCGGTACAGCAACTGATCAATACGTTAAATAAAAATAAATTTTTTGAGGAAAAATAATGCGTGAAATAGCCTATGAAGAGATAGTCAAAAGCGGTACGCGATATTATCGTGTATTCTGCTTGCAATCTCCCTGCCGACGCTCTTAAAGCGATGCAAGATGCGTACGAAAATGAAAAAAGCCCCGGTGAGCCGCGAGGTGCTTAAACAACTTTTAGACAATGCGCAAATCGCAAGCAGCGAATCTCGTCCTCTTTGCCAAGATACGGGTTTAGCCGTATTTTTCGTAAAAGTGGGTGCCGACGTTCGCGTAATCGGAGGACTTTTAAAAGACGCTATTAACGAAGGAACCGAAAAAGGGTATAAAGAGGGGTATTTAAGAGCTTCTACATGCCATCCTTTTTCCCGTGCCAATCTTAAAGACACGGTAGGATACAACCTTCCGGCAATTATCCATTTCGACATTGTCGAGGGGGATAAGATCGATATCGAATATGCGGCAAAAGGGGGAGGAAGCGAAAACGTTTCCCGTGCAAGAGTGTTCGCACCCGCCGCAGGAAAAGAGGGCGTAATCCAATTCGTCAAAGAGTGTATCTCCGATGCGGGTCCGAACCCTTGTCCACCGTTAACGGTAGGCGTAGGGATTGGCGGAACATTTGAGAGAGCCGCAATTTCGAGCAAACATGCCTTGTTTAGAACTATCGGTTCGGTAAATGAGGATCCCGAGATGGCTGAGCTTGAGGAAACGATCAAAACCGAGCTAAACAAACTCGGTATCGGAACGATGGGAATGGGCGGAACCCAAACGGTTTTAGCGGTACATATCGAGGCAAATCCGTGCCATATCGCTTCGTTGCCTGTTTCGGTGAACGTGCAGTGCCATAGTTCACGCCATACCCACATCACGCTTTAAAGGAAAAAAATGAGTCAAACTTACCATTTAACAACCCCTCTTAGCGATGAGACGGTAGCACAACTCAAAAGCGGCGATATCGTGTACCTTAGCGGTACGATCTATACCGCGCGCGATGCGGCGCACAAACGTCTGGTCGATCTTTTGGATGCGGGCAAAGAGCTTCCTTTTGACATTAAAGGTGCGGTGATCTATTTCGTAGGTCCCACGCCGCCCAAACCGGGTGATCCGATCGGCAGTGCCGGTCCTACTACTTCGTACCGTATGGACTCTTACTCTCCGCGCTTAATTGCAGAAGGGTTAAAAGGGATGATCGGCAAAGGTAAACGCAACAAAGATGTAACCGATGCATGCCAAGAGTACAAGGCGGTTTATTTCGGTGCAACGGGAGGTGCAGGAGCACTTTTAGGAAAACAGATAAAAAGCGCAGAGGTTATAGCTTATGAGGAGCTCGGTCCCGAAGCTATCCGTAAACTAGAGGTTGTTGACTTTCCGGTCACTGTTATTAACGACGCATACGGGCAAGATTTGTACCAAATCGGTCGTGCACAATACGAAGTGAAATAGCTTCCACTTTAAAACAAGGAGAATAAATGAATATACATGAATATCAAGCAAAACAGATTTTTGCAAAATACGGTGTACCGACGCCAAGAGGAATCGTGGCGAATACACCTAGACAAGCAGTGCTTAACGCTCAAGAACTTGGTGGAAATCTTTGGGTTGTTAAAGCACAAATCCATGCAGGCGGAAGAGGTTTAGGCGGCGGTGTAAAACTTGCTCGTTCACTAGAAGAGGTTGAAAAGCTTTCAAACGAAATTTTGGGAATGACGCTTGTAACGCACCAAACGGGACCAGAGGGAAAACTCGTTCAAAAAGTTTACATCGAAGAGGGTGCGGATATTAAAGACGAGCTTTACCTCGGCGTTGTTTTAGACCGTGCAAGAGAGATGCCTATCATTATGGCTTCAACCGAAGGCGGTATGGAGATCGAAAAAGTTGCAGAGGAATCTCCTGAGAAAATCATCAAAGTAGCGGTGGATCCTGCTATCGGTTTTCAAGGTTTCCACGGAAGAGAGTTGGTGTTTGGTTTAGGCATTACCAACCCTGATGAACAAAAGAAATTTATCAAATTTGCAGCGGCTCTTTATAAAGTGTATATGGAAAACGATGCAGAGATGATCGAGATCAACCCGCTTATCAAAACAGGTGCAGGGGATTTCTTAGCGCTTGACGGTAAAATGGGATTTGACGATTCGGCACTCGGACGCCATCCTGATATCGAAGATATGCGCGATATCTCCGAAGAGGATCCGGATGAGAGAGAAGCGAGCCAATACGGACTCTCTTACGTTTCACTCGATGGAGAGATCGGTTGTATGGTAAACGGTGCAGGTCTTGCAATGGGTACTATGGATACGATTAACTACATGGGCGGAACGCCTGCAAACTTCTTGGACGTAGGCGGAAAAGCAAACGCCGAGACGGTTGCAAAAGGTTTTGAGATCATTCTTAAAAACCCTAAAGTAAAAGCTATTTTCGTAAATATTTTCGGCGGAATCGTACGATGCGATCGTATCGCCAACGGAATCTTGGAAGCAACGAAACTGGTAAACGTACACGTTCCCGTTATCGTACGTCTTGATGGTACAAATGCACCTGAAGCGGCAGAGATTCTTAAAAATGCAAACATTCCAAATGTTATCGCTGCTACGGATTTGGCAGACGGTGCTGCAAAAGCGGTAGCTGCAGCGAAAGGAGAATAATTTATATGAGTATTTTAGTTAATAAAGACACAAAAGTTATCGTTCAAGGTTTTACGGGGAAAGAGGGATCCTTCCACGCCGAGCAATGTATCGCATACGGTACGAAAATCGTAGGTGGTGTGACACCGAACAAAGGCGGTCAAGAGCATTTAGGCAAACCTGTATTTAACACCGTAAAAGAAGCGGTAGAAGCTACGGGTGCTACGGTCAGTATGATTTTCGTTCCGCCTGCATTCGTTGCCGATGCGGTTATGGAAGCAGCCGCTGCGGGGATCGAGCTTGCGGTTGTAATTACCGAGGGTGCTCCCGTGCGTGATATGCAAGCGGCAAAAGCATTTGCAGTGAAACACGGTATGAAAACAATCGGGCCAAACTGCCCGGGTATCATCACTGCCGAAGAGTGTAAAATCGGGATTATGCCGGGTATGATCTTTAAAAAAGGGCGCGTAGGGCTTATCTCTAAATCGGGAACGTTGACATACGAGGGTGCAAATCAAGTATGCCGCGAAGGTTTTGGAATCTCTACGGCTGTAGGTATCGGAGGGGATCCGATTATCGGTCTTTCGTACAAACAGCTTTTACCGATGTTTGAAGCAGACCCAGAAACCGATGCTATCGTGATGATCGGGGAGATCGGCGGGGATCTAGAGATCCAAGCGGCGGCATTTATTAAAGAAAACATCAAAAAGCCTGTCGTAGCGTTTATCGCGGGGCAGACTGCTCCTAAAGGGAAACGTATGGGGCATGCAGGCGCAATCGTGAGCGGCGGTGCAGGTACTGCGGCAGAGAAAATGGCTGCACTCGAAGCTGCAGGCGTTAAAGTTGTTGTTTCTCCGGCAGAGATCGGTAAAGCTGTAGCCGAAGTGTTGGGAAAAAAGTAGTGACTCATACGGTAGAGGTTCAAAACGTTCGTTGCGGCGGATGTTCCAATACAATCGTCAAAGCTCTTGAAAAAGAGGGCTTTAAGGATGTTGCGGTGGACCTTTCGTGCGAGCCTCGTAAGGTAACAGTTACACTCGAAGACGAGGCGTTATTAGCACAATTGAGAGTCACTTTAAGAAAACTAGGTTATCCTTTAATCGATGAAGAGATCGGCTTTTTTGACAATGCCAATCTTAAAGCGAAGAGCGTCGTCTCTTGTGCTATCGGAAAATTTTCGGATACGAAAAAGAAAGACTAAATTTACGTTACACAAAAAGGAGAAAGAATGGGAGCTGGAATGATTCCATACCCGGGCAACGTGCCTGTATGGGTAAATAGAAACAACTGTAAAGCGTGTGATATATGTGTATCGGTGTGCCCATCGGGTGTACTCGGTATGCGTTATGATTCAACATCAACGTTGGGTGCGATGATTTCGGTCGATCATCCAGAAGCTTGTATCGGCTGTAACGAATGTGAGCTCACATGTCCGGACTTTGCTATCTATGTAGCCGATAAAAAAGATTTTAAATTTGCAAAATTGACTGATGATGCTAAAGCACGTCAAGAGCAAATTGTTGCAAACAATTATATGTCTTTAGACCAAAAAGGAGCGAAATAATGGCATCAAAAAAGAGAGAAGTAGTTTCTAGCGGTAACGAATTGGCTGCTTTGGCTGCGAGAGACGCAGGATGTAAATTTTTCGGCGGTTATCCGATCACACCTTCGAGTGAAGTTATGCACGAGATGTCTGACTTAATGCCTGAAGTGGGCGGTGTTTGTATCCAAATGGAAGATGAGATCGCAGGTGTTGCGGCTGCTATCGGTGCAGGTATGGCGGGTGTAAGAACTATGACGGCTACATCGGGTCCCGGTATTTCACTTAAAGCGGAAAACTTAGGTCTTGCTCAAATGGCAGAGGTTCCTTTGGTTGTTGTTAACGTAATGCGCGGTGGTCCATCAACGGGTCTTCCTACTCGTGTTTCTCAAGGTGACGTGCGTCAAGCAAAAAACCCTTCACACGGGGATTACAGATCGATCACTCTTTGTGCGGGTAACCTAGAGGAGTGCTACACGGAAGTTGTACGTGCGTTTAACCTTGCAGACAGATTTATGCAGCCGGTATTTGTTTTAACGGATGAGACAATCGGTCACATGCACGGAAAAGCGATGCTTCCAACAGAAGAGGAAGTAAAAGCAGGTATCGTACCGAGAAAAACATTTGACGGTGCACCGGAAGATTACAGACCGTATGAGTGCGCTCCTGATCAGCCTGCGGTATTAAATCCGATGTTTAAAGGGTACCGTTACCACTTCACGGGATTACACCACGATGCAAAAGGGTTCCCTACAGAAGAGATCGAGACATGTAGAAAACTTATCCAAAGACTTGAAGATAAGGTAATGATGCATGCCGATGAGATCGAGTTAAACGAAGAGTTTATGCTTGATGACATGACGGGAGAAAAAGGGGAAGTTCTTATTATCGCTTACGGTTCCGTTTCACTTGCTGCAAAAGAGGCGATCCGCCACTTAAGAGCACAAGGGATCAAAGCGGGACTTTTCAGACCGATTACACTTTGGCCAAGCCCGGCTACATCTATCAAAAAATACACGGATATGATTAAAAACGTACTGTGTGTCGAGCTTAACATCAGACAATACACTGAAGAGGTTGAGAGAGTTTCCGGAAGACTTGATATCGAAGGTCTTTACAAAGTAAACGGTAGAGCTATCTCTCCATACGAAATAGTAAATAAAGTGAAAGAGGTATTCTAAGATGGCATTTAATTACGATAAATATTTAAGACTAGAAAAGATGCCGACACTTTGGTGTTGGGGTTGTGGTGACGGTGTTATCCTTAAAGCGTTCGTTAGAGCAATCGATAAACTCGGCATCAGCCGTGACGACGTTTGTGTCGTTTCGGGTATCGGATGTTCGGGAAGATTCTCTTCTTACGTAGATTTTAATACGGTGCACACGACACACGGAAGAACTGTAGCGTTTGCAACGGGTATCAAACTCGTAAATCCTGATAAATATGTTATCTGTGTTGCGGGAGACGGTGATGCTCTTGCAATCGGCGGTAACCACACGATCCACGGATGTAGAAGAAATATCGATATCACTATGATCGTTATCAACAACTTCATCTACGGTTTAACGAATTCACAGACATCGCCTACTACACCGCAAGGTATGTGGACGGTTTCTCAAAAATCGGGAAATATCGACCCTACGTTCAACGCGACGGACTTGGCTATCGCATCGGGCGCTTCTTTTGTTGCGCGTGAGACGATGCTTGATCCGAAAAAACTTGAAAAAGTTTTCGTAAAAGCATTAGAGCATAAAGGTTTTGCATTCTTGGATATTATGTCTAACTGCCATATTAACCTTGGGCGTAAAAACAAAATGAACTCTGCGATGGAAAACCTTAAATGGATCGAGAGTATCACGATTCCTAAGAAAAAATGGGATGAACTTCCTGAGGAAGAAAAACTCAACAAGTTCCCGACGGGTATCTTAAAAGAGGATACAAACGCTAGAGAGTATTGTGATCTTTATAAAGAAGTTATCGCATTCCACCAAGGAAAAAGAAAAACTATCACTCAAGACGATTTTGAGAAAAAAATATAAGGAGACACAAGATGGCTAGACAAATAATGAGATTTACCGGTGTTGGCGGGCAGGGTGTTCTTCTTGCAGGTGAGATTTTTGCTGCGGCAAAAATCAAAAAAGGGGGTTTCGGCCTTAAAACTGCTACGTATACTTCTCAAGTGCGCGGCGGACCGACGGTTGTTGATATCACTTTGGATGACGATGAGATTTTCTACCCGTATGCAAATGACGGAGAGATCGATTTCATGCTTTCTGTTGCTCAAAAAAGTTACGATCTTTTTAAAGACGGTGTAACTCCGGGGGGAACTATCGTAGTTGACCCGTTCTTGGTACATCCGACGGATGAAGATAGAAAAAAATGGAAAATCATCGAAATTCCTATTATTACTATTGCAAAAGAGGAAGTCGGAAACGTAATTACTCAATCGGTCGTTGCTCTAGCGATTGCAAATACGTTACTAAAACCTTTAGATAAAGAGACGCTTGTAGAGACGATGCTCTCTAAAGTTCCTGCAAAAGTTCATGCGGCAAACATCAAAGCATACGAGCTTGGTGAAAAATACGCGAACGAATCTAGCAGCAAGTAATCTTTATAAAGGGGAGGGCGCTCTTGGAGTGGCTCTCCTTTTTTTACCTCATGTTTTAATACTAATTAGTATTTGATACTTTTTAATATTAAGATGTTGTTGCTTTCTCCACATGCCACACCTTTTTTTAAAGGTGCGGATCATATTTTGATGCTATCCCAAAAAAAGTCGACGTGTTTTTCAAACTGTGTTGCGAGTGCATTTGTAGAAAGAGCGTCAAAACGCATCAGGGTTACTTGAAGCCTGATATAGAAGAGGGTAGATAAAAATTCGTAAGCGATAATCATCGGATCGGCAGAACGGATCAAAGAGTTTTGCATCATAATAAAAAACCCCTCTGAGAGCATTTTGATATTTTTATTATGAAACTCCTCCATAAACTTCTCTCTAAGCTCTTTATTTTGAAGCAACTCTATAAGAAGCAGACGAAACATGCTTTCGTTGTTTTTATCAAACGTCAGCAGCTTATATTGCATTGCAAACTTATTTAAAAACGGTTTTCCTCTCAGTGCATTCTCTTTGATCTCATCGGCAGTAAATGAAAACGGATTGGAAAATATACCGCTGGCAACCTCTAAAAAAATCTCCTCTTTATTTGTAAAGTGATTGTACAAAGCACTCTCCCGAATACCCACTTTTGATGCTATTTTTCTAACACTTGCACCTTTGTAACCAAGCTCGCAGAAGAGGGCACTTGCCGCTTTTAGAATTTTTTGCTTCGTATCTGAAGCCTTTATATTTCCCGTGTTTTCGGACATTCTCTTTCCTTTTTATGTATATGAACAATCGTTAATAGAAAAGAAATTATATATGAACAAACGTTAATGTAAACTTAGGAATAAATGAACAACCGTTCTTTTGTTTGAGATTCTTTGAGAACGATTGTTCATAAGACTTTTGGCATGTAAAACGTAAGGAAAAAAAGTGTACTATTTCACAGGTACAGCAGATAGTTACTTGCCCCAAGCAAGAGGAAAGTCCGAGCTGCTATAAGACAGTGTTCCATTTAACGAATGGCCGTAGCAATACGAGGGAAAGTGCAACAGAAAATAGACTACCGCATGTTTATGGCATGTGGAAAAGGTGAAACGGCGGTGTAAGAGACCACCAGTTTCTATAGCAATATAGAAAGCTTGTAAACCCAACACGGCAGCAAGAAACAGATGGTTAGCGTCTTATAATTGCTATTGTTTCGCTAGAGGCACTATGTAAATGGTGCAGTAGATTAATGCTATCACTACAAAACTCGGCTTATGCTGTGCCTAATACCTCATCAACAGCTTTTTATTTATTCTAAAACTCTCCGTAAATTTATAACTTTTCAGATATTTGACGTTTTATTTGTTCTTTTTGTAACTATTTTTTGTTATGTTAAGATTCATTTTTGGATGTTCGTGTATAATTTTTTTGCATTCAAGGTGCTTGTGTAACTATATTGATATTAAATACTTTGAAAACACAATAAAAGAGGGTCGCAATGAGGGTATTTCTTGCCGAGGATAATGAAGATAATTTTAAAGTGATTCAATCGAATCTGAGAAAATCGACCGAAGAGGTGGAGTTGTTTTGGGCGCAAGACGGGGTAAGCGCGCAGGAGATGTTAAAAGATTTGGGGGATATAGATCTTTTTCTTATCGATATAGAGATGCCAAGAATGGACGGCGTGACATTGGTGGGGTGGATCAGGGAACAAGAGCAATTTAAAAACAAATATATCATTGCTATTACGGCTTCCGTATTTGCCGAGATGAAAAAGCTTTATCTCGAAAAGGGGTTTAATGCAATTTTAGAAAAACCTTTTTCGAGAAAAGAGCTTTTAAGCGTAATTGAGAATAAGGTTGGAAACAATGTCTGAAAAACCCGGTATTCTTGTAGTAGACGACAATGAGGACAGCCGTTTGGCGGTGATTGCCGCTTTGCGGAAGAAAGAGTATCTTTTTTTTGAAGCGGTTGATGGGGAAGAGGGTGTGGAGATGGCACGAAAACATCTTCCCGCAGTTATCATCATGGATCTCAACATGCCAAAGCTTAACGGGTACGAAGCGCTAGAACTGATAAAAAAAGATCCTCGAACAAATCATATCCCCGTTGTAATTGTTACTGCGATAGGTTCTATGGACGAGAAGATTGTTGCGTTGGAAAAAGGGGCAGACGGGCTATGGTGCAAACCTTTTGACCGTAAAACTCTTCTTGAGCAGATTGAAGCGTTGATGAAACTTCGTAAGCTCAAAAACGAAAATGAAATTGCGGTTGACAATACGATTTTGCACCGCCAGAGTCAAGAGCTCATCTATTACTATTATACGGACTCTCTTACATCCCTGCCAAACAGAAGCCAGTTGATCAAAGATATCGGTCAAAAAACGGAATGCGGCTTAATCCTTATAGACATTGACAGTTTTAAAGATATCGTTTATTTTTACGGTCATCAGATAGGAGACGAGTTTCTCAAAGCGTTTGTTTTGCGTCTACGCTCGATTTTACAGGGAAACAAATACAAGTTTTACCGTATTTCCAGCGATATATTTGCCGTTGTAGTGAAAAATGTTCTTGGCGTCGGGGAGGTATCGGAGGTTATGGAGGTAATTAAAAAGAATTTTACCCACATACCTTATCTTATGACACAAGAACATGAGATTTCTGTTCGTATTACGATGGGGGGATCTGTTTTTGAAAAAGAGCTTTTAATAAGTGCGGAAAAGGCTTTAAAAACGGCAAAAAAAACAGGACGGGAAACCCTTTTGTACGATGAAGAGAGCGAATTGTTTCGAAGTTACGAAAATAATATCGTGTGGGTCAATAAGATCAACGAAGCACTGGCGGACAACCGCATCACACCATTCTTTCAACCAATTGTCAACAATAAAACGGAAAAAATAGAAAAATACGAATCTCTCGTGCGATTAATAGAAAAAGATGGAGGTATCGTTTCTCCGTTTCATTTTCTCGAAATCTCCAAAAAATCTCGCCAATACGGTGCTATTACAAAAATCGTCGTTCAAAAAGCGTTTGAAACATTCAGAGACACCCCTTATAGTTTTTCGATCAATCTCTCGGTTATGGATATGCTCGATAGAGATATATCGGGGTATATTTTTGAGCAGTTGCGTGCATTTCCCGAACCCCAAAGGGTCATTTTCGAACTTTTGGAATCGGAGGGGGTTGAAAACTACAGTGAAGTTTTCGGTTTTATTGCCAAGGTTAAAGAGTTTGGATGCAGCGTAGCTATCGATGATTTTGGCAGCGGCTATTCCAATTTTATCCATCTGGTGCAGTTGGACGTAGATATCATAAAAATCGACGGTTCTCTTATCCGCAATCTCGACACGAATCACAACGCCTTATTGGTCGTAGAAACGATCGTATCGTTTGCAAAGAAACTCAACATACCGACGGTTGCGGAGTTTGTACACTCGGAGGCAATTTACGAGATAGTAAAAGATCTTGACGTAGATTATTCTCAAGGCTATTTTCTCGGTCAGCCGACACATGCCATACTTTAAGAGATATACCTATGCAATATAATTCTATTTTATTTAGGGTGATGCTCCCTCTAGGCGTTATCGTAGCACTCATTATGATCGTGACGTTGTTTGTAACGGAAAATTTTTTAAAACGAACTGTCGAAGAGGTGTATATTAAATCGGAAGTGAATCACCTCAAATCAACGGTAAACAGTAAAATCGACAATCAGCTGATGCGTATTATTCGTGACAGTATGGTTATAGCCACTTGTCCCGATACGGCGGCATACTTATCGAGCCCACATGCCAAAGATGGGATTCTTTCGCAGGAGATGAAGGCAAAACTTCGGTATTTTAAAGAGTTTTATCATTTGGAGACCGTTTATATTGCAGAGTTGCAAACACGTAATTATTTTAATGAAACGGGATTTGTCAAGGTTGTAGATTTAGAGGATCAAGAAAGCAAATGGTTTATGCAGACACTTCAAAACAGATCCCCCTATACGGTGAACGTAGACAGTTTTTTAACGGGTGAGATGACGATTTGGGTCGATGCGATCGTGCATGAGGGGCACAGAAAAATAGGGCTTGCCGGAGGCGGTATGAAAATAGCGAATATTTTACAGCCTATACAATCGGTTTTATCCCATCTTCGCGCAGATGCTCTTTTTTTAGACAAAACCAAAACGGTGCGTGCGGCGACACGTAAAGATATAGAACTGAATCTTCCTTTGGATCAATCAAGTTTAAAAGATACAAAAAAATACAAAGTGCTTATCGATGCGCTCGATATGAATAAAGAGTTTGTGTCGTACGAAGGGGAGGGCGGCGAGCTAAATCACCTGCTTTTGATCCCCGTAAACAGTTTGGAATGGGTCGTCGTGATCGATTTTCCCAATACCACTTTTTTAGAACCGCTGCAAGGGGTTTTAAGCCATATTTTTACGAGCGGCGTATTGATTTTAGTCTCGATTATGTTTTTTGTATGGGCGGCTTTTTCTTATATGGTTGCAAGACCTCTCAAAAAAATCAGTCAAGAGCTTGAAGCGTACGACTACCATTCCGAATTTCAACCAAAAGGGTGCGTCGGTATGGGGTACGAGGTAGATACGATCTGCAAAGCGTTTCAAAAGAGTGCGTCTCTTTTGCGCAAGACCCTACAAAATTACCGTGAGAGCGAAGAGCTTTTGCGTAACGTAACCAATGCTACGGATGATTTGATCTTTTACAAGAATAAAGAGAAAAGATATATAGGTTTTAACAAAGCGTACGAAAAATGGATTGGAAAAAAGCATACGGATATTTTGGGTTTTAGCGATTATGATTTTTATCCCGAGGATGTGGCGCAAAAGCACGACCAAAGCGATACTCTCGTATTGGAAACGAAAAAGGCGGTGATGATCGAAGAGGAGCTGCTGAGTGCGTCGGGGGAAAAAGTCTATTTGCATATCAACAAGAGTCCTCTTTGGAACAACGACGGAACAATCAACGGTATCGTAGGGGTCGCAAGAGATATTACCCATATAAAGAACCTAGAAAAAGAGCTTCGTGAACTTAATGCCAATTTGGAAAACAAGGTGCATGAAAAAACCGAAGCGCTGCAAATATCGGTGAGTAACCTTCAATATTTAAACGGGGAGTTGAAAAAAGCTAAAGAGAGAGCTCTTAATGCGGCACAGGCACGTTCCAATTTTATCAGCAGTGTTTCCCATGAGCTTCGCACCCCTATGAACGCCATTATAAACTTTACCGATCAAATCCTTGAGGATTTCGATGAAATTTTGGAAGATGAAGATCTGCAAAAAGAGAGCAAGCATTATTTGGAAAGGGTGTTGGTAAATGCAAAACATCTTTTGCACCTTATCAACGAACTTTTGGAATTTACCAAAGCGGAATCGGGCAAGATCGATTACGATATCCAGCAGCACAATATTAATGAGGTTATAGACACGGCATATACAAATACCTATTCGTTGTTGATCAATACGAATATCGAATACAGAATTTCGTGTGCAAAAGAAACGCTTCTTGCTTCGGTCGATTCCAGACGATTGTTGCAAGTATTGTTAAATCTGCTTTCCAATGCGATCAAATTTACCAAAAACGGTTTTATAGAGATACGCAGTTTTGGAGAGGATGAGTTTGTAGTTATCGAAATTGAAGATACGGGGCGCGGAATCTCTCAGGATAAGATGAAAATCATTTTTGATCCTTTTGTGCAGGCAAATCGCGACGATGCAGGAACAGGGCTCGGTCTAGGGCTTGCAAAACGGATGTGTGAAGATATGGGAATTGTTTTAGAAGTTCGATCGCAAGAGAACGTCGGAACGGTTTTCACGCTTCGTCTTAAAAGAGCGCTCTAGCGCTTTGTATTTTTTTCAAGAGAATTTACATTATGTTAACCAATGGTGATTTTATAAAGTCTGATATGGTAAAATGGCACGCTTCTTTGGCATGCCAAAAGAAAATTACAGATACGGACAATAAAGTAACATGAGTACGAAAGCACAACTTATCGAAGATATACAAAATCTCCTTAACACCTACGAAGGGATCCAAAAAACATCTATCAATCCCGACCTTTTGGAATTTATGGACAATAATACGCTTATAAGTATCATCGACTCCCTTCTTATACAAAAAGAGGATTCTCAAAAACCTGACCTGCAATGGCTTGAGAAATTTAAAAAATATACAAATTAAACAAAAAAAGTTTTTCACGCAGAAAAATATTCATAATTTTAAATATGTTTTTTTCTGCCAAACTCCCCTATTCTACGCGTTTCCCGCATGAAAAAAAACAGATGTTTATAAATGTTAGAAAAATTTCTATTATTTACTGTATAATTGCATCACAATTTACAAAAGAAGGAAAACAACATGGCAAATCTAGACTTAGTTCAATTAACGCAACAAACAAAAAAACTTACTGCGATGGTCGTAGAAGATGAAAAAGTAACGAATGAGCTTTTAAGCTCTACTTTTAAAAACTTCTTTTCCGATGTGTATTCTTGCTTTAACGGCGAGGAAGCGCTTGCTATTTATGAAAAAGTACAGCCGGATGTTATTTTCGTAGATATTATTATGACAGGGATCGACGGTATTAAGCTTTCTCGCAAAATCCGTGAAATGAACCCGGGTCAAATCATTATCGTTATCTCTGCAAGCAACGATATCGAAAAAATCTCAGAATCGATCGAGGTCGGTGTTAACAGCTTTATCCAAAAACCTATCGATACGAAAAAAATTATCGAATTGCTTAACAGCGTTGTTGCTATGGTAGCTAAAAAGAAAAAAATCGAAACAAAAACGTTTTCGATCTCTTTACCGTTAGATCTTTACGAAGTGGTAAACGATAACGCAAAAGCGGAGAGCATCTCTAAAAACGCTGTAATCATCAGAGCATTACGCAGTTTTTACGAAGACTAAGAGCCAAAAAATTTCTTGTCCAACATTTGTTGGCAAGAAATTTTATATGTAGAGGTTTTTTTATAAAACTTTAAGAATAAAATCTATATAATTTCGGCTCAACAAAGCAAGAGCTTCTAAAAACTCTTCTTTTTGAAACCAACTTTCTTTAAATGGCCCCATCGTCTAGCGGTCAGGATCCCAGGTTTTCATCCTGGTTACCGGAGTTCGAGTCTCCGTGGGGTCACCATTTAAATCAATCACAAAACTCTCTTTCACTTTATAACAATCAAGCAAAAAATCAACATTACTTCGACAATTCTATTCAGCACATTTATCGACTGCGTAGGTGTAGCACGCTTCTTATTGATCAAGACCGGCATAAAAACCGATCTTGCATCTTGCTTATTTTAGTTTTTCACTCACAAGCGTGTTCACAACTTGCGGATTTGCCCTGCCCTCGGTAGCTTTGAGAACCTGACCTACGAAAAAACCGAAGAGTTTCGTATTGCCCGCTTTAAACTTCTCTACGTTATCTTTATTCTTTGCGATAATCTCGTCGATAATCGGCTCTAGCAGCATCGGATCACTTATTTGTACCAGCCCTTTGGAAGCAACGATATCAGAAGGGTTTGCCCCGCTTTCTGCCATCTCTTCAAAAACCTCTTTGGCTATCTTATTTGAGATGGTGCCCTCATCGACCATCTTGGCAAGTTCGGCTATTTGAGCCCCGCCAAACTTGATTGCCCCGATATCTTTTTCTTTGAGTTCTCTTGCTACTTCATTGGCAACGATATTTGCGATAGTAAGAGGTGCGTTATGCAAAGAGAGGGCTTCTTCGTAAAAAGAGGATAGCTTTTCGTCTCTGGCCAAGATATCCGCAACCATATTGTTGAGTTTAAACTCGGAGGTGTATCTATCAAACAGAGCTTGTTCACGCTCGCTCATAGGTGATACGTCCCCTTCTATGTGCACTTTTTTTGTTTGCGTCGTCGTCTCTTTTTGTTTCTCTTTTTTGTTCCATGAATCTTTTAGACCTACGATTTTGTTAAATACGGGATTTGCATCGGTATAATCGATTGGATCGGCATAGAAATACCCTTCTCTTTCAAACTGGAACCTTACATCAGGCTTCTCAAGAACAACCGCAGGCTCGATCAGCGCATCTTTTATAATTGTAAGCGAATCGGGGTTGAGATCTTCGATTCCGTCGGGGTTTTCGCATCCATAAAGCCTATCGTAGAGTCTCACCTCCACTTTCTTGGCAGATGCGGCATCGACCCACTGGATGGCGCTTTTTACTTTTATGCCGCTTGTATCGGATCCGCTTTTGGAATTTGGGTTATACTCAGCAATGATCTCGGTGATATTTCCGTTCGCATCTTTGAGAACCTCTTTGCAGGTGATGATATACCCGTGTCTAAGGCGTACGGCTTGCGTCGGTGTGAGACGGTAATACCCTTTTGGAGGATTTTCCGAAAAGTCTTCACGCTCGATATAGATCTCTTTTGAGAAAGGCACTTTTCTTGAGCCCTCTTTCGCTACATCTTCGGGATAGTACGGCGCATCAAACTCTTCGCTGCCTTCATAGTTTGCTATGGTTACTTTAAGCGGATCGAGTACGCACATTACGCGCGGCACTTTGGGATTAAGATCATCTCTGATGCAAAACTCCAATTGTGCCACGTCTACGGTGGAGTTGGCTTTTGCTATCCCTATGGTGTCACAAAAATTGAGTATCGATTCTGGGGTGTAGCCTCTTCTTCTAAGCCCTGCTATGGTCGGCAGACGCGGATCATCCCAGCCGTTGACGTAATTCCCCTCTACAAGTTCTAAAAGCTTTCTTTTGCTCATAACCGTATAGTTGATCCCAAGACGCGCAAACTCGTGTTGGTAGGGGCGAGGCGGCTCTAATTTGAGAGTCTCTAAGATCCAATCGTAGATATCACGGTTGTTTTCAAACTCTAAAGTACAAATGGAGTGGGTCACCCCCTCGATGTAATCGGAGAGACAATGCCCGAAGTCATACATAGGGTAGATCGCCCACGCATCCCCTGCTCTATAATGGTGTGCGTGGCGAATGCGGTATAAAAGCGGATCGCGCATCTTCATATTTGCTGCACCCATATCTATTTTGGCTCGAAGCACATGCTCGCCGTCTTTAAACTCACCCTTTTTCATTCTCTCTAAAAGGTCAAGGTTCTCCTCTACCGAACGCTCGGCATATTTGCTTCTTTTCCCCGGCTCTGTGACGGTTCCTCGGTATTGTCGCATCGTTTCTTCGTCTAGGCTGTCTACATAGGCTTTGCCCATTTTTACAAGTTCGATCGCCCATTCGTAAAGTTTGTCAAAATAATCGGACGTATAACGAACATCCCCTTCCCACCGAAATCCTAGCCACTCTACGGCATCTTTAAGAGCCTCAACGTATTTGGTGTCTTCCGTGGTGGGATTGGTATCGTCCATGCGAAGATTACAATGACCGTTGTAATCGCGTGCAATACCGAAGTTAATAGCGATAGACTTGGCATGTCCGATATGGGGAAAACCGTTGGGTTCGGGAGGAAACCGCGTAATTATTTTGCTGTATTTACCCGATTTTAAATCTTTTTCGACAATAGTGCGTAAAAAATCTTTATGCTCACTCATTATTTTGCAACCTTTTGAAAATGATACTTTTAATGTGGATTGCATTCTAGCCAATATGAGCTTATAAGATTGTTTACATAGACTCTTTGATCGGCTTTTTTCTAAGCATTGTATTTAGTAGGCTATTAGGTAAAAGTTGTTAAAATTCCGAAAATATATTACGCAGGAATAAAAATGCTACGATTTGCTTCTCCCCCTACCCGTGATATGACTTTGAGCGATCTAGGGGTTGCTCTTTTGAACTTTGTCGTTGCCGCGCAGCGCAAAGAAAATCTTATAGTCAGAATAGAAGATACGGATAAAGAGAAAAACATTGAGGGAAAAGATCAAGAGATTTTGGACATTTTAGCTCTTTTTGGGATTGAATACTCTCAGGTGAACTACCAAAGCCAAAACTATCGCTTCCACTCCGCAATGGCACTCGATCTTTTGCACAAGAAAAAAGCGTTTAATTGCTTTTGCCCTTTAAGGGAGTCGGATGAGAGGTATGACGGTACATGCCAAGAGCTTCCTGCCGAACTTGTTATCGACAACCCGAACCCTTTTACCGTGCGCATTAAAACATCTCATCCCGAAATGCTTGATAGTTTTATCATTTTGCACCAAGATAAAACTCCGACCTATGATTTTGCCTCTGCGGTAGATGATATGTTAAGCGATATCTCTTTGGTGGTTTTTCAAGACTCGTATAAAACGAATGCTCTCAAGCAAGAGTGTATTAGAGAAGCGTTAGGGTATGACAAAAAGATAGCCTATCTCTTCATGCCAAGCTTTTTAAATGAGACTCCGAGTATCAAATCGCTTTTGGAGGAGGGATTCTTACCTTCGGCGATTTCAAATTATTTAATATCATTCGCAAGCAAGACCCCTAAGGATATTTTTACGATCCAAGAAGCGATCGAGTGGTTTAGTGAGGAGATGCTTCGCGATACCCCCGAGCGTTTCGATAAAGAGAAGCTTTTGTCGATCAATCGCGAACATCTTAAGATGATGGATCCCAAAGAGCTTTCGCGCTATGTGGGTTTTGCCGATGAGGAGATAGGGAAACTTGCACGTTTGTATCTCGAAGAGGCGGCTACTACAAAGGAGCTGCGAGAAAAAATGAAGCCGATTTTCGGCGAAAAAGAGATACCCAAAGAGCTACAAGAGAGTGCACAGAGGGTTCGCTCGGTGATCCAAAAAGCCCCCTACTTTGAAACGTACGACGATTTTAAAGGCTACGTCGCCAAAGAGACGGCACTTCAAGAGGAACAGCTTGTAAAAGTATTACGACTGCTTCTTAGCGGAGCCGAGCACGGACCCGATCTTTCACAGATCTACGCACATGGTAAAAATTATTTAGGGGAGATAGTCAAATGAATTTTATGAATGAGATTATTCTAGGGCTTGGGGGGATTCTCTCGGGTCTTATCAATATTTATATTTGGGTCGTTATCATTGCCGCTCTGCTGAGCTTTGTCAATCCCGACCCTTATAATCCCATCGTTCAGTTTCTTTATAGAGTAACAAACCCCGCGTACGCTTTGGTAAGAAAGTATATGCGTACCAATTTTAACGGGATCGATCTTGCACCCCTCGTGATTATCATCGGGTTGCAAGTTGTTTTGGTGGTCATAGCCGCACTCTTAAACGCTTTGCGTTAGAGAGGGCTCTCATTTATTCTTCGTTTTTGTTATAACGCAAAATCCCCGAAGAGATCCCTTCCCCTTTGAGAAAAAGACGTAACGCATTCCCTTTTTCCTCTTCAAATGCTACGAGATAGTAGCGGTTCCACGTGCTTTGCGAAAAAATTCTTGTAACGATCGCTTCATCTTTTGAGAGTTTTTTTATCTTTATCGGCATTTTTTCGTTGAGCGTGATCTCGATCCCCTCTTGTAAAAAGCTATTGGGGTCGTTGAGCTCTTTTTTTGCCTTGTTGTAGATACTGAGGAGAAAATATTCGTGGGTATTGTAAACGTTCGGATCGACCTCGTTAAGATACACGAGCGACAAAACACCCTCCGTGGCATCGTTTTTGATGATTTTACTGCTTTGAATACTGTTTGCGCTGCGCTCTTGAGAAGGTTCCATTGCAAATTTGCTAAAGCCGTTTTGGTGGGAGCATCCGCCAAAAAGCATGATGCACGAGAGTAGCGATAAAAGGTTTTTCATACTTTGTCCGTCTCAATTAGTTGAGGAATTATAGCTTTATTAAACAACTTTTTAAAGACTCTTTTGTATAATCCCTCAAATTTAAAACAAAGAATTCGGCTTGAAAAAACGATTAGCAGTTGCCTTTACCGGTCCCTCAAACAGCGGCAAAACAACCATAATACTAAAAGTTGCCAGAAAATTGATCCATGAACATGCCAAAGATGTTGCCATTATCAAGCACGATCCCAAAGATAAAGCGCGTTTTGACGTCGAGGGCAAAGACAGTTATAAGTTTTCCGACACGGGTGCGGAGGTGATCGTGACCTCCCCTACTCGTACTACCTATTTTTCTCAAAGACATAAAGAGCTTGATGAGATGATCCGCCTTTTTGAGGGGTTCGATATTTTGCTCGTCGAGGGGCTTAAAAACCTTCCTCTGCCGAGAATCGGGGTGTTTCGGGAACGTTTGGAGAAGGATTATTTCGAGTATATCGATGCCTTGGCGATCGATGCGACGATCGATGTGCAAGAGTACGAATTGCCGCAAAGCGTAGATGTTTTAAACCTAAATGACCCCGATGCGGTGATATCGTGGATCTTAACTAATGCAAAGGAAGTGTAATGAGAGATATATTTGATGCGATTCAAAGAAGTGCCAAAAGAATAAAAGAGGCGATAGATACGAAAGATATCGGGTATTCCCAGCAAGAAAACAGTTCGGGCGAGACACAGCTTCAGCTTGATATTAAGTGCGATATGATCATCGAAGAGGAGTTCTCGCGTATCAAGTCGATCCATACGATTGCCAGCGAAGAGAAAGAGCATCCGATGGTGATGCACGAGGATGGGAGATATTACGTAGCGTTTGATCCGCTTGACGGTTCTTCCCTTATCGACGTTAATTTGAGCGTCGGTTCTATTTTCGGCATCTACGAGGGCGGGTTTTGTGCTTCGAAGATGGTTGCGGCATGTTACGTCGTGTACGGTCCTAGAGTCGAGATGGTTTTTACGGAAAACAAAACAAAACTCTACCTTTTACAGGCGGGGGATTTTGAGTTTGTCAAAGAGATCCATCTTAACGAAAAAGGCAAACACAACGCTCCGGGCGGTACGCAGCAGTATTGGGCGCCGTATCATAAAGAGCTTGTAGACAGCTTTTTTGCCGAAGGGTACCGTTTGCGCTATTCGGGCGGCATGGTTCCTGACTTGCATCAGATGCTTCTTAAAGGGGGCGGACTTTTCAGCTACCCGGGAACGCTTGACAAGCCTGAGGGAAAACTGCGTAAACTTTTCGAGGTATTTCCTTTTGCCTATATCTTTAAAAAATCTGGCGGCGCAGCGATTGACGGTTATAACGACCTTTTAACCTTGGCATGTAGCGATATCCACGAAACGGCGGTATGTTTTTTTGGATCCAACTACGAAATAGCAAGAGTGAAAGATGTCTATGCAAAACAAAGATAGGTTTGAAATCTATCTGGATGAGATGATCGAAAAACTGCAGACATGCCAAAAGGAAAAAGGGGTGAAAAGCTGCAGTGATTGTGAACTTTTTTTAAGCTGCGAGCTTCGCAAAGAGTATGTCAACGCAGTTTACAACAGCATGTCCAAAGGCGAGACAGGCGGATTTGAATTTTAAAAACGAGGAAAAAAATTGAGCAAATATATCACGACACCTATCTATTACGTTAACGGCGAAGCGCACATCGGGCATGCCTATACCACTTTTATTGCCGATTCGATGGCGCGTTATGAGAAGCTAAAAGGGGAAGATACCTACTTTTTGACGGGAACCGACGAACACGGGCAGAAAATAGAGGAATCGGCACAAAAAAACAACAAACCGACCCAGCAGTTTGCCGATGAGATCAGCGCAACATTTAAGAACCTTTGGGACGAGTTTGGAATCTGTTATGACAAGTTTATCCGTACAACCGATGAAGAACACAAACGCGGCGTGCAAAAAGCGTTTGAGGTGATGATGGCAAAGGGGGATATCTATAAAGATTTTTACGAGGGGCACTACTGTGTCAGTTGTGAGACCTTTTTCCCCGAAACACAGCTAATTGACGGTGCATTTTGTCCCGATTGCGGCAGAAGCACCAACGTAGTCAAAGAGGAGAGCTACTTTTTTAGACTCTCCAAATACCAAGACGCTCTTTTAAAACATTATGCCGAGAATCCCGATTTCATTTTGCCGCGTTCCCGTGCAAACGAGGTGATCAATTTTGTCAAAGGCGGTTTGCGCGATCTCTCCGTAACGCGTACCTCTTTTACGTGGGGCGTGAAACTTCCCGAATCGATGCATGATGACAAACACGTGATGTATGTTTGGCTCGATGCCCTTATGAACTACGTGACGGCGTTAGGATACGGTCAAGAGGGCGAAAAGATGTCTTATTGGCCCGCTTCGGTGCAGTTTGTCGGTAAAGATATCCTCCGTTTTCATGCTATCTACTGGCCGGCATTTTTGATGAGCCTTGATCTGCCGCTTCCAAAAACGATCGGTGCACACGGATGGTGGACGCGCGATGGGGAAAAGATGTCAAAATCCAAAGGTAACGTGATCTCTCCCAAAGAGGTAAGCGATGCTTACGGGGTGGAAAATCTGCGCTATTTTATGCTTCGCGAGGTTCCTTTCGGGCAAGACGGAGATTTTTCGCAACGCGCTTTTATCGACCGCATCAACTCCGAACTCAGCAACGATTTGGGAAATCTCCTAAACCGCATCATCGGGATGAGCGGGAAATATTCCGACTTTTTGATCGATAGCAAAGACGTAGAGCGTTACCATGCCAAAGAGCTTGCCGCAATGGCGGGCGTGCTTGCATCGCTTGATGAGTATATGGAAACACTCCAAACACACCGCTACCTTGAAGAGCTATGGAAACTCTTTAGTATCGGCAATAAAGCGATCGAAGAGTACGCTCCGTGGGTGAAGATGAAAGAGAACAAGACCGATGAAGCGCTCGCAACAGTGGCGCTCGTGGCAAATATCTTGGCAAAAGCGGCACTGATGCTCTCCCCTATCATGCCAAAGACCACGGCGGTGATCGCCGATACGCTCGGATTTGCGATTGACAATGCAAACTACCGCGCGCTCGTGCGCGAAGGGAAACTTTTGGCGCCTTTTACGATCAAAAAAACTCCCCCACTCTTTCCTCGCATCGAAGAGCCTCTGATGGCGGAAGCGCCTGCGGCAAAACCGAACGAAAAAGAGATCGAAGTCAAAAAAGAGAAACCAAAGGCGCAAGAGAAAAAAGAGGAAACGACGGGGCTTATCGAGATCGGACAGTTTTTTGAAACCTCACTCAAAGTGGGAACGATCCTTGAAGCCGAGGCGGTGGAGAAAAGCGCGAAACTTTTACGATTGCAGGTTGATCTAGGCGAAGAGAAACCACGCCAGATCGTAGCGGGGATCAAAGAGTTTTACACCCCAGAATCGCTTGTGGGAACGCAGGCATGTGTCGTAGCCAACCTTAAACCCGCAAAACTGATGGGGATGCTCTCGGAGGGGATGCTGCTTGCGGCAAAAGATGAGGACGGATTATGCCTTGTGCGCCCTGAAAAACCTAAAAAAGCGGGCACGCCGATTGGATGAGACTCGAAAATATCCTCGCACTCACACATGCCAAGCTCGTTAACGAACCGTTTGTCAATAGTTTTGAGAATGTCGTTTTAGAGGTTGCAAAGGTAAAAAGGGGTGACCTTTTTATCGCCTTTGATCCGCTCGATATTCCTCAGGCGGTTTTAAGCGGGGCGTACGGGATTATTTTTGATAAACCTACGCAGATAAGCGACAGCGAGATCGCGTGGATAAAGGTACACGATACCCGTGATGCTCTTTTGCGTCTTCTTCGATTTCGTTTAATCGAAAAAGAACCCCTGGTTTACGAGTGTAACGAGATCATTTTAAAACTTGCCATGCAGGTGATGACCGAGTCGCGATTTATCGCTCTTCATGGGGATATCAAATCGGTTTTTAAGATGTTATGGCATGTAGAAAAAAATGCCGTACTTCTTTTTTGCCCTGTACTTCTTAGCAAAGATATTTTCACCAACACCAAAACCTTGCCAAAAACCGCTATCGAGCCGATCGAAGTGATGGAGCAGACCCTTTTTGAAACCTCGTTTATTTACGACAACACTTTTTACGAAAGGCAGTCGATCTCCCCTTTTTTTATCCCCTATTTGGAAGAGTTGCTTCACCTTTATAAAACTCTTAAAATCAATTTTCGGTTAAGAAAATTCACCCCGATCGAGCATTTTGAAGCGGTATTCGTGAATAAAAATTTCGAGATCAAAGAGTTCGGTACAAGCGACAAAGTGATTATTTTCGAGCCTAATACGGCGCTGATCGAAAAAGAGATGAAATTCTTGCAAAAATACGCCAGATGGGCAAAAACGATCTATCTTCTTCCACATGCCATGGCGCATGAGGCGGCGGAGAATATCTTTTTTTACGAAAAAGAGGAGCAGATTGTTCCTATGCTGCAAAATAAGCAGTTCCATTTTGCCCTGCTTGTGGGGGTCGATAAATCTATACTGAGCAAACCCATCACCCCAGCCTATCCAGCTCACGTTAGAGTTTTAAGAGGAGTATCTATGAACAGAAGAGATTTTTTAACTACGGCAACGGCGCTTTCGGCGGGTTTTGCCATCAGCGGATGCAACGAAAACAACCGTCAAGCGATCGATTACTCCAAACACCCCCAACCAAAAAGCGGCGAGACCAAAAACGTCAACGTCAATAAAAACAAAAAAAGCATCATCAAGCTTGCAACGAGCTGGCCTGCCCACTTTCCCATTATAGGAACGGGGGTCGATCGGTTTGCCGAGCGCGTTAAAACGATCAGCGGCGGCTCGCTAGAGATCAAGCTCTATCCAAAAGATACTCTCGTTCCCGCCTTGGCGGTGTTTGATGCTACAAGCAGCGGACAGATCGATGCGTTCCATTCGGGACCCTATTACTGGAAGGGAAAAAACCCCTCTTTCTCCCTTTTTAGCGGTATTCCGTTTGGTTTTAGCGCCGAAGAGATCAGTTCGTGGATGGCTTTTGGAGGCGGGTATGCGCTTTGGCGCGAGCAATATGCCAAATATAACCTCTACCCGTTTATGGGGGGCAATACCAATATTCAGATGGGGGGATGGTTTCGCAAGCCGATCACCTCGCTTACCGATATGCAGGGGCTTAAAATGCGTATTCCGGGGCTTGCGGGAGAGGTGTTTGCAAAATTCGGCGTAAGCCCCGTGCTTCTTGCCGCGGGGGAAATATATACCTCATTAGAGCGCGGCGTGATCGATGCGACCGAATGGGTGGGACCCGCTCTTGATTTGAAGATGGGGTTTTACAAGGTAGCGCCTTATTACTATTCGGGATGGCATGAAGCGGGTTCTATTTTGGAAGTGACTTTTAACAAACAGTTCTGGGAGAAGCTCTCTTTGGAACATCAGGCGATGCTCGAAGTTGCGGCAAAACGAGATGAACTCGATGATGACGAGCGAATTCCATTTTGAAAACACCATGGCGCTCAAAAAAACTCCAAGAGCTTAATATCGAAAATACTCACCTTCCCAAAAGAGGTCACTTCGGCAGGGAAAAAAGCGCTTGAAGAGGTGCTTTTGGAACTAAGCGAAAAATCAAACGATTTTAAAATCGTCAACGAATCGATTCCAAAATTATTTGGCGGCATCCAAAAAATGGAGCGAAGTGAGTCTGCAATACTATCTCAACGAGCGTTAGCGCATTTACCCAATAGAGGTATACTTCCGCTTTAATTTCGCCATAAGAGATACCTTTGAAACATATTTTGCTTTCTGCCTTGCTCTCCTCTTTTTTATTTAGCGCTCCGCTGGAGCTGCGTCTTATCGATAAAGAGAGTTCTTTCGTTGTATCCAAGGCGGTTATAAGCGATTCTACGAACCAATTTAGCCCCGATGCAAACGGTAGCGTTTCGTTTTCGATACGAACGAAACTCTTTTACATGCCAAGGCTTACGGCTACCGCCCACTCTCCTTTCATGCCGATGCAAACAGTACAAACGTAACGGTAGAACCGATCCGCGTTAAAGCGCTTTATCTCACCTTTTGGGCGGCAAACGCGACGTCGCCGCGTGCAAAAAAAGTGCTGGATATGATAGAGGAGGATGCGGCAAACGCATTGGTTTATCGATATAAAAAACGAATTCGGTTCCACCTCTTTTAAAACATCTTTCAAACAGGCTAACAGTTACGGTGCCCACCATCAGCGAACCAACCGCGATATGGAAGGGTTTATGCAGCTTATGAAAGAGAAGGAATATCTACACCATAGCGCGTATCTGCACTTTTATGGACGATTTGCAGGCCACCAATAACCCCGAATATGCCATCAAGAAAAAAAAAACGGGGAGATCTGGGCGCAATCACGACGGTATGGCATGGGTCGATCCGTTTGATAAACGCTCCCCACGAATACGCCATAGCGATCGCCGAAGAAGCGGCAAAAGCGGGGTTTGACGAGATCAATTTCGATTATATCCGTTTCCCTGCGCGCGAGGGGCTTGTCTATTCTAAAGAGAGCACGCCGCAAAACCGCATTCAAGCGATCGAAGAGTTTTTGGACAAAGCACAAAAAAGATTGCGAAAATACGGGGTGTTTATCTCGGTCGATACCTACGGCAATATCTGCTGGGCAGAGGGTGAGGATGACAACAATATAGGTCAAACTGTACGATCGATGGCATCTAAAGCCGATTATCTCGCTCCGATGCTCTACCCATCAGGGTTTGCAAACGGTTCTTTCGGGGGTCAAATACCCCCTCCGAGATCCCCTATACGGTGATCTATAAAAGTATCGCAAATATCCAAGATCGCATCGATTCCGTACGTGTGCGCCCGTGGTTACAGTATTTTAAAGATTATGCGCATTCGAAAAAACATTATAAAAAGTTCGAGATTCAAGAGCAGGTTCGCGCCTCGCGAGACGCAAACACGAGCGGATGGATGATGTGGTCGCCCTCAAGCCGCTACCATTTGAGCTATTTGCGCGAAGAATCTAAAGAGAACAATGAGATCGCTTTAAACCCTTGACCCCCTATTGGAGGTCAAATCGATCGGCGTGCATCACTTTACTCCATGCCGCCGCAAAATCACGAACGAATTTTTCTTTGCAATCCTCTTGTGCATACACCTCCGCAATCGCGCGAAGCTGGGAATCAGAACCGAACAAAAGATCGATGCGGGTCGCATTCCATCGAAGCGCGCCCGATTTTCTATCACGCCCTTCAAACTCCATTGCATCTTCCCCCACCGCTTTCCAGAGGGTTTGCATATCGAGAAGATTGACAAAAAAATCGTTGCTAAGAACCCCCATCCTGTGGGTGAAAACACCGTGTTTGGAACCTCTAAAATTTGCCCCGAGCACCCTCATCCCCCCGATGAGCACCGTCATCTGAGGTGCGCTTAGACCTAAAAGCTGCGCTTTGTCGATGAGCAGCTCTTCGGAGGAGACGGCATATTTGCGTTTTTGGTAGTTTCTAAACCCGTCGGCAATCGGTTCTAAATGGGAAAACGAGGGGGCAAAGGTTTGCTCTTGCGTTGCATCGGTTCTGCCCGGTGCAAACGCTACGTTTATGGCAAATCCCCCATCTCGAGCCGCTTTTTCTACCGCCGCACAACCCCCTAAGACGATCAGATCCGCCAAAGAGACTTTTTTCCCTTTTTGTGCGGAGGCGTTAAAGCCGTTTTGGATCTTCTCCAACGCCGCAATAACGCTTTGCGTAGTACCCTGATTGACCTCCCAATCTTTTTGAGGTTCGAGGCGTATACGTGCGCCGTTGGCTCCCCCTCGTTTGTCCGAATCGCGGTAGGTTGCCGCCGAAGCCCATGCCGTAGAAACAAGTTCTGCAACGCCGAGTCCGCTTGCGAGGATGGTTTCTTTGAGGTTTTGTATATCCTCTTCCTCTATGAGCGCATAATCGCGTGCGGGGATCGGGTCTTGCCAAAGGAGATCCTCTTGGGGAACTTCGGGTCCTAGATAGCGCGATTTCGGTCCAAGATCGCGGTGGGTCAGCTTGAACCAAGCTCTGGCGAACGCATCGGCAAACTCTTCGGGATGCTCATGAAAACGTTTGGATATAGAACCGTATACAGGATCCATACGCAGTGCCAAATCTGCGGTCGTCATGATCGTCTTGACCTTTTTTGAGGGGTCGTGCGCCGCGGGGGCAAGGTGCTCCTCTTTTGGGTTGGCAGGGGTCCATTGCCATGCGCCTGCAGGACTTTTTTCGAGATTCCAGTCGTACCCGAAAAGGATATCGAAATATTCGTTGTCCCATCTGGTGGGATTGGCGGTCCATGAACCCTCTATGCCGCTGGTGATAGTGTCATCCCCCTTGCCGCTTAAAAACTTGCTGATCCATCCAAGCCCTTGCGCTAGAAGCCCTGCGGCTTCGGGTTCTGGGCCTACGTTGGAAGCATCCCCTGCCCCGTGGCATTTTCCGAACGTATGCCCCCCTGCAATAAGTGCCACCGTTTCTTTATCCCCCATTGCCATTCTGGCAAAGGTCTCGCGAATATCTTTGGCGGATTCAAGGACGTTGGGGACTCCGTTTGGGCCTTCCGGATTAACGTAGATAAGCCCCATTTGCACCGCCGCCAAAGGGTTTTCCAAAGCCTCTCTGTTCTCTTTTTTTTCGTATCGGTTGTCCCCGAGCCATCTATCTTCGTTGCCCCAGTAGATATCCTCTTCGCTCTCCCAGACATCCTCTCTGCCCCCTGCAAAACCGAAAGTTTTTAGCCCCATCGATTCAAGAGCGACATTGCCCGCTAAGATCATCAGATCCGCCCAAGAGATCTTATTGCCGTATTTTTGTTTGATAGGCCACAAAAGGCGTCGCGCTTTGTCAAGGTTGGCATTGTCGGGCCAGCTGTTAAGCGGTGCGAGGCGTTGGCTTCCCGTTGCAGCTCCTCCGCGACCGTCCCCCGTTCTGTAGGTTCCTGCACTGTGCCATGCCATACGGATAAAAAGGGGTCCGTAATGGCCGTAATCCGCCGGCCACCACTCCTGCGAATCATGCATGAGATCGCTTAAATCTTTTTTTAAAGCGTCGTAATCGAGTTTTTTGAACTCTTCGCGGTAGTTGAAGTGTTCGCCGAGCGGATTGACTTTCTCCGAATGCTGCGAGAGAATTTTAAGATTGAGCCGATCGGGCCACCACTCTTTGTTATAGGTTCCCTTATTGCTTGCGGCAGGGTTGCCGCCTAGACCCGTAATAGGACATTTTCCCGTTCCCATAGTAATTTCCTTTTTTAATAGACAAACAGTTTGTCGCAATGGGACATGCCATACAGGCATGCCAAACACATAGAGGTAAAAAACGATAGATGGTATGGAGTGCATGCCATAGGAAAGTATTATAAGGAAAAACTATTAAAGAGAAATTATTGCCATGTGCATTAAAAAGAAAGAGAAGCGGAGCTTTGCCCTTTTTAGGGGGAAAAAGAGCAAAGCACAGGATTAAAAAATCGTATAGCGGAAGTTGATAAAGCTTAAAATCTGCTCCATATCTTTGATGACACCTTGCATAATCTCGCCGCGCGCGCTTCCGGCAAAAAGGCGCGACATCATGTAGCCGTTGGAGAGCCCGAGCATAACGCGCCCGTCGTTTCTCTCAAATACGGCGATGCTAAGGGGCATCTGCACCGCCATCACTTTCGTATCGTCGTTGCTAAGCATTTTGGCTGCATACTCAGGGTTGCAGAATTTGACGATTTTCACTTTTTGCATTGTGGGTGCATAGCCGATAACCGCTGCTTGTTGGTCGATAACATCGACGACCTGCCACCCTTTTTGCGCGTTGATATTATGTACGAGCAAATCAAGCGTTTTTTCAAAACTGTAGTTGACCTGCACCTCTTTAAAAAGCATCGTGGGCGCCGCGAATTTGAACGTCGCCATGCCAAAGAAAACACCTAAAACCAAACCTATTGCAACACCTGCTGCTAGTACTTTTTTATTCATTACTCTATCTCCTCTATACAGATTTTCTCTTTTTTAATCTCTTGTACCGTTCTATAAGCTACAAACCCCACGACGAAAGTCGTAAGGATTAAGAAAAAGTAGGAGCCATAAAACAACATCTCGTTTTTAAAGACGTTCTCGAGCATTATCGTCGCTATGGTGAGCGCCGCAAGCGGGAAGGTATATGCCCACCACGAGATAAAAAACTCTTTGGTATCGAATTTTTTAATCATAAAAGCAAGCATGAAAAAGGTTAAAAGCGCCAAAAAGTAGAGTGACATACTTACCATATCTATGCTGCCGTAGCTGATTCTAAAATAACTTACAAACCCTATTGCAGGGGGTGCAATAAAGATAAACAACGTCGGGATCAATTTTTTCGCCATAGGGTGGTGGAAGATGATGCGATAGAGTACCATCGTAAAAAGAACGATCCAAAAAAACATCCCCAGTGCAAAGAAAAAGATGCTCACATAAACGGGTGCCGCATCGACGCCGACTACGGGAACCAAAACGTTTCCTACGATAGGGATAAACCATGCGGGGTTGCTGTGCACCTCTTTAAACTGGTTGTTGATCCAAAAATTCAAAATTTTTAACGTAAAAAAAAGCTGCAGGGGCGCTCCGATATACCAAAGTGCAATGGAAAGATGGGGCATATAATCGTAGTAGGCGATCGAAACCAATAAAAAACTGATCGATATCGTTGCAACGAACGAGCTCTTGATCGGGTGGGCAAACTCTTTTGCTACCGCTTCGCTTCGCAAGAGCGATTTAAAAATATAGGTAGTCAAAATACCCAAAAATACGATCGTATCAAGACCGAGTAAGCCTTGGTAGATTGCAAAAGGGACACCCAGCGTGTGGTAAGCTTTTGCAAATGCTATCGTTAAGCCGGAAATTCCCATGACAACCGCGAACAATTGGATGGGAAAATAGCTAAGCGATCTGTAGTGGCGATCCATAATATTCTCCTCTTATAAAAATCATAAGAAGTATATATGATTATAGCTGACGATAAAATTAAATAAGTTTGTTTATTTAATCGTCAAAAGAAAGATTGTGCAATGAGATCGCTTTGAGCCGTTTGCGTAAAGGGCGTGCCTGCGGAAGATAGTGTGCAACGAGAGCATGAAACTCTTTAGAATGGTTCATATGGACAAGGTGGGCAAGTTCGTGTACTACGACGTAATCTATGAGCTCTTTTTCTATCTTGATAAGTTCTCTGTTAAGGGTGATGCGGCGTAGAGAATCGCAACTGCCCCATCTGCTTTTGAGCTTTTTGATACGTAGCTCCTTATAAGAAAGCCCCATAAGAGCGGCAAAATGCTCGAGACGGCGGGGAGATACTCGTTGGCATGTTGCTCGTAAAACAGCTCATAAGCACGAAGCACCCTCTTTTTCTCTTGTGGTGGTATCGAAGCGAGCGAGGTTCGGAGTTTGTGCGCGTCGGGGGAATCTATACCGATCGTTTCGCCAAAAAGGAGCACTTCATCTTCAAGGCGTGCTTTTTTGAGAGGCGTGTTCTGAACTAAAGAGAGTTTGTTTCGTATCCAATGCTCTTTGGATTCTAAAAGCTCTAAAAGAAACGTTTGCGAGACGTGAGGGGTTTTAAGAAGTATCTTGGCATGGGGATCAATTTGGATATAGCTGTTTTTGAGGGTTCTTTTGGTGATATGAAAAACCTCGAGATCCTTAAAAACAAAACTACGCATAGGTAATAGGATCGACGACGCCTGCTTGCGCAAAGCCGTTGAGGCGCAGTCTGCAACTGTCGCACACGCCACACGCCTTCTCTTCGTTCTTGTAGCAGCTCCATGTGAGTTCAAGCGGTACGCCAAGCTCAAGCGCTTTTTGCACGATTTGCGATTTGCGCAGGTGCACAAGCGGCATCGCAATCTCTATGCGGGTGCTCTCTTTGGTGCCGAGATTGATGCTCTCTTGCATACTTTTTATATAGGCTTCGCGGCAGTCGGGGTAGCCGCTGCTATCCTCCTCCACGACACCGATCGCAATCGCTTCGGCACCCTCTTTTTCGGCGATTGCTGCGGCCATGCTCAAAAAGATCCCGTTGCGAAAAGGGACGTAGGTAACGGGAACCCCCTCTTCTACTCCGCCTGTGGGGACATCGATCGAGGTATCGGTGAGCGCCGAAGCACCGAGTTGTTTAAAAAAACTCATATCCAATACGTAGCGCTCTTGTGTGCCCAAGGCATCGCAGATATTCGTAAAACATGCCAACTCTTTTTGTTCCGTGCGCTGGGCGTAGTTAAAATGCACGGCAACGATCTCGTACCCCTCTTTGCGCATCATGTAAGCGCAAAGGGTGGAATCCATGCCGCCGCTCATGATACAAACGGCTTTTTTCTTGTTTTGTTTCTTTTCCATGCCGCAATTTTAGCACATATTAGAGTTCTTGCAGAACTCAATTTACACGCTAAAGGAACAAGTCCCTTTAGCTACGCTTGCGCCGCTTCTGTGCTAAAGCACGATGCAGAAAAAAACTAAATTTTTTTCTGTTGGCGACTAAAGCTTGCTTCTTTAAAGCAAGATGACTTTTTTGCAAAAAGTCTATTTTTTATGTGGTTTAAAATAAAATAGGACTACAATGGCGAAAATATAATTAGGAGCCGTTCATGGAAACAACATCATCGACTGCGACACAACCCTCTTTACAAACAGACACTATGAAAAAAGCGATTCAAACGCAAGAAGAGATGGCGGCGCGCATGATAGAGAGTTCGCAGCAGCAATCCCAAGCGGTCGCACAAGAACAAGCGCAGGTTGATACGGCGCAGAAAACGGGTCTTGGAAACTCTTTGGATCTTCAAGGGTAAGGATGATCGAGTTTGACAACAGAACCTCTTTGGAGGTAGATGAGGGGTTTTTCGAAACGATAGCCTCCGAATTTACCCAAAAAGAGATAGAACTTATTATCACCGATAATGAAGAGATGCGAGAGATCAACAGGGAACATCGCGGTATCGACAAAGACACTGACGTGCTTAGTTTCCCTTTTGAGGATCTCCCTTTTGCGCCTCTTGGGAGCATCGTCATCTCGGCAGATCACGTACATGCCAAGAGCGCCGAGCACGGACACTCCGAGCGTGATGAGTGTGCCCTGCTGTTTATCCACGGTTTGTTGCATCTTTTGGGGTTTGATCACGAGATTGATAACGGCGAAATGCGCAAAGAGGAGGAGCGGCTGATTAAAAAATACGCTCTTCCCGCGAGTCTTATCGTCCGAACCGAAGAAGCATAGCCCAACGAACCTCTTCGCTAAACGTTCTCACTATTTTATATATCCGAGTTCGTCAAGTTTATTATAGATTTTCGAGACGATCCCTCCCGCAGCGGCACCTCCGTGCCCTCCGTGTTCCACAATCACCATAACGACGTACTGCGGGTCTTTGTAGGGTCCATACGAGGTAAACCAAGCGTGGGAGCGGGTGTAGTACTCCATCTCATGCTCAAGCTCTCGGTTTTCGATATCTTGCAAAATCCCTACAACCTGTGCAGTTCCCGTTTTTCCAGCTATCTTGATATTTGTGTGCAGATACTGCGTTGCGGTGCCTTTTGGATGGTTGCACACTTCATACATCGCTTTTTGGATGATGGGGAGCTTTTTTTTCTCCTCTTGGGTTAAAACATCCTGTATAACCGGCTCAAATTGTTTTTCCCCTATAGTTTGTGCAAGATGGGGCGTAGGAAGTTTTCCCGAAGCGATGAGCGCCGTATGCTGTGCTATCTGCAAAGGGGTCGTAAGAAAATCCCCCTGCCCGATCGACATATTGACGGTCTCTCCGATATTCCACGATTTGTTGTATTTGTTGCGTTTCCATTCGCGCGATGGGACGATCCCTATAAATTCGTTGGGCAGATCGACCCCCGTTTTTTGACCGAGTCCGTACCGTATGAGTCCGTCGCTCATCTTTTTGTTGCCGACGATGAGGCTTCCTTTATAAAAATAATCGTCGCAGCTTTCTCGGATCGCTTTTTTGATCTCGGTGGCTCCGTGCCCCTGTTTTTTCCAACAACGGAAAATCCTTCCCCCCAAAGGGAGCGAAGATTTACAATCAACGCTCCAATGCTCATCGAGGTCGGTCGTGATATATAAAAGACCGAGCCCTATCTTAACGGTAGAACCAGGAGGGTAAAGCCCGTTGATAACTTTGTTGGTAAAAGGGGTGTCTAGGCTGTTGGCAAGTTTATTCCACTCTTCGTGGGAAATACCCGATACGAAAGTATTGAGATCGTATTCGGGAAAACTGCTCGCAGCCAAAATTCCCCCTTGCATATCCATAACGATCACCGCTCCCGCTTTTTTGGTAAAAAGGGAAGAGATATATTTTTGCAACTCTATGTCTATGTTTAGGGTGAGTTTGGCATCTTCTTGGGAAGCTTGGTAGGAGAGCTCTTCGATCTCCTGATTGTTGGCATTGACCTTGATCTCGCGAGAACCCGCTTTGCCTTGGAGGTAGGTGTTGTAATATTTTTCTACCCCCGTTTTTCCCGTAAACCCTATAAGGTCGAGGAGTCTGTCGTCGTCTATATCTTGTTTGTTGGCGCGCGAGACGTAGCCTATGGCATGTGCCGCTATTTCGTTGTAGGGGTAGTAGCGTTTGGGCGCGGGGACGATATTGATGTTTTTGCGAAGATTTAAGATCGAGTAAACGGGCATGATCTCATCGTAGGAGACAAACTCCACAACGTCGATAAAGTTGTGATTGTAAAAAGAGTCTTTCTTTTTGTAGTTTTTAATCAGTTTTTCCCTCTCCAAAGCGGGCAAAAGGGTTGTGAGAACGTTGAGCTCCTCCTCAAACGACTTTTGGTTTTTTTTGCTTAACAGATGGGGTTTAAGCTGGATTTTGAAGCCGAGTTCGTTAATGGCGATAGGTTTATTGTTACGATCGATAATCTCTCCTCTCACGGGAGCGATCAATTCCGTTTTTATGGTGTTATTATAGGAGAGCCTTTCGTAATAGCTATTGGATTCTACGGCCAAATAGAACACGCGCACGATCAAAGCGATCCATGTAGAGATAAAAATAAGGAGAATAAATTTGATTTTCACAAGAGACTCACGATCAAAAATTCGATTACGATGTAATACAAAATATAGAAAGTAAAACTCGGCGGAGGCAACAAGAATACGCTTGCAAGAAACGAAACAAAGAGAAAATAACCCAAATAGGCGATCGTAACGCTTAGGAGGTTGATACACCCCTTGCAGTTGGATATCTTATGAAGTTTGGGAAGAATAAATTTATGCATCAGGGCAAAAAAGATAACCGTACTAAAAAGCAGATACTCTTTTTCCGTTTCAAATAAAAACAGAGCAATTAAGACAAGTGCCGCATTCAAAGGATTCTCTTTTTTAAGCGCATCCGAAAAGAGTACGAAAAGAACCGCGAGCATCGGCGGTAAAAACAAATAGATGCTGCCGAGGGCTATATACACCGCAAACAAGGCGGTGTATACGATCGGCATTAAAGATTTTTGATGAGAGAGACTTCGTTGCATACGGGGAAATGTTTACATTTAATACAATCGGCCCAAATTTTGTGTTCGGGGAGAGATTCTTTGGGTATCTCTACAAAACCGAGTCTTTCAAAAAAGATTTTTTGTATGTTAAACTCAAGAGTTTTTGCAAACCTAAAGAGTACGCCTCGTCGATACATTTTTTCACCATATTTTCGCCGATTTTCATACCGCGCAGATCTTCTCTGACGATAAGAGAACGTATCTCCGCCAAATACGGAGTATGGATATGCAAAGCGCAAAATCCGACGATCTCCCCCTCTTGCAGGGCAAGCGTATAAGAGCGGATATTGGTCGCTATCTCATCGTCGCTTCGGGGGAGGATAATCCCCTGCTCCACCTCTTTTTTAACGAGTTTTTGCATATTTGCAATATCTGTTAATTTTGCTTTAGTGTATGCAATGTTCATCGGCATCTCCGTCTTCCTCTAAGATTGCGTAAATAGTTTGCACCACTTGGGACAAACCTCGTTTTTTGGCACTCGAAACCATCAGTGCATCAGGGAACTCTCTGCGAAGTGCGCTAAGTTCTTTTTGGTTAAGCTTGTCGATTTTGGTAAAAACCTGAACGATATGTTGGTATTCTTTGGCATGTGTCAAAAGAAAATCGGCAACGGAGAGATCGATATCTAAATGGGGATGCCTTGCGTCGACGAGGTGGATAAACACCTTGATCTGCTCCCTTTGGGAGATATAGTCGGTCAAGTTTTGTTCCCAATCCTCTTTGAGCGATTTTGAAACTTTTGCGTATCCGAATCCCGGAAGGTCGACAAACTTTGCTTTGCGTTTGTTTGCCGTTTCGCGATCCATAAAAGTGACGTCAAAATAATTTATCAGTCTCGTTTTTCCCGGAGTGGATGAGACCTTTGCCAAATTTTTATGGTTGGTAAGAGCATTCAGAAGAGAGCTTTTCCCCGCGTTACTGCGCGCCATGAAAACAACTTCGTCACATGCCGCAGAAGCAACGGCACCTTGAATATTGGCAGCGGATGTCAGAAACTTTGCATCGACGATCTCAATCATCTTTTTTCTCCTCTTGCGTTTCGTTGAGATCGAAGATCATAATAACCGGTTCTTTCTCTCCCCCTTTTGCATACGCTTTGCCTTCGATACTCTTTAGAACCACCTCTTCACCGATAATCTCTTTGTTTTCATCGAGTTGTTTGAGGTTTACCTGTTTAAAGAAACGGTACTCTTTCTCAATCGGTAAATAAACCACTTTTTGAGCCTTGCCGCTGTAAAGTGCACCGTCTTGCGTTTTTATAATAAAAGAAACATTTTTTTCGGCTATAAATTTGATCGGTTTGCGCTCTTGGTTGAGATGCACCGTCACTTTGCTCGCGTTGAGTTCGTCGCTCTCTTTAATGATATTGACATCCCCTTCAAAAACGGAGACGCCAGTTTTTTGATCCGCACTAAAGGTTGCTGCTTTGATTTTGAGCTCCTGAGCGTGCAACGCTCCAAGCAAAGATAAAAAAAAGAATAGTTTTTTGGTCATTGTTTGCTCTCTTGTAAATAGTATAGTGCGTCAACTTTTTTTGAAAAAGCTTTTTGTTTGACATTGTTATAGGTTAGTCCCTCCCCTTGGACACGGTTGAGACCCATATAGGCTACATAGGGATCTTGTGTCTTGGCAAGAGAAGTTTTACGGTTATACGAAGCACTTTGCGTGGCAAAACGAAAGCCGTCTTCTCGGGTATAGAGGATATCTCCCGAGAGTTTGACAATCTCGTTTTGGTAAACACCGAAATTTGCTTTCATATTCGCTTTTACTTTTTTTTCGTTATCGGTATAGTCTATTTTTTTTACTTCGTATCGCGTGGCAAATTTTGTCGCTTCCTCCCCCTTCATGAGCGTTACCAATCCGCTTGGCTGCAACTCGTGGAGCAAAAAGTTTTCTATCTCAAACAAAGGGATATCCCCCTGTTTGTTTTGTTTGATCTCCATGGGTTCAAAAAGAAAAAAAATCATCGACAACCCGCCTGCGATAGCTAAAAAAAAATGGTTTATCGTCATATCCAAAAGCCTAAATAGGTCTCTTTTTGGTTGTTTTCTTCCGCTAAAAGATCGATCATCTCACGCACGACGGCATCGCCGCCTCTTTTAGAGAGAACGCTCTGCACCCCTTGGCGTACTTCGATAACCGCATCCGCGGGAGCAAAACTTCGCCCCACTTTTTGCAGCATTTTATAGTCATTAAGGTCATCGCCGATAGCGGCAACAGACTCTAGGGGAATATCTAACTCTGCTAGCAACCCCTCTAGCGCGGCAAGCTTGTCTTTGACACCCTGATAGAGATGCTTAATTCCAAGCTCTTTGGCTCTGTTGGAAACGATTTGCGACTCCCTTCCCGTAATGATCGCCACTTCGTGCCCTAGGCGCATCCACGATTTGATCCCGAAACCGTCTTTGACGTTAAATTGTTTTGATTCCAGCCCGTTGTTGTCGTAGATAATCTTTCCCTCGGTTAAACATCCGTCAACATCCAAAACGATGAGTTTAATCATAAAACGTCTTTCGTACTAGGGATGCCGATTCGCTCGTTTTTGGAGAGTCCTCGGCGGAGGGCAACTGCCAACGACTTAAATGCGGCTTCGATAATATGGTGCTTGTTTTTGCCCCTCAAGAGGATGATATGGGTGCTGATTCTGGCGTTAAATACAAACGCTTTGAAGAACTCTTCGGCAAGCTCGACGTCAAAATCGCCCACTTTCCCCTCCAACTCTATACCGTAAATCAAATAGGGTCTGTTGCTAAGATCGAGGTCGCAACTAACACATGCCTCATCCATCACGATCGAAGCGCTTCCAAACCTCTCTACCCCGCTTAAAGGGTAGACAGCCTCGGCGAACAAACTTCCCATAACGATCCCTACATCCTCGACGCTATGGTGGTCGTCTATATGGATATCCCCTTGGCATGTGACCTCAAGGTCGATAAGCGAGTGCTTTGCAAAGCTCTCAAGCATATGATCCAAAAATCCTACACCCGTGTGGATTTTGCTTTTTCCGCTCCCGTATACGTTGAGCGATACCGTGATATCCGTTTCTTTTGTTTTTCTTGTTTTTGTTACCATCGTGTTATCCTTCTCCTACGATAAATGCATCTTGAAAGTGACCTTGTGCTTTATAGTCTCTTGCTTCCTCTTCTGTTTTAAAACCTTTAAGAAGCACTTTGAATATTCTTCCGTTTTGGGTTTCGACATCTTTTATAAGGGTGCGATAACCATCCCGTTTGTCGTATTTCTCTTGTGTGGCAAGGGCACCTTCAATTTTTGAAAAAGAACCTATCTGGAGTGCAAACTCTCCGTAAGTGACTTTTTGCGGTGCCTCTTTAAGCTCCCTCTCCGTCGGTATCTGTTTGCGCCCTTTTACCTCAAAACCGAGCACTTCGAGCATTACGGGAGCGGTTCCCGCGCCTATCATATCTATTTTACCCGCAGCGGTTTTTGAGAGGTCTATAATGCGCGTAGCAACAAAAGGACCTCGGTCGTTGATGCGAACCACGACGCTTTTGCCGTTACGTTTGTTTGTCACTTTCACGATCGTATTCATCGGAAGCGTTTTATGCGCTGCGGTCATATCGTACATATTATAGGTTTCGCCGTTAGAGGTAAGTTTGCCGTGAAAATCGGGACCGTACCAGCTCGCATTGCCTTCAAACCGATCCCCTACGCCCACCATATGGGGGTGGTAGCGAACGCCTCGAATAACATAAGGGCGCATCGTCGGATGGGAATAGGTTTTTTGATCGGGCATGGCATGGTGTGCATTTTTGTCGTGCGAGTAGCTTTTTGGAGGCGTGTAGCTGTAGCTTTTTACCCCGCGCGTGCTGCACCCCTGCATCAACAGCGCCAGACCGAGTGCCGAAAAAAGAAACGCTCTATTCATAGAGTTTCAACCTGTCGCCGATCTTGATAACGTTGGAGCTCATACGGTTTTGAAGCTTAATGTTTTGGACGCTGATTTTGTGCGTTTTTGCTATCGATTCCAGAGTGTCGCCTTTGCGCACCATATAGTAAAAATCGGTTTTGAGTTTTTGGGTATTTTGCTCTATGGGGATCACCAAACGTTGTTTCAGGCTTAGTTTTGAACTTTTCATCTTGTTAAAATCCATAATCACTTTGTAGCTGACGTTGTATTTGCGCCCTATATTGTAAAGGTTGTCTCCGTTTGTCACAACATGTATTTTATAGATGTTTTGTACACTGTCGGGTGTATATTTTTGTTTAAAGTCCGCCAGTTTTATGTAAGGGATATAGATGTCGTACCCGCCTTTATAAGGGGGGACGAAGTCGTATTTAAGATGCCTGTTAAGCTTTTGAAGCTCCGAAAGAGGGATCCCCGCCAGCTTAGAAACCCTGCGAAGCGATTCACCCGGAGCCAAATTGACTTTAGAGATCGAGTAAGCACTTGCGCGGTTGAGAAGGTACTCGTATTCACTCTCTAACATATACTCCTCATCGTAACCAACAAGAGCGAGCGCAACGATTTTGCGGATATAGTAACGGCTTTCTTTGGGAAGATATTTTTTCTTTTCGTCCAAAAGTACCGCCAAATCGTCGGTGCCGGCTTGTTTGATGGCACTATTGAGCCTTCCCCCGCCGCAGTTGTAAGCGATAGCCGCAAGGTACCATTTTCCGAAACGTTGATGCAGATCGGTCAAAAATTTTGCCGCAGCTTCGGTCGATTTGATGGGATCGCGGCGTTCATCTACATACTCATCGATGGTAAGTCCGTAAAGCGCGCCCGTAGCGGGCATAAACTGCCAAAGCCCCGAAGCGCGTTTTTTTGAATAGGCTTTGTTGGAAAAATTCGATTCCGCCATCACGAGGTAAAGAAACTCTAAGGGGATACCGTTATCTACAAGGATTTGTTTGATCGAAGGGATAAAGAGATAGGCATCCTCCATCGCTTTAAAAAAATGGTTGTTTTTGTAGACGGAGTTGTTTTTGTTGCGCATATTGTTCATAATCGGGTCGTATAAAAACGACGCTTCGATATCGAACGACTTTAAAAGAGCGATCTCTTTATTGTTATTTGAAAAATTGGTTAGATTCCCGTACGCTAAAAGGGGAAGCAAAAAAATAAATAAAATTCTCATAATCACACACATGCCTTAAAAAATAAAAACTAGATTTTACCTTAAAAAGGATTAATTTGCGACTAAAGAGAAAAACCTTCTTTGTGCATCGGCATAAAGAGAGGAGAGGGTTTGTTTGATATTAAGAAATATTAAACAAACGGAGCGCATTTTGCGTCGTAATATTTTTCACATCTTTGAGGTTGATATCGAGAAGTTCCGAGATTTTTTGCGCCACAAGCTTCGTATAAAGCGGTTCGTTTCTCTCTCCTCGGTGGGGGGTCGGCGTCAAATAGGGACCGTCGGTTTCGATCAAAAGTTTTTCATGGGGAATTTTCGGCAAGGCATGAAGAAGCTTTTTGGCATTTTTAAAAGTAACCACACCTCCTATTCCAAAATAAAACCCCTCTTTTGCGAGTGAGAGCAGCTCCTCATCGGCATTGTAACAATGCAGTACGCCCCCTACCTCCTTGGCATGTTGGTGCAGCAGTACCTCTTTGGCATCGCGCGAGGCATCTCTGATATGCACTATGAGGGGCTTTTTATATTTTTTTGCCAGCTCGATCTGTGCAATAAACACCTCTTTTTGTTTTGCTTTTTCAAGATTCTTCTCTTCATCACTTCCCTCTAGGCGGTAATAATCCAAACCGCACTCCCCTATCGCCACGCACTTGGCATGTGTAGCGTATTTCTCGAACAAAGCCGCATCGAAATATTCCATATCATAAGGGTGCACCCCGACGGCAAAATAAACGTCGTTAAAACGTTCTGCGATAGAGACCGCTTTATCAAGCGTCTTGGGATCGGCACCGGGGATAATGAATCGTTTGACGCCCCCTTCCCTTGCGCGGTTTAAAACATCTTCCAAATCTTCGTCATAGCGGATATCGTCCAAATGGATGTGGGTGTCTACTATCATTGTTTTTCACTTTCCTTTCTTTTTTTTACCTTATATATATTTTTTCCCATTAAAAAAAGGAAAAATACCCCTCCCCCAAACGCCGCCCAGGCACCATACAGCTTCCCCGCACTCAAAATAGTATACCCGAAAACCAAAAGGACGGAGGCTATTACGAGGCACATCGGCTTGCTTCCAAAAGCTCTTTGGCAAATTTTTTCGCCTCTTCGGAGATCCCTTTTCCGCTGATAATACGGGCGATCTCTTCGGTTCTCTCGTTAAAATCGAGTACGCGTACGAACGATTCGTCGTTTTGCTTATGCACGAAAAAGTGTTGATCCCCCATGGAGGTTAGTTGCGGTTGATGCGAAATGACGAAAATTTGAAAATATTTTGAGAGTTGTTTTAATACTTTGGCGACGCTCATCGACTCCTCTCCGCTTAGATTCGCATCGATCTCATCAAGCAGCAGCACGCCGCCGTTTTTCTCTAAGCTTTGTGATTTCACCGCAAGTATCGCAAGGCGCAGTCTGTTAAACTCCCCCGTGCTTATTTTTTGTAAATCGGTATTGTTGAGTTTAAGCTCCACGCTGTCTTGACCGTACATGCCATAAGGTATTTGTTCTAGGGAAATACTCAGATCACGCAGATAAAGCTCTTTAAGATAACGGTTTATATCCTCGCAAAAAGAGGTTAGCTCTCCTTGGCGCAGACGCGTAAGCTCTTGTGCAAGCGTTCGTACCTCTTGCGCCAAGAGAGCCTCCTTTTGCACCAATGCCTCTTTTTCAAACTCTATATTCTCATATTTTTGCAGTTCTTTGGTCTTTTGCTCTTTGTATGCAAGCGCTTCGGCTATGCTTCCGTATCTGCGTTTGATATGGCTAAGCGATTCGATGCGGTTGAGAACCTCTTCGATATTGATCTCTTCTAAAGAGCTAAACCTCTCCGAAGCGTTGTCGAATACCGCGCGCAGTTCGTTCATTGCATCATCAAAAAACGAGCTTTCTATATCAAGCAGCTCCAAAGCGCTGCCCACTTGATGCTCGAACTCAAAAATAGCGCTCGCGGCTTCTATTTTTTGTGTCGCTTTCTCTTTTTTGGAGAGCTCTTTTTTGATCTCCATCAACTCCTCGTCTTCCCCGATTTTAGGATCGATATCTTCTATCTTTTGGATCTCGAATGCGGCAAACTCTTTGAGTTCTACGATCTTTTTCTCCTCCTCTTCAAGCTGCATGAGGTGTGCTTTGATCTCTTTGTGCTCCTTAAAAAGCTCTCTGTAGCTGTTTTTAAGCTCTGTTATCGCACCCGCTTTTCTTTGTACTCTCGTATCAATAATTTGGAGGAGATTTTCATTGTCGAAATCGCTGTAGTCTTTTAGACTTATGTGGCGTACGTAAGGCGCACTCAGAGTGTTTATAACCTTTTTCGAAACGCTTTGGCTATTGATAAAATAGCGTGCTTTTTCTTTTTTGACCGAGCGAAAAACGTTCACTTCGTCGTTTTCGATCCCAAATTCATCCCCTTCAAGCGCCCAAGCCACCTGCGATTCGCATAATGCCGCTTCGCAATTGCCCAAACCGACCGAAGAGAGGATAGCATTCATTAAAATAGATTTACCGCTTCCGCTAGGACCCGTAAAAACGATTAAACCGTTTTCTAGTTGCAACTCTACGTTTTTAAAACTAAGATAATCTTTGAGATAAAACCTTTCTATCACGGCTACTCTCCCCAGTTGAGTTTTTCTTTTAAAACATCAAAATAGTTAAATTCTTCCCTGTGGATCAGCTTGGCGGTTTTGGCGGCAAGTTTGATATGGACGCTTTCGTTTTGCTCGAGTTCGTGCATATCTTGGCCGTCTATTATCATCACCGCTCTGTTTCTGGGTGTTTTCATCTCTATGGAAAACTCCCCCGGCAAGACGACGGGTCTTTGGGTAAGAGAATGGGGACAAATCGGCGTTAAAACAAAAGCATTCGTCAGAGGAAACAGCACCGGCCCCCCCGCAGAAAGGTTATAGGCGGTCGAACCCGTCGGCGTAGAAACTACGACGCCGTCGCCGTTATAAGCGTTAAAAGGTTTACCGTCTACCAATGTTTCTACGTGAACCATATTCGAGATAGAGGGTCTGGAAAACACGATATCGTTAAATGCTACGACGGTCGTTGTGGTATCCCCTTTGATAATCGTCGCTTCCAAAACGGAACGTTCGTCGATGCGAAACCTCCCTTGTGAAAGATCCGCGGCAAAAGTATCGAGCTCCGAGAGATTGACGTCTGCCAAAAAACCGAGATTCCCTGCATAGACTCCAAGAACGGGGATATTATAATCAAACGAGCGTCGCACGGCGGATATAAGCGTACCGTCACCCCCTAAAGTCACTAAAATATCGGCTTTTTGGCACAGCAGATCGAAATCGATCCCCATGACGCCGATCATTCCACCGCTTATGCTCTCTATATAGGTCTCTATACCGTGTGCAGCAAAAATTTTTTTGATTTCAAAAAAGCTGTTTTTTAGTTCGGGCGTCGAAGGTCGCAGTACAACACCGATTTTTTGGATTTTCTTTTTCACGACAACTCTTTCATCTTATAGTCTTGAATTTTGAAGTTATTATACACTCTCCTCCCGCAGAAACTAAAAAATATTGCAAATTGTCATAAAAACATTTTCCCCTTAGCAAATATTAGGATAAGCCAATTTTCGCTATAATCGCCGAAAAATTTTTACTAGGACTCTATTTTGAGAACGCATTATTGTACGGAATTAAATGAAAAACATGTAGGTCAAGAGGTAGTTTTAGCGGGTTGGGCAAATAGCCATCGCGACCACGGCGGGATTATTTTTATAGACTTGCGCGATAAAACCGGTTTGATCCAACTCGTGTGCGACCCTGCCGACAATGCGCAAGCGCATAAAACGGCCGATAGCGTACGCGACGAATTTGTCCTTATTGCAAAAGGGAAAGTACGCCACCGCGGCGAAGGGCTTGTAAACCCGCGTTTAAAAACGGGTGCCATCGAAGTGGTCGTAGATGATAGACCCGCCTCTCCCGGCACCATTGGGCGTATTTCTGGTACACGTCCTCCTCGGTGGCAGAGTATTCCGTCCGAAATGCCAGCCATGCCTGATAAGCGAAGGTCCTGCGCCTTTCGAAACTCATGGGCGGAAACCGTACGTTCTCATCAGCATACTGGTTTCTTTGTTCACACCACGCTGCATATTCTTCATAACTCCGGCACAGATTCCCGTCCAGATAGATACCCGACCGAAACCACTCGTCCAGACTGTGTGCTCTAAGTCGCGATATTCGCCAGTCGATGTCCCTGGCGAACTGGGACTCCTGTACAGGCTGCCTTTGGGCCTGCCGGCACCACAGAAGATACTGCTGGAAATCGGGTATCTTCCTGGAGCGCAAAGAAACAACGTCATCTCCCACTATTTTCCAGGATTGTCGAGTTGACTCAGCACCTGAATCGAGGCCTTCTTCCCGGCACCACTTATAGTATATGTGATCAGAATCGAGGCCAATACTCTCCTCGTTCAGCCATGCCTCAATGGAAGAGGAGTCACCATGCTGGCGTTCGCGAAGATCCTGAAACAGGTCGCCGCTTATGGGTGCACATTGATTCTTCTGGCACCACTTCGCGAAGGACTTGTATCGTAACTGCCAAGCAGGAACATTGAGCTCGGCTGCACAAAGTTCCAGAGCCTTCATTGGCTGTCCTTCCAGGCCACAATCCGGTCGCAGCAAGTCTCTTATTAGGTCGGTGTAGGGTGTGAGGTCGTAAAGCGGATGGGCGAGTTGGAACTGGAGGACGAAGTCGTCAAGTGTCCTCGGCGGCTGCCTCAGGCGTTCGTCGTCAATCAGTGCTATCTTATCCCAATAGGACGCCAGAAACGCTTCGACGATTGTTGGCAGGCGCTTCCTATCGCAATAGGGGGCTGCAGCGATGCCATCCGATATGGCATCTGGCGTGGGGGTGTATTTCCAGTGGATGATGATCAGGAACAGGACCACAAATGAAACAGGCACATTGACCAATGAAGTCACTGGAGCGAGACGGAGTACGATGAGGTCGATCAAGATCAGAAGGGGCAGCCAGGCCGCAATCCAGTACTTCCAATAACGGCGTGTGTACGGAAACAAACGCCGCGGGATCAGTGCGAAGCTCGTCCCTAGAAATGCCGTCCAAAGCAGACCAGGGGTAATGATCCGCCACCACCAGGCGGGCGGAGCACCGACGTGTACAGGGTAACCGCTCTGCATTTTGGCGAATCTAAACAGAAACGGAACTGTGAGTATGATCGGCATGACCACGGAGAGGACCAACCATGATGCAAGGCCAGTTGGCTCACGCCACCGGAGAACACGATTGCGCCGGTCGACGGTCCTTTGAGATAATGGGCAGGTGAGGCCGAGTTTACCTTTGTCGCTAGTGCCATCGTAATAGACAGGCAGTATCATTAGGCAATTACAGTACGGACAGACCAGCCTGCTCAGGAGGAGTTCCTCAGGGGGCGACGTGAACGCTGTATGGCATTCGGGGCAATGAACGTCCACTTATGAATTCCTTCTGTGATGCGAGAGGTTGTCTCTACCTGCAAGGGTGTTCACGCCGTCACGGAGGTCATGGGCATCGTGGCCATTGGCGCCTGTGGGAAGTTGGGACAGGGCCTTTTCGGCGGACAGGTGGCGGGTGACGTTACGAGAGTGGTGCGTGTGAGGACGGCTGTCAACTGATTCGGAGCCTCTCCGTTGAGGGGGCAGGGCGAGTCGGCTGAGCTGACGGACTGTCTTGAAGACATCGGCGATGGCCCCGGCGTGTTGGAATGGACGGACAACTGCGACCGCCCGGGTCGCCTCCGGACGGCGGGTGGCGGAGTCAGGCGAGCGGCCGGCGCTTCGGTCAAGGAGATGCCCAGTGGTCCAGGGCTACAGTCCGTGCGGCGATCGGTGCAATCGAAAACATTGGCGCTGCTCCTGGTCTGCGAATGTCCGGCGCTTCGGGTGGGCAAGTACGCTCAGATCGTCGGGGTAGCGTGTGGTGTGGACTGGCTGCCGGATCATTTCTTCTGGGCCGTTCCGGAGTTAGAAGGCTTGCCAGCCACTTCGGCTGGCGGGGGCGCTGGCCGCTGCCCCTCCGCAGAAGAGTACCTAAGTTCTAGGCAGGTCTCCAGGGTGGGTGATTGCTTTCTTGATCCGGCGGGGTTCAGTCGAGCGGTTTGGCGCCGCAGGAGCCTCGTACTACCAGTTGGGGGCTGATGGATACGAATGCGGGTGAGCGGTCGGGGTCGGCGAGGCGTTCGCAGAGTAGTTCGACGGCGGTGGCTCCCATTTGGGACATGGGGACGTGCACGGTGGTCAGGGGCGGCCTGGTCATGCGGGCGATCCTGGTATCGTCGAAGCCGACGACGGCGAGGTCACGGGGTACGCTGATTCCTCGGGCTGTGGCTGCATCGATGATACCTGAGGCCATCTCGTCGTTGGCGGCGAAGACGCAGTGTCCTGGGCCGGCCCACGCTTGCACTCGGTCGTAGGCGAGTTGGTAGGCTGTCTCGTATTCGTAGTCGAGGTGATGTACGTCGTCCGGTTCGGCGGGCAGGCCGGCGTCAGCCAGTGCTTCACGGTACGCTCCGAGACGCTCGATGGTGTCCAGGTTGGTCTCTAACCCGCCGACGAAGAAGATCCGGCGGCAGCGGCAGGTGTCGATCAAGTGCCGCATCATCGCTCGGGCGCCGGCCCGCTGATCGATGACTACGTGATCGAAAGCGCGGTTCTCCGGGGGGCCGTCCACCAGCACCACGGGAGCGGAAAGGTCGGACAGCAGTCCACCGATGGGAGCGGTGCGGTCGGAGACCATCACGGCCAGTCCATCGGCCACCGAGCGGTGTTGGAGGTCTTCCACCAGGGTGTGGTCGTCCTCGGGGCTTCCGCTCGAGGCTACCACCAGCACGTATTTGAGCTCGCGGGCCTTGGCGTTGGCTCCGCGGATGATCTCGGAGTAGAACTCGCCGTGCAGGTCCGGCAGCACCAGGGCGATCATGTCGCTCTTGCGCAGCATCAGCCCGCGGGCGAACATGTTCGGGCGGTACTGGAGTTCGCGAATGGCCTGCTCGACTCGCTGGCGGGTCTTTTCGTTGACCACGGCGCGGCGGTTGATGACCCGCGACACGGTGCTGATGGACACGTTGGCCCGCCTGGCCACGTCTTCCATTGATCCCGCCATGGGGAGTACCTCTGTGGGGGGCTGCCCGCCCCGCTGGTTCGGTCCGGTCATTCGGCGCCCGAGCGCCGAGGGGGATTCGCTTCTTTGCTACCACGCCCCGTAGGAATCGGTCAAGCAGAGTGGCGGCTGGTGTACCGAGGGCGTCGAGTTCGCCGGCTGCCGGGTTGACCGGCCCCCTCTGTAGGCCACGCAGGGGGCGCCCACGCCAGTCAGGTGGATTGACAGCGCTTGCAATGAAGTGTAGCGTTCGTGGCGATGTTGTGTCAACTTGCAGTCGTGCTGCTGGCAGCCTCGGCGGGGATGGGGGCGGAGCCGAACCCGGTTGGTCGGCCACAGGGCGATATCCAGCGGACGGCTGAGACAACCCAAGCTACTGCTCCGGTCTTTCAGTTCAGCGCGGCGGACGAGGCCCTGCTGGACGAGGTCCAGCGGGCTTGCTTCCTGTACTTCTGGAAGGAGGTGGGCGCGAGCGGCTTGGTCAAGGACCGCAAGAAGGCGCCGGTGAGCAGCGTTGCGGCGGTGGGGTTTCAGCTCTCGGCGCTGCCCATCGGCGTGGAGCGCGGTTGGATTAGCAGGGAGGAGGGACGCGAACGGGCGGAGCGTATCCTGCGGACGCTCTACGAACGGACCGATAACAAGAAGTTCGGGCTGTACTACCACTTTCCGGACTACGATACGGGCGGACAGTCGGGCACCGGGTACGAGGTTCTGGTTAGCACGGTGGACTCGGCCCTGTTTGTGGCGGGGGCGATCCCGGCTGGGGAGTATTTTGGCGGGGAAGTGAAACGGCTGGTGGATCGCATTGTTGCAGATGCCAACTGGCGGGCGTTTGCCACCGGTCCCGATGGGTCGGTGTCGATGGGCTGGCGGCCTACCAGCAAGACGCAGCCCGCGGGAGAAGGCGAATTCCATACCTGGCATTGGACGTGTGCCAGCGACGAGGAACGGCTGACCTGCTTTGTGGGCGTTGGGTCACCGAATCCCGAGCACGCGCTGCCGCCGGAGTCGTACTATCGGCTTCGGCGCACGGTGAAGTCGCACAAGGACATGCCGGCGTACGCCGTGTCGCCGCAGGGGACCCTGTTTCATTACTTCTTCAGCCATTGCTGGATCGACTATCACAGTTTGGGGGCCGACGACCCCGGGCGGCTGGGGGTGGACGCGGTCGGGGTGGACTGGTTCGAGAATTCGCGGCGGGCTGTGCTTACCCAGCGGCAACGCTGTGTCGAGCAGAGCGGTCGATTTCGAACCTTGGCGGAGGATCGCTGGGGGCTGAGCGCCTGCGGCGGACGCGACGGCTACCTGGTGCCCGAGATTCAGCCGAATGAGATCGACAAGGACACGTGGTACGAGGGAACGGTGGCGCCGTATGCGGCTGGTGCGTCGATCATGTTTGCGCCGCGGGAGAGCCTGGCGGCCATTCGGGCGTTCCGTGGCCTGAAGGACGAGGGGGGCCGGCCGCTGGTCTGGCGGGACCCCGCTGAAGGGGGCTACGGGTTCACCGATGCCTTCAACCTGGATCAGGGGTTCGTGAGCGACGACTACGTGGGGATCGACGTGGGGCCGATGCTGCTGGGCATCGAGAACGCCCGGACCGGGCTGATCTGGCGGCTGTTCATGCAGAGCTCCACCGCCCGGAACGCCGTATCTCGTTTGCAGCTTCAACCGTAACCTACCTTCCGATAATGGATTAGCACCTCCGGCGAGTTGGGGAATGCCGGCAAGGTGGTTGCTTTGGGCCTCTCGGTTGGAGTATACTGTTTTTATGAAAGCGTTTTCAATGCGAGGGAGTGGCTGCGACTGCGGGAATGCGGGGGGTGGACGGCCCGGGACGCGACCGAGCGCGGCCCCAGCCTCGCTTTGCGATCGGAGACCCTGCCGATATGACTAGCACTGTGTCCAGACAGCAACTCGACATCCGCGGCGGCGCCGACGGCGGCCTGGCAGGCAACGCCTACGGGCGCTTCTCAGCGGATGGGCGCGAGTTCTGCATCACCAACTGGCGGACGCCGCGGCCCTGGGCGAACATCATCGCCAATCCGCGTATCGGACTGGCGGTCAGTCAGACGGGAAGCGGGTTCTCCTGGGTCGACAACTCGCAGTTGGCGGTGATTACTCGCTGGCGGCAGGACTCGGTGGCTGATGCCTCGGGTAAGTTTCTGTACGTCCGGGATACTAAGAGCGGGCGGGTCTGGTCGCTGTCGCCGGCTCCGTCGTTTCCGGCTTATGCCCATTGCGAGTGCCGCCACGGCCTGGGGTACACCACGTT
>CAXXSB010000006.1:0-171235 GCA_963664885.2 Sulfurimonadaceae bacterium
GTCGTATCGGAGATAGCCGCTTCATGGAAGATATAATCGAACTTGTATTTGGTTTCAAGATGCAGCAGCATATCTTTATCGTTGATATCACCGCTGATAATCTCGCCGCGAAACCCTAAAAGATTTTTAAAATGTCCGAAACTTTTGAGGTTGCCGTTTGAAAAAGTTTCGCCGTTTCTAAACTTATCGAGCACCACCACTTTTGCTTTGGGATGGTTCTCTTTGAAAATAAAAAGCGAGATTCGAGCCTATAAACCCTGCTCCGCCCGTTATTAAAATCGTTTTGTTTTCCAAATCTTCTTGAATGTATCTCATCTTCCCACCAATCGTAAAATTTATTTAATATAATATTACCTAATCGTTTATTAACATGCATTTAAGATTTTGCACACTATAATCAAGCTGAAATTTTAATTCGAGGAACATAAAATGAGAAAAATTGTTATCGCTTCAATCGCAGCATTAGCTGCTAGTTCAGCTCTTGTAGCTGCTCCTGTTAACCCTGCAAAATGTGCAAGCTGTCACGGTGCAGATTTCACAAAAACTCATATGGGAAACAAAAACGTATCTCAATTGACACACGCTGAAATCGCAACAGCTCTTAAAGGGTACAAAAACGGAACATACGGCGGAGCTAAAAAGCGCTTATGAAAGGTCAAGTAGCTTCTCATACTGAAGCTGAACTAGAAGCTTTCGCACAAACAATCGGAAAATAATTTTCCAAGCTTGGCTCCATGCCAAGCTTCCTCTCACTCTGGTCTAGTCCTTTTTCTTTGTAACTCTTTTCTTTTTTTCTCTTGAGCAGCGGCGTCGTTAAGCTCTTCTTCACCGTCAAACTTTGCAGCATTTAAAAACTTCTCTTCATCGTCGAATTGGCCGTTTTTAATCGCCCAATAAAAAGGCAAAAAGCGCCACCGGCCCCAAAAATATAGATGCGCCGAGCATCATGGCTATAACCCAATTATCCATCACTATCCTTTAGTTTTTCTTCCATTGCAAGCGGATACGCATCGAATTTCCCACCACCAAAAGGGAACTCACGCTCATTAGAGATCGCCGCAACAAGCGGGATCACGTAGCCCGCCATAGCAAGCGGAATCGTAATCGCGTTATAGACGAGGGAGATACCCAGATTTTGTTTGACTAAACCAAAAGTGGTACGGGAGATTTTAAAGGCATCTTCAAGCGATTTTAGCGAGCTGTCCATCAATACGACGTCGCTCACTTCGATGGCGATATCGCTGCCGCTCCCCATTACGATCCCTATATCGGCGTTGGCAAGTGCCAAAATATCGTTGACTCCGTCCCCGACCATCACGACCTTTTTCCCTTTGGCATGAAGCTCTTCCACAAACGATGCTTTATTCTCGGGGGTCTGCTCATAACGGTAGTTCTCTATCCCGCTTCATGCGCGATTCGCTGTGCGCTTTTTGCATTGTCGCCCGTGAGCATAACCACATCGATGCCCGTTTGGCAATATTGGCGATGATCTCCTTGGCATGGGGTTTGATAGCATCTTGCAGTTCAAAAACGGCGACGATCTCTTTCTCTTCTACAAAATAGAAAAGGGTATTTTCGCTGCTAAAATCGCTTGTTATGGCGTACATGCCAAGAAGTTTCGCATTGCCCCCTAAAAAGGTTTTGCCCCCCTTTACGTGCTTCGATACCGGATGCGGGTATCTGCTTGTAACTCTCAAAATCCTCATGCGCATCAACGTCGTAATGTTCTTTTATATACGTGCCGACACCACGCGCTACGGGGTGTTTGGAGTTTTGCACGAGAGCATAAAGCAACGCCGGATCAAAACTTTTGACACTATGCATCTGCACCACTTCGGGCTTGCCTACGGTGATCGTTCCCGTTTTATCAAGCACCAAAGTATCTATTGCCGCCATCGTCTCAAGCTGTGCGGCCTCTTTAAACAAGATACCTCTTGAAGCCCCCAAACTCAATCCCACCAAGGTCGCAAGGGGGGTTGCCAATGCCAAAGCACAAAGGGCAGGCGATAATAATCACCGAGATCCCCACCATAAATGCGGTCTCGAAGCTGTGCGGCCAAATCCACCAGACAAGAAACGTAACCAAAGCAAGCCCTAAAATAACCGAAGAGAAATGCTCCGATAGACGGTTTGCCATCTGCTCGATTTTGGGCTTTTTATTGAGGGCAGATTCAAGCAGGTTTACCAATGTCGCCAAAGTGGAGTGGGCAAAATCTTTCGAAGCACGAAAACGAACATCGGCATCGATACTCGTCGTACCGCTAATGATCGTGTCTCCCACGCCCTTGTAGATAGGTTCATTCTCCCCCGTAAGGTTTGATTCGTCAAACGACCCCTCCCCCTGAAGGATCTCCCCCATCAAAGAGCACCTTCTCACCCGAAGATACGACGACGATATCGCCTGAGCGCACCTCCTGAGAGTTTTAGCGAGACCACTTTTCCCTCTTGTACGACATTCACCTCGGCGGGTATCTGTTTTGAGATCACATCCAGAGTATCGGCGACGCTTTTTTTGCTCAAGACCTCCAGGAATTTGCCTATCAAGACAAAGGTTACGATCATACTGACCGAATCGACATACGCCTCGCCCGCTTGTGCAAACGTAATATAGATCGAATACAAATAGGTCGAGGTGGCTCCCGTGGCGACAAGGAGATCCATATTGACCACTTTGTTTTTCATGCCATAGTAAGCACCGCGAAAAAAACACCCATCCGCTGTAAAAGAGCACGGGGGTTGCCAGCGTCCACTCGGCAATATTAAGGATCGTTTTAACATCCTGTGTAATCCCCGTAAAGTAGCCCGCATACTGCGCGACGGCGATCCACATTATGTTCATTGTGGCAAATAATGCTACCGCCATACGCAGGTAATACTCTTTGCGCTCTTTGTTGGCATGTGCTTCTTGGATAGAGGCATCATAAGGATAAGCGTTGTATCCGATAGCGCGGATCATATCGATAATTTGCGAGAGTTTTACGACGTCGTCTGCCCAAACGATCGTCGCTTTATTGTTGGTAAAATTGATATTGGCTTCAATCACCCCCTCCATCTTATGGAGAGCTTTTTCATTGAGCCATACACATGCCGAGCAGTGGATCCCCTCGATAATCAGCGAAACTTCGTTGAAACCCTCTTTGTTTGTTTTCACAAAACGATCGTAAAAGGCCAGGCGCGTTAAAAGTTGGAAGAGTCTTCATATTGTTTTGTCGGGGGTGTAAGCTTCACGTCGCCCGCTTTTTTGTAAAAACTCTCCAAACCCTGATCGCTTAAAAGATGAAAAACCCCTTGACAGCCGTTACAGCAAAAATAGTTTTCCCCGTCTTCTATCATGACCGATTTGTTAAATTCTAAATGGCAATGGGAACATTTTATTTTTTCAGACAAGTTCAAATCTCCCCGATACCCTATTTTTTTTAATTTCATTCCAAAGAGCGATGTGACCGCTCATGCAGATATACACGCCGCTTTTAGCAACCCCTTGTACAAAGCCGCATGCCATACCCAAATTCAAGCTCGCTTCAAGCGGATCAATCTCAAACGGGCGCATAGCACCCGTAAGGACAATCTTTTTATCGGTAAATATTTCGCTAAAAAACTCAGCGGTCTGATCCATAGTGTCGGTTCCGTGCACCAGCACGAACGTCTCTTCACTTGATTCTGCAATGATACGCGCAAGCATTTTCCTGTCATTAACGTCCATATCCAGACTATCTTTATAGAGCACTCCCGCAAGACCATATACGGCATGTGAGCTTTGTAAGATTTTTTCGATCGCTTCGTTGTCAAAAGGCACTTCAAGCTCCCCGTTTATAGGGTTGTAACGTTTGTTAAAAGTGCCGCCGCAATTTAAAATCAACATGTTGGTTTCCAGATAACATCAAGAGTAGGAACAATTTTTGAGGCTTTGGAAGAGGTCACGGTTTTGCTCGGATCAAACAGATAACTCTCTTGCAACCCTGCAAGAATCCCTGCCTCAATATCACGCTCCTTATCACCGATGATAACGGAGTGCTTCAGGTCGATATCAAACTCCTCTTGGGCTTGAAGCAACATGCCGCTCTGGGGCTTACGACAAGAGCAAGCACCGCTAATGCTTGGATGATGAGGGCAATGGTACACTTTTGCAATCTCTACCCCCTCTTTAGCAAACTCTTTTATCATCCAACGCGTTACTTCGTTATACTGCTCCTCCGTATAATACCCTCTGGCGATTCCCGATTGATTCGTTACTATAAAGATTACATACCCCAGCGATGCATAATGACGGCATAGATCAAAAATCCCCTCTATAAACTCAAAATCCTCAATTTTATAAAGGTAATCTTTTTCTACGTTTACGACACCGTCACGATCTAGAAACAAAGCTTTTCGCATAACCTAGTTGCCTACCCCGTCTGCAAAAATCTCTTTTTCTATAATATCGCAGAGAATATGCCCGATTAAGATATGAGACTCCTGGATACGAGGCGTTGAATCAGAAGGCACGACAATCGACATATCGGCCATTTTAGCCATTAAACCACCGTCGCGTCCTACAAGTGCAACCGTTTTAATGCCTTTTTTCTTTGCCGATTCAAAGGCCTTAACGATATTCGTGGAATTTCCGGAAGTCGAAATACCTATGAAGATATCGCCGCACTGCCCCATCCCCTCTAACTGTCTTGAAAAAACCTGATCGTACCCGTAATCGTTTCCGATCGCGGTTAAATTTGAAGTATCGGTTGTTAAAGCTAAAGATGGAATCGATGGTCTGTCAAAACCGTAACGACCTACTAACTCAGCGGCTATATGTTGTGCATCGGCGGCACTTCCGCCGTTTCCGGCCAAAATGGTTTTTTTGTCGGTTTTATACAATGCTACACACTCTCTCGCGACGGCCGCTATAGCATCCAATAAAGCTTCATTTTGATAGATAGCTTGTTTTGTTTCATACGATTTTTTTATTTGATCTTTTATATATTCTTTCATTGAATGAGCCTCATTTTTTAATATGAAATGATAGCATAGTATAGAAAGCAAAAGAGAAAAAGATGCAAAAAGAATAAAGATAAAAAACTACGTTTAAAATATTAGATTTTAAAAATTGTTACTTTTTGTATCTTTTTGTAAATAAATACGTAAAAAAACAATAAAGAATATTAAGAAATTATGTTTAGGGTATACAATAATCTAAACCACATAAAAGGAAAAAGATGAAAAAGTTATTGTTGTCCGCATTATTTGCAGGTATGCTCTTCGGTGCCGTTGATATAAACACGGCAAATCAAAGCGAATTGGTCAAACTTAACGGGATAAGCGAAAAAAAAGCGCAAGCGATTATTGCTTACAGAGAAAAACATTGTTTTAAGAATATCAATGAGCTCATGAACGTAAGCGGGATAGGGGAAAAAACATTTGCCAAAAACAAAGAAAATCTAAAAGCGAGCGAATGTAAAAAAAAGTGATTAAGTGAAAAGGTTTATTTCGAAGAGAAGTAAAGAAATTGATCAACTAGGCGGCGACCTACGTTCCCACATCTGAAAGACGCAGTATTATCAGCGATGAGAGGCTTAGCTTCCGGGTTCGGAATGGGGCCGGGCGTTTCCCTCTCTCTATAGCTACCTAGACGATCAAAGGTAAATACATAATCAGATGTACTTAACTTTGATCGGAGTTTGATCGTAGTAAGATTGGTAAAGTCAACAAGTAAACTAAATAACTATATATACACTAAGTAAGGTAGTGAACAAGAAAAAAAAGACGAACGTACTATTAGTACCGGTCAGCTAAACAGATTGCTCTGCGTACACATCCGGCCTATCAAGCTTGTAGTCTTCAAGCGTACTTCAGGGATTGTTCATCTTGGAGTTGGCTTCCCGCTTAGATGCTTTCAGCGGTTATCACATCCGTGCGTAGCTACCCGGCGATGCTCTTGGCAGAACAACCGGTGCACCAGTGGCACGTCCAACCCGGTCCTCTCGTACTAGGGTCAGCTCTCCTCAACAATCCTACGCCCACGGAAGATAGGGACCGAACTGTCTCACGACGTTCTGAACCCAGCTCGCGTACCGCTTTAAATGGCGAACAGCCATACCCTTGGGACCTGCTCCAGCCCCAGGATGCGATGAGCCGACATCGAGGTGCCAAACCTCCCCGTCGATGTGAGCTCTTGGGGGAGATCAGCCTGTTATCCCCGGCGTACCTTTTATCCTTTGAGCGATGGCCCTTCCACACAGAACCACCGGATCACTATGACCGACTTTCGTCTCTGCTCGAGTTGTTTCTCTCACAGTCAGGCTCGTTTATGCCATTATACTCTACGAGGGATTTCCAACCCCTCTGAACGAACCTTTGTAAGCCTCCGTTACTTTTTAGGAGGCGACCGCCCCAGTCAAACTACCCACCAGACATTGTCCTCGCACGAGATAATCGTACGGAGTTAGCTATCAGAATATTCAAGGGTGGTATCTCAAGGATGCCTCCGTAGTTACTTGCGTCCCTACATCAATGGCTCCCACCTATCCTGCACATGAATATCCCAATAGCAATGTCAAGCTATAGTAAAGGTGCACGGGGTCTTTCCGTCTTTCCGCGGGTAGGAGGAATTTTCACCTCCACTACAATTTCACTGGATCCCTGGTTGAGACAGCTCCCATCTCGTTACGCCATTCATGCAGGTCGGTATTTAACCGACAAGGAATTTCGCTACCTTAGGACCGTTATAGTTACGGCCGCCGTTTACTCGGGCTTCAATTCAATGCTTCGCTTGCGCTGACAAATCCTTTTAACCTTCGAGCACCGGGCAGGCGTCACACCCTATACATCCTCTTACGAGTTAGCAGAGTGCTGTGTTTTTGGTAAACAGTCGGGAGGGACTCTTTGCTGCGACCCTTCGACGCTTTGTGGAGCAAGTCCACTAACGTCTAGGGCACACCTTATACCGAAGATACGGTGCTAGTTTGCAGAGTTCCTTAACCAGGGTTCTTCCACGCGCCTTAGAATACTCATCTCACCCACCTGTGTCGGTTTACGGTACGGGCAACGGCTGTTCTCGCTTAGAGGCTTTTCTCGGCACGACAGTATCATCGATTCAACTCGCTCTCCGAAGAGATTGAATTGCCTGTCAGGTCTCGGTCGAATGTAACGCGGATTTGCCTACGTTACAACCTACACCCTTCGACCCACTATTCCATCAGTGAGCTCGATTAACTCTATGCGTCCCCCCATCACTCAAACGAACAACCGTCGGTATCGGAATATTAACCGATTTGCCATCGTCTACCCCTTTCGGACTCGACTTAGGTCCCGACTAACCCTACGATGACGAGCATCGCGTAGGAAACCTTGGGTTTACGGCGAAGGGAATTCTCATCCCTTTTATCGCTACTCATGCCTGCATGCTCACTTCTAGCCGCTCCACCACTCCTTACCGGTATGGCTTCTACGCTGACTAGAACGCTCTCCTACCACTCATCTAAAGATGAATCTAAAGCTTCGGTGTTTATCTTAGCCCCGTTATATTTTCGGCGCAGAATCGCTAGACCAGTGAGCTGTTACGCTTTCTTTAAAGGATGGCTGCTTCTAAGCCAACCTCCTGGTTGTCACAGCAACTCCACATCCTTTTCCACTCAGATAAAACTTTGGGACCTTAGCTGTTAGTCTGGGTTGTTCCCCTCTTGACGATTGATTTTATCACCCACCGCCTGACTCCCGAGGTTACACATGAAGTATTCGGAGTTTGATAGGGTTTGGTACCGCGGGAAGCAGCCCTAGCCCTGTCAGTGCTCTACCCCTTCATGCTAATGCTCGAGGCTATACCTAAATATATTTCGGAGAGAACCAGCTATCACTGAGTTTGATTGGCCTTTCACCCCTATCCACAAGTCATCCCAAGCCGTTTCAATGGCCACGGGTTCGGTCCTCCACTGGCTCTTACACCAGCTTCAACCTGCTCATGGATAGATCACTCAGTTTCGGGTCTGCAGCATCTGACTATGTCGCCCTATTAAGACTCGCTTTCGCTACGGCTTCGCGTTCGCTTAACCTTGCCAGATACCACAACTCGCAGGCTCATTATGCAAAAGGCAGTCCGTCACACTTATATATAATAGTGCTCCGAATGATTGTAAGCCATAGGTTTCAGGTTCTATTTCACTCTGCTCACCGCAGTTCTTTTCACCTTTCCCTCACGGTACTTGTTCGCTATCGGTCTAGTAGTAGTATTTAGGGTTGGAGGGTGGTCCCCCCATATTCAGTCAAGATAACACGTGTCCCGACCTACTCTTTCCTTAGTCTAGTACCACATACCGATTTTCGCTTACGGGAGTATCACCCTCTATGCTGAGTCTTTCCAAACTCTTCTGCTAACCGATATGCTATCACTAAGCGCCCTAATCCCATTTCGCTCGCCACTACTCTGGGAATCTCGTTTGATTTCTTTTCCTCTAGGTACTGAGATGTTTCACTTCCCTAGGTTCGCTCTCCCGTAGGAGTGACACGACTCGCGCCGTGCCGGGTTGCCCCATTCGGATATCCCCGGATCAAAGCTCTTTGGCAGCTCCCCGAGGCTTTTCGCAGCCTAATACGTCCTTCTTCGCCTCTACTAGCCAAGGCATCCACCTATGGCCCTTAATATCTTTTTTTCTAATTTGCGTTCACTACCTTACTTAATGTATCGCTACACCAAACAAAGTAGATCCTGTGTTTGTAGTTATTTAGTAATAATATTAATACTTTCAACTATCTCTAGTTTTTAGTATCTTTACTATCTGTTGACTTTAACAATATTAATTTAATGAACTTTAGACTTTAGAAGTCTAATAAAAAAGTTAAACCTAACTCTTTTATTAAACTTTCAAGCTTTAAGATGGTGGAGAATAGCGGGATCGAACCGCTGACCTCCTGCGTGCAAGGCAGGCGCTCTCCCAGCTGAGCTAATTCCCCATCATAATTGTAATTTCAAATGATCATAGATCACTGAAAACTAAGCAAGCAAGAGACTAATAACTAAAACGACGAATCGTGAGATTCTTTTGTATTGAGATAGTCAACCGAATGACTTCTCTTACTCTGAAAGGAGGTGATCCAACCGCAGGTTCTCCTACGGTTACCTTGTTACGACTTCACCCCAGTCGCTAATTCCACCGTAAGCGGTAGCCCCCCGAAGGTTAGCTTCCCGATTTCGGGTGAAATCAACTCCCATGGTGTGACGGGCGGTGAGTACAAGACCCGGGAACGTATTCACCGTAGCAATGCTGATCTACGATTACTAGTGATTCCAGCTTCATGCTCTCGAGTTGCAGAGAACAATCCGAACTGAGAGACGCTTTATGAGATTGGCTCCACCTCGCGGTATCGCAACTCTCTGTACGTCCCATTGTAGCACGTGTGTAGCCCTGGCCATAAGGGCCATGATGACTTGACGTCGTCCTCACCTTCCTCCTCCTTGCGAAGGCAGTCTCCTTAGAGTGCCCAGCCAAACTGCTGGCAACTAAGGACGAGGGTTGCGCTCGTTGCGGGACTTAACCCAACATCTCACGACACGAGCTGACGACAGCCGTGCAGCACCTGTTTTCAAGCTCCCCGAAGGGCACTCTCTCATCTCTGAAAGATTCTATCAATGTCAAGGCCAGGTAAGGTTTTTCGCGTATCTTCGAATTAAACCACATGCTCCACCACTTGTGCGGGTCCCCGTCTATTCCTTTGAGTTTTAATCTTGCGACCGTACTCCCCAGGCGGTTCACTTAATCTGTTAAGTGCATCACCGAGATGACAAGCATCCCGACGACTAGTGAACATCGTTTAGGGCGTGGACTACCAGGGTATCTAATCCTGTTTGCTCCCCACGCTTTCACGCCTTAGCGTCAGTAATGTTCCAGGAGATCGCCTTCGCTTTAGATATTCCTAGTGATATCTACGGATTTTACCCCTACACCACTAATTCCATCTCCCCCTCCCATACTCTAGTCTAGCAGTTTCAAGTGCAGTTCTATGGTTGAGCCATAGGATTTCACACCTGACTTGCTAAACAGCCTACGCGTCCTTTACGCCCAGTGATTCCGAGTAACGCTTGCACCCTCCGTATTACCGCGGCTGCTGGCACGGAGTTAGCCGGTGCTTATTCATGAGCTACCGTCATTTTCTTGACTCATAAAAGGAGTTTACACACCGAAATGCGTCATCCTCCACGCGGCGTTGCTGCATCAGGGTTTCCCCCATTGTGCAATATTCCTCACTGCTGCCTCCCGTAGGAGTCTGGTCCGTGTCTCAGTACCAGTGTGGCGGATCATCCTCTCAGACCCGCTACCCGTCATCGCCTTGGTGAGCCGTTACCTCACCAACTAACTGATAGGATATAGACCGATCCCTTAGCGAAAAAACTTTCCCAACTTACCTTGTGATAAGAAGGAGTATCTAGTATTAATCACCGTTTCCAGTGGCTATCCCAGACTAAGGGGCACATTATCTATAGTATACTCACCCGTGCGCCACTAATCCATCCCGAAGGACTTCATCGTTCGACTTGCATGTGTTAAGCACGCCGCCAGCGTTCACTCTGAGCCAGGATCAAACTCTCCGTAATTGAATTGTTTGACCATTAGCCCAAGATCTAAAATCATTGGCTTATGTTAAAGTTATCTACTAACTTTTAAAAAGTTAATAGACGGTTATGTTTATTTAGTTATTACTAAGTAGTAATAACTTAATCGCTTTTCGCTCTTAAGTCTCTCTACTTGCTTAGATTTCAATGATCTCAAACTTCATAAAAGGCTTCAACTCGAAGTCTCTCTAAGACTTTTTAAGGTCTCTTTGTTTGTGGACGGGAATTATAGACAAATACTAAACCAATGTCAAGGGTTTTTGCAAAAAGATTGCATCTTTTTTTCAAAATGTTTAGTTTTTTATTGATACATGCCAATAGGCTTACTTTAATATATGTATATAGCCCGTTTCTGCTTCTATTGCAATAACTTTTTTCTCTTCATCATTTGCTAAAGTACAATCTGTAACCGTACATAATGTAATTTGGCATTGTGAGACAATTAAAATATTTGTAGCTACGGATGAGTCGTAAGGTGAAGTATAGTTTTCGATCGCTCCCCTAAGAGGTCTTCCCACATGATCAAAACCTATACTTTTACTGTGTGTTCCCGTTCTGCATGCCGAGGAGAATCGAACGTCTAGTATGCCGTAATATTCCCCAATATTCAGTTCTTCGGTTGCTTCAGGATCTCCTGTATGTATAAAAAGGTTTCCGTTAAATCCACCTGTAAGCTTTTTAGAATTATTCAATGTGTTGATGGCAATTTCCTGAGGATCGGGACTGCCGCTTGCCGTGCCCGCAGTATCTGCCCATACGGTATATGCCCAATGACTATTTGTGCCCTCTCCGCGGTTAAATGATATACGCCATCTTCTTTTAAACCAATGTGGATCGGTTACGGAAAAAAAATCATGCGTCAAAGCCAAATGTTGTGTATAGCGGATGTGGGAAGCTAATTGTATTGCAGCACGTTCTAGATTGTCTGAAGGGGTGTTTCGAATGGTTGCTAGGCTAATAATGCCGATTACCACGATGACAAAAACCAATTCTAAAAGCGTAAAAGATTTTTTCATATACCAGCCCTCGGGCTAGTATATCTAAAAAAAGAGGAAAGTATAATTAAATAATGTTTTTTTTAATATTTAATTATTTATTATATTTTTTCAGCTACCTGAACATCGTACAAGATATCATCCATCGGATGTCTGTACATCGGCATTGCTAGACGTTTCTCATCTAAAACATGCCCGATGAAACCGATACTTCTTCCGACGATAAAGAACGCATTAAGCGTACCGGAAGAGATAAACTCGTTAATCTCCTCCTCAGAGTATCCTAAAGCTCTCCACATATCTACCATCAAGATACCGATAGTTCCGTCAACGTTGAGAATAAGGTTCTCTTTTTTGCTTGTCGTCAATTGCTCGACGGTTAGTGCATAATCAAGTAACGGAGTTGCAGGGAAATGCTCTGCCGCATATTTTTTAAGACCCTCTACACGTAAATCCGGATTTTTCAAAGATTTGATTCTATGCCCGATACCCGGAATAGGAACCCCCTCTTTTTTCATATGATTCAAGAACTCTGCCGGAGTCAATTTGTTATCATCCGCATATTTGAAATATTCTGCGGCACCGTCAATCGCTCCACCGAATCTTGGTCCGATTGTTAAAAGACCCGTAACAAGAGATTCGACAACCGACTTTCCTGCACGCGCCGTAACTTTAGCATTGTGCGCACCTGAAACTGCAGGACCATGATCTGCGACAGTTTTAATTACGGTTTCGATAAAGTCCGTTGCCCATTTTGGATATTGTTTTTTAAACCAAAGAAGCGATACGACATCACCGATACCTTTACCAGTATCCGGAGTTGCTAAAGAAGAGATCGGGAAACCTGCATATGTTGCTTCATCACCTCTGTCATCGGAAATAGTACAAATGAACTCTTTAGACTTTCTTACTTTCGGGCAAACATTCATATCCGGTTCTGCAATATCTTTTATAACACCTTTTGCTTTAAGATCGCCGTAAACTTCTGCGATTTTATTCGGAAGATCATTGAACGAACTCGGTACGTGAATACCTACTGCCGCCATAGCTTCATTTTTAGCTGCTGCCGTTTCTGCTTCCGCATTTGCCGATGCACCTGCATGCCCGAATTGTACGCCGCTGTCATAATATTTTGCAATCGTACCGATACACCATGCAATGATAGGCTTCGTGATTCTTCCCGATTTTACCGCTTCGATCACTTTATACTCTTCCGTACCGCCAACTTCACCTAAAAGAAGCATATATTTTACTTCAGGATTGTCTTGCATACGAAGAAGGTTATCAATAAATACAGATCCTACGAATCTATCTCCACCGATTGCAACACCCTCTGCAATACCGTCTGCATTAATAGCAATGATATTTGAAAGCTCGTTAAACAAACCTCCGGAACGTGTTACAAGTCCGCATGAACCTGCTCTATGGAGTTTGGATTGCACGATATTTTCAATCGTTCCGCCGATGTTGGCAATTTTAAACGCACCCGGAGCGATAGCACCTACCGTAGCAGGTCCGATAACCACTACATCTTTGGCATGTGCCGTTGCATTCATTTTACGGGCAAGTCTCTCGGGAATCCCCTCAGCCGTAATCATGATCGTTTTAAAACCGCCAAGTTCCAATGCTTCCATTGTTACATCATACGCAGTTCTAAACGATGCAAAGTTCAAAAGAACATCGGCATTGGCGTGGTGCGCTTTTGCTTCTGCAGTCGTTTTGTATAATGGAATCATTATCTCATCCGGACCGTAAAAGAACTTATCGAACTTGCTTCCCGCAGTAGGTGCTACGATCGCTGCTACGGAAGGTTTTGTTCTTTTGATCGTGTAATCGTAATCCAACATTCTTTGGATAGCAGACTTGTTGTTGTTCCAAAAAATCGCTTGTGTATCTTTAGTAAATAATTGTGCCATGTGTTCTCCTTATGCCTCTACTGCCATTCTCACGATATCCGTTACGTGAGTTTCAGGTCCGTAAACATCGATCCATAGTCCAAGTCTATCAGCCGCTTCTTTGATATCTTTAAGACCTTTTTCATAGTTTGGTCCGCCGCGTCTTACATAGATTTTGATACCGACCTCTTTCATTTTGTCCGCATAGTTCTCAAACGCTTGGATAATACCCGTGAAGGTTTTTGCAACATCCGTAAAGTTTGCGATCGCTCCGCCGATGATAAGGATTTTTTCTCTTCCTTTAGCATCTTTTTTTCTTGTCATAAGATCTAAGATAGTCTCTGCATAGAACTTTGTCTCGCTTGTTGTCGGACCTCCGGAGTACTCTCCGTAGTTCGCCAAGTCTTCGATCCCTGCAAGGTCTGCAATCGTATCGGCATACACAACCGAAGCACCCCCGCCTGCTACCATCGTCCAAATTCTGGCATCAGGTTTTAAGATAGTAAGTTTTAAAGAAGCTCCCGATTTGCTGTCCGCATCTTCGATAGCTAAAACTTCAGGAGATTTTTCCTCCATACCGAATGATGTAGGGTATTCAACGTCTCCCCAGTACTCTCTCATCAAGAATCCCGCAGTATCGTCAAGTTTTGCAACCATATCTAACAGTTCGATTCTACTGCCTTGCATAACAAACGGGTTGATCTCAAGGTAGGCGAAGTTTAACTCTCTGTATGCTTTAAAGAAACCGATTGCAAATTTTGCAAACCCTTCTTTATCTTTCTCAGCTACGTCTTTTGGAACGTTTGCACGGATTTTTGCTGCAATCTCCTCTTCACTTTCGGTGATAGCGAATTTAACTTCGACAACTTTGTCCCAGTTCTCTTCAACTTCCATCCCGCCCTCGGCAGACATATAAAGGACATCGTCATCCCCTACACACGTAGCAGAGATATAATACTCCTCTTCTTGTGTATGCGGCGTAAACGGCTCAACAACAAAGTGAGTAAGCATATCGGTTTTAGGCTCACCGTGCGGAGTGTCGCCCTCAAATGAAAAATATACAGATTGTGCAGAGCTTGATTTCTCATCAATCCATGATATAGCTTTAGCTAAAGATACATCGCCCGGTTTCGAATCTCTAAATAAAACTAAGCCGTTTTTACCTCTTTTACCGAATAACATATCCGGTTTAGCAACCAATGCTTTCTCATTTAACCATTTTTTATCTTTTGCAGCCTCTTTAAGTTCCGATCCGTTTTGAACAAGAACCGTTTCGTATGCATAAGTAAAATCTGGAAAGTACTTATCCCAATGCTTAGCCAAAATTGACTTTGCGTCAAATTCTCTTATTGCTTTTTGAGCCATTGCAACTCCCTATCGTAAATGTTTGGGAAAATGGTACCACATATTATGCAATTAATCGAGGTTATGACAAAAATGAACTCTACCGAATCGTAAAATTGTTTACTTTTGTAACACTATAAAATTTTATCGGCTTATTTATGTAACTAATTGTTACATCTCTGCCGTTATTCTCTCTTGCATCAACTTCTTCCAAAACAAATTCGTTACATTTTGAAATACCGTAAAACTCCAAACGCAACCCCATCGATTTTTTGGTTTGCACACAATCGATTCCCCTCTCATGAAGCGCATCCGCAAGCTCTTTGGCAATATGCATCTTGTAAGCAAAGTGTTCGCTCGGTCTCTCCAGCACCCGGTAAAGATACTTATTAAACAACACGACCCCGCTGTTTGCAAGCAAAAACAAAAGTGCTACGACGAATACCGCCTTGTACTTCCTGCGAAATTGCGGCAGTCTGACTCTATAGGAATTATAAAAAGTTTGCGCCGCAAGCGGCAGAGCCAGTACGAGATAAGGTGCGAAATGCTGCACATCTATTTTTTGCCTAAAAGAGAGAATCAGCGAAACGACCAAAGCCGAGGATGCCAAGAACCACACCGCATCGATCTCTTTGGTAAGTCCTCTGCGGTATAAAACATAAAAAATATAGACAAAAACTATAGGAGTAAAAATCGCCGAATATATCCCGATGCTATCGAGAAAATACCCTTTTGGGGAGCCGTGAACGTCCAGCCCGTAAAGCACGACCGAAAGAATGATAAATACCATATTTACAAGCGCCAAGGCATATTTTCTTTCCACCATGCCATAGAGCAACAGCCCTAAAAAAAGGTAAAGGAAGCCGCTCTCTATGAGTGAAAGAGTAAAAAGATACAAACATAAAACGAAAAAAGAGACCCGACGAAAGAGATACACAAACAACAAAAGTCCGAAAATCAGTAGCCCTGCACTGTCTACTATCAAAGCGGAGCTCACTATCCCCGGCAACAAAACAAAAATCAAAACGAGCCAAATTCTGTTTATGTCGTTTAGATACTCTTTTGCGACCGCATAAAGCAAGAGGGTACTTCCCAAATGAAGCATTATCATCGGCAAACGAAGCGCGAAATCGTTTGTTCCCAAACATGCCAAAGAGAATCTGATAAGAGATTGGAAAAAAGAGGGTTCACCTTGTAAAAACAAAGCCTCTCGATACGAAATCGAGAGTTGTGACGTTTGCATAAAAAGTACGAAAGCATCTATTCCCAGAATAAGGAAAAAGAGCAGCCTCGGATTCATAATTTAAGAAAATTCCCTAGTATCTCGTGTCCGTATTCGCTCATAATCGATTCGGGATGAAACTGCACGCCGTAGATATCTTTGTCTTTGATCTTAAGCGCCATAATCTCGCCGTCGTCTTTACTGTATGCGGTAGGTATAATCTGCGGGGGGATCGTATCTTTTTTCACAATCAAAGAGTGGTACCTTGTCGCCGTAAATTCATCGGGCATACTCTCGAATATTTCACACTCGCCTACTCGCTGCATACGGGATGTCTTACCGTGCATCATATTTTTTGCACGCACAACCTCGCCGCCAAACGCTTGAGCAATACTTTGATGCCCCAAACAGATTCCTAAAATCGGAAGTTTGTCTTTAAAATAATCGATAACCGCAAGCGTTACCCCCGCTTCATCGGGCGATGCAGGACCGGGAGAGATGATGATCTTCTCAGGATGCAGCGCTTCGATCTCCTCTACGCTCAGTTCATCGTTGCGCACGATCTTAAGATCGGCGCCGAGTTCCCTGCAGTATTGCACGATATTGTATGTAAAACTGTCATAATTATCTATCATCAAAATCATCTGTATTTCCTAAAAGTTTCTGCTGGATTCTATTTTGTTTGCGATTATAGCGCGTATTGAATTGATTTTTTATTTAATGGGAGCGCTTCCTCACCATGCCAAGCAATTCATGGCATGGTAAAAGATTTTATTTTTGCGCGCTTTTTGGCATCTCGCCCGTGCCTAGCAAGATCGATATCCATTTTGTTTTTGGATCGGCGTCAAAAATGATCTTTGCCATAATGGTCAAAGGCACCGAGAGCAACATCCCGACAATGCCTAAAAGCCATCCCCAAAATATCAAAGATAAAAATACCACCAAGGTGGAGAGTCCAAGCCCTTTGCCCATCACTTTGGGTTCGATCACCGAGCCTATGAGGATATTCACTGCCGTATAGACCGCAACGACAAAAATCGCGCTCATGCTTCCAAGCTGCACAAGTGCGAGCAACACCGCAGGCACGGCGGCAATTATGGAACCTATATTCGGAATAAAATTAAGCAAAAATGCCAATACCGCCCATAAAAAAGGGTAATCGACCCCTATGAAAAGCAAAGCGATCCAAATTACAAAGCCCGTTAGCAGCGATATTGCCGCTTTGAGTACCATATATTCGTTGATCTGCGCGAAAATAGTATCGATCTGGCGCATCGTATTTTTGTTTGTATCTACAAGATGGATCTTTTGCGTAAAATGATTCGATTCTAGCAACATAAAAATAACCGTCAAGACTATCACGAACCCGTTGGTAAACATCGCTCCCACGCCCTGCAAGAGCTGCTGTACAAACCCCATCAACTGTTTGGGCTCGGCAACAGAAGCGATCTCCCCAGACGCGATCTCAAAACCCAAACGTGCGGCAAACGCCTCGATATCGGACTGATGCGCATAAAGATTTTGCGTATACACCTCGATGTTGGCACTAAACTCCCGCACCGAACTCCCTATAAGCTTTGCAACCAAAAACAAAAACAGCACGACAAGCACCATGATAACGCTAATAGAGACCCCCTCGGGGATCTTTTTTCTCATAAAAAAACGGTGTGCCGGAGAGAGAATAATCGCCAAAAAAAGCGCCAGTAAAAAAGGGACAATGATCTCCGCCGCACTTTTAATACCCGCGAGCACAATTACGACACATGCCATAATCAAAACACCGTAGCCGAACTTATGATTTTCCATTACAATCCCTTTAGCTTTGAATCTGCTTTTGGTTGGTAAGCTGTTGCAGATAATTTGAGATATTAACAAGGGAAAACGTAACCAAAAAGATCATTAACCCAGGGAAAAAGCTCACCCACCAAGCGATCTCGATCACCTCTTTGCCATCACTTAGCATCGTCCCCCAGCTCATCTGAGGCGCTACGATCCCAAGCCCTAAAAAACTAAGACCCGATTCTGCCAAAATAGCTCCCCCTACCCCGAAGGTAAAACTCACGAAATAGATCGGCGCCAAAAGAGGCGCATAGTATTTCAAAAGAATTTTTAGCTTTTTTACACCCGCAATATTGAGGATTTTTATGTAGGGCTGCGAGGTTATCTGAAAACTCTCGGAGCGGATCAATCGCGCGGTGGTCATCCACCCCGTTAAGGAGATAATAACGATAAGTACGAGCGCAGAAGCGTTCACGTAACTCACAAGTGCAAGCAAAAGAAAAAAGGTGGGAAAGGTTAAAAAGAGGTCTACCGTGACCACAAAACCTTTATCGACGCCGCCCCGAAAATACCCTGCCGCAGCGCCTAGGATCAGCCCTATTAAAGATCCGATAAAGGCACTTCCCACGCCGATGATCAAAGAGATTTTGCCCCCCTCCATCAAACGTGCCAAAATATCACGCCCGAGCCTGTCTGTACCGAGCCAAAACTCCCCCGAGGGAACAACCAAAATTGCATCGCCGTGCAACATGTAGGGGTCTGCGTCGTAAAGATAAGAACCAAAAAACGAGAAAAGAAAAACGAACCCTAAAACAGCGAGACTAAAGCGCGGCAAACCCAAACGCTCCGCTTACGATTTTATTCCCAGAAGCGTCTGCATCATCTGATCGATCGTGGTGATGATCTTTGCGGCGGCTCCGTAGGAGGTTTGGTATTTGATAAGATTGGTCATCTCTTCGTCGATACTGACCTTAGAGACCGACTGGTATTCCAATTCCACGGCATTAAACTGCGCTTTTAACGAGTCGTTTTTAAAGATTGCGGCATTGGTAACCGAACCGACATTGGTTGCAATAATATCGAACATGCCATAGGTTGTCGTATTAAAAATGTTCGAACCCACCTCAAAATCATACTTTTCGTATTGATTTTGGATCATATCGAGCGCTACGCGGTTGTCTCCGGATATGGTCGTTTTTCCCGCAGCCAAAAGCGTCGGATTCTCTCTGTATTTTAAACTTAGATCAATATCTTGCGCATCCTCTCCGTCAAAAAACCTGTTAAGCCCTGTAGCACCCGCAAAATTGGTTCCCGATTCAAACGTACCGTTTGGATAGTTATCGCGAATCGCAAAGGTATACCCGAGCGATTTCTTCATAGGATCCATGCTGAGCTCCAGCCCGTTTCCTCCGGTGAGATGCACCGCCCAATTAAACTGTATATAGTCGTCTACGTCGTTATTGGCGTTGCCGTCGGCATTGTCGTCAACCGCAGAGTTTTCTATCTGTCCTTGAATCGAGTTTGAACCCGCAAGCCCTTGCATCGTCGTAGCAGGATTGATCGTAATGGTACGCGTAGCGACTTCATTGCCGTCCACGTCGAAAATCACCACCTCGAAACTCCCCTCTCTAAAATCCATCCCCGAAGCCAAAAGTGCGTCGTTGCCGTTTATTTTGAGTGAGTTCGATTCCATCTTCGTTACGGGCGTTTGCGCGTACTGATTATTGGTCGATTCAATCAGCCCTTTTGCAAAAGCGTTCATCTGAGAGATCGCATTTTGGATCACGCCATCCTGCGGCACGCCGCTTGTCGTATCGATGGTGCCGCCGCGCAGCTCGATCATCGCACCCACTTTTCCTTTATTAAGGGACTCCTCCATCGGTACAAGCACGCCGTCTTGTCGCTCAAAAGAGATTTCGTAAAAACCGTTTGGGTTGTTTTCGCTAGAGATATGCAAAGGGTGAAATGTATTGCCGTCAACTATATTAAAGCCATTGATACTGAGGGTGTAGCTTCCCGTTTTCGTATTCGACTGGCTGTCAATTTGCGTGTTCGATTGCAACTGCCCCGAAAGCGCTTCGGCACCGATCAGTTTTGCAAGTGAGAGTTCTATCGAATTTCTTTTGTCGCGAAGGTCGTTTGCCTCGTTCGCACCGCCCGCTTCGGCGGTATCGATAGAAATATTGAGGTCTGCAAGCTCTTTGGCAAGTCTGTTCACCTCATCGACGGCAACTTTGAGTTCGTCGTTTATCTGCGACTGGAGTTTGAGCATCTTCGTTTGGGTGTAACCGATATTTTGCGAAAGGGTTTGCGTCTGTTCCGCAAGAGCAAGTTTGATCGCATCGTTGTCGGGATTGTCCGCAAAACTTTGCCACATATTGTAGTACTCTTGAAGGTCGGTCTTGATCCCTACGCCGTCCACCTCGGGAAAATAGGTGGATAGCTCTTCGAGTTTTCTTTTTTCGTAATCGCTGAACTCTTTATCGGCAGAGATGCTCGTATAACGGTCATATACGAAGTTATCGAATACGCGCTTTATCTCCGTTACCTGCACACCGTTGCCGACCTGCCCCGGATACATCGCGATCGGAGTAGCCGCAGCGGTTACGACGCGCTGTCTTGTATACCCCTCGCTCTCGGCGTTAGAGATATTGTGGCTGGTGGTGTTGATCCCTACCTGTGCGGCATTTAGCCCCGAATAACCGATATGTAATGCATTGAATATAGAAGCCATCTTACACCCTCACTTCTAAAATCGAGGGGTTCTTCGATGCGACTTTGTTATACCCCTGCATCTCGGTCGGAACCAATTTTTCCAAAAATGCGTTATATAGATTACTGACGGTAAGCACCAATTTGGCATACTCTTTATTGATCTCTCTGAGTTCGCTAAGATCGTTTCGCAATTCGTCCAAAGCGCGGTGTTGCTCTTCGTTGAGAAGTTCCGGAAGTTCTTTTTGGGGGTTTGTGCTCATTAAAACAGATATGGCATGATCGATCATCGCTTTTTTTGCTTCAAAACTTTTTATCTTCTCATCTTTTAGCGAGAGTCTCTCAAACTGAGAGTCGTGTTTTGCTTCTTTAATATCGGCAATATCCTCTTTCGTGATACGAATAATATCTCTAAGATCGCTAAGTGCACTTTGTAAATGATGAGACAACATCCCCAACTCCTGTTTATGTAATAAACCCCTAGAGCAACTCGTCCGCTATCTTTTCGGACAAGGCATGTAGGTCAATCCGATACTCGCCGTTTTGCAAAGACTCTTTGATCTTTTCAATCTTGCTCATATCACCTTGTTTTGATATATTTGCTTTTACTTCCGATTTTTGAGTCTCTTTAGGCTCCGCGAAACTATTTGCGTAAGCACTGCGGACACTCGAACCGTTTATATTTGATACCATTTTCTATCCTCCAACTCGCAACGAGTTTTGTTAGCACCATATCGGCACATTGCGAGAATAGATTAAACTTTTTGGCTCAAATACTCATACAACATCTGAGAAAATCCAAATCCTCCCGCACTCACCTTTGCAAGCTCGTCCCGGTACATCGACTTATAGATTTTGTCTCCCGGATCGTTTTGTTGCGAGAAAAGATTTTTCTCGTCTTTCATCGCGTTGTCCAAAAGCATTTTAAGGATCACCGATTCAAAAGCATCGGTTTGTTCACGCAGGGCTTTATTTTCCGCTTTGGGATCGATCTTTGGAACCTGATGCTGTTGTGCAAGCATCGCCGTTTCTACTCCCGAAGAGATACCGCCGTATAAACTCATTAGATCACCTCCAGATCGGCCGAGATGCTTCCCGCACTCTTCATTGCCTCTAAAATAGAAATAATATCTTTGGGGGTAGCACCCAGCTTTTGCAAAGAACGTACCAGATTCGCCACCGTCGTAGTGCCCTCTTTGGTATAAAGCTCGTTTTCGTTAAGCCCTATGACCGTCTCTTGGTCTACCACCATTGCGCCTGCGGGCTGCTGGGGAGCTTCTTGTTCTTTGATCTTGATCGTAATATCGCCGTGGGTCATCACGATGGGTTTGACAAAAATATCGACCCCTGCGATAATCGTTCCCGTTCTTTCGTTGATAACGATTTTGCTTTTGGGTTTGTAATCTATATCGATCTGCTGCACCTCTGCCAAAAACTCCACCATCGATCTATCTTGCGGACGTTTAAGACGCACCGTTCTAGGATCGATCGCAACCGCAACCTGCGTTGCGTAAAACCCGTTGATCGCTTTTTGGACGTTTACGGAGTTGTTGAAATTGGACTCTTTTAAAGAGAGCGTCGCATACTCTTGGTTGTAAAGATCTATATTGATCTCGCGCTCAACCAATCCGCCGTCATACACTATCCCCGTCGTAGGATGCGACTCGCTTCCAGCGCCTTTTTCGTTTTTCCCGCCGATGCTGATGCTGCCTTGAGCCAGAGCATAAATCTTTCCGTCCACCCCTTTGAGCGGCGTCATAAGAAGGGTTCCCCCCTCTAAAGATTTCGCATCCCCGATCGATGAAACGACGACGTTAAACTTGTCCCCTTGTCGTGCAAAAGGTTTGAGGTTGGCGGTAACCACCACCGCGGCGACGTTTTTAGATTTTATGTCTTGGGGAAGCATGTCGATGTTCATGGCACGAAGCATGTTGGAGATAGATTGAAGCGTGAACTGCGATGTGGTTCCGTCCCCCGTTTTTTTCAGACCCACCACAAGAGAGTAGCCTATAATTTGGTTGTCACGGACACCGACTATGTTCGCCACGTCGGTAATTTTTGTAGCATAAATGGTTGTCGATACCAAAAAAAGAAGTAGTAGTTTTTTCATTGCGATTCCTTGACGTCTTGCAAGGAAAAAGCAATTCTTATTCCATCTCTTCGCTCATATAGTAGGTTAAGCTCGTATTGCCGAATTTTTTTGATTTTTTCTTCTTGAAAATTCCGATCTCTTCGGGAAGTTCCAAGCCGCTCATATGCTCCAAGATGATCATTTTTACCGCCTCTTTGGGAAGCGAAGCGATCATGGAGATCATCTTTTCGTAAATATCCTCCATCCCTTGGCGGATGCTAAAGGGGGGATCGATATAAAAAAATGCCTCAGAGCCACCCTTTTTAAGCGTTGCTACTACCGAGGCGATATTTATAAAGCTATCACCCGCTACAACCTCACAACTCTTTGGATCGGTTTGTGCGATATTCTCTTTTAAAACTTTAAGCGCCTCTTTGTCTTTTTCCATAAAAACAATCTTGTGCGCTCCGCGGCTGAGTGCTTCCAAACCGATCGAACCGCTGCCTGAGAACACCTCCACGAACGTCGCATCGATAATGGCAAACTGGATCGTGTTGAAAAACGATTCCAAAACGATCCCTTTGGAGCTTCTCGTGGTCTCTTTTGAGGGAAGTTTGAGCGTTTTGCCTTTAAATTTTCCCGCAACGATTTTTTTTGTCATAGTGTTATTTTTCATAAAAAGCCCGTACTGCATTCATAATGTTTTGTTGGTATTCCTTTGTTAAAAACTCGATTCTCTTTTCCAAAATATCAAAATTAAGCGGTTCGTTTTTCTCTTGGGTTCTATCCTCTTTGGCAAGCATGCCACGAGTGTTTTTGAGTCTGTTTTCGAGTGCCAGAATGAGTTGCGATTTTGAAAACGGTTTGATTAAATCGGCGCTCTTGTCGCTCGAAATATAAAACGAGCGCGCATCACCCGGTACTTTCTCATCGCGGATAACAATGTCGCAATGTTTTGTCGTACACAGATATTTTGCCAAAAAAAGTTCCAAAGATTTTTGCAACAATGGAGATTTACATTCAACTGCCACCTTCATTTTTACCCTTTTAAATGATAATCGATACTATAGCGCAAATCCTCGTCCAAATCCAGAATATTGGACAAAATCCATTCCAAATAGCCGCGGTCGCACTCTGCTATCTCCTCTATCGCGCGCCCCTGGTATTTCCCGAAAGGAAGCTTTTGCAAGAGTATATTTTCTCCCAAGATCGCCCCCATCTTTTCATGGCATGTACTCTCTAAAAGGTACTCGTACAAAAGCTTCGTCACCAGTGCATCGCCTAGGGCGTTGTGGGGCGTCACTCCCCCTTGCATGCCACATGCCAAGCATGCCATAGGCTCTTGTTTGTAAAGTTTTAATTCATAACGCAAAAACTGCAAAGAGAAAAATTCGCATTCGGGGATAAGCGCACGCACCAAACGCAGCGTGTCGAGCACCTCGCCCCTAAACGCATAGCCGCATGCCATAAGTTTTTGCAAATCAAACGGGGCATTGTGGGAGACGATGGTCGTGGTTTCGAGGTTATGTTTTTGCAAAAAAGCGTAAATTTCGCTTTCTGTGAGTTTCGGTTTAGAGCGCACCATCTCGTTGGTGATATGGTGGATGGCTGAAGCTTGGGGAGGGATCTTTTTCCCCTCGTTTACAAGCTCGTACATGGCATGTACCTCTCCATCGGGCTCCACGCCGATGAGACCGACGGAGCATATTTTAGCATCCTCCTCCAGACCCGTCGTCTCGATATCCAAAAAAATCAACACCGCTCTACTCTCACTTTTTTACATCGGCTTCCAAGAAGCAAAAACGAAAAATAGCCCGCCAAGAGAATAAGCCCATAAAGCGTGTAGATGCCAAACCATCCAAAAGCCCCCTCTTTGTCAAAAAAAATAAAAAAGAAAAGAGCCAAAAACAACGACAGCGCGGCAACAAGCCATAAGAGCAGCATGAACCACTTACGCCACACTTTTACGATATCTCTATCTCCTATAACCTTCAGAGGTTCGCCGCTTTGGCATGAGAGCAACCTTAACCTGTAGCCCCAGATGCAAGTATTAAAAATCGTTTTAAGCCTAAAAAAGAGTGTTCCCAAGATGCTAACGCTCCATGCCACGCCGAGCCAAAAGAAAAAAACGCTCCAAAGCGCCTCTTTTATCTGCACATCTATCTGCGGTGCGCCCTGATACAAATAGCTCCCCAGCGTAAAAAACAAAGCCAGGATTACGGCGCTCACAGAGCTGTAAAGAGTCACAAAAAATGCCCACCTCGCCCAAAGCAAAAAATAAAATTTAAACATCTTCGGGCTTAAACCCCTCAAGCATCTCGTGGTAATGTTCCAGCGTCATAAAGCTTTTCTCAAACCTGTAACGCAGCACAAATTCGACCACTTTGTTTTTGAGCGTCTCATCGACGTTTTGCGCCTTGCCGTAATACCCCAAAGAGACGTTCGATGCTTTTATCACGGCATGTTTATCGTAGCCGATCGCTAAGATTTGTAAATATTTCCCCTCTTTGACCTCGCCGAGATTCTCTTTGTTAAGAGATGCCCCCGAGAGATTCACCGCTTTAAATGCAAAAAGTTTCTCAAAACTTTCCACCTTTTTATCGATCCCGATTTCGCCGTAGAGATTTTTTAAAATTTCTAGATTGTTCTTCCTTGCCAACTCGTAGCTCGAGATTTTATTGGTCAAATTTTTTAATCTATCAAGTGCTGAACTCATCATGTTTTCCTCTATAATTTGACGAAAAAATTACCTATTGTGTGTGATTATATCCCATTTCCCATAGAAAAAAGATATAATGGCGCCATTTAAACTATAATTTAACTAACGATATTATATTGCAAAGAGACCGATGGATTATTTACAAATAAAGGGCGTAAAAGCCCTAAACGGAACAATCAAAATTTCAGGTGCAAAAAATGCTTCGCTTCCCCTTATTGCGATGACCATTCTTGCTAAAAACCAAGTTTCAATCAAAAACCTTCCTCAAGTCGCCGATATAAAAACCCTCTTAAAGCTCCTCTCCAATCTCGGTGCAAACTGCACAATGCAAAACGATGCAATGGTGGTCGACACCACAACCCTCACCCAGACCAAAGCGACCTACGACATCGTCAAAACGATGCGCGCTTCTATTTTGGTGCTCGGTCCTATTCTCTCACGTTTTGGACATTGCGAAGTTTCCCTGCCGGGGGGATGTGCCATAGGGCAGCGCCCGATCGATCTGCACCTTAAAGCGCTTGAGCAGATGGGTGCAAAGATCAATATCGAAGCGGGATACGTGCAGGCAAGCGCTCCAAAAGGGCTTAAAGGGTGCGATATTATCTTCGATAAAATCACCGTTACGGGTACGGCAAACATCGTTATGGCTGCCGCTCTTGCTAAAGGGATCACCACCATCACCAATGCCGCGCGCGAACCCGAAGTGGTACAGCTTTGCGAAATTCTCAACGACAACGGGGTCAAAATAGAGGGGATCGGGAGTGCTTCGTTAAAGATCCACGGCACCAACGGCAAGCTCATCGACATCGAGGAGTTTAGCATCATCCCCGATCGCATCGAGGCAGGAACCTACCTATGTGCGGCGGCAATTACGAAATCAACACTGACTTTGGAAAATGTTGAGCCTTCCCATTTGGGAGCGGTAGTAGCAAAACTTGAAGAGATGGGATGCAAATTCTCTATCGCACCCCAAACGATGACGATCCACCCTGCTAAAACCTTAAAGCCGATCAAGATTATCACCCAAGAGTATCCGGGATTTCCGACCGATATGCAAGCACAATTTTTGGCACTTGCCACACAAGCAAACGGCACTTCTATTATCGAAGAGCGTCTCTTTGAAAACCGTTTTATGCATGTGAGCGAGCTTCAGCGTATGGGTGCGAACATCACCCTAAGCGGCAATATTGCGACCGTAGTGGGCAAAACAAAACTCAGCGGCACCGATGTCATGGCAACCGATCTGCGCGCTTCGAGCGCACTCGTGCTTGCGGCTTTGGTCGCCGATGGAATCACCAACGTCCACCGTATCTACCATCTTGACCGCGGGTATGATTCTTTGGAGAAAAAACTAGAGAATGTGGGAGCTAAAATAAAAAGGCTCCAAGAGTAAATCTAGCAAATCTCTTGGCACATGCCAAGAGATTAATCTTTAAAAATCACCATCTCATACACCGATTTCTTCGTGACAAGCGCTTTGTCGGGAGAGACGGAATGGGTACTTCTGGCTTTTGCAACCTCGTGTCTGAGCGCTGCGATCTCTTGTTCCATGTCGTCCACATTATCTTTAAGACGCAAAATAATATCTACCCCTGCCAAATTCACACCCAAATCACGCGTCAGACGCAAAATCAATTTGATCTTGTCGATATCACGCTGGGAATAGAGGCGGATACGCCCGTTGGAGCGCGAAGGTCGTATAAGGTTCTCCCGCTCGTACTGGCGCAACGTCTGGGGATGGATATCCAAAATCTTCGCCACGATGCTTATAAGGTAAACCGGCTCGTCGTATTGATGTATCATCGTCTCCTCCTGTTATGATTTGGGTAGTTTTTCTTTGAGCATTGCAACCAAAGCCGAATCAAGCTCCTCCGCTTTTGGAAGCACTATGTTTGCTTTGAGATACAAATCACCGCGCACTTTTGTTTTGCGGTTCATCGCGCCCATCTCTTTGACACGGAATCTTTGCCCGTTTTTGGTGTTTTGAGGTACCGAAAGTTTAATCTCTTTCTCTAAGGTTTGCACACTCACCTTATCCCCGAAGAGTGCGGCATAAAGGGGCACGTCAAAGCTCTTGACGATATCGTCCCCTTCGCGCACATAATCGGGATTGGACGCAACGGTGATGATAAGAAACAGATCCCCCGCAACGCCCCCTTGCGCATGACCTTTGCCTTTGACACGCATCTTTTCACCCGTTTTTACACCAGCCGGAATTTTGATGTCAAAACGCTCGCCGTTGACCGAAACCGAGTGGGATCCTCCCAAAATGGAGACGCTAAAAGGGATAGTAACGTTTGTTTCTATATCAAGATTGGGGCGTTGTTGTTGCTGGAATCCGCCAAAACCACCCCCTCCAAAAGAGCCGCCAAAGCCCGACGAACCACCGAAGCCTCCAAAACCGCCGCCTGAAAACATCTGGCGTAAAATCTCGTCCAAATCTGACGCACCGCCGCCGTGGGCGCGGCTAAAATCGTGGAAATTCTGCCCTCCGAACATCCCATCGCCGTAACGGTCGTACTGCGCTTTTTTCTCTTTGTCGCTAAGTATCTCGTACGCGGCGTTTATCTCTTTGAATTTATCCTCCGCATCTTTTTCTTTGTTGACGTCGGGATGGTATTTTCTCGCTAATTTTCTATACGCTTTTTTAATCTCCGCTTCGCTTGCGTTTTCAGAAATCTCTAACGTTTCGTATAATGATTTACCCATAGTTGTTTCCTAAAATAAATATGTTTTATTAAGCGAAATTGTATCACAAAAGTTGAGTGGATGTCAATCAATGTTATACAAGAGAAACAAAAAAACTTTAGACTAAGAATGAAAAGAGGAGCGTAAATTCAAGGCGCTTAGCGAGGAAGCGTACTCATGTACGCAACAAGCGTAGCAACGCGGCAAGTGCGTCGCTATTTTCATTCTTAATGCAAGAAGTGGCGTACTTCGGAGAAATAAAGCGACATGCCAAACTCGTTCGCCGCTTCGATAATCTCCTCATCGCGGATAGATCCGCCCGGCTCGATCACGGCGCTCACGCCCGCTGCCGCCGCTGCATCTATAGAATCTCTAAACGGGAAAAACGCTTCGCTGGCAAGCGCCGCGCCGCGTACGTCAAGCCCCATCTCTTTGGCTTTTTTCAGCGCACATTGGCTTGCATCTACGCGTGAAGTCATCCCCATGCCGACCGCTACCATTGCGGAGTTTTTCACGTACACGACACAGTTGGATTTTGTCAAAGAAGCTACTTTGTACGCAATCTCCATATCTTTGAGTTCTTGCGCACTTGCCGCTTTTTTGCTCATAAGTTTTGCGTTTTTCACCTCATCGTCGTTCACTTTATCCGCATCTTGGTACACGAATCCGCCGTCGATATGTTTGAAGTCTTTTTTGTCGTCGGCTAAAACTAATCTATCCGCACCCATCTCAAAAAGCTTGATACGTTTTTTGGTTGCGAACACCTCTTGAGCTTCCTCGGTGATGCGCCCCGCGATAATCACTTCTAGAAATATTTCATTCATCTTCTCTGCCAATGCTTTTGTCACGACGCCGTTTACCGCGACTACACCGCCGAACGCCGAAACGGGATCGCATTTGAGCGCCTCCGTATAAGCCTCGACCAAATCGTCTTTAATGGCAAATCCGCACGGGTTGCCGTGTTTTGTGATACACACCGCATTGGCATCCCCAAATGCCGAGGCGATTTTTACCGCGCCGCTCAGGTCGTTTAAGTTATTAAAACTTGCTTCCCCTTTGAGGGTTTTAAAGTTGTTTGAGTAATGGTTGTCAAACTCGTACAATGCCCCTTTTTGGTGCGGATTTTCGCCGTAACGGGTATCCATCACCTTGCTTCCCACTACGAATTGTTTTGCGCCGAAACCGTTGTTGAAACGCTCGTTCATATAGTTTGCGATCATACTGTCGTACGCCGCCGTATGCTCGTAAGCTTTTATCATAAAGTTGCGTCGAAATTCTAAAGTGTTTTTTTCGTTTTCGATCGCATCGATCACGCTAGCATAATCGCGCACGTCGGTTACGATAATGACGCTATCGAAATTTTTTGCAGCCGAGCGCACCATTGCAGGTCCGCCGATGTCGATATTTTCGATGATCTCTTCAAAATCATCCGTTTTCTCTATCGTCGCTTTGAAAGGGTAAAGATTGACACATACCAAATCGATCGCTTCTACGCCCAACTCTTTGGCTTGATCCAAATGCGATTGTTTGTCGCGGCGATGCAAAATCCCGCCGTGTACGAAAGGGTTCAGCGTTTTTACGCGCCCCTCAAAACACTCGGGGAATTTCGTAACCTCATCAATTTCTATGGCATGTAAGCCGTTTTCGACCAACATTTTGTAAGTTCCGCCCGTAGAGATAATCTCGTATCCGTTTTTAACCAAAGATTTACAAAAATCAACCACGCCGCTTTTGTCGCTTACGCTTACCAATGCTCTTTTTTTCATTTCATACCTTGTGAGAATAAATTACGAAATTTTAACCTATTTGAGATAAGAAAATGGTAAACTCTACAAAATCAAAAAAGGTGTCACGGATATGAAAAATATTGCTATTTTATGTTCAGGGGGCGACGTTTCAGGTATGAACCCCGCTATCAAACATTTTGTCGAATACTCTATAAAAAAAGGGCTTATCCCTTATCTTGTTTATGACGGATATGAGGGGCTTATCGATAACAACATCAAAAAAGCAACCTATAACGACGTAGCGGGGATTATGATTCGCGGCGGTACGGTTATAGGAAGCGCACGCAGCAAACGTTTTATGCAGAGCGAATTTCGCGCGCAGGCAAAACGCAACCTCGATGCGCACAATATCGATATGCTCGTAGTTCTCGGCGGTGACGGTTCGTTTCGCGGGCTTCATACCTTCTACAAAGAGCACGGCATCAAGTTTTGCGGCGTGCCCTCTACCATAGACAACGACATCAACGGAACCGATTACTGTCTGGGGGTCGATACCGCGCTTAATATCATCAAAGTCGCCATCGACGCCGTACGCGATACGGCGGCATCGTTTCGCCGTGCATTCGTTATCGAGACTATGGGGCGCGATTGCGGCTACCTCGCACTCGTCTCCCACCTCACTTCAGGCTCCGAACTCTGCCTCATCCCCGAACTCCCATACAACCTCCAAGATTACAAAGAGGAGTTTCAAAAACAGATCAAAAACGGACGCCGCTACTTTCTCGCCATCGTTTCCGAGGGGATCAAGCAAGATTCAAAAGAGATTGCCGAGTGGTTTGAAAACGAAGTGGGGATCGAGTCGCGCGTAAGTGTTTTGGGGCATATCCAGCGCGGGGGCAACCCAAGCATCTACGATCGGCTTATGGCATACAAGTTTGTCAACTACGCCATAGAGGGGATGTTGGGCGAACACGACGAGAGTGTCATCTGCTATACAAAAAGTGGATTTGAGTATAAAAGTATCGACGAAGTGGTCAGCCGCGTCAAACCTCTTGATCCGGAACTCCTCTCTTACCTCTCTTAGGCTCTTGGCATGTACCTTTTAAGCTACTATGTTCCCTCACATGCCAAAGAAACAACCAAAGAAGCACTCTTTGAGATAGGGGCGGGGATGTTTCAAAACTACGAAAAATGTGCTTTTGAAACCCTCGGTACGGGGCAGTTCCGACCCGTACGGGGAGCGAACCCCCACATCGGTACGCTCGAAATACTTGAGAGAGTCGAGGAGTACAAAGTGGAGATAATCTGCCCCGACCACCTCATAGCCAAAGCGGTCGCAACCCTCAAAGAGGCGCACCCCTACGAAGAGGTCGCCTACGGGGTTTTTAAGATGGAGGAGTTTTAAGCCGTTTTTGCACCTTGCTCTTTAATTTCCCAACCGTTTTAGCGCTTTTTCTTCATCAATGTCATGATTAAAAACAGGCGCTTCTTTATCGATCTTTTGCACCAAATCGTTTTTAAACTCCGTAGCCGTATGCCCCGTTTCATGCGAATAAACAAGATATATCCCGACAACCAAACCGATCAACGCCATGCCGCCGTGGTTTGTTCGCACCATTGAAAATATAAAAAACGCTATCAGCAACAAAGCCCCGTAGTACATCATTCCGTCCATCTTCTACCCTTTCGATATATTCTTTTCCATAGGTTTTCGTATTTTCACAATTATACATCTTTTACGTGCAATAATAACGAAAACTTTTCTAATCCTCCACCCTTGGGATGCTGGTTGTCTCGCCGCTCTCGATGCAGTAAGCACTTAGCATCCCGTAGCCGTATTCGTTTTTGTAGCAGCCCGTGTCGATATTGACGTAGTTTTTCCCCTCATCCGCACCGAATGGGTGCGGTGTGTGCCCGAAGATGTTGAAAATTTTGACGCTCTCATCCGGGTTGCGTCTGCTTGTGGTGGCGGTTTTATGAAAACTGCCAAACATCGCTTCAACGGTGCGAAATCCCCATGCGGCACCGATCGGGGCGTGAGAGACTACTACCTCCAAGGCGTTTTTTTGCAGCGGCAACTCCAAATAGGTAGGCAGGGTTTGCATCCATGCCATATCCTCTTCAAATACTTTAAGAGGCTCTTGAAACTCCTTTACTTTTTGGTAAGTCATCCCGTTTTTTTCTAAAAGTCCGTAGGAGAGCAAAGCTTCGATGCCGCCGTTGACACACCAAAAGTTACCGAGATCGAGCATAGAGGCGTTGCGGTAGGCATCCACCGCCAAACGTCCGTAGGTAAACATAAGCTCCTCATGGTTCCCCATCACGCACGGGTGTCTCCCCTCTCGCACAAACGCCACCACCTCGCGGCTGTGAAGACCTCGGTCGATCAAATCGCCCACGAAAATCAACGTAGCATTCTCGGGAAGCTTTTGTACGAGCGCGCAAAGAGTTTTATAGTGTCCGTGAACGTCGCCTATGACATAGTGCATTAAAGTCACCTTTTTGGTTGTTTTAGAAGATTATAGCAAGAAAAAGGGTCTGGCATGGGGCATTTAGCCACATGCCATAGAAATTATTAGAGGTCTCTCTCGATCGCTCTTTTGAAGGTGTTGTAGTAGTTGTCTTGGAGTTGCGTCATGTTCATGGAAACATCGTTAATCACGACTGTATCGCCGCCGACGGTTCCGATTTTTTCACATGCCAAGCCGCCTAGCATCGCTTCAAATGCCGCCGCATTTTCGGGTTTAACCTCGATAATGGCGCGTGAGAAACTCTCTGCAAAGATATCGCGCGGATCGTTTACGCTCATTTTCACATCACACCCAAAGCCGCTTACCGCCGCCATTTTCGCAAGTGCAATCGCCACACCGCCGCTGCTTGCGTCTTTTGCGCACTCTAGGAGGTGTTTTTTATTCGCTTCGATCACCAAATCCCAAAGTGCCAACTCTTTTTTGTAGTCGATTGCAGGAAGTACACCTGCGACTTTGCCGCAGATCTCTTTCATATAAAGCGATCCGCCGAACTCCGATTTTGTCTCGCCTACGAGATAAAGAAGATTTCCCTCTCCTTGGAAGCTCGACATAAGAACGTTGTTTTGGTCATCGTTCACACCCACTGTCGCAATAGAGGGGGTCGGGAAAACCGAGACGCCGTTCGTTTCGTTGTAGAGTGAAACGTTTCCGCCGATAACGGGGGTGTTAAGCTCTGCACATGCCTCTTTGATCCCCAAACATCCTTGCCCGAACTGCCACATAACTTCAGGGTTCTCAGGGTTTCCGTAGTTAAGACAGTCTGTAATCGCCAAAGGTCTCGCCCCGCTCATCGCTACGTTTCTGCCCGCTTCGATAACCGCTGCCGCCGCGCCCCCTTTAGGGTCGATGTAGCAATAACGCACGTTACAATCGGCACTCATCGCAAGCGCTTTGCCGTTTTCTTTGACGCGGATCACCGACGCATCAAGCATTCCCCCTTTTTTGATCGTGTTTGTTTGCACCATAGAATCGTACTGCGTGTAGATCCATGATTTATCGACAACTTCCATCGATTTTGTAAGCTTCTCGAATGCCTCTTGGTTGCCCACTTTTGCAAAATCGTTGATCGTTACCTCTTTGATAGCCGCAAGATATTTCGGCTCGCTCATCGGACGACGTAAAACCGGTGCTTCCTCGCTTACGGGATCAACAGGAACCTCGGCACACTTCTCACCATGCCAGAACAGTTCCATTTTCCCCGTGTTAGTTACCTCACCGATAACCGCAGCATCCAGATCCCATTTTTCAAAGATCTTGATAATTGCCTCTTCGCTCCCTTTTTTCGCGCAAAGGAGCATACGCTCTTGGCTTTCTGAGAGCATAAACTCATACGGTTGCATCCCCTCTTCACGTGCAGGAACACGGTCAAGATGCATAATCATCCCGCTTCCCGAACGCCCTGCCATCTCAAAAGAGGAAGAGGTAAGACCCGCCGCACCCATATCTTGGATACCTACAACGTAATCTGTTTTGAAAAGCTCCAAACACGCTTCCAAAAGAAGTTTTTCGGTAAAAGGATCACCCACCTGCACCGTTGGGCGAAGCGATTTGCTCTCTTCGGTGAAGCTGTCAGAACTCATAACCGCCCCGCCGAGACCATCACGTCCCGTCTTTGCACCGACGTAGATTACGGGGTTGCCGATACCGTCCGCACGACCGTAGAAAATCTCGTCGCTTTTTGCAAGACCTAGCGTAAATGCATTTACCAAGATATTTCCGTTGTAGCACTCATCAAAACTCGTCTCGCCGCCGATTGTCGGAACACCCATACAGTTTCCGTAACCGCCGATACCCCCTACGACACCGCGAACCAAATAACGCTGGTGAGCCGCCGTCTTGTTGTCGCTTAGTACGTCTCCGAAGCGAAGCGCATTCAAGTTGGCAATAGGACGCGCACCCATTGTAAAGACGTCACGCATGATCCCGCCGACACCCGTAGCCGCTCCCTGATAAGGCTCGATAAAACTCGGGTGGTTATGAGACTCCATCTTAAACACCGCAGCATACCCGCCGCCGATGTCGATAACGCCGGCGTTTTCTCCCGGACCTTGGATAACCCACGGTGCTTTTGTCGGAAAGCCGCTCAAGTGTACTTTAGATGATTTGTACGAACAATGCTCGCTCCACATAGCGGAGAAAATACCGATCTCCACGAGGTTCGGCTCACGCCCTAAAATCTTCTTGATATGCTCGTAATCGTCGTTAGACAGCTTGTGCGATGCTAACACTTTTTGTATATCTTGTAGTTGTTGGCTCACGGGTAATCCTGAAATGTTGATTTTTGGTTTTTAAACGCGCATTATATCGAAGATGGGGTAAAAATAGTTTTAATGGAAAGAAAAATCTTTTTTCGTGCGGATATTTTTTTTGAGTGAAAAGATGTTTTTGTAAAAAATTTCTACGATCTCAAACTCTTTCTTGGCATGTGCCAAACGGAGCACGAACTCTTCCCCCTCTTTCTTGCCGAGCATACTCTTAGCAAGCGGAGAGTGTACCGAGATAAGTCCGTTTTCGGGTTCTGCTTCCAAAACGCCGCAGAGCGTGTATATCTCTTCATCATCAGTTTCAAGGTTGCAGATACGTACGCTGCTCCCAAAGCTCACCCTTTCGTGCGGATGGAGCGAAGGGTCGACTATATGCGCTTTTTGGATCATAGAATTGAGATAAAAAAGGCGCTTGTCGATATGGCGCAACTTCTCTTTTGCCGCTTGATAATCGGCGTTTTCGCTTCGATCGCCCAAAGCTGCGGCGACCAGTTTTTCATGGGCGACTTTGGGTTTTTCAACCTCGAGAAGAAACTTAAACTCCTCTGTCAAAAGGTCGTAACCCTCCACGCTCATCGGTTCTTTCATCCGTTTTACTCTTGAAAACCGACAATATAATAAGTCTCTTTGTTTTCGACTTTTAAAAGCGAAGCTTTGAATTTTTCGCTGAAGTGCTCGATTTTTTCATGTGCTTCTTCGATCACCTCGGGACTTACCTCGCCGATTTTTATTTTAAAGCAGTCGTTTGAATTGGACATCGCAACGTAAGAACCGTCAACTTTGAGAGAATTATGCAGATCGATAACGTGCTTAATAAGCTTCCCATACCCTTTCGTATTGTTTTCAATCTTTTCCAGCTGCGTTAAAAGTGCATCGTTGGGTGTGTATCCTAACTGCGTCAAAACTGCTTCTCTCTCCATAATTTCTTCATCCCCTTGGTTAAATTTTTGAAAAATAATAACAATATTTTGTAAATATTCAGAATTATTTTTAGAACACTAAACTATAATAACGCACTTAACGGAAAAATTATAATGAGAGAAAGATTATGAATGAAGCTATACTCAAGAAAATAAAGCAGCTTCCGCCCCTTCCGGAATCGGCTTTTGAGATCGAGGCAGTCTATCAAAACCCCGACAGCACGTTTAACGATATGGTTAAAATCCTCGAAAAAGACCCTCTTCTGACCGCGGACATCCTAAAAGCCGCAAACTCTCCGCTTTACGGCTTCTCAAGAGAGATCAACGCCATCAGCCAAGCGGTAAGCCTCTTTGGCATGGGAACCGTACGCGGTTTTGCTCTTGCGAGTATCGTTAAAAAAAGCTTTACACTCGATCTTTCCCCCTACGGCATTACGCCCTCGATGTTCTCTACCCTTTCAAAACGCCAGCACGCCCTTACTACCGCATGGTGTATTCGCCGCGAAAATAAGCTTATGGGCGTTCTCTCACCTGCTGCTTTCCTCGTTGAGATCGGCAAAGTGCTTATCTCCCAGCAAATCATTGCCGACAAATCCCAGGCTGCGTTTCGCGATGCGCTTAAAGAGTCGCAAAATGTCGAAGAATCGGAAAGAAAAATCGTCGATGCCGACACGGCGGAGGTGAGTTCGAGCATTTTCGAACACTGGCGTTTTGAAGAGGGTCTCGTCGATGTTATCCGCAATTGTCTCCACCCCCAAGAGGCACAGCCCGAGCTCCAAAAAGCAGCGCAAATTCTTCACGTGGTGCGAACCTCTTTGCAAATTAACGGACAAACAACTGAAGCGACGATTGCAGAAGCAAAAAAACTGATCGAGCAATACGGTCTTGACCTCCCAAGCTACGAAAAAGCTATCGAACATATAAACGATTCCGAGTGAAATCCCTTCTCATCAGCCTTACTCTTGGTCTTAGCGACCAAGACATTTCCCAAGACCGACGCCCCCTCATCAACGCGTGGCATGCCAAAGGGTATCTCACCTACAAAGAGAATATCTACAAATTTCACTCCAAATTCCGTGCAGGAACCCTCGGGCTTGTACAAAACAACACAGCCTATCTCAACGTTATCGGTGAAATTACGCGCGATCTCTTTATTGGAGAGAGCGACCTCCATAATGCAAAAGAGGGCGATCTCGTTATCGCCCAGCGTCTTTTGGGCGTACGCGGCACCCCTGCGGCAAAAATAGTAGAGATAGTCGGGCGCGCACTCACCTACAGCGTCGCCTATGTTCTGCTAAAAGAGGGGCACAAATCGCTTGTGGATATAAAAACCGATTATCCCGCGGGAGTGGAGATCGAAAAACAAACCTTTGCGGAATTTCAAGAGGGGGATGTTTTTAAGATCAACAACCAAGACGGCACCATTATGGAGAAGCTCGGCAATATGAGCGACCCAAAAGTGGATGAGAAGATCGTTTTGGCTCAATACAACAAACACGATGCTTTTGAGGAGGATGTTTTAAAGATCGCCTCCTCTTTTAGCGAAGTGGACGCTGCCAAATATCCAAATCGCGTCGATCTTCGCAAGCTCCCGTTTTGTACCATCGACCCAGTCACCGCAAAGGATTTCGACGATGCTATCTACTGGGACGATGCCAACACCACGCTCTATGTCGCCATCGCGGATGTAAGTGAGTACGTCACCCCCTTCGGTGCCATCGACAACGAAGCGATCTACAGAAGTTTTTCTATCTATCTGCCCCATCGCTCTATTCCGATGCTGCCGCGCCAACTCAGTGAAACGCTCTGTTCGCTCCAACCCCATGTGGATCGACTCAGCTACGTTTTTGAGATGAAACTCGATCTTGGAACCTTAGAAACGGTCGAATCGAAAGTTTACGAAGCACTTATCCACTCCCAAAGACGCTTTAATTACGAAGAGATAGACGAGTTTTTAGAAGGGAAGCTCCAAGCCAAAAACAAAGAGGAGGAGGTTATCTTTGCCTACCTCAAAAAACTCAAGCCTGTCACCGATGCACTCAAAAGAAAGAGACTCAAAGTGGGGTACGATTTCCGTTCCAACGAGCTTGAGATGTTTTTAGATGATGCAACCAATCTCACCCATACCACCTACGCAGAGGAGACCCCCTCCCATGCTCTTATAGAAGATTGTATGCTTTTGGCAAACAAAGCCGCGGCTTCAAGATTCGAGCGCGGAGTATTTAGGATCCACGAACCGCCGAGTCAGCTAAAATTGCAAACACTCTATCAAGAGCTCGCAGGAATCGGGATGTCGATCGATATTAAAAACTCTATCAAAGAGACTATCACCGACATCCAAAGGCAGGCAAAAGAGATGGGCCTGCAATCGGAGGTCGATACCCTTATTATCCGCTCGCAGATGCAAGCACGCTATGCGCCCTTTAACGCGGGGCATTTCGGTTTGGGGTTTGAGGCGTACACCCATTTTACCTCTCCGATTCGCCGCTACTCCGATTTGATCGTACATCGGCTTCTTAAAGCGATCGCCAACAACGATACGACGGAGAGTTCCTACGTACTGCGCAATATCGAAGCGCTTTGTATGACGATCAGCGAAAAAGAGCGCGAAGCAAGCACCATAGAAGTAGAATTTATGGCAAGAAAATTTGCACGCTGGGCGGCTGAGCATATCGGGGAAAGCTTTAAGGCACGCATCATCTCCACCACGCCGGAAGTAAAAGCGGAGCTACACGATGAGTTGATCGGCGCGTATCTCAACGTCATCTCGGGTGAGAACGTCGTACTTTTTGAAGATATTAATGCCGTGATTGAAAAAGTCGATATCCCCAAAGCAAAAATCTACGTAAAAGCTCTTAAAAGGGAAATTTAAGCGTGTACAAAAGCGAGCTTGACAAACATATCCAAAACAAAACCCTTTCAAACTGTTTTATCCTTTACGGAGAGAGCAGTTTTCTTATCGATTACTACACCCGAACACTTAGCGATGTCGAGGAGAGTTCAACCCTCTCGTTTTATTTTGATGAATACAACTTTGCAAGTGCCAAAGCGCACCTTAGCCAATCCTCCCTCTTTGGGGACAGAAGCGTTCTTATCGTCAAAAGCGAAAAAAAACTCCCAAAATCGGATCTAGACACCTTGATCGATCTGTGCGAAAAGAATAAAGAGAACATCTTTATTTACGCCTACTACGGAAGCGATCACAAAAGCTATGCCAAAATAAAACCCTCGGTGATGAGCGTACGTTTTTTTCATCCCAAAGATTTTGAAGCACAGCAGATCGTGATGCAGGTAGCCGCCCTAGAGAACGTAAAAATGGATAAATACACCGCTGCCCACCTGCTCAACATCCACAGCGGCGACGTCGCCTTGGCATGTAACGAAATAGAAAAGTTCAGCGTTTACGAGCGCCCTATCACCACCAAAGATATCGACGATTTGGTATTTGGTTTGGGAGAGGTGAATCTGGATGATTTTATAAAAAAGCTTCTGAATAAAAAAGATTTCAAAGAGGATCTTGCCAATATTTTAGAGCACGGAGAAGACGAGATCCGCGTCCTTACGGCTCTTACAAGCTACATCACCCAGCTTTATATGTTCCATATCTATATCCGCATCAACGGCTCACCCAATGCACTCGAGGTTTTGGGCTACCCTGCCCCGCCGCAGATCGTAGAACAAAAAGCGAGCCAATCGATCAAGATAAAACCCCACACCTACTACAAGCTCCATGAACTGCTCTTGGAGAGCGAACTGAAAATGAAATCTGCCAACGTAGATAAGGGTGCCGTACTTCTTTCCACACTTATTCAAGTACAACAACTTCTTTAGAATTCATGGCATGTAAGCCTCAAACAGCAAGGAAACATACATAGGTGCATGAAAAGCGAAGCGAATTCATAATGTATGGCATGTAAGCCCTAAAAACTAAAAGAGTGATGGAAATTCAAGGAGTCTAACGAGGAAGCGTACATCGGTACGCAACGAGTGTAACGACGCAGAAGTTGCGTCGCTATTTTAGTTTTTAGAAGTGTCTACGATTTTGTTTGCTGCAATCCATGGCATCATGGCACGTAGTTTAACACCCGTTTGCTCGATTAATGAAGCTCTAGCATTTGCACGCTCAGCGTTCATTCTTGGATAACCAGCTTGACCTTCAAGGATAAAGTCTTTTGCAAATCTACCGTCTTGGATCTCTTTTAAGATCTCTTTCATAGCCGCTTTAGACTCAGCATTGATAACACGTTTACCGGAAACATAATCACCGTACTCGGCAGTGTTAGAGATAGAGTATCTCATATCAGCGATTCCACCTTGGAACATAAGGTCAACGATAAGTTTAAGTTCGTGTAAACACTCGAAGTATGCAAGTTCAGGTGCATAACCAGCTTCCGTTAATGTCTCAAAACCTGCTTGAACAAGTGAAGCAGCTCCACCACAAAGAACAGCTTGCTCTCCGAAAAGGTCAGTTTCCGTCTCATCTTTGAAAGTAGTTTCGATAATCGCCGTTCTACCGCCACCGATAGCACAAGCGTATGAAAGCGCTAACTCTTTAGTAGTACCTGAAGGGTTTTGTCCAACTGCGATAAGGTCAGGGATACCGCCGCCGCGAACGAATTCTGAACGTACTGTGTGACCCGGTGCTTTTGGAGCGATCATTGTAACGTTGATGTCGGCTCTTGGATGGATTCTTCCGTAGTGGATGTTAAAACCATGACCGAATGCAATAGTTGCACCTTGTTTTAGGTTTGGCTCGATCTCGTTTTTGTAAATTTCAGCTTGGTTCTCATCCGGTAAAAGAATCATAACAACATCAGCGTATGCAGATGCATCAGAAACTGTCATAACTTTGAAACCTTTTGCCTCAGCTTTTGCCCAAGAAGAGCCGCCTTTTCTTAAACCTACAACAACTTCTACACCGCTGTCTCTTAAGTTTTCAGCGTGTGCGTGACCTTGAGAACCAAAACCGATCATCGCAACCTTTTTGCTTTTGATCAGTTCGATATTACAATCTTTGTCATAGTAAACATTTAATGCCATCTTATTTCCTTGCATAGTATAAGCTCAAAGGCTCAAAAAATTTTTCGCATTATACTCAAATAAACTATAAATTTTTATTAGTCCAAACTTATACAAAAATGAAATTTTTCTCACTTAATTTTTGAGCATGTATAATTGTCAAAAAATTTAAGGGGTTCAAGTGAAAAAATTCAACCTGTTTAAAGAGATTATTATCGTTGAGAAAGCTTCTCTGCTGCGTGCAGTCAACGCCTCAAAAGAGTTTGCGATCGACATCGAAGGCACGATTCTACATGCGCCCTACGATCCGAAAAAAGTTCTTATTTTTCGCGGCAAACATACCCCCGAGCCTCTCCAAGCGCTCATGCCAAAGAGTACCCCCTCTCTTGGGTCGGTCTTAGGCAAAAACTACCAACTCGTAGAGGATGAGGATCGCGTCCTTATTAAGGCGTTTTCAAACTGGCAGGAGATTATCGGGCTAAATCTCTCCAACGCGTCCTACGACGATACGACGGCAGACGGCGTCAGCGAGTTTTCGTGCAAAGAGCTTGAAGATATAGGCTGGCATGCCACGGAGTTCAACATAGACTACCGAACGCTCGTCGAAGAGCTTGAAGAGAGATGTGAGGGGATTTTGCTCTGTATCGAACAAGAGAACCCTTACCAATTCAGCGGGCTTGGATTTTTAAGCGACGACGCACATGCCAAAGAGGTGCTTTTTGATTTTTGCCGCTCTAAAATTGAAGAGATGATGCAAAACGACGCATCGTATGCACCGCAAAACCTCACCGAAGACGAGAGGGAAGCGGCACAGTTTTTCGGATTGCTTCACTAAAGGGCACCTCTAAAACCCTAGCAGGCTTCAGCTTTACAAAGAGGTTCACAATCAAGGCGACCCTTTGAAGCCCTAGCCGAAGCTAAGGCGAAAAGGGGCAACGCCGAGTGTGGATCTCTTTGTAAAGCCCTACGGGAGGGTTTAAAAAAGCGACATGCCATAAAACTTTTTATCGCCTTAGCTTTGGCTAAGACTCAAAAAAGATTTTACGTCCTTTCATCTTTTTTAAATCCCTCTGAAACAAGTTAGGGTTTTTAGAGGTGCCCTAAATAGAGAGTATTTTCCTCTCTATTTGGATTTTACTCGGCGGTGACTTTCCACTCGTCGTTTATACGTTTAAGTACGAACACCTGACTTGTTTTGTGGTTTGAAACGCTTTTTGTCGTAGCGTCGATGTCGGCGATCTTCGTCGTTTCTTTGCAGTTGACATCTTTTAAAAGCGCGATATTTCTTTCAAATTCGCTTTTGCCGAAATCGGTCGCGAGTGCCGCTTTCAGCATAACATCCACTTGTTCGAGTGCTTGTGCGAATTCGGGTTCGGCATACTTTTTCATCCCTTGCACGTCACCTGTTTTTGCAAGTTCGCACATCGCATAAGCAACATCTTCCGCTCCGCTTGAACCACACCCTGCCATTAAAAAAGCGGCAGCTATGCTTGCCGACAAAATTTTCATTTTCATTTTTTATCCTTCTTATTTATCAACAAGCAAAAACAGATGCCGATTGTATGAAGTATGATATCGGCTACACGTTAAAAACGCCCTTAAAGCTTATTTTTGCGACGCCAAAAAACGCTGCAAAATAATCATAGCGGCGATAGAATCTACTCTTCCGTCCCGTACATAGCGAATCTCCCCCTTCATTGCCTCTTCCGCTTCAAGAGAGCTTCCCGCTTCATCCTGATAAAACACCTCTTTGCGAAATTCAAGCAAGGCAAGAAAATGTGCGATACGTCTGCGCATCTCCTCCTCGGTCGCGCCTCCCAAGGGAACCCCTACGACCAATGCGTCCGCGTCCCACTCCTCGATCGCTTTTTTTACCTCCGCCGCTGCTTGGTTACGGTTTTTTCGAAGTATCGCAGGCAAGGGGGTTACTACGTCTTTGTGCGCCGCATAGGCAAGCCCGATACGCTTTAGCCCCAAATCTATCGCTATATACTTCAATCTATTTTCCCAAACAAAATGAGCCGAACATCTTATCAAGCATCTCATCGTTCTCAAAAGGTCGCGTAATGCTTGCCATCTCTTTAATCGCTTCATTAAGATGGAACGAAAAAATTTCAAGCTCTTGCTCCGCCAACGGGGCAAAAGCCTCCTCTATATTTTGGAGCGTTTTGGCAACCGCTTCGATTTGACGTTGCGATATCAGCATCATCTCGTCGCTGTTATGGGCAGTATCCATAATCGCTTCAAGCATCTTGATAAGTGCGCCGACCCCCTCTTTGGTGTTAAGGGAGAGATCAAAAACGACCGAGCCGTCTTGAAATTTCTCCTCCAAGTCGATCTTGTTTTTAACAAAAATCACTTTTTTATCTTTGGCATGTGTCTCGATCAAAGAGAGAATTTGCGCATCTTCGCCATCAAACGCACGCGAAGCGTCAAAAAGCGCCACCACGATATCGCTTTGCCCAATCGCTTCTAAACTTCTTTCTATCCCGATTTTCTCTATCGCATCGCTTGCTTCGCGTATCCCCGCCGTATCGACTATACGTATGAGATGGGTGCCTATTTTCACCTGTTCCTCTATGGTATCTCTCGTCGTTCCCGCTATATCGCTTACGATTGCACGGTTATAATTGAGGAGTGCATTAAGAAGCGAACTTTTACCGACGTTGGGCTTGCCTACGATTGCCACGCGAAACCCTTGCATAAGCCCCTCTCTCGACTTAGAGGCGACAAGGGTTTTATGCAGAGCATCGACAAGATCGCGCAGTTTTGCTTCGATCTGCATCACCAAATCTTGCGGCAAGTCCTCTTCGGCATAATCGATGCTTACTTCAGAATACGCCAAAATATGGATAATTGCATCGCGTATCTTCTCTATAAACTCCTTGAGTTCCCCCTTCATCTGCCTTGCAAGTATCTTAGCGGCATCTTCGCTTTTTGCTTCGATAAGTTGCGCGATCGCTTCGGCTTCGCTTAGATCGATCCTGCCGTTAAAAAATGCACGTTTGGAAAACTCGCCGGGGTTTGCCAAACGCGCACCGCATGCCAAAAGAGTTTTTAAGATACTCTGAGCCACGATAAAACCGCCGTGGCATTGGATCTCTACGACATCTTCGGCGGTAAAAGAAAAAGGAGCTTGAAAATAAAGGATAATCGATTCATCGATCAGCGTCCCTTGCAGGTCGTAGACATTGCTTAGCGTCGCATAACGCGGCGCAAGATTCTCTTTCTTTGTTATTTTTTTGGCAATTTCAAGAGCTTTTGTGCCGCTTAAACGGATAATGGCGATGGAACCGACACCGTTAGCCGTGGCGATTGCCGCTATGGTGTCGTTCATTATTTTGCGTGGTAATCGTTAACGATGATATATTTCAATCCATCGCGGGTGGAGCGGATAGCTACATATTTTTCTGGGTACATCTCTCTGAGTTCTTTGAGGGCGATCTGCACAAGAACTCCATCTAAAATCTTTGTTTGTGCGCGCCCCTCTTTTGCAACGATCTCTGAGACGCTCTCCAAATATTTCGATACAGCTTCCTCTTGATTTTTTAAAAACTCTGCAATCTCCAAACGGAGTCCTACTTGGTATTTGGTATTGATCCAGTTAAAAAGCATGTAGGAGAGTGCCTTGTAGCGGTACCCCTCTTTACCGATCAAAAGCGCCGCGTCTTCCCCTTTAAACTCCATAAGCAAGGTATTTGCATCGTAGATGCCCACTTCAATCTCGTCGATATCGAAACAGATGGTTTTAAAAAGTGCGTTTACGTCCTCTTTAACCTCTTTTGCGATCTCTTCGATAGAGATATGCAACTCCGCTTCATCCTCTTGCTCATCGGCGTACACCGGTTCATAATAGGTATCTTCATCCTCATCTTGCATGCTGACGAAAGACTGCGGCATGATGGTATCGCCCAAAACTGCGTGGGAAGCGGTTTTCTCTTTTGCTTTGGAGGGAGATGTGGAAGTTTCCGTTTTCTTGGTTGGAGGGGGAGTTACCGCAGGGGCTTGTTGCGGTTGCAAAGATTCCTCTTTGCTTTGTTTAGGAGAGTTCTCTTGCTTTGGTGTGTTTATCTCGCTGGGATGTTTTTTTGCCGCAACGATAATAGCTCTTTTTTTAAAAAGTCCCAACACCCCTTTGCTAGGGAACTGAACCACCTCGACGTGCAACTCCGTAACGGAGCATTCAAGCGTCGCGGCAGCGTTTGTATAAGCTTCCTCTAGCGTAGCAGATTCAATCTTTATCATCTTTTTTCTCCGCATGCTTATGAAGAGCTATCTGCGCATCTTTTGCATTTTTGAACTGAATATTAACGATATACTGCTGTGTAATAGAGAACAGGTTGTTCACGAACCAATAAAGCACAAGCCCCGATGGGAACGTCAAGAAGAAGAACGTAAAGATAATCGGTAAAAATTTAAATATCTTCTCTTGCATCGGATCGGTAAAATTGTTCGGCGTAATCTTTTGTTGGTAGTACATCGTAGCACCCATTAAGATCGGTAAAATAAACGTTTGATCCATACGGGAAAGGTCGCTGATCCAAAGTGCCCACTCGGCACCCTGCAACTCTACCGCATTGAGTAAAACACGGTAGATTGCAAAAAATACAGGGATCTGCAACAACATCGGCAAACATCCTCCTAGAGGGTTTGCACCGTGTTTTTTATACATCTCCATCACGGCAGCATTCATTCGCTGCGGATCGCCTTTGTATTTTGCTTGGATCTCTTTAATTTTCGGTGCGATATCTTTGATCTTTTGCATCGATACCATCCCTTTGTAGGTCAAAGGGTAAAGCACGATTCTAATGATAATAGTCAAAGCGATGATCGCCCATCCCCAGTTTCCGAAAATTCCGTGCAACCAAGAAAGAAGGGTAAATAAAGGTTTCGCTGCAAAAGTGAACCAACCGTATTCTATGGCGTTTACCAAAGCGGGATTGATTGCCTCAAGCGTTTTATACTCTTTTGGTCCTATATATCCGTGAAATGCCATCGTAGGAAGCGCATCGAAGTAGATAACGGGGTTATCGTTTTTATCACGCTCTACCACTATTGCAGTATCTTTTGCAAATCCGTACATGAGCGTCGCGGTATATTGATCGAATGCGGAGATAAGCGTTACGCCGCTAAATGTTTTTCTCCCCTCTGCATCGCCGTCTTCGATGATAGTTACAATATCATCGTCCGTATATACCATCGCCCCTGCAACCGTCATCATCTGCTCGGTAATTTCAGGTCTTTGCCCGAGGTAAACAAAATAACGCTTGTCGTTGGTAACATTGATATTTACGTCGTAATGCCCGTCCGCGTAAAATGTAAGCTCTTTGGTTACGGTTACGTTTGAGAGTTTTTGCGTCAACGTCACTTTTTGAGCTTCTTCACCCAAAGAGAGTTCGTGCGCATCGGTCGTGTACGCCACGCTTAAAGCTTCTTTATTAAGCTCTTCATCCATAAATCGAACCAAAAGGGGTTTTGTCCCAAATGAAGGGATCAATTCTGCATGTTTATCATCCCCGTCGTTAAATTTGTCTTCCAAAAGAACTTTAGAGGAGATACGCCCCAAAGTATCGATTTTAAGAATAAAATCTTTATTTGTAACGGTCACTAAAGTATTCGATGCGCCGGTTGCCGCTTTTTCGGTAGTACTTATCTGATGACCGGTGATCTCTTCGGCACTAAGACCTTGTTTATTTTGAGAGAGTGCAACATCTTGCGTATTATTTGCATCTTGAACATTTTGCTGTGGCGGAAATATAGCCGTATAAGCTACAAAAAACAGAATCGACAACACTACTGCGAGCATCAACCTTTGATTAGGCGTCATTTTATCTAACACGATTACCCTTTATACGAAAAGTTTTTTATAATAAAATAGCGGTTTTTTTTACTTGGAACCAACCAATATTTAATCGAATCTATCCCCAAATTGGCGGGTTTTAAACGAAGTTTGTCAAGCGTAGGATACTCGATCCCTCCGTCAAACATTTGATTACAACGCAGTATTCTAGTAAAAGAGTGGTAAAAAGCACTTGAAAGTGAATTATTTTCGAAATTTATTTTTGCATATTCGCTGCAGGTGGGGTAATAACGACAGCTTCCGTAACTAAAAAGTGTCAAAAATTTCTGATAAAACCATAATAGTTTCAATAAAAACTTTTTGATCACTTCAAAGCCTTTGCATAGCGCAACACTTTACGAAACTCTTCGCGCAATTTCTCGTACGGAGCATCGATCAAAGGTTGTTTCGCAACGAATATGTACGTTCCGTCTTGTAATGAGGGGGAAAATTCACAGAACAAAGCTCTCATTCTTCTTTTGGCTCTATTTCTTTTTACCGCGTTACCCAATTTTTTGGTCGCAGTAAAACCTACGCTATGAATTTCGTTTTGGGGAAGAAAAAACAGCACCACGCTACTCGAGTGGGCATTTTTCCCTTTTTTGTAAATTGACTGAAACTCTTTGTGGAGCTTCAGTGTACTAAATCCGCTTAAACTGACAATCTTTTACGACCTTTTGCACGGCGACGATTGATAAGCTTACGACCGTTTTTTGTTGCCATACGTGCTCTGAACCCGTGAGTTCTCTTTCTCGGCGTATTATGTGGCTGGTATGTTCTTTTCATGACATATCCTTATTTAATTTTAAGAGTGAAATGCTACTAAAATTTTACTTAAAGTGCGGTTAAGGTTTGCAGGCAGATGATTTACTTGAGTAAAAAATCTTTAAGCGATTCCTCTTTGGACTGATTAAACGTAGCAGAGGTATCGAACATCTTTTCCACTACCCCTACGTGGCAATCGCGGCATTCCTGAATTACGGCATGTTCCTGCACGTTTGCACCGAGTATTTTCGCCATAGAGTGGCACCCGAAGCAATCGCTTCCGCACTCCGCCATCGAGTTTGGATCGGCGCTATGACAGTTGATACAGCCGAGCATCGGTTTATGACGCAGATCCTCGTGGATCGTAGGAACAAGTTTGGGATGGCATGTAAGGCAATCACCCGTACATGCCATCAAATAAGAGGCTGCAAGGCTTAAAATAAGTAATAATTTCATGGTGCAATTATAACGCTTGCTTTGTTAACCTCAGACAAACCATCAGGAAACACTTACCTCGATTTCGTTGTTTTTATAATCAAAAACGACGCGTGAGCCCTCAACTACTCTCCCTTCGAGTATCAAATCTGCCAAGCGATCCTCTACTATCTCATAGAGTGCACGTTTAAGCGGTCGTGCTCCAAAGACCGGGTCGAATCCCGCTTCGGCAACATACTCTTTGGCATGTTGGGTCAAGGTTAAACCGATATCTCTTTGCGCCACTTTTTTCGCGATCTCTTGGAAAAATATATCGACGATACCCAAGATCTGCTCTTGCCCCAAGGCGTTAAAAATGACGATATCGTCCAAACGGTTCAAAAATTCAGGTTTAAATGCCTGTTTGAGTTCCGCCATCACAAGGCTTTGCAGCTCCTGAGAATCTGGATAATTCATGATTTTGTCGCTTGCAATGTTGGAGGTTAAAATTATAATGGTATTCGTAAAATCCACCGTCACCCCTTTATTGTCTGTCAACCTTCCATCATCAAGCACTTGTAACAGCATATTAAATACATCGGGATGTGCTTTTTCCACTTCGTCAAACAACACGACACTGTAAGGCTTGCGGCGTACCGCTTCGGTGAGTTGTCCCCCCTCTTCGTACCCTACATACCCGGGTGCGGCACCCACTAAGCGTGACACGGAGTGTTTTTCCATATATTCGCTCATGTCGATGCGCACCATCGCATCTTCGCTGTCAAACAAAAATTTCGCCAATGTTTTTGCCGTTTGCGTTTTTCCCACCCCCGTAGACCCTAAGAACAGGAAACTCCCAATCGGCGCACTTTCGTTTGAAAGCCCCGCTTTGTTTCGTTTAATCGCACGCGCTACGGCATGTGTCGCTTTTGTTTGCCCGACAACCTCTTTGTTAAGCTCCTCTTCGATATGGAGAATCTTCTCTTTTTCCCCCTGCAGCATCTTAGTGACGGGGATCTGCGTCCAACGGGAAACGATCGATGCAATCGCTTCTTCATCGACGCTGTTTTTAAGCAGCGTCCCCTCTTTTTGCATCACATGCCAATTTTCGTTGATCTTTTTTTCCTCTTGCAAAAGAGCGGGAATCTCGCCGTATTCTATCTCTGCCGCACGGTTAAAATCGGAGACGCTTTTTGCATTATTTGCTTCACGGCGTTTTTGCTCTATCTCGTTTTTAATCGATGCGATGCGTCCAAAAACCTCTTTCTCGTGCAAAAATTGGGTTTCTAAAGATCGTAAAAGCTCCGAAACGTCCGCAAGCTCTTTTTCAATCTCTTCAAGCCGCTTCGTATTTGCGGCCGATTCCTCCATTTTGAGTGCCTGTTTTTCAACGTTTAACTCGGAAAATTTAATTTTTGCGCCACGCAGAGCGTTTGGCTCCGATTCTATCTGCATCTTCAGTTCCGCAGCCGCTTCATCAATCAAATCGATCGCTTTGTCGGGCAGGAAACGATCCGCGATATAGCGATCCGAAAGCCTTGCCGCCGCTACCAATGCACTGTCGGTAATCGTTACGTTATGGTGCGCTTCAAGGCGCTGTTTGATCCCGCGAAGAATCTGAAGCGACTGGTTCACACTCGGTTCATCCACGTTGATAGGCAAAAATCTTCTCTGCAACGCGGCATCTTTTTCAAAATATTTTCTATACTCTTTAAGCGTCGTCGCTCCGATGGTGTGAAGTTCACCGCGTGCGAGTGCGGGTTTGAGGATGTTTGCCGCATCCATGCTCCCCTCGCTCGCACCCGCACCTACAATGGTGTGGATCTCATCGATAAACAAAATAACGTTACCGCTTTTTTTCACCTCGTCTACTACCGCTTTAAGACGATCTTCGAACTCCCCGCGATATTTCGCACCCGCAATTAGAGAGCTCATATCTAGAGCTATAACCCTTTTATTTTTAAGAGAAGTAGGGATATCGCCGCTATAAATTTTTTGCGCCAACCCCTCTACCAACGCCGTTTTTCCGACCCCGGGCTCCCCGAGCAATATAGGATTGTTTTTTGTTTTGCGGATAAGAATCTGCATCATGCGGTTGATCTCTTCATCACGGCCGATAACGGGTGAGAGTTTCCCATCTGCAGCCTCTTTTGTAAGGTCTATTCCGTACTTTGAGAGTGCCTCAAGGTTTTCATCCGCCGTTTGTGAATCTATTTTTGCCCCTGCCCGCGAAGCTTCAAGATTTTTTTGTAACTCTCTTAGATCAAGATATTTACCCAAAACATCTTTAAAAGGCTCATTTTGAAGGTTTGCAATAATATAGGTATCGACCGAAAGAAACGAATCGGCATTTTTCGTCATCAACCCCGCCCCGTTATCCAAAGATGCGGCAAACTTTTTAGAAAGCCTCATGTTCTCTTTAGAAACGTTTGAAGCTTTAGGAAGTTTTTCGCTCAAACTTCTCACGTCAAGCTCAATAGCAGCCTTATCTATATTCATTTTATTAAACATCTGATTTAAAACGGAATTAGAATTTGCCAAAAGCGCCCATAGAAAATGGATCGGCTCCACCTCTTGGTTTTTGTTGTGAAGAGCCAAAGATACGGAAGATTCAATCGTCTGTGTCATATTGTGTGTGAGTTTTTCAAAAATATTATTCATAGTAAAATCCTTTAACTTGATATGAACGAATTATACTGCTTTGAGCCTACTCTTGTCAAGCATATTTAGTCGCAACACCAAACATTACGTTTTATAGCGTTTTATTATATAATTTTAAGATTACTACAAAGGAACTTTAATGTCAAGCACTTTAGAAACTCTCTCAAACCGCTCTTCAATCAGAAAATTTTTGTCAAAACCCCTTAGTAAAGAAACGCTTCAAACAATACTCTCTGCCGCTGCCATGACCCCCAGCGGTGCAAATATGCAGCCGTGGATCGTATATGCGGTGAGCAACGAAGCCAAGCTCAAAGAGGTCGGAGATGCGGTGATTGCCGCTATGGAGCAAGGGGTGCCAAATGATCAGTTTATACAATACTATCCACTTAACTGGATCAATCCATATAAAAAAAGACGCATCGAAACGGGGGTGGGGCTTTACTCTCTCATGGGGGTCGATCGCAAAGACACGCAGACAAGAACACAAATGTGGCATGATAATTTTCGTTGGTTCGGAGCGCCGAGCGTAGTGTTTGTTTTTACCGATAAGGCTTTGATCGAAGGCGCAAGCGGCGCGCTCATAGACTGCGGGGCGTATATGCAATCGCTCATGCTTGCTGCGGAGTCGCTCGGGGTTGCCAGTTGCCCGCAAGGCTCTACCACAGAATTTGGCAAAGTGATAGCAAAAGTTTTAGAAGCACCCGATAATCTTGCTCTGCTTTATAGCGTAGTTTTAGGGTATGCGGATCCCGATGCCAAGATCAATACCTACAAGCCTCCCCGCATACCGCTTGAAGAACATGTCACATGGGTGGAGTAAAAATTTTCTCGTAACGCTTTAGCATTGTTTCGTTGCCGCTAACGCCCCCGCTGTGGATGTAGAGTATCTCTTCTTGCGTTTGTTCCAAAAGAGCTTCCCACATCGCAGGAGCGTAAAGCAGATCAAACTCTATGCCGCATGCCAAGAGTTTCTTGTACATCGTATACAATTCTCTATAGGGCTTGGCGAAACGGTACTTTTTTTTCATCTCCAAGATCACGAGATTTTTGGGAAGAGAGGAGCATAAAGCACCCATTTGTTCCTTTAAGTAATCGCTTGTTCCTATAGATGGTGCGGTGTAGACTTTATACTCAGGCAATGCACATGCCAAGAACAATGCGGTGGTTCCCGTTCCCGAAGGGGTTGCCAAAGATCTGACACCGAGATTTGCTTCTCGAATCTCTTGTGCCAAACATTCGATACCCTCGCGCGCGCTAAGATCGGCTCCCCCTTGATCAAGAACAAAAGTAAAGGGATCTTGCAAAACTTTTAAAGAGGCTATGTAATCGCGATACAGTTCGTACTCTAGCTCTCTGTGGCACATCCCAAAGCTATGGCATGTGCATAGTTGCCGCAAGAAAGCTCTTTTTGTTCCTTAGAGAGAGGTTTTGTGTAGTACACAAACTCCCACCCTTTTTTTTTACAGAGTGCGGCAATGGCAAGCATGGCATTGGATTGCGTGCCCCCGTAGGAGATCACTTTTGAGAGTTTAGACGGAGGGGTTTGTAAAAGCGTATAAAGTTTGCGGTATTTGTTTCCCGCCAAAAAAGGGTCGATTAAATCGTCTCTTTTGACGTAAAACTTCCTCCCTTCCAGATACATAGAAGAGATCGGTGTATTAGGCATGCAGAAAAGTTATTTGATTGTAGCTTTTTTTTCTAGCTCTTGCATTTTTGCTTGCATATTGGATTTAAATTTTTCCATTTTTAAGCGCTGCTCGATATAAGGCTTCACTTCATCGTATTTTCTAGTGCTGCTAGGCTTTTTATCTTCCAAATAAATAACATGGTACCCGTGCTGCGTCTGCACCGGTTTGTCGGTAATAGTACCCACTCTCATGCCAAAAGCTTTGTCGTTAAATTCAGGAACCATTTGCCCTTGAGAAAAATAGCCCAAATCACCCCCTTTTGGACCGCTCGGACATGTCGATTTTGCCATAGCAAGCTCTGCAAATTTCCCTTTAAGTTTTTCCCCTTGAAGCGATTTAAGTTCTGCGATCACCCCTTTTGCTTCCTCTTCAGATTTAACGAGGATGTGGCGTGCATGTACTTTTTCCTTCTCTTGGAACTCCTCTTTATTGGAGTCGTAGTAGTTTTTCAACTCTTTTTCCGATACAACCACTTTTTGAAGCTCTTTTTGCTGCCACACTTGGATTGCAAGTTCTTTTTTAATGTTTTCCAAAACGATTTCGTATTCCGCTTTAAACTCTTTTGAGTCTAAAATACCGTTCTTTTTTGCATCGTCGAAAATTAATTCTTTTGCAATCAACTGCTCTAAAACCTGTTTTCTAAACTCTGCTTGTTTCTCTGCAGGAACCTGATTAAAACGCCCCTGCGTCGCTTGCATCAAAGCGTTATCCACGTCGTTTTGCGTTATCGGCGTACCGTTGACCGTTACGAGTGTTTGCGCCGAAGCAACTGCACAACTTATTACAAGAGAAGCTACGAGCGATTTTGCTATTTTTACCATATTTGTATTCCTAATTCCGATTTGATTTTTAAGATTGTAATAATATATTACTAATAATTATTAAATACCAAGCCCTAAAGTGCGACTTTAAGGTATTTATTCAAGATTCTTTCCAACTTCTCTCTCGTCAAAGGCTTTGCAATATAATCATCCAAACCCTCTCCGATGAGCATCTCTTTGTCACCGTCCATCGCCATAGCGGTAAGTGCTACGATCGGCATCCGTTTGCTTATGCCGCCCCCTTCTTTAATTTCATGCGTAGCAATGATACCGTTTTTCTCCGGCATATCTATATCCATAAAAATAATATCGAAGTTGTCTTGTTCACACATGCTTACCGCTTCGTTACCGTTTGTCGCCGTTTGCACCGCTATGCCGTACTCTTGCAAAAGTATCTTGATCAAACGCTGATTAATCAAATTATCCTCTACGACAAGAGCCGTAATCCTATCTTTGAGCTGAAGTTTCTCTTGCGCAGAAGCATCATCTTTTATTTGATACAGTTTGCTTAGATGTTTCGATACCGATGTCGCCAAAAGAGGTTTACGCACGATATCGTCTATAATATGCGTTAACTTCGTTTGAAGTTTCTCCTCATCATCCAATAAAATCACCACGGGTGCTTTCTTCGAGTAGGTTCCAAGCTGAAGCATCCACGAAGAATCTGCCTGATTCGCCACGATATAGAGAGTATCGATCCCCTCATATACGTTTGCATCTAAAACATTCGATTTCACCACGTCGATGGCAAACGAACGTAAATAGACCGAGAGCAGATTTGCATCGTCCACCTTCGTACCGTCAAGCAAAAGAACTTTAACCCGTTTTTTCGGTGCCATTTTAAACGACTGACCCTGAGAGTTTTTAAAGCTGAGGGTAAAACTAAAGGTGCTTCCTACACCCTCTTGACTCTGAATTTTAAGCTCTCCCCCCAAAATATTCACGATTCCGTGAGAAAGGCTTAATCCTACGCCCAATCTCTCATCTGCCTGATTTCCGGCGGTAAAAGGCTCTGCAACAAGCGCTATCTGTTCGGGCGCCATCCCCTTACCGTTATCTTTAACACTAAAAGATATAGTACAGTCTCCGTTGATCTGGCGTTTAAGCATCTTGACCTCTATGGTCACCTTACCGCCTCTGCTTGTAAATTTGATCGCATTTTTAATAAGCGACTCCATCACCTGCTTGATTTTTTTTCCGTCGGACTGGATCTCTTTTGGTATTTTCGGATCTATAAAAGTTAGAACGTTAACACCTTTTCCTTTGCCTTGAAGGGTAAACTCGTATACAATCTTCTCCATCTCCTCCAAAAGGGAAACAGGTCCGATATCGGCTTTAAGGCGCCCGCCCTGCAACTGGGAGAGATCCAAAAGCACTTCGATATTGGACATAAGATTTTTAGATGAACGGCTGATCATTTTAAGATATTCTTGCTGTTTTGTATCCAAATGGGTTTGGTTAAGAAGTTCTACAAACCCTAGAATACCGTTCATAGGGGTTCTAAATTCGTGCCCGATATTAGAAAGAAATTTTGTTTTTAATTTTTCCGTTTCTTGTGTTTTAAGTTCTGCCTGATGCAATTTGGTGACATCGTGAAGTTCTAAAAGATAAAACTCTTGGGAGCTGTAAAAAGTTTTTACTTTCGCACTGATCTGCATAAGGGTATCATCTTGCGTTTTTATCTCAATCGCGTAGCCCTCTTTTTTATATTTTTTAATGTAATCGAGCCAGCTTTTGTCATCTTCGGTAAACACCTCTTCACTCTCGCGCGAAAACACCTCACGGATACTTTCATGTCTTTGCCGAAAATCTGCAACGTTTTCAAATCCGAATGTTTCGTAAAACGCCTTATTCGCCCCTATCCATCCGTCGTTTTTAGAAAATACGAGCATCATTACGCTGCTGGAATTGATAATATCAAAAAGCATATCACTCGTGAAATAATCTTTATAATCTACCGTTTTTACGTGGTTTGTTTCCCCGGAATTTTCTTTTTTAAAAAACGAAAATAATGCCATTTGCAACACCTTAAAACAAATATTGAGGGTTGATTATAACATAGAATAGGGTAAAATAGAGTTTTTAATAATTTATTTTAAAGTCGTTTCCGAATGAAAAAAGCAACCAAAAAAGAGATACAAGAGATCCATAAACTTTTTCTGGAAAAATACAGCGGTGCCGTGACCGAGCTTCACTATAAAAATGCATACGAATTGGTAGTTGCCGTAGCACTTTCGGCACAATGTACCGATAAACGGGTAAACCTCATCACCCCTGCTCTCTTTGAAAGATATCCCGATCCCAAGTCACTCGCTCAAGCCGATATAGAGGAACTTAAAACGTTTATTAACACATGTTCGTTTTTTAACAATAAAGCAAAAAATCTCTTAGAGATGGCAAAAAGGGTAGTCGAGAACTACGGCGGAGAGATCCCTTTGAATGAAAAAGATCTCGTAACTCTTGCAGGGGTGGGACAAAAAACGGCGCACGTCGTAATGATCGAGTATACTGGTGCCAATCTCATGGCAGTTGACACCCACGTTTTTCGCGTCTCTCACAGACTCGGTCTCAGTGATGATACCACCGCGCTCAAGACCGAAGAGACTTTGGTAAAAAAATTCAAAACCGATCTTCATGCGCTCCATCAGGGGATGGTGCTTTTTGGGCGTTATATCTGCACCGCCAAAAACCCAAAATGCGACGGATGTTTTTTAACCCTCTACTGCAAATCCAAAGAAAGCTTTAAAGTTTAGGTATAATTTCCCTATGAAAACGCCTATTTTTTTCCTTTTTTTATTTTTTTTCCTCTCGGGGTGCGTCAATAAGCACGGTATATCCGCAAAATACTACAGCGACTGCGAAGAGTATTACGATATGCAGGGGTATTACCACAAAAAATGTGGTGAAGACGATATCGTAACCTACAAGGGGATCAAAGAGGGTGCGGGAAAAGTGATGGATGCCTTTACCGGAAGAGAAGAAAAGCCAAAAGGAAACGTCTGGTAATTACACATGCCGACATCTTGGCATGTGACCTATTTTATAGCAATGAACGTTGCAAAATTAGCCCAGCGAAAAATCACCTCGCAATGGGAAAATCCACAGTTAAGTGCCATTTTTATATTTTCGCCCTCGCTGTAAGGCACCAGCACGTTCTCAAGAGCTTCCCTTTTTTGCATAATCTCATACTCCGAGTATCCCTGCGTCTTTTTGAAATCATAATAACACTCTATTAGCTCTTTATTGAGCTTCGAGTGGTGCGAGATCACTTTTTCGCTAAAGATAAAAATCCCCTCTTTTTTCAAAGCCTCGGCAATTTTTTTCACAAGCTCTTCGCGCACAAGCGGACGTATAAACTGCAAGGTGTAGTTGCTCACAAAGACATCGGCAGGTTCGTATGCATACTCTAAAATATCGGCACATGCCACCGTTATATCGGCGCCGAATGCTTCACATTTTTTGCGTGCATGTTCAAGCATCGCTTCGGAATTATCAAGCCCTATAAGCAGGGCATCGTTTTTTAGCTTTCTTTGCAATCGGATCAAAAACGTAGCGGTGGAGCATCCTAGATCATAGAGAACTCCCCCCTCTTGAAGTTTTTTAAGAATAAAAAATTCTGCTATTTTTTGCGACTCTTCATAAAAGGGGACGCTGCGTTGCAGCATATCATCAAAAACGGCCGCAACCTCTTCGTCAAACTCAAACTGTTTTTTAATCGGTTTCGTAAAAACTTTATCGTTCATTTCTTTCCTCTAAAAAAAGGTATTTTAACCAAAATATTATGAGAGATTCCCTATGATTAAGAAAAACGAGGGAGGGATATATGCAGCTTGAAACATCTACTTGGATGCTGCTCTTTTTTTTAGCCTTGCTAAGTGTGAGTATTTGGAAAATTTACGTGTTTCTACCCAATAAACAACTTGCCGACGATGACACCACGCCGCAATCGCAAGAGGAGCTTCTCGCTCTTATGCTCGATACGATCTGCAAAAACGGTCCCCGGCTAGACGCAAAAAAACTCTTCACCTTAATGCATTCACGCGAAGATTTCGACAAAGAACGTTTTTGGAGGTTCAACCAAAACCGCCTCAATCGACTCTTAGAGGCGTATTACCTCAAATACCCGCATCTGAGTTCTATCGAGGATATTTATACGAGTTTACGCTAAATCATGGCATGTAGCCTATTCTACATGCCATAACCTTTTTAGTTTCGATTAAGTGCGTTGAGATCCTCGAATGCGCCGACTACGCGAGCCACAAGCGTTTCTTGCCCTGCACGGAGCCATTTTCTAGGATCGTAATATTTTTTATTCGGCTTATCTTCCCCCTCGGGGTTTCCGATTTGCCCTTGCAGATACCCTTTGTATTTTTCATAGTAGTCTTTCACCCCTACCCATGTCGCCCACTGCGTATCGGTATCGATGTTCATTTTGATAACCCCGTAGCTGATCGCCTCGCGAATCTCCTCTTGGGTTGACCCCGATCCTCCGTGGAATACGAAGTTTACCGGTTTGGATGCCGTCTTATATTTCTCTTGAATGTATTTTTGGGAGTTATCCAAAATCTTCGGAGTAAGCACGACGTTCCCCGGTTTATACACCCCGTGTACGTTTCCAAACGATGCGGCGATGGTGAAATTCGGAGAGATTTGGCTCAACTCCTCATACGCATACGCTACGTCTTCGGGCTGTGTATATAAAAGTGCATTATCGACGCCCGTATTATCTACGCCGTCCTCTTCACCGCCCGTGACGCCGAGTTCTATCTCGATGCTCATGCCGATTTTATGCATACGTTCCAAATATTTTTTACTGATTGCGATATTTTCCTCTAAAGTTTCTTCGGAAAGATCGAGCATATGGGAAGAAAAAAGCGGTTTGCCGTGCGTTTTATAGTGAGCCTCGCCCGCATCTAAAAGCGCATCGATCCAAGGAAGAAGTTTTTTAGCCGCATGATCGGTATGCAATATAACGGGAATGCCGTACGCCTCTGCCATCATATGCACATGGATCGCTCCGCTGATCGCACCCGCAATAGCCGCTTTTTCATTCTCGTTGCTAAGACCTTTTCCTGCATAATACGCCGCACCGCCGTTGCTAAATTGAATAATGACGGGGGATTTCACTTTTGCAGCCGCTTCAAGCACGCCGTTGATAGAGTCGGTTCCTACAACATTCACCGCAGGGATCGCAAATCCAACCTCTTTTGCAGCCGCGTACACTTTTAAGACGTCATCGCCGAATAACACGCCCGGTTTTACTATATCTAATATGCCTTTACTCATTTCTCTTCCTTGCTAAGTTATGATTCCAAAATTATAATCCACCATTCTTTTAAAAGAACTTTTTTCCCGTTTTTTAGAGAAATAAAAATCGTTTAAAAAACAAATTATGCTAAAATAAGGCTTTATCACGAGATACACAAACGCATAGAGGCAAAATGTCTAAAAAACAGGGCACCGAGTGGATAACCGACATCATACTCATCGATATTATTAACTTTTCCAAATTAGATTCGATCCAACAGTTGGAGATTATCAATTTTTTGACAAAAAGCTACACTATGATGATCAATAAAATGCTTGTCAACTCCAACATGCCTTTGAGCAAACTTATTCTTGGCTTCATCTCCACGGGTGACGGTTTTTTTTGTATTTTAAATCCAAGACTCAAAGGTTACGGAACGGTTTTAGGGCTTAGTTTCAACCATTTTTCGGAACATATAGCAAAAAAGTATCCCTATTTTGAAGGGATCCGCATTGCGGTGCATACGGGGCAGGTGTATGAATTTACCGATATATTGGGCAACAAAAACTATATCGGCGAGGGTCTTAACGATTGTGCGCGCTACCTTGAGTTTAAAAACTACACGATCTCGACCGTAATGGTCTCAGAAGAAGCGTATAAAAGTTTTAAAAACTTTTTAAATATCTACAAAGATTTCAATACGCTCTTGGCGGAAAGAGAGTTTAAACACTCCGCGCCTTATGTGTTTCTCGACAAACACGGGAATGAAAAAAAAGGGGTTTTGGTTTGGCTGAGAAAAGCAGGCATTATCAATCCTCCCAATATCAATTTCAATTCAATCATTTAAAGGAAAACGATGCGACTTACGGTTGATGAGTATTCAAAATATTTTAAAATGTCCAAAGAGATGATCCATTCTAAGCTCAAAGCGAAAAAGCTCAACTACATCATCGAAAACGGAACTACCTACCTCATAGTAACAAAACGTTCGGTAGATGCGCAAAAACACCAAGAGATACACGAAGATCGTACGCAAACGACCCATACTCCTCAAACGACGCCGCAGCCCCAAGTTCCGCAAAGCACGAAACCGACGGTTGCAACCGTGTTAGGGCTTTACCAACGGGAAAACAAACATCTCAAAGCAAAAATTGTAGAGCTTGAAGCCAAAATCGACAAACTTATCAACGACAAAGAGCAGATGTTGCGCGAGGAGAGAGACAAAATTGAAAAACTCTATGCCCTCAAAGACGAGCAGCTTAAAAATATTTTAGAGCTTATCAATAAAAAAATCACTTTAGAGAAGCAACAAAACTCTCTTCATGCCCTCTCCCACACCTACGCCGAGGATATAGAGGAGCTCAGCATTGAAGAGAAAACACCTCCGATTAAATCGGATCAGCCCAAATTCGTGGAGCTTTCACCCTATCTCAAAAGTTTGGATCTCAAATCTTATGAGAGAAAAATGATAAAAAAAAGATTTTTAAGCGCTCTTAACAACGACGTGAGAATCCTCCAACAAAACGGTCGCATCTATCTTGATTTTTCAAAATACGATTACAGCGACCTTTTGGCGCATTGAGGCAGAGATGGCAGAACCGATACTCCAAGCCGTCGTACGCACGAAAAATATATCCGAAGCATTAAGTGATTATGCGGCGGAAAATTTTTTACCGAGTGCCGAGTGCGATTTTACGATCGATCGCGTTGAAACATTTATTAAAACGGTGCACGATCAAAATTTCAACAAATTTTACGGCAGTGCCGCCGAATACGATGAAGCGCGCCTCCTCAACGAACATGTGGAGTTCCAACAAATCTATACCATAACTATCACCCAAAAAACGGAGTGCAAACTCGATCTTCTTTACAAAATAGAATTTGATGAATTTACGACCCACCCCAAACTCATTTTAAGCAGCGAATCGAAAATCCCTTACAAGACCCACCAGCCCAAAGAGATCCTTATGCTTCTGTATAAAGAACTCAACAAAATCAAAGCGCAGCACCGTATGCTTATCCATCTTTTTGATACCACTATGAAGAACAATCTCAAAGTGCTTACCAAATATATCTATGCCGAGAAATTCAACAAAAACGTAAAAATTGCTCTCTTTGATGGGGTCGAACCCGAAATGTCCAAACAGGGAAAAGTGATCTACTGGTTTTTAGAAAGAGAGAATCGCCATCAGATCATAGAGGTGGAGGAGAACGAAATATTGGTCGAATACAAAAAGCCCAAATACGGTAAAAACGGCTTCAACGCCTACGGACAAAGGATCGACAACGACCACTACACAAACCTCAGCGACTTTAAAGCGGATATCGACAACGATACTATCTATATAGAAGAGAATAACGACAAAAAGCTCTACCGAAGCAAACTCAAGGGGTACGTAAGCTTTGAGAACAATCTTCTCAAAATAAGCAACAAAATAAACATACAAAAACTTTCACGCGTTCAAAATGCCCTCGCAAAAGAGGAGGACAACAATATCGAGGTGCATATATCCCAAACCGACACCACCAAAGACAGTATCGGAGAGGGGGTCGAACTGATCTCCGAGACGATCCACGTCAACGGGCATGTGGGAGCAAAAAGTATCCTTGAAGCGGTCAACCTTTACATCCTCGGTGCAACCCATCAGGATTCGACCCAATTTGCAAAATATGCCAATATTAACAGGCACAAAGGAAAACTTCGCTGCCATAGTGCAAAAATTGCCCTCTTAGAGGGGGGTGAAGTACATGCCACAAACGTCGAGATCGAATCGTGTCTCAACGGAACCATCTATGCGCAAGACGTTGTTATAGGCAATGTCAAAAGCAACCTTAAAGTGTATGCCTCCCACTCCATCAGCATTAAAAACGTCAACGGAGAGAACAATCTCTTTAAAATCAACTACCAAGATATCCCCGTTATTACCAAAAGGCTCGAATATATTATGCGTGATATCGAAGTGCTCAAAGAGGAACTCGAAGAGACGCTGCGCAATAAACGAGGAGATGCTGCAACGATTAAACAAAAGATTGCTCTGCTAAAACAAGAGCAAGATGCCATTAAAAGCTCGGTCAAAACTTCTCAAATTGCAATCTCACAACCCTTTAAAGGGCTTAACACGATCATCTTTACGATCGATGACAAACACGAAATGATTTTCAAAACGGAAGAAAAAAGCTACCAGCCTTTCTACCTCGAAATTACCGAAGAGTACGTAAAACTTCATCCGACCAACAAAATTCTCCGATTTTAGCCCCTTGACTTCCTCTTAAGCCCTTCGGTGCATCTTTTGATACCCGAGCGGCTTTTTTTTTATTTATATACACACGGAAAACCGTATACTATATACATTTTTAATTAATTTATATAAATTTTTAAGTATAAATCATACTAAATAAAATATTTTAAATACAATTTTTATATGTTTTTTTATAATAAAATGTATATTTAAGTATATAATCTGTACAATCTTTCTATGCAAATTCAAGACCTGTTTAATATCCTGCACAACTCATTAGAATCAAAAAATAATGGGAAAAAAATATCTCTTCAAGAGATGGCAAATCAGCTAGGGATATCTATGCGCACATACCAAGATTGGAAACTCGGTCGCGCAAAGCCCCAAGCTGCGAGTGCAGTGATGAAAATGCTTGGACAATTGGATGATGATGAGATCATCAGAGCCGTTAGAAAAATAAATAATCTCAAGGACTAGACGATGAGCGGAACATTGACAAAAAAAGAGAGAGAGGGGCTTGAAGATGTCTTTTTATCTATCCATGCCAACAAACAAAAATACGAAAGGCTCAAAAGAATCTCCCATCTATTGCTGCATCAAAAGGTATCGCTACACCTTGAAAACATCTTTAAGAGTGCAAAAAAAGGGATCAAGCAAACAAATTTTTCTCATTTAACAACATTTTTTGCTAAAACGAAGAAATATTTAAGGAAATAAACTATAAAGTATCTTCAGCTGAATTATTTGAAACCTCGGGTTTATCGGGGATTTAAAATAGTTTCGGAATAATTTCATCCAAGGGTCGATATATGAACAAAGCTCAATTCGTTGAATTAGTACAAGCATGCGGCGGGTATAAAACTAAAGTAGAAGCTGAAGCAGCAATCAAAGCCTTTACTGAAGCTGTAACACAAGCTTTAATCAAAAAAGAGGATGTTTCTCTCGTTGGTTTCGGTAGCTTTGAAGCTTCATTACAAAAAGGTAAAAGCGGAAAAGTTCCGGGGACAGACAAATCTTATACTACAAAAGACAAAATGGTTCCTAAATTTAAAGCCGGAAAAGGTCTTAAAGACCGTGTTGCCGCTGGCAAATAATGCTTTTAGTTTGTCGTATCATACGACAAACTAATCTCTTCATATTATGAATTTTTCTTTCCTCACCTCATTTTTTCAAACCCATAAAACTGTTTTACAAACGCCCGATTCGGTTTTAATAAAAAAAATAAAAAAAATAGCGCAAGAGCATGATCTTTACCTTTTTCACAACAAAACAATCTACCATCACAACCTAAAAAAAACTATCCCTCTCGTACTTTTCCACCCTTACAAAGGGATCTTTTTATTTGAACACAAAGATTGGTCTTACGACGACCTCAAAAATGCGACTATAGAAAAAGCCACCAACGAACACTCTTCAAAAGACAATCTCGCTTTTGAATCGGTCCATGAATTTCTTATACAAAAGTATAAAGAACTCACACATACCGACGAGCTTGCCATCTCCAACTTTTTATTGATGGAAAACCTCGATACTCCTCAGTATGAGCACCTTAACGATTCGTTTAAAGAACTGCTTCCAAAACACAGGGTTATCTTCAACGATTCCACCCAAGAGGAGATCATAGAAAAGTTTGCCCTTGATTCACATACACTCCACCCTCTTCTTGATCTTGAGAAAATCATAGGGAACCTTTTTATCCAATACGCACTTTTTGACACCCAAGGCAAACTTGCAATCTGCACCCAAGGACAAAGGGAGTTTATCGACGCAAAAACAAAGGGGCATCAAACCCTTTGCGCAAAAACAGGCTGCGGCAAAACGAATGTACTTCTCCTTAAAGCACTCGTAGAAAAACTTGAAAACCCAAAAAAGCAGATCACTATTATAGAACCTACGAGGATTGCATGCGATATCCTCAAACAAAAGCTTCTGGCTCTTATCGAACATGCCATCATAGAGGTCAATCCCGTCTCCATTCAAATTCTCACGCCGATGGAGATTGTCAATAAACATCTCCAAGCACTAAATAAACCCCTTTTGGATGAGCAAGTCGTTATCGATCCCAAACTTTTAAGCAGATCCAAAAAAATAGCCGATTATCTTATCTGCGACGATTCGGAGCTTTTATGCAACGAGTTTTTAGAGTACGTGCGGCTTATGCAAAAAAAACACACCCTTTTGCTTGTCACCAACCAAGATATCCCTGCTCCCGATTTTGAGCTGCGCCACAACTTTGTTTCTTTGGAAAAAAAGGTGGTTTTCAAACATGCCAACGAACATGCCAAGGCGCTCCAAATTATTCAAAAGCTTCTGCAAACACACAAAGCCCGAGATATTTTAGTCATTTGCAATCCTTTAACAAAGGAAAATTTATATGAAGACCTTGATGGCTTTATAAAAGATAAAGCGATCTTATTGGATAGTTCCAAAAGTTTGCTTGACCAAGAACTTGATTCCCTTTTGCTTGCAACATACGAGCAGATCAGCGGTTTACATGCCAAGTTTGTCATTATGCTTGATATAGAACAAGCACACAAAGGGCAGATAGAGTATGCACAAAATCTTGCAACAGACACCCTTTATGCGATTTATGAAGAATCGAGCCAAGCCATAGAAACACTAAAGGAAAAATATGAAACCAAAGATGAGCGATCTTGAGTATAAAGAGATCCTAAGCCCACAAGCGTATCACGTATGCCGCGAACACGGAACCGAACCCCCCTTTAGCGGCAAGTACTACCCTCATAAAGAGAAGGGGCTGTACAAATGCATCTGCTGCGATGCACCGTTGTTTAGTTCCGATACTAAATTCGATTCGGGAACAGGTTGGCCGAGCTATTACGAATCTATCCCCGGCGCTTTACGCGAAGTGAGAGACACAAGCCACGGCATGATCCGCATAGAGGTACGCTGCGCCAACTGCGACGCGCATCTAGGGCATGTATTTCCCGACGGTCCTGCTCCAAGCGGGCTTCGCTACTGTATCAATTCGGTATGTTTAGATTTTGAAAAAAAAGAGGACAAATGAAAAAAATCATTCTTGCAATTGTATTGTTTTTAGGCCTACATGCCAACGCTTCAGAGAGCAATCCGCGCGTTGTGTTGGAAACGACGCAAGGGAAAATCGAGCTTGAACTTTTCCCCGATGTTGCCCCTTTGGCGGTTGAAAATTTCACCTCCCACGTCAAAAACGGCTACTACGACGGTATCGCTTTTCACAGAATTATCCAAGGTTTTATGATCCAAGGGGGAGACCCGACCGAAAGCGGCATGGGAGGAGAGAGTATATGGAAAAAAGATTTTAAAGACGAGTTTAAAGATAAAACTTTTGAAAAAGCGGGGATGCTAGCAATGGCAAATTCAGGTCCCCACACCAACGCAAGTCAGTTCTTTATCACCGTAACTCCCACACCGTGGCTTAATGGCCACCACACTATCTTCGGGCAGATCGCCTCAAGAGAATCGATTGAGACCCTCAAAAAACTCGCATCCGTAAGAACAACGGGACGCAGCGGCGGCGATAGACCCCTTGAGCGCCAAGAGATCATCAAAGCAACCTTAAAGAACTAACATGGCGATCGATTACTACAATGCCGGCATGAACGCATACGAAGCAAAAAAATACTCCGAGGCGTACGAGTTTTTTATCCAAGAAGAGACAAGTCCGCGTTGTGCTTTTGCACTCGGGGTACTTCACTACAACGGTCAAGGGGTAGAGAGAGATTTTAAAAAATCGACACATTTTTATACGATTGCTGCCGAGGCGGGAATCGTTCCCGCTCAAGTTAGTGCCGGCTTTGCCTATGCAAACGCAATGGGAGTACCGCAAGATTTTGAAAAAGCTGTCTCGTTTTTACGTCCTGCGGCAGAGGCGGGAGAGGCAAGTGCAAAGATCACCCTCGCAGAGATTTACGCAATGGGAGAAGCGGGCGGAACCCGCAAAGAAGCGGCAAAACTCTTACGTGAAGTGCTAAGCACCTCCAATTCCGAAGAAGCCATAGAGGTGTATACGAAATACGAACTTCACAAGGCGTAAAAGCTCTTTAGAGTCTATAATCTCCCTCTAACAATGGGCAAGATATAATTTCGAAAACTTTTCCAAGCGCGGAGTATTTATGGAAATAAGGACAATTAAAAAACTTGAAAAAGAGGCTCTAAAAAAGAACAGTACCGACTTCACTCGTCTGGGATTTGCTCTCTTTTTTATGATAGGCGTTCTTACCTACAGCTTTTTAAGCAACGGCGGCATCTCCAACAATATGTTTTTAGCAATAGCGGCACTTATAGGTGCCTACATGGCGATGAATATCGGTGCAAACGATGTTGCAAACAACGTCGGTCCCGCAGTGGGTTCCAAAGCGCTTACCCTTACGACGGCAATCATTATAGCCGCGATTTTTGAGGCTGCGGGTGCCCTTATAGCCGGCGGCGAAGTTGTTAAAACCATCAAAGGGGGGATCATCGACATCTCCGCATTTGAGGGGAATCCCGATCCCTTTATTTGGGCGATGATGGCGGCGCTTTTGGCGGCGGCGCTGTGGCTGAATTTCGCTACCATGATGAAAGCACCCGTCTCTACCACCCACTCGATCGTAGGTGCGGTTATGGGAGCGGGGATCGCGGCAGCGGGATTTAGCATTGTCTCGTGGGGAACGATGGGTCAGATAGTCGCTTCGTGGGTGATCTCTCCCGTTCTAGGGGGAGCGATTGCCGCACTTTTTTTATATGCGATCAAAAAGTCGATCGTTTTTAAAGAAGACAAAGTCGATGCGGCGAAATACTGGGTACCGATCTTCGTCGCAATTATGGCATGGGCTTTTGTAACCTACATAATTCTCAAAGGTCTTAAACAGATCTGGTCAAAAATTCTAGAACTGCTTAACCACCTGCCGCTCGTCTCTTTGGATATTGTCGAAAAACCTTCGTTTTTCGTAGCAAGCACGCTTGGTCTTATCGTCGGTATCGTCGTTTATGTAAGTCTTAAAAAGAGACTCGAAAAAACTGCCCTAGCACTCCAAAATACACGTAATTCCGTGAATAAGCTTTTTACGATACCGCTTATATTTGCCGCCGCGCTTTTAAGTTTTGCACACGGTGCAAACGACGTTGCCAACGCTATCGGTCCTTTGGCGGCGATCAACGATGCTATCGTAAACGGCGGTATCTCCTCTAAAGCGGATATCCCTTTTTGGGTCATGACGATCGGTGCACTCGGGATCGCTTTGGGACTTGCCCTTTATGGTCCCAAACTTATCAAAACGGTGGGCGATGAGATCACCGAACTCGATCAGATGCGTGCATTTTCTATCGCTATGGCGGCTTCTATTACCGTGATCGTCGCGTCACAACTCGGACTTCCCGTCAGTTCTACCCATATCGCCATAGGGGGAGTATTTGGCGTCGGTTTCCTGCGCGAATGGCTCCATTTAACCGATGATAAAGAGGTTTTACTGACCACGAAACTGGCGATTATGGACGAGAAGAAAAATCTCAATGCCTACAATAGAGAGCTCAATGCCCTCCAAAACAAAGAGTTTAAAACAAAAGAGGACTACGAGCGCATCGTGGAGCTTTTCAAACTCATTTCTGTAGAAGAAAAAATTATCAAAAACGCAAAGAAAAATATCAAAAACGCGGAAAAAGTAGAGTTTGTCAAACGCGATGCGGTGAAAAAAATAGTTGCCGCGTGGATCATTACGGTTCCTGCCGCCGCTATATTGGCCGCATTGCTCTTTTTTACCATCAAAGGGATTATGATCTAAAAACCCATGCCAAACCTTGGCATGCGGCTTCTTTACAAAGAATCATCCTCGCATTTCACGAGATTTCTGCCGCAATGTTTTGCCAAATAGAGTGCTTTGTCGGCTCTCTCGATCGCCTGAAGCATCGCTTCGCCTCTGCGCACTTCACATACCCCGATACTTACGCTCACCCGAGGTTCACATGCCAAGCCCTCTATCTCTTTTCGAAGTTTCTCGGCTATCATCTTCCCTTGAGACAACCCCGCCGTAGGCAAGAGTACCACAAACTCCTCTCCGCCCCAGCGAGATACTATATCTATGTTACGCAACGTATCGGTAATCGTTTTGGCTACGCTGCAAAGGATCGTATCCCCCGTATTGTGCCCGTAGGTATCGTTGATCTTCTTAAAATGGTCTATGTCGAGCATCGCCAGACTCATTGTCGTACCGCGCGAAAGCATCGTTTTATACGAAAGGTTATAGAGTTCGCTAAACTTTGAACGGTTATAGAGTCCCGTCAAAGAATCGAGCGAAGCTTTGAGTTCAAACTCTTTTGCTTTGCTCTCAAGCGTAGAGTTCATCACGCTTAACTCCCGTTGGTACTCTTTCATCAAAACAGCCCAGCGCGAATAGGTAAGCGAAATCAGCTCTTTTTGGGTAATAACCCCCGTAAGCCTCCCGTCACTCCCCACGACCACCACTCGCTTGTAGCTTTTATTATGGATAAATTCCAGCGCCTCTTTAATAGAGCAATCCTTATGGATCGTCTCGACGGGGTGCGACATATAATGCTCGATGGGCAAAGAGAGATCGGCTTGTTCTTTGACAAGACGCATGACGTCTTTGGTGGTAATAATGCCGATCGGGCGCAAATCTTCGACGATAATTGCATTATCGAAAGAGTTCATGGCGATATCTTCCAAAAGTTCGGAGGTGATAATCTCCTTGCTGACCCATTTCATCCGTCTGCCGAGTTTCAAAAAATCTTGCAAACGGTAGTTTTCCATAAGCGTTTCGGGATCGATATTATTGGTGATGTCGGTATGGGTAACGATACCGTAAAGGGAGTTGTCATCGTTGACCACGGCAATATATTCGATGCTTCCGTTAATCATATCTAGGGTATCAAGCACGTTTTTATGCTTTAAAATAGTGGGTATTTTGGTTAGATGCAGGTTTTTAAGAGGCGTGCTCAAATCGATATTTTTCGTTACCAGCAAAAGGATATCCGAAGCTCCGAAGATAAAATACTCCCCCTTATAAGGTACCAATGCGGTTCGGTGGCGGCTCGTAAAAATGATATCGACCGCTTCGGAAACCTGCGCATCGATATCGACCGTGACCACTACTTTGGTTGCTATATCGCCGATGCTCGGAAATTTCATGGGTTTCTCCTAAATAGAATGGATTGCTTTTTGCACCTGCAATGCTTGGTAATGCTCTTTGACGTCGTGCGCACGGATAATCGAAGCACCGTTGCGCACCGCTTCAAGGTGGATCGCCAAAGTTCCAGGCAAACGCTCTTCGATGCGAGAAGGCACGATTGCATTGATCATCGATTTTCTCGAAGCCCCTACCAAAAGAGGTTTGTTAAAACGGATAAAATGTTCATGATGCCCAAGCAGCATCAAATTGTGTTCTAAAGTTTTACCGAATCCGATACCCACATCAAGCACGATATCTTTGACCCCGAACGATTCCGCTTTTTCGATCCTTCGGGCAAAAAAATCGCCGATATCGCTCAATATATTCGTATACACGGGGTCGACCTGCATTGTTTGCGGGGAGCCTTGCATATGCATAATCACCGCCGTTGCACCGTAGCGCGCGCAAAGTTTACACACCTCGTCGTTCTCTAAACCCGTGATGTCGTTGACGATGCTAAAGCCGCAATCTAGAGCATATTCGATCACCTTGGGCGCGTAGCTGTCAAGGCTAAAACGCACCTTCTCGTGCAAACGGTGCGTGCGGATCACTTCAAGTATATCACGAAGTCTCTCCAGTTCCTCATCTTCACCCACGTAAAGGGAGTTCGGTCGCGAGGAAACCCCGCCGATATCAATTATGTCGGCACCCTCTTCTATCATGCCGTGGAGTTTTTCAAGCGCATTTTTTTCGCTAAATCTGCTTGCGGCAAAAAAACTGTCGTCGTTTGCATTGAGCACCCCCATCAGCTCTACATGCCAAGGTTTTTTGCCCGAAGCTATCTTCGCAAACTCTTTGGCAACCTCTTTAAGCCCAAACGGTTGTGCCGCTTCCTTTTTGCTCAAAAGTTCCAACTGCCTCTGAGTTGCGATTAAAATACAATCAACCTCTTTGGTTGCCGCGATTACGGTGCCTCGCGGTACGGCGAGGTCGGCTCCGATAGAGAGAGCGTCCTGTTTTAAAATATTTGCCGCTCCGACGTGAAGGGAACGGATAAAAAGGATATGATGGCGCGCTTTTGCCGCCATGATCGCAACGCCGCCGCTATCGACCCCGAGTTCCTTGAGATAACGTACGATGTCGACCCTGTCGTTAAGTTTTTCAACCTGCATTTTTTGCCTCGCTTACAAATCCCATCAATAGCATCGTAAAAACACTTTGGGGTCGTGCATTTAATTCTAAAAGCCTGTATCCCTTATCGAAATTCTCCAACTGTCTTGCGGAGAGGATCAGCTTATCCACAACTGTTGCGCGGTAATAAAGCGCTTCTAAAAGCGATTGCGCTTCGCTTCTTTGGATTCTGGCATGCTCTTTTAAAAATCCGAAAATCTCTTTATATCCGAGTTTTGCAAGGCTTAGTTCAAGCGGCTCTACCTCGTGGGTTATGTGCCCTTTACGTACGGGCAAACGGGAGCGAACCGTAGGCAAAAGACCCGATTTCGTAGGGGATATAATAATAAACTCGATATTTCTCGGGGGTTCTTCAAGCACTTTTAAAAGAGCATTTTGAGAGACGGTGTTAAATTCGTAGGAACCCAAAACAATATATTTCGTTTCCGATTCGCTGATGTAGGCTTCTGCAATAGCTGCTTTGGCGTCTTCTATAAGAAATTTTTCATTCACGAACCCCACCACGCGTGCAGGGGAAAGATTCTCTTTTAAACGCTCATATTCCTCTTCGATATTCGAAGAGATAATAATATGGGACTTCGTTGCATCATACGCCGACATCGACTTCCCCAAACATCGCGGCATTGAGCGAAGAGTTAAAAAGTCTAAAAAGCTGTAGCAGTTTTACGTCAAGATGGGTATCGTAAGACTTGAGCATAAAAGAGTTATGAAAATTCTCGTCAAATATCCAAAAGTAGCTGTTGTCTCTGCGTTTGGCAATATCGGAGCGCTTATCGTCCCCTTTGCCTATGTACCAAAAAAAATAGTCCTCTTTATACGAGAGCGAAATCATATCGTCGACGATGTCGATCATCTCGCCGCTGCCGACGTTATCGTAATGAAGATAAATACTGTCGATACTCACGATAGGCAAAAGCGGGCGCTCCTGCGTAGCCGTATTGAGATTGCTTAAAATGTAGGTCTCAAGCCATTTTCTAGGCTTGTCGGTAATGAGTATGATCGTTTTGCCTGCGAGTATCTGCTCTAGCGCCTGAGCCGTAGCAGTGGTCCAGTCAAAGCGTTGCTCCTCAAGCCAGCTTAAACTCCCCTCCTCACTTCGGATGGCGTCTAAGCTCCACTGTGCAAAATCTTGCATACGGCTACTTGTCTAGCTCGTATGCATCGTGCAGGCTGCGCACCGCAAGCTCTGCATATTTCTCATCGATCACCATAGAAACTTTGATCTCCGAAGTGGAGATCATGCTGATATTGATATTTTCGTTAGCCATAGCCGTAAACGCTTTTGCCGCAACGCCCGTATGCGATTTCATACCTACGCCCACGATCGATACCTTACAGATACTGTCGTTGTAAGAATCGTCTTTAATATCACCGCTTTGGATAAACGTATCTACTACCGATTTTGCATCGTGAAGATCCCCAAGAGGTACCGTAAAATCGATATTCGTAGAGCCATCGTGCCCCACGTTTTGGATAATCATGTCGATGTTTACGCCTGCTTTTGCCAATTTGTTAAATATCTCCGAAGCGATTCCGGGTCTGTCTTTAACGCCCATCAAAGAGATGCGTGCTTGGTTTTTGTCGAGTGCTATACCGCTTACTAATGGTTTTTCCATAATATTTTCTTCCTTCGTTATTAAAGTTCCCTCTTCATCCGTGAAGCTTGTTCTTGTTACTAAGTTTACGTTCAATTTTTTTGCCAGTTCTACCGAACGGTTTTGAAGCACTTTTGCTCCGAGGCTGGCGAGTTCGAGCATCTCATCATACGAGATTTTATCGAGCTTTTTCGCTTTTGGTACGATACGCGGATCGGTAGTAAAGATACCGCTTACGTCTGTATATATCTCGCATAGATCCGCTTTGAGCGCACCCGCGATCGCAACGGCCGAAAGGTCGCTTCCGCCGCGTCCTAGAGTCGTAACGTTACCCTCGCTCGTCACCCCTTGAAATCCCGCAACGACCACGATCTTCCCCTCTTTGAGACTTGCATGCATCGCAGATGGATCGATCTCTTCGATACGCGCTTTTGTGTGGAGCGAATCGGTTACGATCCCCGCTTTTCTTCCGCTCATCGAAACGGCGGAAAATCCCATCTCGTTGAGTGCGATCGCCAAAAGTGCCGCCGTAACGCGTTCGCCCGAACTAAGGAGCATATCAAGTTCCGCACGTGCAGGGTTCTTCGAATAATGTTCCGCATAACCGATAAGCTTGTTCGTCTCGCCGCTCATCGCCGAAACGACTACCACGACGTCATGCCCCTCTTTTTTTGTTTTCGAGACACGATTTGCTACATTTTGGATACGTTCTAGATCACCTACGCTTGTTCCGCCGAATTTTTGTACTATTAGCATGATGTTTTCACCTTAGAGATAACCCTCTTGTTTAAAATAAGATATCACTTGTTCATATACAGGTTTTTTAAAATGCGCCGTATACTCCAAAACCTCGTCCACGCCGACGAATTTGTAATCTACAAATTCGGGGTGTGCGGTATCGAGAGCTATTTTCGCATTTTCGTTGAGTTTCAATAAAAAATATTTTTGTCTCTGCCCTTTGTAAGGTTTCATCTTTTTGGCTATCTTTTCGGGGAAATCGTAAGAAACCCACTCGGGATATTCGCAAAGAATACTCGCTTCACACGTGCCTATCTCCTCTTCGAGCTCACGAAACATCGCCTCTTTGATCTCCTCACCCTCGTCTATTCCGCCTTGAGGGAATTGCCAAATATCGAGCAGATCGTTTCTCTGAGCGATAAAAAGCTCTTTTTTTTGAGGATATTCATGGGATACGAGTATCATCGCTACGTTTGGACGATATAAATCTTTTTTATGCATCAACTCACCTAAATATAATTGGTGCAATTGTACTCAAAATCTGATTAAATGAATCTAATTCATAGCGCATTCCAAAGGTTGTTTTTTCTTTAGCATCTCCATTTTTGGAACGTTCTATGCTCCTTGATTTTCAAGGTGCAAAAAATAGCTACCAAATAACAAAAAATTCTGATAGTCTTCTATATTCTAAAAGAATGTTTTATATACAAAGAGGGAACAATGGGGGAATACGTATTAAGAAGCGACGACTTTTTAGTCTCGCAAACGGACGAAAAGGGGATCATCCGTTTTGCCAACGATGATTTTTGCAAAATAGCAGGATATACGATCGAAGAGCTGGTGGGGCAGCCGCACAACATCGTGCGCCATCCCGACATGCCAAAGGCGGCGTTTAAAGATTTGTGGACGACGATAAAAAATGGCAAAATCTGGTCGGGGTATGTTAAAAACAAAACCAAAGACGGCGGGTATTATTGGGTCTATGCGACTATTTTTCCTATGAAAGACCCTCAAAGCGGCGCTACTTTTTATATGTCTTGCAGACGCAAGCCCTCCGCACGCGAAATCGAAGAAGCCGTAACGCTTTATAAAACGTTAAAATAGGGATCAAATATGAATACGACACAAAAAAACTTGATTATCAGCGCACTTTTTTTGCTTCTCTTGGGCTCTTTTTTTATTTTTGAATCGGTGATCGTACACATCGCACTCGCCGTACTTCTTTATGCGACGGCTATGTACCTGCAATCGAAAAACCGCACGAAACGTTCCAAATTTATCGACGATACGCTGCAGCAACTCGATGAGATGATCAGTTTTCAGCGCAATAAAATCGTGCTTGACGAAAACTTCAAAGAGCCTCTGCAAGAGAGCCTCTCCCACGTTGTAACGCAGTACCAAAAATCGGTTCTTGAAGATACTCGGGTGGCTGGGGAGATGGTGCTTTTGGCCGACAAGGTTTCCAAAGGACACTACTCCTGCCGCATCGAAGCCGATTCCAAAACCCCTTACGTGCACGTTTTGCGCAACAGCATGAACAATATGCTCGATAATGCCGAAAAAAATCTCGATAATGCCATTGCTACGCTCCAAAACTTTGCCGAGGGGAAATTTAATGCACGAAGCAAGATCACGGTAGAAGCAAAAATGGCGGAATTACTCGAGAATATCAATCTTTTGGGTGCGTCGCTTCAAGGGATGCAACACCAAAACGAAGAATCGAAAAACCATATTCTCGAGTCCTCAAAAGAGCTTAACAAAACCATAGACAATATAACCCGTACCACTATCATCGAACTCAAAGAGATGATCAGCCAGACGGTCGAGCGCATCCAAGAGGTTTCACACAAAGAGAACGATATGGTGCATAATCTCCAAAACCTTGTCGCCAACGCAAACGAAACAAAAGCTATTTTGGCAACCATCGGCGATATTGCCGATCAAACCAATCTTCTTGCGCTCAATGCCGCGATCGAAGCAGCACGCGCAGGGGAACACGGACGCGGATTTGCGGTCGTAGCCGACGAGGTGAGAAAACTTGCCGAACGCACCCAAAAATCGCTTGCCGAAACGGCGGCGACTACGAACGTGCTTATCCAATCTATTTCAGACAGCTCCGATGCCCTCACGCGCAACGCCCAAGAGGTCGGCGACGTTTCGGATGAAGTGGGTCGTATCAGCGACAAAATGGACGAGATTATCGAAGTGCTTAAAAAACTCACGAAATAGGTTGCGATGCTTCTTTACCTCCATATACCTTTTTGTGATTCCAAATGCCACTACTGCGCATTTAACTCGTATGTCGACAAATTCCATCTCAAAGCCTCCTACATGGAGGCACTCTCTAGCCAACTGAGCTTTGAGCTTGAGAGGTTTCACGCCGCACCCCGCTCGATCGAAACCGTGTTTATAGGCGGGGGCACCCCATCAACTGTTGCACCCAAGCTTTATGCGCCCCTATTTGCCCTTTTGTGCCCCTACCTCCAAGAAGATGCCGAGATCACGAGTGAAGCCAACCCAAACAGCGCAACGCGGGAGTGGCTTCATGGCATGTACGCTTTGGGAGTCAACCGTATTAGTTTCGGCGTACAAAGTTTTGACGATGCCAAACTGAAGATGCTCAACCGCGCCCACACCAAAGAAAAAGCGATCGAAGCGATCGCACATGCCAAGGAAGCGGGTTTTGCAAACATCTCTCTCGATATTATCTACGGTGCATACGGCGATACGCAAGAGCTTTTGCAAAACGATCTGCACATTGCGTTTTCTCTGCCTATCAACCATATCAGCGCCTATGCGCTCACCATCGAAGAGAATACGTTGTTTGAGAAAAAACCCTCGATGTCGCAGGAGGATCTTACCCACACGGCAAAACTATTTGAGGCAATCGCCTCGCACGGGTTCGAGCAGTACGAAATCAGCAACTTCGGAAGCTATAAAAGCAGACACAATATCGGCTATTGGGAGTACAAAGACTACATAGGAGCAGGAAGCGGGGCGGTAGGCAAACGGGGCAATACGAGGTTTTATCCCGATAAAAATATTGAAAATTATATCCGCGATCCGTTATCTATCGAAGAGGAATATCTCAGCGACGAGGATATCCTCACCGAAAAAGTTTTTTTGGGTTTACGCTCTTTTGTGGGAGTCCCCAAAGAGATTCTAAAGCCCGCACAAATCAAACAAGCCGATATTCTCCTAAAAGAGCAAAAACTCTTTGAACACGAGGGGAGATATATCAATAAAGATTATCTCTTAGCAGACGAGATCGCCCTCTTTTTACTGGTTTGAAGATTCTTTAATTATTGTTTGGCTAAAATCTCGAACATTTATTTTTAAGAAGGTTTTGCATGTTCGGTTTAGGTTTTACTGAGATACTCATCATCATTATCGTAGCCATACTTTTTCTAGGACCCGACAAACTGCCAAGCGCAATGGTCGAGGTAGCAAAGTTTTTTAGAAGCGCCAAAAAAACGATCCATAACGTCAAAGAGTCGATCGAACACGAGATGCAGGTTTCTGATATCAAAGAGGAAGCGCTCTCTTATAAACAAGAACTTCTCAAAGCAAGCCAAGAGCTCCAAAGCACTACCGATCTCACGCAAATCGGCTCGGAGATATCGAGAATCAAAGAGGATATCGCAAGCGATACGCAAAAATCGGATACTCCAAAACCTGCGCCCGTTCAAGAAACAATCACGTTTGAGAAAAAATCAACTCTAAAAAAAGAAGAGCAGCACAATGTTTGAAGATTTAAAACCACATTTAATAGAACTTAGAAAACGTTTGGGGATCTCCGTAGGGAGCCTCATCGTTATGTTTTTTGTTATGTTTTATTTCCACGAACCTCTCCTTAACTGGATCGTCGAACCGCTTAACATTGCCCTTCAGGAAGTGGGAAAAAAATCGGTACATGCAGCCGATGGTATGGTTACGACCAACCAAGTGGGGGGAGCATTTTTCGTAGCGCTCAAGGTCTCTTTCTTTGCCGCGATCATCGGATCGCTCCCTATCATACTAGCGCAAATCTGGATGTTTGTAGCACCGGGACTTTATGCAAACGAGAAAAAAATGCTGATCCCTTTTATCGTCGGGGGAAGCACTATGTTTTTTGTAGGGGTTCTTTTTGCGTATTATATCGTCACCCCCTTCGGGTTTGACTTTTTGATCACATTCGGTAGTTTTAAATTTACCCCGCTTATCAATATCGAAGACTATGTCGGATTTTTCACCAAGATCATGTTCGGTTTCGGACTTGCATTCGAACTTCCGATATTTGCTTATTTTCTTGCACTTTTAGGGATGGTCGACGATAGACAAATGAAAGATTTTTTCAAATACGCTATCGTTCTTATTTTTATCGTTGCGGCGTTTTTAACACCGCCCGATGTCTTGACCCAGCTTCTTATGGCGATCCCGCTTATCGTTCTTTACGGCGTTTCTATCATCATCGTGCGTTTCGTCAATCCTGCGGATGAAGAGGATGAAACGGCAGACGAAGACGAGGATACGACTCTCGAGAGAGCCTAGTGCAAGCCAAAGAACTTCTTACCCAAAGCTACCATTTCGAGCTTCCCCAAGAGCTTATAGCCACCCATCCCGCTTCGCCTCGAGAGAGTGCGAAGCTTCTTGTTTACGATAGAAAAACCGATACCATCACCCATACGCTCTTTAGCGAATTTGAAAAGTTTATCCCAAAAGATGCCGCACTTATTTTTAACGACACAAAAGTGATCAAAGCGCGCATCTTCGGCACCAAACCCAGCGGCGGAAAAATAGAGCTGCTTATCAACCGCGCGCTCGATGCCCATACGGTGCACGTTTATATTCGCGGTAAAGTTAAAATGGGTACGAGAATCGATTTTGCACAAGATGTGCAGGCCGAAGTGGTCGCTCTGCACGAAGACGGCACGCGCAACGTCGTTTTTTACCAACATGCCAAGCCTCTGCGTTTTGAAGAACTGCTTGCTATTCTCGATACCATCGGGCATATCCCGCTTCCCCCCTATATCCAAAGGGAAGACGACCAAGAAGACGCAAGAGAATACCAAAGTGTTTTTGCAACCAACGAAGGTGCGGTCGCAGCACCCACCGCATCGCTTCACTTTGGAGAAGAGCAGCACAAAAGGATCTGCGAAAACTTTGCACATGCCTATATTACGCTTCACGTAGGCAGCGGCACATTTAAGCCCGTCGAAGCGGATATTATCACCGAACATCCGATGCACTCGGAGTATTTTGCCATCCCCGCACATGCCAAAGAGATTATACAAAGCACACGACCGCTGCTGTGCATAGGCACCACTGCTACCCGCACCGTGGAATATTTCGTGCGCCATCCCCATGCCGCACACGGCGAAGCGAATCTTTTTCTCCATCCGCACAATAGGCCGCTGCGAACAAACCACATTTTGACAAATTTTCATCTTCCCAAATCAACGCTTCTTATGCTCGTTGCATCGTTTGTGGGGCTGGAAAAAACGTTAGCACTTTATGAAGAAGCGATCAAAAACCGCTACCGGTTCTACTCCTACGGGGATGCGATGCTGATCCTCTAGAAACCTCTCCATGCCAAGAGATTACGCCAAAAAGATTCTCCCCTCTTTTACGAGTATCTCCCCGCCGAGTTCCGCTTCAAAAACCCTCGAAGCATAAAGGCGCATCGCTACTTCGTAGGTGGGGGTCGTTTTGCAAAACGCCAAGAAGGGATCCTCCGAGTTTTTCGTTTCTGCCTCTTGTGGCGCAACAATCCCAAAGCGCTCCGATAGCATCCCCACAAAACGCTCAATATCGTAGATCGCCTCAGCCTTATGCTCCTCTAAAAGTGCATTGGTACCGCCGCTCTCGCCGATGCGGTGGGGCAGGACAAAAATCTCTTTTTGCATCTTTTGGGCATACGCAACGCTTCGCATACTGCCGCTTTGCAGCTCCGCTTCGGTCACGATCAAGACCTCTCCCAATGCGACGACAAGTTCGTTGCGCACGACGAAACTCCAAGGTGTCGCACGAAATCCCCTCTCAAACTGACTAAGCAACAGCCCCTCTTTTTCTATCTCTGAAAGAAGCGTTTTATTCACGGCGGGGTATTTTAGATCGATTCCGCAGGGGAGCACCGCAATCGTGTTTTTCGGCGTTGCTCCGGTATGGGCTATCGCATCAACCCCCATAGCTCCGCCGCTTACCACCGCTATACCCGCTTTTGCAAGGGTCGATGCAAGCCGATGGGTGAGCGTTCGTGTATATTGCAGAGGTTTTCTCGTCCCCACTATCGCGACCTTAGGCATCGCGAGCAAGGCAGTATTTCCTTCAAAATGAAGAGGAGCGGGATATTTTTGCATCGACCCTAGCGATGAAAGCTCTTGCGTGAGAATCGGCATCAGTAGAGTTTGTTTACGTAAACCAAATCAACCTCTTTTAAGAGCTGCTTCGATTCGCGCAACGCTAAAATCGTATTGGCATGCGGATGCCCAATTGCGATGGCACTGCCGTGCGATTTGGCAAGTTTGACGGCAGTTTTGATCTGATTTTTAATATACTCTTTATCCGCTTCATGATCTAAAAAGACATCGCGTGCCACATACTCCAAACCGTAATTTTGCATCACTTTTGGCACCTTCGTATCTGCGGTGGTACGGCTGTCTATAAAATTGATATTATGTTTTTTCAATGCAAAAACAAGGCGATTGACAGCTCTCTCGTCTGCGGTAAATTTGCTTCCCGTGTGGTTGTTTATATAACGCACCTTGGGAAAAAGCTTTTTCAGCTCGGCTATACGTTCGAGTACTTCCTCTTCGCTGTTGTTTATACGCAGCGTCCCCGGTTCTTCGGCGCTAAAACTTTGTGCTTCCATCGGAAGGTGCACCATATAAAAACTCTCCAAAGAAGCTAAAACGGCAGAATCGGGACGCGCGGGAGAAGGGGGTAAAAAAGACATGGTAAGGGGAAGCTGCAAACTTTTTATGGCCCGTACGTGCGACTTTGCGGACACATCGTCGATAATAATCGCCAGTTTTGGTTTGGCACCCGCTTGTTTCACTACGGGCTGCTCTTTTTTAGGTGCCGTTACTACCGCTTTATCTTCGTATTCATGCGATGCATCGGGGTATTTTGGGGTCTCTTTTTTGAGTACCTCTTTCAGGCGCTCGTTTACGTCGGGTTCCGTTTTTTTTGCACTAAGCTCTTCAAGTTTTTTAAGAGCATCAAGCCGCTTTTGTTCTTGTATCTTTGCCTGCTTGGCGATCTCCTCTTTTGCATCTTCATACCCTTGATAGTATCCTATAAAAAGGGTGCTTACGATCACCGCTACAGATGCCAGGAACCAAGCCGCATAGGTTAAATAAATATTGGTCGTATTCTTTTTTTTTCTAGCCATATTGCCTCCAAATTCGGCTAAAACTATATCTTAAATAAAATAAAATTTTCGATTAGTTTGCATATTGCCATATTTATAAACCGATGTTATGTAGCATTTATTTTGATGGTTCTTTTAAGCATTGTTTGGATAAAATTGCGCGTTCCTTTCTCTTTGTATCACTTTGATGCAAGTGATATATACATATCCGAAAGGGAAACAAATGCCTATTTTAGGCGCAATACCAAAAGGAGAACATACTTTATGAGACATTACGAAAACTTAGTAATCGTAAAACCGACACTTACTGCAGAAGAGATCCAATCTATCATTGCAGGCGTTGAAGAGGTTATCACTTCAAACGGCGGTGAAATCGCTGCTAGAGATGCAATGGGGATGAGAAAATTAGCATACCCTATCAACAAAAATGAGCGTGGTTATTTCCATGTTGTCTATTACACGGTTGCTCCGTCTGCAATCTCTGAAATTGAAAGACGTTTCCGTATCAACGAAGATCTTCTTCGCTTCGTAACTATCAAATACGATACAAACCGCGAAGTAAAAGCTTGGAACCAACAAGTGGAAAAAGCAAACAAAGCTGCTTCTGCTCCGGCAAAAGAGGAAGCTGCACCGGCTGAAGCTGCAGCAGCAGAGTAATAAGCAACCGCTTATAAAATTCAAGGAAAACTCATGTACAACAAAGTTATACTCGTTGGAAACCTAACGCGCGATATCGAACTACGATACTCTCAAGGGGGTATGGGGATAGCAAAAACCGCTATCGCTACCTCAAGAAAATTCACCAATAACGGTGAGAAGAAAGAGGAAGTGTGTTTTGTTGATATCACTTTTTTCGGAAGAAGCGCCGAAGTTGCCAATCAATACCTCCGCAAAGGGAGTAAAATCCTGGTAGAGGGGAGACTTAACTTTGAACAATGGGTCGATCAAAACGGACAGAAGCGCTCGAAGCATTCGGTGGTCGTAGAGACGATGCAGATGCTCGACTCTAAAGGGGATGCTCCAAACGGCTACAATGCACCGCAAGTTGATAACGATTACGATGCACCGCAGTACATACCGCAACAGGCTCAGCCGCAAAGCTACCAACAGCCAAGTTACTCTGCACCGCAGCAACAAAGCTACCAACAGCAGGGCTACCAGCCGCAGCAGCAACCGATGCAAAACCGTCAGATGCCCCAGAGCAATTCGATTCCCGTGATCGATATAGATGAAGATGAGATTCCGTTTTAGAAAATAGAACATACAAAGGAAATAACATGTCAGAGAAAAGAAAATACAAAAAAAGATACTGCAAATATTGCGAAGCTAAAGTTGATTTCATGGATTATAAAGATGTAGCAAGTCTACGTTTTTCACTATCTGAGAGATATAAAATCATGCCACGTCGTTTAACAGGCAACTGCAAACGCCACCAAGATATGATTACTACGGTTATCAAAAGAGCAAGAGCTGCTGCATTGATCCCATACACAGTAACAAGAAAAGCGGTTGTAACTGCACCGTTTGAAAACCTAAAGTAGGTTCTTCGCGCGGTGCTTTACGCACCGCACCCCTTTTTCCCCCCCTTTCTCTATTCTCACGATTTACGCAAAACCACTTAGGAATGTTTTTTGCTAGACTCTTACCAAAAAGTACTCTTATGAAAAATATTTTCCCTTTTTTACTCCTCTTTGGAACGCTCTTGCATGCCACATCCTCCGACTTTTCAATTGTTCTTCCAAAAGATTTCGACAACGCACTCGTGGACGTCACCCAAAACTACGACCGATCTATCGCCGCTTTGGGAATAACAAGAGAGTTCCGGTCTGCCCACTCTCAACAAAGCTACAGCGATCCCTTTGCGTATCTGCAAAGCGTAGCATCCAACTACGGTGCACGACTGCATATAACACGTACCGCTCTAGGCGGTGCCATGTTGGATGAGCAAACGATAAAGCTCGAAAAATTCGCTACTCCCGCGGCGTTTGTCAAAACTCCCGATAACGGCTATTTCGTAGGGGGGAGCACCCACCAAGGCGCTTTCGTGCTTCTGAAACTCTCACCCCAAGGCACTATAGAATGGCATAGAGAGTTCGACAACACCAATAAAGACACAATGAACACTCTCGTTGCCTTAAAAGAGGGGAGCGTACTTATCGTAGGCACCACGTTTGCATCGCGCAAAAGCTACGAAAGTATATTCGATACAGGCTTAGGGGGCAACGACATCTCAATTATGAAAGTCTCGAAAAACGGCGCACTGCAATGGAGCAAAAAATACGGAACCCAAAAGAACGATTTCGGAACAGACGCCCTCGAGCTTCATGATGGTTCGTTGGTGCTTTTAGGGAGCTCTCAAGAGCAAAATTCCTACGGAGCGTCCCTTATCAAAATATCGCAAAACGGCGATATGCTCTGGAGGCGTAACTTTGATGCTGCATCTCCCATCCGTGCCAACAAAATCACCCCGATAGAGGGGAATGTTTTTTTGGTTTCGCTCACCCAAAAAGACGATGTCGGCAAAAACCAAATACGCCTCATAAAAATCGATGCAGAGAACAACATCCTTCTCGATAAAGCGCTCACCACCGTCTATCCCAGCGAACTCTTCGATCTGGGAGTTTTTGCAAACGGCGATATATTCGGCGTGGGAGAGGTGCGCGATGCACAAAACACGGATGCTTTGGTGATGAAATTCGATCGCGACCTTACCCTGCTCTGCCAAGAACATTTCGGCGATCAAAGTTTCGATAATTTTGTGAGGATGGATATTTTACACAACTCCCAAATTGCGGCGGTGGGCAAACATACCGATCCCGCTTCAGAGGAATCGGATATGTGGCTGGTAAAGCTCAACAACGATTGCACCCTCGCCCAAAAAAGGTTAGAAGACTCCTCTTTGCACCAAGAGCTGCAAACGCTCTTTCGCGATGAGATAGATGCCAAAGAGCTTGCCATTGCCAAAAACCTTCTTTTGGAACTCCATGAAAATGCTCTCTATTTTGAAGTAGGAAAGTACGCCCTTAAAGAGGAGCATAAAAAATTTCTCGATCGTTTTTCACACAAACTAATCCCTTTTTTGCTCAAATACCGCCATCTTATCGAAGCTATCGAGATCAACGGACATACCTCAAGCGAATGGGGCGGGCTTGATTTTAGCCAAGGCTATCTCAAAAACGCTAAACTCTCTATGAACCGCTCCTACTCCGTCTTGCACTATCTTTTCTCGCGCCAAGATACACAAACACAACAGCTTCTTGCAGAGCTTCTCAAAGGGAGCGGGTGGAGTTATGCCAAAAAAATATCGCTGGATGCAAAAGAGGATAGGGAAAAATCGAGAAGAGTCACGTTTAGGATAGTTTTAAAATAGATCGCGGCTCCCAAAAGGAGCCGTGAAGATCAGCCGCAAGACGGAACGTCGCCGTCAGCTGCGAACTGCCAACAGAAGTCATACAGGTTTGTTTTGTCTGCGTCGTTAAGCGCATCAATTTTAGAAGCACCCGAAGGGCAGATTGCTTTCCACTCTCCGACGAGTTTTCCGTCCTCTTTCATACTTTCCCACGTATCGCGGTCATGCTTAGTCGAGAACTTCCCGCCGTTTTCAATACCGTCTTTTTGACACACTTTCAATTGGTTAAGATACAATTTTTGCCCCGCAGCAGCATCCGCCATAAGCGTCGAGCTTGTAAAAGTAGCCGCTACGAAAGCCGACAATAACAAAGAACCTGTTTTTTTCATTCTGTTTCCTTTAGATAAATTTCAGGAATCATATTACATGGTAATTTGTTAATTATAGTTTAAGATAACAATTTCTTATATGGCATGTAACTATTCTACACACTTTATTATAAAAAATTGTTATTCTTCATACTCTCCGCTTTGTTCTCTTATAGATAAGCGGAATTTATCTTGCTTGAGTTTTTTATACACTTTGAATTTTGCAACCTTTAGCGCCTCATCGTCGTATCCGAACTCTTGTTTGATCGCATCATCCGCAACTTTCGCCGTGTCCATAGCTAAAAGCTTCAACTCTTTTTTGGTAAGTTTGGCTTTTAAAACGCCGTAGAACTCTTTATCGTCCGCGATCATGTTGAGTATTTCAACATTACAAAGCGGAGCCAAAATTTCTCTAAAATTATTTTCGTCGTGGAACTGTCTCCATACGGTTTTTTCTAACATATTCTTTCCTATAATTTATTTAAAATCTGTGTAAGATCTTTCGTTTCTATAACGATATTCGCCTCTTTTTTGAGGATCTCTTTTGCGCAAAATGCTACCCGTGTTCTGGCATGTGCAAACATCGAAAGGTCGTTGGCTCCATCACCGCATACCAAGGTCTCTGCTTCGGTGATACCGAGCAAACTCTGCAAGCGCACAAGCATATCCCCTTTAGAGTGGGGAGAACATCATATCGCCCCCAACGAGTCCCGTGAGTTTCCCGTCTTTTTGATGCAGAATATTTGAAAAGTCCGCATCGTATCCCAAAATATTTTTCGCATATCCCGTAGCAGTTCTAAAACCGCCGCTAAAACAGACCACTTTGAGTCCCATTTTTTTCAATTCGGCAATCGTTTCTTGTGCCCCCTTCATATAGGGGAGATTATGGGAGATTTTTTCTACGATCGTATAATCGAGCCCCGTTAGGAGCCCCACACGTTGCTGCAACGATTCAAAAAAATCGAGTCTTCCCGCCATCGCCTCTTCGGTGATGCGGCTAACCTCTTCTCCGATCCCCAGTTCACGTGCAAAAAAATCTATCGTCTCCCCGTCCATTAAGGTGGAATCAAAATCAAAAACTGCCAATTTCAACATAGTCGATACTCTCTTTTGTTATAATGGCGCAATTATAGCGAAATAGGATTTTTTTTGTTTGATAAATTACTCGATAAATTAAAAAACGGCACCTACGTTACGTTGGAAACAACCCCCTCCCATTCCCCCTTGTTTGCTCCCATAATCGACAAAATAGAGGAGCTTGAACTCCATAAATACGTAGATGGTTTTACGACTACCGATAACCCTTTGGCAAAGCTCAAATACAACTCGCTCTTTGCGGCAAAACTGCTGCAAGATCGCTTCTCTAAGCCCGTCATTGCAACGATGAGCATGAGAGACCGCAACAAAATCGCGCTCCAGTCCGACTTGCTCGGGGCAAACGAAGTCGATATTCGCGCCGTTCTCGCCCTTACGGGAGACCCTGCAACCATCTCCGATCAGCCACATGCCAAAGGGGTGTTTGAAGGGGACAGCACCCTGCTTTTGGATATGATTGCATGTTTTAACAGCGGCATTAATTACGCCGGCAAGCCTTTTAGCGTTCCGCCCAAGCCGATTCTCCCCTTTGCAGTGGTGAATTCCTACTCAAAAAACCCCAAAACCCTCCAAAAAAAGATGCAGAAAAAAATAAAACACGGAGCAACGGGGATCATCACCCAGCCCGTCTACGACGTAGAAAACGCAAAAATACTGCTTGATTTGATGGAAGCGGCAAATAGCGAGTGCTGCTCCGAAGCAAAGAACGCAACGCTCGTTTTAGGGGTGTTTCCCATCACGAAACTGCGCACGGCGCAATTTCTCTCCTCTCACGTTCCGGGGATCAACGTTCCCAAAAAATGGCTCGAACAGCTGCGCATCGCCAACAAAGCAGGAGAAGCCGAGGAGTACAAGGTTGGGTTTGAACTAAGCAAAACCCTTTTTGAAGATCTCAAAGCACTCCACCCAAAAATCCACCTTATGACGGCAAACCAGTTCCAAATTGCCAAAGATATTTTGCTCTAAACTACTACATGCCAAGGCTTGGCATGTGGCAATGCACGAGCATATTTGCTATAATCACGCCCATAAAAAGAGACAGGAAACATTATGATCGATCTAAAACTTCTTCAAAAAGATTTCGACGCACTTAGCGCAAAACTCAGCCGCAAAGGGGTTGATGCCGAGCTTCTTTTAGAGCTCAAACAAAAAAACGAAACCCTCAAAGAAGCAAAAGCTTCTTACGAAACGCTCCAAGCAGCACAAAATGCGATGAGCAAAGAGTTCGGTATCTATAAACAACAAGGCAAAGACGTTGCAGAACTCAAAGCAAAAGTCGATGCGAACAAACTCAAAATCAACGACGCTCTCGAAGCGCAGCGCATCGCCCAAGAAGCGCTTGAATCGCTTGCAATGGCGATCCCCAACATCCCTGATGATTCGGTGCCCGAAGGTGTCAATGAAAACGACAACGTCGAGATAAAAAAAGTGCTTACCCCGAGAACCTTTTCTTTTACTCCAAAAGAGCACTGGGAGCTAGCCGAACAAAACGGCTGGATCGATTTTGAACGCGGCGTCAAGCTTGCTACGAGTCGCTTCAGCGTCCTGCACGGAATCGCCGCAAAACTCGAACGTGCACTTATCAACTTTATGCTCGATTTTAATGCCCAAAGAGGTTTTAGCGAAGTAAGCGTTCCCGCTATCGTTAACCGCGCCGCATTAGAGGGGACGGGACAGCTTCCCAAATTTGAAAACGATCTTTACAAGCTAGAGACTCAAGAGTTGTTTTTGATCCCTACCGCCGAAGTTCCCCTTACAAACCTCTATCAAGACGAAATTTTAACCCCCGAATCTCTCCCTATTCTAATGACGGGCTACACTTCATGCTTTAGAAAAGAAGCGGGTGCCGCAGGGCGCGATACGCGCGGTATGATCCGCCAGCATCAATTCCACAAAGTAGAACTCGTAGCGATCACCAAGCCAGAGGAGAGCGAAAAGGTATTTGAGGATATGGTGGCATGTGCATCCGATCTTTTAAGTGCGCTCGAACTCCCCCACAGGCTTGTTCGCCTTTGCGCGGGCGATCTAGGATTTGGTGCGGCGTACACGGTCGATCTTGAAGTTTGGCTTCCGGGGCAAAACACCTACAGAGAGATATCATCGGTTTCAAACACAAGAGACTTCCAGGCAAGACGGGCAAAAATCCGCTATAAAGAGGGCAAAAACAACACTCTCGTACACACCCTCAACGGCTCTTCCTTGGCAGTGGGGCGCACCATCATCGCCATCATGGAAAACTTCCAAAACGAGGACGGCACGATCACGATCCCAGAGGTACTCAAACCTTATATGAGGTAGTGGTACTTTATTTGCTTACTCTTTTGCTAAAAAGAGCTAAACAAGGGATGGTATGGCAGAGCCGATAGAAGAAATAATCATTATCGAGGAGGACGATGCCGCCCGTTTTGACGAGGAGAAAGAGGAGAGTTCCCAAACACTTCCAAAATCTTTCGATCCGAAAAAGATCGTTCTCATTGCCCTTATTACTCTCATTTTTCTTTTGCTTTTGCTTGCACTCTTTCTTCTTTTGCGCCCCTCGCAAGAGGAGGCTTTAGAGCCACTTACACAGATAACCGACAAACTCGATGCAAACCAAACCCCGCCTATGGAGCGAAGCAAAATAGAAGCGATGATCGCAAAAGCGAACTATCTCTACACTTCGGGCTCCAAAGAGGAAGCACTCCATCTTTATGAGCAGATTGCCGAGTATAGCGAATCTATCTCCAACTACAACCTTGGCGTCGCGCAACTCAAAAACGAACAATACGAACTTGCCCTTAAAACCTTTCAAAAGGCAATAAACAACGACGAAAACCGATGCGTAAGTGCCATCAATGCCGCCGTATGTTCTTTGCATCTTAAAGACGAAAAAGCGTTTCGCTACTATATCGACATGGCATACGCTTACCTGCCAAACGAGATAGGCTCCCCGCTCTATTCCTATTATTATGCGCTGATAAACTACTACAACCACAACTATCTTGAAGCACTTAGCGCGCTTAAAAACCGTAAATCAGATTACTACGAAAAAGAGCAAAACACCCTTCAGGCAAAAATCCATGCCCTCTTTAACAGCAACTACGATGCCATTGAAGCGATGGAGCGTTCTTTAAGCACAAGCGATTCTTTCAGCATAGCGCTCCTCTATGCCCGAGTGGGGGATCTCACCTTGGCGGCAAAATATTTTGAAGATGCGATAGCAAAAAATATAGAACCCGTAAAATCGCAGATTGCCCTGGCTTTTGTCAATCTCAAAGCAGGCAGGGTGCACACCGCTTCCAAACAGATCAAAAACGTTACCGATATGTTCGGCGAGGAGGTCTACAAACCCTACCCTATTCGCGTAAGCCTCAAAGATTCCCTTTTTGATCCCGACAAGGCACAGCTTCGCTATAGAAACATCACTTCCCAAGGCAAAGCTCTCACCTATCAAAAAATATTCTATTTTTCCCCCTATAAAGTGTTCGATGCCCAACAGACCATCAGCTATATCCGTAAAGGAAATGCAAATATTTTCATAGACAATATAGACAGCGCAACCGAGTATCTTAAAAAAAGTGCCTCCTCCTCAAACGTAAACAAGGGGATCGCCCAAGCGATCAAAAAAGCGCTCTCTTTTAAAATACGCGAAGCAAACCAAGAGCTGCTCTCTCTTGTAAAGCTCCAGCCCAAACACTCTATTTTACATTACAACATAGGACTCACCTATGCACAGATGGGCAACATGCCGGAGGCTCACACCCATTTTTTACGATCGTACCATCTCGATGCAAAAAACTACCTCTCGGGCGTCTTTGCGATTATGTGCGCGCAGATCATCAACAAAGACCATGCCAAGATGAAGGCTATTTTAAAACACTCCCTCGAGACCGAACCTGAAGATGAAAACACCTATCTCTACAAAACGCTCTTAAATATTAGCGAAAACAATATCATCGCCACTTCCGACTGGTTTAACAAGGGGTATAAACAGCGCCCTCTTTATCTGGCTCTGGACGTCATCATCGCTATGCAGCTCAACAGATACGATATTGCAAGAAAATCGGCACAAAAACTTGCCATACTCCTCCCTAACGACATCATGCCTCGCATGCTCCATATCGATACGAATTTCAACGAGCTCTCCCCCAAAGAGTATGCCAAAGAGGTTCATAACTATTTAAAAACGCAGTCATTTCATTACGACGACCTCTATTTTGGTCCCTACATTACAAAGTACACCTACATCCATCAAATGATGTTTACGGGGCGCCTCTTTTTCCTCAGAGAACAGCTTAAAAACGTTTTGGCAACGACCCCTCTTTATGTCCACGATATTACGGGGGCTTTGGCTATGGCATCTTTTTACGACAAAGCTTTTGAAGAGTCCTATACGCTTTACAACCAGCTTATAGACAACCTAAAAATTCAAGACACTTCTACCCTCTTTTTGGGTGCTACCGCTTCTATTGCCGCAGAGCATCCTGAAAATGCGATCGCTTTATTGGAGCTTTCAAAAATGAAAGACCCCTACTTTTTAGAATCGCGCTATGCCTTGGGGCTTTTGTATCTTCAGGTTAAAAACAACGAAGGTGCGGCAATACAATTTGGCAGAATAGGAGACGGCGGATTTAATTCCGAATATTTTACTTTCGATATCAACCTCAAAGATCTCTCCGTAGCAAAAAAACTCTCGGGAAAATAGAACTGTTATTGCAACGAATCTAGCGCCTATTTGCGGCTTAAACGTCTCAGAAACACAAAACCTGCGCGGATAAGTCCGTAAAGAATATAGCCTATAAAAAAGAGAGCAAATCCTTCGATCGGATAGATAAATATAAGAAGAAGCACAAAAAGGATCGAGACGAAAATCTTTCTTCTGTGTTTTGCGTTCGTATCTATTTTTTTGAAACTCGGATAGCGTATATTGCTCACCATTAAAACGGAAAGAAGCATCGAAGAGAGCAAAAGCCACATGCCATAATCGCTCTTTAAACCGTACTTTTCAAACAAAAGCACGCTGATTGCCAAAAACACTGCCGCGGTGGGGATGGGAATACCTATGAAAACCGAAGGTTCGCTGCTTGAGGTCATTACGTTAAAACGGGCAAGTCTTACCGCACCGAATATAGTAAACAAAGCAGATGCCACGATACCGAGTCTGCCGTACTCATCTCCTATATAAAGATAGAGCAAAAGCGAAGGCGCTACCCCAAAAGCGACGATATCGGCAAGAGAATCGAACTCTATGCCGAATTTGGAACATGTATTGGTTAAACGTGCCACACGGCCGTCAAGCCCGTCAAATATAAGTGCCAAAAAAACAAGCCAAGCGGCGTTTGTAAACTCTGCGTTAATCGCATTGATCATACTCAAAACGCCGGAAAAAATAGAAGCGGAAGTAAAAAAATTAGGAAGAAGGTAAGCTAAGCTAGCCGGGGATTTCATCTTAAGAGAAATACCCTACAAGCGTGTCGGATGCAAGTATCTGCATCCCTACGTCGATGTTGATTCGAAAATTTTCGGGCAAATAAAGCGTAGTCATTCCATCGACCATCAAACCGTATCTTGCACCCTGCAAAAGATTTTTTGATTGAGGTGTATTTAAAGAGATACCGTCCAAACTTCTTTTAAGAATGTGTGTTACTTTCACGTTATTATCGACATTATTTGTAAAAACGAGGGAAACTTTTGTATTGAGCTTATGTGCCAATGAGTCCTGCAAAGGAAGCTTGGAACCTTTTTGCTCCTCTAAAACTTCGATGTTACCGCTCAAAGGAGCGCGCAAAAGAGCAACATCAAAATAGGAAGATTCTATTGTAATTGCATACTTATACTCTGCATCCTCAATCTCATCAATCGATACGACCATGCCATCAACCGGACTCGTGACGCTTTGAGGTTCGTACGAAGGTACCATCCTCTCGGGATTACGAAAAACATAGATGAAAAAAAGTATCGCTACAAACGAAAGAAACTCTAAAAACGCAATATCTATAAAGGTAAAGAATACAAACAACGCAACCGATGCGCCTATGTATTTAAACCCCTCTTTCGATACGGGATAAAGATTATTTTTCATCGCTATTCTCTTGGGTGCTATCGTTTTGTTTTTTCTCTTTTGTACGCGTCATAGAAGCATCCTCTTTAAGTTCATCCTCGATGTGATCGCTGGCTTGTACCACTTTAGATTCCATTGCGTTCTCTTTTTCGAAATCCAGGATGATTTGGCGCACCTCTTCCCCTTCGATATTCTCTTTTTTGTAAAGCAACGCAACCATATCTTCGATAGCCCCGCGATACTCTTCGAGTCTCTCTTTAACCGCTTTATAACGCTCTTCCAAAGATGACTTGATAAAATCGTCCATTGCCTGTGCAAGTTTATCGCTGTATTCACGCGTAGCCTGTACGCCGCCGCCAAGAAACGAATGTCTGCTTTTTTCCATAACCATCAGTCCCGCTACATCGGTCATACCGTAGGTTTGCACCATAGATTTGATAATATCGGTTGCACGCTCCAAGTCGTTTCCTGCACCCGTTGATATCTCCCCTATAAATACCTCTTCTGCGGCACGTCCTCCTAAAAGAACATCTACTTCTGCCCATAATTCATGACGCTGCATCATAAACTTGTCCTCTTCGGGTTTGTTAAGAGTGTAACCGAGTGCGGCAAGTCCGCGAGGTACAATCGAGACCTTGGAAACTTTTTTGGCGCCTTTCGTCGTCTCCGCCAAGAGTGCGTGCCCGCTTTCATGGTAAGCTACAATTTTCTTCTCTTTGGGGTTGATACGGCGTGATTTTTTCGCAAGCCCTGCAATAGCTCTCTCTACCGATTCGTAAAGATCTTGCTGTTTAACCGTTTTTTGGCTTTTTCTACCCGCCAAAAGTGCCGCTTCATTGACCACGTTTGCCAAATCGGCACCTGCGAGTCCCGCCGTTAAGCGTGCTATCTCTTCGATCTCGACGTCGTCGTCCATCTTCACGTTTTTCATGTGCACTTTAAGTATTTTCACGCGCCCTTGAAAATCGGGTTTATCGACAAGCACTTGTCTGTCAAAACGACCCGGGCGTAACAATGCCTGATCAAGTATCTCGGGACGGTTGGTTGCAGCTAATATAATAACGGGAGTATCGGTTCCAAATCCATCCATCTCCGCCAAAAGCTGGTTGAGCGTTTGTTCGCGCTCATCGTTGCCGCCCATCATTGCGCCTGCCGCACGGCTCTTACCGATTGCATCGATCTCGTCGATAAAAATAATGCTCGGTGCGTCTTTTTTTGCCTGCTCAAACAAATCGCGTACGCGTGCCGCTCCCACACCCACGAACATTTCGATAAAACTCGAACCGCTGACCGAGAAAAACGGTACGTCCGCTTCCCCTGCAACCGCTTTTGCCAGAAGTGTTTTACCCGTACCGGGACTTCCTACCAAAAGCACCCCTTTAGGGATTTTTGCACCGATCTCCACATAGCGCGCCGGGTATTTTAAAAAGTCAACGATCTCTTGTACTTCCTCTTTTGCCTCTTCGACCCCTGCAACATCGTCGAATTTTGTTTTGGGTTTTTCGGAGTTAACCATCTTGCGAGAATTCCCCATGCCAAGAAGTCCGCCCCCCATGCTTTTTTGCATACGACCCGCAAAGAACATCCAAATACCTATAATGATCAAAAACGGCAAAAGCCATCCGAACATTTCGGTAAACCAATTAGACTCGCTAAAGCCCGTATACTCGATCCCTTGCTTATCTAATTCCTCTACGAGTTTCGTATCGTTTTTGACGATACGCGTCGTATACACCGTCGCACCGTCATTGGAAAATGCTTTGATGTATGTCTGCCCGATCTCCACTCTTCGCACGTCTTTGGCTGCAACCAGATTTTTAAGTTCGGAATAACTTACCGACTTTGTCCGGGCATTGGCAGTTGCGGGTGAACCGTCTAAACCTGCTCCGTCTCCTACAAGTACCTTAAAAAGCAAAATAACTGCAACCGAAAAAATTGCAAACGTTATCAGAGGATTTTTATTGAAAAAATTATCGTCGTTGTTATTTTGTTGCTCTTGTTTTGACATCTATCTCTCTTCCTATTGTTTCTTTAAAACGAGGGTTACCCACTCGTCTTGCTGGATTCTCTCCAACATTTCGCAATCTTTGTAATGATTCACAACCTTAGACTCGTATTTGTCCAAGATACCCGATAGGATCAATATACCGTGTTCTTTAAGAACCTTTTTAAGATCGTTGGCTATGAAAGTCAATACGTCGGCTACTATGTTAGCTACGACGACATCGTAGCGATTTTTGGCTAACGAACATGAACCTTCCCAAAGATTTTCAAATGCAACATTGTTGATTTGAGCATTTTCCAAGCTGTTTGCCACCGATACGGGATCGGTATCGCATGCGTCTACTTTTGCACCGAGCTTAATGGCCGCAATGCCCAAAATACCGCTGCCGCATCCGACGTCTATGACGCTGTGCCCCTTTTGTACATATCTGCCTACCGCCCGAAGCGATGAAGCCGTCGTAGGGTGATGCCCCGTTCCGAATGCGAGCGCGGGGTCGATAGCGATGTTGATAAGATCCTCTCTAGGTGCATCCCATGTAGGATGGATATAAAAATTATCTATTTGCAGAGGTTCTATGCTTTTTTGGTACGCTTCTACCCAGTCGCTGTTTTTTAATTTTTGCTGCGTACATTCTATGTCTATGGGTGTTCCCAAGGCTTTTTGAAGGGCTTCGGTAAACTGCTCCAAACCCCAAACTATCGTATCAAGTTCCTCTTCGCTTCTAATAATAAAGCCGCCTTCAAACTCTTCAAAGCCTATAGGCAGGGTATCGCTCAAGAAATCTGCATAGAGTTCTTGATGTGAAGATACCTTTACTACCAATTCGTAGTAGTAATCCTCCATTATTCGGCAACACCCATTACGGCACTTAGTTTTTCTTTAAGCACTTGCGGGGTAAAAGGCTTAACGATATAGTTGTTTACACCTGCTTTGAGCGCAGTAATAACCTCTGCTTTTCCACCTTCGGTCGTTACCATGATGATCGGCATATCGGCAAATCTTGCATCGGCACGAACCTTTTTGACAAGTTCCAAACCGTTCATCTCAGGCATGTTCCAGTCTGTAATGAGCATCTCTATATCGGGATTCGTATCAAGCGCGTTCCAACCCTCGACGCCGTCTGCACCCTCTAGGATATCTTTATACCCCAGACGATTGAGAGTATTTTTAATAATACGGCGCATTGTAGAACTATCATCAACAACAAGTAATTTCAAGTGAAATCCTTTACGGTAATTTATTTAAGCAGTTTTAACGGACAATCTTATCAAAAAATTGTTTTTTTTTCCATTAACTCAAAAGTTTAAACATTTTAGGCAGGTCTAAAGTTCCCTCATAATAGGCTTTTCCTATGATAACGCCTGCTACTTCCTTCGTCTCGATCAACGCTTTTATGTCGTTCTCGTCTCGCACCCCTCCGCTTGCAATCGTGCTCACGCCGCTTGCACGTGCAATGTCGAGCGTGAACTCCACGTTCACGCCGCTAAGCGTGCCGTCTTTGCCGACATCGGTACAAATAATGGCTTCAACGCCCGCATTTGCAAATTCGCGCGCAAGATCGGTCGCCCTCATACTGCTTACCTCTCCCCAGCCTTCGACCGCAACGTAGCCGTCAATCGCATCGATCCCTACCGCTATAGGGTATTTGGCTGCCATATCTTTGACAAAAGCAGGATCCTTCACCGCAATCGAGCCGAGAATCACCCTGTCAATTCCGAGTTCAAGCATCTTTTGGATCGTCTTCTCATCGCGGATCCCTCCGCCGAGTTCAAGTTTAACATTGCAATTTTGACGGATTTTTATAATCTGCTCAAGGTTTTTCGGTTCCCCGGCAAATGCACCGTTGAGATCAACGAGATGCACCCACTCCGCACCCATCTCTTCAAATTTTTTCACAAGTTCCCACGGCTCGTTCGAGTAGATTTTGGCACTCTCCATAAGCCCTTTGGTTAAACGTACCGCTTTACCGTCTTTGAGATCGATTGCCGGATATAATGTCATGAATTTTCCTTAGAGTTTTATAAAATTTTCTAAAATTTTCAGCCCGTTTTTGTGGCTTTTTTCAGGGTGTGGCTGAATACCCATCACGTTGGCATGTGCCACCGCAGAAGCAAACTCATACCCGTAAACGCTCGTACCTATCACATCCGCCTCATCCTCGCACACCACATGAAAAGAGTGCACGAAATAGAGATAATGCTCCTCATCGAGCCCCTCAAAAAGGGGATGGTTTTTGGTAAACATCCTGTTCCATCCCATATGGGGTACTTTGAGTTCCCGACTCATGCGCGTCGTGTCAAAAGCGATCACTTTGCCTTTGATAAGTCCGAGTCCTTCGTTGCTTCCGAACTCCTCGCTGCTCTCAAAAAGCAACTGCATCCCAAGACAAATACCCAGCATCGGCTTGCCGCTTGCGGCATACGCACGCAGTGGCTCCACCATATTGCGAGCTCTTAGATGCTCCATCGCATCCCCGAACGCACCCACGCCCGGCAGAAGCAGCTTATCGTACATGCCAAACTTTTGCGGATCCGATTCGATCACGGTTTGTGCACCCAGTGTTGCAAACGCATTTTGCACGCTTGCGAGATTTCCCATATTATAGTCGACGATTCCTATCATTCTTCAATCTTTAGTTTCGTAAATTTTATGTACACGGCAAGCCCGATTAAGAGCATCGCCACACCCCCTACGATATACATCGCATACATCAGTTTCTCAGGGTCGGTAATGGCAAATTTAAATACCAGCATCAGCGCTTCGATAGAGAGTGCAATAATGATCGAACCCAAAAAACGAACCATCGTTTTATGAGGCCCCGACACGTTGTGATCGCGGTTACGTCCCATTATCTCCTCCTCTATAATCGTCTTGGAGAGATCAAAGATCGCCAGAGAGAGGGTAAGCAAAATAGTTGCTTCAAAGACATTTTTCGCATCGAAATGACCCACCGCAATCTCGTACATAAAAAAGCTTTGAACACCGTTGAGAAACAATAAAAGAGCCACGGCGATAAGGGCAAACGCAAAGAGCCCGTAGGTGTATTTGAACATATTCGCAAAAAAAGTATCGAAAGTATTAAGGTGTCCTATGCGGAGCGCTTCGGTAAAGGGGATATCTAGACATGCCACATATTTAAGATTGCCGTTTTCGCAAAATATGGGCTGAGAAGCGGTCACACAAAAATCACCCGTGATAAGCGATGGGTAAGGATCGGTGATCGTACAGCGTTCTTCACGCACCGCGCGGTAGTAGTACGCCCTGTCGGCGCGGATTTTTCCCGCATCCTCATCGATCTGCCCGTGTCTTGTAAAAGTTGGGGTAACCTGCACCCCTTTATGATCAAGAAGATAGACTCCGTCGCAATTTTCTATATCCCCTTTGATCTTTAAAAGTCGGGACATAATCATCTCTTCACTTATCGAAGGAAGTCTGTTGGGGATATTTTTAGAAAAAAGGTAACAAAAATATGCCCTTGTTTTTATACGACCTTCGGAAAAGTCTTTAAAATCTGATGGAACCATAAAAAATACACCCCTTAAAAAATAATCGTTATTATAGCAAAGCCTAACTAAATAAGATTTTATGGACACTTCGATACAATTGCGCTTATGAAAAAAGAACTATCTCGCATCGCGCTCGTTCGCTTATCCGCTCTTGGAGACATCGTCAATACTGCCGTTGTTTTACAGTTTATCCGTACCGCCTATCCCCATGCCAAGATAGATTGGATCACGGAGGAGGCGTTTGCTCCCCTTTTGGAACAGCATCCCCTTCTTGATAGGGTACACACTCTCAATCTCAAAAAACTCAAAAAAGAAAAAAGTTTCTCCCTTCTCAAAGAGAGTGTCAGCAAACTTCGCAATCTGGGAGAATACGACATCATTATCGACATGCAGGGGCTTTTAAAATCGGCTATCGTTGCGCGGCTTATCGGCAAAAACACCCACGGATTCGATAAAAACTCTTCAAGAGAACCCCTCTCGGCACTGTTTTACAAAACCTCTTCTTCGATCCCCTACGACGCAAACATCGTCGTGCGCAACACTTTTTTGGTTGCCGATGCCCTGAAATTTGAGATCACCCCCGAGATGATCCTCGGAAAACAACCCCTTTTTCCCGTAGACAAAAGAGTCTCTCCCCCCCCGCACGAAGAGAAAAAAAATATAGCTCTCGTCATCGGTGCATCGTGGGAATCAAAAAAATACCCCAAAGAGCGTATTGCCGCACTCTGCGATATTTTAGGGGAAAACTGCTTCGTCATTTGGGGCGATGCCAAAGAGAAAGAGGATGCAGAGTGGATATGTGCACAAACGCCCCATGCCATACTCGCACCCAAACTCACCCTCGGCGAACTTGTCTCTTTTATCTCCTCTATGGACCTGCTTATCGGCAACGACACGGGACCCACCCATATGGCATGGGCGCAGAACATCCCCTCTATCACGCTCTTTGGACCTACAAACACAAGGATGATCTACCAAACGCCTAAGAATATAGGGATAAAATCCCCTTCACAAGTCGATATTTTCCACATCGACAAAAACGATTTCTCTATTTGCGAGATCCCCGTAGAAACTATCGCCGCAAAGGCAAAGGAGCTGCTGAGCAATGGGATTTAAGGCACTGTTATTTTTAGAAAAACTTTTGATGCTGCTTCCAAAAAAAGCGCGCAAAAACTTTTTCCTCTCTCTTGCGTACATCGCCTCTTTGTTTGCGAAAAAACACCGCGCGATCGCCATGACGAATCTTGATTTTCTTTTTCAAGATAGACTGAGTTTTGAGGTGAAAAAAGAGATCGTTGCCTACAGTTTTAAAAACCTAGCGCTCAACTTTCTCCATGCCATGGAGCTGCGCCATATGTCCAAAGAGGAGTTGCAAGCAAGGGTCAAGATAGAAAATCTCGAAGCCATCAAAAAGGCACATGCCAAAGGTCAGGCGGTCGTTTACGTGAGTTCCCATTACGCTTCTTGGGAGCTTGGAAGCACGGCTATCGGAGGGCTTGTAGAACCCGTCGTTGCCGTATACAAAAAACTCAAAAACCGCGAATACGAAGAGTGGCTCTTAGAAGCAAGGGGGCGTTTTGGCAATATCTCTATGGAGAAGACCAACGTCGTCAAGCCACTTATTCGCAACATCAAAAACGGTGTGGCATGCGGCATCTTGATCGACACGAATATCAATAAAAAAGAGGGGGTGATGGTAGAGTTTATGGGCAAATCGATCCGTCAAACCTCAACGCCCGCTTACTTGGCAAGAAAATTTAATGCCGCGATTATCCCCGTAAGCATAAGAACGGATGATGAGGAGCACTACACGCTCACCTTTTATGATCCCATCGAAGTGCCCCGTACGCAAAATGAACAAGAGGATATCCAAAAAGCGACCCAAGCCCAAGCGGACTGGCTCGCATCTCTTTTACAAAAAGAGCCGAAATTCTGGTTTTGGCTCCATAGAAGATTTAAAGGGGATTACCCAAGTATCTACAAATCGTAAACTTTTTCCTGCGTGTACTCTTTGGTGCGCGCTTCAAAGAGTTTGACGAGGGTCAAGAAAAATGCGGTGATCGCAGGACCCAAAATCATCCCCCAAAAACCGAACGTCGTAAGTCCTGCGATGATCGCAAAAAAGATCACCAGCTCGTTCATTCTTGCATCATCCTCTTTAAGCAATCTGGCATTGATCTCTTTAATAATCAAAGGCTTCAAAAAAGTATCTGCAACGACCGAGATCATCACGATCGAATAGAGTGCTATAAATATCGCTTGCGAAGTGTTCCCCATCGAAAACTCGTACAACATAAAGGGCAACCACATCAGCGCACCGCCTACGATCGGAATCAAAGAAGCAAATCCGTACATGATCCCGAACAATAGCCCGTTGTACCCCATAAACGAAACCGCGATACCAAAAAGCGCTCCTTGGAACATCGCATTAGCGATAATCGAATAGAACACGACACTCATCACCGAAGAGAGCTCTTTCGCCAAAAGGGTGGTTTCATCCACCGACATCTGCACGATCCTCTTAAGCAGATCGACGATAAACGCACCGTTGTACTGCGCAAAAAAATAAAATACGATCACCAAAAAAGCGTTTTTAAGATAGCCGGCACTGAGCGAACCGATGTTGCCGCTTAAAGAGAGGGTATATTTTGTAAGCGATTCCATACTCAACTCCCCCAAACTTTGCGCCAAATAAGGTTTTAAAAATGCCAAATACTCGGGCGGTGCGGCGATAAAATTTTGAACGATCGCTTCGATATTTTTCAAAACGGCAGGATCCATTTGGTTCATTTTTATCGTAACCGTCGCCAAAAAATACCCAAGAGGCGCAAAAAATAAAACGGCAAGCAAAAAGCTCGAAGCGATCGCGGCACGAAATTTCGAACGTAAAAGGCGCTCAAAAAAGTTTTGCACGTTTGCCGTCGAGATTGCCAAGAGTGCGGCAATGATAATCCCCAATAAAAAAGGAGCATAAAGCAGATACATCAAATACAGGGAGGTTGCAAACAAAATGGCAACAAAATACTGAGGTTTCATGAAAAAAGGATCCCTTCTTGATGCGGTGTCTGCAGATCGAGCACGTCATACGTCGCACGCGTGGCACGGCGCCCCTTAGCGGTTCTTTCCAAATAGCCGTTTGCAATCAAGTAGGGTTCCAAAACATCCTCAACCGTTCCCTCGTCTTCACTGAGTGCCGCGGCTATAGTGCTTAAACCGATAGCGCGACCGTTTGAAGACGCCAAAAGATGTAGCAAACGAATATCCATCTCATCAAACCCGTGCGCATTGATGCCGAGCTGTTCTAGTGCATAGCGTGTCGTATCGTGGCTGATGGAAATCTCCTCCGCCACATCGGCAAAATCACGCACCCTGCGAAGCAGGCGCAGCGCTATACGGGGCGTTCCTCTGCTTCGTTTTGCGATCTCCAAAGCCGCTTTGTGCTCTATCGATTTTGAAAGTTTTTTCGCCGCTTGCGAAACAATGAGTGCAAGCTCCTCGGGGGTATAAAACTGCATCCGAAAATGCATGCCAAAACGATCCCGCAGCGGATTTGAAAGCATCCCGGCACGTGTCGTGGCACCTATGAGGGTAAAGCGGGGCAGATCAATCTTCACCGTTTGTGCAGCAGGGCCGCTTCCTATGATGATATCGATACGGTAATCCTCCATAGAAGAGTAGAGTATCTCCTCCACCGCGGGGGAGAGACGATGTATCTCGTCGATAAAAAGGATGTCCCCCTCCTCCAAATTGGTAAGCAGCGCCGCCAAATCACCGCTTTTTTCTATCATAGGCGCGGCGGTCACTTTAATGCTTGCGCCCATCTCGTTGGCGATGATGAGCGCCAAAGTGGTTTTTCCAAGCCCGGGAGGTCCGAAGAACAAAACGTGATCAAGCGCTTCATCCCGTTTTTTGCTTGCTTCGATAAATACGCCGAGGTTTTTTTTGATCTGCTCCTGCCCTATGTATTCATTCCATACATCAGGGCGAAGCGAGGTTTCTAGTACCTCTTCGGCACTAAACTTTTCTATCTCTACGAGTCTGTTATCCATTGAGTAAGCTCTTAGTAGGTATGGATATCTTGGGGAAATACACGTTTTTCTACCTCATCTTTATAACATGCCATAGCCTCTTTTACGCGTGCGGCTCCCTCAAGATATTTTTTGACGAACTTAGGCGTGAACTCTTCAAAAAGTCCGAGCATATCGGAAAACACCAATACCTGACCATCAACGCCCGCACCCGCTCCGATCCCTATTACGGGCACTGAAACGGATTTTGCCACCTCGGCGGCAATTTCTGCTTTTACCCCTTCTATCACGATACAAAAAGCTCCCGCATCCTCGATGGCACGAGCATCTTCGATAAGTTTTACACCCTCTTGCTGTGTTTTTCCTTTGACTTTATAACCGCCCTCAAAACGTACAAACTGGGGCAAAAGACCTATATGCCCACATACAGCTATCCCATTTGAGGTAAGATATTTGACTACCTCCGCTTTTTGCACTCCCCCCTCTATCTTCACCGCATCCGCCGCCGTTTCTCTATAAACGCGCAGCGCATTGGCGAGGGCTTCCTCTTTTGTCGTATAGGTTCCATAAGGCATATCGCAGATTACGAAACTTTCGGGCGAACCGCTGCAGACCGCATCGGTGTGATACAGCATCTGATCCATCGTCGCACTCAAGGTATCTTTTTTCCCTGCAAAACTCATATTGAGGCTGTCACCCACAAGTAAAATATCGGCACTTTCTCCAAGCAAACGGGCAAACAAAGCGTCGTACGCCGTTACCATCACTAAGGGTTTTTCCCCTTTTGTTTTTTGTATCGAAGTTACTGTCATTTTCTTAGTCATTATGAAACCTCTTTGTTTTTTGATAAAAAGAATTTTAACCAAAAACTGCTATAATCCAAACCATATAGGAGAATTTATGGCATGGGCGTAAGAAGTGATTTGGATGCTGGTTTTGATTTTGAAATAGTAGACGAGTTTTTAGATCACTACTCCATGATGGTCGAGAGTATGGAGGTCATGATTTTAGACCTCGCAAAACCTGCCGCATACAAGAGAAGTATCAACGAGCTCTTTAGAGTATTTCACAACATCAAATCGGCTTCTGGTTTTTTAAAAATCGTCCCTATGACCAAACTTGCGGCATTTGTGGAGAGTGAACTTGAAGTACTCAGAGAAAGAGAGACTCCTGCAAACGAGGAAACGATCGGCTGGCTGTTAAACGTCAGCGATATGTTTGCAACATGGCAGGACGATCTAAGACTCGACAATCCGCTCAGCAAAATAAATTTCTCTTTACTAAAAATCCCCGATTTGGAAAAATAATTGAAAAACTTAGTAGCATACATCACCTCGGGATATCCCGAAAAATCTTTTAGTATAGACCTTGCTTTGGCATTAGGTGCAAACGGCGTAGACATGCTTGAACTCGGTGTGCCGTTTTCCGATCCCGTCGCCGACGGACCGCTTATAGAAAAAGCAAATCACAAAGCCCTTGAGCTCGGTTTTAAATTCAAACATCTGCTTGAAATATCCGAAGCTATAGCTCCTAAAATCGACACCTTATGGATGGGTTACTTTAACAGCTTCTTCCAGCAAAATTTCACCACCCTTCTGCCTCATGCCTCAAAACTCGGCGTCACGGGGCTGATCATACCCGATCTTCCCCACGAAGAAACGCTTAGATATAAAGAGCTTTTTGACGCAAACAATATTGCAAACATCAGCTTTGTTGCACCGACCGACACAAAAGAGAGGATCGAAGAGATCGTAAAAGATGCCAAAAAATTCATTTACCTCGTAGCCTATGCAGGAATTACCGGTTCAGGGGCAAGCGAAGATCTGCAAGATACGATCGGCAACATCAAAACTTTTACGCAAACTCCCGTATATGTAGGTTTCGGCGTAAATCAACATACCGCAAAAGAGAAAGTCAAAGGGGCTGATGGTGTTATCGTTGGAAGTGCTTTCGTTTCTATTCTCTTAGACGATACTCTAAACTACACCCAAAAAATAGCACAGTGCAGTGAACTTGCGCGTATAATTAAAAGCGAAATAAACAGTTAAAAGCGGAGCAATCTGCTTTTGACATTAAGAAAACGGATATAAAAAAAAGATTGTTGTTCAGGTGATTGTAAAATCGTTGTTGAAGAATGGTACGCCCAAAGAGATTCGAACTCCTGACCGCCGGTACCGCAAACCGGTGCTCTATCCAGCTGAGCTATGGACGCATACATTTTTTGTAGGGTGAAATTATATCACCTTAAGCTTAATACATTCTGAAACTAATTTTTATTTTCTAATTTCAGGATCAGCTCTCTCATTTTCTCCTCTTGTACGAAAAGTTCGTGATTTTTTTTAACATACGCTTTTAAAAGTACTTTGAGGTCGTTGTTCCCGCTCGTATTAAAATCTTGCGCTACCTCTTTGGCTAGATAGCTGTAAAAAGGTTCTTCGACATCTACGTCGTATAAAACGGAACCTATACGTAAGCTTATCTTTTTGCTCATTCTAGTTAGATCCTAAAATAGTCTCTATTTTATTGACAATCTCTTCAATCTCCAGATCTTTCATAGTATTTTGATCGTTAAGTCTTTGAATCTCTTGGTTTTTTAGTTCACGTTCTGCCTTGAGCGTCACGATCTCCGTACGAAGTGCATCATTTTCTTGCTTTAGGTTATGATAATTATGAAGTATCTCTTCTACTTTTTGCGCCAACTTTTCCGTCATGTTGTTTTCCATCAATAGTTCCTCTAATTTTAAAAACCTTATTCTAGCACAAAATGTAAAACCCTCGACCGTATCTTACAAAGATGAACTCCGGCAGAAAACTTTGCCGGACTCGTTTTAAGCCAATGCCCCGATAGGATCGTTTCCGAATCTGTTATCGCCGATATCCCCTCGCAACACTAAAAAAACTAACAACACGATAGGTCCGATAAAAGGGATCAATAAAATCAACTGCCACCATCCGCTTCTATTGGTATCATGTAATCTTCTAGCAGCTATCGCAATAGAAGGCACGAAGGAAGCAAGTGCAAATAATCCGCCCAGCAAACCGATCCCCGCGTCTGCATTGTACATCCCCAAGACCGCGTCAACAATAGTGAGAGCAATAAATGCCAAAACATAAAATAGATAAAACATCCAATACTCTTTTCTTCTTGCTCTCCCGGTAAAATCTGCATATTTTTTATATGCTCCTACGAAATGTTCCATTTCTTCTCCTTGTGAAAATTAATATATTATAATAGCCAAAAACATTTTATTTTGCTTATGTTGTGAAACATTTCTAAAATAAAAAGTTCAAAACTACACACATAAGAAGATGAACCCCCTTTTCGTTATAATTGCGCTATGAAAAAATCATCTACGTTTCAAGTCGTCTCAAACTTCCAACCCGCAGGAGACCAGCCGCAGGCTATTGAAGTTCTCAGTAATTCTATTTTACAAGGCAATCGCTACCAGACCCTCGTAGGGGTTACGGGAAGCGGTAAAACACATACGATGGCGCGCGTTATCGAAAAAGTGCAGATGCCCACCGTTATCATGACCCACAACAAAACATTGGCGGCACAGCTCTACAGTGAGTTTCGGCAGTTTTTTCCCAACAATCATGTCGAATATTTTGTTTCCTACTATGATTATTACCAACCCGAAGCGTACATTCCGCGCCAAGACCTTTTCATAGAAAAAGATAGTGCCATCAATGCCGAACTTGAACGTTTACGCCTCTCATCCACAGCCAATCTTCTCTCTTACGACGACGTAATCGTCGTTGCTTCGGTTTCGGCAAACTACGGGCTAGGGGATCCTGAGGAGTACGAGCGGATGGTGCAATCGATCGCCGTAGGGGATACGATCGCGCAGAAGAAACTTCTTTACCGACTCGTAGAGATGGGCTATACCCGCAACGACACCTATTTTGACAGCGGACATATTCGTGTCAACGGAGAAACGCTCGATATCTATCCCCCCTACTTCGAACAAGAAGCGATCCGCATAGAGTTTTTCGGCGACGAGATCGAATCGATCTATACTTTCGATATCATCGACAATAAAAAACTTGAATCGCATAAACAATTTACCATCTATGCAACGTCACAGTTTAGTGTCTCGCAAGAAAAAATGGCAGTAGCGATCAAACGGATCGAAGATGAGCTTGATGCGCGACTTGCCTACTTTGAAAAAGAGGGGAAGCTTGTAGAGTACCAACGTCTCAAGCAGAGGGTAGAGTTTGATTTGGAGATGCTCCAAACTACGGGAATGTGCAAAGGGATCGAAAACTATTCGCGCCACCTGACAAACAAGCAGCCCGGGGAAGCGCCTTATACGTTGCTCGACTATTTTGAGCTGCATCACAAAGAATATCTCGTGATCGTCGATGAATCTCATGTCTCTTTGCCTCAGTTTCGTGGCATGTACGCAGGGGATCGAGCACGCAAAGAGGTGCTCGTAGAGTACGGCTTTAGGCTTCCAAGTGCTCTGGACAACCGTCCGCTTATGATAGACGAGTACATCCAAAAAGCTCCCCACTATCTTTTTGTCTCAGCCACACCTGCCGAATACGAACTCAATATCTCAAATGCCAAAGCAGAGCAGATTATCCGCCCGACGGGGCTTTTAGACCCCGTTATAGAGATTAAACCGTCCGACAATCAAGTGGAAGATATCCACGACGAGATCAAAAAGGTTACCCTGCGCAACGAACGGGTACTCATCACCGTCTTGACCAAAAAGATGGCGGAAGCACTTACTAAATACCTTGCAGATTTAGGGATAAAGGTGCAATATATGCACTCCGAAATCGATACAATCGAGAGAAATCAAATCATACGCGCCTTACGTCTTGGGGAATTTGACGTGCTCATCGGAATCAATCTTTTACGCGAAGGGCTTGATCTCCCCGAAGTAAGCTTGGTCGCCATTTTAGATGCCGATAAAGAGGGTTTTTTACGGAGCGAAACGGCCCTTATTCAAACAATAGGCAGGGGTGCTAGAAATGCTAACGGTCGCGTTATCCTTTATGCAAACAAGATAACGGGTTCGATGCAACGCGCCATAGAGACAACAAACAAACGACGCGAACTCCAAGATGCCTACAATAAGGCTCACGGCATCACCCCTACGACGACGATCAGAAAACTTGATGAAAACCTTAAGCTTGAAGACCAAGGGGGGCTCTATCAAAAACATAAAAAAATCGATAAAATGCCCGCTTCGGAACGAAAAGCACTTGTTGGGGAGCTTATGCTACGCATGAAGCAAGCCGCCAAAGAGCTTAACTTTGAAGAAGCCGCTCGTCTGCGCGATGAGATAGCAAAAATAAAACAACTTTAGGAAAAAGATGGAAGACACATTTAGTAATTTGGCTACATACGGGTATATAGGACTTTTTCTCTATTCATTAGGGGGTGGATTTGTTGCCCTGATCGGCGCAGGCGTCTTGTCTTTTATGGGTAAAATGGATTTAACCCTCTCGATCGCCATTGCCTTTGTCGCGAATGCATTGGGAGATTTTATGCTCTTTTACATGGCGCGCTACCAAAAAACCATGATGATGGAAGGGATCAAAAAACACCGCCGCAAGCTTGCGCTTTCTCATATGATGATGAAAAAGTACGGTTCATGGATCATCCTGTTACAAAAATTTATCTACGGTATCAAAACACTTATCCCCATCGCCATCGGACTGACGAAATACGACTTTAAAAAATTTGCGATCTTTAACGTTGCTAGCGCCGCTGTTTGGGCTCTTGTAATCGGACTGGCAAGTTATTATTCGGGAAGTTTCTTGGTCAAAGTAGCTGAAACGATCGGCGAAAAACCTTGGATTGCGCCTGTTGTTTTAGTAGTTTTCGGAGGAACTTTGTGGTTTTATTTGACACATGCCACTAAAAAGAAAAAGAGATAAAAATCTATGGCATGGCGCTTTTTTGCACCATGCCATAACGGATATTTACGAACCGATTTTCGGTCCTGCTTCGGAGTAATCAAATTCATGATCCTCAGTTTGGTACTTTTTAAAGTTCTCGATAAACATAGTTGCTAGCTTATCGCGTGTCTCTTCAAATTTCGCCGTATCTTTCCAAGCATTTCTCGGATTTAAAATCTCGGGATTAATGCTTCCTAAGGTTTTAGGAACTTGCAGTCTAAAGGTAGACGTCGTGTGAAAATCGCAGTTTTTGATACTTCCGTCTAAAATGGCGTTGATGCACGCGCGTGTATCCTTAATGCTCATACGTTTTCCCACGCCGTAGCCGCCGCCTGTCCAGCCCGTGTTGACAAGGTAGACATGGACGTCGTGTTTATCAATCTTTTCTCCTAAGAGTCTTGCATACACCGTCGGATGAAGAGGTAAAAACGCCTCTCCGAAACAAGAGGAGAAAGTTGCTACGGGCTCGGTGATTCCAAGCTCGGTTCCTGCTACCTTTGCGGTGTATCCGCTCAAAAAGTAGTACATAGCCTGCTCTTTTGAAAGTTTTGAAACCGGAGGTAAAACACCAAACGCATCTGCCGTTAAGAAGATTATATTTTCCGGATGTCCCGCGCTCAAGCTCGGTTCATGGTTCTCAATATGCTCGATCGGGTAAGAAACACGTGTATTTTCAGTTTTGCTGCCGTCTTTATAATCTACGTTGCCTGCCGCATCGACGACCACGTTTTCCAAGAGTGCACCTTTTTTGATAGCGCCGTAAATTTCAGGTTCGCTTTCAGGATCGAGATTGATCACTTTTGCATAGCATCCCCCTTCAAAGTTGAAAACTCCGTGATCGTCCCATCCGTGCTCGTCATCACCTATCAATCTTCTATGCGGATCGGTTGAAAGCGTCGTTTTGCCCGTACCGCTTAAGCCGAAGAAAAGCGCAGTATCTCCATCTTTACCGACGTTAGCAGAGCAGTGCATTGCAAGTTTGCCCTCTAGCGGCAGCCAATAGTTCATCATCGAGAAGATACCCTTTTTCATCTCTCCGCCGTACCATGTACCGCCGATTACCGCGAGATTGTTCTCTACGTCAAAAAGCACGAAAACTTCTGAACGAAGTCCGTGCTCTTTGTATTTTTTATTCACTGCTTTACATGCGTTTAATACGGTAAAATCAGCTTTAAAATTTTCAAGTTCCTCTTCATTGGGACGAATAAACATATTTTTGACAAAATGGGATTGCCATGCGATCTCCGAAACAAAACGTACAGAACGTTTTGAAGCAGCACTCGCACCGCAAAACACGTCCGTAACATAAATATCTTTATTTGAAAGTTGCTCTTTAGCTACGTCAAAAAGCTCTTTAAAAACCGATTCGCTTACTTTTTGGTTTACGCTTCCCCATGCTATATATTTATTTGAAGGATCACGGTCGACAAAATACTTATCTTTAGGGCTACGACCGGTAAAAACACCTGTATCCACGGCAGTTGCACCTTGGGTCGTCAGTACACACTCACCTTTTTCTAGCTCATGTTGAATTAACTCATCATAGCTGAGATTATGAAAAATCTTGCCGATATTGCTTAAACCTAATTGTTCTAATTCTTTTAAATTCATAATTTGCCTTCCGGTGTTTTTACTAAATCAATAGTTTTATGCGGCAAATTATACACTTACCAAACCTAAAATAAAAGTAAATAAAAGGCTTTGCATATAAAATTAAATGATATTTTTTATCTACAAAACGATGAAAGAAATTTTAAGTTTTCTTTGACTATAATTCGCGTCTACAAAATAAAAGTTCGGGTAGCTCAGGGGTAGAGCACTACGTTGACATCGTAGTGGTCGGAGGTTCAAATCCTCTCTCGAACACCATTCTCCTCTTAACATCATTTTTACATCTTAAGAAAAATCATTCACATAAAACCGCAGGCATTACAAAAGTACATTTGCGAAAAAGAGGGAAGTGCCACCGCGATACTTGCGGCAGCTACTTGGTGTAACGAAGTTTTAATCCATTTGGAATTTAAAGATAAGGCTTCCGTATCCTGCTACGGCATTTCTCACCTCATAAGCGGCTGTTTTACCGCTAATATTCATATAGCGCCCACCAAGTTCCAAATCCATCGTCTCTCCTAAATGGATATTAACACCGAGATCCCCACCAAAATAGGTATCTTTAACCGCCGTCACGTTATTTGCAGAGTCCAATAATCTAAAATCGACTCTTCCGGCATTTACACCGGCAAACACATTCATGTATTGTGAAACATTAAGCAAATACTGTAACGAAGCACCGTACGTTGTTGCCGTGTCGAATTCGCTTGCGTCGAGATAATTAAAGTTTAAAAAGAATCTGAAATCTTTCGACTCCGCCCCTATTTTTATACCGCCGTGCGTTGCATTAAAAGTATCATCCACCAAAGGTGTCGTGCTTGTCTCAATTTTAATATTGCTCACACCCCCTTCGAACCCGATCAGTGACTTTGTTTCATCATCTTTTGCTACGGCTAAGGGAGCCGCGACTAGTAGTGCAACCAAAGCGCACCCTTTTAATTTTTTAATCATCAATAACCCTTTAAATGAATTTTTTTTATCTTATCTTAAAGTATCTAAAACGGTACTTTAAAACATTCTCACGAAAATCGACAAAAACAAAATAATTTTAACCTTTTTGGCTCACTTTTTTACCGCACACAACCCCGCTGCTAAATGCCCATTGAAAATTATACCCGCCGAGTTCTCCTGTGACGTCCACTACCTCTCCTATAAAAAAGAGATTTTTTACATGCCAAGACTCGCATGTTTTTGGGTTAAGCTCTTGGGTTAGAACGCCGCCGCGGCTTGCTTCAGCCTTTGTAAAACCGAAATTTCCCGCAGGTGCGAACTCGTAGCGGTGGAGATTTTCAAGCAACTTCTTGGCATGTAAATCTATTTTATTACATGGCACGTCTGCGACACCGATCGTTTTTAAAAGCTCCTGCGCCAAGCGTTTGGGCAGAGGCAGTGCCGTGCTTAAAAGTTTTTTACTCCCCTTGATAAGAGAAGCAATAGGGTGATTTGGCAAAAAATCGATGGCTATCGTCCCTTTTTGCCAATAGAGCGAGGCGCTTAAAACGGCGGGTCCGCTGATCCCTTTATGGGCAAAAAGCATCTCCTCCTCTACACTTTTTTCCCCTACAAAAATGCGCACGTAGCAACTCAGCCCGCTGAGTTCCTTCATCCAAAACTGCTCTTTTTGCACCGTGAGTCCTACGAGTGCGGGGCTAAACTCTTTTACCCTCAAACCGAAATCTTTGGCGATACTAAGCCCGATATCGCTCGCACCCAATGTTTTGTAACTTGCACCGCCCGTTGCCACGACGAGTTTATGGCATGTGAACACCCCTTGTGAAGTTTGCACCTCAAAGAGTTCACCGCTTTTGGAAGCACCGAGAATCTGCGTATGAAAGATCGTTGTAACGTGGCGAGTTTTGGAGCGCAAAATCCCCAAAATCTCTTCGGAACTCTCTTTACAAAAATAGTAACGCCCTTTGCGAATAACGGGTTTGAGTCCGTTATACTCCAAAAACTGCAACAAATCCTCTTTGCTAAAAGCTTGAAGCACCTCCGCCACAAAAGCCTCATCGCCGTCGTAGTTCTTCTCGCTCACAGCAACGTTGGTGATATTGCATTTGCCCCCGCCGGAGTTTTTAAGTTTTTTCCCCGCTTTTTCGTTTGCGTCTATCATGGCAACGCGCAAGTTTTTATCTAAAAAAGAAGCGCACATAAGCCCTGCGGCACCTGCGCCTAAAATAATTACGTCATAGTTTTTCATGCGCGCATTATAACATTAGATATAATACGATTTAAATTTTTTAAAGAGACGGTTCTACATTATGCGCAACAAACTTCACATAGTCTCCCTCGGGTGTACAAAAAACTTAGTCGATACGGAGGTGATGATGGGCAAACTCCAAAATTTCACCCTTACCGACGACCAAGAGGAGGCGGATGTCATCATCGTCAATACATGCGGGTTTATCGACGCGGCGAAGCAGGAGTCTATCAACACCGTTTTATCGCTCCATGAGGGACGCAAAGAGGATTCGTTACTGGTGATGGCGGGATGTTTGAGCGAACGCTACAAAGAGGAACTAAGTAAAGAGATGCCTGAAGTGGATATTTTTACGGGCGTGGGGGATTACGACAAGATTGACGAACTTTTACGCGAGAAAAAGAGCCGCTTTAGCGAGCAGGTGTACCTCATCGACGGTGCCGAGCGGGTTGTAACGGGTTCCACCTACCATGCCTACATCAAGCTCTCCGAGGGGTGTAATCAAGCGTGCAGTTTTTGCGCCATCCCGTCGTTTAAAGGCAAACTCAACTCCCGTTCGCTTGATTCAATCGCAAAAGAGGTAGAATCCTTGGTAGCCAAAGGGTATTATGATTTCTCTTTCGTTTCCCAAGACAGCTCCTCCTACCTTCGCGACCAAAACATCAAAGACGGGCTAAGCCTCTTGATCGAGCGTATCGAGCTTATCGAAGGGGTCAAATCGGCGCGTATTTTATACCTTTACCCATCGACGACAACCTTGCAGCTCTTAAAAAACATAGCAAAGAGCAAGATTTTTCATAACTATTTCGATATGCCGATCCAGCACATCAACGACGATATGCTTCGCATCATGAAACGGGGATTCGGCAAGGAGAAAACCCTTGAACTCCTTAACTTTATGAGAAGCCTGCCAAACTCTTTCGTGCGCACGAGCTTTATCGTCGGGCACCCTCACGAGAGTGAAGCGATGTTTGAAGAGATGTGCGAGTTTGCCGCCTCGTTCGGGTTTGACCGCATCAACGTGTTTGCCTACTCCGATGAAGAGACCACGAGCGCGCATGCCATGGATGATAAAATTTCTCAAGAGCTTATCGATGAGCGTGCCGCAATTTTGGGTGCGATCGCCGATGAAGTGCGCCTTAGCTCTTTAGAAAACGAGATCGGCAAAGAGGTTTCGCTTGTTATAGACGGGCAAAGCGAGGAGCACGAATATCTCCTTAGTGCGCGCAATCTCCTTTGGGCACCCGAAATAGACGGGGAGATTTACGTCAACGACCGTACAGATGATAGCCAAGAACTTGAATTTGGCATGATCTACAAAGCAAAAATCACCGAACTCGTAGGCGATATTCTCACCGCCACCGCGTATAATGATTGAAAACGACGCACTGCAACGTTTACGCAACAAAAAAAACCTCCTTGCTTTCTCGGGCGGGGCGGACTCCACCGCACTTTTTTTTCTTCTAACGCGCGAAAACATCCCCTTTGACATCGCCATCGTTGACTACGGAATGCGCGCGCAAAGCAAGCTCGAAGTAGCACATGCCAAAGAACTTGCGGCTCTGCATAACCTCACATGCCATACTTTGGAAGCACCGAAAATTACCACCTCGTTTGAAGCGACGGCGCGCAAAATCCGCTACGATTTTTTTGAGGAACTGATCGCACGATACGGTTATGAAAACCTTTTAACCGCCCACCACTTGGGAGATCGCTTCGAGTGGATGCTGATGCAGTTTTGCAAAGGTGCGGGGTGTGCCGAGCTAGTCGGTATGCAAAAAGTGCAAAAAAGGGAGGGCTACACTCTCATGCGCCCTCTTTTGCATCTGGACAAACAGGAGCTGCTAAACTTTTTACATGCCAACGAAATCGAGTACTATAAGGATGAGAGCAACGACGACGAACGTTTTAAACGCAACGAATTTCGCCACAACATCTCTCTGCCCCTTTTAGAAAAATATCTTAGCGGGATTAAAAAAAGTTTCGAGTATCTCGATGAGGATGCAAACACCCTTTTAGAAGAGATCGCACTTGAGAAGATGGATGATTTTGCCTATTTTGCATCGACGAACAACCCGCGAACCGATATTTTTTTCATCGACAAATACCTTAAAACCCAGGGGCACCTTATGAGTGCAAACGAGAGAGAGCTGCTCAAAAACGAACCAAGTGCCGTAGTGGGAAGAAAGTTTTTAATTAGCCGTGCCAAAGAGTACATTTTTATCGCACCCTACCATGCCAAAGAGTGTGCCATGCCAAAGGAATTTAAGGAAAAAATGCGGGTTTTAGGGGTCGATCCCAAGCTTCGCTGCTATCTTTTTACACATGCCATGGCATGTGCAAAGCTTCAAGAGCTACTCGCTTAGATTAAAATCTTTTGCGATCGAATAGACTTTCATAGTGAAAGAAGAGCGGATCATCTCCCCTTCCCTTTGGAAATTGATCGGAAAATTCACCCCGATAATCCAGTTTGTTTTATTTATAGAGTCCAAAAACTCATAAAAGTTGGTCGGCGAATTGATGTGCGACGTGGTATTCACCTCATACACCGCAAACTCCTCCTCTTGGGGAAGCTGCACCACTTGCGAAATACTCAAAAAGTTAAAATAAGAAGCATGCTGCTTGCGAAAACGCTCAGGATCGAACTTGTTGTCAAACGCTTCGATAATGTTTTTATTTTCGCTTTGAAGCTCTTTAAGCACCCCAAACGTTTCATCGTAAAAATTTTGGTAGCGCTGCAACTCCGCATACTCTTTTCGCAGCTCCAACTTCCGCTCTCTGTACTCTTTCCCCTCGGGAATCAACACGCCAAACGAAAAAAGCAATACAACACCCAACAGTAACGAGAGCAGCAACACGAGAAAAAGAGTTTGACGGGAAATATCAATTTTCATTGAATTTTTCCTCATCGATATAGTTTGTCGAAACAAACCTCAGCCAACCGTTCTCTTCGGGGTAAAAACTGCTGTAACTTCTGTGAAAAATCGATCTCAAAGGAGCATGAAGCATAAAGTTGTATACATCCTTGTTGGGAGTCACACCGTATAAAATCAGCCCGTTTTGCAATATTTGCGCTTGCGAAAGGGTGATCCTTTGCGGTACCAAATCAAAAAGATTGGCAATAGAATCTTTTAAAACAACGTTGCCCGTAAACACTTTTTCGGCAAGCACCTGCTCTTTTTGTATAAAAACGATCCTTTTTTTCATATCCTCTAAGGCAACCTCGAGATTCTCTCTTTGTGCGATGACGCTCTCTTTCTCTTGCGTAAAACGGTAATCTTTGAAAAGCAAAAAAGCATACGTGGTAAAAAGCATAAAAAAGGTGACGCTGAAAAATGCAAACAAAAGCTGCACTTCCGCAGTCAATGCACTTTTTTTACGAGGAGCAATATAGCTGTATCTCATCCCAATTCCTTTTTTGCCATGCCGCACATCTCATGCAAAAGATCCATTTTACGAATATGTACGTTTAAGAACATCTCATCTTCGAGGTAGTGTTTTAAATCCCCTCCAAGCCCCACGGCATCTGCTATGTAAACATTTTCTATAAATACGCTTTTGTATTTCGGATTTTTATAGAAATGTTTTACCGAGGTTTGTATAAGAGAAAAACGTTGATAATCTTCGTTAAATCCTTCGCTTGATACCGAATAGGAGGGGTGTTTCTCCTCTTTTTGCGTCATCAAAGAGTCCAACTCTTTATCGTCTGAAAATTCGTCGATCTCCTCGATTTCGTCAAGATCCGCAATATCGCCGAAATCTTCAAGATCGCCCAACTCCTCGTCCGCATCGATATCTTCAAGGTCGATGGAGTTTTCAAGATCTATATTGATCCCTATATCTTCCATAGCGTCTTCTATAAGCAGTTCCGCCGCTTCCTCTTTGTAAAACATATCAAGATGCTCCGCAAACAAAAGCTCGCCGTTCTCAAAAACGCTCAAAGACAAAAAGCCGTCTTCTACAAGTACGAACATAGCGGTATGCACATCTATTTTCTCTTTAAAAAATTCGGCAAGTATCACAAAAGGGGAGAAAATAAAATCAAGCCCTACTCTGGCATACTCTTTTTGCAAAAGCAGCAGATCCGATTTGAGCGTATAGTAGGTCCACTCTTTTTTATAACATGCCCATTGGTAACTGCTTAAATCGATAAACTTGGCATGTTCTTTGGCGTCACATGAGGGCAGTGCCCCTTGAAACTGTGATTTGTCCAGCATCGAAATATAAAAATAGGGGCTCTCCGCCGTATGGAGCGAAATGTATTCTTCAACCGCTTTAGTAAGATTGAGCGTTTCAAACGTTTTTTCAAAACTCTCCGTAACCTCATCGCCGCTGCAATACTCTACGTACACCGTAATAGTCGTGCGCCCTACAATAATATTGACGAAAACTTTAAGATATAAAAAACCGAAAAGTTTATCAAACACTATTCTTCTCCCTTGCAAAGAGGATGCGCTTTGGTATAGTTTTGCTGCTTCAAGACGCTGCCTAGTTTCGTATAGATTTGTGTCGTCGCCATCGAAGCATGTCCGAGCAGTTCACTCACATCCGCTATGGGAGCGCCCTCGTTTAAAAGCGAGGTAGCATACGAATGCCTCAGTTGATGGGGCGTAACTTTAAGAGAAACTCTCTCAAACACCTTATTAACGGTATATCTTAGACTATTTTCGCTTAATTTTTCTCTATTTTTCTCAAAAAGAAACTTTTTGGGTGTATGGGAACGCAAATAGTTTTCAAGCAGCTCTTTGGTTGAGGCAAGAAGCGGAACATCTCTTTGTTTGGAACCCTTCCCTACGACCCGAATCCACTCCTGCGAAATATCCTCAAGTTGCAGCGATGCTAGTTCGGAGATACGCAGCCCGAGGGTGTATAAAAGCACTACGACAAGCTTCTCCTCTTCGTTGGCATGTGCAAGCGCCTCGAGTATATATTTGTGGGCTATCGGTTTAGGGAGTGTTTTTGCCACTTTAACGGGCTGATCCGCATGCAGCAGCGTTTTGATCCCGTTTTCATTCAAATATTCGCTAAAAGAGCGAATAGCACTTAGTTTTTTGGAGATTGTTTTGGGATTAAGTTTGGAGATATGGATCCTATAGGGCATAAGATGCAAAACCAAGCGCCCCTCCTCTTGGGTGATCTCTATAAACGAAAAAGCCTCTTTGAGGGTCTCATCATAGCTCTTGATCGTAAGATCGGAGTATCCCTTCACTTTTTCGAGCGACTCCAAAAAGGAGATACGGTGTTTATTGATTGACTTTTTCAAAAAGGTTCTCGAACTCTTTGTTGTAGTGCGCGGCATCTTCTACGAGCTCTCTATCGGTAATCACGCTTGGTGCGAGCTTTTTGTAAGCACTCATCATAATAGAGCAAATCAGACGTATTTTTGCCCTATCGGCTTGGGTAATCGTCTCATGCCGCGCAATGGCGTCTAGCTCTTTTTTGTATTTTTTGGCGTCTTCTAGGTAGTTTACGTACTTCATCGCCGTGAGCGATTGCGCCATAACGGTCGATGCCATACGGTTGTAAATATCTTCGCTAAAGGCTTCTTTGGCAAGAGAGAGCGCCTCTTTATACTCGCCTATCTCATAGTAGTATTTTGCACGGAGCGATTTTTCATACGAGGGATTTGCCAGAAAGTACCCACCCATTATCAAAAGAAAACCCACTAAGATAACGGGAAAAAGCACCTTAACGTTCATGTTGTAAAAGCCCCTTTTGGACAACTTTCTTCGCCTCTTCTAGCTCCATATCCGAGACATCGAGCAACTCTGAAGCATAAAATCTTATTGTACCGAAAGGTTTGGGAATTGTAAACTTGTCCCACGAACGCAACTGCCAATAGCGCGAGGGGATCACCTCTACGAGCATAATCTTGGCATGTGCTTTTTGCGCCATCACGACTACGCCGTCTGCGGCTACATGTCTTGGCCCCTGCGGACCATCGGGGGTGATCCCTATGTCCCACCCCTCTTTAAGAGTCTTTATCGCTTGGATAAGCGCTTTTGCGGCATTACGGTTTGAGGAACCCGCTATGGTATCGAGCCCGAAATGTTTGATAGTCTTTGCAATCAGCAAACCGTCAAAATGGTTCGAGATCAAAACCTTGGCATGTGGCTTTTTGCGAAAATGTGCATACGCATAGCGAAACATCAAAAGCTCCCCGTGCCAGCATGCAAAAATGACAGGTTCGTCTGGGATAGATTCGGGGGTATGAAACTCTTTTTTGTTGGTGAGGTATAAAAGACGGATAAAAAGGGAACCTATAAAAGGGATAGCCACAAGGGAAAATGAGCGCAGAAATCGTTTAAGCAACGATCTCCCCTATCATTATCGTGCGCCCTATCGAGGTGATCTTCACGTCTCTAAACGCACCCAGAAGTTCATCCGAACCTTTTACTTTGACCACCACGTTGGTATCGCTTCTGCCGCTGACGTAATAGTCGGCTCCGAGCTCCTCAAAATAGATAGGGTAGATTTTGCCCAAATGCTCTTGGTTTTTCTCATCTATTATCTTCGTGTGAAGCTCTTGAAGTTCGGTGAGTCTTGCCGAAGCGACATCTTCATCGACTACATCCGTAAAATGTTCCGCTTCGGTAAGCGGACGGGGGGAGTATTTAAATGAGAATATCTGATCGAAGCGAACCTTCTCCATCACATCAAGAGTTTCCAAGAAATCTTCGTGAGTTTCGCCTGGGAATGCCACGATAATATCGGTGCTTAAACTCACCTCCGGACAAAGAGCACGCAGTTTTGCCACACGGTTTAAAAACCACTCTTTGGTGTAGCCCCGTTTCATATCTTTAAGCACCTTAGAAGAGCCGCTTTGGAGCGGCATGTGCATCGATTTACAGATTTTCGGATTTTTGGAAAACTCCTCTATAAATTCGTCGTCCATATGAAACGGGTGCGGCGATGTAAAGCGGATACGTTCAAGCCCCTCTATTTTACTCAAGCGGCGCAAAAGTTCGGTAAAGTTCACCTTCTCCTGATCGCCCGAAAAGCGGCGCCCGTAGTTATTGACGTTTTGCCCGAGCAAAAACACCTCTTTAGCGCCCGCATCGACCGCTTTTTGCGCTTCTGAGACAATCAAAGAAGCGGGGATAGATATCTCCTCGCCCCGTGTTTTAGGGACAATACAAAAGGTACATGCCTTATCACACCCTATGGAGATATTGATATAAGCTTTGTAGGGGGAGGAGCGAAAATCTTTAAACGCGAACTCGCTCTCGTCGTAGTTGATATCGATCTCGACCGCTTTTTCTTTGTGAAGCACTTGGGTGATTTTTGAGACGTTTCTCGCACCCAAAACAAAACTTACATAAGGGGCGCGTTTGATGATCTCATCGCCTAGATGCGATGCGGTACAACCGCATACGCCTATTTTGGCGCCCTCTTTTTTCTTTTTGTTAAACGCGCCGAGCTCGGAAAAAAGCTTCTGCACGGGGCGTTCCCTAACCGAGCAGGTATTTATCAAAATCAGATCGGCATCGGCAAAATTTTCGCAAACTTCGTAGTTCTCTTTTTCGCTAAGCTCCGCGATCATATGCTCCGTATCGCGCGAATTCATAGCACAGCCGAGCGTTTCGATAAATAACTTTTTAGACATCGGATCTTCTTAGTTTACGATATGGACTTGGTAAACGTACTCGTTGTCGGCAAGACCGTATTTTACTTCGCTCATATAAAAACTTTTCCCTTTTGCTTCAAAGTGGTCTTGAAGTTCCAATAGGTCTTTATGGGAGTTCTCTCTGTCAAAATAAAAAATAACGCTGCTTTGTTTTGCAACGGCTTGTTCGATCTTTTCTAAATCAACTTTTTTCGGTTTCCCGTCTATTTCCGCTCTTGCAAACTTTAAATCCATATTCTCTCCTTGAGGTTTCGTTTTATGTTTGGTGCATAAAAAAGTTTTGCATTATAGACAAAAACGACTAAAAAAACGATTAAGGGTTATGTTTAAAGGATACTTTATAGTGTTACGATATAATTACGCCACTCATAAGAAATCTCCCAAAAAAAATCACATACCATTTTTTATGAAACGACTTTCTCAAAGGAAGAACTATGGAAAAAATTTTAGATATTGCCGAAGCTATCGGTCATGAAAAGGGTCTTAAACCCGATCTCGTTATGGGTGCGCTCAAAACAGCGTTTATCCAAACCGCAAAGCGTGTCATCAATCCTAGATTCGAATTCGATGCACAGGTTGACAAAGCTACGAAAAATATGAACCTCATTCAGATAATCACCGTCGTAGAAGATTCCGACGAACGACTCCAAGACCCCGAAATTGCCCCTGCCTACATTGCGATTTCCCAAGCAAGAGAGTACGACGACCAAGTGGAACTCGAAGATCAGCTCCAGATCGAGCACGATCTTCTTAAATACGGTAGAACCGCAGCGGCGTCCCTGCATAGAGAGATCGAATACCACGTCCAAAAACTGGTAGAGGATGAAATTTTCAATAAATATAAATCAAAAATAGGTTCTTTGGTCTCCGGTCGCGTAACGCGCGTCGATTCCAAAAACAACACCTACATCGAAGTGGATGAAATCCGTGCCTATTTACCTATGAAAAGCCGTATCAAAGGGGAAGTGTTCAAGGTCGGCGATCATATCAAAGCGGTGGTACGCCGTGTAAATATGGATAAAGAAAACGGTATCCAGATCGAACTATCCCGCACGAGTCCGAAATTTTTAGAGGAGCTTTTAGCCCTCGAAGTTCCCGAAATTGCCGACGGTACCGTTATCATCGAAAAATCTGCACGTATTCCGGGCGAACGTGCCAAAGTCGCACTTTTAAGCACCCATCCGCAAGTGGATGCGGTAGGAGCAACCGTAGGGGTGCGAGGGGTGCGTATCAATGCCGTCAGCCAAGAGCTAATCGGCGAGAGTATCGACTGTATCGAATATACAAGTATCCCCGAGCTTTTCATCTCAAGAACGATGTCGCCCGCAATCATTTCGGCGGTAGAAATCATCAGCGACGAAGAGGGAAAACCCCTTAAAGCGGTTATCACCCTCCCTTCCGATCAAAAATCAAAAGCGATCGGAAAAAGCGGTATCAACATCCGTTTGGCATCTATGCTCACGGGGATGGATATCGAACTGATAGAAACGGCGGAGAGATCGTCTCAAGCATCCCAAGAGAGCGAAGAGGAAGCAAAAGACGGCGTAGACGCACTTAAAGCGCTTTTTAGCTAAAACCTCCACATGCCAAGAGACTCTTGGCATGTACTACCCTCTTTTCATATACGGGTTCAGCCTCAAAAGTATCAAATCCGCAATCATATTCCCAAGCAGCGTTAAAAAGGCCGTAATCATGAGCGTTCCCATAATAATAGGATAATCTCGGCTCAATGCACTCATAAAAAAGAGCTGCCCCATCCCCTCGATGCCGAAAATCGATTCGAGTATAACGCTGCCGCCGATAAGCCCCGGAAGTGAAAGCCCCAAAAGCGTAATGATCGGCGGAAGCAGATTAGGCAAAACGTAGCGGCGCAAAAGTATTTTTTTCTCTAGCCCCCTCGAGCGTGCAAAATAGTAGTAATCGCTTTTGAGAATCTCAAGCGTCAACGACCTGACGTATATAATCATGCTTCCAAGTCCCACAAACACCATAACGCTTATAGGCAGTACCAAATGCCATGCCATGTCAAGATAGTAGGCTATCCCCTCTTTTGGCTCGACTCCGTGCAGCCCTGAGATAGGGAAAATATCTAAATTCACGCTAAAGACGATAATAAGCAAAAGTGCCAGATAAAACGAAGGCATAGCGAAAGAAAGCAGCGCTATTTGACGGATAATATGATCGGTTTTTTTCTCATAAGCAAGCGCAGATTTAATCCCAAGATAAAGCGACATGCCAAAGACGGCGACCAGTGCGATCAAGTTCATCGCAAGGGTGATGGGCAGACGTTTGAGTATCTCGGCACTTACCTCTTGACCGCTGACAAAAGAGATACCGAAATTAAGTGAGAGCATATTCGCAATCCAGCTTGTATATTGTTCCAAAAGCGTTTTATCGAGCCCGTACACCGCTTTGAGTTTTTCAATCGCATCGGGCGTCATATTCGGGTTAAGCTCCCCCGCGGCAAAAAAGCTGTTGGGTGCGGCATGGATCGCCAAAAAAGAGATCACCGAAATCAAAAGCAGCATTAGTGCAAAATAGATAAGTTTTTTAAGTATCTGTGTCATGGGAGGGATTATAGCAAAAAAGGTTTTAGTTGCCCATTTCATACGGGGAGGCTCTCACCGTATGAAATATAAGGAGAATATATCGGGCAAGTCCTCATGGTGGTGAGAACTGAATGAAAAAAACCTGCCCTAGCTAGCTAGAGCAGGGAAAGGGGAAATGAATTATCGCGTTATTAAAAGTTAAGTGTCAAATACGCTTGTACACGGTTGACATCAGATACAGTATCCTCGTCCACATATACATATGCCAAAGAAGCATCCAGTGGCCCGAACGATTTAGCAACTGTCGCCGTCACTTCCGTTAAGTCGTTGTCACCACCCGTTTTATGATCTACCATAGTTGCGTACACTCCAAGATCGACGATATCGGCAATCGGTGCTTCCAGAGTCACATTGATAGCTTCTGCACCCGCTTGTGTTACTTCGCCGTACATCCACCACGCTTCGGTGTAGAGTTTTGACTGTGCCGTACCGGTTGCCGTTGCGGTATTGAAACCTGCTGCATAATCATCATCTGTTTTCGAATATGCTGCTTTAACAAAGAAAGTATCTTTCATCTCATAGCCGAGCATTACCGCATACACATTAGACTCTTTAGCTGTCGGATCAATAGCTTTTAATTTTTCTTGCGGATCATGCGCCGTGTATTGTCCACCGATTTTCACCCCTTCAACTAAAGAGCAATCGATATCTGCTTGCAGCCAGTACGCCTTTACGAGATTCGTTACATTGTAGTACCATGCCTGTGCCGTCAAAGGCTTAAACGAATTATTTATGATACCCGCTGCATAAGCACCGTCGGTACCGAAAGTTGCGAATTTCCCTTCGCCGTTTACGACACCGCCCATTGCAAGACCGAGTCCGTATACGTTGCTCGTCTCATCTTGTCCGAAAGCTTCTGTACCGTTTCCGTTACCTATATAAGCACCGACAATCGTCGTATCGGGAATATCCGTATTGACCACTACTGCAGCTTCAAACGTATTTTTCTCGATGCTCCACGCTTCGGTAAATGCGAGAGGCGTATCAATCTCCATACGTCCCAGCTGTAATGCCGTTTTACCAGCTTCTACCGTTACATATGCTTCGGTAAAATAATTCGCATTTTCAACTTTTGCACCGCCTAATGCACTTCCGTACCCTGCACCTGTCGGAGTCGTAGCCGTATGAGAACCACCCCAAACACTCGAAACCATATTGTTTTCTAAACCTAAAGTTGAAAGTACCGTATATGCCGCTTTCCCTTTTAACGTCACTGCATCATTTTTAAGCAACTCTGCACCGATAAAAAGATTCAAACTTGCATCTGCAGCACTCGCATCTTTATTAAAAAGATCTTCCGTTCCTCCGTCTTGCGTATCGTAAAACAGATTCACATCCCCGCCATATTCAACATTTTCAACTGCCAATAAACTTGAACCTACTAACAGTGAAGCCACCAAACTCATTTTTACTAATTTCATTGCATCTCCTTTAGATGACTAGGTTTGTATCATTTTTGATAGGAGTAGTGTAACATAGATTGAAAATAGCCTCTTGTATATATTGATTAATTTTTAATCAATATATTGATTATATTAAATTTTACGAATAGCGATTCGGAAGTGAATCTTTAGAGAAAATTATGTAGTGATTTTTTTGCAACATACATTAGCATTAAAGTCTCACCAAAGAGACCTAAAAACTAACATGCCATACATAAAAAGTCAAAGTGGAAAAAGGTTTTTACCCACCCGATACTTTGTTATAAAAATAAAGTAATACTTCGGGGGAGAAATCTGAGTGAGTAAAAGCCCCGCTTCCGTTTAAACAGGAGTAGAAGCGAGAACTGAATGAAAAAAACCTGCCCTAGCTAGCTAGAGCAGGGAAAATTTCTAAAAGATTAGAAATTTAAAGAAAGGTATGCTTGTACCATGTTGTATTTATCGTTGAATTTAGGATCAACAGCTGGAACAAGTGCATTTGCAACATTTGTTAAAACAGTCGTTTTATTTTTTTCATCAACATAAACATATGCTAATTTAGCATCCAACGGACCAAAAGATTTTTTTGCTACAACTGCGATCTCGTCTAAATCAGCATTTCCTGCATTTGTTGCTTGATCTACTGTAGTATAAGAAACACAAAGATCAAACAAACCGTTTACAGGTGAGCTGACGCTTACCTTCATTGCTTCGGTATCGTTTGCAGTTACTACATCTTTACCGTAATTCCAAAAAGTTTTCGTGTAAAGTTTTGTATTACCTGTTGATGTTGCAGTATTGAATCCAGCTCCAATACCAGCCACGGCATCTTTACCTGTTTGAGAATAAGCTAATTTTACAGTAACTACATCTTTCATCTCATATCCGATCATTCCTGCAAAGACATCATTATCTGCATTCGCAATAGCATCGTCAAGATCGATTGCCGAGTACTGTCCACCGAGTAAGATTCCTTCCATATTTAAATCAGCTTGTAACCAATATGCATCAGCAACATTTTTTACGCTGTAATACCAAGCTTGAGCAGTTAAAGGTTTAAAAGAGTTGTTCACCACACCTAATACATAAGCGCCATCACTACCGAAAGTAGAAAATTTGCCGTCCGCATTTACTACACCAGCAGAAGCCAACCCTAAAGTATATGTATTACTTAAAACGCTCCCGTTGTTAGGTTGTCCTAAAGTCGGGTCAAGTGCAAATACATAGCTATTACCTGAACCAAATGTTTCATTTCCATTGCCATTTCCTACATATGCCACCGCAACTGTTGTATCAGGAATATCTTTGTTTACTACTAAAGCCGCTTCAAAAGTATTTTTCTCAGCAGACCATTTCTCGGTAAATGCTAAAGGAGTATCAAGTTCCATACGCCCCAGTTGTAATGCACTGTTACCTGCAGCTACTGCGATATATGCTTCCGTAAAATAATTAACATTCTCAACTTTGGCACCACCTAGCACGTCACCTAATGCTTGACTATGTGAAGATCCTCCAAATGAGTTACCTGTATCAGTACTCGCAGTATGCGAACCACCCCATACATTAGATACAAAATTATTTTCTAATCCTAATGTAGAAAGAACCGTGTACGCAGCTTTTCCACTTACCGTTACCATATCGTTTTTAGCAAGATCAGCAGCAATAGCAAGATTCAAGCTTGCATCAGCGGCAGATGAATCTTTGTCAAACAATGTTCCACTTGCATTTTTATTTACTACATCAGCCAATGGACTTGCTAAACCGTTTGCCATACCATTCTTAGCATCAGACGTGCTATAGAACAAATTAACGTCTCCACTCACTTTTACACTATCCATGATAGTGTTTACTTTATCGTCTGCAAACGCACTAGAACCTACTAGTAGCGCCGCTACTAAACTCATTTTTGTCAACTTCATATATTCTCCTTATATTTCGTTCGGCACAAATTATGTAGAAACAAACCTTAAAATTTTATTTAAATAAGTTGTATTTATCTTTTTTTCATAATCTTTTAGAGAAAAACGCTACTTTTACGCCAAAAAGATGCTAAATAGTTTAATTTCATCGTCAAATTTCAAATATTTATCACATTTTTATCAAAAATCAACTTTTTTGCATAAAAAATTATTAATTATTAGATAATCAAATACTATAAAAATAGCATATTATAATATAAACTTATGTGACAATATAATCACATTCCTACGGTTATGGCATGTATTAAAATTGAACTCTCTGATTAAATCATAAACTAGATCCTGAATCAAAACAAGCGAAGCGTTCACGAAGTGATGTTTCTTCATGGTTTAGGATGAGTGTACTTCCGTCATTGCGAACTTGATTCGGAATCTAATACGCTATTTATTCAGAGCATCCAATTAGGAAAATTTCTTAAAAAAGTAAAAAAAGAGTGAGAGAGAGGGGGAGAAACTACATGCCAAAGAATTTTTGGCATGTAAAGAAGCTAAAAAACTATTTATGCTGATCCCACGAAAGAACGGTTTTACCCTCGTCGTTTTTCTCAACTGCCGCCATGCCCATAACATTGTAGCCACTATCTACATAGTGGATCTCACCCGTTACGCCGCTTGCAAGGTCGCTTAAGAGATACATAGCGGAGTTTCCTACTTGTTCTATGGTCACATTGCGTTTAAGGGGAGCGTTGAGTTCGTTCCATGTAAGAATTTGTTTAAAATCACCGATACCTGCAGCTGCGAGGGTGCGGATAGGTCCTGCAGAGATTGCGTTGACGCGCTGCCCTTTGGCACCAAGATCCACCGCCATATAGCGCACGGTTGCTTCTAACGCCGCTTTTGCAACACCCATTACATTGTAGTTTGGTACATATTTTGGTCCGCCAAGATAAGAAAGCGTCAAAATAGAGGCATCGTCCGCCAAAACAGATTCCAAACGGTTTGTCAAATCGATAAGAGAGTAAACAGAAACATCCATAGCGATTGCAAATGCGTCTTTTGTTGTTTTCATAAACGGTTCGCTTAACGCTTCTTTTGGAGCAAACGCTACCGAGTGTACCAAAAAGTCTATCTTGCCGAAATCTTTTTCGATCAAAGAAGCGATGCGGCTCATATGCTCTTCGTTTGCGACGTCAAGCTCGTACACCGCTTTGCTTCCGAAAGATTCCGCAAGCGGCTCTACTCTTTTTTTGAGTGCATCGTTTAAGTATGTGAATGCAAGTTCTGCCCCTTGTTCATGGCATGCTTTTGCGATACCGTAAGCGATCGATTTGTCGTTTGCAAGTCCTACGATAAGACCTTTTTTACCTTTCATTACCATTTCTTTTGCTCCTTGTTTTTAATGAATTTTTATTTTGTTTACTTTTTTAGACCCTGAATCGAGTTCAGGGTGACGAAACTACATACTCTCCGTCATTTCGTGCTCGGCACGGAATCTAGTTCATAACGAGAATATCAGATCTATTTTTCTAACGTCTGTGCAAAAAGGCACATTTGCGCAAAATCTTCCACTACTAAAGAGGCGCCGCCGACAAGCACGCCGTCTACATTTTGCAGTGCCAGTACCTCTTGATAGTTCTTCATATTCACGCTTCCGCCGTATAAAAGCGGTGCTTTTGATTTTGCTTTGAGCTTGGCATGTAACGATTCGATATCTTCGAGCGTCGGGGTTTTTCCCGTGCCGATCGCCCATACGGGTTCGTATGCGATAATGAGTTTTTCATAAGTCGTGTCTATCCCCGCATATTGTGCCTCGAGATACTCCATCATAGCCTCTTCGCCCGCTTCGCGAACCTCTAGCCGTTCACCGATGCAGTAGACGATCTCAAAACCCTTCTCTTTAAAAAAGTTGAATTTTGAAACGAGTGTTTCTTGGCTCTCCCCCAAAACATGGCGTCTCTCACTATGTCCGATGAGAATCGTTTTGATCGAGAACTCTTCGAGTTGCTCCAGTCCGATCTCCCCCGTAAAAGCTCCGTTTTGGGTCGGATACGCATTTTGCGCACCTAAAGTTACATGCGCTTGCGATGCAACCAAATTGGAAGTCGCGGGAAATACAAGCACCTTTTGATCTATGGCATGTTGCTTTAAAAACGCCTCTAAAGCATCTACGTACTGCGCCGTTTTTACGCGCGTGAGGTTCGTTTTTAAATTTGCTGCAATAACCATAATTCTCAGTCCTCTTTAATAATCAGCGGTAAAACGCCCGGAAGAATTTTACCCTCTAAAAGCTCCAACGAAGCCCCGCCGCCCGTGGAGATAAAGGTCATCTCGTTATCAAGCCCTATACGTTGCACAAGGTCTGCGGTGTCGCCGCCGCCTACAACAGTAGTCGCATAGCTGTCGGCTACGTAGTTGGCTATTTTGGAAGATCCACGCGCAAAACGCTCCATTTCATACACACCCATAGGTCCGTTCCAAAGGATCGTTTGTGCATCGTTAAGCGCTTCACGGTAGAGGCGCACCGTTGCCGGCCCGATGTCAAGCCCCATCCAGCCGCTTGGGATCTCTTGGGCGGTAACGATTTTAATCACCGCATCCTCTTTAAACTGATCCGCTGCGATCACGTCCACAGGGAGGTAGAATTTCACGCCGAGCTTTTTCGCTTCTTCCATAATACGCCCCGCATCTTCTAAAAGATCGTCCTCGACCAAAGAAGCACCGATGTCGTAACCGAGATATTTTAAGAAGGTAAACGCCATACCTCCGCCGATAAGCATCTTATCGACGCGCGGCAAAAGGTGTACAAGCGCTTCGAGTTTACCCGAAACCTTGCTTCCGCCGACGATCGCCGTAAACGGGCGCGTCGGTTTGTCGATAAGCTTGCCGAAAAATTCGATCTCTTTTTGAAGCAGGAAACCTGCCGCTTTATGCTCGTTATCGAAGAACTTTGTGATTCCCTCTACCGATGCGTGCGCTCTGTGGCTTACGCCGAATGCGTCGTTGACGTAAAAGTCCGCCATTGCTGCAAGTTTTTTCGAAAGCGCCTCATCATTTTTCGTCTCGCCCGCTTCAAAACGGATATTTTCCAAAAGCAGCACTTCCGAAGGCTGGAGCTTCTGCGCTTTTTGCAACGCATCTTCACCCACAACGTCTTTTGCTAGAACCACCTCTCTTTTAAGAAGCTGGTTAAGTCTTTTGGCGATAGGCGCAAGGGTATATTTAGGATCAAACTCCCCTTTAGGGCGTCCTGCATGGGAAGCCAAAATAACCGCACAGTTTTGGTCTAAACAGTAGTTGATCGTCGCAAGAGCGGAGCGGATACGGCGATCATCCGAGATATTGCCGAATTCGTCCATCGGTACATTGAAATCACATCGAATAAAAACTTTTTTCCCTGCAAGGTTTAAGTTTTTGATATTTAAGAGTTCCATCTATTTTCCTAATTTCTATCTATTATGCTTGGAGTTTTTATTTTGGGGAGAGGTTCCCCAAAAGCAAAGAATTACTTTTTAGAGATATGGAGCGCCATATCTACGAGTCTTGTAGAGTAACCCCACTCATTGTCGTACCATGCCATGATTTTTACCATATTGCCGTCAATCACCTGCGTAAGGTCTTCTGCTACGATCGAGCTGAAAGGGCATCCGATAAAGTCTTGAGAAACTCTCATCTCTTTATCCATAAGAATAATGCGCTGTGAGTCGTTTGCGCCGCTTGGTTAAACACCGCAGTCACTTCCTCTTTCGTCGTATTTTTCTTAACAAGTACGTTTAAGTCGACCATAGAAACATCAGGCGTCGGAACGCGTACGCTTTGCCCGTGAAGTTTTCCGACAAGCTGCGGAAGTACCAAACCGATCGCTTTTGCAGCACCCGTGGTCGTCGGGATCATATTGATAGCACCCGCTCTTGCACGTCTTTTGTCTTTTTTATGTTTCACGTCCAAAATATTTTGATCGTTTGTGTAGGAGTGGATCGTCGTCATAAGACCTTTTTCGATCCCGAACGCATCGTCTAACACTTTTGCAATTGGTCCAAGGCAGTTTGTGGTACATGAAGCGTTGGAAACGATTTTTTGACCCTCGTAAAGGTGTTCGTTGACGCCGATAACGAATGTAGGGGTTTCTTTATCTGCTGCCGGAGCGGAGAAAAGCACTTTGTTGACGCCGTTGTCGATATGCACTTGAGCCGATTCTTGCGTTAAGAACACCCCAGTACACTCCAAAACCATCTCCGCGCCGTAGTCTGCAAATTTAAGGTTTTTCGGATCACGGTCGGAAAACACTTTGACACTTTTGCCTGCAATTTTGATGTGATCTTTGTCGATAATCTCTACATCCGATTTGAATGTTCCGTGAACAGAGTCGTTTTGGAGAAGATATACCATCATTTCCATGCTAGCCATGTCGTTGATAGCCACTAATTCAACATCGTCTCTGGTTGCAACGATACGTGCCACACATCGACCGATTCTACCAAACCCGTTTATCGCTATTTTAAGTGCCATAATATTTCCTCATTTTCAAATAAAATTGGTCTATTTTATCTTAAATTAGTTATAATTCACTTTAAAATTATGGAAAATGTCGCACTTTTTGGTGGCTCTTTTGACCCGCCCCATATCGGTCATGTAGCGGTTGTCGATGCTTTACTCAAGCGTAAAGAGATCGAGGGTGTGGTTGTGATGCCAGCCTACCTCAACCCTTTTAAATCAAAGTCGTATGCAGACGCATCGCAAAGAGTTGCGTGGCTTAAAAAAATTTTTGCCTCCTACCCCCGCGTGATCGTCGACGATTACGAAGTGCGGATGCAAGAGAAGGTGCCGAGTATCCAAACGGTACGCCGTCTTTTAGAGAGATACAAAAAAATCTATCTCGTTATCGGGGCGGATAACCTCGAAGGGTTACAAGGGTGGTACAAATACGACGAGCTTAAAGAGCTTGTTACTTTTATCGTAGCATCCAGAGACGATAAAGAGATACCCGAAGAGTTTTTACGACTCGATGTAGATTGCGACGTCTCTTCTACGCAACTGCGCAAGAAGATGGAGCGCTCGAAACTACCCAAAACGTGTGCGGATGAAATAACAAAATATTACAAGGAAATAGATGCAGACCAGAATTGAAAAAATCGTTCATGTCTTAGACAAAAACAAAGCGGAAGGGATCGAAGTATTCGATCTTAAAGGGAAAGAGTATTTCGTCGACTACGTCATTATAGCCTCTTCGCTCGGTGCAAAACATACGGTAGCGTTGCTTGACTATCTCAAAAAAGACCTCAAACCCGCAGAAAAATTTAACCACGTAGAGGAGAGCGGAGATTGGACAGTTGTCGATCTAGGCGATATCCTCGTTCATATCATGACTCCCGAATACAGAGTCAAATACGACATGGAAACCTTCCTCGGCGAACTCGCTTCCAAAAGAGTGTAAATTTTCTTTGGCATGTGCCAAAGAAGATCATTCGTTACTCTCCAGATAATTCTCCAAAATATTCTTATACTCGTAAATTGCCTCGACATATTTGATCGGCTCGCTTCCGCGTGCATACCCGAATTTTAACGTTTTGTAGTATTTCTTTTGCGCAAGCAGCGGCAACACTTTTTTCAAGTCGCTCCATACGTTTTTATCGTACCCCATCTTCTCCGCCAAACTTTGTGCATCCTGAATATGCCCCATCCCTATGTTGTATGCCGCCAAAGCGAATTTAAGACGGTTCTCCCCTTCAACCCCTTCTGGAACAAATTTGAGCATCTGATTAAGATGTCTCGTGCCCCCCATAATGCTCTCTTGGGGATCGAGCCTGTTTTTCACCCCCAGCATCTTCGCGGTATCGAGCGTGAGCATCATAAGCCCTTTAACCCCCGTAAAACTTTGCGCTTTAGGATTCCAGTGCGATTCTTGGTAGGAGAGGGCTGCCAGCACTTTCCACGGAATATCGTATTGCTCTCCCGCAAGCATAAAGTATTTTTTATATTTGGGCAGACGGGTTTCGATCCTTTTGTAAAATACTTTGGTATTGTAGTAATCAAAATGGATCGCATTGCTGTAGTAATGGTCTTTGAGCTGCGCTATTTTGCCGCTTTGGCTGAAGTTATTAAACCATGCGTACATATCCGCGCGAAGATCGTGTGCATCTTTTTTGAGCACCCATGCCAACTGCTCCCGCCCGCTTATGTTAAAAGCAAGAGCCATCTCGGGAAAATAGCGAAGATTGAGCAGATAGATATTCGAATCGGCGATCGTACAATCGATCTCGTTCTTTGAAACCATCTCTAAGAGCTCTTCGGTGGAGTGTTCTGAGGTGAAGGTGGCGTTAATATCGTAGCCGTCTTTTTGAAGTTTGCGCAGTGTTTCGCTGTAGCTTGTTTCGTCCCCGACCATAATCCTCAAGCCCGCAAGCTGTTCTACGTCTCGTGGGAATTTGCCTGTTCCGATCATTTTACGGCTGCATATAAGCTGCTCTTGCACCTCAAAATACGAAGGGCCGAAATAAAACTGCTTCTCTCTCGCTTTTGTTTTGGCAATCGATGCGGAAATAATATGAAACTGCTCGTTCTTACTCAGCTCAACCGCTTCTTTGACGGTATTTGCCACGGTGATGTCGAGAGCAACGTCAAGGTGTTCGGCATAGGCTTTTAACAGATCGTACTCAAACCCCTGCTCCCCCGATGCACCGATGTAGTAGGTGGAGGGGGAGTTAAGCAAAACGACGCTGAGTTTTTTATTTTGCCGTATCTCATCTACCAAAGAGGGTTGTTTAAGCTCTTTGGGGGGCAGCGTGTAGAGCGCATGGGCGAACCAACCCAAGGCAAAAGCCAAAAGCACGGAGAGAAGAAGATAGATTTTAAACTCTTTTGCCATGCCTAATAAACCCTTGCCGTTTTTAAGAATTGTAAATTGTATTGAATTTTGCTTATACGAATATAAATCTGTTCATCTCCCCCTCATACTCGTGCGCCAAAACCTGATCGTGTACTTTGAGAATCGAATCTACCAGATAAAGCCCCAAACCGAAGCTGTTTTTTGAGGGGTTGTCTTTGGTAAAAGGCTCTATATAGTACTGCAAAGGATGTTTAATACACTCCCCTTTGCTCTCGAAATAAAGTTCGTTATTTCTGTACGCGATATGCACGTGTCCATCGGTGGAGTACTTGATACCGTTATCGATCATATTTTTAATCGCCGTCGTATAGAGCTTGTAGTTGACGTGCACTTTCGTCGTAGGCGCTACGTCGATACTCACCGCACTCATATCCGCCATAGCCATGTCGATCGCCCCGTCAATCACGTCGATAAGGCGGTACTCGCTAAATTCGGTTCTGTCTCCCAAACTCGTAACCTCCTCGATGAGGGCAAACTCGTTGACAAGCGATTCGAGCCGCCCGAATATTGAACAAAATCTATCACGCTGCTTAGGCGATTCGAGCATCTGCGTAGCGATCGTCCCCTTTGCTATGGGGGTTTTGAGTTCGTGCATGATATTACGCAAAAACAGGGTGCGCGATTCTAAAATAGTATTGATCTTTTTTCTGGCGTTTTCAAGTTCGTTGGCAACCAGTGCTATCTCGTCGGTACCGCTTGTTTTAAAAGAGATATTAAGATTTCCGTTTCCAAAAAGTGCAATTTTTCTTCGCAAACGGATCAGGGGGCGCAGTTTTTGCAAAATCATAAAAAACGAAAATGCGATAACCGCAATAACCGTCGTATACACGTATAAAATATTCCAAGGGCGGTAGGGTTTGAGCTCCTCATCCTCGATCATGATCGATCCCGTAGGGGTCTCTATATGAAAGTAGATAACGCTTTTGTACTGAAGCATCGTCGCACGCAGGTCGCTTACGATCTTTTGGGTAAAAACACCGCGCGAGTTAAGCATAATCGCATCGTCCACGCTTTGGAAACCCTCTTGTTTGAGAACATTCCCTTTTTGAAGAATGAGCCGCTTGATCTCTTTGTTTTTTTCCATCCGAAAATTATATACCGCAAGATTTGCCTCAAGCATAATCTCCGAACTTTTGCGCTGCTGATGCTCTTTGTAAATTTGGGTAATAACGGAGTATTTCGTAAAAATAGAATCTATGTACTGGTTGCGGTTGAGTTTGAAAAACTCGTAAAAGATGAGGGTAACGCTCACCAGAGAAACGGTAAGCGCGAATAAAACAGTGAGTAAAACGGCGTGCTGCTTCAAACTCATTTGAGAAGCTTATAGCCGACACCTCTTACCGATTCTATAAGAGTTTTATCACCGAGCTTGTTGCGTATACGCCCCACCATAACGTCGATGCTTTTGTTGGAGGAATCTTCGTTGATCGCATTGACGTTGTGGATAAGATCTTCCCTTGAAACCACAAGCCCCTGCTTGGCGATCATATATGAGAGTATTCCGTATTCCGCATTTGTGAGATCGATCGTGCGCCCCTTGTAGGTGATGCTCATCGACGAAGGATCGCATTTAAAATCGCTTTTGGATTCCTCTTTTTGTTGTGCCTTGGCTTCGTAGCGGCGCAATACCGAATGGATGCGCGCCTCAAGCTCCCGCGGATCGTAAGGTTTGGGGATATAATCGTCCGCGCCGAGTTCAAGTGCTTTGACCTTGTCGGTCACGTCGCTTCGCGCCGAAGAGATGATGATGGGGATATCCTGACGCTCGCGGATCGATTCGCACACCTCCAAGCCGTCCATCCCAGGAAGCGTCAAATCGAGAATAACCAAATCAAAAGGCTCAAGCTTTAAAATGCTCACCGCCTTAAAAGGATCATCTTCCGTGATCACCTTAAAATCAAACTGTTCCAAATATTCTGTTAGAATCTCTGCGAGTTCTAAATCGTCTTCAATCATTAGTATCTTTTTCATGGCATGTAGTTTAACCAATCTCTGCTAATAATGGATTAATTCGAAAACATTTTGCAAGAATTACAATAATGAGCCATGCAAAAAGCATCGTAAAAACGGTATGACTTAAAAAATGATCCCCGATGAGCATTTTGTAGCTTCCCATACCCCATCCGATACATAAAGCGACAATAAGCGCTCTATTCCTATTTTTGCGACTTTTAAAAAAGAAATAGAATGCCATGAGTGCAAAACCTCCACTCGCATGTCCTGCCGGCCAGCATTTAATTTTCGATCTTTGAACAAAATCTTGAGGATAGTTTTCAAACAAACCGACGGCAGGATATCTCCCGTGATACATTTGCAAATCACAAGGGCATGGCATGTTGGTCACTGCTTTAAGGGAACCTATAAACGCGGGAACGAAAATAGCCGCCAAAAGAACGAGAAGAAGCTCTTTTTTGTACTCTTGAAGGGGTCGCATAGTTTTGATAAAAATAAAAGATATCAGCAACACTCCCCCTACTATAAGAAGAAGCATCTTGATGCCATCGTAAAAGAAAAACCGTAACACGGGTTGATTTTTTTCTATGAGCCACGTATGCGTCACAAAATCATAAAAATAGTTTTGCACCCAAATATCGATGCTGCTGAATTCAAAAACAACCAATGCCGCGCCAATGAGCAAGAGGGTGAAAATGATATGTCGGTTAATACTTTCTTGCATCATAAAGGATATCTTTTTCTCTCTCGTACGCTTTTGTTTCTATTTCAAAAAAAGACAAAATCGTGTTAAAAATCGTATCATGGGAAAATGCTTGATCTTTTTTTGATTTAACCGCCGCATAATCCAACTCTTTTTTGATACTGTCCCCTAGCCATAGTAATGAAGCGACATGCGTTTGCTCATCAGGTGCCATAAAGTAAGGCATACCGTGGAGGTACAAGCCGTTCTCCCCTAAACTTTCCCCATGGTCACTCACATACATCATGGCAACCTCATGCGTGGCATCGTATTTTTTTAAGAACTCTATAGTTTTAAAAAGAAAATAATCGCTATAGCGTACTGCATTATCGTATGCATTATTAATCTCTTCGCGGGAGCACTCCTCTAGGCGATTATTACGGCATACGGGTGTAAACGTTTCAAACTCTTTGGGATAGCGTTTATAATAGGCGGGACCGTGATTTCCCATTTGATGCAAAACGATAAAAATATCTTCCCTACCGTGTTTTTGTACGTATCTATCCAACCCTGCAAGCATCCCTACATCGCGGCACTCCTCGTCACATACGGGATTGTTTTTGGGAGTTTTAAAATCCTCATACTCCACACGAAGCGCCACTCCTTTGGAATCGGAATTATTGTCTCTCCAAAGAATACTAACTCCTGCATGACTTAAAACATCGAGTATATTTTCGGTTTGATTTGCTTTGGCATGTGAATACTCTTTACGATCAAAAGAGGAAAACATGCAAGGCACCGATTCTGCCGTCGACGTAGCGCATGAACTATACTTTGAAAAACTTACGACATCCTCTTGCGAGAGCAAAGGGTTTGTTTCTCTTTCATATCCGTTTAACGACCATCTATCCGCACGCGTCGCCTCCCCCAAAACAAAAATAATCAATTCTGGCTTCGTCGGATTTATGGCATGTGCCTCCGGGATCAACGCAGCATCCTCCCCTATGGTTTGAAGTTGCACGTTTTTCTCTTCAAAAGAAGACGCGGTGTATTTTGTGACACTATAGATCCAATAGATCGGGTTGACGTAATAGCGAAGCGGTTTATGTTCCCGAAAAAATGAGGTGTAAAATTTGCTGCAACTTAGCATCACGCCCGCCGCAACCAATAACGGCACAAAAGTGTAAAGAAGTTTATGCACCGTACTTTGCTTGATGGAACTCTCTTTGAGAGGCAGCTTAAATATAATAATAGAGGGGAGAATTCCCAAGAAAAAGAGATAAACAAAAAGCCGAACACTCAGAAGATCAAGCGATTCATTCAGGTTTGTTTCCAAAACGTTTTTAATCATGCTCTCATCGATTACGATATTGTAACTATCCATAAAATAGGCACTCGAAGAGGAGAGCATAAGTGCGAGGATCAAGATCGGTTTCGTGGTATATCTCGATGCAAATAAAGAGAATAAAAATACCAAAAGTAAAAAAAGCACAACATACAAAGAGAGCATATACAACGCATTGAATCCGCTAAAGTCGTACACACCCAAGGTGTTTTTAAAAAAAGAGAGATTAAAAAATGTCGTCAAAAAAAAGCTTACCGCTACGATAAGCTTAGAGTGCGTCATAGGTTTAACGGTAAAGTTTTTTCTCATACATATCATCCAATACATAAATCAGCGCCAAAGCCGCCCTCTCTAAAACAAGATCATGTTCTGTCGGAACAAGTTTTTTCTCTTGGTAGAGGTAGGTTTGCGGCTGGGTATTAGGGATTAAAACAGCCACCTTTTCCCCTTTTCGAAGCGCATAAGTGTCGTTAAAGAGCATCAAGTTCACATCTGTTTTCGTGTCGGAGTAGATGCTGTGTCCAAGCACGGGGTACTCTGCATCGAGCCCCATAAGATCAAGTGCCGTGGCAAGCACGTCTGGCTGTGTTGCCAAAGCATCGTACACTTGGTGTTCAAGCCCCTTTGAAACGATGAGTGCGGGGATTTGAAACATCTCTACGGGGACAACGTCATCCCCGTAAACACGAACATTATGATCGGCTACCACCACAAAAACCGTATCTTTAAAATAGCTCTCTTTTTGCGCTAGTTCAAAAAAACGTCCGATTGCAAAATCGGCGTATTTGATGGCATTTTTTACATCTTGCTTGGGCACCCCCTCAACCCATTCGATTTTTCCCTCGGGCAATTCAAAAGGGGCATGGTTCGACTGAGAAAACATCACCGAAACAAACTTCTCCCCCTTCATGGCATGTGATTTAAAAACCTCGTTTGCTTTTACTACAAGGTCTTCGTCACACACCCCCCACGTACTCTCAAAAGTGGGATCGGCAAAATCTTTTTGTTCGATCACCTCATCAAATCCGTTGCCGAGATACCAGCTTTTCATATTGTCAAAACGCCCCTCTCCGCCATAGATAAAACTCGATTTATAACCGTAAGGCTTCAAAAGGGAAGCCACGGTAAAAAAATCGCTTTGCGACTTTGTACGTTTTACGACCCCCTCTCCGGCAATAGGCAGATACCCCGACGTCATCGCAGAGAGCCCTCGGATACTGCGCGTACCATTTGAATAAAGATTGGAAAAAGCAAGATATTTCTCCCCAAGAGCGTTTAAATGGGGAGTAAGGATAGTATCGCCGCCGCTGAAACCGACAAACTGCGCACCCATGCTCTCTTGGATGAAGATTACGAGATTTTTTGGTTTTTGCGAAGGAAAACGGGTAGCAACCTTACGTAAAAAAGGACGATTCGGATCCGAATATTCTATGTTAAGCATCTGCGAGGCAAGGGCATACGCCTCATCTCTTTCGATTTTACCGTACTTTTTAACAAGGTTTTTACTGTTTTTTTTGTTGCTGTAGTAGGCATATCCTATGGCATGCAGAGAGTTTTTCGTGATCTCGTTGAGAATGCGATTGGTACTAAAAAGCGCATCAGAAGGATTCGCACCGCGATGCCCGAAGGAGGAGCGCACCCCTATAAACAAGAGAAGTAAAAGGGGCAGAAGCAAAAAAATGCGTACATGCCAAGGGGTTTGAAAACTTTTTGAAAACTGTACGAGGTTGGAAGATAGGAACCAGCGCCCGATGAAAAACATCATCGCAAAAGCCACAAGCAACTCAACCTTGTAATCTTTAAACATCAATGAAGCTATTTCATTGGGGTATTCTAAATACTCTACAAACAAATAATTAGGTCTTACGTCGTACTGTGCAAAAAACGGAAACGTCGCATTTTCTATAAATACGACGATCAGCAGCCATGCCAAAAAATAATACTTCAAAAAAAGCATCGCGGGTTTTCCAAAACGGTTAGGAGCAAGTCCTAATACCAGTGTAGGAACAACAAGAATAATACAAACCGCTATCGTATCCATCCTGAGTCCGTAAAGAAAACTCAAAAGGGATTCAAGAAAACCTACCTCCCCGAATCTCTCGAAATAAAAAACATAGAGTAAAAATCTCCCTAAAAACAACACCGCGACAAATAAAAAATAGAATTTTGCCAGTTCTTTAACGATTCCCAAAAGCGCTCCTTGAAAAAAAACAAAAGTATAACTATTTTTTATGAAATCATAATGAAGAAAAGGAGGTTGTGCTTTAGGTTTTACGACCTAAAGCAATTACGTAAGAAGTTTTGCAAGATTGTAAACGACAAACGCCAGCGCGTAGGCGACAATCGAGGTGAATGCCAAAAGATAAAAAAAGTATTTTATGCCGCCCGCTTCACGGGTAAAGACGATCGAAGCCGCCAGACACGGCAGATAGGTCATGATCACCACGATAAACGAGAGCGCCGAGGCAAAAGAGATATTTGCCGCGATTACCCCTTGAAGGGAGTTATCTTTCTCATTTACGTCTCCGCCGAGTGCATAAAGTACGCCGAGAGTTGAGACAACAACCTCTTTTGCCGCAAGTCCCGTCTGCAACGCTACGCTCATCTTCCAATCAAATCCAAGCGGCGCAAAGATCGGCTCGGTAAATTTACCGATCATCCCCAAATAACTTTGTTCCAGATGCTCTCTTGCCAAAAGGTTCTCGAGGGTTTGTTTCTCCTCCTCTGTTATGGCATGTTCAATTTTTGGCGTGAAACTCTCTTCAAGTTCGATATTTTTTGGGTAATTGCTTAAAAACCACACAAGCATCGAAGCCGCGGCGATAAACGTACCCGCTTTTTTTAGGTACATCCATGTTTTGGTAACCACCGTATGCCAAATGAGTTTAAACGAAGGGAGGCGGTATTTTGGCATCTCCATAACAAAGGGTTCATCCGCACCCTTAAAAGCAGTCAGTTTTAATATTTTTGCCGCAATTAGCCCTAAAAATGCACCGCTTATGTAGATCAAAAAAAGTACGTTCCCCGCCATCTCCTCGCTAAAAAATGCTCCGGCAAAAAGAACGTACACCGGAAGACGCGCCCCGCAGCTCATAAACCCGATAATAAACAGAGTCAAAAGCCGATCGCGATCGTTCTTTAAGATTCTTGCACTCATATATGCGGGGATAGAGCATCCAAATCCCGTAACAAGGGGAATGAACGATTGCCCGTGCAGACCGAATTTATGAAAAAATCCGTCAAGCAAAAACGCCACGCGCGACATATACCCCGTGCTCTCCAAAAGAGCGATACCTATAAACAAAATCACGATATTGGGCACAAAAAGCACTACCGCGCCCACCCCTGCAATGATCCCATCGACCACCAACGAGCGGATCCCCTCGCTTGCTATCGTTGCACCGATCGCTTCGCCGAACCATCCGAAAAAGGCATCGATCCAGTCCATAGGGATAGAGCCGAGTTCAAAAGTTATCTGAAACAGGCTCCACATAAAAAAGAGGAAAATAGGTATCCCCAAAATCGGATGGATCAAAATGTTGTCTATCTTCTCAGTCAGAGTTTTTTTCTCTTCGCGCACTTGCTGTTTAAGTACCTCGGTAACGATCCCTTTGTTAAAAGCGTTATACTCTTCGGCGAACGCTTCTTGGATATCGTCGGTATCGTGATGGAGCTCTATATGGCGTCTGGCATCGAGAACAAGAGGTTGCAATTCCATCCAAATGGGGTCGTCGTGGATGCGGGCGTAGGTTTTTTTGTTGTTTTTCAAGAGATTGATCGCTACGTTACGATAGCTGTTGTTGGCTTCGTATTTATGTTTCTCCAGATGTGCGGCAATTGTCGCGATCTCCTCCTCCACCGCCTCGCTAAAGATCAGCTTGGAATCCTCCTTCTTTTTTTCATGCACCTCTATCACCGCTTTCAAAAGCTCTTCGATCCCCTCTTTTGTTACCGCAGAAACTTTGATACAAGGGATATTCAAAAGTGCCGACATATACGAAGCGTCTATCTCGATCCCCTCTTCTTTTGCTTCATCGCTCATGTTAAGCGCTATCACCGTTTTTTTGCTCATGCTCATAAGCTCGGCGGAGAGCTGAAGATTTTTTTCGAGATTGGTCGAGTCGATCACGTTGATAATCAGATCGTAATTTTCGCCGCAGAGATACTCGTGCGTCACCCGCTCTTCGATCGTGTATTCGGTAAAAGCATAGGTTCCCGGGAGATCAACCACCGTGAAATGGTACTCTTTATAATCAAAAAGCACCTCGCTCTTCTCAACCGTAACCCCCGTAAAGTTCCCTACGTGCAAGTGGGCATTGGAAACGGAGTTGATAAGCATACTTTTGCCCACGTTGGGCTGCCCGACGAGTGCAACCTTGATATGTTTTGCCGTGATGGGGCAGGCTTTTATTTTTGTGCGGTTCATACTTTTTCTACCTCGATACATTGTGCTTCTTTATCGCGCAGAGCTACCCTTGTTTTGGAGACTTTCACTTCGATCGTGCTTTTGGCGGGGGCATGTTCGAGCACCTCCATCTGCGCTTCTTTCATAATCCCGAACGATATCAATCTTTGTTTGAGCGTCGTGTCCGAGTGGATCTTTACTACCTTTACCAAATCGCCTTTGCGGCAGTCGTAGAGTGTCGTCATTTTCCGTCTTTATATAAATTTTTCATAATGATAATAAATATCATGTTAAGAGTATATTAAATTTTTCTAGTTATCGTTAAAAATTATAATCCAGACGCACGACGCCGCGATCGAACCCTTGGTTTAAACGGGTCGGCTCAAAATGGGTTAGAATCGCTTCAAGATGCCATCTCTCTGCAAAATCGTAAGTAAGGATCAAATTCTCCTCATACGCCTTGTTGTGATCGTCCCTCAGCTCTCCGTAAACAAGCTCCGCCACAAGCCCCTCAAGAGGTGTTTGGCTAAAGTCGTATCCGATCCCGACTTTATACGATCGAATATCCTCCCCCGGATGCAGCTGCGACATCCATGCCAAGGTCGCCTCATCGAGCGAGGTGTAGTAGGGTCCCCCGCCGAAGCCGTCCGTTACGTAGTTGTCACCCTCTACATACACAAAATTCGCGGCGGCTCCGAAGAAAAATCTGTTCAGATGCACGATCCCCATCGCACCGTACACGCTCCCCTCTACGTTTGAATCTTCGAGTTCGCCGATTCTCGAATATTGCACGCCGTAATCAAAGTGGATCCACTCGTCGCCGAAATACTCTATGCCGCTAGCTTCTACGTAGGTGATTATGCTCATCCGATCGATATAGTTTGCCCATAAACGCGCCGAACTATCAGGCGCATATTCGTAAGTGATCGAGCCGCTTGCCATGCCGAAGCTCTCCTCGTCCACCAGTTTTTTAAACCTGTTTTGGTAAAGGTTCGCTTCAAGATCCTGCGAATCGTACCCCGCCCAACGCGTAAGGTACAAAAACTGCGAAGAGAGGTTTGGCATGTATTCGATAAACACGCACGCCCCCTCAAAACTATTCGCACTCATGCGGATATCGTCGCTGTCTGCATAAGGGGTGTCGATGCGTATGCGCCCCAATGCCCCTTTTAGGTACTCGTTTTGGTAATGCAGCCCCATCTCGCCGACATACGCGTACGACTCCAAATTCTCGCCGAAAAACTCGGGATTTTTTTTCTCGTTTGCGGGGTTAAGCGCGTGAACGTCTTGGGAAACATACACCGCACCTTGGAGATGCACCCCTTCGTACTGCGCCGTTTTAAACCCTAATTCACCCCCTAAAGAGAGAGCATGTTTGCGCTCGCTCCCGCCCGCGGCAAGGTCGCTGCGCGAATCGATATACCCCAAACGCACCTTGCCGTAGAAATCGGCATAATCAAACATCGTATCGAAACTCTGTGCCTCTTTGGGCAGCTCTTTGACCACTTCGTAACGCGTCTCTCCCTTGGAATGGAGCAACCCTTTTTGTTCGATTTGACGCACCTCTTGCACGAGCGGCTCTTGGTATTGTGCAACATACACGGCATCTATCACGTAAACCCCTTGCGAGTAAATAATGTCGCATTTTAGCGAAAACTCTTTGAGTCTCTTAGAGAAAAGCTATTTCTGAGCTATAATTGCAAGAAAAATTCGAGGTCTCTTTATGCAGTTTCTTTTCCGTAGCGATTCCCACTTTAATCTCGCAAATCTCTTCACTTTCGTGAATATCACCGCGGGGCTTGGTGCTACCTATTGTATTACGCAAAACAACTTTTTTGTCGCGATTATCTTGGCATGGGTGGGGGGAGCTTTTGATATATTCGATGGCAAAATCGCCCGCAAATACAAACTCTCCAACGAGTTCGGCATCCAGCTTGACAGCTTCGCCGATTTTTTAAGCTTCGTACTTGTTCCCGTCTTTTTGATTTTTCAAGCGGTTTATGCTGCGTCGTTTCATGGCATGTGGAGTATTTTAGCGGGGGCGGTAAGTATCTATTACGTTATCTCGGGGCTTCGAAGACTTATCCAGTTTAATATCAACTCCGATGCGGGATCGGTCTCAAAATATTTCATCGGCGTCCCTACACCGCTGGGAGCAATTATATTGTGGCTTGTGTATCTTGCAAACACCTACGGCTTCTTACCCGCAGAAGCGGTTTTGGCGGCTATGGTGGTTATCGGATGGAGCCTTAACTCTACGCTTAAAGTTCCCCATCCTTAAAAACCATGGCATGTGTAGATGCCATGGTTTTTAACCGCATACTCTGTTTCTTCCCCCCTCTTTTGCCCGATAAAGTGCTTCGTCCGCCTCTTTGACAAGGTCTTCAAAGCTGTAATGGTTCTCTCCCAAAGTGCTCACCCCGAAGCTTGCACTCACTTTGATCCCCTCGGGGTAGAGGGTCTCGATTTGGCGGCGAAGGTTTTCCGCTTTGAGCAGCGCATCTTCATGCGAGCACCCCTCCAACACCAGCACGAACTCCTCGCCGCCGTAACGTGCGGCGATATCCTCATTGCGTTTGTGGGTTTGCAGCACGGCGGCAACTTCGTGGATAACACTGTCGCCCATAAGATGCCCGTAGGTGTCGTTGATATGTTTGAAATGGTCGATATCCGCCATAATAAGGCTCAAAGGCACATTGTAGCGCAAAGCGTGGGAAAATTTACGCCCGCCCTCTTCGGCAAGATGGCGGCGGTTGTAAAGCCCGCTTAAAAGGTCGTGCGAAGCGGCAAAAAGAAGTTTGTCCCGCTGCTCTTTAATGGTGAGATGGATGTTGATGCGCGCTTTGACGATCACGGGGCGGATAGGCTTGGTGATATAATCTACCGCGCCCTCTAAAAGCCCCCGCTCCTCCTGATGGGTCGCATCGTTTCCCGTTACGAAGATCACGGGGATATCTTTCGTGGCATGTTCGGCTTTGAGGCGTTTGAGCACTTCAAAACCGTTCATATCGGGCATCTCGACATCCAAAAGGATAATGTCGGGGATCGGATCGCTCCCTGCAAGTTCAAGAGCGCGTTCTCCGTCTTGGGCAATTTTTACGCGGTATTCGCTTTGCAAAATAGAGGCGAGCAGTTGTGCATTGGATGCAACGTCATCTACAACCAATACTACGTTTTCATTTTTTTTCATAAAACCTGCTTGTAAAAAGTTAGGTGCACTTTAGTGCAGTGTTTTTGAAAAAAAGCTTAAAAAAGATAGAAATAGCTAAAAAAAACTTTATATGTTACTTGTTGTTTACGGAAAACTTGCCGCTTCCTTGCAAAAAGATGATGATGCTTAAAATAAAATACAAAAAGGGCAGCTCGATCGCCGGCGCTCCGTGTTTGCCCAAGCTAAAAAAAGCACCCCAGTATGCCAAAAACATCGCCATCATCATCGTAAACGCCAAAAACAAAGATGCGATACGTGCATAAAGCCCTAAAACAATAAAAAAGGGCACGATCACCTCGCCGATGTAGACGCCATAGGCAAAAAACTCGGGCAAACCCGCTTTTGCAAGAAGCGCTTTAACACCTCCGACCCCGTGGATAATCTTGTGGACACCGTGAAAAAGCATCATTATCCCTACGCTCAACCTCAAGAGCAATTTCGCCAAATCGGGACTTAAAAACATCGCTTCTCCTTTTACCCTTCTCTTGCTACTCTAAATCTACACGTGCCGACCGTTACCGTTTTACCGCTTTTGATCGCTTCTTTTACGTAAGAGAGCACCCCTTTTGGATCCGCATCCCCCACCTCTTGGGCGATAATACGCAGCAGATCTTCCTCTTTTGTGGTTGTCCATGTTGTTTCGTATGTGTATTGTGTTTGTATTTTCATGGCGCAATCATAGCGACAAAAAATTTAAACTTTCGTTTGGCACATGCCAAGAAAACTTTTAAACCTCTCATGAAGCAAGATTTCGATAAAATTACTTTTAATCTGCTTCGAGGAAACTTCGATGAAAACCAAACCTATAAAAAACAAGATAATGGTTATTACGACCTTTATTTTTGCATTCTTGACACTCTTTTTTAACCTCTACCTTTACTACACCAAAACAAAAGAGCATGAACGCGATTACCTCGAAAAAGAGAAAAATATCCAAAATATCATCTCCCATATCCAAGAGCATTTGGCGTACACCGTTTCAAGCCGTCTTGAGACGATCACCAAACTCGATTATTTCAAAGATTTTAAACAAGACCTTGCAAACAACGAGTTTCGTTACAGAACCCTCCATATAGACAGGCTTCGGTTTAATTACGAAAATATCAAACAACAAGTGCCGCACATAGAAACACTCCATATTATCGATCCTCGCGGCTATTCCTATATTCGGCTTCACAACACCAACCTCTATCGGGACAAAATCGCCGATTTGCGCAGCTCGATCCTGCAATCTATCAAAAATCCGCAAAACAGACATTTTTACGAGCACGGGCTTTTTGGTTTAAAATACAGGGTTTCCCATCCTATATTCGAGGGGGAACAATTTGTAGGACTTTTGGAGGTGGGAATCAATCCCGCATTTTTAAGCGACTTTATTCAAAAGCTTACTTCGCTTGAGAGTTTTGTGCTTATCAAAGAGAAAGATTCCAAAAATTACACTGCGCAAACGATGTTAGAGAACACTTTAGTAGCGATGCTGCAAGACGATACGACCTCAAACATCGAATACAACGGCAAAATTTTTCTCAAATACGCACATACCCTTTACGACATGCAGGGTTCTCCCGCCCTTAAAATCGTCACGATCGAAGATGTTACCGACTCTCGAAAAGTTTTTATAAATTTTGTTCTCCTCTCGATCCTCACATCCATCACCCTTATGTTTCTTCTTTTGTGGATTCTCGATCGTTTTTTTACGAAGATTCTCCTTCGCATAGATGAGCTGCTCTATCTTATCAACCACACCCAAGACTTCATCATCGCCATCGATGCGGCAACGAAAAAGATCAAATTTGCCAATACCCCTACCTATCAAATTTTGGGTCTCAGCAGAAAAGAGCTCAAAGCTTCGGAGATTGCCGACATCTTGCTGCCCGCACCCGAAGATGCCAAAAACTCCGTTCCCCTGTTTGAACGCAGCAATAAAGCCCTCACCAAAAGAGCACTCTTGGCATGTACGAAAGAGCACCATATCCCGCTTGAGATGAGTATCAATTATATCCCCAAAGACGGGGGCTATTTTGTCGTGATCGCAAGAAACATCTCCGAACAGCTCGAACTTGAACTCCAAAAAAAAGTCAACGAGAGGATGATCAACAAATATATCCCCATGTCCCACACCGATCTCAACGGGGTGATCACCTACGTCAACGAAGCGTTCTGCAACCTGACGGGCCACTCCAAAGAGGAGCTTTTGGGGCACAACCACTCTCTTTTAAAATCTCCGAAAACTCCCGCTTCGCTGTATAAAAATATGTGGGAGAGCATCACCGCCGACAAAACGTTCCGCACCGAACTGCGCGTGGTCACAAAAGAAAAAGAGGAGATTTGGGTTAAAATCCTTATAGAACCCCGCTACGATATCAGCGGTAAAAAAACGGGGTATATCTCGACCCGCGAAGATGTTACCGACAAACAAAAACTCAAATTTATCTCCGAACACGACACCCTTACAAAAGCGTACAACCGCAGAAGTTTCGAATCCAAACTCGCACAGATGCTCGAGGATGCCCTCAAACACGACAGAGCCTTCGGCGTCGTGATGTTTGATATCGATCATTTTAAAAAGGTCAACGATACCTACGGGCATCAAGCAGGCGACGATGTTCTCGTGCAGGTAAGCCGCATCGTCAAAGATACCCTGCGCGAAGAGGATTTTTTTGCACGCTGGGGCGGCGAAGAGTTTATGCTGATCCCTTAAAAAACAGCAAAATCGAAGAGCTGACGTTCGTCCGTTGCAAAGATTCAGAGAGCACCTAAAAAGTGCAGATTTCACCCCTGTGTTCCCCGCATCACTTCAAGCTTCGGGATCACACTTTATAGATCCGAAGACACCAAAGAGAGTATCCTAAAACGGGTCGATGAGGCACTGTACCGCGCCAAAGAGCTAGGGCGCGACCGTTATGAGATAGGCTGAAACTCTTGGCATGGGGTACATGCCAAGAGTTTTCACACATTGTTTTATTTTTTCAAAACGAACTTATAGTATAAAATTAGGCAAGAGAACAAGCGTTTAAAAAAGTTGACGTTACAAGTCCGTTGATAACCACGATTGCCAAGGGTCTTTGTATCTCAGAGCCCGGTCCCGTGGCAAAAAGCATCGGCAAAAGACCGAGTGCCGCAATAAATGCGGTCATTAGTACCGGACGAAGTCTTCGTATAGCGCCAAGCGTTACCACTTCCAGAGGATTTTTAACACTCTTTTGCAAAGCATTAAAGTAGTTGATCATCACAACACCGTTTAAGACCGCGATCCCCATCAATGCAATAAAACCGACACTTGCAGGGACACTCATATATTCTCCGCTGAGATATAATCCGTATATTCCGCCTATAAGGGCAAAAGGGATATTGAGCAAAACCAAAAAAGCTTGCAAAGTGGATTTAAAAGTCATATACAGCAAGATGAAAACAAGACCTATACTTAAAGGAACAATAATAGAAAGGCGTTTGGATGCACGCTGCTGATTTTGATATTCTCCTGCGAACTGTATGAAATACCCCTCTTTCAAGTTCACTTTTTCTTCAATTTTCGATTGTAATTCTTCAACGAAACCTACAAGGTCGCGTCCTTGAACATTTGTTTGCACTACACTTTTTCTCAATCCGTTTTCATGGTCTATCTGCACGGGCCCCGAATCCATCACAAATGTCACCAATTCATTTAACGGCAATGACACGCCGTTATCAAGAACATAAAGAAGATTTTCATTGATTTTCATACCACTTTGCTGTTCTTTTGCTCCTTTGATCATAAGCGGAATTTGGCGCAGCTCTTCTTGTATCATTCCCACTTCCAAACCGTCAACAGCTGTTTTAAGAAAGGTCGTAATATCGTTTTTGCTCACCCCGTGACGTGCCATTGCTTCATGTTTGAAATACACTTCCCAATAAGCGACCCCTTCATTTGCTTTTTTATAAACGTCTACACTCCCCTCTATCGATTCGGTTATCACAACTATCTCTTTGGCGATAACGCTCGAGTTTCAAGGGGTTCTAGGCCGTAAATGTTCACGACGATATCACCTCTTGAACCGCTGATCATCTCCGAGACCCTCATAGCAATCGGCTGTGTGAATCCGTATTCGATGCCGACAAATTGATCTAAAACACCTCTAAACTGCTCTAGCAACCATTCGTTTGATGGTTCACGCCACTCCTCTTTGGGTTTTAGCACCAAAAACGTATCGGTGTCATTAAGCCCCATAGGGTCAAGCCCTATCTCATCGCTTCCCGTACGTGCAATGATCGAGATGATTTCGGGAACATCCCGCATAAGCGCCTGCTGGATCTTTAAATCGATGTCACGGCTTGCATCTAGAGCAACCGAAGGGTTCTTTTCTATACCGATAATGGTATTCCCCTCATCAAGCTCGGGCATAAAGGTTTTACCTACTTTCGTATAAGCATAAAACGCACTGAGCCATAAGAGAAACGTAAGTGTTAAAACCGTCTTTTGATTTGCCAAAACTATATTCAAAAGCTTTTCATATTTATGTTCCAAATAACTGATAAGTTTGGGATGTTCGTGTGATTCTTGTTTGAGCAGATAAGAACTCGCCACAGGGATCAAACTCAGTGCCAGCACCAACGAAGAGCCAAGCGCAAAAACGATACTTAGAGCGACGGGAACAAATAACTTACCCTCCAAGCCTTCCAAAGTCAAAAGAGGTAAAAACACTATGATAATAATACAGATACCTGTAAAAATAGGCGTTGCCACTTCTTTTGCCGCTTGAAGTACAATGAGGTATTTTGGTCTCTCTTTGTGTTCTTCATCGTGCAAGTAGGTGGTAATATTCTCTACCATCACCACCCCTGCATCAACAAGCATCCCTATCGCGATCGCTAGTCCCCCCAAACTCATAAGATTTGCACTCATGCCAAAGAAGTTCATTAAGATAAAAGTCATCATCGCCGCAAAAGGAAGAATGATCGCTACACTCAGAGCCGAAGTCAAATTTCCTAAGAATAAAAACAGTACGACCAAAATAAGCACCAATGCTTCTAACAATGCTTTTGTGACGGTATCTATCGCTTTTGTAACAAGATCCGAACGATCATAAAAAATTTCGATGCTCGTGCCCTCAGGAAGCTCTTTTGAGATTTTAGCGATCTCCTCTTTTACTTTGGAAACTACGGCCGACGTGTTTTCCCCCTTGCGGCAAAGCACAAGCCCTTGCACCGCTTCACTTTTACCGTTTTTAGTCACAAAACCGGCACGCGTGAGTGAACCTATACGTACCTCGGCGATATCTTTTACGCGGATATCCCTCCCGGATTCATGTTTGATGATAAGCTCTGAAATCTCTTCAATATTTTTCAAACGCCCTTCACTACGCACATAAAGGCTTTGCTCACCGATAGAGAGACGCCCGATACCGTCGTTTTTATTATTTTCTTCTACTAGTGTACGCAGATGCTCCAAACTTATCTTGTATTGCGCCATTTTTAAAGGATCGGGAACTATTTCGTATGTTTTTACGTAACCGCCGAGTGCATTGACGTCCGCAACACCGTCCACACCGCGTAAACGTTTTGCTATCACCCAATCGAGTAAACTTCTCTTTTGCATCAGATCGAGCGTATCCGACTCGATAGTGAACATAAGTACCTCTCCAAGAGGTGTCGTAATCGGTGCAAGCCCTCCGCTGATCCCCTCGGGAAGCTTATCCATAACTTCACTCAGACGCTGTGACACGAGTTGACGCGCCCAGTAGATATCGACACCGTCTTGGAAATCTATGGTTATATCGCATAGAGCGTATTTCGAGATTGAACGAACGATCTGTTGATTGGGAATGTTTTGTAAATTCTGTTCCACTACCATTGTCACGCGCGATTCCATCTCTGCAGGCGTCATCCCCGATGCTTTGAGAATAATTTTCACTTGATTGGGCGCTATGTCGGGATAGGCATCAATTTTAAGCTGCCCCATGGAATAGATGCCCAATAGTAAAACGACACCGCTCAGAAGAAGAATGAAAAACTTTTGCCCGAGTGCAAAAGAGACCAAACGCTCACTCATCTTCTCCCTCCATGGCTCCAAGCAATGCCGACGTTGCTTTTGTAGCGATAGCGTCATGAGGGTAGATCGGTGCATCGATCGTGTAGTGTTCCTGCGATTCGTTTACGATAACGACTGCAACACTCTCAAACCCCTCTTTTTTTGCGACAAAAATATAGGGTTTGTTTTGATAAAAAACGACCGCACTTTTTTTGACCCTATACCCCGATGGGATACTCTTGCGTACGCGTAGCCCAACAATTTGATTGACACGATAATCACGGCTGTTCAATAAAGCGCGCACCTCCACCGACTGCGAGTTTAAAGAAACGCTCTTGGCAACCGAGACGATACTCGCTTCGTTTGTTCCTAAAGAACAAACATCCCCGTAGGAGATATGTGCCGCAACCTCAAGCGGCACCTCAAACGTTACATAAAGTGCCCCATGGCGCACAAAGGTTATCAGTTTTTGCGCTTGGATTGCTTTTTCCCCTTTGACAACGTGAATCTCCTCTACAACACCTGCAAAAGGTGCATAGAGCGTCACCTGTTTTTTAGGCAAACGCGTTTGTTTCAGCTCTGAGAGTGCCTGCGTGTCCAAACCGCCGACATACAAACGTTCGCGTAAAAGTGCAACCGTATTGGCACATTTTTTTTCCTCCTTTTGCGACTCTAAAAATCTTTTTTGAGAGATGATGCCGCCTGTTAAAAGCTTTTCGTCTCTTTGAAGATTCATTTGTGCTTGTTCGAGTGCCTCTAAAGCATTCAGATACTCGCTTTGCAGCGTAAGAAGCTCTTGACTTGCCAAAGCTAAAAGTTTATCCCCTGCTTCGATAGGCTGATTTTTTTTGACATAAATCTCTTCGACAATCCCCTCATACGCAAAACTAAGCGCCTCAATATCTTTGTGTTCCTTGACGATGCGCCCGTTAAAAGGTCCATACTGCATAAACTCCACCAAAGTCGGCATTGCGACATCGATCCCCAAATCCTCTTTTTGTTTTTGCGTCATCTCGATTAACTTCGCATCGCAAAGCGCAAAAAGTACCATCCACAAAGCTGTGATTTTTTTCATTTTATCTCCTCGATCGATACGTCGGCTTTTTTATACAATGCAAAAAGCGCCTCGTAATATTCCTGTTTGATTTGCATCCCTTGTAACAAATGGGACTTATAAGAACGCCCCGCATCCAAATATTCCAAAAGAGCACTCTCCCCTTGAGCGTAAGAGAGCTTTTCCAAATCCAAAAGCTCTTGCGATAAAGGGATAATCTCTTCGTGCATAGTTTTATACTCTTGAACAAGGGTTTCTATTTTAAGAGAAAGGGTTTGTATGGCATGTGCCGTTTGGATTTCTAAAAGCGACAACTCCTCGCGGTGGCTTTGGGTTGTATGCAAAGCTTCCAAACGATTTTGTTCTTTTTGCCGGCTCGTACCTCCCAAAGGGATACTCAGCGCGAAAGAGTAACGGGTCGTATCAAGCTCTTTTTCGTACGAGAGCGCATACCCCAAAGAGCCTAGCAGCGTATCTTGCATCGCATAGGATGCATTTGCGGCGTTGATGCGGTGTGTAATTGCTTGCAGCCGAGCATGCCCTTCAAAGTTTTTTAGCGTTCCTAAAGCGCGTGGCTCTCTAAGATCGCTACATGCCAAAGCCCCTACCTCCATAAAATCGACCGTCTCGCCCAAGAGTTCCCTCTTGGCTTGTGACTCCCTTTCATACGAGCGTATCTCTTGGCGCAACGAGGCTAAGTCCAAACGATGCACCAATAATTCTCTTTTTGAAATTTCTCCTACTGCATAGGCTTCTTCAAGTTGTACAAGACGCTCCTCTTGCTGCGACAACAACTCTTTGAGTATACCGAGGCGCTCTATCGAGGTACATGCCATATAGTATTGTTCACTTATCTCAAGTAAGAACAGATTTGTTTTATACTCCGCCTCTTTTTGCGATGCTGCCGAAAATTCCCTTACCTGAGTATCTTTTGCATTCCCCACAAGCGGATACGCGAGCGATTGAGAAATTCCAAGAGCATATTCGGCTCCGTTTTCATCCGGACTCTTGGCATGTGCGATTCCCAAATTCAGTTGTAACGGCTCAAACGCCGTTTGGGCTTTTATTTGAGCATTCAAAGCAAGATCGTTTTGCTTTAATGTTTCTACATAATGGCTCTTCTGCGCATTTGCAAGGATCTCATCGAGAGATGTTGCTTGCAATCCAAACGGCAGAAGAAGCAAAAAAACTATTTTTTTCTTCATAACCAACCTTTGTATTTTTTTCAGTACTGATGAGAGAAAAAATTACGCCAGAGGGGGCCGTTCCAAAACAAATTTTTTAAAGGAGGTAAGAGAGCAAAGAGTGGAAGAAGGGTGCTGGCGGGGTAATTCAAAAGCTAAAAAATCAAACTCTACATTGCTAAGAGCCACAAAAAGATGCAAAGCTTTATGGATCTCTCCCGAGGTGTCGAGCTTTGTTTTCTCATCCATCACCACGCCGTACGAGGGAAACTCCCCCGTCTCAATCACCGCGTCGTGAAAGACAAGAAAGGTAAAAGAAAATAAAACAAACACCACAACAAAATTTTTGATTTTCTTCACAATCTATACTTTTCTTTTTTAGCGGCAATTATACACGCATTGTTTGAAAAATTCTCAATAAACGCACCACCATAAGTTTTATTCAGAAAAATTTAAAGGGAGCTCTTTTGTAGGTTTTATCCCGAGTTCTTTGAGCTTTTGCGCCCGTGCGATCACGTTGCCACGTCCGAAACTCAAACGCTTCATAGCGCTCTCGTAACTGCTTTGGGTTTTGCTTAGTGCGCCTCCGATCGCTTCCATATCTTCTACGAAAAGCACCAGTTTTTCATACATCGCTTCGGCTTCTTTAACGATCTCTTGTGCCGATTCCTCTTGGCGCCGCGTACGCCATATATGCTCGATAGTACGCAGGGTCACCAAAAGCGTTGCGGGGGAAACCACCAAGATATTGTTTTCGTATGCGCGTTTAAAAAAAGAACCGTCCTCTTGCAGAGCAAGCATAAATGCCCCTTCGATAGGCATAAACAGCAATACGTAATCGAGTGTTTTGACCCCTTCGAGTTTTTCGTAGCGCTTCGTTCCTAAACCCTTTATATGCGACGATACACTCAAAAGATGCTCTTTAAGCGCTTGTTGTTTTTCATTCGCATTATCCGCCGCGACATAATGATCATACGCCGCCAAAGAGACCTTCGCATCTATTATCACGTCGCGCTCGTGCGGCAGATGCACGATAACGTCGGGACGGTAGGTTTTTCCATCCTCATTTTTATAGCTTTTTTGCAGCTCATACTCTACCCCTTCGCGCAGTCCCGACTGCTCAAGCACCCGCTCCAAAACTATCTCGCCCCAATTCCCCTGTGTTTTATTCTCCCCTTTAAGCGCTTTTGTAAGATTGAGCGCATCTTGGGAGAGCTGTTCGTTCATCTGTTTAAGACGCAAAAGTTCGTCGCGCAGAAGATGGCGCTCTTTGGTTTCGCTTAGAAACTGCTCTTTTGATTGAAGCGAAAAATTGGCTATCTGCTCCCTAAAGGGTTGCAATAGCATCTCAAACTGGCTCTTGTGGGTTTGGGAAAACTGTTTTGTTTTCTCTTCAAATATTTGGGAAGAGAGGTGTTGGAACTCTTTGGAGAGCTCCTCTTTTGCCTCTTTTAAAAGGCGTATCTTTTCCTCGAAGCTCTTTTGTTCAATCTCAATCTTTGATTGCAGCACCGCGTTGGAGAGTTCCAGAGCATTTTTCTCTTTTGCAAGCACCCCCAAAAGGGTCTCTTTTTTCTCCCCCTCCTCTTTTAAAAGCACAAGCAGATCCTTTTGTCTCAAATAAAGAGAGAGCAAAACCAAAAGAGCGACAAAGCTCGCAACAGCCAAAACCATATTCAAATCCACCATTTCACCTCGCTTTAAAAAAGTTCAATTATACGCAATCTTTCATGGCATGTACTAAAAATATTGCATATTGCCAATCATCATTTTTCATAATATGTTACGTTTAACCATATATAAACTTAACTAATTAGTAATATATAAAATTTTAATAAACTCAACCCTTTTTTTAGATATAATTCCGTTTATATTTCAAGGAGAAGGTATTTTATGTATCATCTCCTTACAATTAAAGGTAGATGATGCAAGAAAATGCACAACAAGAACAAACGATCCTCTTTGAAGATTTAGGATTGAAAAAAGAGATACTCAGAAGTATCAAGGAAGCAGGTTTCACGGCTCCAAGCCCGATTCAAGCAGAAGCGATCCCCGTCGTATTGGCAGGGCACGATATGGTCGGTCAAGCCCACACGGGAACAGGAAAAACGGCAGCATTCGGATTGCCGGCACTCAATAATATGAGCCTTAACGGCGGCGTAGAGCTTTTGGTTATTACCCCGACACGCGAACTTGCAACACAGGTAAGCGACGAACTTTTCAAATACGGACGCAACCTCGGTATCAAAACCGTTACTATCTACGGAGGAAGCTCTTATAACCGCCAAATCGATCTTATCAAGCGCGGTGCAAGCGTTGTCGTTGCTACACCGGGTAGACTTTTGGATATCCTCAAAAAAAATATGATCCCCGATTTTGCCCCGAGTATGGTAGTTCTAGATGAAGCGGACGAGATGCTTGATATGGGATTTTTGGACGATATCAACGAGATATTCTCGTATCTTCCTACAAACCGTCAAACACTTCTTTTCTCTGCGACTATGCCCGCACCGATCAAAGTGCTTGCAGAGAGAATTTTGCACAACCCTAAATTTATCTCTATCACCAAAGGTGAGACGACCAACGCCGATATCGAGCAGCTTTATTACGTCATCGAAGAATCGGAACGCGATGATGCGATCATCCGTTTGATGGATGCGGAAAAAACGAAAAAATCGGTCGTATTTTGTAGAACAAAAAGCGAAGTGGATCGTTTATCCAACGTACTCTCAAGCGCGGGATATTTGGCTAACGGACTTCACGGAGATATGGAACAGCGCCAACGCGAAACCGTTATCAAAGGGTTTAAAAGCAACTCGGTAAAAGTGCTTGTAGCGACCGACGTTGCCGCGCGCGGTATCCACATCGACAACATCTCCCACGTCTTTAACTACCATATCCCGTTTGATCCCGAGTCGTACGTACACCGTATCGGAAGAACGGGACGTGCAGGTACGAAAGGAAAAGCGATCACCCTTTTGACGCCCTTAGAGTTTAAAGAGCTCCAACGCATCAAAGCAAAAGTGGGAACGACGATGGAACATGCTTATGTTCCAAGCAAGAACGATCTTAGAAAACTCAATTTAGAGACGATCGTACAAAACATCGAGAACCAACATATCTACGATGAAGCGCATAAAATCCTTGACATCCTCAAAGAGGACATCGACGAAGCAACGATCATCTTCAAGCTTATCTCGATGATCCTCGACAAACAAGAGATCAAAGGACCAAATCAGATCGGTATCCCTGCCGAGAGACTCCAAGCTATCTTGGAGCGCGCAGGAAGAAGAAACGATTCACGCGGCAAAAGCGGAGGTTTTAGAGGCAACAAAAGCCGCAGCTCAAGCTCAAGAAACCGCCCAAGCCGCGATAGCCGCGATGGCGGATCACGCGATAGAAGTGCAAGACCTTCACGCGATTCCCAATCAAGATCCAAAAAATACTAATCCCCCCTCTTTGGCATGGAGCCCTCTCCATGCCAAAGCCTCTTTTGCCTTCCTCTTACAATCTGATATAATTTCCTAAAAACAAAGGGATCAACGTGCTTATCTACGAAGAGGACGAACTTTATATCGAGGTTCACGAAAGCGAAATACCGTGGCTGAAAATCTTTACCAAAAAACCTTATAAAGAGCTAGGCGACATGCCAAAAGAGTTGCGATCGCGACTTTGGGAGGTATACGATATCGTCGAGTTTGAGATGCGACGCTACTTCAACCCCAAAAAGATCAATATGGCATCTTTTGCCAATATGCTTCCGCGTGTGCATATCCACGTAATGGCACGTTTTGAAGAGGATAGCTACTTTCCCAATCCGATGTGGGGCGAAAAAATGCGCGAAGGGAACGTAAAGCTCAAAGATCAAGAGTTGTTTTACAAAGAGTTGTTTGAGATACTAAACAGAGATTTTAGCAAGAAAAAAGAGAGTTGACACGCCTACATGCCAAGGCTTTGGCATGTAGACAAAAAGATTTAGCGCAGGGGCGAAAACGGCACTAAAGCCGAGCCCCACGTAAGCCCACCGCCAAAAGCGTCAAGCAAAAGAAGTTCACCCGCTTTGAGTCTTCCCTCTTCGTAAATATCATTAATAGCCATAGGGATCGAAGCTCCCGAAGTGTTGCCGTATTTATGCACGGTCAGTACCACTTGCTCATCTTTCATCTCTAAGGCATCTCCTACCGCTTTGATAATGCGGTAGTTCGCCTGATGGGGCACGAAATGATCGATCTGCTCGCTTGCGATATTATTCGCCGCCAAAATATCTTCGACATCTTTCGTGAGCGTACGCACGGCGACTTTAAAGGTTTCATTCCCTTTCATCTGCATATAGCAAGAACCCGCTTCTTGTTCCAAAGAATCATGAGGGGAACCCGTACCGCCGTTTGGCGTCATAAGAAGATCCGCAAAACTTCCGTCTGCCCCCGTATGTACGTCGATGATCGCTTCGGCTTTATTGTTGGTGGCACTAACAATCGCAGCACCCGCACCGTCGCCGAATAAGATACAAGTACCTCTATCCGTGTAATCGGTGATTGCAGAGAGTTTTTCCGCACCGATAATAAGGACGTTTTTCTTCATCCCCGATTCTATAAACGCTTTGGCGATCGAGAGAATATACACAAACCCCGTACATGCCGCAGAGATATCAAACGCCGTTACGTTTTGCAACCCTAGTTTGTTTGCTATAACGGTCGCTGTAGAGGGCATACAAAAGTAATCGGGAGAGATTGTCGCACATACGACTAAATCTATCTCCTCTTTGGCTATACCGCTTCTCTCTATCGCTTTTTGAGCCGCTTTGACTCCCATATCGCTCGTCGTTTCGTTTTTATCGGCGATATGACGCTCTTTGATCCCCGTACGTTTCGTGATCCAGTCGTCCGAAGTATCGACCATCTTTGCGAGGTCTTCGTTTGTCAAGATATTTTTGGGAGCATAAGCACCGATAGAGCGAAGTGCAGCGTAAGCCATTAACTTTCCTTTTGTTTTAACGTCTCAAGTCGTGCCACGATATGCTCGTTGACCCCCGTATCGACATAACGAATCGCTTGGTAGATAGCATTTTCGATCGCACGTGCATTGCTTTTTCCGTGACTCACGATAGCACAACCTTTGATCCCGATAAGCGGCGCACCGCCGATCTCTGCATAATCGATCTCTTTTTTGAGCAGCTTAAACACTTTACGCATCAAAAGTGCACCCGTAATCGCTACTGGGGATTTTCTTATGTAGTCTTTGATAAGAAGACTGATGGTAGAAGCAACACCCTCGCTCGCTTTGAGAACCAAATTTCCTACGAATCCGTCGCAGGTAATAACGTCGCAGCTGCCGTTGAAGATATCGTTCCCTTCAACGTTCCCTTTAAAGCCGGGATAGCCTCTGAGAATTTTAAACGCGGCTTTGGTTACCTCGTTCCCTTTGGAATCCTCTTCGCCGTTAGCCAAAAGACCGATACTCGGGTTTTTGATCTTTAAAACATCCTCTGCGTAGCATCCGCCCATTACGGCAAACTCGGCAAGATGTTCAGGACGCGAATCGACGTTTGCCCCCACGTCCAAAACAACGGAACGGCGACCCGTTTTAGTCGGCATCAAAGTAACGAGTGCGGGACGGGAAACGTTTTTAAGGCGTCCCAAACGCAGCGTAGCAAGCGTCATCGTGGCACCGCTGTGGCCCGCAGACACGACACCGTGCGCTTCACCGTTTTTTACAAGCTCGATCGCTTTGTAAATGGTACTCTCTTTTCTTTTGACGGCATCGGTTGCAGCATCAGACATAGAGATCACGTCGTCACTCTCTACTATTAAAATCTTATCTCTATAACTTTTCGGTAACAGAGGTAAAATTTCTGATCTTTTACCTACCAAAATCGGCTCAAACTTTTTACTTTTGAGTGCTTGTATACAACCCTTAACAATCGGTTCGGGACCGAAGTCCCCTCCCATTGCATCAATAGCAATCTTTACCATTAACTATTTATACTCACCGGTAGTCGGATTGATATGGTGCGGAAGTTTGTATGTTCCGTCTTTATCTTTTACAGGACGAGCCAACGTGATTTTGTAGTGTGTTCTTCTTTTTGCCGCACGTGAGTGTGACACTCTTCTCTTAGGTACTGCCATGGTTATATCCCTTTCTTATTTAAGTTACAACGCAAAAGGGATCAACCCTCTAGCGTTTGTAGTTACTCGATCTCTAAATCGAGTTCCGTATCTTGGCAATCATCACAAGTATGATAATCGCTTTTTATTAGTTCTATCTCGGAGCGCAAAAGCTCTTCGATATCCACCGTAGAATCTAACGACTCAACTACATCCAATTCGATATTGCCCTCATCGTGATAAACTCCGTCGGATATAAAGAACTCTAGCTCCTCATCTACGGAAAGTTTATACTCTTTTGCACAAAGATCGCATGCAACATCGACCAAGCCCGTTAAATTTGCTTTGAGCAAAATTAATTTGCCGGAATGATACTGTAAAAAACCTTTAAATGTAATATCGTCCAATACGACATCGAACTCTACGGGTGTCTTACCTACTTTTCTTAGTGCAATTTTCATAAAGATTTATGAAATTTCTCTTCCGGAGAAAAAGAATGCGATCTCGTTTGCTGCATTCTCTAAAGAATCGCTTCCGTGAACCGCATTTGCATCGATATTTTCAGCGAAATCTGCACGGATCGTACCTGCTTCTGCTTCTTTAGGGTTTGTAGCACCCATAAGTTTGCGGTTTTTCGCTACTGCATCTTCACCTTCTAACACAGAAACAACAACAGGACCGCTGATCATAAAATCAACCAAGTCGTTGAAGAAAGGTCTCTCAGAGTGTACTGCGTAAAACGCTTCGGCATCTGCACGAGAAAGTTGTAGTTTTTTCATTGCAGCGATTTTAAGACCGTTGCTTTCAAAACGATCTAAAATTTTTCCGATAACACCTTTTGCAACGGCATCGGGTTTGATAATTGATAGTGTACGTTCCATCAAATCTCCTAGTAAATTTAAAAAATAGAACGGGATTATACCAAAAATATTTTTGTTTTATGTTTAAAGGTTTAAAAGATGAGGATATTTAGAAAGTCGATGTATAGATTTTACTCTATTTATAAAGAAGGGATAAACCCCCGCAGAGGGAGTTTAAAAAATTAGTCGATTACGTTTGCTTTGCTTTTGCGAGCATCCATACTTACGTCGGAGTGGAACGGCATCTCTGCATCCGCATCTTCCATTACGTAGTTTTTACCGCTTACATAGTTCGCACCGCTGAAGTGGTCTTTATGCTCAGCCGTAAATGGCATATCCCATGTAATACAGCCCTCAGTAGGACATGCAGATGCACAAGCAGGCTCGTCGTGATGACCAACACACTCTACACATTTATCAGGGTATACGTAATAGATCTCTTCACCCGTCGGGTTATCATCTTCGTCTACGATTGCTTCTACAGGACATTCATCAATACAAGCACCGCAGTTGATACAGGTATCGTTAATTAATACTGCCATCATTTTCTCCTATTTTAATTTCAGGTAACTATAACAGAAGATTTTTAAAGGTAGCTAAAAAAAAGAGGTTCAAAAAGAAATTATCGAAGAAAGTTACGTTTCTAAACCCTCGAAAAGATGGGTTTTGATAACAATTATTAATCTAAAACATAAAGAACATATGTTCTTTATGTTTTTTGTTTGCTTAAAGCCCTAAAAATGCTTTGATTGCATCGGCTTTGTTTGTTTTTTCCCATGTAAAATCGTCGTCTTCACGTCCAAAGTGGCCGTAAGCCGCCGTTTTTCTATAGATAGGGCGCAAAAGATCGAGTGATTCGATAATCCCTTTGGGAGAGAGATCAAACAGTGCGTGAACACACTCCTCGATTTTACTTTCTGCTACTTTGCCCGTTCCGTGCGTATCGACCATGATCGAAACAGGTTTTGCCACGCCGATAGCGTAAGCTACTTGGATCGTTGCTTTATCGCATGCACCCGAAGCAACAAGGTTTTTTGCAACCCATCTTGCCGCATACGCCGCACTTCTGTCTACCTTGGTAGGGTCTTTGCCGCTAAAAGCACCGCCCCCGTGCGGGCAGCTCCCGCCGTAGGTATCGACGATGATTTTTCTCCCCGTAAGTCCCGCATCCCCTTGAGGACCGCCGATTACGAATTTCCCCGTAGGGTTGATGTGGAATACGGTTTTATCGCTCAAAAGCTCCGCGGGGATCACTTTTTTTATCACTTCGTTGATCACGTCTTCGTGGATCTTCTCTTGCGATACGTCGGGCGCGTGTTGCGTAGAAACGACTACCGTCTCTACCGAAACAGGTTTGTCCCCTACGTATTTTACGCTGATTTGCGCTTTGCCGTCTGGGCGAAGATAGGGAACGATCCCCTCTTTGCGCACTTGTGCAAGTCTTTGCGTCAAGCGATGCGCCAAATAGATAGGCAGAGGCATCAACACGTCGGTTTCGCGGCATGCGTATCCGAACATTAGTCCCTGATCCCCCGCACCTATTTCGCCGCTTGCCTGATCGACACCCTGATTGATATCGGGCGACTGCTCGCCTATACCGTTGAGTACCGCAGCAGAGCGGTAATCAAAACCGTATGTAGCGTCCGTATAGCCGATGTCGCGGACTACGCTGCGCGCAATCTCCTGCATCGGTGCATATGCTGTTGTCTTCAGTTCGCCTGCTATTACACAAAAACCATTCGATACCAATGTTTCACACGCAACGCGTGCTTTAGTGTCGTGTTCAATAATATAATCCAAAATGGCATCGCTGATCTGATCAGCCATCTTATCGGGATGCCCTTCTGTTACAGACTCTGAAGTAAATATGTACTCCTTGGGAGTAGTTTTTTCTTCCGTCATCGATTTTCCTTATTGAGATACGGAGTCCGGCTCCATAAATCGATGAAAGTATATCCAATTTTTTTTAAACATTATCATGGCGTTAGAAACTCTAAAAGATAAAAATTATCCTTAAATAAACTTATTACTCTAACATATCAGAAACTTATCAATTTTGTTTCGTTACAATGCCCGCATCTTAAAAATCACACTACAAGGAATACAAATGTTAGTAACAAAAAAAGCACCGGATTTTACGGCTACCGCAGTATTGGCAGACGGCTCGATCGTTGAAGATTTCAATCTTATGAGCAACCTCGGATCAAAAGGTGCCGTTCTTTTCTTCTACCCGTTAGACTTTACGTTCGTTTGTCCTTCTGAGATTATCGCATTCTCACACAGAATCGAAGAGTTCACAAGCCGCGGCGTAAACGTTATCGGTGTTTCGGTTGACAGCCAATTTTCACACTTTGCATGGAGAGAGACTCCGATCGACAAAGGTGGAATCGGCCGTATCAAATATCCGTTGGTTGCAGATTTAAGCAAACAAATTTCACGCGACTACGACGTACTTTTCGGTGAGTCTGTTGCACTTCGCGGTTCATTCTTGATCGATGCAGACGGAACGATCCGCCATGCCGTTATCAACGACCTTCCGCTTGGACGTAACATCGACGAGATGATCCGTATGGTTGATACTATGATCTTCACGAACGAGCACGGCGAAGTATGTCCTGCAGGATGGCAAAAAGGTGATGAAGGTATGAAAGCTTCGACTGAAGGCGTTGCGGAATACCTTGCTAAAAACAGCGAAAAATTATAATATTAAACGCTAAACGAACAAAGTCCGTTTAGCTGCGCTTGCGCCGCTGTGACGACTAAAGTTTGCTTCCTTGAAGCAAAAATGTTTCTTTTCTTTAGTAAGCCCATAAAGTGGCAGGGACAAATGTCCCTACAACCCCCTGAAGCTACCCGTATCTCTCGGATACGGGAGAAAACATGCTCATAAGACATACATGCCAAGGCTTGGCATGTAGCTATTTTCTCTCAATTTTCTTTACAAACTCCAAAGCTTTTTGATGCACGAACGCCAGATGGTACCACTGTTTTTTGGGTGCTATAAGTGTTAGCCGTTTAGGGTTGGAACTTCTTGAGAGCGCCACGTAAAACTGCGACGGTGCAAAAATCTCCCGTGTTTGGACGATCAGATCCTCGATGCTCATCCCCTGCGATTTATGGATCGTTATCCCGAATGCAAGCTTAATGGGGTACTGGTAGATGCTAAAGAGCGGCTCCTCTACCATCTCTTTTTTCCCCTCGATCACCCTCTCATGCCATACGTTTTTCGATTGTGCCACACGTTCGAGTTTAACGATGCGTGCGTCGCTTTTTTGCACATACACGTAGGTTGCATCGACATTGACGATCGTGCCGCGTTCTCCGTTGTAGTAGTTCCATGAGTTACGGCTAAAAAGAACGGGCGCGCCCACTTTAAGTTCGAGATTTGTTTCGATGCGGGCATCGTTCATAAACCTTTGTATCTCGCTCTCTTTGGCATGTTTGTCGTGTTTGACGATCTGCGCCTCTTTAGTAAAAAGTTCGTTTTCTATATAAGAGAGCTGTTTTTTGTTATGCAGTGAGGCAGATTCGTTTTTGCCGAATAAAAAAGTAAAACCGCTCAAATCTTCGGGAAGGGGTTTGATAAACTCGTTAAGAGCATTGTGCACCGCTTCATCCACCTCCCCAAAACGCACCCGATGGAGCAGCTCTATAAACGCCGCATCGTCGGTCCTATAAATATGGGTCAGTTCGATCGTATGAAATGCAAATGTTTCCCATGCCAAAGATTCAAAGGCAAAATAGACCTCCTCATTGCCGCGCACCACGGGGGGAAGCTGTAAAAAATCTCCCACTGCGAGCAAAACGCCTCGAAATTCCGCCTGTTCCAGCCGCAGCCGCACCGCGTCCAAAAGGGTCGCACTCACCATCGAAATCTCATCAATTACGAGCAGGTCGATGTTTGAGAGGATTTTTTTTACCTTTTTCGAAATAGCAAGTTTGCCGTTTCTCTCAAGCTCCTCGATGCTTCCCGCGATCCCGAGGTCTAAAAAACTGTGCAGCGTCTGCCCGTTTACAAGCGTTGCCGCCATCGCGGTAGAGGCAAGTTTGGCAACCTTTTTCCCCTCTGCTTCAAAACGCTCGATCACGCCGTTTGTAATCGTGGTTTTGCCCACACCTGCACCGCCGGTGAGGAAAACATTGTTTTTTTGAAAAAGTTTCTCTAAAGTAACATCTAAATAATTCATGCGCAAATACTACCCACAATCAATATAAACAAAGATAAACTACTATAAAATTCGCCCAAGAGAAGGAGAAACGTACATGCCAAGAATTTTGATCGTAGAAGACAACAAAACCCTCGCCAACCTCGTTGCAAAAAAAATCGCCTCCGAGTTGGGATTTGAGGTAGATATAGCCTACAGATTTTCCGAAGCGAAACTCTTTTTGAAAAAATACTCCTATTTCATCACCCTGCTTGATATCAATCTCCCCGATGCACCCCACGGCGAGATCGTCGATTACGTCCTTGCAACAAAGAACCATGCCATCGTACTCAGCGGCAATATCGACAAAGAGTTCCGCAAAAAGATGCTTGAAAAAAACATCATCGATTACGTCAACAAAAGCGGTGTCAACGACGTCAACTATATTATCCAGACCATTAAGCGGCTCCAAAAAAACCAAAACCATAAAATCCTCGTCGTAGACGATTCGATCGTCTTTCGCAAACAGATGCAGACGATGCTTGAGAACATGTTCTTTAAAGTGGTCACCGTCGCCCACGGCGAAGAAGCGCTCGGAATACTCGAAAACACCCAAGATTTCAGCCTCGTTCTCACCGACCACTACATGCCCGTGATGCAAGGGTTAGAGCTCACTCTCGAGATTCGCAAAAAATACTCCAAAAACGATCTGGGCATCATCGCTATCTCCTCGAACAACGACGAGGAGATCACCGCGCTATTTTTAAAAAACGGCGCCAACGACTATATCTACAAACCTTTCTCCAAAGAGGAGTTCTCCTGCCGCATCAACAACTCCATCGAAGCGCTTGAGAATATCCACACCATCATCAACCATGCCAACCGCGATTTTCTCACGGGGCTTTATAACCGCCGCTATTTTTTCAAAGATATGGAGGAGTATTTTCCCCATGCCATAGAGAGTTCCGAAGAGTTTACCTTGGCAATGGTCGATATCGACAACTTCAAACAGATAAACGATACCTACGGGCATGAAACGGGAGATCGCGTCATCAGCCATTTGGCGGATATTTTGCGTACGGGAACAAACTCCGACGATCTGGTTGCGCGCTTTGGGGGGGAGGAGTTTTGTATCGCCCTCAAAAACACGCCCCCTGCTCAGGCGGCGGCGATCTTGGAGCGTTTGCGTAAAAAAACGCAAGAGACAAGCGTGAGTGCGCACGGCGGCAAAGAGATCTCTTTTACCATCTCCATCGGCGCGGTCTCGGCTCACGAAGATTCTCTCGATGAGAGCATCCACCAAGCCGATCTGATGCTCTATAATGCAAAACAAAACGGAAAAAACAAGGTCGTAATCAACTAAAGACTAGCTTTTTTTCCGACGCAGACGCCACTGTTTTTCGATCTCTAAGATAGCAAGCATCACGATCCCCGCCGCAAGTATCAATCCAAAATCGTAAAGAGAAAGCGGTGCGGTTTTAAACACGCTGTGCATAAAAGGGAGGTAGGTGATGGCAAGCTGCGCCAAAAACACCACTCCGACCGCCGTCCAAACCACTTTTGTTCCAAGCATATCCCGCCAGCCCACTTTGATCGTGTTATGGTTTCTAATATAAAAAAGGTAAAAAATCTCCATAAATACCAAAGTATTAAGTGCGAGCGTCTGCGCATGTTCGATACTCGGATCCTCTTCGACGCCTAGAGAGTAAATACCGAAGATCGCCGCCACGAAAAGGATGGTCACAAATATTATCTGCCAAACTAGCACGCCGTTTAAGATCGGTTCGTCGATCCCCCGAGGAGCGCGTTGCATAATATTGTTATCCTCCCCCTCAAACGCCAAAGCGATCCCAAGCGTTACCGCAGTGATCATATTTGCCCAAAGTATTTGAATAGGGCTAATGGGCATTGCCATCCCGAGCAAAATAGCCACGATCACCACCGATGCTTCCGAAGCGTTTGTGGGAAGCGTCCAGCTGATCACTTTTTTAATATTGTCAAAGACCCGTCGCCCTTCGCGCACCGCACTCACGATCGAAGCAAAATTATCGTCGGTCAAAACAAATTCGCTCGATTCCTTCGCCGCCTCGGTGCCGTTTTTCCCCATAGCCACCCCTGCATTGGCACGTTTAAGCGCAGGGGCATCGTTCACCCCGTCCCCCGTCATCGCGACGATTTTTGCCTGTGCCTGCAAAGCACTCACCAAACGCAATTTATGCTCGGGGGTGGTGCGTGCAAACACGTCGGTGGAGAGCACCGCCTTTTGCAGTTCCTCATCGCTTAGTTTCTCTATATCGGCACCGCTTAGAGGGTTATCGGTATTTTTAAGCCCAATGGTACGCCCTATCGCCGCGGCGGTTAATGCATGATCGCCCGTAATCATCTTCACGTTTATCGATGCGCTGTGGCACTCTTTGATCGCTTCGATCGCTTCGGGGCGCGGCGGGTCGATAAGCCCTACAAGCCCTATAAGCACAAGCTCGCTTTTGAGATCCTCGAACGTAAGCGATTGCTTCTCCCCTTCTATTTTTTTGTAGCCAAGCGCAAGTACCCTTTGCCCCTCAGCGGCTATAAGACGCGCTTTCTCTTCCCAAAAAGAGGAGTCGATCGCTGCGGCTTCGCCCCCTGCACCGTACTCAAGAGCACACATTCTAATGATAACCTCGGGAGCCCCTTTGACGATGATGATCGACTCGCCGCTATGGTTGTGGTTGAGCGTCGCCATAAATTTATGTTTGGAATCAAACGGGATCATGTCGTCGCGGCTAAAGCTCTCGCGAAGCTCCTGTACGTCAAACCCTATTTTGCGTCCAAAAGCGACCAAAGCACCCTCGGTCGGGCTTCCCTCTACCTTCCATGCCCCTTCTTCGTTGCGCAGCTGTGCATCGTTGCATAAAAGTGCACATTTGCCTAAATGATGCAGCGAAGCGTGTTCTTTGGCAACAACCCTCTGCCCCTCTAAAAGAACGTCTCCAAGAGGTTCGTACCCGCTCCCCTCGATCGTAAAATCCCCCTCGCGCGATACGAAAGAGACCACTGTCATCTCGTTTTGGGTTAGCGTTCCCGTTTTATCCGAACAGATAACCGACACCGCACCGATCGTCTCGATAGCGGGGAGATGGCGCACGATGGCATTGCGGCGCGCCATCGCCTGTACGCCGACTGCAAGTGTAATGGTGAGCACCGCAGGAAGCCCCTCGGGGATCGCCGCGACAAAAAGCCCCACGACCGCCATGAATATCTCGTTAAAATGCATATTTTTGACAAAGTAACCGAACAAAAAGATCAGTACCGAGATCGTTAAGATCACTCCCGTGAGCCATTTTGCAAACCGATCCATCTGTTCCAAAAGAGGTGTGGTCAGAGTTTGAACATCTGTAAGCATCTTATTGATCGCCCCGAGTTCGGTGTGGTTTGCCGTAGCGACCACCACCCCTTTTGCCTGACCGCTGGCAACCGTAGTTCCCGCAAACGCCATCGAAGCGCGATCGCCGATCGTTGCATCCTCTTCGACCGCTTTGGTATGTTTCTCAACCGGTACCGATTCCCCCGTCAAAAGTGCTTCTTGAACGCTAAAGCCGTGCGTTTGAATCAATCGTATATCGGCAAGCACCCTATCGCCCGCTCCCAAATAGACGATATCGCCGGGAACAAGCTCTTCGCTGGGGATCTTTATTTTTTTCCCCTCGCGCTGTACCGTCGCACTGAATGCAAGCATTTTTTTAATCGCATCCATCGCATTTTGCGCTCTGTTTTCCTGTAAAAATCCTATGATCGCATTGATAAGCACGACGCTTAATATAACGATCGAATCCATAACATGCTCAAGCAATGCAGTAACGATTGCAGCAGCAAGAAGAACGTAGATAAGCAGGTTGTTAAACTGCATCATAAAGCGCACGAAGGCACTTTTTTTCTTCTCCTCTTGAAGCTTGTTCAAGCCGTAGCGCTCCAGCCGCCTAGCCGCCTCCTCGCCGCTTAACCCCTCTTGGGTAACCTCAAACTCCCCTAAAACCTCTTCATAAGAGATGCCGTGCCATAACTTCTTGCCCATCGTCCTCTCCTTACTCCAAAAGTATCAACTCGCCAAAAGGCGGCTCCTTTGAGCTTGTACTTACCCATTTTACCCTTTGAGGGGGTGCCTCGCTCGGAAACACCCCCTCCATGTCGGTAAAATACAAAATAAGATCGCACAAGTATAGCTCACTTTGGACAAACGAAAAAACGGGTCGAAAATCGGTACCGCCCCCTCCGATAGGTTTACATGCCAAAGCCTCGCCGCTATAAAATGTCTCGTGGGAGCGTATACGATCGTCGCACACCAAAAGCTCTATCTTATAGTTTTGTATCTGCGACATCAAAAAATCGACCTCGCTCAAAAAAGCGCTCAAAAGCTCCTCGTCCAACGATCCCGAACTATCGATCGCGACCACCAAAGAGAAACGTTCGCTGTAACTCGAGGGGATATAGATCCCTTGATAAAGGTATTTTTTATTAGGAGGCACCAGCCGAAAATCATCGCGGTGATGGGTGTCGAGTGCAGCTTTAAGCTCTTGGCGCCAGTCGATTTTCCCCTTTGCATCCAAAGTAAAAAAACGCTCCATCGACTCATAATGCTCCCCCCTATTCTCATGCGCAAGCAACAAAGAAAGTGCTTGTTCGGCAAAAAGTTTCTCTGCCAAAACCTCCTCTTGTATCTGCTCCAAAGTATTTGTTTGTTCTCTCGTTTGCTCCTCTTGGTTTGGCGCATTGTTTTGCACGTCAGCACTTGTATCCGCCTCGTATTCAAGCTCCCCGTCTCGAAGCATATCCGATTTGAGTTCGGCATATATCTCCTCGGCGTACATGCCATGAAACCTTTTGCGGTACTGCGCCCCCTCAGGAAGAGGCAGCCCGTTTTGCACCAGCATATCGTTAATCGCAAAATCGGTTGCCATCTGCCATAACCACCCGCTGCGCCTGTTTTGACGCATCTCATGCGCCAAAGCTGCATGCATCGCACCGTTTGCAAATACAAACGTAAGCTCTTCGCTTGTGGCATGTGCCAAAAAATCGCTGCTCATGTTCACCGTTTTGCCCTCACTTTTAAACGCTTCTATGTCGTCGTTGATCACGATCTCAAGACGCGAAGCAAGCGTTCCGAAATAGGGGTAATCAAGCAAGAGCTTCGCTTTGGCTTGGGAGATTTTTTGTTCTACGTTTGGCATGGGAACTCGCAAAAAATATTTTTAAAACGATTATATCACAGGAAAAATACTCCCTTTCATTTCCCAAAGGCAACCCTTTTCAAGCAAAAGAAAACAAAAAAAATTACTTAAGCTTATAAAATGTATAATGTTGATTAAATCTATTAAAGGAGTACCATGAAAAAAGTATTCGGTATGTTGGTTGCCCTTATGGCATTTTCATTTTCGTTGTTCGGCGCAGAGAAATCTCCGCTTTTCGTAAATCTTACGAGTGATGAGGCGCACAGAACGCTTATGGCGGTGCAATTTAGCACAAAAATGTTGGAAAAGGGGCATGCTCTTACTATCTATCTCAACGATAAAGGGGTAAAACTTGCTTCTAAAGAGAACAAACAATACGCGGAATTTCAATCGAAATTAGCCGAAGTTATCAAAAAAGGGGCAACGGTGTATATCTGCCCGATGTGTATGCAGCACTACCAAGTGGAGGGTGCTACTCTCGTCGAAGGGATCAAACTAGGCAATGCCAACCTTTTAGAAAGCGCACTTTTTACAAAAAACACTACTACTCTCAACTGGTAAACACCTCCTCCCGTACCTTCGGGCGCGGGAAAATTCTCCTCGTCTAGATGATTAAAAAATATTTATTTTCAAAATTTAAGCAACGCTTCCCCCTCCTAATCCAATATTTTTTAGTATAATTCACCCGAAAATTCGACAAAAAAGGAAAATCTATGCCCACACTTAGTTTAAGCAAACAGATAAGCGTAGGATTCGGAATAATCCTAGCCGCAATGGCGATCATGGGGTTGATCGCCGTAGGAAGCATGAGCTCTGCCGTGAGCAACTCTACAAAACTGACCGAGGAGTATATCCATGAAGTCGATATCGCAACGTCGCTTGAGCGCAACTTTGCCAAAGCGAGAATCGACGTCGTAAAACTTATCAACACCTCGGAACTCCAACACAAAAAAAATGCAGATGCCGGTTTTAGCGTGGTATTTGAGCGCCTCGATGCACTTAAAGCGCACTCCCAAAAATACCCGAATCTAAGCGTACTCAAAAGCACCCTTCCGGATTTGGAGAAAAAGCTTCGCGAATACCAAGCATTTTCCGACGAACTCGCACGCCTTTTTGCCGAGCAGCATGCCACAAATGCCGCGCTTGACGAACATGCCAAAACTTTTATGGACAGCGCAAAATCGGTATTAAAAAGCCAAAGTACGCAGTTGCAAGACGCCATGAAAACAAACAAAGAATTGGCTCTGCGTGCACAGCGTATCATTTATTCTTATGAAGCCTACCTAAGAGGGACGGAGCTTCGTCTAGCCTATTTCCGCTCCTCTTTACGAAAAGAGCCTGCGATTTTGGAAGAAGCACTCAAAGAGTTTGAAACGATCGTAGAACCGATCCAAAACCTTCGCAAAGGTGCGAGAAACCCCAAAAACATTCAATCGTTTGAGAAGTTTGAACAAGCCGCGCGCGACTACAAAACAAACATAGAAAAATTGATCGTTATCGCAACCAAAGCAAATGCTATCAGCGCACAAGCAACGCAACACGCTTTTGATACCCTCGAATATGTCGAAAAGGTCAACCGTGCGGGGATGAGCGGTACGCAAAAATTATCGCAAGAATCGGTCGATTCCCTCGGCGCTTCCCAAACTATGATGATTATGATCTTAGTGATTGCTATTATTCTGGGTCTGGGAGTTGCATGGTTTATTATCACGACGGGGATCAACGCTCCCCTTGCAAGATTTAAAGCAACGATGCTTAAAATCTCAAGCGAGCATAACCTCACCATCCAAGTCGATACCAATGCACCGACCGAAATTCGCGATATCGCTGCGAGTTTTAACAACTTCACCTCGCAGCTGCACGATCTCATCGACAACACCAAGCGCTCCTCCAACGAGAATGCTTCGATTGCCCATGAGCTCTCTACGACCGCTTTGGGCGTAGGCAACAATGTCGAAAAGTCGGTAACGGTAACTCAAGAAGCAAACGATCGTGCAGTGAGAATTAAAGAGGAGATTGCTACTTCTATCTCCGATGCGCAAGAGAGTAAAAAAGAGATTATCAAAGCAAACGAAAACTTAAGCGTTGCGCGTCGTGAGATGATCGCTATGAATGCAAAAGTGCAAGAGACGGCGCAAACCGAAGTGGAACTTTCCCACAAGATGACTACGCTTTCAAGCGATGCGAACCAAGTAAAAGCGGTGCTTGAGGTGATTAGCGATATTGCAGACCAAACCAATCTTTTGGCACTCAATGCGGCTATCGAAGCTGCGCGTGCAGGGGAACACGGAAGAGGATTTGCGGTTGTTGCCGATGAAGTAAGAAAACTTGCAGAACGTACACAAAAATCTTTAGTCGAGATCAATGCGACCATTAACGTGATCGTACAGTCCATTATGGATGCAAGTACGCAGATGAGCGAGAACTCTGAGGAGATTCAAGCACTTGCAACTGCGGCTTCGCAGGTGGAAGCTAAGATCAACGAAAGCGTCGAGATCGTGAACTTGGCAGTTCAGGCAAACGATAAAACGGTGCGTGATTTTGAAAAGACGGGGAAAAACGTGGAAGATATTGCGCATAAAGTCTCTGCTATCAATGAAATATCCGCTACCAATGCAAGAAACGTCGAAGAGATCGCCGCTGCTGCGGAACACCTTAACTCTATGACGGAAGAATTAAACGCAAAACTTGAAATCTTTAGAACCTAAAAAACTGATCCTCATCGGTGCCTCCACCGGAGGCCCCGCCCACATAGAAAAAATAGCGGCGGCGTTGCCCGAAAATTTTGGAGCGGCTATCGTCGTTGCCCAGCATATGGGAGCCGAATTTATCCCCAGTTTTGCCAAAAGGCTCAACGAAAGATCTAAACTCTCCGTTATGCAAGCCCGCGAGGGGGATGCGCTGCAAAAAGGCGTTCTTTATATCGTCTCCGAACATGCCCAAATCATCCAAAACGGCGAGCACCTCTTTTTTTCTATTCATACCAATCCCAATGCCCATTTTAACCCCGACATCAACACCCTTTTTCTCTCGGCGGCGCACTTTGTAAAGGGGTGCGAGATAGTGGCATTTATCCTCACGGGTATCGGCGACGACGGCGTGGAGGGGTGTATTGCACTCGAAGAAGGGGGAGCACGCTGCATCGCCGAGAGCGAAAAAAACGGCGGTGGTCTACGGGATGCCCGCACGTGCTAAAGAGCGCGGAGCGAACATACATGCCAAAGACCTTTACGAAATTATCGAGATCATCAAACAATTCGGAGCGTAATCTATGTTAAGCTGGCTTTTTCCCAAAAAAGAGAGTTCCCAAGAGGAGCAAGAGTCTCTATCGCGCAGCGAAAACTTTAGAGATATTTCCAAAGTCGCCGACTTTTTTAAAATCTCAGCGGCGTAACGTTTGACAAACAACTCTCCATTTTAGAGAGTAAAACTAAAAGTTTCTGCCGCCAAAGAGACATTTTCTCGTACGAGGAGCTGCTTGAGAGCATAAAGCGCGACGACTCTCTCAAGCAAGAACTTATCAACCATCTCACCACCAACGAAACTTTTTTTTACAGAGAGTTCAAACAGATCGCCGAACTGGTCTCGCTTGTTCAAGAGGAGAGCTCCCCCGTTTCGATCCTCTGCGCACCGTGTGCCACCGGGGAGGAGAGCTACTCGATCGCCATCGCCCTTTTGGAAGCGGGCGTAGAACCCTCCCGTTTTCACATCACGGGGATCGACATCAACTCCCGCGCGATAGAAAAAGCAAAAATAGCTTCTTATAGAGAGCGCAACGTCAGAAATCTTTTGGGGGATGTTTTATATAAATATTTCGACAAAAACGAGGAGCGCTACGACCTCAAAGAGAAGGTTAAAAACCTCGTAGAGTTTAGGGTGATGAATATTTTCGAGCCCGAATTTACGATGCTTGGAAAATTCGACTATATCTTTTCGCGCAATATGCTGATCTATTTCGATCTGCCCACCAAACAAAAAGCAAAAAAAATTTTGGAGTCGATGCGCAAAGACGACACGAAAGAGATTTTTTCGGACATGCCGATCTTTTTTAAACCTCACAAAGTAATTTATACAACATAGGTAACATCCATAAGGTTGCCTCATTCTGTTAGTATCCGTCCATCCAAGTTAGATCCCGTATCGAGTACGGATGACGAAGAAGAAAATGCAGAACGAATCACCGTGGTAACATCAACTCTTAAGATATTATCTAAAAAGTTTCTGCTAAAGTGCTTTTTATATTTACCACAAAGGCATTCTTATGCAAAACCTCTCCATCAAATACCGCATCCTTGCGCTTATAACCCTTTCTCTTATAGCGCTCGTGTTTATCGTCTCTCTCATCAGCGTCACCGAGATCAAAACGACGCTTATGGAAACAAGCTACAACAGACTTGCCAACGCAAACGAAGCGAAGAGAAGCAACATCGAAACTTTTTTTGAAAAAAAGTTTGCCGACGTCGAAGTGCTCTCCAAAACTCAGGTGCTTAAACTGTTCTACAACGATATGGAAAACCTTTTTGAAGAAGCCGACTTCGATCCCAAAGGGGATCTCCCCATCGACGATATCCGCGTAAAACGATCCACAGGTGCGTTTGAATCGTTTTTTCAAAACTATGTAAAAACCTACGGCTACTACGATATTCTTCTCATTGAGAGCTCTACGGGAAGAGTCATTTATACCGCCGCAAAAGAGAGCGACTACGGTACCAACTTGAAAACGGGCAAATACAAAACAAGCCCTTTGGCAAAAATTTTCAACCAAGCGCTCCAACCAAAGAGAGCGTGATCCTCGATATGCAGCCTTATGAGGCAAGCAACGGCGAGCCTGCTATGTTCATCGCCAAACAGGTGGAGATGTACGGGGATTATCCCGTTGTTTTGGTGCTGCAAATCAGCGATAAATCGATAACGCAAATCATTGGAAACCCGCCACGGCTACGGCAAAACGCAAGAGGATTATCTTGTCGGCAGCGATTTTCTTATGCGCAGCGACAGCTATTTAAGCCCCAAAAACCACTCCATCCGCGCCTCTTTTGCAAACCCGCAAACGGGGAAAATCGAAACCGAAGCAACCCGCAGCGTTTTTGAGGGCAAAAGCGGCACGAAAGTGATCGAAGACTATAACGGCAATCTTGTTCTCTCCTCTTTTGCACCGCTTCATATCGGCTCGAACCTGACATGGGCGATCGTTTCCGAGATCGACGAAGCAGAGGTTTTAGAAGCGCCCAACCGCTTACGCAATTCTATCATTCTTTGGTCTTTGGTAGTTTTAATCATCGTTATCCTCATCGCCGTAGCGGTGACCAACACCAGCCTTATCAAGCCGATCGAAAAGTTCAAATCCGATATCAACGTGATCGCTTCCAACAACGAC
>CAXXSB010000007.1:0-48682 GCA_963664885.2 Sulfurimonadaceae bacterium
CGGGAGAGACTTAGGCGAATCGCCGTGTGGGCGAGTTCGGGGTCTTCCCCTATGGCGCTCATAATGGGATTTGCTTCCAAAGACTCCGATGCGCACGCACTCCCCGTTGAAGCGGCGATTCCCGCACGGTTTAAGTCCCATAGCATCGCTTCCCCCTCGATACCGCGCAGGGAGATAAGAAGGGTGTTGGGTGTGCGATCGGCATCTTTTCCTACGATGACGGTATCGGGGATTTTTGCGAGCGCATCTTCGAGTCTATCGCGCAAAGCACGCACTTTGGTGTTCATAATCTCCACATGCCCCGCCGCTTGTTTCATCGCAAGCCCCATCCCGACGATGTAGGCTACGTTAAGGGTTCCCGCACGCTTGCCGCCCATCTGTTCGCCGCCGTGAAGCAAGTTTGGAAGCTCTTTTGTTTTTTTAACGTAAAGCCCGCCGATCCCTTTTGGACCGTGAAATTTTATGCGCCGAAAAGGTGAGGTAATCGATGGGTATCGCACCTAGATTTATGGGAACTTTGCCGATTGCCTGCACCGCGTCGGTATGAAATAAAACTCCCTTTTCTTGTGCGATGGCGGCAACTTCAGAGACGGGAAAAACAACCCCCGTTTCGTTGTTCGCCCACATCATCGAGATAAGCACGGTTTGCATCGGTGATGGCGTCTTTGATTTTTTGCGGGTCTATCGAGCCGTCGCTTTGAACCTCTATAAAGGTGACGTCCACGCCGTGTTCTTGCAAAAAGTGCAAAGTCTCTTGGATAGAGGGGTGCTCCACCGCGGTGGTGATGATATGGTTTTTTTGCGGATTTTGGAGGATATGTTTAAAAAACACCCCCTTTAAGGACGGTGTTGTTGCTCTCTGTCGCACAGGATGTGATGAGGATGTCGTCCTCATCGGCGGCGCCGAGTGCATCGTACATTGCGCCGAGTGCTTCGTTGAGGGCGGGGCGCACCTCCATGCCATAACTATGGAGCGAGTTTGGATTGCCGTAGAGCTCTTCAAAAACGGTTGCATTTTTACTTTTACGAGGGGGTCTATTTTTGTCGTCGCGTTGTTGTCGAGATAGATTTTCATGAGAGTTCCTTTTGTGTTTTTGTAGATTTGTATCGGTTGCGCTGTTGCATCTTCCACCATCGCTTTGGTGACGATAGAGCGTTCAAGATTCTCTTGTGAAGGGGAGGCGTATTGCAGCGGCAGCATGATCTCTTCGATGATCCCCCGAAGCCCCTTGCTCCCACCCCTTTATCTATCGCCTTTTTGCGCAATCGCCTCTAATGCGCCCTCCTCAAACTCCAAAACGATCCCGTCCATCTCAAAAAGAGCCTGAAACTGTTTGATGATTGCATTGTCGGGCTCTTTCAAGATACGCACCATCTGCCTCTTGGTTAAGCTCTTTAAGCTCGGCAATCACGGGGATACGCCCTATAAACTCGGGGATAATGCCGTAATGCACAAGTGCTTTTTGGTCTATTTTTTGCTCCTGCTGCTCGCTTTCTTCTTGGGTAAATCCCATCTTTTTTGACTTTTTGGTGTTTTTATCCTCGATAAGCCCCACAAACGCGCCGCCGCAGACAAAGAGCACGTGGGTCGTGTTGAACAAAACCGTTTCGGTCGTGGAGTTTTTGCGGCTCCCTTTGAGCGGCACATACACCTCCGCGCCCTCTAAAATTTTCAAAAGTCCCTGCTGTACCCCTTCGCCCGAGACGTCGCGCCCGCTTGTCGAGGATTCCCCCCTTGCGTGCAATCTTGTCGATCTCCATCAATGTAAACGATGCCGCGCTGGGCAAGTTCAAGGTCGTAGTTTGCCGCGGCTAAAAGACGCGAGAGGATGCTCTCGACATCCTCGCCGACGTAGCCCGCTTCAGTGAGTGCGGTGGCATCGGCTATGGCAAAAGGAACATTCATAATCTTGGCAAGCGATTTTTGCCAAAAGGGTTTTGCCGCTTCCCGTGGGTCCTAAAAGCAAGATATTGCTTTTTTTCAAGCTCTACGCCGTTATAAACGGGGTTTTCTATCCGTTTATAGTGGTTGTAGAGGGCAACCGAGAGGACTTTTTTTGCCTCCTCCTGCCCTATGATGTGTTTGTCGAGATACTCTTTAATGAGGATCGGCTTTGGAAGCTGCTCCTCCCTTTTAGAACGCTCTTCGTAGCGCACCTCTTTTTGGAGCACTTTGGAGCATGTAGCGATACATTCGTTACAGATATGCGCGCTCTGGCTCGAGAATATTTTTTTGACCTCGCTTTGTTTGCGCCCCGCAAAAGGAGCAGGTTTTTTCCCCGTTCATCGTTGCACCTTTGTTATGAAATAAACGCTTCGCAAAACGCTTCAAGCGACATCGCAACCACTTCGAGATTGTGTTTTTGGATAAACTTCTCCTCTTTTTTCCCCAGCGGCTTGTCGGTGATGACATAGCCCCCCTCCAGATCAAGAGTAAGCTCGTTGGCGACCATTCTGTCGGTATCACGGTCAAACGATGTCCCCAAAAAGAGGTATTTCTTGGCTTTGCGGTAGCTTTTTAAGATGGTGGGGCACACCAAATCCACCCATCGCTTCGGTAAGCCAGTCAACGTAATCGGCGTCGCTGATGACAAAGCTTGGAGTAGGCAGCGGCGAGCCCATGGGTTTGAACAAAATCTTCTTGGCATGTCCGAGTACCTCTTCATCTACAAGGAAATATTTTTTACTCTCCAGATCCCATTCAAACACCTCGTAACGGTTTTTTCTCCGCGCTCAAACGCGCTTTGCCCACCACGAGCGTATGCTCTTCAAACGCCAAAAGCTCTTGGATTTTCGTATCTCTGTTGGTGTCGATAATATAGCGCGGATCCATAGAGACGATACTTTTTTGCAAAGGGGTCGGCATAAAATCTTTGCTATAGATATGGTTGATAAGCTGGGTGATATACTCCATCCCGCGGCGTTGTTCGAGGTGCATCGCCGCACGGGAGTACTCAAACATCAGCCTTTGGCTCATCGCGCGTCCGCCGTTCATCGTCAAAATAAATGAGTCGCTATCATGTGGCATCGCCTCCCCCTCTTTTGTTTTTGTGTCGTAAAAAATTCCAAGCCCGAAGTAGGGGACGGTGGTTTGGTTTCGCAGCTCTTTTTTAATCGTTTGGATCGTCTCTTGCATCTGTTTTTTTCCTTTAAGATAGATTGCGGATATGGGATATTTTTTTTGCCAGATTGGCACCGATAAGAAAGTTTTTGATCGCCATCTCCGCCGTTTTGATAATAGAGGGGATCTTAAACACCTCTACGCCGCCGTTTTTGAGCGTATGGCATGTGTTTTTACAGAAATTGTCCGCCAAAAGGTAACGGCACCCGCCGATCACCTCCAAAAGGGAGTAGTGTTCGCAAATATGGTTAAAACAGTTTTGTGCCCTCTCGTCGCAGTCGCAAACGATTTGATCCTCTAAAAAGTTTTGGCGCACTATGGCATGCATGGGGTTCGTCATGATCGCATCAAGACGAACGAGCACCTCTTTGGGGGTCGTCTCTATGAGATAGATACCGAATTTGGGCGCGGTAAAGGGGTTTTGCTTGTATAAAACAAGTTGCGCATCAAGCGGCAATGCTATCTTCATAATCTCCCCTTTTTACAAGGGTATTTGCATAAATTGTTCTCAATGTTTCTGGATAGCTTTGGCTATAATGCAACCTATGGATACGCTTTTTTATTTGGGGATTATTTTGGTTTTGGGCGCATGTGTTGAGCGGCTTGCTCCTTGGCTGCACATGCCAAAGGTTGTGGGGTACCTTCTTTTGGGGCTTGTAATCGGTCCTGAAGTGCTTGGGATTATCCCGCAAAGTTTTGTAGAGAATGCGCAGATCGTAACCGATCTCGCACTTTCTATTATCGCCGTATTGGTCGGCGCGACGCTCAAATTCTCTTTTTTGCGCTCCTCTTTGAGCGAGATAGTGAAAATCACCCTTTTCCAATCTTTGAGTACCTTTGCCATTGTCGCGGCGGGATTTTATCTTTTAGGGGAACACGCGGGGATAGGGGTAACCCATATGGCGGTGATTGCGCTTTTGTTGGGGGGAATCGCCACGGCGACCGATACCGCCGCACCGCTCTCGCTCGTTAAGGAGCTTGGGGCAAACGGACGCTTCACCTCTACATTTTTGGCGGTTGTCGCGCTCGATGATGCGGTGTCGCTTTTGATGTTTATCATAGCTTTGAGTATTGCGGGTACGCTTTTGGGCAACCACGGCTGGGAGCTTGCTTCGCTTTGGCATGTCCTCTTTAGTATCGGTGCGAGTCTCCTGCTCGGTGCTTTTGCAGGGTACCTTAACCGTTTTTTTTACAAAGCTGTTTTCACACCACAGAGGGATGGAAACCATAGCGACGCTCGGGATTATTTTTATCCTTTTTAGCGTAAGCGGCAGTTTTGCCCTTGAGCCGCTTTTGTGCGCTATGAGCATGGGTGCAGTTTTGACAAATATATCCAAAGAGTTCTCCATTATAGAGGAGGAGATCGACACCCATTTGGCGGAGATCATCTTTATGCTCTTTTTTATCCTCTCGGCGATGCATCTAAAACTCGAAGCACTTTTTGCTTTGCCCGTGGCGATAGAAATCTATGTGGTGCTGCGTGTCGTAGGGAAGGTGCTTGGGAGCTATCTTGGAGCCGCGGCGGCTCAAAGCAGTGCTACGCTCAAGCGCTATATGGGGCTTGCTCTTTTACCGCAGGCGGGCGTGGCGATCGGTTTGGCGCTTTCGTTACAAAAAACGCCCCATCTCGAACCGATAGCTTCCATAATGCTCAATATCGTTATAGCGACAACCTTTATCCATGAACTTTTGGGTCCTATATTTACCCGTTATGCACTCGTGCAAAGCGGCGAATGTCGCAAAGAGTCTAAAAACCCCTAACAAAGCGACAAAATTGTCGTAGTTTTTCCACGCTTGCTTAGAACGTCTCTTGCACATAAGAGGGCAACTGATTTTAGGAGGCGACGATGAGCTGCTGTTCGACCAATCCCGCCGAGGCGTTTATGCCTCAAGATATTCAAGAAAAAATCCACAACCACCCTTGTTACAGCGAAGGGGCGCACCACCATTATGCGCGTATCCACGTGGCGGTGGCGCCTGCTTGTAACATCCAGTGCAACTACTGCAACCGCAAGTACGACTGCTCCAACGAGAGCCGCCCTGGAGTGACGAGCGAGAGACTCAGCCCCGAAGAAGCGGCAAAAAAAGTGCTTTACGTCGGCGGCGAGGTGCAGCGTCTGAGCGTCCTCGGTATTGCGGGACCGGGGGATGCGCTTGCCAATCCGAAAAAAACATTCGAGACCTTTAGACTCGTGCGGGAAAAAGCAAACGATCTTAAACTCTGCCTCTCCACCAACGGGCTTGAGCTTGCAAGCTACGTCGATGAGCTGGTCAAATACAACATAGACCACGTCACCGTTACCATCAACACCGTCGATGCAAGCGGCGAGATAGGCGCAAAAATCTACCCGTGGATTTTTTACGATAATAAACGCTACTACGGCAAAAAAGCGGCGCAAATCCTTTTAGAACGTCAAATCGAAGGGATGCAAAAATGCGTCGCAAACGGGATACTTATCAAAGCAAACTCGGTGCTTATTCCCGGGATCAACGATAAACATTTGGTAGAGGTATCGAAAAAACTCAAAGAGATCGGGGTGTTTTTACACAACATCATGCCTATCATTTCCGAACCCGAACACGGAACCGCGTTTGGACTCTCAGGCGTCAAAAGCGCAACCGACCAAGAGCAGATGGAGGTACAAGAGGCGTGTGGCATGGATATGAAACTGATGCAGCACTGCCGCCAGTGCCGCGCCGATGCGGTGGGGCTCATAGGGGAAGATCGCGGGCAGGAGTTTACTAAAGATGTATTTAGTTCTATGAGTTTCGATGCGCTTGAGGATCACTACAATATCAAAGCGCGCCAAGAAGCGCAGGCAAAAATAGAGGAGTTTCGTTTTTTCCTTGATCGTGCCAACGAGCGCGTGCGCAAAGAAAAAGCACAACTCAGCTCAAGCGGCGAGACGATTTTAGTCGCGGTAACCACGGCAGGCGAGGGGATGATAAACCAGCATTTCGGTTCGGTCAGGGAGTTTTTGATCTATGAAGCGGGAGACAGGGGGGTGCGGTTTATCCACCATCGCAAGCTTGATTACGAATACTGCGCGGGACCAGACGGTGCCAATGCGATGGAGCCTATTTTAGAAAAGCTCAAAGACGTCAAACTGATTCTTACCGCAAAAATAGGGGGCTGCCCTCAAAACGATCTGGCATCGGCGGGGATCGTCGCCGATCAAAGTTATGCGTATGAGCCGATCGAGATATCCGTACTCAAAGCGACGCGCAAGTTTTTTCACCTAGCCGAGGAAGCCGAGGTGAATTAAAAAAGGGTCTTGCGGCTCTTTTGGTAGCACATCCCATTTACGTATGGCAATGAAAAGAGGGATGTGCGACAAAAGAGCCTTTGGCATGTCAAAAAAGGTGAGCTTATGATACGAATCAACGATACGACGCTTCGAGACGGGGAACAAGCTCCCTACGTTGCGTTTAACACCAAAGAGAAGATTGCCATCGCGCAGGCACTTGTGGCATGCGGGGCGGATGAGCTTGAGATAGGCATCGCGGCGATGGGCAAACAAGAACAAGAGGATATCAAAGAGCTTGTAGCACTCGATCTTGGCGTGCCGATGATGACATGGAACCGCGCAAAGATGAGCGACTTGGAAAGCTCCTTGGCATGCGGCGTCAAAAGCGTCGATCTCTCGATTCCCGTCTCGGATCTGCTTATAGAGGTGAAGTTCGGCGGGGATAAATCTCGGATGCTCAAAGAGCTTGAGAGTGTCGTGCGCACCGCAAAAAAAGAGGGGCTTTTCGTGTGCATAGGGGGGGAGGACAGCTCCCGCGCTTCCCATGAGTTTTTGGTTGAGGTGATGCAGCTTGGGCGCGAACTCGGAGCGGATCGTTTTCGCTACTGTGACACGGTGGGGATACTCACCCCTATGCAAACCTATGAGAGGGTCAAAAACCTTGGCATGTACGCTCTTTTGCCCATCGAGATGCACACCCACAACGATTTCGGGCTTGCCAACGCAAATGCACTCAGCGGCATAGATGCAGGTGCCATAAGCATCAACACTACAGTGATGGGGCTGGGAGAGCGTGCGGGAAATGCGTCGTTTGAACAGATATCTATGGCGCTCAAACATCTTTACGGGCAAAACCGTCACGTCGATCCTTTGGGGATGCGCTCTCTTGCCGACCTTGTCGCAAAAGCTGCAAATGTGAGCGTCGCTCCCAATGCACCGATCGTCGGGGAGCGCATTTTTGCTCATGAAAGCGGCGTCCATGCCGATGGAATGATGAAAGACTCCCATACCTACGAGCCGTTTGATGCCGATGAAGTGGGTGCAAAACGGGAGTTTCCGCTTGGGAAACATCTGGGGACGGGAACGATCGCGTATCATTTAAAAGCTTTGGGGATTGATGCAGAGAAAAAAAGTTTGCATCTGCTTTTGCCGACGATCCGAGAGATCGTCACGATGCGCAAACGTGTCTTAAACGATGCCGAACTCGTAGCACTGTATAGAGAGTGCGTATGAAACTCTACTGGCTCAAATTCGGCGACGTGGCACGGCTTGTGGAGATCGCGCAGGAGCTTTCATGTCTGGCGGATGGCTACCATATGAAGCTGCTTTTGATGCACTCGCCCCACCTTTGTTACGGAGCATACGACAACGGCGAACTTGTCGGGGCTATTTTGGGCGTGGAGTATGAAAAATCGGCGATGATCAAGTACTTTATTGTCAAAAAAGAGTATCAAAAACAGGGGATAGGCAAAGAGCTTTTGGAGATATTTTTAGGGATGCTCGATCCTAAAAGCTCATTAAGTATCCACACTAAAAAGAGTTCGTGCCGTTTTTTGAGCGTTACGGATTTGTGCACGCTATGGAGATCGGGCGTTTTGTCAACGTGGGCAAAGTGCCCCCTTTTCATTTTACCAATGCACATGCCAAAGAATTAGAGAGCCACAATTTTGAAACGGCGGTAAAAAAGCTCGATTTTGAAACGTTCGCAGAGGATAGAAGCGAATTTCTCTTTGATGAGATGGATCGCAACTCCTCCTTGAAATTTGCGCTCAAAGAGGGGTTCCAACACTCAAGCGTCATCAATGCCAAAGAGGTCTATTTGGGACCTTGGCAGGCGCACGACACGGAAGATGCCCACAAAATGATGCGCGGCGTGCTCTATTTTCGGGGGCTTAAAAAAGTGCTTGCCGACATCCCCCTAGAGATGCCGCACGTCGTAGCGCTGTATAAAGAGTACAATTTTGCAAGAGAAAGCCCGTTTTGTGCATATGCACAAAGGCAAATGCAGCGTGAAGTTTGAGAATATTTATGCGTTTTCCCTTTAAGAATCCCCGTGGATCATCTTCGAGACGATCCCCTCTTTTGTCGTGATCTCGTGCATCAAAACACCCCCTAGGTGTAAAACGATCATGCCGATGAGGGGGAACATGAGAAACTCATGGCTCTCTTTGACCCACCCTATGTTCGCTTTTTCAAGCCCGAGAGTTTCGTGAAAATATAAAAGTGCACCGCTGAGAGCTAAAAGCGCTATACAAAGACACAAAAGAGCGTGCACCCCTTTTTTGAGTTTCTCCCCTTTTGGAGCTTCTAAAAACTGCACAATAGGGTGCTTTGTCTCTTTGGTAAAGATCAAAACCAGACGCAGAAGAATAGAGATGCCTAAAACGGCGGCGAAGATATAGTGCCACTCCCACATCGGCGCGCGGATCGCTTTTGCTATCGCTTTGGCACTCTCTAGCGTGATCTCTATATCGAGGGCGGCGAGTTTTTCTTGGATGATGAGAGCGTTGGTTTTGTAGCTTAAAAAGGTTTTGCGCAATAAAACGGTGCAAAGCAAACCTATGACGGAGAGCGCCATCGTCCAGTGCCAGATGCGATAAAGCGGCGTGAATTGATTTTTCATATGAGAACTCCTTGTGTTTATTGACCCTACCGGCGTCATTGCGAACTTGATTCGTAATCTAAATAATAACGTAATGGATGAAAAAATTAAACACGCAGCATCTTTTTTTTAAAGCGGTGCCAAAAGATTTTTTGTTTGATTGAAAGCTCTTTCAAAAATTTCACGTCACACTCCTTTTCTCTTTTTGATTGTTGCATATTTTTCTCTTGGCATGGTGAAAATTTGGCAATCTGCAAAGTTTTTTAGAACACAATATGCATACTCCATGCCAAAGCAAATAAGGAAAACAGTATGAGCGATGAGAAAGATCTAAAAAAAGAGTTGGCAAAACGCAAACGTATTGCGATGGAGATCGCTTCGGCGATCCACGATATCGTCGAGGATACCATCTGGGTCGATTACATCAAGCTTCCCGCACTCAGCGGCGAGCTTGTAGCGGCGGTCGAAGAAGCACACGCTTTTGCAAAAGAGCACAATCTCTAGGGGCAGAAGATGCAAGCGCAAGAGGAAGTGATGGCGATGGAGATTTGCGAGTGCGGGGCAAAGAGCGTCGCCGATGCGATCAGAATTTTTCAAAACAGCTCGCTTCCCTATAAAAAAGCGAAAAAACTCGTGACCGAGTGCAACAAAACCTGTTGCCGCACGGCGCTTATGCGGGTGTACGATATGGGACTTTACGGGAAATTTGATTATGAAGAGATAGCGTTTTTGATACGCCAGCGCAAAGAGAGGTTAGAGTACTTGGGAGCGGATGATGTTGCGAAATAAATGGGAGAGTTTGCGTCTATGGCTCTTAGAACAAGGTGCAATCGGCGAAGAGGTACAAGACCCCGCGCAGATAAGCCGGCTTGATCTAAGCAACAGAGGGCTTAGTGAACTTAGCGAGAGCATTTTTTTGTTGGAGAACCTTTTGGTGCTAAACCTCTCTGGCAACAAACTAACGACATTGCCCCATGCCATAAAAAACCTCCAAAAACTTACCAACCTCGACATACGCCGCAACCGCTTTGAGAGGCTGCCCGAGGATTTGGCGTTTTTATCTTTGCGCTCGCTCAATGCAAGTGCCAACCGCATTCAAGAGGCACATTCGGTTGCAAAGTGTACATCTCTTCGGGTTCTTGATTTGAGTATGAACTTGCTTGATGAGAAGGCTCTTTCGTTTGGGACGCACGATGATTTGCATAGCGTTAATCTCTCAAGCAACTGCATCAAAGATATCACGCCGTTTTTAAAAGCATTGCCCCATGTAGAGAGGCTCAATGTGAGTTCAAACGTACTCAAATCGCTGCCGCGCGAGATAGGGTATCTGCAAAATCTTCGCGAGCTTGATCTGTGCGACAATGCGATCGAATCGCTCGATGGGGCGCTTTTTTCTTTGCCGCTACAGAGACTCGATATAGGGGCGAATCTATTAAAAAACCTCCATTTTTTCGGATGCAAGAAACTCGAAGAGCTTATTTTGGATGAAAACACTTTGACGTCGCTTTCGTTCGCCGATGATTTTGCTCCGAATCTGCGCCGTTTTTCGTGCGAGAGTTGTAATTTAAGAACCTTTCCTCTTCCCCCTTCGCGTGTGCTTGAGTACCTGTGCGCGAGTTACAACCATATACCGTTTTTACCTCCTGAGATTGGCATGTACGCCGAGCTCGTCGAACTCGATTTGGAAGCAAACGAGATAGAGACGCTCCCGATGCACTGGCAAACTTGCAAAAACTCAAAACCCTCTATATCAAATCCAACCGCTTGCAAAAAAGCGCGAAAAAGGTGCTCTCGGTGCTCCATCCCGAGATTTGCGATATTTATATGAAAAGCGGTATCGAAATAGGTGAGGCAAGTGAAGCGGATATTGAACAAGCGGCGCGTTTGCTGGCGGTTTTGTTTGCGATAGAGAGCGATTTTACCATCGATTTCACCAAACAGTTTGAGGGGCTCTCTTTGCTTTTACAAGAGCAACACTCCGATATCTTGGTAGCTAAATACGGCGATGAGGTGGTCGGCATGGTCACGATGCAGCGCCTCGTCTCAAGCGCCGAGGGTGGCTATGTTGGGCAGCTTGAAGATTTGGTCGTCAAAGAGGAGTTTCGCAAAATGGGCTTAGGGAGCCGCCTGCTTAATCGCATCCGCGCCTTGGCATGTGAAAAGGGGTACAAACGCCTTTCTTTAGGCGCGGACGTCGCCAACGAGAACGCACTCGCATTTTACACCCGCCGAGGATTTAGAAGAACAAAACTTAATATTTATCATTATTTTCCATAGAATATTTTGCCGTTTAGGGTTTGTTCTAAGATTTTGTGAGATAAACTTTAAAGCGATACAATTTTTAAACTACAAGAGTCGGCAACTATGGCAAAAAATGCGGTGTGTATTCATAATTTTTTACAGCTTATTTCGGATCATCTTCCCGATATGTTATGGGCAAAAGACTTGGAGGGAAGGTATCTTTTTGCAAACAAAGCAATATGCGATAACCTTTTGATGACGACGCAAGACGATGTTATCGGTAAAGACGACGTGTATTTTGCGAAAAGGGAGAGGGAGAAACATAAAGAGAATCCGAAATGGCATACTTTTGGGGAGCTTTGTCACAACAGCGATGAGGTCGTTTTGGAGAATATGCATGCCATGGAGTTTGAAGAGTATGGAAATATTCGGGGGGAACTCACCTACTTAAATGTTCATAAAGCACCGCTTTTTGATGAAAACGGTGTTCTTATAGGGACGATAGGAAGCGGTCGCAACATTACGCTTCAAAAAAAACTCCAATACGAACTCAAAATGATGAATGACCTTGTCAATAGAGGACCTATCGTTTTGTTTGAATGGGGCGTCGAGGCAGGGTGGCCGATCAAAAACGTCTCGCAAAACGTCACTCCGATTCTTGGGCTTAGTTATGAAGAACTTATGCATACCTCTTTCAAATTTTCCGAATGTATTCACCCCGAAGATCTTTCTAAAGTGACGCAAGAGGTTCTCTCTTATCTTGGCGCTAAAAAGAATTTTTTTACTCAAGAATATAGAATTCTCAGTAATTCACGCGAGATTTGGGTGAAAGATTTCAGGGTTGTGGATTACGATGATGAGGGGAATGCAACCTCCATTAAAGGGTACCTTTTGGATAATACCGCAGAGGTGCAAGCGCAAAAAGAGATAGCAAGAGTGCGATACACCGATTTTTTGACGGGGCTTGCAAATCGTCAGAAGATGCAAGAGGATATACATGCCAAAAAAACCTACGGATGTATAGTCTTTAATATTGACCGATTTCGAGAAATTAACGATCTTTTCGGAGTAACGACCGGTGATTCTATTCTTGTTCAAGTAGCAAGGTGGTTTCAAGAACAATTTGTTGATGTGTATAGAATCGGCGGTGACGAGTTTGCTATGCTATTGCATGAAGAGATGCAGTGGGATCTGCTTGAGGTGAAAATTACCGCATGGCTCGAACAATTAAGCAAAACAACGTTTCAGATAGGGAGTGAAGAGATATCGGTACGTATGAATGTCGGTGTTGCTTTAGGGGAAGAAAAACTTTTGACACGCGCAGACATTGCACTGCATAACGCTAAAGATGCCAAAATCCCCTACGCTTGTTATGAAGTTTCTAAAAAAATAGAAGAGATTTACCGTACCAATATAGCGATGACGGCTACGATCCACAAAGCACTTGCCGAGGATAAAATCGTTTGTTATTACCAACCGATTGTTGATTTTGCAACGACGAAGATTTTTAAATACGAGACGCTCGTTCGTCTTAGAGATACCACAGGTGCCGTTATAGCGCCTATAGATTTTTTGCCTATTGCGAAAAAAACGAAGCTATATGCACAAATTACGAAGTGCGTTATTACGCAGGCTTGTGAGTTTTTTTCCGGGCGAAAGGAAGAGTTTTCCGTAAATCTCTCTATTGACGACATCGAAGATGAAGAGACCGTAGCATATATTGTATATACGATTGTCAGAACCGGTACCGCTTCACGCATAGTGTTTGAGATATTAGAGTCCGAAGGGATTGAAAATTACAATTCCGCGGAGAAATTTATTCGACTGGTTAAAGCGCATGGAGCCAAAATCGCGATTGATGATTTTGGAACGGGGTATTCCAATTTTGAACATGTTTTGAAACTCCATATAGATTACATCAAAATCGACGGCTCCCTCATCCGCGGTATTGTGGAGAATCACCGCCACACCATTATCGTTGAAACTATTGTCGAGTTTGCAAAAAAAATAGGCGCAAGAACGATAGCCGAATTTGTAAGCGATGAAAGTATTTTTGAAAAAGTCAAAACTCTCGGAGTAGATTTCTCTCAAGGGTATTACACAGGCAAGCCCCAACCTATGTAAGGTTGCGGCTTCATTCGGAGTGCCGCCGCCTCTGAAGAGTATCTTTTCCTTTGCATATCTTCTACATATTCAGTACAACGATGTTACGCATATTACATAAAAAGTTCATAACGCCTTAAAAAAAATCTCCCGACAAGCCCTCTAAAACCACGTATACCCCGAAAATATTGGACAAAAACTACATTTCTGACTGAATGGGAACAAAGTAAAATCTTAAGAAAATATGAATATTTAGTTTTAGTTAAGATTTCTTCAGATAACATTAGCCATAAGCGCTTTTTATTTTTAATATAAGTTGTGCTTAATAACTGGTAAGGAGATTCAATGCAAGTAGAGATTTCCAGAAGAAGATTTCTCCAAGGAAGCGCTACGCTTTGTGTAGTCGGCGCCGGTGTTGCGACTTCTCTTTTTTCAGATGAAAAAGAGAAAGAGAAACTTACACCTACTACAAAAACAGGGACAAAAGATGTGCGCCTCGTCCCGACGTTATGCGAAATGTGTGTCAACAAATGTGCGGCAATTGCAAGAGTAGAAAACGGCGTCGTTACAAAATTAGACCCAAATCCTTATTTTCCGAAATCTAAAAATATGCTTTGTGCCAGAGGCAATGCGGGCATACAAGCCCTTTATGACCCGGATAGACTAAAGTATCCCATGATTCGAATAGGAAAAAAAGGGGAGGGAAAATTTAAAAAAGTTACTTGGGATGAAGCATTTACTTATATTAAAGATGGGATGGTCAAAATCTTAGATGAAGAGAAAGACAACCGCTCAAGCTTTTTGTTCTGTGCGGGCGAGGGGATGGCGGAACATACTTTCAAAATGTTTTATGAAGGTTTTGGATCGGCGAATTGGCTCAATCACTCCTCTATCTGTCTTCAGACGGTAGCATCCGGATACGGTGTTACTATCGGAGAGTATCCGCAAGTCGATTTTGAAAATACAAAATATATCATTATGGCGGGAGCCAACAGAGCCGAAGCGATCGTCACTCCCGACACTATGGACGGATTTAAAAAAATCAAAGCGAAAAATGGCGGCGCGAAAATGGTCTGTATAGACCCTAGGTTTACAAACACCGCAGCGAAATCGGATCTTTGGCTTCCGATAAAACCCGGGACGGATTTGGCATTTGTACTTGCATTAACCTACGTTACCCTCCAAGAAGAGCTCTACGACAAAGAGTACGTTGCTGCGCATTTTAACCATTTTGAGGCGTATAAAGAGATGGTTATGACAAACAACTATACTCCCGAGTGGGCAGAAGCGATTACGGGTATTAAAGCACAAGAGATTTATAAGGTTGCAAGAGAGTTTATGGAACATGCACCTCGGGCTATTTACTACCCGGGCAGACGTAGTACTTTCTCTAAAAACGATTTTCAGCTTAGACGGGCTATGGCTATTTTTCAAGCCTTAGGCGGCGGTATTGATTGTGAAGGGGGAGTGGTGTTCGGAGGAAAGTTGCCTCTTTTAGATCATGAAAGTTTAGCCCCTATGTATGAAAATGCTAGAGCGCGTGCAACAGTCAAAAAAGAGAATAATGCAGGCTATTCCGATTGTGCCGTTGTATCGGGCGGCGGTTCATGGATAAGCTGGAGAAATAACTTTTTGGAAAACAAACACCCTTACAACACACGTGGGATGTTTTGTTACAAGCACAACCCTATGATGAATATGCCAAACACAAAAAAAACGGCACAAATGTTACAAAAGATGGAGCTTGTGGTGTGTATAGACACCATGCCAAGCGATACCGTTATGTATGCGGATGTCGTTTTACCAGAATGTACCTACCTAGAGAGAACGGATCCCGTCAAAACGTTTGCGGGGATTGAGCCCTCTATAGCGCAAAGAAATAAAGTCATTGATCCTATGTACGACACAAAACCCGTGATAGAAATTTTGCGAGGACTTACCGAGAAGATTTCAAAACCTCTTTTTGAGATAACGAAAAAATACGATACCGAAGTTCAAGAGGCGATTATGGATAGTAGTGAAGAGGAGGTTTATGCAGAATTTGATTTAACCCATCCTTTTGCCCACTCTCAAGAGGAACTAAACGCGCACGCGGTCTCCAAATATCCCCAAGCAAAAGAGAATCTTCAAAAATACGGTGTGCATTATCCCGATATGCAGACCTATTTTAAGCAGCTTTCGGCGAATGAATATGAGTCGTATCCGAAAAATAAAAGATTCTATAGTGTCAACGGTAAAAAACCAAAAACGCCATCGGGAAAAGTAGAGTGCAAAATAGACTCTTTCACGCAAAAAGGGGTAGATGCTATGCCCATTTGGCGGGATGAGTATGCGTTTCATGTTCCTGAGGGTAAATTTAGACTTCTTAGCGGCAGACATGCGCAGTTTACACAAACGGGAACTGCAAACAATATGATGCTTAATGACTTGATGCATGAAAACTATTTATGGATAAACAAAAGAGTTGCTCATGAACAAGGAATCGCTTTTGGTAATCTCATCGAAGTGACGTCAAGTATCGGAAGTACAAGGCTCAAAGCTTACCCAACAGAAAAAATCGCTCCGAATCAGCTCTTTTTTATTCATGGTTTTGGGCAGGAGAGTTCTGGACTTACTTGGGCTTATAAAAACGGGGGCAACGATAATGCCATCATTGAAGATACGATGGAACCCGTATATGGAGCCGCTGTAATGCATGAAACCAATGTAGCAATTAAGAAGGTGTAACGATGGCAAGATATGGAATGGTCTTAGACTATAAAAATTGTATAAACTGTAAAGCTTGTGAAGTGGCATGTAAAGAGGAAAACGGCATTTTACTCGGTGCGGATAAACATAGAATCTGGGTAGGTACGGCTGAAATCGAGGGGGAATATCCGCTTCTTAGTATCGCTTCGAGTGCCTTTATCCCGAGCCAATGCCAACACTGTGATGAGGCACCCTGTCAAGAGGTTTGCCCTACAAATGCAACGTATTATAATGAAAACGGGGTCGTATGTATCGATGAAGATAAATGTATCTTGTGCAGCTACTGTATGAATGCCTGTCCTTACGATGCAAGATATGTCGATACACGAGCGATGGTGATTGATAAATGTACTTTTTGTGCAGATACGAGACTCGTAAGAGGCGAAACAACGACGGCATGTCAAAACACCTGTCCTACAAAGGTGAGAATATTCGGTGATTTAGACGATCCAAACAGTGAGATAAGCGAAGTTTTACGCACAAGAGAGCACTTCTCATTAAAGTCACATTTAGGAACCGAACCTAAATTGTTTTATCTAACATAAGGAGGATTGGATGAAAATTGCAGAAATCAAAGAGTTTATCACAACAATTCCTTACAATAAAATATCTTTAAAAGATTTGTTGTCGTTTGAAAAAACAAAGCTAAATATTTTGCTTGCGGTGATTATTGTAAGCTTTTTAGCGATGTTTGTTATCGGAGTGGCAATCTATTTAAGCCATGGGCATCATGCATATAATGTTACAAGAGAGCATCCTTGGGGACTGTTAATCGCGGTTTATATCTTCTTTGTTGTGAGTTCGACCGGACTTTGTATCGTAGGTTCTCTTGGAGATGTTTTTGGATTTAAAGATTATATGGAAATTTCAAAGCGAGCTATTTTTGGCTCTATCGTGACGATTATGGCAGGTTTTGCCGTAATAGCTTTTGAGATAGGACACCCCGTGACTATGCTCATTTACAATGTTTTGACGCCTGGATTTACAAGTGCGATCTGGTGGATGGGAACGCTTTATGGTCTTTACCTTACCTTTATGATTATCGAGTTTATTTTTTTACTCAAACATGATATGAAAATGGCGCGATATTTTGGCTTAACAGGTCTTTTAGTAGGGCTTGCAGCACACTCAAACTTAGGCGGGGTGTTTGGATTTTTAAATGCCAGAACTATCTCAAACGGTGTTTTTTACCCGACCTATTTTATTTTAACTGCCTTTATTACAGGGATTTATCTTGCATTTATTATGTACGGATTTAGATATAAACTCAATTTTCCACAGAGTGCTACAAAGATGCTGACAAATCTAGCAAAAATTCAAGGGCTTTTACTCTCTATATTAATCTTTTTTGTTACTTGGAAAATGCTTACGGACATTTACGGAGGGATGCCAAACAGATCCGAAGTGGCAATACACATCTTGCAGAGTTGGACTTTTTGGGCGGAAGTGTTCTTAGCGATGCTTATTCCTTTGGTTCTTATCATAGCAAGCAGCGGACAAAGTGTAAAAGCTCTGTTTTGGGCATCATTAAGCGGTATGGTAGGAATCTTTTTTATGAGATACAACCTCGTACATGACACGCAACTCAAACCGCTTCAAATGTTAAAAACAACCGAGTACCAACTTGTGCCGACTTGGGTGGAGTACTTTCCATCAAGCACAGAGATTATGATCTCTCTTGGCGGTGTCGGGCTTTGTTTGTTCCTTTATTATGTAGGAACAAAGCTTTTCAATCTTGATGCTGTAGCAACACATTAATACAAAGGTGCCGTAGATGAAAAAGATATTACTTCTTAGTCTGTTGAGCTTCTCTCTTTTTGCGCAACAAAGTGCCGATGAAACTCCCTATAACATTGCTTTAGAAAAAGCAAATCATGCTTTACATGAACTTCATAGCATGATACGGGGCAATATGCAAGCAGAGAAACAAAAAGGGGGAATTCTTTCTACGGCACGATTTTGTGCCAATAAGTCGTATGCAAATATTGAAGAGCTGAATAAAGAGTTTGAAGAGGGGATTTCTATCAAACGGGTAAGCTTGGCAAATAGAAATCCAAAATCGTATCCCGAGGAGGATGAAAAAAAAGTTTTGGAAGCGTTTACTTTGTTGGCAGATTCGCTCTCGTACCTGCCGCATGAGATAGTGCAGTTAAAAGAAGACGGGGTTTATAAGATTTATTTTCCATCCGTAATGTCAAGCAAAAATTGCAAAGCATGCCATGGGCTTGCAAATCAAACTAATTTGGAGGTGCAACAATTTATGAAAAAGAGATATCCGAATGACAAAGCTTTTGGATTTAAAACCGGTCAAATAAGAGGTGCCGTTATCGTGACGGTAAAACCAAACGTGTATTTAAAAAATGACACAATCGATTCAAAATAAGGAAAATACTATGAAATACTTGCAACTAACATCGGCATTCGTGCTATCTGGAATTTTAGCGACATCAACAATGGCTCTTGAGACGAATCAAGCGGTAATATACGACACGCAATGTGCAAAATGTCACGGTGCTATGGCTGAGGGCGTTCCTGCAAAAAAAGGTCCTGCATTAGATAATAAAAGTGTAGGCGATATGCAGGTTGAGATTATGGATATGCAAGGGGATATGTCGTATAACGGTAACAGCGGAAGCGGAAACAATCCCGACATGGAACACAATTTAGAGGTGTTTAAAAGCAGAGGGATTATCATAGAACCCTTAGAGATGGCTCGCTACATTTATGACAATTTTAACAAGTCGGCAGTGAAAAAATAGAGGATTTTTACTTCTATAATTAATACTCTACGCACTTTATGAGCAAAAACAAGAAAAACTTTTCGTAAAGAAAAAATGTTTTTTTAATAAAGCTCATAAAGCGGTAGGGACAAATTCTTCGACACTCCTTCCCTTTTTTTAAGCTGTGCGCAGCCAACGCCCTTGACGTTCCTTGTCAGTCATTTATAAAAATGCTTTTGAAAAAAGAGTTGTCGTTGCATTAACGCAACAGTTTAGTGCACCAAGAAAGTAAATGCAGGATCGATAGAACGATAAAACCGAATAGTGAGGGCTACTTTTGCTTTGATAATAGGGTATTTTTGCATTAATAGTGCCAAATCGTTCGGTTTTGTAAAGAGCCAACGAACGATTTGATTAAAATCATTTTCCACGTTCGCTTGAGAATATTTTACTAAAAACCCTTGCTTTAAAAGTATTTCGCTTTGTCCGTAAAGGTCTGTTTGACCAAGCATAAAGTGCCCTTTGCCGACGTACTTAAATGATGTAGGATTTAAAGATTCCCACTCCTTTGTCGGGAAAGTATACGAATGAAAAAGGATACTCGAAAATTCGGAATGCATAAGTCCGAGAAGATAGTCGTCGCTATGCGTTTTTTCTTTGACAGTGATGTAAATCGCTTTTGAGCGATGGTTAGAAGTTCCCCCGTACTTTTTAGAGTAAAACGAAAGTTCTTCTAAAAAAAAGATTGTATGTAGATGTTTGTGCAATATATCTAAAGGGTATTGTGACAAAAATGTATCGGTGATTGAAAGTGCCCTTGGAAGTTGGGAAGGTGATATTTGTTTCCCCGTTGCAAAAATAGGTGCTTGCAACCATTTCTTGGGGAAAAAAAGAGTATCCCGATATACCGTATTGATTTTTACGCCATAAAGTGCATCTATCTGTGAAAGTTGTTGTCGCGGTTGGATATCACCCTGAACGCAAGATGTTGTTACGGCGATGCCGATTGCTATTATAAAAAAATATTTCATCAAAAATTTGTAAAACATAAAAGAACCTTATAGAATAAAAAATATTTTGTGATATTATACTGATTTTTATTCAAAGGAGAGTCTTATGCACAAACAAATTTTATTCGGCGTTTTTTTTCTTTTTATAGGGATAGTAAGCGGCGTTTTAGTCTATGAGAGTTTTTTACAAAAAAAACATGAGAGGCTCAATGCTCAAGCGGTGGAGTCGTTTGCAGAGGCGCGTATAAAAAAGCGTTGGCTTTGGAGGAGGAGGCGCTTGAGGTACTAGGGCAGATGTTTTTCCCATCGTCGCTCGATAAAGCACTTTTGCTATCGAATCTGGGGATCTATTACAATGCCGACGGTGACTTCGCCAAAGCGATAGAAACCTCTTGGAGCGGTTTGCGTATAAGAGAAAAACTTTTATCGCCTTATAATGCGGATCGTGCGACCAACCATCTCACTATTGCGAATGCTTCGGAGACGCTGGGACTGAATGAGGATGCGGATAAACACTATATGCAAGCGCTCAATATCTACAACAATACTACAAACGTAAGCGATTACGATTTTGGAAACTTGTGGAGCCACATGGGAGGGTTCCATAAAAAACTCGGAAACTATACTTTTGCCGAAGAGTGCTATACAAAAGCGCTTGCCTACCATGAGAAGCTCCCGTTTGAGGATCAGGAGATTTTGGGAAACAGTTTGCGCGGTTACGGTACCTTGCTTATAGAGGAGGAGCGCTATGAAGAGGCTTTGGAGATTTTTGAGAGAGCTTTGGGAGTGGATGTACGATTTTTAGACCCCTCCCACCCCGATATAGGCACTACCTATAACAATATAGGAGCGGCACATTACCAACTCGGCGATCAGGAGAAGGCATCGCAGTATTATGAAAAAGCACTCTATATCCGCATAAAAGCTCTTGGACTTTACCATCAAGACGTGGCACAAACCTATAATAATTTGGGGATGCTCCATAGAGAGTACGAAAACTATGCAAAAGCGAAAAAATCCCTCGAAGATGCCATACGCATAGAGGAGAAAATTTACGGACGCAGAAATCAAGAGACGGCTATTACGATCTCGAATTTGGGGCTTGTGTATTGGGACACCGATGAGTTTGCCAAAGCCGAAGAGATATTTTTGGAGACACTCTCTATTCAAGAGGAGGTTTTAGCATCTAATCATCCCGACACCCTCCGCACGCTCGATTTCTTGGTTTCGCTCTATGGCGATATGAACGAAGAGGAAAAAGCGGATGCCATGCGAGAGAAGAGAGAAACGATCTACGCTTTCATAGACGCCGCCCCCCGCCGCCGAATAATAAAGAAGCCCGCATGCCAAGAAAATTCTTGGCATGTTGCCCATTTTTCCCACAATTTCCCTTTTCTGCATAATCCATTCTTACAAATTTGTTCCGCTTTTGTCGTTTTGTCGCGCCTTATCTGCTTTTGTCATTTTAGCCTTGTAAAAATCTTAGAACAGCCTTTGCACATACAACGGCGAAGTACATGGATACCTTGAGAAGGGTGTTTAAACTAAGGAGAAAAAATGTCTGAACTTCGTCAAATTGCATTTTACGGGAAAGGCGGGATCGGTAAATCTACTACATCCCAGAACACGTTGGCCGCGATGGCTTACTACTTTGACAAGAATATTATGATCGTAGGGTGCGACCCAAAAGCGGACTCTACGCGTCTTATTCTTCATGAAAAAGCACAAAATACTATTTTACAGCTTGCAGCCGAGATGGGAACCGTTGAAGACTTGGAGCTTGAAGATGCATGTAAACCGGGAGCGGGTATTTTTTCTCCCGAGTCTCCGCACGGTTGGATCAATTGTACTGAATCAGGCGGACCAGAGCCGGGAGTAGGTTGTGCAGGTCGCGGGGTTATTACGGCTATTAACTTTCTTGAAGAAGAGGGTGCATATGAGGCAGAGGGACTAGACTTCGTTTCTTACGACGTTCTTGGGGACGTTGTATGCGGCGGGTTTGCTATGCCGATCCGTGAAGGGAAAGCGCAAGAGATCTATATCGTTATGTCGGGTGAGATGATGGCGATGTATGCGGCAAACAACATCTCTAAAGGTATCTTAAAATACGCAAACACGGGTGGGGTACGCCTTGCAGGTCTTATCTGTAACGCTCGTATGACAGACCGTGAGTACGACTTGGCATGGGCACTCGCTCGTGAACTCGGAACGCAAATGATTCACTTCGTACCGCGTAACAATATCGTACAACACGCTGAGCTTCGCCGTATGACGGTTGTCGAGTACAGCCCAAAATCGGATCAAGCGCAAGAGTACAAAGAGCTTGCTCGCAAAATTATCGCGAACGATCTTAAAGTGATCCCGACTCCATTAGAGATGGATGATCTTGAGAGCCTCTTGATGGAATACGGTCTTGAAGAGGAAGTTCTTGAGGACGAAATCGGTAAATCGGCAGAAGCGTAATTGTTGCGCGCCGATGAAGGTGTCGCGGCATTGCTGCGGCGTTTACATTCTCATAATGAAAAGAAAATAAAAGACAAAGAAGGAGAATCACAATGTTTATATTAGGTTTCCATTTTCCGGCAAGCTTCGGAAATAAAGTTCCGGATGAAAAAGTAGTTGAGAAGTTAGAGGGTGCAGGGATCGATTTTGACTCGGTAAACGAGATCAAAATGACCAGCGAATCTCACGGGGTTAAAGAGACGCTTTCGTACACGAAAAAAGATACGTTTATGTTTAAAGCACTCGTACACTACGTAAAAACGGCGGAAACGGAGTATATGATCTATACAAACCGTTACCAAATATCCGAACTTTCAAAACGTTTAGACAAAGATGATGAGACGATGGCACTTTGCAAAAAATTCGACTCTATGGCGCAGTTCAAAATAACGGCAGCGTAACAATAAAAAAAAATAGAGAGAGGAGATTACAATGGGTCCAGAGTCTTTAGAAGCAAGACAAAAAGCGGCGGTGGAAGAGGTTTTAAAAGCCTATCCGGACAAAGCCGCAAAAAACCGCGCGAAACACTTGGGTGTCGGCGGTCCCGACGATGAAAGTCAAAAAACGTGCGGGAACGTTCGCTCGAACAAAAAAACCGTTCCGGGTGTTATGAGCCAACGCGGGTGTGCCTATGCGGGAAGTAAAGGGGTTGTTTGGGGACCTGTCAAAGATATGGTTCATATCAGCCATGGTCCTATCGGATGCGGGCAATACAGCCGTGCAGGGCGCCGTAACTACTATATCGGTACGACGGGTGTCGATACCTTCGTTACGATGAACTTCTCTTCGGATTTCCAAGAGAAAGATATCGTTTTCGGCGGGGACAAAAAACTTATCAAATGTTTGGAAGAGATCGATGTTCTTTTCCCTTTAAACAACGGTATCTCGGTACAGTCTGAGTGTCCGATCGGTCTTATCGGGGACGATATCAACGCAACGTCAAAAAAATACGCTGCCGAGAATAACAAAACGATTATCCCTGTAAACTGTGAAGGTTTTAGAGGGGTTTCCCAGTCACTCGGGCACCATATCGCAAACGACACGGTACGCGATTATGTATTTGAAGGAAACGTGCAAAGCTTAGGCGATGCCATCGAGCCTACCGAGTACGACGTAGCGATCATCGGGGACTATAACATCGGCGGTGATGCTTGGTCAAGCCGTATCTTACTTGAAGAGATGGGTCTTAGAGTAGTAGCGCAATGGTCTGGAGATGCGACTCTTAAAGAGATGGCACAAACGACAAAAGTGAAACTGAATCTGCTTCACTGCTACCGTTCTATGAACTATATCTCTCGTCATATGGAGAAAGAGTTCGGGATCCCTTGGGTAGAGTATAACTTCTTTGGTCCAAGCCAAACGATCAAATCGTTACGCAAAATCGCTGCGTTCTTCGATGAGAAGATCCAAGCAAAATGTGAAGAGGTTATCGCGAAATACCAACCTATGGTGGATGCGGTTACCGCGAAATACCGCCCGCGCTTAGAGGGGAAACAAGTGATGCTTTTCGTGGGTGGTTTACGTCCTCGCCACGTTATCGGTGCGTATGAAGACCTTGGCATGGAAGTTATCGGAACAGGGTACGAGTTTGCGCATGATGATGACTACAAACGTACAAAAGAGGAGATATTCCGCTCAACGGTAATCTATGATGACGTGAACGAATACGAGCTTGAAGCGTTTGTGAAAAAATTACAGCCCGATCTGGTTGCTTCGGGTATCAAAGAGAAATACGTATTCCAAAAAATGGGTCTGCCGTATCGTCAGATGCACTCTTGGGATTACAGCGGTCCATACCACGGGTATGACGGTTTTGCAATCTTTGCAAAAGATATGGATTTGGCTATCAACTCTCCTGTATGGGGACATAGCAAAGCTCCATGGGATAAAGTAGGAGAAGCGTAATGCAAGAAGTCGAAAACATAGTAAACGGTCAAAAACTGTTTCAACGCCCTGAATATTTAGAGGTATTAGAGAACAAAAAACAATTCGAAGGGGGTATGGGTGCCATCAACCCTGCAAAAACCGCCGAGATTGCAGAGTGGACGAAAAGCTGGGATTACCGTGAGAAAAACCTCGCTCGCGAGGCTATCACCGTAAACCCTGCTAAAGCATGCCAACCCCTAGGTGCCGTTATGGTTGCACTAGGGTTTGAAAACACCATGCCATACGTTCACGGTTCTCACGGTTGTGTTGCGTATTTTCGTTCTTACTTTACGCGTCACTTTAAAGAGCCTACGCCGTGTGTATCGGATTCTATGACGGAAGATGCGGCGGTTTTCGGCGGACTTTCGAACATGAAAGACGGTTTGAAAAACTGTGCGGCACTTTACAAGCCTGAGATGATAGCGGTGTCTACGACATGTATGGCTGAGGTTATCGGGGACGACTTGTATGCGTTTGCGATTGCGGCAAAAGAGGAGGACGGCGGTGAGTATCTTCCCGAAGATTTTCCTATTACCTACGCACATACGCCTTCGTTTGTAGGGAGCCATATCACGGGTTACGACAATATGATGCATGCCATCTTGGAGCAGCTTACCGAAGGGAAAAAAGGTGAGAAAAAAGAGCGTATCAACATCATCCCGGGGTTTGAAACCTATATCGGTTCGATCAGAAGCGTAAAATCTATCGTCGAAGCGTTCGGTGCAAACTATATGATGGTAGGGGATCACTCAGACCAATGGGATATGCCTGCGGGTGATTATAAAATGTTTGCAGGGGGTACGCCGATTGCCGACGCAAAAGACAGTATCAACTCAAGCGCGACTATCTCTTTGCAGAAATATGCAACTGTGAAAACGATGAAAATGGTACAAAAACGCTGGAAACATGCCGGCGGTTTTTCTAACCCAATCGGTCTTAAAGGTACAGACGAGTTCGTTATGAAACTCTCAGAACTTACAGGTAAAGAAGTACCCGAAAAACTAAAAGTAGAGCGCGGTCGCCTCGTTGATGCTATGCAAGACTCTTACCCGTATATGCACGGGAAAAAATTCGCAATCTGGGGAGATCCGGACTTCTTGATAGGAATGGTTTCATTCCTTTTAGAGATGGGTGCTGAGCCTACGCACGTACTTTGCCATAACGCTCCAAAAGGTTGGGCGGATGAGATGAGAGCACTCTTAGATACATCTCCAGCAGCATCTACATGCCATGTATGGGCAGAGAAAGATTTGTGGCATTTAAGAAGCTTACTCTTTACCGAGCCGGTTGATTTTATGATCGGAAACAGCTACGGAAAAGAGCTTATGCGCGATACGGGAACACCGCTGATCTACATCGGCTTCCCGATTTTTGACCGTCACCACCTCCATAGATACTCTATAGCAGGGTACGACGGTGCGCTCAATTTGTTAACGTGGATCACGAACAAAGTGCTCGATCAGTTAGACGAAGAGACAAAAAACATCGCTTCGACCGACTACTTTTTCGACTTGGTTCGTTAGTCCTTACTTTTCTTCAATATTCCCCTTGTTTTAAACCGCCCTTGCCCTTAAAGGGGCGGTTTTGTAAACTTTTTATCATACTTTAATTACATTCTATCTATTTAAGCAACGCGATGTATGCACGGAAAATGAATAGTGGTTCTCTTTTTTTACTGATCAATTATGCGTCAATGTCTATCAAGTGTATGATGCACAAGCCATAAGTTGTTTGTAAATAACAAATAGGAACCAATTTTGCTTGTTTAGTTCGTATGTTTTATTTGGAGAAACAAAATGTATGTTAATCAATCTGGAATAGGTTATATCGTTTGTCTAAAAAATGAAGGCTAATGAAGATTAGCAGGAAAAAATAGTGTGTTTTGGTGTGTTTTGGTGTGTTTTGGTATATAATACGTCATTCAAGAGCATTTTCTGTCTGCAAAACCGGTAAATGCCCTTGAAATATACTATTAGATAGGAGTCATATCATGCAAAAAGTGTTCCGTAAAACACTACTGGTTTCTCTTCTTTTGTCCGCTTCGGCATTTGCTGCCGAATCCAATCTTCTCTCGTTAGCTACGAATGGTGCCATAACTGCCGAAAAATCGGCTACGGTAGCACTGAATGACGATGAAATGAAAAATGTCGTCGGAGGAATTTATCGATACCAAACGACTGTTTATACTAGTATGTATAAACAAACCGTCGGGACGATTACTGAAGGTTATTTAGGACATTCCGCAAAAATGTATGCGCGAAGAATGAATAACGGTTCCGTTTCTGTATGGATTAATTATACATCCGGTGGCTATACGTATCAAGCCTATGGCAACGAAGCCACACGCTTAATTAACTTATATGGAACACAAGCCAAAAGTTATTTGTAACAATATATAGGAACAAATTTTTTTAAAATTTGTTCCTTAGCTAATATTAGGAGTTATATTCATGTACACCCATCAAACAGGTTCATTTTATACCATTTACTTGCAAAACGACTACTATGCGCAAAAGAATTACGTAGATACTCAAGCCATTTTAAGCGGTAACGAAGCTTCTTTGACTCTGGATAAGGGATTAGATGATTATCTCAAGAAAATCATCGAGGCTATCCCTGAACTCAAAGCAGCTGATCAACAGGGGATAGGAATAGGCGTCGTAATTTTACCAGAAAGCGCTTCTAACGATTTAAAGCAAAGTGTTTCAGGTGCAACCGATCAAATGATCAAGGACGGAACGGATCCTGATATCCTAAAAGGTGTTTTAGGCGTTGTAAAGGGAGAATGGTCTGGAGATGTTGAAATGCATGATGGTTATGCGTTAAGTAAAAACGACACTTTTTCATATGATATTAATGCTTTAAATGGCGTTTTAGAAAAAGTCAAAAACGCATACGGAACCGATAAAGCGCTTAGCGAAGCATTGTCAAAATTTGCAGATTATCTCAACGATATATGGGAACACTTGAATAAACAAGCGGGCAACAACGATGTTGGAAGCATTTTTACCTCTGACGGAAAGCTGTCTTCAGAAGAGAAGAAAGGGCGGTTTTTCAACGCATCTGTTTAAGCTACATACACACATATCAATACAATAAAAATTTTCCATACGAAAGAACAACATGGCATTTAAAAAATATCTCTTATCACTTTTAGGTTGTGCAGGTATTGCATTCGCATCCGACCCTGTTACAATGGATTCGATGTTTCAAAATCAACAAGGAGTTAGAAGTATTACGACGTTTCAGACTGTATCTAGCGGCAGTTCTAACTCCTTTAATATTTACCCTGATTTAGTTGCTGTAGATGAGGGGAAATATTATCAGGATGTAAAAATATTTTCATTGAACCAAACTTTTCTTTATGATATAACACAGAATTTCGATGTGCTGATTACCGCAAGCGGAAGCGTTCAAAGAAAAGAGTATTTTGACTTTTTTAATGGATACGCTCACGATAGTTCTACCAATTTTGATGCGTTATGGCTTGGAGGGACGTATGCATTTGATGCACTCGACGATTTTAAACCTTACTTAACTCTTCAAGCTTCCGTATATCAAAAAGAGCGATATCTCGATAAGAGCAAAAATGCTTACGGAAATTCATACTCTGCGAAGCTTGCATTTAGAAATTATTCTGATCCTGTTATCTCGACCATTTTCATTGGAGCAATTTATAACGGTGTTCAAGATATCGGCGATTATAAAATTGACAACGGAGACATTATTTCGGCAGGGCTTGATTTTTCCATCATCTTAAGTCCAAAAGTAGCATTGGATTTAGGAACTGAACAGCGTTATCAGACCGAGACGAAAATCGACGGGGTAGCCTACTCAAATGCCGCTATTATCTCTACTCTTAATATCGGTGCTACCTATTCTATAAGTGCTAAAAATTCTTTATCTGTTTCAGGTACTATGGGCGGATCATCGAAATCCCCCGATTCTATTTTTTCTGTTTCACTATGGCACAAATTTTAATACGACTTTTGCTTTTTGTCGCTCTTTCACTGGATGCGGATGAAACTACTAATTTTAAAGCGATACCGTTTTCAGTCTCTAAGCTAAAAGGTACGGTTATGCAAGGGTATGAACTCTCATGCGGTGCGGCGGCATTGGCAACGATGATGAATCTCTATGGAGAAAAATTCAGCGAGAAGGATATTCTAGATAAAGCATCGACGACCGATATGCTGAGCTTTGCGCAAATGGCGAATATTTCTAAAGAATTTGGCTTCAATGCATCGGGGTATAAAATTGATACTGAAATATTTGAATCGCTTCAAGTTCCTGTTATCGCTCGAATCGACAATAGGGAAAATTATGCCCATTTCGTCGTAGTGATGAACCATAGCGGTGATTTTGTAAGTATTCTTGATCCTAGCTTCGGTCATTACGTCCAAAGTAAAAAAGAGTTTTTTAAATGGTGGAATGAAGAAACGTATGGATATATTCTTGTGGTGATGCCCGAAAAAATAGCCACATTGCCTACAATACCTTTGAATGTACCGAATAGATCACTTTTTGTTAGATGATGTGATTTGCATTTTTCATCCTTATTTGTGCATAGAAAAGCAACAAAGATACCAAATAAACTGTTTTGTTAATATTTTGTGAAAAAATGTCGATGTGTACGCTTCCCTAGTCGTATCAAAAGGTTATCAATGCAAATAATATCATCAGGGGCACAAGCCCAAACATATACCCCAATCGTCGAATCCATCAAAAGTTCTTTCCAGAGTAATGCAGCCTCCCACGACATGCCAACGTATGTAACTTCGATTAATGAAAATGCGAGCGACTATATCAAGCTAGATATTGATTTACGTGCATTTACGAAAATAGACCCCGTACAAGAACAGACAAATAGAGAGTTGTATGCATATTTGCTAAAAATAATGGATGAGGATACCTCGAACCAAAAACCTTGGAACGGTTTTCACAATACCGAGATGAACGTAAGCATAGCAGGCAAGAAAGAGAATTTCACCGCATTTCAAGCGGAACTCTTTTTTAACAGAGCTTTTGCTTTTGAAGAACATGCAAAAAATCTTGATCCAAATTATCTTCGCGAGGTTTCAAACAAGATGTTTCAAGATGTGCTTGAATACAAACGGCAAGGATTAAGCAAAGAGATTACGGTTGCTACAAATACTGCAACGGGTAAAAATATCTCGCACCCTTGGGAGATTGAACTTCCAAAAAATGCTCAAATATTGGACGGTTTTAGCACTATAAGCAAAGAAGACGCACGTAAAAAAGGGGTAGAAACACTTATCAATATCTATAACCTAAGCGACGAGTTTACGCAAAGCGGTATGTTTGAAGATTTTTTAAACGAATATAAGGAGAAGAAAAGTGCCATTATAGACGCCGCACATGCAGAGGGCAAGTCATACGATGCTTATTTGAAAAACGGTTTGGAGGAGTTTTTAATCAACGATATAGCAAGAGAAGCGCGATCGAAATCGGAGATTATTGAGCATTATTCTTCGATAAGCAACGATTTGCGAGAGCTTATACAGCATTATGAGAATACGCCGCATATGAGCTTGGCAAAAGGTGTACTCGAAGATATGAGCAAGAGTATAAACCTCTATGACAGGATGGCTAAAGATTTATTAGAGATGTAGGAATTTGGGGACTTTGACCTTCGTGTCTAGCAAAAATAAGAGAAAAATTTTTCATGAAAACAGCGTATCAAACAACATTGATATTTATATGATATAATTTTGTATATTAGTTTTTATATAAAAAGGTATAACAATGATCGCTTTAGAAGATTTACAAAAACAGCAGGTAGGACTCCGACTTCCAAAATATCTTATAGACGAATTAGATGCTTTTACAAAAGAGTATTCGCTTAACCGTAGCGAAATTATTGCGGAGTCTATCAAGGCATTTATCGCTGAACAAAAAGCAAGAAAACTTTATGAAAGTTTCGAGACCTCTTCTAAAGAGCTTAAAAATATATTGCAAACGCAAGACGACTCAAAACTTCAAACACTCGACGGGCTTTTGGATGATCTTGCAAATTAAAGCGTTGGAAAACTTTACCAAAGAGGTAAAAAAATTAGCAAAAAAATATAAAAAAATAGCAGACGACCTTAAAACTCTTCAAAAAGAGCTTTATCTAAATCCTCAAAGCGGAATCCGGTTGGGAAGTAACTGCTATAAAATAAGAGTTGCAAACTCCTCGGTTCCAACCGGTAAAAGCGCTGGATTCAGGGTCGTTTACTACTATCTCGATGCAAATGGCGTAATCTATCTGATGTCGATCTATTCTAAAAGTGAACTTGAAAACTTGCGTGATGAGGAGATTATGAAGATACTCAAAGAGAACGGGCTTTGATGGCATGAAAAGAGAGAGATAAAAATTTGACTATCTACTCGTAGCAAGAACATTACATTTTTGTCGTATTTTTGTCGCTTTAGTATGGAAATTGCATATTTTCTAGGAACGGTTTATGTAATAAGGTTTATGAAATCAGGCGTAAGCCAAAAAAGGATAAACCATGTGTGAAAGTTGTGTAATAGAGATGGAAGATTACGGGTTAAACCACTATCTGCACCATTTGGACGATGTAAACGAGGACTGTTTGGAGTATAACGACGAGTACGGCTGTTTGGAGATGGTCATAGAGTGTTGCGAGGAGATCATTTGGAACTAACAAGAGCCTTCAAAAACAGCTCTATTAGCCTTTAAGAGCTGTTTCGTTTTTTCTCCTAACAACAATCAAACTCGGTTGTTTTTAAAATCTCCAATCCCTTTTCAAAATCGTAACTCTCAAAAAGTTCTTCAAAATAAAACACGTTTGAGCATACCTGATAGAGCGTATCGCGTCCCCCCCTCATCGATGGGATTGTTTTTGTAATCATCGGGGAGTTTACTCAGAAAACGCTCCCAAAACTCGTTTTTTGCATCCACATGCAGAGAAAAAAGCTCCTCCATCGCTTCTAAAACAGCTTGGGCATTATTGTAGCAGTCGATATTTTCAAAACTGACGTATCTGTCTTTTGTGCTCATGTCTTTTCCTTTTTTTAGAGTTTGTGGCATGTATGCAAATTTGGCTCTTGGCATGGGGTAGATTTTGTATGCCGCGTAAAGTCTTAATTTTAAAAAGTTAAATAAAAATAATTTTTAATAAAAATATAAGATATTGTGCAGTTTTTGATTGTTTTAGCCTATTTTTAGAACTCTTTTCATTATAATCATAGTATATGACGTCATAAAGGGTTGGGGTGCGATTTTTTATAGAGATGATGCAAAAAAGGAGCGTTGCGTTTCTTGTTTTGTTTTTTGGTATCGGGGTCAGTTTTTGGTCGTACGGATATGCGCAGGAGCATCTTCGCGAACGTGAGCAGCTTCGTTTTGAAGCGATAACCAATCAGATTACTACATTGATCCAATCGCGTATGGACGGCTACCGTCAGATACTTTATGCGGGTGTGGGTCTTTTTGAATCGTCGCAGGAGGTTACGCGCGATGAATGGGGTCGTTTTGTCTCTTCGATGCATATCGATGAGAATTATAAAGGGATACAGGGGATCGGGTACTCCCTCGTAGTAAGACCCCATGAACGCGAGGCACATACGCAAAGCATACGTGCCGAGGGTTTTCCCGAGTACAGCCTGCGCCCCGAAGGGGAGAGGGATTTTTATACGAGCATAATCTACCTAGAACCCTTTAACGAGCGCAACCGACGTGCGTTTGGGTACGACATGTTTTCCGAAGAGGTACGCCGTGAAGCGATGACGCAGGCATACTTGACGCAAAAAGCGGTAACGAGCGGGAAAGTGCGCCTTGTACAAGAAAACAGTATCGACGAGCAAGCGGGTTTTTTGGTCTACGTACCCCTTTATCACGCGGGGATGCCAAAAACAACGCCGCAGGAGCTAAGGGATGCACTCAAAGGTTTCGTGTATGCTCCGTTTCGGGCAAAAGATTTGATGCACGGTGTCATGGGAGATCGTTATAAAGAGGTCTTTTTGGAGATCTACGACGGAACGAAAATCGATGAGAGCCGTCTTTTATACAGAGAGACCTCAAACGGTGCGGTTTCGGATATTTCGGTTATAAAAACGATTCGTATCGATGGGAGGGATTGGACATTTCGCTATAAGCCTCTGCCGAGTTTTTTTCAAGAGGTGCACGGAAATGAGCCCTTTTTACTCTTTCTCTTTGGTGTTTTATTCTCTTTTGTTCTTTTTGGGATTATGAGCGCGCTTGTTTATATTAAAGAAAAAGCGCAGGTTCTAGCCAAAAAAATCACCGAACAGCTTGTAACTTCCGAAGAGCGTCTGCGTTTTGCACTTGAGGGGAGCGGAAGCGGTATTTGGGACTGGAATATCGTAACAAACGAGGTGTTTTTTTCTAAACGCTGGGAGGAGATGCTCGGATTTGAAGAGGGGGAGATCGAACCTTTTCTCGATTCATGGAAAAAAAGGGTGCATCCGGATGACCTTGAACAGGTTATGCGTGATATTCGCATCCATATGGCGGGGCATACGCCTGTTTATATAAACGAACACCGTATTTTATGCAAAGACGGTTCGTATAGATGGTTTTTGGACAGAGGTTTGGTCGTAGCGCGGGATCAAGAGGGAAATCCTTTGCGGATGGTGGGATCGCACAGCGATATAAGTGCCGAAAAAGAGGCTTTGGCACAAGTTGAGGCAAGTGAAATTCGTTTTAAAAAGCTTTTTGAGAACATGAGCAGCGGGGTTGTGATCTATAAACCTCTGGCAAACGGGGAGGAGTTTGTTTTTCAAGATATCAATCACGCCGTCGAAAAGATAGAGGGGATCCGACACGCAGATATCGTAGGGAAAAAAGTAACGGAGCTTTTTCCTATCGTGCGAGAGAGCGGGCTTTTGGAAGCATTTCAAAGGGTCTATAAAACGGGTGAGAGTGAGTTTTTTCCTTTGTGTATTTACGACGATAACAAAAAAATCGTCGGTTGGCGGGAAAATTACATTTACAAGATCTCAAATGGCGAGATAGTCTGTATTTACGACGATGTTACGCAGAAAAAACAAGCCGAAGAAAAAATTTTAGAAGCCAAAGAACAGTTCGAGCTTGTTATTAGCGGGACGAAAGACGGCATATGGGATTGGAATATCCAGACCAACGAACTTTATATGTCCAAGCGCTGGAAAGAGATGTTTGGTTACCAAGAGGATGAGTTGGAAGGCAGTATATTTACCTTTATGAATCTCGTGTATAAAGAGGATGCAGAAAAGGTCGGCCGCTATGTGCAAGATTATCTCGATGGAAAATTCGACAAATACGAACTTGAAACGCGTATGGTGCATAAAAACGGCGATATACTCTGGACACTTTCTAAGGGTGAGGCGCTGCGAACGCCCGATGGAAAAGCTTACCGTATGGCAGGTTCGATAAGCGACATCACAGAACGCCAAAAAGCCCAAGAGCAGCTGCAACATGCCAAAGAGATTGCAGAAGAGGCAAATATGGCAAAAAGCAGTTTTCTTGCCAATATGAGCCATGAGATACGCACCCCCATGAACGCTATTTTGGGTTTGAGCCAACTATTGCTCGATGGGATGCTGCATCCCAAAGAGAGAGACATGGTAGAGAAAATCTACGGCTCTTCCAAAATGCTTCTTGGAATCATCAACGATATTCTTGATTACTCTAAAATCGAAGCAAACAAACTTGAACTTGAGAAGAAAAATTTCGTGCTTGAGAATCTTTTGACACAGCAGCGGGTGTTGTTTGCACAAAATAAAATGAATAAGGGGGTAGAACTCTATTTTCATGCCAAAGGGGATCTGCCTTATGAAATCGTAGGGGATGAACTGCGCTTGGATCAGGTTCTTTCAAATCTTTTAAGCAACGCTTTGAAGTTTACCCATAAGGGGCAGGTAGTACTTACTCTCCAAACAGAAAAAAGAGAAAAAGAGCGCGCTCTTTTGCACTTTAGCGTAAGCGACAGCGGTATCGGGTTAAGCCAAGAGGAGAAAGATAAACTGTTCGTCCCCTTTACGCAGGCGGACAACTCGACCACGCGCAAATACGGCGGAACGGGGCTCGGTCTTGCAATATCGCGCAGACTCGTGGCTACGATGGGGGGAGAACTGTGCGTAGAGAGCCGCAAAGGGGAAGGCTCGGTTTTTAGTTTTTCCATAGAGGTGCCCGTGGTTTCTTGGGAGAACACGCGACGCAGAGTCGTACAAAAATCGGGTCGCGCTCTTGTTGTCGATGATCAAGAGATTTCCCGCCTTATTTTGAGAGAGATGTTGGAGAGATTCGGCTATGAGGTCGATGAGGCATCGGAGGGGATAAGCGCTTTAGAGATGATACGCAAAGCAGATGCGCAAGAGAGAGCCTACGATGTCGTATTGATGGATTGGAAAATGCCCGAAATGGACGGCGTAGAGGCGATCAAAGAGCTTGAGAATATGCAAAAGCAAATGGCGCTGCAACATAACCCTCCTGCGATTTTGATGGTAAGCGGCTATAACCTTGAAGCGCTTGAAAAAGAGAAACTCTCTTTAGCGGGTTTTCTGAAAAAACCGGTTACAAGTTCAAGTCTCTTTGATATGTTGATCGCTATCAAGGGCAGCGATGGCTTGAATACGGACGAGATCGCCGTGAGTCAGATACCCGATATGCGCGGGGTGAGTATTTTGCTTGTAGAGGATAACGCCCTTAATCAAGAGGTTGCTTCGATGATGCTCGATGCTACGGGAGCTTCGGTGTATGTGGCAAACAACGGCAAAGAAGGGGTAGAGATGTTTAGAGAACACCCCCATAAGTTCGATCTTATTTTGATGGATCTTCAAATGCCTATTATGGGAGGATACGAAGCAACCCGTGCGATACGTGAGCAAAACAAAGATATACCGATTATAGCGCTGACCGCCGCGGCGATGGTAGAGGATAAACAAAAAGCTCTTGAAGCGGGGATGAACGACCATCTAGGCAAGCCGATCGAAAAAGCGTTGCTTTACAAAAAAACGGCTTACTGGAGCGGACGCACGCTCAAAGAGGTGTCTCTCCCGCAAGCACTCCAAAACGATACACCTGTTTTTGATGAAGTGTATGCATTGGATATCGCCAACAATAATAGAAAACTTTTAGAAAAACTTGTCGCTAAATTTCTTGTGCAGCTTGAAAACGAGTTTGGCATGTTGCCGCAAAAGATCGCCCAAAACGATCCGAGCGCTCCCGCGCTTGTGCATGCGCTCAAAGGGGTCAGCGGAAATATGGGAGCCAAACGGCTCTATAGCTGTGCTTTTGAGATAGATGCACTTTATAAAAGAAACGAAGAGATACCCGCCCCGCTTCAAAAAATGCTCCAAGAACAGCTGCAACTGCTTCAAGAGCAGCTGCATAGTTTTACATGCCAAGAGGAAAGCAACCTCGCAGATGAGCCCCTTGGAGCGGAGGAGTCGGAGCGTCTGCTCGAAGAGATTCGAAACGATCTGGCAGAGAACACGATTGTTCCTTCGCAAAAACAAGAGCAACTCCTCCAAGCGCTTCGCGGCAAAATAGAGGAGAAAGAGTTAGAGAGTTGGAGAGAGGCAACCGAAGATTTCGAGTACAAAAAAGCGGGTGAGATCATGAGCGGATGGAAAATATAAGAAATAAAAAACGACGATGCGCTTTATAAAGCACAAGAGAGCGGACGCAATCGGTTTGTTTTTGCACAATGAAAGTGGCATGCGTGGCAATGTCTCTCTTGGCATGGAGAGAAGTTTTTAAACTATACAAGTTTTTTTTGGTTATAATCACCCAAAATTCAAGGGATATAACATGAAAAATCTATTTATCGGCGTTGCAATCGCCGTCCTTCTTGCGATCGTCGTGATGATTGCAACCCACATCAACAACGTGCCAAAGCTTGATGAGGGTGTAAAAGCTTCATGGGCGCAGGTACAAAACCAATACAAACGTCGCGCCGATCTGGTACCTAACCTCGTCGCTACCGTCAAAGGGTACGCCTCGCACGAAAAAGAGGTGCTCACCCAAGTAACCGAGGCAAGAGCCAAAGTGGGGCAGATGAACGTGGATGCGAATATGCTCAACAATCCCGAAGCGTTTGCGCAGTTTGAAGCAAGTCAGGGTGCGCTAAGCTCGGCGCTTTCTCGTTTGATGGTGGTGGTGGAGCGCTACCCCGAACTCAAAGCCGACAAAAACTTCCAAGCGCTCCAGTCACAGCTTGAAGGCACCGAAAACCGTATCGCGGTTGCCAGAAAAGACTACATAGCAACGGTGCAAAGCTACAACCTTGAGTTGCGCACGATTCCAGGAAAATGGGTCGCGGCGATTTTTCACCCCGAAGCAAGCGTAAAAGAGAATTTCACCGCGACGCCACAGGAACAAAACGTACCGAAAGTGGATTTTTAGCAGATGCAATCTCCCGTCTTGGCATGGAGGGTTGCGGCTCTTTTTGTTTTTTTGAGCACGCTTTTGTTCGGTGCGCCCACATTCCCGCAACTAAGCGGCAGAGTGGTCGATGAAGCGGGGCTTTTAGATACGCACCGATTCGCTGTTTTGACGCAGATGCTTGAACAACACGAAAATAACACGACCAATCAGATAGTGATCGTGACGCTCCGCTCGCTTCAAGGCTACGAGATCGAAGAGTACGGCTACCAATTAGGGCGCCACTGGGGGATCGGGCAAAAAGGGGTAGATAACGGTCTGCTTTTCATTGTAGCCCCCAATGAGCGAAAAGTGCGCATCGAAGTGGGGTATGGCTTGGAAGGGGTGATGACCGACAAAACGGCGCACGATATTATCCAAGAGGTGGTACTCCCTTCGTTTAAAAAGGGTGATTTCGTCGAGGGGATCATGAACGGGACGGATGCTATTTTGGCGGCGCTCAAAGGGGAATACACCCCAAAAAGATCGGAAGGTTTCAATTACACGAATCTAGAGACGGCAAATATGTTCAGCGGTGCTTTTACGATTTTGTTCTTTTTGTATCTTTTCATAGATTTTTTCGTGATGCAAAACAAAAAGAGTTCGAAATTTTATTCAAGTTTAGTCAGTTCTATCGTATATGGAGTAATAACGTGGTTTATGGTGCCGTTGTTTCTTTTGGCGTTTTTTGTTGCGGTCGTAATGTTTATAAAATCCTATTTTTTAGGCAGTTCGGACGGCACATGGAGTTCATCGGGAGGTTCGGGCGGAAGCTTTGGCGGCGGCAGTTTCGGAGGTTTTAGCGGCGGGGGCGGAAGCTTCGGCGGCGGCGGTGCATCGGGGAGTTGGTAATGCAGTATATGGTGAGTGAAAGAGAACAAACACAAATAAAAGAAGCGATCGAAGCTTTTGAGAAACAAAGCAGTGCAGAGATCGTTACGGTGATAGCAAAACAGAGTGACGGGTATTTTTTTATCCCTCTTTTGTATGCAGCATCAGGTGCGCTGGGAATCTCGTGGGCGGCGCAGTTTTTTACGGGCGCCATGGGTGCACAAGAGCTTGAGATATGGCAGATACTCGGTTTTGCCGTACTTGCTTTATGTGTGCAGATACCCTCTCTAAAAATGGCGCTGATCCCTGCTTTTATCAAAAAAAAGCGCGCAGCAGCCGCGGCGAAGAGCCATTTTGTCTCTTTGGGGCTACATGCCACGAATAACCGCGCAGGGGTGATGCTTTTTGTGAGCGAAGCGGAAAAATATGTCGAGATCATCACCGATGTCGCCGTAGCGCAAAAGATTGACAACGCACTATGGGAAGAAGCGGTGCAAAACTTTATAGAGCGCGTGAAAGAGGGCAAGATCGCCCAAGGCTACCTAGAGACGATCCAAAAAGCAGCTACCCTTTTAACCGAACATTTCCCCCATGCCAAAGCAGAGCGCGACGAATTACCGAACCATTTGATTTTGGTGGAGTAAAAAACTTGATTCGAGCAAAACTTTCTTGAATTGTGATATTTTGCGCACATAAGACTTTGTGAAAAATCTTTATCGCAAATGTTTAGATATAATTTCTTCTGAATCAAAAGAACAGGATATTGAAGTGGAAATAATTAATGAAATAACAATAAAAGGCTTTAAATCTATTCATGATCAAACAATAAAATTAGGACAACTGAATGTTCTAATTGGAACAAATGGAGCGGGTAAAAGCAATTTTTTGGAAGCTCTTGCAATGATTTCCGCTTCCGCAGACGGAGGAGTTGATTATCAAAAACTTTCCTCACGAGGCGCAAGATTATCTTCTCCTGAAATATTTCGAAGTTCATTCCGCAACGTAGACAGAAAAAAGCATTTTGAACTTAATATTAAAACGAATCAATACCTATATAATTTTAAACTTCATACTAATAAAGAATCTTTATCATATTTTTCTGAAATTTTTAAATATAAAACAAAAAAATTGGCTGGGCGTTCAGGTGCCGGTACAACACTTTTTGACAATTCTATTCCAAAACTTACAAACAATAAAAGCATTCTAAGTGTCCTTCAAAACTATGAAGGTGATTACAATAGCACGATTAATAAATTGAGCAAATTTGCCATTTATTCACCATCAACTCCTATCCTTAGAGGTGTTGCGGCTGATAATAGCTTTCAAGAACCTTTAGGTTTATACGGTGGAGGATTAGCCCAAGCACTAACTGAGATTATAAATAATAGTAGCCGCGACGAATTACAGCGCTTTTTTGATTTATTGGATTGGTTTCAAATGATTGGAACTACAACTAAAATTAATACGACGATTGCTCCTGAAACAAGTATTATAGGTAATATTATGGTTACCTATAAAGATAAATTTATGAAAACTAATTTTAATGAATTATATGCGTACGATGTCAGTGAAGGTGCTTTGTATATTTTATTTGTATTAGTGCTTCTTATTCATGAAGATGCTCCGGATATTTTTGCACTAGACAATATTGACAGTACATTAAATCCTGGTCTGATTAGACAATTAATGACTCAGATAGTAGATATATTAAATAAGCATCCAGAGAAACAAATGTTTTTAACAACACATAATCCTACTACATTGGATGCAATTGATCTATTTAATTCAAGTCATAGGTTGTTTGTCGTTGCAAGATCTGAAACTGGTCAAACTGAGTTAAAACGGATTGAACCACCGAAGAATATGACAAAAGAAGAATGGGAAGAGCAATACGGCGGAATGAAACTTTCTGAGATATGGTTGTCCGGTGCAATCGGTGGTATGCCTAAAGGATTTTGATGAGTTCTAGTTTATATCTTCTCGTCTCAGAAGGTCCAACGGATATACTCGTAATAGATAAAATAGCAAAAAAAATTGCTACTGATCAACAACAAAAGATTGAGATTAGAGAACTTTCTCCTCAAAAAGATGCTACAACCAATCGTTATCCGAGTCATGGATGGGAGGAAGTTAGGCGGTGGTGTAGATTATACGGCAACACCACTACCATGCAACCCAATTCTATTGAGGCTCTAGCAGCTAAAAGAAAGAGTTGGAAACAACAAATAGCTATTGCAAATGCTGATGGTTTAATAATTCAAATAGATACTGATATTGTGGAGTATATTGAAGATTTAACTCCTAGCTATAGTGGCTCGACAAAAAAGTCAAGAAAAAACTTTGCCCAAAGAGCCTTACTCCATTGGCTAGGAGAAGTACAGACTCCTGAAAAAATCTATTTTTTACTCTCTACATCTTCAACCGAAACTTGGATCTTAGCAACGTATGATAGAATGGAAGAGATTTTTCAGGATTTACCAAATAACTTTGATTTTGAAGATATACAAGATGTTCTAGAACGCTTAATTAAACTTGGTTATGCTTCATATATTGATCCGAAGACTCAAAATAAAAAATTCAAGAAAGATTTAAGTATTTACAAACCTTATGCTATAAAAATTGCCGATAATTTAGCAAAAGTTCGCTTAGAGTGTGAAGAGGTAGATAAGCTGTGTTCAATTTTAGCACGCTAATAAAACCTATATAATTACGGTAACAAAAATAACTTTTCTGATTACTTGATGTTTGTTTAATCATTTTCCCCATCTCGAACAAAACTTGCATAAGCACTTCATATTTCCTCCAAAGGGGTGTCCGATGGTAAGCCGTGCAAAGATAAAAGAGCTTTTAAACGAGAGTGCGTGTTCGCATAACAAAGAGAAAAAAAAGGGGGAGGGGTGCGACATGCCAAAGCCGGGAACGGCGGCGGGTGGTTGTGCGTTTGACGGGGCGCAGATATCGCTCTTTCCCTACGCCGATGCGGTGCATCTGGTGCATGGTCCCCAAACCTGTCTGGGGGCTTCTTGGGAGACGAGAGAGACGTTAAGCTCCTACGGCGGGAAAAACCATACCCATATGGGATTTACCACGGGGATCACGACCCAAGATGTCATCTTCGGCGGCGACAAGCGGCTTGAAGCCTCCATCGAGTATATCGTAAAACACTACGCTCCCGAAGCGATTTTTATCTACTCCACCTGTGTGACGGCGATGATAGGCGACACCATCGACACCGTCGCTTCTATCGCTTCAAAAAGACATGCCATACCTATCGTTCCCGTGCATGCGGCGGGATTTGTGGGGGGGAAAAACCTCGGTTCGCGTCTGGCGGGGGAAGCGGTGCTAGAGCATCTCATAGGAACCAAAGAGCCCGCTTATCTCTCGCCCTATGATATCAATCTTATCGGCGACTATAACGTCACGGGCGATATGTGGCAGTATCTGCCTCTACTCGAAGAGATAGGGGTGCGGGTGCTAAGCTCGCTAAGCGGAGACGGACGCGTGGGGGAGATACGCACCGCCCACCGTGCGAAACTCAACGTCATCGTGTGCGCCAAGTCTCTTATAACCCTCTGCCGCAAGATGGAGGAGCGCTATGGCATCCCTTATATTTCTGTTTCGTTTTACGGCAAGCGCGACACGACCGACGCAATTATGCAGATTGTTCAAGCTCTGGGCGATGCCTCTCTTATCGCAAAAGCAAAAGAGGTGTTGGCATCTCATGAGGCGGCACTTGAAGAAAAACTTCTCCCTTACAAACAACTATTTGCAGGGAAAAAAGCGGTCTTAAACACGGGCGGCAACAAGGCGTGGTCGATCGCTTCTGGGTTGCAAGATTTGGGGATAGAGGTGGTGGCAACCTCGATTCGCAAATCGACCAAAGAGGATATCGAAAAAGCAAAAGAGTACCTCGGGGAGGGGGGCGTTCTCATGGACGCGCCCGCTTCGCAGCAAGCCAAGGTGATAGATGAGAAAAAAGCGGATATTTTACTGGCGGGGGGGCGAAGCCTCTACACCGCGCTGAAGAAAAAAATCTCCTTTATCGACGTAAATCAAGAGAAAAAGGTGAGTTACGGCGGCTACAACGGCTTGCTTAATTTAGCGGAGGATTTAAAACACGCTTTTGCAAACCCCGTCTTTAAAAACGTTGCCGTATCCGCTCCGTGGGAGGTGTGCTAATGGAGGCGATACCGCTAAGCAAACATGAACACAAACCGCTTCAGGTCAACCCCATCAAGCTCTCTCAGCCTATGGGTGCGACGCTGGCGTTTTTGGGGATAGCCGATTGTCTGCCCCTGATGCACGGTGCGCAGGGGTGCGCTTCTTACACGAAAGTGTTTTATACACGCCATTTCAACGAACCCATAGCGGTGTATAACACATCGGTAAGCGACATCACGGCTGTTTTAGACGGCGGGGATTATTCGATACTTATGGCGATAGAAAACATCACCAAAAAAAATCCCGCTATGAAACCGGCTCTTATAGGGCTTTGTTCCACGGGGCTTACTGAAACCAAAGGGGATGATATACGAAGCATCGCCCCGTACGTCGAACTTCCCTACGCTTACGTACATACGCCCGATTACGAGGGGGGCTTGGAGAGCGGCTGGGCACTCAGCGTCAAAGCGCTTATAGAGCAACATACGCAACCCGCCCAAACGACGCAATCAAACAAACTCGTGCTTTTCGTGCATGTAAGTTTTACCCCGCTAGAGACCGAAAAGCTCAAAGAGTTCTGTGAGAGTTTCGGGTTTGAAGTCTTGGCATGTCCCGATCTCTCTACGTCGCTTGACGGATTTTTAAGCGAGGGGCAGGGGAAACTCGGTGCGGGCGGGATAACGTTGGAGGATATCCGCTATCTTGCCACCTGCGCACATGCCATAACTATCGGCGAGTCTATGAAAGCCGCGGCAAATGCGCTGAGTGCAAAAAACGACACGATCCGAGTGCATCATTTTGATAGTTTGGCGGGGCTTACAAACAGCGACGCATTTGTAGCGTATTTGATGCAGATACGCCATATTGACCCCAAACCAAACATAAAAAGATGGCGGGGAAGGTTGCAAGATGCGATGCTCGATACCCACTTTCTTATAGGCTCCTCAAAGTTTGTAGTGCTTGGCGAGAGCGATATGTGCTTTGGGATATGCGAACTTTTGCAAAGCGTGGGCGGCACCATAGAGGCGGTGGTTGCAACCACCTACAGCCCTATTTTAGAGCGCATCAAAGCGGAGCATGTTTTTGTAGGGGATCTTGAAGATGCGCAAAAACACTTTTGCAACGTCGATCTGGTCGTTGGAAATTTCCACGTAGAGAGGCTTTTGCATGAGGAGGAGAAAGAGATCGCTTTAGTGTTGCGCGGTTATCCAAACTATGAAGAGCTGGGCAACGCGCTCAAAAGCGATATCCTTTATGAGGGAAGCACTTTGTTTTTGTTTGAGGTGGCTAATAAGCTTAGAGAGGTGAAGCACCATCTACATCTGTAGATGGAATCTCACAGAGAGTTTTATCTCATAGCATGCGGCAACTTTCTACTTAGCGTGACAATCTTTTTTATTTAAACCCTTTCTCTGCGTCAAATTTCTTGAATATACATTTTTGTCTTCCCCCGTTTTTGTTTGCTTAGAGCGAAACTTGCATAAGCATGGATATTGTGTATCTATTTAACTAAAAAGAGGTAAGGCAACATGCAAAGAGGTCAAAAAATTACCATAGAGGGGGATACGAAAATGTCGGATGGGATTAAGGTCGCGTTTGCGACGAAAGATATGGAAAACATCAACGCCCACTTCGGAGGTGCGAGGGAGTTTGTGGTGTATAACGTCGCAAAAGAGGGTTTTAGTCTCAGCGGCGTGGTGCAAACCGATACCGATGCGATGGAGGGGGACGACAAAACCGACTTTAAAGTAAAAGCGCTTGAGGGGGTCAATATTATGTACTGCGAATCTATCGGCGGTACGGCGGCGGCGAAGGTAATCTGCGGCGGTATCAGCCCCATGAAGGTGCAAGAGCCTCGAGCGATTGCATCGGTTTTAACCGAACTCGTAGATATGCTCAACGGCAACCCTCCGCCGTGGATTCGCAAGATACTCAACATCACGACACCCGATGACGTACGTTTAGTGCGTTGGGCAGAGTAGGGGGAGATTATGAACGATTTTACGACGGAACTCGTGCGGCAGCTCCGCGCAACCGATCAGTTTGGCAACTGGGCAAAACTCGGCGATGAGGAGCTTTTAACAAAAAAATATGTCAAAACCAAAGAGCAGCTTAAAGAGATCCCTATCATTGCGGATATCGACGAGATGTTTATCGGGGATATCAAGATGATTTACAAAGCGATCGCTTTGGCGTTTGAGCGTCAAAGCGGGGTGATGTGCAACGTCGTAATGGAGATGAGCCATGAGGGTTTTGGGCGCTGTGTCGTTTTAACCGACAAAATAGTCCTTGTCGATAAATACTTCAAAGATGCGCACCGTTTTAGTTTCCGCACCCTAGAGGCGCTTTATGAGGAGGGGCAAAAACTCCTGGATAAATCTTTTGCAACATATAATCAATACATCCCATGCAAGGAGAAAAACAATGGCTAAGATCGGGATATTCGTAGGTAGCAGCGGCGGTGTCACTTTGGGTGCGGCCCAGATGTTGGAGGAGCTTTTAGAAGGGAGCGAACTTGTCAATATGGAAGATGATTTTGAGGGGCTTGATCAGTTTGACGACTTTGACGTACTGCTCATAGGAAGTTCGACGTGGGGGCAGGGTGATCCCCAACGCGATTGGGTCGATCCGCTCTATGAGATGCAAAACGACGCTCCCGATCTTAGCGGCAAAAAAGTAGCTCTCTTCGGAGCGGGCGATCAAAAGACGCACGGGGAACATTTTGTGAGCGCTTTGGCAAAGATGGAAGATGTTTTTAAAGAGTGCGGAGCGAGCGTCGGTTTTGGGTATATCTCTAAAGAGGGGTACGAGTACGAGTTTTCTTTGGCTGAAAAAGAGGGCAAACTCTGCGGTCTGGCGATCGATGCCATCAACCAAGCAGACGCAACGCAAGAGCGTGTGGCAAATTGGGCCGCACAACTCAAACAAGAGATGGGATTGTAAAGAGGCAGCGACAAATTTGTCGTATTTTTTATGGCATGTAAGAGCGAAAATTGCAATAGCAGCACTAGTAAAGATACAAAGGAGTCACGGATGAGTCGACTTGCAGAGTTTGAAGAGCTGAGGGATACGGAGGATTTTTTCGATTTTTTCGGGATCGAATACGATGCGCGCCTTGTGTACGTAAAGCGCTTTCATATCATGAAAAAGTACGGAGAGATGCTTGAAAAAGCAAAAAGCGCTACGTTTGATTCGGAGGAGAAAGAGCTTGAATATTACCGTTTCGCGCTGTTGAGCGTCTATAAGAGTTTTGAAAACGGCTACGCTCCCTCCGCCGCCGAAGTGTGGGCGATGTTTGATAAACCAAGCGGCTGTGCGAGCTGTTTTAGCGCCGCCAACTGCAACGAAGTAGAGGGGGTATCGCATGGAGTTCACGCCTGCACAAGCCAAACTCATCTCAGCTTCCACTAAAGATGAGATACTGCCCGTATTTAGGTTGGGGCAGAGGGTTCGGATTATTAAACCTATAAAAAACGACGGATCCAATCCGTTTCATGAGAGCGATGCCGTTTTGGTGCCCGTGGGTGCCGAGGGGTATGTAAAGTTTATCGGAGACTGGCTTCAGGTGATCCGCATCTATGAGGTGCATTTTATAGAAGAGGGGCACACCTACGGGTGTCGCGAAGCGGAACTCGAAGCGATCGAGGATATAGACGGCTACGACGAGGTAGCCCAAGAGTTGGCATGGCTTAAACAACACCGCGCCAAAAAGCAATCCCAAAGAGAAGGAGAGAAGCCATCTTTTTGAGAATTGACACACAATCACAGGAGAAACAATGACAACAACACGTGTAGAGATCATCAACGACTTTTTGGCGGTTAACGTCAAAGCGGGAAAAACGATTCAGGATATCGTAGAGGCTTCGGGAAGCGCGCTTCCTTTTGGATGCCGCGACGGCGAATGCGGTACATGTATCGTGATGATAGAATCGGGAATGGAGTTTTTGAGCGAGATGACCGAAAAAGAGAAAAAGGTTATGAAGATGCTCAATGAAACAAGCCCAAAAGCGCGCCTTTCATGCCAGATGAAAATCGTAGGGCACAACGGTTTGGTACGTTTAAAATACTAAAAATCCCCTTGGCATGTAGCAAAGCTGCATGCCACATCTTTTTTTACTAACTCTCTATATAGTTCTCTATCGTTTGGCTTAAAACGGCCGTTTTTTTCGTAAAAAGGTTTGACATAATCAGCGAGCATATCAAACTTTTTAAAGATCAGTTTTTGATGGATATCCATCATCAGATCATGCAGTTCGTTAGCACCTATGGAGCCCGATAACCCCTTGATATCCAAACATAACATCTTCACCTGTTCGTAGCGGAAATCGTTGATGAGTTTCTCAAAGAGTTGTGCGCTGTTTTTATAGGTTTCAAGAAACTCGCGCAAAACCTCTTTGTAAAACTCCTCGTTGCCATTGGCGCGCACGATCCCTTTTTGTATATCGAGCCCCTCGAAGGTGAGCACTTTTGGTTTTTCCTCTTTAGGCAGTTCAAGCACCTCCCCCGTTTGTTGCAAGAACATATCGAGCGCGGTAAAGAGCTGCGCTTTGTGGAGCGGTTTGGCAAGATGGGCATTCATACCCACTTCAAACATTTTTGCGATCTCATCGGGCGAGGTAAGTGCGGTAAGAGAGATAATAGGGATCGCATCGTAGGCGGCATCTTGGCGGATGATTTTGGTTGCGGTGTAGCCGTCCATCTTTGGCATGTTGATATCCATAAGGATCATGTCGTAGTGTTTCTCTTTTTCTAAAAACTCCAGACACTCCTCGCCGTTGTTGGCAATGTCGATCTGCATTTGGGAGTGTTTGAGCACGCCCGAGACCACTTTTTGGTTGATGATATCATCTTCTACTATTAGGAGTTTTGCACCTTGGAAGAGGGCAAATGTTTCACTCGTGACGTCGGGGGTTTTTGCAAAAGCATCGGTGTGAATTTTAAGATGGGTCGCATGGTGGCGTTTGTGTGCGACTTGCTCCTCTTTTGGCAGATAGATTTTTTCTAGAAGCATACAAAGCGCTTCGCGGGTGGTGGGTTTATAGAGTTTGAAATCGGCGTCTTTCGTGTAGTAGTGGGTGTCGTTTTTACTGAGATAATTGCTGAGTGCGACGATCTTGGCATGTTCGTAGCAGGGTGTTTTTTCGAGCTGTTTGATCGTTTCGGCGCTAAAGAGTTTCTCATCCATCGCAATGATATCCAAAGGCTCTGATTCGTGGAGCTGTTTTAAAAATTTGTTGGGGTCAAGAACGTTTACGCGGTGTTCAAAGGTTTCAAACATGGTCTTTAAAGCCTGCGCATAGTCGGAGTTGTTGTCTATAATCGCTACGTTTTTGTGTAAAAGCCGTGCATCAATGGTGTGTTCAAGTGTAATTTCCGGATACATAAACGGCATCGAAAACAAAAACTCTACATCCCCGTTTTTGTCGTTGCGCGCGATGAGTTCCCCCTCCATAAGCGAAGCAAGCTCTTTTGCCACGAAAAGCCCCAGCGATTCGTAACGGTTTTTGCCCTCGTCGTACTGCGCCTTAAAGAGGGAGGTATTGCTCTCTATATCTTTGTGAAGATTGGTATGGACAAAGAACGTAAGCTCGAAATTTCTGTTAAAACCGCGTGTTTTGGAGACGTGCAGCACAAGTTGGTCGGCACCTTGCTGTACCGAATAGTCCATAAGGTTGTAAAGAATCTTACTTATTTTAAGGGTATCTCCAATGAGCTCTTGGGGGATCGCTTTATCGATGGCGTAGGTGAGTTCGAGGTTTTTCGTTTCAAGGTTTTTGCTTAAAAATCCCGTGAGGTCGTTTAAAAGATTGTCGAGAATATATCGGTTTGAGGTGATGGCGACACGTTTGGATTTGAGGCGTAAAAATTCGATAAGGTCGTTTGCCATGTCCAAAAGGCGGTGTTCGTTCTCTATAACGGTCGAGAGCTCTTGGGTGATCTCGTTTGTTTTGATTTTACTTGCTATCGCCGCGGTACTCCCCACCGCTTGTTTGACCATGCCGTAGATATGCTCGCTCATGCTTGCAACCATCTGGTTTTGTTTGTCTTCAAGCTCTTTGCCTGCCTGCTGGAGCTTTTCGTAATCTTGTTTGACTTTTTTGACCCTCCACGAAGCTACCACAAGCGCTACGACACCCGCCGCGGCTATCGAGAAAGCGATGATGTAAAGACCTTCCAGAGGTGAGTTTTGGGGTGGGTTTGCAGAGGCTAAAAGCTCGCAAGAAGAGAGCATTGCAGAGAGTAAAACGGTTTGTTTTGGACGTGAAAACTTCATTATATAAGCCTTTTCTTAGTTTGAGAGATTAATTGTATCAAAAAAGTTTAGATTGTGAAAATTATTTTCTATTTTTTTTAACAAAAAATGAAAGAGTGGAAAATAGCGGCAGTTTTATGTGCAAAAAAATGTTTTCTTTGGCATGGGGCGTATCTCATGCCAAAGAGTTTTAAAGATGGTTTCGCAGGCTTTTGACGTGTTCGTAATATTTATCGACATAAGAGAGGCGCACCTCGTAGTCCGTTTGGCTGAGAATAGAGTGATTGACCTCGGTGTTGTTGCCCAAAATACATGCATAACACTCCTCTACCTGTATCTCATGCGCATCAAGCGATAAGAGATTGATATTTTTGCGTATAGATTTGCACTCTTGATTGGAATGGCACATAATAAATTCCTTGTATGTGAGATATAAAGGAGTATGCATATTTCATTCTTGAAAGGGATGTTTAGAACAAAAATTGCAATTTATGTATAAAAAATAGACAAAAAGTTGATACTTTATTGTGTCTGTACGATTATACTTTGAAGAAAAAAGAAGATGCCATGAAACAAAACCTCTCTCTCAAACAAAAACAACTGCCGCGCCTCTCGATGCAGACGTGGCTTCCTCTCTTGCAGTGTTCTCTCGGTGATTTAGAAAAACATATTCAGGTAATCTCCAACGAAAACCCTTGTATGGAGGTGCGCTCGGGGTTTGAGGTGTGCGAGAGTTCAAGCAAACGTGCCCACTTTGCTTACTTGGAATCGCAAAACCGCGTCTCCAACGCCTCAAGCGACGAGATAGAGTGGATGAGCGTC